>NZ_LVWI01000075.1 GCF_001909055.1 Paenibacillus helianthi
ACTGTACCAGTTGCTCCAGACCTGTTCGTGTATTGGAGAATACACAATCTTTCCCCAGTTCAATTCCCCGAAAGTCAATGGCTCGGGCCACATGGGTTTCCTTAGCGATGTCTGCCCCTACGACAAGGGTCTTGTCGGAAATTCTCATAATCCGTTGATTCTGTTTCTTCGATTGTTTATACTTCATGTTGAGTGCCTCCTGCGCTGGAATTTGTTCTCTGGACGGAACGTTTCCCAGTATACAGCTGGCGCTTTTTTCATTCAAACCTCAAATTAATTCATTACAGGAATGGCTCCTCAAATGGGTTATGTATAACTTTTGCCCTCATTATAGGAGACGTTTATAAAGATTTGATAATGATTCAAAAAGCAAAAAAAGAAGGCATCCCGCGAAGGATGCCCTTGTGTGTTCGCTATAGTATTAGCCCTTAACCGCTGATCCAACGGTAAGCGCATTTTCGACTTGTTCGCTGAACAGCATGTAGATCAGAACGGTAGGCAAGCTGGCAATGGTCATGGCCGCTCCCATCGCACCCCAGTCGGTTGTGAATTGACCTTGGAAGAATAGCAGACCCAGCGGCAGCGTCTTCAGGCTTTCTTTGGTAATCAGGATGACGGCCATCGTGAATTCGTTCCAGGAGTTCAGGAAGATAAAGATGACCATCGTGGCGAGCGCCGGCTTGATAATCGGCAGCATGATGCTGAAGAATGTCCGGTAGATCGAAGCTCCGTCAATACAGGCCGACTCCTCCAGCTCGTTAGGAATACTGCGGAAGAAGCCATAGAATACAATAGAGGTAAAGGACAGGTTAAAGGCGATATACGGCACAATCAGCGCACCATACGTATTGGCAAGATGAAAGTCTCTGACCAGAATAGCCAGCGGAATCATAATGACCTGAATGGGGATGAACATGCCTATCATAATATAGGTGTGGGCGATGCCGCGCAGCCGCCATTGCAATCGGGCCGCCGCATAGGAGAACATGACGGACAGAACGATTGCACCAATAACGGTTGCCCCCGCAACGATTACACTATTCATGAAGTATACCGGCACATTGTATTTGGACCAGGCATTCGAATAATTTTCAAATCTTAGATGAGTCGGGAACCCAAAGGGATTGGTTACGAAGATCTCGTCATTATTTTTTAGCGAGTAAAAAATCATCCAGATCAACGGATACACCGACAAGATTGCATACAGCCACATAAAGCCTGTGACGGGCAGGTTGTTTTGGCGCACCTTCTTAATAAGCCAGGCCATATTTGGACACTTCCTTTAATAAGTGATTCGTTCTCTGGCAACCAGACGGTTGATGATCAGTGTGGCAAGCAGGCATTCAATGACCAGCATAGCCGCCGCCGCACTTCCATAACCGAACTCTCCCACACGGAAAGCGGAACGATACATCAAATAGGTAAGTGTATAGGTTGAAGTTCCTGGTCCACCACCGGTCATAATATACATATTTGCAAAAGCATTCAGTCCTCCCGTAACTGCGAAGACCAGACAGAACTTATACGTTTCAGCCATCATGGGAATCATGATTTTGCGGATCGCCTGCAGTTTGGTTGCACCGTCAATACGGGCCGCTTCCATATATTGCTCGGGTACCGATCTTACTCCCGCAAGGATCAGAGCAAAGTGATAGCCCATATACTGCCAGGCATTGACGAAGGCCACGGCGATGATCGCCGATTTGCTGCTTGAGAGCCAGTCTTGCTGATAGTGAATGCCGAGGATCTCGAACAGCTTGTTCATGAGGCCATATTGCCCGTTATAAATGGACAGCCATAGTTGGCAGACCACTGTAATCGACAGCACAACGGGGATGAAATAACTGATTCTCAGCAGACGGCGGCCCTTAACGACTCCATCAGCGATGACAAAAGCCAGAATCGAAGCGATACCGATCTGTGTAACGGTAATGATGGCTGCAAAGATCAGCCCATTATAGAGAGAGGTATAGAACACACTGTCGTCAAACAAATTCTTATAGTTGTCAAACCAAATGAAGGTTCCTGCTGTTAGACCGTCCCATTCATATAAACTGCGGAAGAAAGTCTGCATGATCGGGTAGAACACCATAATGGTATACAAAAGAAGTGCAGGCAGCGTAAATATGGCAATCGCTGTCTTGTTCCCTAAAAATTTCTTCATCTCTTCACATCCCTTGCTGGTAGCTGCACAATCCATAGCTTTGAAGAAAAAGATAGGACCCGCCCGTACCCAAGGTCTAGGCGGGTCCTATTCAGGTGGTGCTGTTTATTTACCGTTTGGTATTGCTTTGGTTACATCTTTAATGAATTCATCTACGCTGTAACCGCCGGTCATCAAGACCTGTGTGGCATCTTCAATGGCGGCCTTGAATTTAGCATCAGAGAGACCCCAGTCGAAGGCGGTGGTACTGGTGACCTTGGAAATATCCTCGGACAGCTGCTTCATCATTGGAGGGTATTCTTTTACAATAGGCTTATCCACTTTGGTGGCTACCATCGGATTGCCGCGCTCGGTGTATTTGAATTCGGCATACTTCAAGGAGATGAAGGCCGCTACTTTGGCTGCCAGCTCAGGATCCTTAGTGTCCGGATTCACTGCATAGCCGCCTGGATTTCCTCCACCGACAAAAGCATATTTGTTCTTCTCATAGGAGGCTGCGTCTGCGGCCGGGAAGTACATCCAGCCCACTTTGTCGCCGAGCTTCTCCGTGGAAGTTGCAATTTCCCATTGTCCATTCAGGAACATGGCGGCTTTGCCTTCATAGAACAGGGAGGCTGCCTGGTCGAAATTCAGGTTGGTTGCGCCCTTAGGCAGCAGGCCGGCCTGGATCAGTTTATATAATTCCTCTGTGGCTTGCTTGTACGCAGGATCGCTTGGCGATGCCCCGCCGCTTTGCAGCTTCAGAATGCCTTGCGGCTCTGTGCGTGTTGCGAACACATCATAGAGTGCAACGGTTGGCCATTTCTCTTTGGCGAACAGGGACAACGGAGTAATTCCCGCTTTGTTAAAGGTTTGAACGGCTGTCATCAGCTCGTCATAGGTGGTAGGAACTTTAACATTATTTTTCTCGAACAGCTCCTTGTTGTAGTAGAGGAGCATGAATTCGTTGCCGGCATAAGGATAGGCATAGATATGACCGTCTTCACTGATTAGCGTATTCATCGTACTTGGGTACATTTTGCTTTTGAAATCATATAGATCGGCGAATTTGTCCAGCTCCAGAATATTGCCGGATTTCTTGAAGGTATTAATAATATCTGTGCCCGCCTGGTAGATATCCGGCAGGTTCCCGGTTGCGGCGTAGGTTTTGAGCTTCTGCCCGTCATCCTGAGCCTGTACCTCCAGCTCCAGCTCGACATTCGGCATCTCTTTTTTCAGTTCCGCGACAGCGTAGTCATAAGGGAGCTTCGTGTCATCATCGGAATATTGGGCATAAATACGCAGCTTGACTGCTTTTTCCGGTGCTGCCGTTGTTGCCGCTGCTGCTTCTGTCGCTGCAGGTGATCCGGCGTTTGTTTCTTTTGCTGCTGTATCTGTGTTGTTGCCTGCTGATCCGCATGCGCTTACAAACACTAGGCTTAAGCCCGCTAGAGCTGTGGCTACTTTCTTCATTCGGGTGACCCCCTTCAATGTTGTTTTCTGACTTAAGTATAGTAAGAGCGGGCCATGGTGATAAGGCAAAAACTGCGTGCTTCTGGTAAAATCCGCGCAGAAAGAATCCTCAACTCCGGTTCTTCTCATACTCGCTGGGGGAGTAGCCGTAGAATTTCTTGAAGCTTTTGCTAAAATATCCTGCGTCACTGTAACCGACACTCTCAGCAATGTCGGATAAGCGCAGACCGCCTTGCCCCAGCTGTTCTTTCGCTTTTTTCATCCGGTATTGGGTAATATAATCGCTCAGTGTCATGCCGAACTCCTTCTTGAATACAGCCCGCAGATAGCTGGCATTAATGAATACATGCTGGGCAACCTGCTCCAGTTGAAGCTCAGGATCGGGATAACATTGCTCTATATATGCTTTGGCCGACTGTGCAATTTTCGCGGCCCTTGTATTTTTATACTGGCCTGTGTAGCGGATGGCCTTATGAAACAATTCCTTGATCCATTCAAAGGTCATTTCCAGCGACTCAAACTTGCGGATTTCGTTGTAGGGGAAGAAGTTCTCTCCGAAGCACTCTTCAACCGGATGGCCTGATTCTGTGATATAGGCGAGGTTCACAGCAATCAGACCAATGCAAATGACATACACATGTTCAATCGACAGCCGTCTTTCGAGAATGGAGTCAAATACACCGTCAAGAATGTGCTGCACCCCTTCCGAATTCCGCATCCGAAGCTGGATCAGCAGCTTCTCATTGACCTCTACGGGGTAAAATGCCTGTTGTCCAATCTCAGCGGCAACCGATTCATAAGTGATCACACGGTCATGGCCGAGGACAAACTTGTTCTGCAAGGCGATAAGCGCTTCCTGGTAGGAATCGTGGATATCCTTGAATCCTTGTTTACTGCGGCCAATACCGATCGTAATCGTGAAATTTAGGTATTTCTTGATTAATTCGCCGAGCCTTCTGTATCCGTCCAAAAAAGACGCCATAGGGTTGTGATGGTCCACATGCTCAATCAGTCCGATAATCCGCCCTTCCGGTCCATTGAAGATATGATGTTTCCAGCTGTCATCCAAGGCTTCGTTAAGGATATTCGTAACGGCGTATTTCATGAGCAGCCGTTCGCTTATTTTCTCCCATTTGATGTCAATATGGTCAATTTCGATGCATGCGACAACAAAAACAGGGCTTTGAATGTGAATGTTGTACTGCCCAAGGCGTGTCATAATTTCTTCATGGGTCAGCATGCAATCGCCGCTAATGAGCTGATTAAGGAAGCTTTCCTTTACGAGCTGCTGGTTCTCCTTATACGTTAAATTCTCCTGTTGAACCTTCCGGTGCTCCTGCTGCAGCTTGAGCAGGGTCAGCATCAGCTCGTCCTTAGAAAAGGGCTTCAAAATATAATCCTCTACCCCCAGCTTGAGTGCTGTTCGCGCATACTCAAATTCATTATGTCCCGTAATCAGCACGATGCTCATTTCAGGGTATTGCGCCTTCAGCTTCCGGGTAAGCTCCAAGCCATCCATGAAAGGCATGGTGATATCAATCAGCGCGATATCTACCGGATTTGCCGCACAAAGCTCCAGCGCCTCCACTCCATTCCTTGCTTCAATCGAAATCTCAAAGCCCAGCGTGTCCCAATCCAGCACTCCGCGCAGATATTCACGGAAGATACTCTCGTCGTCTACGATCATTACTGTCTGCATGTATATTATTCTCCTGACCGGCCCGGATAAGGGAGATTCACAGTGATCTCTGTTCCTTGTCCAAGCTTGCTTGTAATCTGCAATCCGTATTCAGAGCCAAAATACAGTCTGATTCGTTCGTGAACACTGCTTATTCCATAGCCGACGGGCTTTTCCTGACCCTTCATGGCGGTTTCCAGTGCGTGCAGCCGTTCTTCGGACATCCCTACCCCGTCATCTGTGATCTTCAAGATCACCTTGCTTTCTTCCCTGTATCCGCTGATTATAAGTTCACCGAAGGAGCCCTTGGTCTTAAGCCCGTGATAAATCGCATTTTCTACAAGTGGCTGCAGGGTAAGCTTAGGAATAATACAGGGGAGAATATCCGGTTCGATCTCAATCAGGAAGTTGAATACGTCCGAATACCGGATCTGTTGAATAGACAGGTAATCCCGGACGCTGTTCAGTTCTTCCTGTAACGTGATCTGGTCCCGGCCATTACTTAAGACCACCCTATAGAAGTCGGCCAGCGCCTTCGTGGTCCGCTGTACGTCCCGTGGTCTTCCCATGTCTGACAGCGTATAAATAACATCCAGTGTATTATATAAAAAATGAGGTTTGATCTGCGCCTGAATTAGAGCAAGCTCATATTCCCTCTTTTCCCGCTGCTCCTTACCGATGTTGCTCAGCAGCTCTTCGACCCGGTTCATCATCATATTAAACCCGGAGGCGAGGATTCCGATTTCGTCCCTGGATTTGACTTCCAGGTAGGGGTCCAGATGGCCTTCATTCACATGCTTCATATGACGGGAGAGGTTGATAATAGGCTTGGCAATAAGATTGGATAACATGCCCGCACCAAGAATCGCAAAGAACAGGCAGATGAAACCTATGAGGATGATCAACTGTGTAATGGTTTTGGTGTCCTCGTTCAGACGATTATAGGGGACCATAGAGATTAGCTGCCAGCCCAGCTTTGTAATATCTGCACGGATCAGAAGCATCTTTCCTGAGGGGGAAGGCTGCAGCAGATTTTGTTCAGCAGATCCCATCACCCAGTCTCTTAGAGCGCCTCCGGGCAGCGGGTGTAATACCTGGCTTGGCTCCAGTGCAGAGACCACCAGGCCGCTGGGGTCAACAATCATGAAGGATTCATCCTGGATGGAGCCGATATTGCGGTAGATGGCTGACAAGGCATCCTCCCGCACATTCAGAATGACGTAGCCCAGCGTCTCTCCGGTATTGATGTTGACAATTCGTTTGCCAAGGGAGAGCACCGGCTGTTCCGGGCTGGCGACCAGATAGCTGCGGCGCTCCATAGGAAACCAAATATTGGAGCCGCGGGAATGCTCCAGTGTGGTCAGCATATTGCTTCCCTGGAGCTGCTCGGCGTTCCTCTCCATCTCCAGATTTGAGCCATAGACCACACCGCTTCGGCTGATATAAGCTGCTGAATCCACATCCGGGAAGATCAGCAGCGCGTAACTTAACTGATTGGTGATTTGAGTGTAGAGCTGCAGATCCGATACCTGCCCGCCGTCTTCCGAATATTTCTCGACGATCACTTTATTCAGATTTAAGGTTAATATATTGGCAGCGCTTTCCGTATTGGTCAGCATGCTGTTCATGAGTGTAGTAATCAAGGTTGAATTGTCGGAGACACTGTTCACTGTTTTCTTGACAATAGCATCGGTATAGACCCGGTACGAGACAAAGCCTAGAATAAATAAGGGTAAGATAATCAGCGGAATGTAGACATACATAATCTTTTTGCGTATCAATAGCCTGTCGAACCATTTACCCGGATATAAACGTCCCCTGAATTGCATATTGCTCCTCCATTTCAGCCTGTTGACCCTATGTTCTGGTGCAACTGATAACGCGAATGTTAACACGTTTCATTAATATTTTGCAAAAGCAAAAATTGTAACCGTAGGAACAGTAGGAATCGCTTGGCAACCGGTGTTTCGTGTGAAATGATCGAGAGAAGTGGGTTGGGTGGGGCAAATCGATGAAACGGGAAAATGCGTAGCCGGAGGAGAAGCTTCGATTATCATCTCGACGATAGCTGCAATGACAAGCTTCATTATCTTCCTGTATCCAGATGTATATACACCTACAACTACAAGTGTGAGTAGAATCATTGGTGCAATAGCAAGCAAAAACTCTAAGACAAATGGAATTGTCTTAGATTTATCTAAGACTTCTGTAACAGCTGATCAACTGGGAATGTATGGCTAGAGTAAGAGGGGTTACGGAGAAGGCGAATAGACACCAAATATAACTAATTTAATTATTATTCCATAATAATGGAGGGTTACTATGCCTAAAATCAGATGTAAATGTGGAGAGGTTCTTAGATTTGGTGATATACCTTGTGATATTGAATACAAATTCATCTCTGATGTTGAATATGATCAATATCAAGGACAAATCGATGCTGAAGAATTATACCTTAAAATGAAAAGTTTTCTTGAATGTAAAATATGCGGTAGACTGTGGTTTTTTTGGAATGGATTTGAAAATCCGCCTAAAGAATACGAATTAAAATAGTAATTGAAACTATTATGAAACCACATGTTAGTCAGTTTATCATGTGGTTTCTTTCAGCTAATTATAAGAATATGTTTGAGGGGCAGATAGATAATCCACTGAGTTTGAATTTGTATACGTATGTCGTTAATAACCCGTTGATTTATACTGATCCTACAGGGCATTACAATAATTCTCACAGTTTATCTAATCAATCACGCTCATTCGTCGATGCTACAAAGTGGGGATTTTAATTGAATGCAATTGCTACCGTTTGGCTGGTTAACATATCAATCCTAATTTTTGGGTGGTGTCAAAATTACAAATTATTGCTTCAGGGTTTGAACCGGTACCCCGCTCCCCAGACCGTCTGAATATACTTCGGATTGCCCGGGTCCTCCTCGATCTTGTCACGGAGCCTGTTGATATGCACCGCCACCGTAGCATTGTCACCTACAGCGTCATAACCCCAAATTCGCTCGTACAAAGAATCTTTGCTGAACACGATGTCCGCATTGACTACAAGAAAATATAAAAGGTCAAACTCCTTTTTCTTCAAATCCAGCTCCCGGCCTTTAAGATAAGCTCTATGCGACTGGGTATTGATTACGAATGGACCCATTTCGATGCTGCTGTTCTGAGCCATTGTTACATTTCCGCCTTTGAGGCGTTCATATTGCGCCAGGTTGGATTTGACCCGGGCCACCAGCTCACTTGGGGAAAAGGGCTTGATGATATAATCATCGGCCCCGAGTCCCAGACCGCGGATTTTATCAATGTCCTCCTGCTTGGCTGTAACCATCAGGATCGGGATGTCGAGCTTGCCTCTAAGCTTGCGGCACACGGAAAAACCATCCTCGCCAGGCAGCATCAAATCGAGCAGAACGAGTTGGAATTGTCCCGAAAGGGCCTTTTCTACCCCGGTTATCCCGTCTTCCGCGATCTCAACCGCAAACTGGTTAATCTCCAAATAATCACGCTCTATCGAAGCGATGGCGCTGTCGTCTTCAATAATTAATATTTTCTTCATGCTATTGCCCCTTTGCTTAGAACTGGCAGCTTGATAACCATACATAAACCGTCTGCCGAAGAGAGTTCAGCGTGAATACTTCCACCCATCCGGTCCACTGCCTTTGCCGTTATCGCAAGTCCTAATCCGCTGCCCTTGTTGGGATTATTGCGGGAAGGATCGCTACGGTAGAACACGTCAAACAATTTCTCCAGGGCTTCCACCGGCACACCGGGCCCATCATCGGATAAATAGATAAAGACTTCGTTACCCTTAGCTTCAGTACGTATATTTACATGGCCATGTTCTTTATTTTTGTATTTCAAGCTATTCTCCAGAATATTAGAAAAGACGCTGTTAAGTTGAACCGGATCAGCAAAGATGAGCACATTTTCGGCTAAAGCCGTAATATTCACTTCCAGCCCATTTTCTCTATATTCCTCTGCTGTGGCTTTAACCAAGGATAATATCTCCTGATTGACTTCCAGCGGTTCAGGATCGTAGGGATAATCGCCCAAGTCCATTTTCGAAAATAGGGAGATTTTGGCCACCATCCGGTCGATGTCCTCAGCTTTGGTTTTAATCATGCGGATATAGTTTTGTTGGGATTCCGGTGTCTGGGCCACACCATCCAATAAGCCTTCTGAATAGGCGCGTACAGAGGTTAATGGAGAGCGGAGATCATGCGATATTCCGGCAAGGAGCTCTTTTCGGTTCTCATCCTGTTTCTGTATAAGCTGAAGAGATTCTTTCAGGCGTACGGCCATATCATTAAAATCCTCGCAGATGGAGGCGAATTCATCCTTGTTCTCGTAGTGAATTCTAACATCCAAATTGCCGTCCCTGAGCTGATGAACGCCATCAACCAAAGTATCCAAGGGCAGCTTAATTCGTTTGAACACAAACCGGGTAAGAAAACGGTTAGTTAAGATAATCGCGACGATGATGCCGAGGAAAAATAAAATAACGAACATAATGATCTCAGGCGGGAAATCCTCATAATTGAAATCAGATATGATGTTGAAAATGATCACTGTATACGTTTTGCCGTTAACGTTCATCTTCTCTGCGTATACTTCTTCGTTATTGAGGGAGGCGGAGCCTTCTCCCTTCAATGCCCAAATCGCCCCGGTAAGCTCTTCGGTATACCGAATGTTAAGAGTTCCGAAGCTAAATATATTCTTTTCGGAAGAGTAAATATTCAGACTCAGCTCATTTTTTTGCAATACCTGTTCCAGCGCAGTCTTGGTTTTTGCCTGCTCCTGCTGGGTTCCGTTCTCAAGAAATTGCTTAGCTTTATGAATCAGATCATCGCGCGAATCATAGAACTGATCATCTTTTTGAACCCCGTCTTGCGAGGCTCGGAAAATAATCTCTCCGCCGACAAAGATAATAAGCAGGGAAATGAGCACAGGGATTACAATCATCAGGATATTTGAAATGAACAAGCGCCGCTTAATGGTCATACTGCGTTCCCAGCTCCTTCTTGTAGCCGTTTCTACTTGTTCAATCATATCATAGTACCCCGGTTCGTTAATCCGTGCGTAGTGCATAAATCGGCCGGAGTCTTGCTGCTTTGTTGGCCGGCAACAGTCCGAAGAACACACCGATAAAGAGAGAGAACAGGAACGAAATCACAACCATGTTCCAGGCGTAGCCTACCTGTAATGAAGTGAACTTGCCGACTAACCAAGTGAGCCCTAGTCCAACGCCAATTCCCACCACTCCGCCAAGGGTGCTTAAGAAGATGGACTCTATCATAAACTGCAGCAATACATCCCGCTTTTTAGCACCAATGGCCTTGCGAATTCCGATTTCCCGTGTTCGTTCGTTGACCGAGACAATCATGATATTCATGATCCCGATTCCACCCACAATCAAGGAAATTCCGGCAATTCCTGCGAGTCCAATCGAAAGGGTGTTGGTGGTTTTTTTTACAGTATCCATGATCTCCTTGGAGTCGTAAACAAAGTAAGAATCTTTGGCTTTTAGAAACTTCTTGTCCAGGATACTTCCGATCCTGCTCTTGACAGGTTTAACGTCTTCATCAGCCAGTACCTTGACGGTGAAATTTTGAATGCCTTTACTCTGAAGCAGCCGTTCAGCTGAAGATACAGGGATGAGGATTTTGTCATCATTTGATCCAGCCATTGACGTCCCTTTCGCTTGCAACAAACCAACGATTGTAAAGGTATTTCCATTAAGCTGTATATCTTTCCCAACCGGATTCTCAGTGCCGTACAGCTTTTTTGCAGTGCCCGCACCAATCAGAGCTACCTTTTGGCGGTACTGGATATCTATATCGAGCAGGAATCGGCCGGACTGGACATGGAAATCCTTCACCTTCTCGTAGCTCGGCGTTACCCCTTCAAGCGGGACGCTTTTATTCTTGGTACGGTATTTGGCGGTAATGTTGCTGCTGATGCTGGGGGACACGAGATCTACACCCGGGAGCTTGGCATAGGCCATCACCTCGTCATACTCCAATGAATTGACAGCTCCCCGTCCTGTGATCATTACCGCCATCTGGTTCGTGCCCAGATCACTGAGCTGACCAGAAATCTGGCCGGTGACGCCCTGTCCGACGGATACAAGCAGAATAACGGATGACACTCCGATGATGATTCCCAGCATGGTAAGGAACGAACGAACCTTGTTGCCGATGATGCTCATGAGCGCCATGCGTATGCTTTGAAAAAAGATCATTCGTCATTTCTCCGATCTTCTACCAGATTTCCATCCTGAATCCGAATGACCCGTTTTGCCTGCTTGGCAATCTCCAGATCATGGGTAATCAGAATAATCGTATGCCCCTGTGCATTCAGCATCTTGATCATCTGCATCACCTCTTGCCCTGTCTTGGTATCCAGCGCTCCGGTTGGTTCGTCCGCAAGAAGCATGGGAGGATTGCCCGCGAGTGCTCTTGCGATGGCTACCCGCTGCTGCTGCCCCCCGGATAGCTCGCTGGGACGGTGATGCATCCGATCGTGAAGCCCTACCTTTTCCAGCGCCACTTCTGCCAGCTTTCTTCTTTCCCGGTGAGTCATGCCCCGATAAATCAGGGGCAGCTCTACATTTTCTACAGCGGAGAGCTTTGGCAATAAGTTAAAGCTCTGGAAGATAAATCCGATTTTCTCGTTGCGGATCTGCGCCATGCGGTTGTCTGACAGCTTTCTGACATCCTGTCCGTCAAGAGAATAGCTTCCTTCATTGGAGAGGTCCAGGCAGCCGATCATGTTCATGAGCGTTGATTTGCCTGAACCCGAAGGGCCGATAATAGCCACGAACTCCCCGTGGCTGATCGTAAACGAGAGTCCTTTTAGCACCGTCATCCGTTCCCCTGCCATCGTATAGCCGTGGACCATATTTTCAATCCGAATCAAGGGTTCGCCGCTCATAGTCCACCCCCTGCGGGAGACATTTCTCCACCTCCGCTGTTTCCACTGTCTCCACCGAAGAAGCCCTGATCCTGGGAAGTCGAACTTGCGCTGCTTGGCGCGATAACGGTTGGAATAACCACCTGTTCCCCGAGCTTCAACCCGCCGGTGATCTCAATCTGACTCTCATCGTGAACGCCGACGGTAACGGCCTTTTCTTCAGGTACAGGGGCTATGTCCGTTTTCGCCGTATTGTTCAACACCTGAACGAAATATGTATCACCCTTCTGAGTCACGGATTCAATAGGAAGCACCAGAATCCCCTTCTTCTCTTCAATTTGAATTCTCCCCTGCGCTGACATTCCGGCCTTTACATCCCCGGGATCGGATAGACGGATCGTGACATCAAATAAGGATACACCGTTTGTAATCTTGCCTTCATTTGCAATTGCGACCACTGTGCCGGGGTAGTTCTTATTTGCCAAAGCATCCAGTTTAACCGTTGCGGTCATTCCCAGCTTGATCTTGGGGATATCCAGCTCATCCACCCGGATGGTTGCGCTCAGATTCTGGTAATCGGTAATCTTGAAGGCTTCCGCGCCGTTAACGACTGCTCCGCCTGAAGATACGCTAATCTTGGTAATCGTCCCCTCCATGGGCGAGGTCAATGGGGCACGAGGGGTCTGATCCTTGTGCAGTGCAGCAATTTCAGCCTCAGTGGCGGCGATATCTTCCTTGGACCTTTCAATAGCCAGCTTTGCCGTGTCCACTTCGCCCTGCACCGCACCGTCCATTACAAGCTTCTTATACTGATCCTGTTTGTCCTGCAGCGCGTTTTGGTTCTGCCTTAGCATGTTAAGCTGCTGCCTGAGGCTGCTGTCCACATTTGTTGCTTTATAGGTCATCAAGAGCTGGCCTTTCTTAACCCGAGCGTTTGCGCTGACAAATACCCGGGCCACGTTTCCTTGATCCTTGGCGAAGACCGTTTCTGAGTGTGTAGCTTTGACAGAGCCGGAGCCTTTGACAATGACAGAGATATCTCCCTTTTGCACTGCGGTTGTTTTGACGGTTACTTCGGCCCCTTGCTTGTTTTTGTCTGGCGACAAGGTAACTACCGCAGTGCCTGTTGCCACAAGCGCAAGGATCACAGCCGATATCCAGACCCCTTTTTTTATCTTCATAATGATCCTCCACCGTTCGTGTTAGTGCTGTCCTTAGGGGCAGGGGTACTTGTGGGATCGGGAGCCTTTGGTGTCGGGACGTAGGTCAAATTATAGGTTTGGCTTCCCAGCTTGATTCGCTCGCCCTGGAACTCGTCATACAGATTAAGAATGAAATTCCCGCCTTTCAGCGTCTTATATAAGCTGCTTATGAAGGTTGTGGAATAGGTCATGAATTGTCCCGGTGTAAGATCTGTACCGGGTGTCAGTGTTCTTTCCTGGCTTTGGCCGTAGGGGTCCATTAGCTGCACAACCAGCTTATGTCCATAGGTTCCCATATCATAGATGCTGCTCTTGCCCAGGCTGTAGGTCAGGTTGGTTGAGAGTGTTTCCTGGCCCTCCGTCAATGTCCCTGTAGCTCCGGTTATCGTGAGACTATAAGGGAATAATTCCACACCGCCGCTAAGTGCGGTTAGAGGAGCCGGCGTTTGCTTGTTCAGTGCGAGCGCTACAGTGTTGATGTAAGCCGTCGGCGTTCCGCCCGGCAGCGTAAGCTTGCTATCACTCACGCCTTCCCCGACATAGAGAGTCAGCTTGGAGGTGTCTACCGACACAGGCAGCTTGCTCCACACGGTTACCAGATTTTTGCCCTTAGGTCCCGTCGCCAGCTCCGATTGGCTGATTTCCGCTTCGTAATAATCATCGCCTGACGTCTTATAGTAAGCTACGAGCTTGGCCTGATCCGATTTACGGGTTTCTTCGCTGTTCATTTCCAGCTCTGTGTACACGATGTTCTTGCTTGTTCCGGGATATACAGTGGTCCGGCGTTCCTTGATCTCCGCCCGTTTACCCGGCGTTTCAATATGGAACGATTTGCCTTGGTCTACCGTAAGGGCCGTAGCAGCCACCTGTCTTGTGTTCAAGGAGAGGAAGGACTCCGCAGTATCGCCAGAACCGCTGGTGAGCTCGATATTGATGTGCTCGAAGCCCAGCTCATAAGGGATTTTGCCGATCACATAATAACTAGCACTTTCCCCAGAAGCTAGCGTAGGGTCTGAATCGGCTGCAACAACCTGAATCGAACTGCCCAGATCGTGGGTTCCGGCTTTCATCGCGCCGGTGAGCGAAGGCATTGTAACCGTGGAAGTTTTGGTGTTGCGGATGCGAACTTTGGCTACAACCACATCTTCAGCGGACCAGGGCATACGCTCTACGGACTCGAGATTGATGCCGAAGGTTCCGTAGCTGTTATCCAGTACATATTCAGAGTTCACGTAACGGTCCTGCTCCAGCGCATAAGGAATCTGGTAAAAGGCCGTAGGAAAGATGATTTTGCCTTCAGCTGCGGGCTCTACTAACAGGAGCTGAAGCGTACCCTGACTCAGTTCAATCGGCACTTCTGCGGAGAACTGGAGAATTCGCTCCTCAAGCGGCTTCAGTGTAAGACTGCTGAAAGCTTTGGTATTTACCGGTAAGGTATAACCCTCTACGGCTTTGACAGATACATCATAGCTCGGCAGAGTTACTGCTTTGTTGCCGACATTTTTCACCCGAAACTGCAGATTCCATAGTGCTTTGTCACCCTTAGCCGTAACGGAGGCTTTTGTCAGCTGTGTCTCTACGGTATTACTACTGATGCTGAGCTTCTTCGTCGCATACGCAGCTACACTGAGGCTCGGGGAGGTAGAAGCAGGCAGCAGGAAGGAGGCCACGGGCAGGTCGGCCTTAAGCTCGGTACTTTCCCGGGTGATGGACAGTGACATATTGCTTGTATTGGTGTAGGAAGGGATTTCAGTCAGATAGTAGACTGTCCTCTTCTCCCCGGATTGCACTTTATAGTCGCGGCTGGTATCGCTTAACGTAAGCTCGAACATGGAGCCGCCGGAGGACTCCAGATATACCCGGTAGCTTGGAGCGCTCAACACCTTGGAGCCCAGATTCGTTAGGCTTAAGGCGATTTTGGCGTAGACTTTGCTGTTGAAATGGTAGATTTGCAGATTCTCTGGCTTCAAGGATACCGGAAGGCTGTTCATGGTGATCTTTTTACTCTGGCCCTGCTGGACGGATGAGGAATATGGTGTCGGGATGGCAAAGGTGCCCAGCTTCTTCTGGTAATCGGAACCGCTGAAGTCCCAACCGAACATGGATACTTTGATCCCGCTGAGCTTGGTGGTCTTACGGACATTCACGTAATATGTAACAGATAATTGGTCCTTGGGGGGGACTTCCACTTTGTTTTTATCTTCTGGTACAGGGTTGCTTTTGATCTCTATGCCTTCAGGAGTGGTTACTTTTGAGAATCCATTAAAAAGCTTATAGGGACTGCCGCTCGTATTGGTATAAGTAAGTGTATAAATGAGGCTGTTTCCGGTTTCCTCCTTAGCCAGCTGCAAATCGGTCAATCTGACGCTAACGCCAGCCTGAATGGAGATAGAGGCCAGCTTAGTCAGAGCATCGACACTCCGCGGAATGTCTTTATTTATAGGAATGCTGCCGGGTGCCGCAAACGCCGGCAAGCTGAGCTGTTGACTAGCCACAATCACTCCTGCCAGCAGAACGGCATAGGCACGGTAATTCTTCATATACTTCCCTCCTAATATTCATAGCCCTATCATAAAAGGCAGTTTTAAAATAGGGATAAATAAAGAGGCGAAGAGTTCGCCGCAAACTTAAACAGATGTTAAACTTTTTATAAATTGAACCATTTAGGCAAAAGGAGCCAATATCTGTTGTAAGACCCGAATGGAGGCCGGCCCTTATGAAGGACTTAGACTTGAACCCGTGGCTTATCCGGATGAGCCAGGGGGATGAAGAAGCATTCCAAGTCGTTTACGAAGCAACACGCGAGCATGCTTACCGGTTAATCGGTTACCTCGCTCCAAGCAGGAAAGATATTGCAGATATTATGAGTGAAGTCTATTTCGAGCTATACAAAAGTGTAGGCAGGTATGATCCGGAACTACAATTCAATTCATGGTTCAACGGATTGATTGTCAGGCAAGTGCGCAACTGGAAGCGGAAGGAGTGGCGGCTGTTCCGGATCACGGAAAAACTGAAGCTGAGCACCGCCAAATCATCCGATGCTGCTGCAGAGCTGCGGCTAACGGAGCTGGATGATCAGCTTGAGCTGCTTCCGGTTCTCCAGACACTATCGCTCAAATTCAAAGAGGTTATTGTCCTCCGCTATTATCAGGACTGCTCGCTGGAAGAAATTGCCGTATTGCTGAAGATTCCAATAGGTACCGTAAAATCCAGGCATCATCATGCGCTCAAGCAGCTGCGCCAGCGGTTCGACGAACTGGGATTGCGAAAGGAGGGGGATGGCTTTGTCTATTGAGCGGCAGCTGGTAGAGGAGTTCAAACGAGATTCCCGGAGGTGTCCTTCTGATCTGGATACCCGAATAGCGGCAGAATACAGGCAG
This sequence comes from Paenibacillus helianthi, assembly GCF_001909055.1. GTDB lineage: Bacteria > Bacillota > Bacilli > Paenibacillales > Paenibacillaceae > Paenibacillus_AQ > Paenibacillus_AQ helianthi. Next base: position 16,795 of record NZ_LVWI01000075.1, read on the forward strand.
CAGGTGATGCAACAAAGGGGAAAACCATCCATGTTCAAAACTAAAAAAACGCCGAAATTTGTCCTGATCGCCGCTATTTTCATTGTACTATGCGGGTTCGGCTATGCAGGCAGCAAGCTTCTGTTTGATGACCATACCGATAAGCTCTCCTCTAACTATAAGATCGAGCAGAAGCTGCAGCTCATTCCAGAGGATGTAGCGAAGATCCGCGGTTCGCTTGCGGAAGTGAGAACACAGCTAAACCCTGGAGAAACGGCGGTTGTATATTTTAAAGACCATGACCTTGAGGCTCAGGGAACCCCGGTTGTCTACGGCATCAATAAACCAGTTGTGCTTCCTGTAGAGGAGTGGAGAGCGGCCTTACAAGAGCATCATGTCGGAGAGAAGTTTCCTGAATCGATCCTTGGAGCCTACCGTTTCGTAGAAGGCATGGAGACTTCGCCCTTCCAATTCACGTTCGGGGCGGATGCCTACACACTTCTGGATGAAATGAAGGCTGAGAGCAAGAAGACGGGAAGTGAGATGCTGTGGCGTAAGACGGATGTGTCTGAAGATATTACTACAACCTACACTTCTGTATACCGCAATGCGGCGGGCGACTCGATCTATCTGACCTGGCAAATTGCAGACGGCGCTCCCGGCGCCAAGGTATTCCAACTCGTTCCGCCCGGTACGGTGTATGAGGAACTTCAAATCGGCGGCCTAACGGCACATTATCTGAAGGACAGTCAGTCGCTGTTCGGGGAGAGCAGTGTTCATCAGGATGTAACATGGCTGAGTGCAGGCGAAGGCAAGAGTACTGCCTATCATGTGCAGACCGATTCCCGGACGGTGACCAAAGAGCAATTGATTGAAGCGGCTAAAAGCCTGTTCTAGACAGCTACAACAAAGAACGGTTGATCCATGATCCATGGAATCAACCGTTCTTTGTTTGGCCTGCATGCGAATTTGGGGTTACAGGAATGAGAAAAAAGTGCGCAGCAGCCCGCGCTTCCGCGGCGGACTCTGGATCCTCCCGGCTGCAGCGTTAGGCTCGTACGGGGAGAGGGATGGGTCGGTCCGCTCCTGAATCGTTTCCAGAGATACTGCCAATTGCTTGATCATTTGACGCAGGTCCTCAAGCTCTCCGCGCTGCTGGAGCAGCTGTACCGAGACTACTTCGTCAGCTTTATGTTCTAGTGAGCGTTCAATGTAATCGATTCGCGACAGCATGTCTTCCATAGGCCCGTCGGGTGTGCGGAGGAGCGGGTCCTTCTCCTGTGATACGGGCTGCACGGTGCCAGTAGCAAGCTCCAGGTTGATGCACTCTAGTGCTTCCCCGCGATTGATGCGGTCTTTAATCAATTGTAGCAGGCTGATTGCCTGCTCTGAGAATATATAATGTCCAAACCGGTCCTTTGGAAAGAAATCAGGGAACATGGCAGCCCAGCGTTTGATAGTGGTCTGGCTAACGGACAACAGCTCTGCGGCATCCTTTGTTTTCAGCATTTCCATTTCGATTCCTCCAGTTCAGGTAGTCTTGCTATGAACAATTCGCTCTTCATAAGCGGCTCCCTGCACGGGTGACAAAGGAAGTGCTGATTCGATAAACAAAGTGCTATTACGAGAAATTATTTAAGGCGTGTTCGCTTGAAACAGGCTGTTTCTGTACTGGGTAAGCGGAGCCAGCCAGACGGTTCCTGTCCCCCGGTACACATTAACAAGCCCCTCGCCGGAGGCAGCGGAGCCAAGACGGGTTTTGCCTGACTTTTCTACGGTGAAATCCAGGGTGTTGGACCACATTAATGCAAAGTTGCCATCGACCTTCAGCACATCATTCTGCAGCTCAACGACAACGGCTTCCTCGGAGGGAATCGGTGCTTCCAGGGCCAGGATGCCTTTGCCTTTGGCGCTCAGATTGAACAGCCCTTCTCCGCCCAGTGCGGCAGAGGACAGGTTCTTGCGCGCGGTAACGGCCAGCTGGAGGGAAGACTCACAGGCCAGGAACAGGCCGTCATCAATGACGATATGATCGTTGTCGACATCAATCAGCCACAGATATTTATAAGTGGTTTCCAGCAGAATCGTACCCGTGCCTTTGTAGAGAGGTTTGATGGCACTGGTTCCGGTTGCGGCGCTGGACACGATATTTCGCATCAGTCCACCGACCCCTTTTACCCCTGAGGTCATTTCAATATTCCCGACCATATACTGCATGGCCCCGGCACTCAGCGTAACCTCGCTGTTGTTCAGCTCAATCATGAGCTGCTTGTTGCGCATGTTGCTTTTGCTCATGAAGAAGTTGGATTGTGCTTCCGCCAAGGTGGTGCTGCTCAAATCCTCTTTGTACTCGATAACCGAAAATCCGCCAAGCTGTTCCTTGATCACAACATTGCTGTTATCTTTCAGATTATTGATGGTATAGGCCAAATGAATCCTCTCCTCTGCTGGGCAGTGATGTTGTAAGCGGAAGCGGATCTGCTTCGAAGGTAGGTATTCGACACAAAGGGGGCATCTCCTTGTCCCCTAGAAGCCTCTCACACTGGAGGGGGTTCTTTGCTTGTGTTTTTTGAAGGTGCGGCTGAAGTAGTAAATATCATTGAATCCGGTGGCTGCGGCGATTTCAGAAACGGTCAGCTGCGTATGGCGCAGCATGGAGTCGGCCCGGTCCAGCCGGACGGCGTTAACATATTCGGATATCGTGTGTCCGGTCAGCTCCTTGAAGAGGCGGCTGAAATGGAAGCGGCTGAGCCCGGCGAGCGCCGCAAGATGGTCCACAAAGATAGGCTCGCTATATCGGGTGTCAATATAACGAAGCACCGGAGCGAACCGCTCAATGGTCTGAATGCGCCGGGTCTGTTCGGCCTGCGACAGTACGGTTACCACATGTCCGCGCAGCAGCAGGGTAAGCAGGCGGTACAGCTCGGACTTGACTGCCAGCTCATAGCCGAATTCGCGGCGTTCGAGTTCGCGGATAATGGTCAGGGCACAGTCAGTAATATGCTGATCCCCGGAGATATGGTTGCGGAGCAGCAGACGGTTCTGCTGGATCGGTGCGATGAATTTGGTCTCTGCAGCGTCACTTACGGCGCTATGCAGTAATGAGGTGTCCGCGATAATCGCGTAATAGAGCAGATCGGCAGAGGCGCTTACGCCATAATGCAGCTCATTGCTGTTCACGGCGATCAGATCGCCGGCACGGACATGGATTGGTGTCCGTCCGCATTCGAACACCGCTTCTCCGCGCTCAATGAACAGAAATTCCAGATGCTCATGCCAGTGATGGGGAAACAGCACGACGCCCGCCCTGTCAAAGCGCTGGGTATGTACTTTGATTGGAAACTCGGGGTCCGGCATATCCATGGGCTCCCGCAGTTCCATGTCGTAGTTCAGCATTGTTGGATTACACCTCCCACCGCACAATTGTACAAATAAGACCGCAAGGCGCTGCATGGTCTTCATGATTGAAATCATTATAATACGAATCAGAACGTATGCAAATAAAAGAGAGAAGGTTCGTGGATATGATCAGGGTTGGCGTAATTGGAACAGGCTCCATCTCAGGCATGCATCTGAATGCCTACCGGAAGAATCCTCAGACCGCTGTGTATGCGGTATGCGACTTGAATGAAGAACGTGCAAGGGCAGCTGCTGCTGAGTATGGTGCGGAGAAGGTGTATACGGATTACCGCGCGCTGCTGGCTGATCCAAGCGTTGATGCAGTCAGTATCTGTACCTGGAACAACTCCCATGCCGAGATCAGCATTGCGGCGCTGCAAGCCGGCAAGCATGTGCTGGTGGAGAAGCCCCTCTGCCGTACGCTGGAAGAAGCGGTACAGGTTCAGCAGGCAGTGGAAGAGAGCGGCAAGATTTTGCAAGTGGGCTTCGTACGGCGCTACGATGCCAACGTCCAGCTGCTTCAGAAGCTGGTGGAAGCAGGGGAGTTTGGTGAGATCTACTATGCGAAGGCGACGACGTTACGGCGTCTTGGCAATCCCGGCGGCTGGTTCGCTGACATCGAACGCTCCGGCGGTGGACCGCTGATCGATATCGGGGTCCATGTCATCGATCTGTGCTGGTACTTGATGGGCCGTCCGAAACCGGTATCAGTCAGTGCCAATACCTACCGGAAGCTGGGCAACCGCGCCCACGTGGAACATCTCTCTTTCTATAAAGCTGCTGACTACGATGCGGCGAATAATACGGTGGAGGATCTGGCGAATGCGCTGATCCGGTTCGAGAACGGAGCTTCGCTGTTAGTAGATGTCAGCTTTACACTGCATGCGAAGGAAGATGAAAGGTCTGTACGCCTGTATGGGGAGAAAGGCGGCTTTGAAATCGATCCCGAAACGGTGATTGTGCGTGAAGAGGCCAATACCATCGTCAATATCTATCCGCAGACGGATCATGCAGGATTCGATTTTAACAGTGCGTTCCAGTATGAAATTGATCATTTCACCAGCTGTGTAGGGAGTGGCTCGCAGCCGCTGAGCCCTGTGCAGGACGGGGTGGAAATCATGAAGATACTTGGCGGGATCTACGCATCCGCAGCCAAAGGCGAAGAGGTGAAATTATGAAGCTCGGAATCAGCACCTACAGTCTGCACGCGGCGTTTGCCGCCGGAGAGCTGACACTGAAGGGCGTCCTGGAGACGATCGCCGACCTGGGGGCGGAACATGCAGAGATTGTACCCTTAGGCTTCAATCTGATCGACAATCCGGAGCTTATGGATGTCATTCTGCAGACTGCAGCGGACCGTGGCCTTGAGTTGTCCAATTATGCGATCGGTGCGAATTTTGCCGGACTGGAGACAGAGATGCGGCGGAAGGAAATGGAGCGGGTGAAGCGGGAAGTGGAGGTGTGTGCAGCACTTGGCATTCAGCGGATGCGGCACGATGTGGCCTCGTCACCTGATCTGTCCATCGTCCATTTTCTGGAGGAGCTGCCGCAGCTGGCTGACGCCTGCCGTGAAATTGCCGATTATGCATCCGGCTTCGGCATCACAACGAGTGTAGAGAATCACGGATACTTCATCCAGCACAGCGACCGGGTACAGGCATTGGTAAGCGCTGTGGACCGGGAGAACTTCCGCACGACACTGGACGTTGGCAACTTTCTGTGCGCCGATGAGAACCCGCTTACTGCTGTGGCCGGCAACCTCAAGATGGCCTCCATGGTTCACCTCAAGGATTTCTATGTCCGTCCGCAGGACCGGCATCCCGGAGAAGGGTGGTTCCAGTCTTCCGGCGGGAATTGGCTCAGGGGCGCGATCGTGGGGCAGGGCGACATCGACATGCCGCGTGTGCTCAGGCTGGTGAAGGAGAGCGGGTATGACGGCTATATTTCTATCGAATTTGAGGGCATGGAAGAATGCCGCAAGGGAACAAGGCTGGGCCTGGAATACGTCAAGCGGACATGGAATGCGATCTAATCAAATGACTCAAATAGGAGGAGGATTACCGCCATGGCGACACCTGTCATCAGCAATAAAATCGGCGTGATCGTAGACAGCTTTCAGGTTGGGGTGAAGGAGGGCTTGCGCAAGGCAAAAGAAGCAGGCGCGGACGGGGTGCAGATCTATGCGGTACAGGGTGAATTCGATCCTGCTAATCTGTCTCCGGCTGCCCGCCGCGAATGGAAGGAATATATCGCTTCGCTCGGGCTCGAAATCTCGGCTCTTGTCGGCGATCTGGGAGGGCACGGCTTCCAGGACCCTGCGCAGAACCGCGCCAAAATCGACAAGTCGAAGCGTATCATGGAGCTGGCCAAGGAACTGGGCACAGACATCGTGACCACGCATATCGGGATCGTTCCTCCGAACAAGGACAGTCAAATCTATGAGACGATGCACACAGCCTGTGAGGAGCTAAGCCGGTATGCGCATGAGATGAATGCTTACTTCGCGATCGAAACCGGGCCGGAGACTGCCGCGCATCTGAAAATGTTCCTGGACGGGCTGGGTTCCAAAGGGGTGTCGGTTAACTTCGATCCGGCCAATATGGTGATGGTGACCGGAGATGATCCGGTGCAGGGTGTTCATACCCTGAAAGACTACATTGTGCACACCCATGCGAAGGATGGCGTCAAGCTGGCTAATATCGATCCGCGCGATGTATACGGAGAGTACGGTTATGAAGCACCGGAGCTGGACCATGAGAAAATCGCGGAGATGGCAGAGTCCGGTTCGGCGTTCCGCGAAGTGCCGCTGGGAGCGGGAGGTGTCGACTGGAACGGTTATCTTCAGGCATTGAACGATATCGGCTACCAAGGGTATCTGACGATTGAGCGCGAAGTCGGCAGCAATCCGGAGGCGGATATCCGCCTGGCTGTTGAGTTTTTGAAGAGGTTCCGGGCATAGGCGAGGGCTAAGCGGCGGACTAGGCTGATTTACTGTATTGGAGATCCTGAAGTCCGGGTGAACATGGAAACGGCTGCCCTTTCTTGTGAAGGAGGCGCAGCCGTCTTTTGCTTGGAAATAATCTTCATGGTATCCAAATGAAATTGCTATAATCCAAGAGAGAAGGAAATTTTGGGAGGGCAACCAATGACCACACAAGAACGTTTAAAGACACAGCCGCTGTCTGCTGTAGCGCATGTAAAAGTCCATGGAAGAACCACAGGAGCACTTGCTCCGTTAACCCTGTTCTGGACGGGGAGTGCTGTTGAATTCAATGTACAGGGCTCAGAGCTGTGGATTGAGGTTGAGGCGGACTATGAGGTGTATGAGCCGTGGATTAGCATTCTGATTAATTCGGTCCCTGTAAGCAGACAAATGCTGACCGCAGGCCGGTACTGGATTTGTGTATTTAGAGGTATGAATGAGAACGCTATCAAAAATGTGCGGGTGGTCAAAGAGGTCCAGGCGATGAGCGAAGATCCCGCGTGCCTGCTGCAGATCCATGCGGTGAAGGGGGATGGGGAATTTCTTCCGGTTGCGGACAAGCCCTATAAAATGGAGTTTATCGGTGACAGTATTACTTCAGGAGAGGGTACGGTAGGCGCCAAGGCGGAGGAAGACTGGATTCCTGCCTGGTTCAGCGCCACCTACAACTACACGGCAATGACAGCAGAGGCGCTGAATGCCGATTACCGGGTGATTTCCCAGAGTGGTTGGGGTGTGCTCACAAGCTGGGATAACAATCCGCATTGCAATATTCCAAGGTATTATGAGCAGGTATGCGGGATGCTGACGGGTGAGAGGAATGAAGCGTTAGGGGTACATACAGCGAACGCTTTTGAGGACTGGCAGCCGGACGTGGTGGTGGTGAATCTGGGCACCAATGATGGCGGCGCATTCCAATCTCCGGCATGGAGGGATGAAGCGACCGGGGAAACGCATAAGCAACGGCTCCATGAAGACGGAACGTATAACGAAGAGGATTTGGCGGCCTTTGAGGAAGCAGTTGAACGTTTTCTGGGTACACTTCGGAAAAATAATAAAAAGGCCCACATCGTATGGGCCTACGGCATGCTGGGCATACCGATGATGCCGTCGATCCACCGTGCGGTCAGCAGCTATATGAGGAAGACAGGTGACAGACGGGTGTCGGTATTCCAGCTTCCCAATACAACAGCTGAAACTGTAGGGTCCAGAACCCATCCCGGTGTATTGGCCCATGAACGGGCAGCCCAAGCGTTGACCGGATATTTGCATGAGATTTTGCCGAGATAGTCCCCGCTAAATGGAGCCTCTAAGGCTTAGACGATGTTGAACACCAGACCATACTGCTGCCGCGCCGCTTCTTCAAACAGATCGAACAAAGACTGCAAATGCGGCAGCAGATACCCGTCGACGAGCTCTTCATAGGTCTCATCGTCTCTCATTGGAAAGGCCAGCAGGATCAGCTCCTGTTCATCGAGGGAATCCAGATCCATGTTGTGGATACGGGTCCACTTCTCGAAATCAATCCGTTCGTCCACGCGTTCAGGCTGCCTAAGCCCGGGTATCTGTAATGCGATTTGGGCAACCTTCCCCGCAGGCAAATAGAAAGAGCCATACTCCACACCGGTAATGCCCATCTGCATCTCTCCTTAATAACGAGTGCAGCCATTATTCAGCGCAGCCCGGGAGCAGGCTGCGCTGACAGGCTCTCTTGGAAGTGATTACCCCTAATCAGGGGGAGTTACTCCAGGTATTGGCCCTCAATCTGATCTGCGCTTACCGGCTTGCTGTAGTAGAAGCCTTGTGCGTTGTAACACTGGATCTCCTTGAGCAGTGCGACTTGCTCTATCGTCTCTACGCCTTCGGCGACGATGGTCAGCCCGAGCTGCTTGGCCATGGAGATAATCATCTCGGCGATGGCCCGGCTGTCGGTGTCAGTCGTGATTTTGCGGACAAAGGAACGGTCAATCTTCAGGCAGCCAATAGGAAGGCTCTGCAAATAGCTGAGCGAGCTGTAGCCTGTCCCAAAGTCATCCATAGACACGGAAATCCCGGCTCCCTGCAGATCATTCAGGATACTGATTACATGTTCTTCGTTGTGCATCATCGCACTTTCTGTAATCTCAAGCTCCAGCAGCTGGGTGTCGAAGTCAAGCTCACGGATGGTACTCATAATTGTCTGGAAAATATCCGGCTTCATCAAATGGATCTGCGAGACATTGACGGCAACGGGAACGACCTGGCGGCCCTCACGCTCCCACTTTTTCACCTGGGTACAGGCCGTTCTTAGCACCCATTGCTCCAGCGGAATAATGAAGCCGGATTTCTCTGCCAGCGGAATGAACTCCAGGGGAGGAATCATGCCCAGAATGGGGTGCTCCCAGCGAACTAATGCTTCAAGGCCGACGATTTCGCCGCTGCGGATATCAATTTTGGGCTGATAGAACAGCCGGATCTGATCATTGTCCAGCGACTGCTCCAGATCATTCTCCAGAATAATCCGTTCCAGACTGGTCTGGTCGCGTTCCGCATCGTAGAACTGATACTGGGAGCTGCCATTCTCTTTGGCATTATACATCGCAGTATCGGCGTGCTTCACCAGGGAGTCAGCATCAAGGCCATCCTCCGGAAAGCAGGCGATCCCTACAGAAGCAGACAATTTCACAGTATGGTTACCCACTTCAAACGGATGTGTAAATTCACCCACGATGGTGGCTGCCAGGGCTTCCGTCTCCGCACGCGTACGCAGATGGGGAACCAGCACTGTGAATTCGTCCCCGCCCATCCGTGCAATGCTGCAGGAAGAGGGCACACAGTTCTTCAGCTTGCCTGCCGCCTGCTGGATGACCTTGTCACCGAAGGAATGACCGAATAAATCGTTGATCCGTTTGAAGCGGTCCAGATCAATGAAGAACAGTGTGAACGGGTAAGCAGGGAGGCCGGTCTGCGCTGTATGCTCAAGCAGCAGATTGTGAAAAGAACGGCGGTTGGCAAGCCCGGTTAGCTCATCTTGGTAGGCCAGATGACGGATGGTTTCCTGGTCTTTCTTATTCTTGGTGATGTCCTTAATAATGCTGTAGATGCCCACTGGGACGTCTTCGACCACGATCGGAAGCGAAGTGAGCCAGAAGGTCAGCATAGTACCACCAGGGTTCCGCAGCTGGAGCTCGATGGTACTGGATTTGCCGCGGAGGACATGCCGGTAATGGTGCTGAGCCAGTGAATGGTACGCTCCCTCAAAAAGATCCGAGAAGTGCCGTCCGACCAGCTCCTGGTCTAGCTGCTGGGCGAGCAGCTCCGCCTGACGGTTCAGACCGGTGACAATACCCTGGGCATCGAACGCCAGCACACTGTCCGGATTGTATTCAAAGAGTGACATATAATGTTGTTCTGTCTCCATAATTCTGCGGTTCTGATATTCCTGGCGGGTGTCCCTGTAGGCGTCCGGGATGATATACAGGCCTGTACAGATAAACAGCGTCAAGATATAGGGAATCAGATGCAAATAGCTTCCCGGATCGGCATCCTCGACCGGAATCACCGAGAAGGCGCAGAGGAGGGGAATCATCAGCAGCCCTATTGCACAGAGGAAGATGCCTGGAACCGTGGCCTTGGAATATAGTTGATGCTCTCGGTTGCGGTTCGAGATCACCAGGACACGCAGAATGGCGAGACACAGACTGAGGGCGGAAGCTGCAGTCATGAAGACGAGTACGGGCTTCCAGACCAGAAATTCACGGAACAAAAAGATGATATTCAGGTAATCGAACACCAGAATGGTCCCGGCGATCAACAGACTGATTCTGAAGTGACGTCCTGTATGGCTGCGGGGCATGCTGGAATACCGGATGCCAAAATAAGTAGCAGCCCAGCAGCCGCCGAGAGTGAACAAGAGATGCAGTATGTAATATTTCGGAGCCAGAGGGAGGTTAAGCGACAAAGGCACCAGGATGTGGGAGGCACTAAAAGCAGTGGTGCCCAGGATCATCACCTTCATTCGTGTGAACCGCCTCCCCCGGCCTTGGCCGTCATTATGGAAGGGAGCTGCTCCGAAGACAATGAGAGTGCAGGACGCAAGGCTTGCCAGCAGGGCCAGAGCCAATTGCAGCCAGTTCATATTCAAGGGTTGCAAGTATAACATGGAGTACCTCTTTCGTTATGTAGATAATATATAAAAGGTAAATTATGTAGGCCTTTTTTCATAGGACATTTATCGTATATAAACAATAAATTAGACGATTAAACTCCTTTTATGATAAAAATACGAAAAAATCATGACAAAAAACCTCCAATCTACAGTATATGTAGGATCGGAGGTCTTTTTATATGCGTGTTCATCGTGTTCAAGGTTAAAAAGTAACCGAGAGGTAGCTGAGCGACCCCATTTCGTAGCTCCGGTGGACTTCTTGAGGCGTCCGGGCGGGATTGCCGCTCCCCATAGTGATGTACAGCGGAACGAAGTGCTCGGGCCGGGGTACAGCCAGCTTGGCATACGGTGCCTGCACTTCATAGCTGAATAGAGCATTCAAGTCATGCTTATGCATATGTTCAATCAGCCAATCGTCGAAAGCAACAGCCTTAGGGTCAGGAGCCGTGGCATCCGGGTTCATGGTACGGAAATTATGAACCGTAGCCCCGCTGCCCATAATCAGGATGTCTTCTTCATCCAGACCCCGCAGCGCTTCACCAATCCGGTACTGCTCCGCCGGTGACAAATACGGATTAACGGAGATTTGAATGACTGGACAGACAGGAACCGGGAACATCCGCAGGAGAGGGACCCAGGACCCGTGATCGAGACCGCGCTTCGTATCGAACTGAACAGAAATATCTTGGGCCCTGAAGCGGTCCGCCAGGGACGCTGCCAGCGCAGATGAGCCTTTGGCCGGGTATTTGATCTGGTACATCTGGTCGGGAAAGCCGCCAAAATCATAAACCATGTCATACACATCATCCGTGGAGGAGACGGTCAGCACCTCGGTTTCCCAGTGGGCTGTAAAGATGACAATAGCCTTAGGCTTAAGCTGCTGTCCGTAGGAGAGCAGGAAATCTGTACAAGGGGTATTCTGTATCGCCATCAAGGGAGATCCGTGACCAACAAAGAGGGGGGCAATCATCGTAAACGCTCCTTTTCGTATCAAATAGGTTCACATTATTACTTACATTATGTTATTAAGTATACATTATATATTATATTTCGTAAAGTTATTTATTGGGATGGATGCTGAAACGTCAAAAAGTGGCAACTTATTAAGGAACTGTCCATCTTTTGTTTTTTTTTCTGTATATAATCATATTACATAGGGATAGCTGGATTGCGGGAGAATTGTATAGGGAATTTCCTGGAGTTTCCTTATAATAGAAATAAGTACACTAGAACCACTAGCTGAGAGGAAGTTAGCCTTGTTCGAAACCTTACTTTTGAATTTCTTGTTTTTATTGTTTCCAGTCTTGATCGTAGTGATTTTCTTTGAAAATAGAGTGTACCCCTACAATAACAAGCTGCTTGTGCTGATGTCCGCCGTGACGATGGTTCTGTGTATTGCCAAGCCTATTCGCCTGGAAATGGGATATATATATGATCTCAGATATATCCCGTTTATACTTGTGGCGCTTTTTGGCGGATACCGGAACGTCATTCCGTTATATGTAATCATGAATATTTACCGTTTCTATGTAGGAGGTGCGGGCACGCTCCCCTCCTTCCTGTTCTCAACGGCGGTGCTGTTGCTGGTGCCTTATTTTAGCAAACGCTTCATCAAGCGCTCTTCCAACCGCCGCATCTTCTGGGCAGCAGCTATTGCCACGTTAACCATGGGAATCTACCTGATGATTCTGGGGACGATGACGGGGAAGTTGGACAAGCAATTTTGGACGCTCACGGTCTATGCCTTGATGACACATGCCGTAGTGATGAGCATCATCATGATTTTGATCGAGCAGATTATCACCAATATCAAGAACCGTGACCGGATTCTCCAGTCGGAGCGCCTGAATGTAGTCAGTGAGCTGGCGGCCAGTGTATCCCATGAAATCCGAAATCCGCTCACGGTGACCAGCGGTTTTTTGCAGCTGCTCAATAAATCAACTTCCATTACGCCCGAGGAAAAAGAATATGTACAATTGTCGTTGCTGGAGCTGAACCGTGCAGAGAAGATCGTTAGCGATTATCTCTCTTTTGCCAAGCCGCAATCCGATAATATGGTGTTCTCCAATATGCAGGCGGAAGCAGAGTACACCAAGAACATCATTATGCCCTATGCGTCCATCCACAAGGTGGAGGTCAAGTTCAGCTTCGACAACACGCTCAATAAAAGCTATGACAAGAACCAAATCCAGCAATGCCTGATCAACCTCTACAAAAACGGGATTGAAGCGATGAGAGATAAGGACGGGGGCATCCTCACCATCGATATCTCGGAGAAGAAGCAAAACATTCTGATCACGATCCGGGACACCGGCATCGGCATGACGAAGGAAGAAATCTCACGCCTGGGCAAGCCGTATTACTCCACCAAAGAAGAAGGAACCGGACTCGGGATGCTGATGGCCTACAGCACGATCAATAAGGTTAAGGGGAACATTGAGGTGGAGAGTGAAAAGGGCAGGGGTACAACCTTCCTCATCACCATCCCTACCTAGCTCTGTGGCAGACCCCTGTTCAAAAATGATAAAGTATTTATTGAAGATAGAATTCTCAGGAAATCGTAACCAGGAGGCAGAAGGAATGAGACAAGAATTGATCGCACAATTAAATAAGTGGCATGAGGAGGACAAATACCAGGAAATCGTAGACCGGATCAAAGAAACGCCGACGATACTTATTGATGATGAGCTGGCCACCCATTTGGGGAGAGCGCTGAACAATCTGGGGCGGTATAAAGAAGCGCTGAAATGGTTCATGAAGACGGCTGACCAGGGCAAGAAGGACCCGTTATGGCATTTCCGTGTGGGGTACGCCCACTATTATCTGGACCAGCTGAAGGATGCGATCCGGGAATTCGAAATTGCGCACAAGCTGGACCCTGAAGATGAAGATACGGTACAGTTCCTGGAATGGAGCCGCAAGGAAGCTACTGAAGCCCCGGCGGATAAGGATTCTGACGAAGAAGATGAATGAAGAATTGAGGGGAAGTCATTAGGCGTGAGAGGGATGCCAGTGGTTGCCGACTAGGCGCTTCGAGAGGTATAAGTACCTCTGAGTTTGCCAGACTTGAACTACTTGGTGGAATGAGAGGTATAAGTACCTCTGAATTGCCGGATTTGAGCTATTTGGTGGAATGAGAGGTATAAGTACCTCTGAATTTGCCGGATTTAAGCTATTTGGGGGAATGAGAGGTATAAGTACCTCTGAGTTTGCCAGACTTGAGCTACTTGGTGGAATGAGAGGTATAAGTACCTCTGAGTTTGCCGGATTTGAGCTATTTGGTGGAATGAGAGGTATAAGTGCCTCTGAGTTTGCCAGACTTGAGCTATTTGGTGGAATGAGAGGTATAAGTACCTCTCATTCTGCACCTGTGCGCCCCGGCGGGCTTAAGAGCGGCCATGCTAGGAAACCAACAAACCAGCTAATGGTATGTCAAGCACAGCTTTTGGATACCTCCGAAATTTGTTATACTGTTGAAGACATAACAAATAAACCTCCATTATTTGGAAGTTTATGGATAATGTAAAGTTAAAGAGTGTAGGGTTGCCCTTTCTTAAGCATAGCGTACACGTGATGGAGTAACTTGTTGGCGCAAGCGATCACGGCTACTTTATGGGGCTTTCCTTCACTCTTTTTTCTGTCGTAATACTCCCTGAGACGAGGGTTTAGTTCTCCTCGTAATCCGCATGTTACCGCTAAATACATCGCTCCACAAACTTCCCTGAACTGAAGACACTTGGATCGATTCCAGCATATGCCACCAGTTGTTTGGGATGGTGAAACTGTGAAGCGTCACCAATTTCAGAAATAATGGCCGTGGCCAACTTTGTTCCGACCCCAGGGATAGATTCCAGAAGCTGAACTTCGGCCAGAGTCTCTGACAGCTCCAGGATTACTTTTTCGAGTGCTGCAAGTTGCTTTTGAAATTCACGAACAAGAGTCAGCAGACTTCGCAGCGCCATCTCCAGACCATAAGGAACGCGCTGCACGGGATTATCCGCGATTGCGTTCTGTAGCGCTGCTACCTTGCGGTTCATCCAAGCTTCAGAACGTGAAGCCTGGGTGGCCGCTTTCACCATGCCCATCCAAGCTTCTGGAGTTTGAGCTTTCACCCCTTCTGAAGTGAGACAAGCTTCTAGCAAATTCAAGGACGTTTTGGAATATAAATCTTTAAACACACCCTCGTAACTCGGAAAGATCTGATCTACAAGTGTGCGCATATTCAGCTTAGCTTGAACATACAAGCTTGTGATAAACTCGTGCTCTCGGGTTAAGAACTGTAAGTCCACCAACGCTTCTTTTCGTCCGGGATAGGCAGACCAGTTCTCTTCCTGGTAATACAGATCCCCTAAATGCCAGGCATCTGATGCGTCCGTTTTAACTTTACGCAATCCAGTTCTTCTTGCTCTCTGTGCTTGCAGCGGATTGACGAGAATAACTTCATATCCTGCCTGTTGTAAATAGAGCACCAATACACGATGATAATGCCCGGTGGGTTCTAAAATAACCACTGGCTTATGAGTCGTCTTCTTCTCTATTTCCTCCAAGAGTTGTTTTAGCTTATCGAACCCTTTAGGGGTATGCAGAATTTCTTGGTCGCGTCCATAAGGGTTATTCCGTTTAATAAATGCTTGGGCAACAGATTTTCCTTTGGCTACATCCATGCCAATAACGGGTTTCATCTTCTCCTCCTCATTCGAATTCGCCGGTATTCCCACAATGGTTCCTACTCCACAGCTTCGCGTGTGATACGAGGTCTGATGCCTCAACCAGCTCAAACATGGTAGAAGGGTGTAGTGGGAGAACTGTTTGTTATTCGGGGTTATCCCCAGGGGCTGTCACGTTCTCCCGGCTACTTCCATCGTAAAGCGGTCATTAAAAAAGGCCAACCAGTAATCTCTGGTTGACCTAATAATACGAAGGG
>NZ_LVWI01000076.1 GCF_001909055.1 Paenibacillus helianthi
ATCATGAAGAGTATCCCCGGAATATTTATTAATAGTCTTTCTTCCGCTTGTTGACTCTAATATTGAGGAAAAGTGTTTTTCTTTAGATTTAAAAATAGTATAGCGTATCCCTTCCCCGCGAAATCCACCTTGATTTGTATATTGATCAAGTTCCTTAAATTTGGAAGGCAACTTCAATTGCCAATTTGTCTCATATTGTCTTTTGTGCGAGAAATTGTTTTTTACTTCGTTCCATAGATATGCCGGCCATAAAATAGAAACGACAACCACAATAACTACCAAAATATTTATGACTCTCATTTCCATCCTCCAAAGGCCTTTTCAAAATATGTCTACCATTTTCTATTATTTTCTATTATTTGAAAAATATTAACATATGAAAAATAATAAAACAACATTGTTTCGTCGCTATTTTTGCCTGTTGAAGATCATGTGATTGCGTGTTATCTAAAGTGGTGTTACAGGTGGACACTGTTCCCCGACAATCCTCTTGATGCCTGCCTCATAGAAAGGGTACATATCATCAAGCTCCATAATATGGGTTTGAATGGGTACACCATACATTAAAGCGAACAATTGACTTACAAATTCATTATATTGGGAAGGGTGAATCGTTTTAATCTCCGAAAGATGGTACATAAAAACCTGCTGCAGGCTCAGAGGCTCTACTTTTTGGTCAAAGGCTTCCTTATTAAAGAGATAATACTCGTAAGGTGAAGGTTCGATAGCGGGTGGTTTTTCTGTAAGCTTACTATAATATTGAATGAGCGATATCATGATTTTTTTACCGGGAACCGTGTCATCACAAATCGATTGAAAAACTTTATACAGTCCTGCTTCACCTTGATACTTTTTGTGGTGGATATCAAAACTTCTATCATAAAGCCACTTACATATAAAGTAATCTAAAACCTGTTCCTTGTAGCTAAAGTTCTTAAAAAAAGTAACTTTAGTCGTATTAATGTTAGAACACAGTTCTTCAAGGGTTAAATCATTAATACTTTTCGTTTGCAGCAGGCGAAGCATCTCTTCCAGGATAGATACCCTCAAAAGAGCTGCTTTTTTTTCTCTAACCCCGAAATTCTCCATCTATTTGCTCCTTCCTGGTTCTGCTTCTAATCCAGGCTACACCGTTTACTAGTAAGATCGCGAGAATCACAATATAAAATATTGAAGTTGACATGCTTTTGATGATTGTAAAGGTACTTGCAACATATACAAGGTTTACTGGAACTGCCGCTTTATACGAAAGCATTATGAATATCATGAGGTTTTCCAGGTAATCAAAGAACATAGCGGCCAAAGGAAGAGATAATGCGGCTTTTGAAAAGGAAGAATATCCAGCTAATGCTGATGTATGCTTCACCTTACGATGTAGACGCATCAGTAAAATGAAAGTAGATAATCCGGTTAGGCCATTTAGGACAGGAAACAAAATATCGAGGGGTAACTGCACATGAAGATACAGTGTGTAGCCCTTTTCCGATAACTGAGAGAGAAACTTAAGCGTATATTCATAAGTATACCCCAAAGGATTCATATCAAAGATCAAGAGTCCACCAGCCTCATGGCTTATGCGTGGAATAGAATAACTCTGCATGATGATAAAAATAGATTGAGACATAAATAGAAACAGCAGCCACAGCTTAATCGTTACAGTTTCAAGACTTTTAGCCAGCTTGTGTATCATGAAAGACCTCCCCAAAATTAAATTTACCGTGGTAAATAAATTAACTGAAGTTAATTATAATATATGGGGGTTTCGGCTCTAAGTCAACCGTGTTTTTTGCTATTTGCTTCATCAATGCCCATCGTTGCAGGAATAACTTTGCTTTGTATTTTTGGACTTTCGAAGCTTCTTAATAAGATTAGTAAATACGGGAGACGTTAGCTGAGATATAAGCCAATTGGTGGATACATATCTCGGGGATATACGGAAAACGTAACGAAACTCCAGCGGACTCCCAGCTTTGACTTTACTTTCTGCAATGGATTTTTTTGATCACTAGAAATATCAGGTTATCCCCCGGTCATGTCTGAATTGCTTGGGCGTCATCCCGGTATATTTCTTGAACACTTTGGTGAAGTAGCTCTGGTCATTGAAATGAAGCCGGGTTGCGATATCCGAGAGGGTAATGCCCGGCAACTCCATCAGACGTTTGGCTTCCCCGATCCGTTCCCGCTGAATGTAATCACTGACGGCCAGGCCGGTCTCCTTCTTGAACAGCTGGGACAGGTAGCTGGCATTCAGCCCGGTCACCCCGGCAAGCTTGCTCAAGCTGAGCTCCTCGTATAAATGGTTGAAAATATAATTCTGGCACAGCGCAGAGGTGCGGGACAGCTTGGACCTGTGGTTGTCTTTCACATGATCGGCGAAGTCGCACAGCGCGGCTAGCAAGGCCCGGTCCACCGCCGGAATATCCTTCAGTTCTTCAATGTGTTGAATATGAAAGTCGCTCAGCGTGTAGGCAATCTCCCAGAACAGCCCTCCGTCCATGGCCGCGCGTGTTGCCAGGGTAATAGAGGTGATGGCGAGATTCTTTTTGCTGCGCAGCTGGCTTTTCTTGGAGAGCAATCCATACTGATCTTCGTTAAAACCCGCATGCGTCTGCAGCAGCCCTTCCTTGTCTCCATTCCGGATGTGTCTGAACAGCTCACGCTCTTGGCTTGGGTCATGATGCAGCCAGGTATTCTCCCGGCGGTAGGACAGATCCAGATCAGGTGCCCCGCCCTCTAGCTGCGCAGGTTGGAGCTTCAGTGAATCCAGCAGCAGTTCGTTGATGGTTAGGGCTTGGCCGGTTACCAGTGTATACAGCAGGATGGCCGCATGATACAACCGCATCCGGTCCAGTACGGGAAGCAAGTCGTAATATTGCAACCAGACCTCCAGCTGTCCCGACGAAATATTATGGTCCCGCAGGAGGCTTGCCGCGGTTTCTTCGTTCATGGACGTATACAGTGAAGGGCCGATCACGAGGGTTCCAGCCAGCTTCAGCTCACCAGATAATGGGAGTACAACGAAATTCTCCAGGTATGCCGTTGTGCAGATTTGCGGCAAAGCAGCAGTCCTTGCATCACTCCCGCTGTTCGCTGCATCCAGCACATGCTCCCGAACTTCTGCCAGCAGCCCCTGGCTGTCTTGAGCGGGAGGCCGGGCTTGGTAAAACTGGGGTAGTGCCTGCTCCGTTTCGCCCTCTGTATTCAGCCAAATGACTGGTATCCGGTAAGCCTCGTACAGCAACCTGCAGATATAAGGAATCCGTTCATCGTCCTCTAGTTGATCAAGCATATTCTCTCACCTCACACCTAATGAAAATACCAATAATACAATGATTTTGCCATAAATCTGCCGGGAAGTATATTAGAATGGAGACAAGAAAGCACTTTCAAGGAGGTATATGATGACTACTAACATAAAGCACCTCATTTCGCAAATGACGCTTGAAGAGAAGGCTGGACTCTGCTCGGGGCTGGATTTCTGGCATACCAAAGGCATTGAGCGGCTGGGTATCCCTTCTGTAATGGTGACCGATGGACCGCATGGACTACGTAAGCAGGCAGAAAGCGCCGACCATCTGGGTCTTCATAACAGTGTGCCTGCTACCTGTTTTCCTTCGGCGGCTGGACTCGCTTCTTCCTGGAACCGTGAGCTGATCCGCCGGGTAGGTGAAGCATTGGGCAGAGAATGCCAGGCTGAGGATGTAGCCGTCCTTCTGGGGCCGGGAGCGAATATCAAGCGTTCACCGCTGAATGGACGGAATTTCGAGTATTTCTCGGAAGACCCCTACTTATCATCGGAGATGGCTGCCAATCATATTCAGGGTGTGCAGAGTCAGGGTGTGGGTACATCGCTGAAGCATTTTGCCGCCAATAACCAGGAGCACCGCCGAATGTCTACCGATGCCGTCATTGATGAGCGGACGCTGCGGGAGATTTATCTGGCGAGCTTCGAAGGGGCCGTGAAGCAAAGCCAGCCCTGGAGCGTCATGTGCTCCTACAACCGGGTGAATGGTGAATACGCTTCGGAGAGCGAAACGCTGCTAACCCGGATTCTGCGGGACGAATGGGGCTTCGAAGGCTTCGTAGTGTCCGACTGGGGAGCGGTGAACGAACGGGTGAAGGCGCTACAGGCAGGACTTGAGCTGGAAATGCCTTCTAGCGGAGGGATCGGTGACGCCAAAATCGTTGCCGCCGTGAACAGCGGCGAGCTGTCCATGGAGACGCTGGACCTTGCGGTGGAGCGGCTGCTGAACTTTATTGGTAAACGGACAGAGAACCGAATGGAGAACGCTTCGTTCGATCCGGGGGAGCACCACCGGCTTGCCCGTGAAGTGGCCCGGGAGAGCATGGTGCTGCTGAAGAATGAAGACAGCCTACTCCCGCTTGCCCAAGAAGGCAAGATTGCCATCATTGGAGAATTTGCCAAGAAGCCGCGTTATCAGGGCGGGGGAAGCTCACATGTGAATCCGACGAAGCTGGATGATGCTTTTGCAGAACTGCAGGCGGTGGCGGGAGCTTCCGCAAGCTTCCAGTATGCGCAGGGCTATGAGCTGGGCAGTGATGAGATTAATGAGGAGCTTTTGCGTGAGGCGCGTGAGGCAGCACTTCAGTCAGAAGTCGCAGTGTTGTTCCTTGGATTGCCGGACAGATACGAGTCGGAGGGCTATGACCGCAGCCATCTGTCGCTGCCCGCAAGCCATATTGCACTGATTGAAGCGGTGGCTGAGGTGCAGGAGAATTTGATAGTTGTCCTTAGCAACGGATCTCCGGTAGAAATGCCTTGGCTCGGCAAGACAAAGGCGGTTCTGGAAGGCTATTTGGGCGGACAGGCCTTTGGCGGTGCGGTTGCTGATCTGCTCTTCGGCGCTGTAAGTCCAAGCGGTAAGCTGGCGGAGACATTCCCGGTGAAGCTGAGCGATAACCCGTCATTCCTGAATTTCCCCGGTGAAGGGGATAAGGTGGAGTATAAGGAAGGCTTGTTCGTCGGCTACCGCTATTATGATAAAAAAGAGCTGGAGCCGCTGTTCCCGTTTGGTTTTGGCCTGAGCTACACCGAATTCGAGTACAGTGATCTGGTGCTGGATAAAACCGGCATTAGCGATACGGAAACCGTGCACGTCAGCGTGACCATAAAGAATACCGGCAGCCGGGCCGGACAGGAGATTGTGCAGCTCTATGTAAGTGACATTGAGAGCAGCTTTATCCGTCCACTGCAGGAGCTGAAGGGCTTCCAGAAGGTGGCGCTGCAGCCCGGGGAAGCGCGCGAGGTTTCTTTTACACTGAATAAACGCGCCTTTGCCTACTACAATATAGGGCTTAGGGATTGGCATGTGGAGAGCGGAACCTTCCGGATTGGGGTCGGAGCGTCCTCCCGCGATATCCGCCTAAATGCTACACTTGAAGTGGCTTCCACGACGGAAATTGCAGTAAGCTTTCACCGGAATACGACCGTCGGGGATCTCCTGGACAATCCGCTTACAGCAGAGACCGCGAAGAAATTCAGCAGTATTTTCGGGCTCGAAAGTGCGATGGAGGATAATCCGGAGATGTTCCTGGCGATGATGAAATATATGCCGCTACGGGCCATGATCGGCTTCGGGCAGGGGAAATATACCGAAGCGGATCTGGCTCAGGATCTAAGCGAGCTTAATGCTCTGGTAGCAGCGAAATAACAGCCGAAGAAGATTGTTATCCCTTTTAAGCTCTTCGTGGGGATTGAAAAAGGCAGCAGCCCTTTACCAGGGG
Organism: Paenibacillus helianthi; assembly: GCF_001909055.1. Taxonomy (GTDB): domain Bacteria; phylum Bacillota; class Bacilli; order Paenibacillales; family Paenibacillaceae; genus Paenibacillus_AQ; species Paenibacillus_AQ helianthi. Next base: position 5,746 of record NZ_LVWI01000076.1, read on the forward strand.
TTTGCTGCCTTTTGGGTTAGTTGTGGACAGAAACTCCAGATTTGCGGCCGTGTCCAATAAAAGGATTAAAATAGTCCAATCCCCGATCTCCAGATTGTCCATTTCATCCGTGATGAAGACAAGTTATAATGAAAGCGCAATCATGAATCTGGGGCAGGACTGTCCACAGAAAAGATTAGATGAGTTTCTGAATTCATATGCTCAAATGGAGGTATAGACGATGACCAATATACAGCTGAAATGGTTCTCCAGCACAGAAAATGCGCCTTGGACCGAACGCGGGGCAGCCGAGGCTGAAATCCCTGGAACGGAGGGGGCTGCACCGGCTAATCTAACCGTTACCGACGATATCTATCAAACGCTCGAGGGCTTCGGCGGCTGCTTCAATGAACTCGGCTATGCTGTACTGTGCCATCTGCCGGAAGACGAGAGAGCCAGAGTGATGCATAATTTGTTCCATCCTGAGGGAGAGCAGCGCTTCAGTATCTGCAGGCTGCCTATCGGAGCCAGCGATTATGCGCTGGATTGGTACAGCTTGAACGAAACGGATGGCGATTACGCTATGCAGCATTTCTCGATTGAACGTGACAGACAGCTGCTGATTCCCTATATCAAGGAAGCCCTCGCGCTGAACCCGGAGCTGAAGTTATTCGCTTCTCCCTGGAGTCCGCCGACCTGGATGAAATTTCCTAAAGCCTACAACTATGGCACACTTCGCTGGGAGCCGGAGATCCTTGCCGCTTATGCCCTCTACTTCGTGAAGTTCGTGGAAGCCTACAGGCAAGAGGGGATTACCATACATCAGGTGCATGTGCAGAATGAGGTAGTTGCCGACCAAAAGTTCCCGTCCTGTGTCTGGACAGGCGAGCAGCTCAAAATTTTTATCCGCGATTATCTCGGACCTGCCTTCGAGGAGCATGGGCTGGATACGGAAATATGGCTTGGCACGATCAATGCCCCGGAGCCGTGGGATGAATGGCTGAAGAAGAAATCCAGTGATTATGATGCCTTTGCAGGTGTGGTACTGGGTGATCCGGAGGCTTATAAATACGTCAAAGGCGTTGGCTATCAATGGGCAGGCAAGCATGCGATTCAGCGTACGGTGCAGAGCTACCCGGAGCTTCGCTATATGCAGACGGAAAATGAATGCGGCGATGGCGAGAACACCTGGTTTTACGCCAAATATATATTTGGCCTGTATCAGCACTATTTTATGAACGGCGTAAACGCCTATATCTATTGGAATATGGCGCTTGCTCCGAAGGGGCGCAGCACCTGGGGCTGGGAGCAGAACTCCATGCTGACCATTGATCCTGCCTCAAGGCAGACCATCCGCAATCCGGAGTACTATGTGATGAAGCATTTCTCCCGCTTTGCCGCGCCGGGTTCGGTAAGGATTGGGCTGAAGGGGCCGTGGAGCGGACATGCCGTCGCATTCCGCACGCCCGAGGGCAAGCTGACGCTGGTTATTGCCAACCCTTATAGGGAGGCGCGGATGCTGCATCTGCAAAGCGGGTCATCGCTAATTACCTTCAAGCTGGAAGCGGAATCTTTTCATACCCTTGTGTTGGGTTGATTAGATCATAGCTATATTCTAAAGAACTAACGTCCGGAACATGCGGGGCGTTAGTTTTTTGCTACAAGGACGGCGAGCCGTCTCCAATTGGTAGAATTCCATTCTTGGGATAAACTACAGCAAGTGAGGCAAGGGGGCTGGAGGACACAATGTTTGCCAAATGGATGATGAAGCTGTCGGAGCCATTCCGGCGGAGTATCCGCAACAAGCTTATTCTGACGATGATTCTGCTGGCTGTGGTGCCCATCGTCGCCATTACAGCTCTGGCTGCAGAGAACAGCCGCCGCTCGATGGAGGCTGAAGTGATCAGCACGAATCTCTCCAATATGAAATGGACCGGAGTCTATCTCGGTGACCAGTTCGCCCAACTGAATAATCTGATCTATACAGTGCTGATCAGTCCGCATTTGAGCGATTATCTGGCAAATGCCGAGGAAGCGAGCCTCTCCAGCCAGTTCACAGCGCAGCGGAATATTACTGATACTTTGACTAATCTGTTCTACTCGGCAGGGAATCACGTGGTCGGTGTAGAGCTGTATTTGAAGGAATACAACAAGCTGTACACGATCAATGCCTCACAGAGTGACATTGAATCCCCTGCTGCCATTCCGGCACCATATAAGCTGCTGTTCGATCAGGACAAGGACTTCATGATCACCACGGACAGCACAGACGGGGCCAAGTTTCAGCTGATCCGCAGCATTAACCGCTTTGAGAACCAGGAGAAGCTGGGCGGGATTTCTCTGCAGATTCGCTGGGGAGTGCTTGATCAGACGCTGAATCTGCTGGGGCGCGGTAACGACCATACGGTTTTTATTGCCGGAGCGGACGGCAAGGTACTCTACCAGCCCTGGGGCAACGCTCCGGCAGCAGCAACACTGGACCGGATCGCGCGAACGGGTGAGAGCCAGGGGTATTTTCGCGGCGACGATGAGTATGTGTTCTACAACACCATCGACCCGGTGGGTCTGAAGCTGGTCACTGTGATCCCTACCAGCTTCATTAACCAGAGCGCGCTGGCGACCATGAACTTTGGTCTCATCATTGGTGCCGTGTCTGTTGTGGTTGCCATTTTGCTCGCAGTCATACTGGCCTGGCGGCTGGCCACCCCGATTGTCAGCCTGGCCCGCTCGATTCAGGGCTTTGGCATGATGAAGGAACGCGGGATGCGGCACACCACCCGTGTGGATGAGATCGGTCTGCTGGAGACGAAGCTGGATCAAATGTCGCACCGTATCCGTGAGCATATCCGCACAGAGTACATGATCAGTCTGGAGAAAAAAAGTGCTGAGCTCAAAGCGCTGCAGGCGCAGATCAACCCGCACTTTCTGCAGAATACCCTACAGATGATTGGCAGCATGCTGTTCAAGAACAGCCCGGCTGAAAGCTACGGAGTGATTAGATCGTTAAGCGATATGTTCCGCTATATCATCCGCGAGCCGGAGGATCTGGCCCCGCTGCGGGCGGAGCTGAATCATCTGAACAACTACATGCAGATTCAGCAGCAGCGGTTCGCCGCCCGGTTGAGCTATAGTCTTGAGGTGGATGAAGGGGCACTGGGGAGCTTCATTCCAAAGCTGAGTCTGCAGCCGATTGTGGAAAATGCCTTTTTTCATGGCCTGGAACGGCAGGAGGGTCCTTGGGAGCTGGAGGTCAAGGTGGTCTGTGCCGGACTGGATACGGTCATTATGATCCGTGACAATGGCGTAGGAATCGGGCCGGACCGGCTTGCTGAACTGCAGGGCAGGCTTACCCGGCGCAGCGGGGATTTATGGACACATGGAGAGCGGATTGGGCTGCGTAATGTCGCTTCGCGGATTCAGATGCATTTTGGCGACAGCTACGGCATCTCCGTTGAGAGCAGGGAAGGCCAGGGGACCACGATAACCGTGACCATACCATATTAAATAACAAACAAATAAATTGAGTTTGGGATTTTTTATATTGGGGCAGAAGTGGCGGAGGAGAAGTTTGGAACTGGAGGAGCGATAGCGACCGCCTTTATGTTTGGATTTCTACCGCAGCAAGCGGTTCAAATCAGGAAATCCAAACATAACAGCGGCCGGAAGTCCAAACATTCTCCGCAGTCACGACCGAGCCCGAAATATAGAACTCTCAACTTCAACTTATACCCCCCCGAAAGGAATGAACCGATTGATGTATAAAGTGCTGCTGGTGGATGATGAGAGCTGGAACCGGGACATCGTGCGGACGTTCGGCTCCTGGGAGGAGCTTGACATGGAAATTGCCGGAGAAGCGGAGGACGGACGGGAAGCGCTGCGCCTGATCGGAGAGCTGGCCCCGCATATTGTCATTACCGATATGAGCATGCCCGGTGCCGATGGTGTGATGCTGATGAATGCTGTGCATGAGCGGTTTCCTGAGGTGAAGATGATTGTGGTCAGCGGCTACGATGATTTCAAATATGCGCAGAATGCTATCCGGTACGGGGCGGTGGATTATTTGCTGAAGCCCATTGATCCGAAGGAACTGAACGCTGTGCTGGGCAAGTGCCGGAAGGAGCTGGAGGCAGCTTCACAAGGGCAAAGTGCGTACGCGCTGGACATCGATGTGTCCATGTGGCTGTCCTCTTATAAACAGCTCATGCGTGTCCATTTCAATGAATTGAATGCTGAAGGTGTGAGCTCAGTTCTGGAAGGGATCGGCAAAGAACTGGAGCCTGGCGGAACTCCTATGCCCGGCGCACTCCGCCAGGCTGGCAGTGAAATGCTGCTGCTCCTGAAGGAGCTCATGAGGGGCAACGGTCTTGCAGAAGATGCTCTGAAAGCGGAAATTCCACATGCGGCACTGAATTCGGCAGGGAGCATAACAGCTTATCTGAAGGAGCTCTATGAGGCAAGCCTCGAGCAGCTGATCGGTCAGCGCAAGTTCAAAAACAAGCTGAACCTCGAAGAGGTGAGGCAGTATATCGACGGTCATTTTGCAGAGGCGGTGACGCTGGAGGGGCTGGCAAGAGCTTTTTTTGTCAGCAAGGAGTATTTGAGCAAGGTGTTCAAGCTGGAATATGGCTGTAACGTCACGGATTACATACTCGGGCTGCGGATGGACAAAGCCAGGGAGTGGCTGGCCGATGAGAATATTCCAATCAAGACCGTGGCTGAGCTTGCGGGATATGAGGATGTGGGGTATTTCTACAGGGTGTTTAAGAAGCATTTTGGCGTGGCGCCTGGAGAAATGCGCAGACAGAAAGCCGGTTTAAAAATGTCCAATCCGGAAGGGTAATTCCGTCCAATTAAACGCTTTCATAAACGAGTTACAATGAAAGCGTAAACAAAACACAGACATTGGGAGGTCTTACAGCATGACAAAGACGAGCAAAGGGTTACTCTGCACGATTCTCGCCGCTACACTTCTTGCAGGCTGCGGTAATAACAACAGCGGTAATGCAGGCACTGCATCCGGAGATACAACAAGCACCGGCAGTGTCGCCAAAAGCGTCACCCTGAAGATGTTCATCGCCCAGCCTCGCTTCAAGGAGCAATACGATAACTATATCGCCGAGTTTGTGAAGAAGGAAAAAACGGACAAGAACATCGATGTCTCCGTACAGCTGGAAATGCCTACGGCCGACAACGCTTCCCAGATTCTTAAAACACGGCTTGCTTCAAATGATGCGCCGGATATTTTCGCCATTCATGCTGTCAACGAAATCCCGTCCTATTATAAAGCCGGATATTTGGAGGATCTGAGCAGCCAGCCGTTTGTCGGCAAGCTGCTGGACAGTGTGAAGCCTTCCGTCACCACTACGGACGGCAAGGTTGTGGCATTGCCTTTGGAAACCTTGTCCTGGGGCTACCTGTACAATAAAAAAATCTTCAAAGAGCAGGGACTGACCCCACCAACGACGCTGACAGAGATGAAGACGGTCATCGAGAAGCTGAAAGCCCAAAAAATAACACCATTTGTACTTTCGTACAAAGAGTCATGGATTCCGCAGCTGGTGCTGCCGCTGGCTGTAGGCGGGATGATGAAAACCAAAGATCCTGAATTTGTGAACAAGATGAACAAGGATGAAGGTTCCTTCACTGAGATGAAATCGGCAATCTTTGATGTGTTCGATCTGATCAATGCGAACGGCACTGCCAAGGCTACCGAGGTTGGCGGTGATGACGGCGCAGCCGCCTTTGCTGCAGGCAAGGGAGCGATGTGGCTGATGGGTCCATGGTATGCGGAAACGATTCTCAAATCCAATCCGAATCTGGACTTTGGGGTAGCGCCGCTGCCAATCAACGATGATGCCAGTGCGACTCTGATCAATCTGAGCGCCTCGACATCACTGGCCGTATCGCCAACGAGCAAGAACAAAGAAGTAGCACTCGATTTCCTGAACTATGTGCTGGACGATCAAGCATCCAACGCCTTCTTCCAATCGCTTAAGTTCAATCCGGTATCCACAGTTCACACCTATGAGAGCTATCCTTGGATCACTGAAGCTACTACCTATGTCAAAGCAGGAAAGTCTGTTCAAGACCCGGCTATTCCGCAATCGGTCAAGGATGAGGTAGGCAAAGGGCTGCAGGCGTACTACGCCGGACAAATGTCGCAGGATGATGTCCTGAAGGCACTTGATAAAGCATGGAAATCCTTCAATAAAGTCAATAAATAAGCTGCGGCGGATATTCAGGGATGGAAGAGCGGGAGAACCTATTTTCCTCCATCCCTGTTTGCTGCTGCCCACATAGAGGGAGAGGGGCGGTTACTGTGCCGATTAAGAAATACAAGAATGTTCTTTCACTGCTAGCTTTCGTCGCACCAGCATTGATAATCTACTCATTATTTCTGCTGATTCCCACGGTTGGCGGAATGTACTACAGCTTCACGGACTGGAATGGGCTTAATCCCAACTATTCTTTTATCGGACTCGGCAATTTTATTGAGGCGCTGCGTGATGATCCTGATTTCGTGAATGCTCTGCTGTTTACGATGAAATATGTGCTGTTCATGATCGTTCTGCAAAATGTATTCGCACTTGTGCTGGCGGTGTTCATTGAGACGAAAACCCGTACTAAAGGCTTTTTTCGCACTATTTTCTTCATGCCCAATATGATCAGTACGATTATCAGTGCCTTCATGTGGACCTTTGTGTTCTCCCAGGTGCTGCCGCAAATTGCCGAAAAAACGGCCATGTCCTTCCTGGACCAGCTGTGGATAGGCGATCCCAAGGTATCCTTTTATTCGATCATAATCGTATCGCTGTGGAATGGTGTCGGCTATATGATGATTATATATCTGGCCGCCCTGCAGGGTGTGCCGCAAAGCCTTAAGGAAGCGGCTGTTATTGATGGCGCTAGCCCGTTCCAGACCTTCCGAAAAGTGACACTCCCCATGATTACACATGCGGTGACCATTTGCTTCTTCCTGACACTGAACGGGGCGTTCAAGGTATACGAAGTGGTCTATGGATTGACCGGCGGGGGGCCGGGACGCAGTACGCAGGTCATCACAATGAATATTTTTGAAGAGGCGTTCTCCAACAACTTCCGCTACGGCTATGCCAGCGCCAAATCAGTCATTCTGTTCGTAATTATCCTGATTTTCACCTTCATCCAGATTGGTGTCATGAAACGAAAAGAGGTGGAAGCATGAGACTCAGAAAAGGAGCTTCCCTGCTCATTACTCTGTTTCTTTCGGTCGGAGCGCTCATTTCCTTTTTTCCGATCTATCTGGCCATTATCAATTCCGTAAAAACACAGGGCGAGATGTTCTCTTCCTTCCTGGCCTTGCCGACCAAGCTGCATTTCGAGAATTACAGCCAGGCCTTTGATAAAATCAACCTCCTGCACAGCACGCTGAACTCGGTCATTGTATCCGTGATCGGTATCGGCGGCATTATCTTCTGTGCGGCCCTGGCCGGCTACAAGCTGTCCCGGACCTCCGGAAGGCTTAGCGCAGCCATCTTCTCCCTGTTCATAGCTTCGATGCTGGTGCCGTTTCATTCGATCATGATTCCGTTAACCCGGATGGCGAAAGCCCTTCATGTCAGCGGCAGCACCTACGGATTGGCCCTGATCTATATTGGCCTCGGGGTTAACATGGCGATTTTCCTGTATCATGGTTTTGTGAAATCCATTCCCCGGGAGCTGGAGGAAGCGGCACGTATTGACGGCTGCGGTGAATTTCAGACCTTTTTCCGGATTATCTTCCCGCTGCTGCTGCCGATTACGGTGACCATCGCGATTCTCGACTTCCTGTGGATCTGGAATGACTTCCTGCTGCCGCTGCTGATGCTTACGGATTCCAACAAATACACATTGATTCTGTCGACGAATACGTTGTTTGGGGAATACAACAAGGAGTGGTCACTCATTCTGGCCGCGCTGGTGCTGACCGCCCTTCCGGTAATTGTCATCTACGGCTTCTTCCAGAAGTTCATTATGCAGGGCATTGCTGAGGGCGCCATTAAGGGTTGAGGATATAAGGTGAACATTAAAAGTTCATAATAGGGTCTGGTCGTACTGCGGGGACTGTTTGGACTTTCGGCCGCTGTTGTCTTCAGATGTATTTTATTATATCGCTTAGCGGATAACATCTGAAGACAAAGGCGGACGCTACGCTCCTACAGTTCCAAACGTCCCCTCCGTACTTCTACCCTATGTATGTCTATAAAGTTCAACTTATATAGGGAGTGAGAAGGACAAGGACAAGGACAAGGATAAAAACAAAGACAAAAGATTCCACAAGGGAGGTAAAAGCAACGATGAATCAACTTCGTTACGGCGTTGCCTATTACGATGAATATATGCCTCACGAGAGGCTGGATGAGGATATCGCCATGATGAAGGCGGCGGGCATCAACACGGTCCGTATTGCCGAATCCACATGGAGTACGCATGAGCCGCAGAACGGCGTATTCGACTTCACCTCCGTAGACCGGGTGCTGGATGCGATGCATGCTGCGGGGATTGCTGTCATCGTCGGAACTCCGACGTATGCTGTTCCCACCTGGCTGGTCAAGGAGCATCCAGATGTTCTGGCTGTAACACCAAAGGGACCCGGAAAGTACGGCGCGCGGCAGATTATGGACATTACCAATCCCGCCTACCTGTTCCATGCGGAGCGGATCATCCGCAAGCTGATCAGCCGGGTCTGCAAGCATCCGGCGGTGATCGGCTACCAGACGGACAACGAGACGAAGCATTACGATACGGCCGGAGAGAATGTGCAGCTTCTGTTCGTCAAATATATGCGGGAGCGCTTCGGAACGCTGGAGGAGATTAACCACCGCTTCGGACTGGATTACTGGAGCAACCGGATTAACAGCTGGGAGGACTTCCCCTCGGTAGTGGGCACCATTAACGGCAGTCTGGGGGCGGAGTTCGCCCGCTTCCAGCGGGGACTGGTGACGAAGTTTCTTGCCTGGCAGGTGGCGCTGGTGAACGAGTATAAGCAGCCGGGGCAATTCGTCACACAGAACTTTGATTTTGAGTGGCGGGGTTATTCCTATGGTGTTCAGCCTTCGGTAGACCACTTTGCTGCAGCAGAAGCCTTCGATATTGCCGGAGTAGATATTTACCATCCTTCGCAGCACGAGCTGACCGGAACAGAAATCGCCTTCGGCGGTGATATGACCCGTTCGCTGAAGCGCAGCAATTACCTGGTGCTGGAGACGCAGGCGCAGGCTTTTCCCCATTGGACACCTTATCCGGGTCAACTGCGGCTGCAGGCCTTCAGCCATCTGGCATCAGGTGCGAATATGGTCGCTTACTGGCACTGGCACTCCATTCATAATTCATTCGAGACGTATTGGAAAGGGCTGCTTAGCCATGATTTCAAGCCGAACCCGGTGTATAACGAGGCGATCACGATCGGCAGGGATTTTGCACGTTTGAGCGGGTCACTGTACGGTCTGCATAAGCAGAACAAAGTAGCGGTAATGGTCAGCAACGAAGCTCTGACGGCATTGGAATGGTTCAAGCTGCCGGACGGCAAGAATTACAATGATGTTGTGCGCTGGCTGTATGACGGGCTCTACCGGATGAATATCGAATGTGACTTCATTCAACCGGGTTATCCGGGGCTGTCCGAGTATAGTCTGATCATCGTTCCGGCATTGTACGCTGTCCCGGATGAGGCGCTTGAGCGGCTGAATGAATACGTGCATGCCGGCGGACATGTCGTATATTCTTTCAAAAGCGGGTTCGCAGACGAAGTCATCCAGGTGCGTACAACCGTTCAGCCGGGAATCATTAGCGAGGCCTGCGGCATCAGCTACAGCATGTTCGTCACACCGCATGAAGTACGGCTGAAGAGTGAAAATGCGGTGATTCGTAGCGAGGACAATCATGTGGAAACGTGGATGGAGCTGATCACACCGACGACAGCGGAGGTGCTGCTGCGGTACGATCATCCGCACTACGGCGAATACGCCGCAGTTACCCGGAACCGTTATGGACAAGGCAGTGCAATGTATATCGGCTGCATGACAAGCAGAGAGATGGCGGACAGCCTGTTGAAGGCTGCAGTGCAGGAGGCTGGATTATGGGGAGCTGACCAGGAGCTGGCATTTCCTCTGATCGTCAGAACAGGCATCAATCCGCAGAACCAGACGGTGCGTTATTACTTTAATTATTCTGACTCTCCGCAGTCTCTGGTATATCCGCATGGCCCTGCTGAAGAGCTGCTGTCGGGCCGAAAAGTTGCGCCTAAAGAGGAGCTGGAACTCTCTCCTTGGGGATTTGTGATTCTGCTGGCTTAGAATATTTGATTTCTCCTCCGGAATTTGCTAACATACGGTGTAATATAATAATTGTTTTAGTTTTCTAGGGTTCCGCAGCGTATCTCGGCTGGCTGGTCCGAGGGAAGACGCACGGACCTATAATCCGTGTCAACACGGAGGGATAAAAGCCCGGGAGGTATCGTCCAGTTGGATGATGGCCTTCCGGGCTTATTTATTTCTACACAGGAGGAGATTCACTTATGAAGAGTAATAGGGCATGGTTGAGTATTGCAGGTGCAGCCTGTCTGGAGGTAGTGTGGGTCATTGGCCTGAAGCATGCTTCCGCTCCCTGGGAGTGGCTGGTTACGGGAATGGCGCTTTTGGTCAGCTTCTATACTCTTGTCGCGGCCAGCAGCAAGCTGCCTGCAGGAACGGTATATGCTGTATTTGTCGGTCTTGGCACGGCGGGAACGGTCCTTATGGATATGATCTGGTTCGGGGAGCCGTTCAAGCTGATCAAGCTGGTCCTTATATTGGTGCTGTTGACCGGAGTCATTGGCCTGAAGCTTGTTACCGGGGACTCCCGTACGAAGGAGGTATCATAACATGGATTGGCTGATGCTTATTGCTGCAGGCTGCTGCGAGATGCTTGGGGTGGCTATGCTGGGCAAGCTGCAAAGGGACCGTGACTTCCTGACGTTGTTCCTGTTTGTACTGGGCTTTGGCGGCAGTCTGCTGCTGCTGTCTCAGGCGATGAACACCCTGCCGATGGGCACAGCTTATGCGGTATGGACAGGGATTGGTGCTTCCGGGGGAGCGGTGCTGGGGATGGTGCTATATGGGGAGGGGCGCGGATTTCGGCGGATTATTTGTATTGTAATGATTCTTGGAGCGGCCGCGGGCCTCAAACTCATCGGGTGATCATGGGAGAAAGTAATGAAATGGACACCTGTGCGATGTTTCGATTGGGATAACATGGTAAGTATATATAGTAGGTATATTAACGTAATCCAATCCAACGGCTAAGGGAGACTTTCATGATGAAAACCGATATATCCGGCACAACCACACTTAAAGACGGAACAGTACTGTCAAAGATGGGCCAGGGAACCTGGAATATGGGCGAGGATAAGGCTGTGCGTAACGAGGAAATTGCTGCTTTGAGGCTGGGGGTTGAGCTGGGCTTGAACTTGATTGATACCGCTGAAATGTATGGGGAAGGCCGTTCGGAGGAGCTGGTCGGGGATGCTATCCGGGGGATTCGTGACCAGGTGTTTTTGGTCTCTAAGGTACACCCGCATAATGCTGGCCTGAACCGGATCACCCGCAGCTGTGAAGAGAGTCTGAAACGTCTGGGAACAGATCATCTGGATCTCTATCTTCTGCACTGGAGAGGGAAGGTTCCGTTACAGGAGACGGTAGAGGGAATGGAGCAGCTGGTAGCCTCCGGCAAAATCGCCCGTTGGGGCGTTTCTAACCTGGATACGGAGGATATGAAGGAGCTGCTGCGCATTCCCGGCGGAGACCGCTGCGCTGTCAATCAGGTGCTCTATCATCTGGGCTCAAGAGGCATTGAGCACGAGCTGCAGCCCTGGCAGCGCACGCACAAAATTCCTGTAATGGCCTATTCCCCGCTGGCTCAGGCGGGTAAGCTGCGCAAAGGACTGGCCGAGAATGAGACGGTGCGTGAAATTGCGCAGAATCACGGAACGACACCGCTGCAAATTATGCTGGCCTGGAGCATCCGGGAAAGCGATGTAATCTCCATTCCCAAAGCGTCAACCCGGGAGCATGTGACCGAAAACGCATCGGCTGCGAAGATCCGGCTGAGCGACGAGGAGTGCTGGAAGCTAGACGATGCTTTTCCGCAGCCGGCCTGGAAGGTGCCGCTGGATATGATTTGATGATTTGAGGGCTGTCCCGGGAGCGGGGCGGCCTTTTCTTTTGTCCTGCCGCAGCCGGGTTGTACACCGTTCTCAGCGTATCCATGAATTGTACGGAGATATTCCGATTTATTTTACGGAGAATGGGCATTCTATAATGACGAGCCGGTAGACGGCGTCTTGATAGCCCATTCTAGATGGGGCATATGGTTACACCTGCGGTTCGGTCTGAAAAAGAATGAAACAAACGGCGGAGGTCTTGCGGTAAAATGCAGGCTTCCGTTTTTACATGGTAGGTCGTTCGCAGCAGAAAAATGCCGGTAAATAGCCCGTTGGCAGGAACTCTTAAATGATGTCAACAATGATCATGACGAAACCGTGTTTTCAATTTGCTGACAAAGAAAGCGCTTTGATTTACGATGTGGTCATAGGGGATAACCTTTCAGGAGTATCTGGCAAAGGGGATCTCATTCAATAACATAAGGGGGCATTTCAAATGGCCACAACAGCAACAACACAAACTTCGTCCGGTGGTGTAAGGGTGAGGGTTCAACAATTCGGCCGCATGCTCAGCGGTATGGTTATGCCGAATATCGGCGCTTTTATCGCTTGGGGCTTGATTACGGCTTTATTCATTCCAACGGGCTGGTTCCCGAATAAAGATCTGGCTACGCTGGTTGGTCCAATGATCAAGTTCCTGCTGCCGCTGCTGATTGGTTTCACAGGTGGACAGATGATCAATGGCAAACGCGGCGGTGTAATCGGCGCAATTGCGACCATGGGGGTTATCGTAGGGTCAGATATTCCAATGTTCCTTGGAGCGATGATAGTCGGTCCACTGGCAGGCTGGATATTAAGACTCTTCGACCGCGCGGTAGAAGGCAAAATCAAAGCAGGCTTCGAAATGCTCGTCAACAACTTTTCACTCGGAATTATTGGCGGTGCTTTAACACTCGGGGCTTACAAAGGGATCGGGCCGCTGGTTCAGGGACTGACCAATATTTTGTCCAACGGTGTTGAGGTTTTAGTCAATCACAACCTGCTCCCGCTGGTTAACATCATTATTGAGCCGGCAAAAGTATTGTTCCTGAATAATGCGATCAACCACGGCATTCTGAGTCCTATCGCTGCGGAAGAATCGGCGCGGATCGGGAAATCCATACTGTTCATGCTTGAATCGAACCCGGGCCCAGGTCTTGGTATCCTGCTTGCTTACTGGCTGGTAGGTAAAGGTTCGGCTAAATCATCCGCTCCGGGTGCCATTATCATCCATTTCCTTGGCGGTATTCATGAAATCTACTTCCCGTATATCCTGATGAATCCCCGTCTGATTCTGGCAGTTATCGGCGGCGGCGTGAGCGGTACCTTCACCTTCCAGCTTCTGGGCGCAGGACTTACCTCTTCACCATCTCCGGGCAGTATCTTCGCTTACATTGCCATGACACCTAAGGGTGGTTACGGTCCAATGTTCGCCGGTGTTGTTGTAGCAACAGTGGTTTCCTTCCTGATCGCTTCTATACTGCTTAAGACCAGCAGCAAAAACAACGAGGAAGTAGTAGATCTGGAAGAAGCAGCAGCGAAAATGCGTGATATGAAAGCTGCCGGTACTGCAGCTAGCCCTGCATCGGCAACTACAGCCAATATAATCACTCCTAATGTAACAGCCAACGTTCGAAACAAAGCGGACGTGAATAAAATCGTCTTTGCTTGTGATGCCGGCATGGGTTCCAGTGCGATGGGTGCTTCCGTATTGCGGAAGAAGCTGCAGAATGCAGGGGTCAACATTACTGTGGTGAACTCTGCGGTCAGCGAAATTCCTGCCGATGCTGACATTGTTGTTACCCAGAAAACACTGACCGACCGTGCGATTGCCAGCAATCCAAAGGCAGAGCATATCTCGATTGACAACTTCCTGAAGAGCCCGAAATATGACGAACTGGTGGAACGTTTAAAGTAAGAATTCGGCGTGTACAACTATCATACAAGCTAAATTTGCCACTCAGATAAAAAACAGTCAGGCCGGCTGACATTATGAAGGTCCAATCTGTATAAAGCTAAATTAGGAGACAAACGCTGGCCTTCACAAGCCAGCGTTTGTCTCCAGTTAAGGCGAGGGTACACAGGCTATGAAGAAAATAACCGCAAGGCAGCGCCAGATCCTATGGCTCCTCTTGGGTGTAAACGAGGAGATCACCGCCGCTGAAATCGCCGAGTCTATCGGAGTGAGCGTGAGAACCGTTCACCGGGAGATGGAGGATATTGAGCAGTTGCTTGGGGAGTTTGGGCTTGATCTGATCCGGAAATCAGGAAAAGGCATCGCTTTGAGTGGCCCGGAGCCGGCTCTTGCGGAGCTACGCCTGTTTTTGCGGGAAGAAAAGCCTGCGGAGTATTCCGGGGAAGACCGCAAAATCTTTGAACTCTGCCTGCTGCTGGAGGCTGAAGAACCGGTGAAGCTGTTCACGCTGGCCCATTCGCTTAAGGTTACGGTTGCTACCATCAGCTATGATCTGGACGAACTGGAACCGTGGGTCCGCAAATTCGGTCTGGAGCTGGTCCGAAGGAGAGGATATGGTGTAGAAATTACAGGTCTTGAGGTTGACAAGCGCCGGGCGATCTGCCGGCTGGCAGCAGAGCACCTGGACCTGTCCGATCTGGTGGGCCATACTCCGCAGACTGAGAGCAATCCGGTCTTCCGCCTACTTCTCACTACAGTCGGCAAATCCAATCTGATGAGCGTCGAGAGTATGCTGTGGGACATGGAATGGAAGTGGACCGCAGAGCTTCCCGAAATTGTCTACATGGAGATGCTGCTGGGGCTGGCCGTGAGCACCCGGCGGATCGAGATCGGCCGGGGAATGGTTAGCGGCGAAGAAGCCGGATACTCCCGGTTATCTGATCACCGCAACATTGCCGGGACCGAGCAGTTCGTGAGCCGTCTGGAAACAGTGCTCGGACAGGAATTCCCCCGGGCAGAAATTCTCTATTTTGCCGGATTGTTTGACCGTGTACAGGACTCATTTTCCTCTAGCGGGTTTGCCTACGGCGATATTGAGCTGATGGAGATGGTATACAGGCTGACAGAGAGTGTTGCCAAGCGCACGGGGCTGCCTTTTCAGAGAGACCGTTCGCTGCGTGAAGGGTTGCTGGAGCATATGGACCCGGCATTGAAGCGCATCCGGGAAGGTACGCGTATCCGGAATCCGCTGCTTGGACCTATCCGCAAAGATTATGAATATTTATTTACGGTTGTCCGGGCAGCCGCCCAGGATATGAAGCTGGAGCTAACCATTCCTGACGAAGAGATCGGTTTTCTGGTGATGCATTTTGGCGCATCCGTGGAGAGGCTGAACCAGCTCAGGCGCAGTGTCCGGGCCATTCTGGTCTGCGCCAGCGGACTAAGCTCTTCCCGGCTGCTTGCCACTAGGCTGGCCAAGGAAATGCCGCAGATTGAGGTTCTCGGCAACATCTCCTGGTATGAGGCCGCCCGTCTGCCGGATATGGACTATGACCTGATTATATCAACGATTGATCTGCCGATCGACAAGGAACGCTATATCAAGATCAGCCCCTTGCTTACAGGGGATGAGATAGAGAAGCTGCTGAATTATATTCACAATATAACACTCAACGAGCAGGACACGGCCGCGCCTCAGGAATCCGGCAATACCAGCCGGGAAGAAGCTGCGCTAAGCCGGTTGAAGAGCTACAAAGGGATACTGGATGAAATGGTCAGTCTGCTTGAGCGATTCCGCTTCCATCCGCTCGACAACAGCGGCCTGTCTTTATCCGGGACACTGTCCGGGATGCTTAATCTGTTGAACGGCAGCGGGGTAATCGATGATGCCGACATTCTGCTGGAACGGCTGCTTGAGCGGGAGCGCATGGCCAGCCAGGTGATCCCGGATACAGGACTTGCGCTGTTTCATACCCGCAGCAGTCATGTGCATATGTCTTCTTTGACGCTGTACCGGCTGCGCCAGCCGGTGCTTTTGGAAGGCGGAACTGAGGTACGTGTCATTCTGCTGATGCTTGCCCCGCGCAAGCTGTCCAAGGAAAGCCTGGAGGTGCTTAGCGAGATCAGCGCCCTTCTGCTGAATTCGGAGCTGGTCAAACTGCTGGAGGAACGGACGGAGCCTGAGATCAGGCGGTATTTGTCGTCTGAGCTGCTTCATTTTTTCGAAAATAAAATGTGAAAGTGAGAGAAACCATATGAGTATACTGTCTGAAAACAAAGTGATTATGAACGGTGCCGCCAAAGATAAATATGAAGCGATCACTATGGCCGGAAAGCTGCTAGTCGATGCCGGACATGTAACGGAGGAATATGTGCCGAAGATGCTGGAACGCGAAGAGGTGGTATCCACCTATATGGGCGGAGGCCTAGCGATTCCACACGGCACTAAGGAAGCCAGACCTTTTATCAAATCTACTGGATTGTCAGTCATCCGCTTCCCGGACGGCGTGGATTTTGGCGGAGATGAGCCTGCGTTTGTGGTCATTGGCATTGCAGCCGCAGGTGATGGCCATATGGAAGTGTTGACGAATGTGGCGATGATCTTCACGGAAGATGACGCGATTGAACGGGTCATGAATGCACCTACGCCGGCTGATGTTATTGCTATTTTTGAAGGGGGACTGGAGTAATGAAAGCTGTCCATTTCGGAGCGGGCAATATCGGCAGAGGCTTTATCGGTTTGCTGCTGTCGCAGGCGGGGTATGAAGTATGCTTCGTGGATGTCAATGAGGCATTTGTATCCCAGCTCCAGGAGCGCAAAGAGTATCCGGTGACCTTGGCCAGTGAGGGCCAGGAAACGGTCATTGTCAAGAATGTGACTGCGTTAAGTAGTGTAACCCATGCGGAGGAAGTGGCAGCGGCTGTTGCGGAGGCCGATCTCGTAACGACGGCAGTCGGGGTCACGATCCTGAAGCATATTGCCGGTGCAGTAGCGGAAGGCATCCGCAGACGGGTGGCTGTCTCCGCAGCTCCGCTGCATGTCATTGCCTGCGAGAACGCTATTGGCGGCAGCGCCCAGCTCAAAGAGCTGGTATACGCCAAGCTGGACGAGGAGTCCCGCGCCAAAGCGGACGCCTCTGTAGCATTTCCGAATGCGGCGGTGGACCGGATTGTGCCGCTGCAGCAGCATGAGGATATTTTGAAGGTAGTGGTAGAGCCTTTTTACGAGTGGGTGATCGACTCCTCGCAGATGATTCCGGGCTATGTCCCTGTTGAAGGCGTTCATTATGTGGATAATCTGGAGCCATACATTGAGCGTAAACTGTTCACGGTGAACACGGGACACTGCTCGGCTGCTTATCTCGGTTATCTGCGCGGGTATGAGACGATCCAGCAGGCTATGGCTGATGAGGCTTTGACTGCTCAGGTGCGAGAAGTGTTAGAGGAGACCGGTGCGGTGCTGATACAAAAGCATGGCTTCGATCAAGCGCAGCATAGCAAGTATATCGATAAAATCCTTGAGCGTTTCCGCAATCCGGCGCTGACGGATGAAGTGTCCCGTGTAGGCCGCTCACCGCTGCGCAAGCTGTCTCCGAATGACCGTCTGGTCTCACCGGCGCTACAGGCTTATGACAGAGGACTGGGCTATACAGCCCTTACCCGTTCGATGGCCGGAGCCTTGCTGTTTGATGTGAAGGATGATCCCGAAGCTGTAGAGCTTCAAGCTGCAATTACAGAGCTTGGCACCGAAGCTGCGGTAACGAAATACACAGGCATCGCTGCTGACCATGCGGTACATCAGTCGGTAATGGCAGAGTATGCCAAATTAAAATAAAAGCTATATCAACAGGGGGTTTGCGCTTCCGTCAGCTCATGTATCGGCTGAGGCGCAGAACCCCTTTGTGGTTTGGCGAATTAAGGTCTCCATCGATGGATGGGAAATACCTGTGGTTAGGCCGGAAGGTTTGACTTACCGTTTAAGCAGATGGACCCAGGCTGCATCTGGAGAAGTCGGCTTAAGACTCCCGCCGGTCGGCTCAACGGTCAGTGCAATATTGTCCGCTTCGCCCAGCTGGCTGCCCTTCACATACAGATGGCCCTTCCTGTCTTCAATCTGAACCAATCCCAGCGTGTTCCGGCTACCGTTCTTCACAGCCCAGGCCTGAATGGACCGATTGTCGCTGAGTGCGACATCCTCGATCAGCACGAACAGCTCCCCGGAGCTGCCGTTGTACCAGACATTACCGGAGAATTGGTCTTTCCGGCTCCAGTCCAGCGGGTACGCTACGGTCTCCGGCCTGTTCAGCACCTCCATCGCTTGCGGCTCATAGCTGCTCACATAACGGTTGCGCTCCGAGCGCCCGTCCGGCTCGGTTCCGAACAGTCCCAGGAGCAGGATGCCCACGGCGCAGCACAGGAGGTGCGTTCGCGGAACTAATTGAAAGGCATTCATGATCTATACAAAACGGGCTGACCGGGAAAGGTATTCCTGGTCAGCCCGTTTTGCAATTTGGAACATCGAATAACATTCTACCGGGGAGCAGTAAAGTATGTTCTCCTGTCCTTATGACATACCTAACAAGTTAGCTGTTTTCTAGTATGGTCTGCAGTGTTGTGCGGTCCAGCCCTTCCACCAGCTTGATCAGCAGCTCTTTGGCAGCAGCGTAATCATCGCTGTGAATGATGGAAGAGGCGGTATGGATGTAGCGCGAACAGATGCCGATGACAGCAGACGGCACACCGATACCGCTGACATGCACCTGACCGGCATCCGTTCCGCCCTGCGAGACGAAATACTGATATTTGATCTTGTGGGTATCTGCCATATCCTGCACATATTCAATCAGTCCCCGGTGCGTGATCATGGTCGGATCATAGATGCGCAGCAAGGCCCCCTGGCCGAGGTGTCCAAACGCCTGGCGGTCGCCGGTCATGTCGGCAGCGGCGCTGGCATCCAGGCCGAAGTAAATATCCGGCTGCAGCAGATTAGCAGCAGTCCGTGCTCCGCGCAGGCCTGCTTCTTCCTGTACCGTAGCTCCGGCGAAGACGGTGTTAGGCAATTTCTTCCCGTGCAGGGCCTGAACCAGCTCGATTGCCAGCCCCACGCCATAGCGGTTATCCCAGGCTTTGGCCATAATCTTCTTAGGATTGGCCAGTGGAGTGAACGGGCAGATCGGCAGAACCTGTTGTCCAGGAGCTACACCAAAGCTCTGTGCTTCTTCGAGGCTGTCCGCACCGATATCAATGTACATTTTACGGATATCGCCTGGCTGCTTACGTTCATCGTCACTCATCAAATGGATCGGAGTGCTGCCGACAACACCCGTCAGTACACCTTTGGGGGTGACGATCTGCAGCCGTTGTGAAGCCACTGCCGAAGCCAGCCAGCCGCCGAGAGGCTGAAAGCGGATCATGCCCTTGTCGGTAATGCCTGTAACCATAAAGCCGACTTCATCAAAATGTCCGGCAACCATGATTTTCGGGCCATTCTCTTCACCGCGGAGCACGCCGAACAGACTGCCAAGGCGGTCCTGCACGAACTCATCGGTATAAGGTGCCAGCGCATCTTTGACATAAGCACGCAATTCGCGCTCAAAGCCCGGTGCGGCGCGAAATTCAGTCAGTGTTTTGAACAGTTCAAGTGTTTCTGGATTCATTGTTCATATCGCTCCTTTACTATCATCTAGTATGAACATTGCGGCTCAAATTGTCCATGACTGAAGGGCAAAATGAACACCCGGTACTAGGGATGCGAATACTATGAAAGCAGCGGCTCCCAGGGGGGCCGGGAAAGGATGCGAAGCGGATGAGGGTGGCAGGAAGCATGCCCAGGGCCCGGGCAATGGGCTTCTCCGGCAGGGTGAGCAACCGGGGAATACGGCGGAGAGGCGGCCTGCGATATATTGCAGAGCGCGAAGCCGTGCTTATTTTGATTCTGTTTGTGCTGCTGATTGTGTTGCTGCTGTATTTTACCTGAGCTGGCGGGACATAACGAAACCGGAAATGGTGAAGAATAAGGAAAAACTTCTAACCAAGAATAATCCGGGAGGGAGAGCCTGAGTCTATAACACAGGCCATCCCTTTCGCATCCTTTTCAGGAGGTGTCCCTTTTTGCCAGCAAAAACTAGAAAATCGGGTGTCAAGCTGCGGCTTGATACCTTGACCCCGGAGGATTATGAACAATTGTCCAAGCCTTATGTTCCCAGCCGTCCGGTGTTCAAAAACTGTGTGCGTGCGTTTCTCTCCGGAGGATTGATCTGTGTGATTGGACAAGGCATTCAGGAGGCTTTTATGGCTATCTTTGATATGACCGCACGGGAAGCCTCAAGCCCAATGGTAGCTGTCCTGATCCTGCTCTCTGTCATTCTGACCAGCTTTGGCGTCTATGACAAACTTGCGCAATGGTGCGGTGCAGGGACAGCAGTTCCTGTCACAGGCTTTGCCAACAGCATGTGCTCTGCAGCGCTTGAACACCGTGCCGAAGGCCTTGTGCTTGGTGTGGGTGCGAACATGTTCAAGCTGGCCGGTTCGGTTATAGTATTCGGGGTGGTCGCCGCATTTGTTGTGGGTGTAGTCTATGCCATCCTGGGCTTTGGAGGTGGGCACTTGTGAAGCAGCTTGGCAGCCAGACCTGGGAGTATACTACCCGACCTGTTATTCTCGGCTCCGCTGCGGTAGTGGGTCCTGAGGAAGGGGAGGGCCCGCTGACTTCCGATTTTGATTATATCTACGATTCGTTGAAGATGGACGAGAAGACGTGGGAGAAGGCAGAACGCGCCCTTTTCGAAAAAGCATCCAAGCTGGCATTAATGAATGCGGCGCTGGATCAGGAAAAATTAGAGTTTTTTGTCGGCGGCGACCTGATGAACCAGATCATCAGCAGCTCCTTTGCCGCAAGGACGCTGGGTGTGCCTTATCTGGGGGTATTCGGAGCCTGCTCCACTTCCATGGAGAGCCTTGCCATTGCTTCGATGATCATAGACTCCGGCGGCGGCAAATACGCACTGGCGGGCACTTCCAGCCATAACTGTACTGTGGAGAAGCAGTTTCGTTATCCAACGGAATATGGCTCGCAAAAGCCTCCAACCGCCCAGTACACTGTAACCGGCTCCGGTTGTGCAGTTATCGGGCGCAATGACGGAACCTCAGAAGGCCCGCATGTCGTGATGGCAACGATGGGACGTATTATGGACCTGGGTCTCAAGGACCCCTTCAATATGGGAGCGGCCATGGCTCCGGCTGCTGCGGATACGATAACCGCACATTTTCGCGATACAGCGCTCTCCCCCGGCCATTATGATCTGATTGTGACAGGGGACCTTGCTACGGTCGGTCTGCCGATTGCGAAGGATCTGCTGGCCAAGGAGGGCATTCCTATGGAGCAGACGACTTTTAACGATTGTGGCCTGATGATCTACGATCTCGACAAGCAGAAATATGTGATTGCCGGGGGAAGCGGCTGCGGCTGCTCTGCAACGGTAACTTATGGTCATATTCTTAACCGGATGAAAAAAGGCGAGTTAAAGCGTGTGCTGGTTGTGGCAACGGGAGCCTTGCTCTCACCGCTCTCTTACCAGCAGGGAGAAAGCATTCCTTGTGTGGCCCATGCCGTTGCCCTTGAGATGGGGGGTGATAGGGCATGATCTATTTGTGGGCCTTTCTGATCGGAGGTGCGATCTGTGTCATCGGCCAGCTGCTGATGGATGTGCTGGCACTGACCCCCGCCCATACCATGAGTACGCTTGTGGTGGCCGGAGCGGCTGCTGATGCCTTCGGATTATACGATCCGCTCGTGAAGTTCGCCGGCGCTGGCGCTGGGGTACCGATTACCAGCTTCGGGAATTCCCTGGTGCACGGGGCTCTGACCGAACTGCAACGGGATGGCTGGATTGGAGTCGTTACAGGCATATTTGATGTAACCAGTGCAGGGATCTCTGCTGCCATAGTATTCTCGTTCCTGGCTGCACTTGTTGTGCGCCCGAAGGGCTAGTGCAGTGCATATATGAAAGTTGTTTTAGGGCCGCCGTTTGGCGGCTTTTTTTTGCGTGAAGAGGAATTAAAAGGGCCGGATTGATTAGATTTACAGTTAAAAAACTGTCGAACAATGACGATATAGAACGTAAGAACAGGTTCAATAAATGAAGACGGGGGAAGTGTAACTTGCAGAATCAAAGATTTACAGAAATTATTTGGATGAGAAACAAGATTATTATCTGTGCCTTTTGGGTGGTTACGCTGATCGGCTTGATTCTGGCTTTTCAAGTTCCAGACTTGTGGATTACAACCGCTGTATCGGTTCCCTTAAGTGTGGTGGCAACTGTACTTCATTTGAAGAAAAAAGGAATTCTTGTTTTACCTTGGGTGTTTACTGTTATTATGGGAGCCCTCTCTGTCTATATGAATCAGGGCACGGATGACATTGCGACAGCGCTGCTGCTGTGCTCGATGCTGCTGTTCTATCCGAACTATCATTATTTTGCGATTACCGCTGGTGTTAATGCTGTGAATATTTTCATTCAGATCACATCGGGCCACTCAGAGGCTGGTGCGAATCCGGATGTCCTGGCCTATGTAGACAGCTTTGGGATGTTTATTCTGATCTGCGGTGCCATGCTCGGTGTATCCATCGTAAACCGCAAACTGTTTATTCAAAGTGAGCAGCACCGGCAGGAGGTAGAGGCTTCAGGCACCCAGGTGAAGTACCTGCTGGACCGCGTCAAATCAGCTGTAGACGGCTTGTATGCTTTTACCGGGAATTTCAAAGAGGAAGTAGAGATGGTCGATGCCATCACCAATGAAGTCGTGATCGGGTTTCAGGAGGTATCCAAAGGTATTGAATATCAGGCAAGCAGTATCGCGGAAATCACGGAGTCCATCTCTGTGTCAGATCAGCATATCCGCGATGTTGCCGGTTACTCCCAGGAGATGAAGCAGCTCTCTGCAGACACGGCAGAGGTGAGCGAACAAGGCAGCAGCAATATCTCCTTGCTCACAGGACAATTCGCCGAGCTGGGTGAAGTGATGAACCATACCTCGGAACAGATGCAGGAATTCTCTCAGCGGAGTCTGGACATGCACGAGATGCTGGACAGCATTATGCAAATTTCACGGCAGACCAATCTGCTGGCCCTGAACGCTTCTATAGAGGCGGCACGCGCCGGGGAGCATGGCCGGGGGTTTGCCGTAGTGGCCGGAGAAGTGCGCAAGCTTGCCGAAAGCTCCGGACAGACTGCGGATTCCATCAGCGAGGTCCTCGCCAGTCTCCAGCAGCAGACCGAAGGGCTAATCTCGCAGTTCGAACAGAGCCTTGAGATTCTGCACACGGGCAGTGAATCTGCACAGAATACGGAAAAGGTGTTCCAGTCCATTCAGACGAATGCACACAAGGTGCTGACACAGGCCGGGGATGTTGAGCACAGCTCAGCGGGCATGAAGCATTTTTCGGAAAAGGTTGTTGGCGAAATTACCGAATTCTCCAGTGTCACCGAGCAGTCCAGCGCCGCGACGGAAGAAATTCTGGCCGGTGTGGAGGAGCAGCGCAATATTACGCATCATATGGTGGAGAGCTTCAAACAGCTGGAGAGTCTGATTGTAGGATTGAACGATCTGGTCTCCGGTTCAGGCGAAGATTCCAAGCAACATTAGAATAAGAAAACCTTAGAAGCCGGGAGGGGGAACGGGACTGCCCCCTGTTTGTGAGACAGTGATCAAAACACCTTGCAAGTTTAAGCAGCCAGTCGCCGAAAATCCACCGGCGACTGGTTATTTAGTTTCGCCTGAATCCGAATTGAGTTATAGTAGGTGATGTAGTCTCGAACGGTCTGTTCAACGATTGCAGTCGTTGTACACATAAGATCTTCGAGGTAGAACGTTTCAGACTTTAGGGTGGAATGAAACGACTCAATGGGGGCATTATCAGCGGGCGTTCCTTTACGGGACATGCTCATGGTAATGCCTTTTCCCTTGACTACCGCC
>NZ_LVWI01000077.1 GCF_001909055.1 Paenibacillus helianthi
TGAAATGGTTGGTCGCACTTCCATTTTACCAAAAGAGTGGTTTCTTTTTTGCGTTTTTATAAATATTGTAGTATGTTTCCCGCTTAAACAGCGGAGAGGACGGAACGATTGTGGAAAAGCGATAGCGTTCGCCTTTGTGTCCGGATTTTCACCGCTAAGGGGAATAAAAAAAATCTGGACACAAGAGCGATTGGAACAACGGTCCGTTCGCGGAGCGTCCTCACGGAGCACAACGTTTGTCCGACTCCAAAAACAAGGGATGTCCCAAGTAGCCATTTCATGGCTTATGGGACACCCCCTTCATGAAACGTCCTATTCCGTTGTGTAAGGCAGCAGCGCGATTTGACGCGAGCGTTTTACAGCAATGGTCAGAGCGCGTTGGTATTTAGCACTTGTACCTGTTACACGACGCGGCAAGATCTTTCCGCGTTCACTGATGAACTTCTTCAGAAGCTCAGTGTCTTTATAGTCAATGTGAGTAATCTTGTTCACAGTGAAGTAGCACACTTTTTTGCGCTTGTTGCGTCCACCACGACGTGCCGGTCTTTTGTCGTTGTCTCCGCCTTCTCTTTGTTTGAAAGCCATGTCAGTTCAGTCCTTCCTTATTAAAATGGCAAATCATCGTCCGATATATCGATCGGTTTTCCATCGCCCGAAAAAGGATCTTGAGTATTGTTGTTACGCGAGAAATTATTGTTATTTCCGCGTCCACTGTTACCGCCGCCACCATAGGATGGTTCTTCTGGTACATTTCCGCCACTTGGCGCATTGCCACCTTCACGATTCTGCGAGGATTCCAGGAAACGGACATTATCGGCAATAACTTCAGTAACGTATACACGTTTTCCTTCGTTATTCTCATAATTCCGTACTTGGATGCGGCCTTCCACGGCTGCCAGACGCCCTTTGCGCAAGTAATTGGCACAGGTCTCAGCCAGCTGTCTCCAGGTTACTACCGGGATGAAGTCCGCTTCGCGTTCACCGTTCTGGCCCGTAAAGTTGCGGTCTACGGCAAGCGTAAACTGCGTTACGGCAACACCAGCGGGAGTATAACGAAGTTCCGGGTCACGGGTCAACCGACCGATCAGAATGATACGGTTCAACAATTCAATCCCCTCCTTATAAGCGATTCGTTACAAAGCTTGTCAAGATCTTAGGCAACGTCGTTCGTAATGAGATAACGAATGACTTCGTCGGAAATCTTCATGAGACGTTCCAATTCGGTAACAACTGCAGGTTCTGCAGTAAAGTTAACCAAAACAAAAACGCCATCACGGAATTTCTTGATCTCATACGCAAGACGGCGTTTACCTTGCACATCGTGCTTTGTAATTTCTCCGCCGTTGGAGATGATGCCTTGGAATTTTTCGACTGCTGCTTGAACGGCTTCTTGTTCAATGTCAGGACGAATAATGTACATGACTTCATATTTGCGCATAATTTTCACCTCCTTATGGTCTGCGGCCCCTAATCACGTCAGGAGCAAGGAACGAGCACAAACATAGACTCGCACCAAATTAATATACCAAATTGCCCAAAGGAGTGCAAGTTATTTTTATCAAGAAGGCTATTGGGTACTTTTTAGGCTACATGAAGAGACATTGATCCGAGCATAATAACACCGTAATTACTCACTCTATCCAAGGAGGAATGGTCCAATGGGCGAGCAAACCGAATACGAAAAAGGCGATAAGGCTCCAAATCCGGGCATCTACACAGAGGTTGGCGAAGCACGAAGCTTCCATACCCAAATTCAGAATCCAAAACGAATTGAAATGAAGAGGGGTGACACTTTTCCGGAAACCTCAAATAAAGACCGCAAGTGGAAAAAGGTTGAAAAAGCCCGGGTTCATTAATTTTTACATCACATGTATAAAAAAAACCTCATGAGACATACTATTCTCAGGCAGTACAAAAGAGAGGTGTGGTTCCGTTGGACGTCGTAGACGAACACAATCACAAGGATTCTGAATCAGCATCTATTGTAAGTCGGGGAGAGTAAAGGCTTCCTCTTAAAAAAGGGATAAGCCTGGCAAAACCTGCATCACTTTAGCGGCTATAGACAGATTAAATCCGAACGTTATCCATGTACTGCCTCTTGAGAGGGACCTGAAAGGGTCCCTCTTTTGTTTTTCGTTTGAATTGACATTACATAAAATAAAAAAATCCTCCGTTATGTCAACGGAGGATTCGTAAGTTAATGTATGTAGTACTGAAGTGGCGGAGAGGGTGGGATTCGAACCCACGCACGCTGTGACACGCCTAACTGATTTCGAGTCAGCCCCCTTGGGCCTCTTGGGTACCTCTCCGCAGCAAGAATTATTGTAGCACGCCAACTTTACTTTTGCAAGTCCAATTATTCTTTGGTTTCTCCCGCGGCTGAACGCAACACCTTTTTCATGTTTTTCTCGAACTTTGCACGGGGAATGAGGACACTATGATGACAACCGGTACATTTGATCCGGATATCCATTCCCATACGAATGATCTCCATTTCATTGGTGCCGCAAGGATGCGGCTTTTTCATGAGAACAACATCACCAAGTCCAAAAACCTTCCGTTCCATTACTGACCCTCCTCTTCTCCTTCATGGGTAGCCGCCACCTGTCTGCCCAATCTCGCTTGTGCCGAGTTATCCCCCCTCTGTGCCTCCTCTAGGCCCTCCGCTTCCATTGAAGCCCTTGCAGCCCGTTCCGCCTCCTCACGGGCTTCCTGCTCAGCCTTAGCCGTCTCCAGGGCACTCTGCTTCTCCAGCGCCTGCTTTATATCGCTCTGGATCTGCCGCTCTGCAGCATCTCTGGCATTCGGAAGACAATTCGCCGCCACCCGAATCACATACTCGGAGGTGCTCATGGACTGAATCCCCAGAACTTTCGGATAAGCAACGACATTTGGATTCCTCTCCTCTATCCCTTTCAGAGCTTCGCCGATCAAAGCCAGCGTTCCCTCAAGACCCCGTTCAATCTTCACCGGAACATCCACAACTGCCAAAGCATTGGCCAGTGAATAATTAGTAACGTTGATAATGGTGCCATTGGGGATAATGTGTACTTCCCCAGTACTGCTAAGCAATCTTGTCGTTCTAAGACCAATCATCTCTACGGTCCCTTTGTAAGTTCCTGTCTGGATTACATCACCAACAGCGAACTGGTCCTCAAAAATAATAAAAAAGCCTGTGATTACATCCTTGACCAAACTTTGTGCTCCAAACCCGATGGCAAGTCCGACTACACCAGCCCCTGCCAATAGTGGACCCAGATTGAAATGAAACTCGGAAAGCACCAGCATAATCATGACAAAATTACAGATGAACGTAACCACATTTTTCAGTAATCCACCTACAGTTGAGAACCTGCGGCTATCCCCTAATAGTTTTCCTCGTGTCTCCCTTTCCATCGACCGGTCAATCACCTTAGAGACAACTTTAATAATAACTCGGGTCAAAATGAAGATTAAAAGAATACGCAATCCTGCAAATAATACATTCGCCCACATTTCAGCATCTGTTACCACGTTCCACACCTTATCTTTGAACTGTACTGCATTTTGCACAGCCTTGGCGGCAGTCATAGACTCCAGGATCCACCTATTCATCCAACCCCTCCTTTTCTCCGATTAATTCATATCCATCACTCTTATTTGCTCTAAAAATCCCGCGTATCTCAACATCCTGTTCCTTTACAATCTTGCGGACCTCTCCCAGTGCTCCCCGAAAGAATTGGATCGACATTGCACACCCGGCAGTAATCTCCTTCGGAGTGGGGAAGATATCAATATCGATTTCCGCATATTCAAGCAGCATTTCTGCACGCAGCGCCTGTTGCGTAGAGTCAAAAGCAATCAGCAATTCCTCATCCATGTGCAAGCCTCCTTCTGGGTTTATCGTCCTATCTCTATCGAGTGAAGTATAAAAAACATTTTTCATCCATATACTAGGATCATCAGCAGGCTCTCAAACCTGAATATCCTATGGCTTATCTGCTGGTATTTTCACATACGCTCCGTCTCAGAAAGGAAGATCCTATGAATTTTTCTTCTAAAGCTGTCTCATTGCCGGAACCGTCTTGTTTAAAAATATCACATGCTGATCCCAATATCTATTCTGCCATTACACATCGGCTGTTGTTTCATTTCTCCCGCACCCGCTCAGATACACCAATCATAATAGTCTGTGTGGGTACAGACCGCTCAACGGGCGATTCGCTCGGCCCGCTTGTCGGAACGGCATTAGCCCGATTTCACAGCCCCTTGTTTCATCTGTATGGCACCTTAGATGAGCCTGTACACGCAGTGAATTTAGAAGAAACTCTTACCCTTATTCACGAAAAACACAAAAATCCATTTATCATCGGCATTGATGCCTGCTTGGGCCATTCCGCCAGTGTCGGATGTATTCAGGTTGTCGAAGGTCCACTAAGACCCGGAGCGGGAGTTAACAAACAACTTCCTCCTGTCGGAGATATCCACCTCACCGGAATTGTGAATGTTGGCGGATTTATGGAGTATTTTGTCCTGCAGAACACAAGATTAAGTCTAGTCATGCGGTTGTCAGACATCATCGCTTCCAGTCTCTATTCCGCTTTAAGACAATGGAACCTTCACGCTAGATCTGCTGCGACGCGAGAGCAATAACTTCCTTTTCTTCGGGTGACAGCGGATATTGCGATTCTCCGCCCTCAAGAGGCTTAGAGTAAATATATGAATTTTCACGGTTATGAAGACTAGTCAAGACAACACCACTCCGGTTGTCGTCAATGATGGCCATCGAGAAGCTCAGGTCATTCCCCCGCTCTCCAAAAGCATTGTATCGTTTCACTGCAACCTTTGACTTCATGCCTCGGAGTTTGACCTGTGCTGCCTCAATCATCGTCTTGTGCTCCCGCTGAGTTTCTTCCAGCATGTCCCCCTGGTTTCTGAGATCGATTAGTAGACTTTCCAGATCTTCCACACCATTACCGGTCATCATTGCCTCATATTTCCGCCGCATTTTACGAATCCTTGCTCCCTGAATAATCAAGACGATTGCCAGCACCATGATAATCAATGCAAACCCCATGATGAATACCGACAATTGCTCAGTAATCACTTCATTTAACTCCGACATGTACAGACCATCCTTCTGTATAAATATAAGTGTAAATATATTTCACGTATCCAATCATTTTACTACCTCTTTTTCACACATAACCATGGTATAGCAATGGGGCCAATATATGTTTGCTCGATATACTATTTTTTCTGTCCATACATTTCTGTCATTGCAATCAGCATTCTGTGAACATCCTCATCTGTTGAAGTGACACCGACGCTTGCCCTTACAGCCCCACTTTTGAGTGTTGATGCAGCTTTATGAGCTAGCGGAGTACAATGCATTCCTGCTCGCACAGCAATATTATGTTTACGATCGAGGCGATGAGCGATATCCGCTGAATCCTCCCCCTCAATGACAAAGGATACTATCCCACTACGTTCTGAACCTATTCCCGGCCCGAGCAGCTTCATTCCAGGAATAACAGACAGCCCTTCCATGAGCTTCTGAGTCAGCTCCCACTCCTGAAGGTGGATGTTTTCCGGACCCAGAGACATCACCTTCGTCACTCCTGCCAGCAGTCCGGCTATCCCCACCCCGTTTTGCGTCCCTGCCTCATACCGATCCGGTCGCACGTTAGGCTGTTCGCTATTTTCGGACTGACTCCCAGTGCCTCCATGCATTAGAGGGATCAGATCCAGCTCTGGCGCTATATACAACCCTCCGGTACCTTGTGGCCCCAGCAACCCTTTATGTCCTGGAAATGCAAGCAGATCTATATTCATTTTTTTTACATCAATAGTTAATGAACCTGCACTTTGAGCAGCATCCACCAGAAAGACTGCACCGTTTGATTTGGCAATATCTCCAATCTCACCAATAGGCAGAATACTTCCAAACAGGTTAGAGCTGTGATTGCATATCACCATTTTTGTATTTGGCTTAAAGGTCCTTTGCAATTCAAGCAAATCCACTTGTCCATCACGATCAACCTTCACATAATCAATGGAGATACCCAGGGTTTGACGCAAAAATTCCAAAGGTCTACGCACGGAGTTATGTTCCGTCATTGTTGTAATAACATGATCCCCTGGTTGAAGTGTACCCTTAATGGCCATATTTAGCCCCATTGTAGTATTGTGTGTGAAGGCAATATTTTGGGCATTGGAGACAGAAAAGAGTTCAGCTAGCTTACTCCGCGCTCTCACAAGTACACGCCCGGCTCCTATGGCTAATGAATGATTTCCACGCCCGGCATTCGCTCCGGAATTTTGCAGTGCGTCCATCATGGCCGATCCAACCTCCAGCGGTTTTGGCCACGAGGTTGCCGCATGATCCAAATAGACCAATTCCTCCATTCCCTTACCCTCCACCCTTTCATCAAAAAACATACCCCTCCATATCCGTTTTAAGGGATATCTCAGGATATGTTTTCAGCACAGATATCCATATCAGTTGCCCAATAGTTCCAACAATCTTTCCAGGTCTTGGGCACTGTAATAGTTCAATTCAATTTTCCCTTTTTCCTTACCCTGCTTTATCTTCACTGTTGTTTTGAATCTCTCACGCAACAACTCTTCAACATTATCAATATACGGATCGCGCTTTACTATCTTCGCCTTAATTGCACCAGTTGGTTTACGGTCCAAATTCTTAACAACCTCTTCCAACTCTCTAACACTCCATTGCTGTTCCACACATTGTTCCGCCAGTTGTTTAACAGTTTCCGGGTCTTTAAGTGCTACAATAGCTCTGGCATGTCCCATGGAAATTGTTCCACGTGAAACATATTCCTTCACCTCTTCCGGTAAAGAAAGCAGACGCAGGAAATTGGCGATATGCGATCTGGACTTTCCTACCTTTAAAGAGAGCTCTTCCTGGGTAAGTGCGAATTGATCCATCAGCCCTTGGTAGGCAACCGCAATCTCCATTGCATTCAAGTTTTCACGCTGTAAATTCTCAATCAGCGCAATTTCCATAACCTGTTGGTCGCTTAGACTACGGATAACTGCTGGAATAGTTGCTTTACCACAAAACTGCGATGCTCTGAATCTACGCTCGCCGGCAATGATTTCATAGCCTTTGAGAACGCTCCGAACGATAATCGGCTGTATGACTCCATGTTGTCTTATCGATTCAGCCAATTCCTGAATGGCCTCTTCATTGAAATCCTTACGCGGTTGATAAGGGTTCGCCCGTAATTGCGCTAAAGGGATCTCCACAACCTTATCATCTTCGTTGATGGATAAGGATGGTATTAATGCATCGAGGCCTTTCCCTAAACGCTTACTCATAAGAAATCACTTCCTTTGCCAACTCCAGGTATACTTCTGCACCTTTGGAGCGATTGTCATAAGTAATAATGGATTGCCCGTGTGAAGGGGCTTCACTTAGTCTCACATTACGTGGAATAATCGTTCTGTACACCTTTTCCTGAAAATATTTCTTTACTTCCTCGATAACCTGAATCCCCAGATTCGTACGGGCATCCAGCATTGTCAAAAGCACTCCCTCAATTTTGAGATGAGGATTAAGATTTTTCTGAACCAAACGAACCGTATTCAATAGTTGGCTCAAACCCTCCAGTGCGTAATATTCACATTGAATTGGAATGATAACAGAATCAGCTGCGGTTAGTGAATTTATGGTAAGGATACCCAATGACGGAGGACAGTCAATAATAATATAGTCGTAATTTGATTTCACAGCATTTAAAGCCTTCTTCAGCTTTAGCTCTCTGGAAATAGTGGACACTAATTCAATTTCCGCACCTGCCAATTGAATAGTTGCTGGAATAATATGGAGACCATCGATTTGTGTCTCTAATATCGTTTCTTGGGGATTCGCTTCATTAATAAGAATATCATAAATGCAATTTGCTACATCCGCTTTGTTGATGCCAACGCCGCTTGTAGTGTTTCCTTGTGGGTCGATATCAACAAGAAGCACTCTTTTTCCTAAAGTAGCCATTCCGGCACCTAAGTTTACAGAGGTTGTTGTTTTACCAACACCACCTTTTTGATTTGCTATAGCAATAATCTTGGACACTAATTTCACCTCGAATTGTTAGGAAGAATCATCTTGTAGGTCGTGAGTTGTAACGGCATTAACCGCCTGCTGAGCTATGGCATCAATTTCACAAAAAATATAAGCAAATATACAGATAACACTCACATTTTGTTTATTTGACAATACTCCGGTTCAGGTCACAGAAAAGGCGGCCAATCACCTCAGGGCCGCCTTCAGCTTGTTGAAACCATTTATCGTTTTGGAATTTGAATGACAATCTCATAATGGTCACCGCGGTCGTTTTCAGAGGTTTTAATCTCCATTCCTGAACCCGAAACCATATCTATGGATTGACGAATTGTATTAAGAGCGAGACGAACATCCTTAGTGTAGGAAACCCGTTTTGATTTTTTGGTTTGATTTACTGCTTTATAGAAGGCAATACGCGCTTCCGTTTGTTTCACATTCAACCCTTTGGAAATGATCTCACCCAGAACCTTCAGCTGCATTTCAACTGTATCAAGCGATAGCAGTGATCTTGCATGTCGCTCTGTAATTTGTCTTTCCATTAATGCTGTTTTCACTTGTTCAGGGAGATTTAGCAAGCGGATTTTGTTGGCGATGGTTGATTGACTCTTGCCAAGCCGCTGCGCTAGGCTCTCTTGAGTCAGCTGGTGAAGATCGATTAGTTTCTGGTATGCGATAGCCTCTTCAATTGAGGTCAAATTCTCACGCTGCAAATTTTCTATTAAAGCAATAGAAGCAGCCTGTGAATCATTAAACTCACGAATAATAGCCGGGATCGTTTCCATCCCCAGTTTTTTAACTGCTCGCCAGCGTCGCTCTCCTGCAATGATCTCATATTGAGAATCACGTATACGAACGACTATCGGCTGGATAACCCCATGAGTTTTGATAGTTTGACATAGCTCGTCTATCTTTTCGTCATCAAAAATCGTCCGGGGCTGATAAGGACTACTGATGACCTCATGAACCGGGATCTGTTTGACCTCTTCTCCGCTGCTCCGCTCGGTAAATCCAAAAAGCTTGGTGAATTGTTCTTTCATTCCGTTCATAACCACCTAATTTCGTTATAGTACGATCTTCTTGACCTTGCCTAGCGAAAAGCTTATCGTACAGCAAGTAGAAGCGGCTACGCCGTCCTCAAAAGAAGCGTATGCTTCCGGAGCAGCAATACTACGCATTGCTTTCAGGTATACATTTAATGAAACAACCTGAAAACCACCCCAGACTTAATCCTTCACATATTGGAGATTCTGCAGCGACTGAATCGCTTACGCATGAAAAGTCTTACTATATTATTCTATCACTTTTCAACCTATAATCCTATTCTCCAAAGAGACCTATTTTTCCTGCATTTCATGCTAATCTCGTCCCAAACAAAAAAAACGAGCCTCTTCAGAGAGAAAAGGTTCGTTTTTTTGTTTGCTGAACGACTTAGGAAATGTTTCACGTGAAACAATCAAATTAATGGAGCTTTAGCAGGTGTTCCTGCTTTACGCGGGTATTTTGCTGGTGTCGCGCCAGTTTTGTGAATTAAAATAATATGCCGAGCCGATTCTTCAACAGGAAGACTAAATGATTCTACCTTAAGCAGTTCAGCACGCAATTCCTTAAAGCTGCGCTTAGCCTCAGTCAACTCCTCGGTAGGATCGTTGCCCTTCATCGCTGCGAAAACTCCATCTTTACGGGTAAAGGGGAGACAAAATTCATTCAACAGCGATAATCGTGCAACAGCTCGTGCCGTTACCAAATCATAAGCATCACGGTGAACAAACTGACGTGCTATATCCTCAGCCCTTCCATGAATCAATTGTACATTTTGCAATTCCAATGTATCACAGACGTGTTGGAGAAATGAAATGCGTTTGCTAAGCGAATCTACAATAGTAAGTTTTAAATGCGGAAAACAAATTTTCAGGGGAATTCCAGGGAATCCAGCACCTGAACCGATATCCGCAAGTTTATTCACATCCTCCATATTCATGTAGAAAGAAAGAGAAAGTGAATCATAAAAATGCTTCATGTACACTTGGTCACGTTCAGTTATGCCGGTAAGGTTCATTTTCTCATTCCATGAAACAAGCTCTTTGAAATAAAGTTCAAATTGCTCTAACTGCTTTGGTGTTATTGTGATTCCTTGATCTTGCAGTAAAGCAGTAAACTGGGCTGCAGTGTTATCCATAGATTATCCTTTCGCTGCTGTCACACGGTTATAATGCTCCAAGTGTACAAGGAGTATTGAAATGTCAGCCGGGGTTACACCAGAAATTCGAGATGCCTGACCAATAGAGATAGGGGCAATTTTAGTCAGCTTTTGCCGGGCTTCCATAGCCAGACCATGAATTTCATTATAGTTGATATCGTCTGGAATCCTCTTTTTCTCCATCTTTTGCAGCTTTTCTACATGCTGAAGCTGTTTTTCAATATACCCGGCATATTTGATCTGTATTTCTACCTGCTCCTTCATTTCTTCATCCAAACCTTCAGGAGAAGGTGACACCTGATCCACGAAACTGTAAGTAAGCTCCGGGCGCCGCATCAGTGTCAACAGGTTACTTCCATCAACAATAGGCGCGGATTCATATTCTGAAAGTGCAGTGTTGACATCGACAGGCTTCACCTTGGTTTCCCGAAGACGAATGATTTCACGCTCTACCCGTTCTTTTTTCTCCAGGAAAGCTTCATAACGCGGTTCAGGAATCAGACCAATATCATAACCAATTGGCGTCAAACGCAAATCCGCATTGTCATGACGAAGCAATAGACGGTATTCTGCACGTGATGTCAGCAGCCGGTAAGGCTCATTGGTTCCTTTGGTAACCAAATCGTCAATTAGAACGCCAATATATCCTTGTGAACGGTCCAGCACAACCGGATCTTTCTCTTGTACCTTGCGGGCCGCATTAATACCAGCGATAACCCCTTGTCCTGCCGCTTCCTCATAACCCGATGTCCCGTTAATCTGTCCAGCTGTGAATAGTCCAGGCAGACGTTTGGTTTCCAGTGAAGGCCAAAGCTGAGTTGGAACCATTGCATCATATTCAATCGCATAACCATTGCGCATCATTTCTACCTTTTCCATCCCAGGAATAGAACGCAGGACAGCCAATTGGACATCTTCAGGAAGACTGGTAGATAACCCTTGAACATAATATTCAGCTGTGTTCTTACCTTCAGGCTCTAGGAAGATCTGATGTTGGGATTTATCACTGAAACGCACCACCTTGTCTTCAATGGAAGGACAATATCTTGGACCTGTTCCTTCAATAATACCCGTGAACATCGGAGCCCGGTGCAGATTATCATTGATGATCTGATGGGTAACTTCGGAAGTGTAGGTCAGCCAGCAGGGCAACTGTTCATTATCAGATGATTTGGTTTCGAAGGAAAAGAACTTCGGCTTCTCATCCCCAGGCTGAATTTCAGTCTTGAAAAAATCAATCGTATCCTTATGCACCCGTGGTGGTGTGCCAGTCTTAAATCGAACAAGCTCAAATCCAAGTTCGCGCAAATTCTCGGAAAGTCTAACCGAAGGCTGCTGATTGTTCGGCCCGCTCTCATAAGTCAACTCACCCATGATCACTTTGCCGCGCAGGTAGGTTCCTGTAGTCAAAATGACTGTTTTGCTATGGTATACCGTTCCTGTCTTTGTGATGACACCGGCAACATTCCCATTTTCAACAATCAGTTCCTCCACCATCCCCTGGCGGAGGGTCAGATTTGGAGTTTTCTCCATCGTTTCCTTCATCGCGTGCTGATAGAGAAATTTGTCTGCTTGTGCACGTAGCGCATGTACTGCAGGACCTTTACCGGTGTTAAGCATGCGCAGCTGAATAAAGGTCTTATCAATATTGCGGCCCATTTCGCCGCCAAGTGCATCGATCTCACGTACAACATGCCCTTTGGCGGGCCCGCCAATGGACGGATTGCATGGCATGAAGGCTACCATATCCAGATTGATTGTAATCATCAGCGTGCGGCAGCCCATTCGTGCTGCGGCAAGTGCAGCCTCGCAGCCGGCATGGCCTGCGCCAATGACCACTACGTCATAGCTGCCTCCATCAAAGTTCATAGGTGTTACCTCCTAGTTTTTTCTTTTTATAGTGGATACGCTTATCAAGCGCAGTTATTTACCCAAACAAAATTGTGAGAAGATTTGATCCAAGAGCGAATCAGCAGCCGTATCTCCAATAATCTCTCCGAGCTGCTCCCACGCAAGACGCACATCAATTTGAATCATATCTATAGGAATATGCATATCAGCAGCCTCGTAGGCATCCTGCAAGGATTTATAAGCCTTTTTGAGCAGAGCAATATGCCTTACATTGCTTACATAAGTCAGATCCCCTGATTCCAGCTTACCTTCAAAAAAGAGCTCAGAGATTGCTTCCTCCAGCTTATCTAAACCTTCCTCCTCCAGCACAGACATCGGAACAATACTCGATTCGCTAAAATAAGAGCGCAGTTTATCTTTGTCCAAACGGGAAGGTAGGTCCATTTTATTCATGATCACCAGTGCTTGTCTACCTTGGATTTGTTCCATTAATGCCAATTCATCCTCATGAAGCTCATCCGCTGAGTTCAAAACAAGCAGGATGAGATCAGCATCACTAAATGCCGCCTTGGAGCGTTCAACGCCTATTTTCTCTACAATATCCATTGTTTCGCGAATTCCAGCAGTATCAAGCAGCTTTAGCGGGATATTGTTAATCGTTACATACTCTTCTATAACATCACGCGTTGTTCCCGGAATATCGGTTACAATCGCTTTGTTGTCACGGGCAAGCGCGTTAAGCAAGGAGGACTTGCCAACATTGGGACGGCCGACGATCGCAGTCGTAATGCCCTCGCGCAATATTTTTCCTTCATTTGCCGTTTTAAGCAGTCTGTTGATGCCATCCATAACTTCTGTACTTTTATCTTTAATAAATTCAGCAGTCAAGGATTCCACATCATGCTCAGGATAATCAATATTCACTTCAATATGAGCCAATGTTTCAATAAGTGTATGGCGGAGTGTGTGAATACGTTCAGATAAGGAACCGCTAACCTGCTTCAGCGCAACCGAAAAAGCACGGTCCGATTTCGAACGGATCAGATCGATTACCGCCTCTGCTTGGGAAAGATCAATACGTCCGCCCAAAAATGCGCGCTTGGTGAATTCCCCAGGTTCTGCAAGTCTAATATCCTGCTGCAACAGCAGATCCATGACTCTCCGAACCGAGATCACACCCCCATGGGCGCTTATTTCAACTACATCCTCAGTCGTAAATGAACGTGGTCCCTTCATCACAGTGACTAGCACTTCTTCCATTCGCTCTCCGTCATCAGGACTGATGATATGCCCGTAATGAACAGTATGCGATTCCACCTCTGTAAGAGGTGTTTTACTGCGAAACAATGGAGCCACCTGGGAAATCGCTTGGGGGCCACTAACCCGGATAATCGCTATCCCTCCTTCGCCTAATGCTGTAGATACAGCAGCGATGGTGTCACTAAGCATACTCTATTCACCTCAATTTGTTCTGCACTTCAGCTCCGGCTGAATGAATGATTTTGGTCTTGTATTCGAAAAAAACAATGACCCCTTATATTGGTCAAGGAGTCATTGCGGCAATATAGTCTCTACTTCAAAGTGATAACGACGCGGCGGTTCGGTTCTTCACCCTTGCTGAGTGTGTTGACCTGCCGGTGGTCCTGTAATCTGGAGTGAATAATTTTCCGTTCTTGAGGGGACATCGGCTCCAGAACGACCTCTTTGCGGGTACGAACAACCCGTCCAGCCAAGCGGTCAGCCAGCTCTTCCAGAGTCTTCTTACGGCGTTCGCGGAAATTCTCCGCATCCAGCACAAGCCGGATAAAACTATCAGAATAACGGTTGGCAACAATATTGGCCAGATACTGCAGAGCATCAAGAGTTTGTCCTCTTCTGCCGATCAGCAGCCCCAGGTCCGGACCGGATATTTGTAGAACTGTTGATTCCTTGGCATGAATGATTTCAACTTCCACCTCAAGCCCCATGCTCTTGGCGACATCCACAATGAAATGAACGGCCTCTTGGTAAGCATCCTCTACCGGGTGTCCGGAATCTTGGCGTGGTACACCGCCGGCAGCCTCTGGTTTGCTCTCTCTTGTTGACTGATGAGGCAGTGACGGAGCACTCGCCGCTGATGCCGGTGCGGCTTCGGCAATCAAGGTCAGTTCGACCTTGGCACCCTTCGCACCGATCAATCCCAGGAATCCTCTTGACGGCTGTTCCAATACGTTGACCGTTACCCGGTCCTTGTGAACTCCAAGCTGGTTAAGGCCTCGTTCTACAGCATCTTCAATGGTTTTCCCTGTCGCGACGACTTTGCTCATTTTGACTTTTTGGCCTCCTTATTTCCTTTGCTGCTATTGCCTTTTGCAGCAGGAGTAACATCCTTGCGGGCGGAGTTATTCTTACTCTTCACCAGATTAACTTCTTTGGTGCTACCTGTGCCTGCACCAGCAGTAGCTATAGCCAATTTGGCTTTGTCATTGTTGCGGTACAAGAAATAGTTCTGAATAATGGTATACAAGTTACTGTAAAACCAATACAGCGGAAGTGCAGACGGGAAGTTGTAGGACATGATGAAAATTAGAACTGGATATACCATCATCATGAACTGCATAGGGCCCTGCTGTTGCACAGGGTTCATCTTGGTCATCATCCGGGTCTGCAGGAATGTAGTCGCTGCTGCCAATAGCGGAAGGATGAACAGATGATCGGGCTTGCCGAGCTGAAGCCACAGGAACGAGTGCTCACGCAGAGACGGGTTATAATAGATCGAATTGTAAAGCGCGATAAAGATCGGCATTTGCACAATCAGCGGCAGACAGCCGGCCATTGGGTTAACCTTGTTCTCCTGGAACAGGC
The DNA here is from genome assembly GCF_001909055.1 of Paenibacillus helianthi. Classification (GTDB taxonomy): domain Bacteria; phylum Bacillota; class Bacilli; order Paenibacillales; family Paenibacillaceae; genus Paenibacillus_AQ; species Paenibacillus_AQ helianthi. The sequence continues at coordinate 14,961 of NZ_LVWI01000077.1, forward strand.
GCATCGTTTCCTGTTGTACCTTTTCAGGCGTATCTTTATATTTTTTCTTAATTTTCTCGAGTTCCGGTTGAATAGCCTGCATCGCACGCGAGCTTTTTACCTGTTTCATCGTAAGCGGCAGGATAATTGTGCGGACAATAATAACCATTACAAGGACGGCTAAGCCATATTGTCCATTAAACCATTTAGCAAAGGTATCCAAGGCTGTGGCAAAATAATAAACCACATTACTCTGCCAGAAGCTTCCGTGCTTCAAATCCTCCGTAGTATGCGTCACAGTTGTTGACGACGGAGAGCACCCCGACAGAACAGCAATCATTAATACCATTACACCGAGGAGAAGAAACCATTTTCCTCGTTTAGTCTTCAATAGAGACACTTCAAAACCCCTCTCTTAAACATTCCATTGCACCGTAAATCATATCATATTTATGAATACAAATAAACAAGCCCATTCTGCCCCTATTACGCGCGTGAAGCCTTGAGCAGCTTGGCTTTGCGAAGCACATGAAGAACGCTTTTCTCCAGTTCCGCATAATCCTTGGAGAGTGCCCCTTTTCTTACGATAAACACCATATCAATACCTCCGGAAATTTCCGGTTCATGATGTCTGACAATCTCTTTGACCAGCCGTCGCATCCGATTGCGGACAACCGCGTTTCCGACCTTCTTGCTGACCGATACTCCAAGCCGGAACCGCTCCACCTCTCTTCTGCTGAACCAATACACCACGAACTGATGATTGGCAAAAGACTTCCCATGGCGGTATACGCGGCTGAAGTCGGCACGGTTTCGTAATCTTAGACTTTTGTGCACGGGAATCTCCTATTCAAAGACCGGACTCAAAGTGCTCCGGAATTTTATCTTCTAATTAGTATAGTCATCGGGGAGCTGGCATAAACAGCTCTTGTTCTGATCACTGCTTCATCTCACATCAATTATATTCGTACATTAAAAAGCCCCGCAAAGTGTAGCAACGCTGTCATAGGCGTATTCCACTGCAGAGCTGAATAATTCCATACAATGAGAAGAAACAGTTGCCCTTGTCCCTTTCTAGTGTGAGAACCGTTTCTGACGGTATATAAGGAAGTAATTAATTTAAGGATATAAAACAATACGTCCCCAACATTTAAAAAAGGACCACCGTAGTGGTCCTTAAGTGGCCTAACTTACGCACTCAAAACTTTTCTGCCTTTCAGGCGGCGGGCTGCCAGCACTTTACGGCCGTTTTTCGTGCTCATTCTTTTGCGGAAACCATGCACCTTCTTGCGTTTGCTCACATTCGGTTTGAACGTCGGTCTCATGTATTGCACCTCCCTTACAGGATCATAATTACTGTCATATAAGCAGAAACGGACTAGGCCGTCCTTGAAGTAGGGACAGTATCTACAAGTATTATCATTTTAATTTGGAGACATATCCTCACAGAAAACACCTTTATATATTAAATCACACAATCTGTACAAAAGTCAACCTTGTCTGCTTACCCTTATTCATCCTCTTTTTCATAACTTTTATCCACAATGTGTTTTCCTGAAAAGTAATCCACAGCGTTTTACAGTTATCCACCTGTTATTAAAAAATCAAAATTAATGCTCACAGCTTCGAACAACCTGTGTATAAAAAATTCGCCGGCATAGGAGATCCTGTCGAATGGTAAACAAATTATCAACAATATCTAGTGTTGTTCTTAAAAATTATACACAAGTGATTGAATTTGTGGATAAAATGGCCGCGCACATTGAAAAACAAGGGGGGTTTTGCTATGATGGTATTACTTTTGAATGTGAATAGATTTGTTTGTTCCCTATATTATCAACAAGCTGTGGATAAAGTTGTGAACAATTCAAATTTATCCATGTTTTTTTGTCTCTATATATTGCCTATTGGGGATAAGATTCAGCACCAACCCATTTTCTTCGACATTTCCACTTCATGGCTGATGCCACATTTGGAAGATTTAAAGGAGTGACAGTCTGTGGACAGCCATACTTCCGAATTATGGCAGCAAATTTTATCGATTATTCAAACCAAACTAAGCAAGCCGAGCTTTGATACCTGGTTTAAGGCCACGAAGGCGCTTACTTTTGGCCCTCAGGCTCTAATCATCTCGGCGCCTACAACCTTTGCCGTAGAATGGCTGGAAAGTCGTTATACAAAATTGGTAGGAGCTACGGTTTATGAAGTTACCGGAGAGCAAGTTGAGGTCAGATTTGTCATTGAGGAGAACAAACCGGCCGAGCCGATAGTTCAACAAATGTCTCCTTCTCCAGCGGTATCGCGTGAAGAAGCGCAGACCCATTTGCTTAATCCCAAATACACTTTTGATACGTTCGTCATCGGTTCCGGCAACCGCTTTGCACATGCTGCCTCACTGGCAGTGGCAGAAGCACCGGCCAAAGCTTACAATCCATTGTTTCTTTACGGAGGCGTGGGATTAGGGAAAACTCATTTGATGCATGCAATTGGACATTATGTGCTCGAACATAACCCGAACAATAAGGTTATCTATATCTCGTCCGAGAAATTCACCAATGAGTTCATCAATTCCATCCGTGATAACCGAGGAGAAAGCTTCCGTAACAAGTACCGAAATGTTGACATTTTGCTCATTGACGACATCCAATTCCTCGCCGGCAAGGAGTCAACGCAGGAGGAATTTTTCCATACGTTCAATGCTTTGCACGAAGAACGCAAACAAATTATTATCTCTAGCGACCGTCCCCCAAAGGAAATTCCCACATTGGAAGAACGGCTGCGCTCCCGGTTTGAATGGGGACTCATCACCGACATTCAGCCGCCGGATCTGGAGACGCGTATTGCCATTCTGCGTAAGAAAGCCAAGGCAGAGAACCTCGATATTCCGAATGAAGCAATGATGTACATTGCCAATCAGATCGATACGAATATTAGGGAACTGGAAGGTGCACTTATTCGCGTAGTCGCCTATTCTTCCCTGACCAATCAGGATGTAACAACTCATCTGGCAGCCGAAGCACTTAAGGATATTATCCCTTCGAGCCGGCCGAAGATGATCACAATTAATGATATTCAGCAAAAAGTAGGCGAATATTACAATTTACGCATGGAAGACTTCAAAGCGCGTAAACGTACCAAGGCTGTAGCTTTCCCACGGCAGATCGCCATGTATCTCTCCCGGGAGTTGACGGATTATTCGCTGCCTAAGATCGGAGAGGCATTTGGAGGACGGGACCATACAACCGTTATTCATGCCCATGAGAAGATTACACAGTCATTAAAGGTAGACCAGGAGTTGTACAAAGTGGTAAATAATCTTGCGGAGAAAATTAAAAATCCTTCATAAGAGGAACTAAGAGCCTATACACAATCTATACACATGTGGGTAGGCTTAATTTTATGCTGTTTTCGGGGTTATCCACATAAACGGAGCCCCTACTACTAATACTAATAAATAACTATAATAATTCATCTTCTAAGAGCCCCGTTTCGTAGAGGAAGAACCATCACCCATTTCCCAATTTTTCAGCTAGGAGTGAAATCATGAAAATAAGCATTCTTAAAAATGAACTCAACGAATCGATAGGTCACGTATCCAAAGCAATCTCCAGCAGAACCACCATCCCTATTCTGACCGGTATCAAGTTTGAAGTTAGCCATCAGGGAGTTACCTTGACTGCCAGCGATACGGATATCTCGATCCAATCCTTTATTCCTGCTGAAGATGATAGCCATACGATTGTAAAAGTCGAGCAGCCCGGAAGCGTTGTGCTTCCAGCCAAGTTCTTCGTTGAGATTATCAAGAAGCTTCCCTCCAAAGAAATTCACATGGAAGTCAAGGAAGGTTTTCAAACCTACATCTCTTCCGGTTCCACCGAGATTCAAATCGTAGGCCTTGATCCCGAGGAGTTCCCTGTACTGCCTAGCATTGAGGAGAACGAGACCATCTCATTGCCTGGTGATTTGCTGAAAAATATGATCAAACAAACTGCTTTCTCCATCTCCACACAGGAGACAACTCCCATTTTGACAGGGATTCTGTGGAATCTTAGCGATAATGAATTCAAGTTCACAGCGACCGACCGCCACCGTCTGGCAACAAGAGCTGCGCATCTGGAGGGTACTGAAAGTGTCCAATTTGCTAATGTTGTCATTGCCGGTAAAACGCTGAACGAACTCAGCAAAATTATTCCGGACCAGAATATGCTGGTAGACATTGTAGTGGCTGACAACCAGGTGCTGTTCAAGATCGACAAGGTGCTGTTCTATTCGAGGATCCTGGACGGGATTTATCCGGATACTTCTAGAATTATTCCGACTGCCTACAAAACAGAACTAACTTTGGATACAAAAAAACTCAGCGAATCGATTGACCGTGCTTATTTGTTGTCCCGCGAGGAAAAAACGAATATTGTACGCATGCAGACGCTGGATAATGGTGATGTTGAAATTTCGTCCAGCTCATCGGAGCTGGGTAAAGTGCGGGAAGAGCTGGAAGTTATTGATTTTAAAGGCGAACCGCTCAAGATCTCCTTCAACTCGAAATATATGCTGGATGTACTCAAGGTAGTTGAGAGTGAGCAGCTCGTAATTGCTTTTACCGGAATGATGAGTCCGATTATCCTCAAACCGCTGGATGAAAGCCGCAGTCTGTATGTCATTCTCCCGTATCGTACAACGAATTAATGCCGCTCTCCATGCACATGTGGATAAGTGGCTGAAAGGACAAAAATCATGAAAAAAATACTTATCCACAGTGGATATATTAAACTCGACCAGTTTTTAAAACTCTCTGATTGTGTATCCACAGGCGGGATGGCCAAAGCCTTGCTTCAGGAAGGACACGTATGGGTCAACGGAGAAAAGGAAGATCGGCGTGGAAGAAAGCTGTACCCGGGTGATAAAATAGAGGTTCAGGATAACGGCGTTTTTGAAGTCGAAGGCGGCGGAATAAAAGAGTAACACTTCGGGGAGGCACAGCTTCGTGTTTGTCAAAAATATCGGTCTTCAGCATTACCGCAATTACGGGCTGCTGCGTCTGGAGAACCTTGGCGATGTAAACCTGATACTTGGTCAGAATGCCCAGGGTAAAACGAACCTGATGGAGGCCCTGTTTGTGCTGGCGATGACTAAGAGTCATCGGACCTCCAAGGACAAGGAGCTTATTTCCTTTGACGCTCCAGCAGGCTCTGCGCAGATTGTGGCCGAGGTGGAACGTAAATACGGGGATTTGAAGCTGGAACTGACCCTGACTACTGGAGGCAAAAAAGCCAGAATTAATGGACTGGAGCAACGAAAGCTGAGCGAGTTCATAGGTTCTTTGAACGTTGTCATGTTCGCTCCGGAGGATCTGGAGATTGTCAAAGGAACCCCCGGCATCCGGCGCCGGTTCCTCGATATGGAAATTGGCCAAGTGCAGCCAGGCTACCTGTTTCATCTGCAGCAATACCAGAAAGTACTGCTCCAGCGAGGCAACCTGCTGAAGCAGCTTTGGGGGAAAGAGGCTGCAGGCAAAGAGCTTTTAGAGATATGGGATGCCCAACTTGTAGAACATGGTGTTAAAATCGTCAAAAAAAGGAAACAATTCATAAAGAAGCTGCAGATATGGGCAGAAAGCATTCACCGTGGCATTACGAACGGCGGAGAAGAGCTGAAACTATTGTATGTTCCCTCTTTTGGTGAGCGTGAGATGGAAGATGAAGCTGTCTTATTAGACAATTTTATGTTAAAGTTATCACAAACGAGAGATCAGGAAATCAGACGCGGCATGACGCTGACGGGTCCCCATAGGGATGACCTGTCCTTTTTTATCAACGGAAGAGAAGCTCAGGTCTACGGTTCCCAAGGGCAGCAACGCACCGCAGCTTTATCGCTCAAGCTGGCGGAAATTGAGCTGATCCATGAGGAGATCGGAGAGTACCCTGTGCTGCTTCTTGATGATGTTTTGTCCGAACTTGATCCTTATCGTCAGACCCAGCTTATCGAAACTTTTCAAAGCAAGGTACAGACTTTTATCACCGCCACCGGGGTTGAAAGTCTGAGTGCCGATAAACTAAAAGGCGCAAGCCTATATCATGTGCATGACGGGAAAGTGGAGATCTAAAGAGCGGAGGAATACCATGTATATTCATTTGGGCGGGGAAAAGATTATTCGATCCTCAGAGTTAATTGCTATATTTGATATCACGATTGAGAAATCTTCCAAGGTATCGAAGCAGTTCATTATTCATTCCGAGCAGGACAAAAAACTGGAACGAATCGGTGAAGAGGAAGCGAAGTCCATTGTCGTAACCAAAAATACTGTATATTACTCCCCTATCTCCTCCTCCACTCTCAAAAAACGAGCCAAAATTTTGTTGGAAATATAACGTTGTATGATGTACAAGAGATAATCTGAAAGAAGTAGGTGAAGGCATGTCAATGAATCAACCGACATATGATGAGAGCCAGATTCAGGTACTGGAAGGGCTGGAGGCAGTTCGGAAACGTCCCGGCATGTACATCGGCTCTACTAGCGCCAAAGGTCTGCATCATTTGGTCTGGGAGGTTGTCGATAATAGTATCGATGAGGCGCTGGCAGGCTATTGCGACCGGATTCAAGTGAAGATTCATGAAGATAATAGTGTTACTGTAATTGATAATGGGCGGGGTATCCCTGTCGGAGAGAATGCAAAGCTGAAGAAGTCCACGCTCGAAGTTGTTATGACTGTCCTGCATGCGGGAGGGAAATTCGGCGGTGGCGGATATAAAGTATCAGGCGGTCTGCATGGTGTAGGGATATCTGTCGTGAATGCCTTGTCCGAAAAGGTGGTTGTGAACGTTAAGCGCGACGGTCATATCTACCAGCAGGAATATAGACGCGGTGCTCCGCAATATGATATCAGGGTTATCGGTGATACCGATGAGACGGGTACGACTACAACGTTCCATCCAGATCCGGAGATTTTTACTGAAACCACTGTGTTTGAGTATTCGACCCTGCTTACCCGTGTTCGCGAATTGGCTTTTCTGAACAAAGGTATTGAGCTTTCGCTGCTGGATGAAAGAACGGGAGCATCGAATGTTTTCAAATACGAGGGCGGTATCGTAGAATATGTGAAATATCTGAATGAGAAAAAAGAAGCGCTGCACGAGAACCCAATCTACGTGGAAGGCTCGCGTGATATGATTGCGGTGGAAGTTGCTCTGCAGTATAACGATTCCTACACAGAGAACATTTACTCTTTTGCCAATAATATTAATACGCATGAGGGCGGGACTCATGAATCCGGCTTCAAGAGTGCATTAACCAGAATCATCAATGACTATGCCCGTAAGACCGGAGTAATTAAGGACAGCAGCTCCAACCTGACCGGTGATGATGTGCGTGAAGGTCTAACGGCGATCATTTCCGTCAAAATTCCTGAGCCTCAATTCGAAGGCCAAACCAAGACCAAGCTGGGCAATAGTGAAGTGCGTGGTATTGTGGAATCCCTTTTCGGAGAAAAACTGCAGGAATTTTTGGAAGAGAATCCGGCAGTTTCCCGGCGTGTGCTGGAGAAATCCATGCAGGCTTCCCGTGCCCGCGAAGCAGCCCGCAAGGCCCGTGAGCTGACCCGCCGCAAGAGTGCGCTTGAAGTAAGTGCCCTGCCGGGCAAGCTGGCTGACTGCTCCTCCAAGGATGCTTCTATCAGCGAGCTGTACATCGTCGAAGGGGACTCCGCCGGCGGTTCCGCCAAGCAGGGACGTGACCGACATTTCCAGGCGATTCTACCGCTTCGCGGGAAGATCCTGAATGTTGAGAAGGCACGCCTCGACCGTATACTGTCCAATGCTGAAATTCGGGCAATTATCACGGCATTGGGAACCGGTATCAGTGATGACTTCGATTTGTCAAAGGCCCGTTACCACAAGGTTGTCATCATGACCGATGCGGACGTTGACGGAGCGCATATCAGAACCTTGCTGCTAACGTTCTTCTACCGATACATGCGAAAAATTATCGAAGCAGGCTATATTTATATCGCTCAGCCGCCACTGTTTAAGGTTGAACGTAACAAGGTCATCCGCTATGCTCAAACTGAGAAGGAGCGGGATGAGATTATTGCCAGTTTCGGCGAGAATGTTAAAGTTAACGTTCAGCGCTATAAAGGTCTTGGGGAAATGAATGCGACACAGCTCTGGGATACAACTATGGACCCTGAGAGTCGTATGATGCTGCAGGTTACCATTGAGGATGCGATTCTGGCCGACGGAATCTTTGATACGCTAATGGGCGATAATGTTGAGCCACGCCGCGAATTTATCCAGGAGCATGCTCAATCCGTAAGAAATCTGGATATCTAATATTTGTAGGCTGTTATAGTGAACCTCCGTTTTCTCTATTTGTAATAAATATGAGAATGCGGAGGTTCTTATTTTTTATCTTCTTTTTGCCAATTTGCGCCGGTAAATCAAGGAGCGGGTTCTTTTTAATCTCCCGTATGCTACTGCATAAAGGCGGATTTTACGGTAAATTGACTTATTCTGAAAGCGGCTGAACACAATAATGGATGGAAGTGTATTGACCTCCAGTAGCCAGAGATCATGATGCGGATCCATAGCCACATCAAGTCCAATCTCTTTAAGATCCGGATAAGCAGTTTCTAGCTGCGTAGCAATTTTTACTCCCAATGATTTCAACTGCTGAATGGTTGTTTTCAGTTCAAGTGGACTCATATGTTCTTTAAGCAGATGGTGGACGGAAAAAATACTGCCCCCACTATGATAATTGGTGACTACTTTTTGCGGTGCGGCTACTCTCCCCAGCATCCCCGTCGTTTCCCAAGCTCCTGACAGGTTTTTTTGCGTAAGTACCCTTAGATCAAAGGGCCGGTCCTGATGGTGTAGTAGATCAATGCCCTGCTGAATCAAATATATACGACCCTTAATCCGCAGCAATAATGCTGCATGCAGCTCTTGTAGTGAGGAAAAAGCTTCTACATCTTTTGCGTAACGAAGGATATATATTACCTTTTGTTCAACGATTATTTTGCTATTCTCCATATCATGGTTTGGAGCGCAGTCATTGCCGGGCTGATGGATACTCGGGCTTAAATGAACCGTGCGCTGTTCTGCCCTCATTACGCCGCTGCCATAGGTACCTCGATCTGGCTTAATATATACTGTTCCATAGATCTCAAGCAGTTCAATTAACGCCTCTTGACTATATTTTCGCGTTTCGGGGATGAATATAGCCAGCTGACGGTTTTGTAGAATGACTTTTGTCTTGGACCATTTGCTGGATACCCGTTGAATCCTCATGATCTACCTCCTTCAAAGTATTACGAGCAATCAATCCCCTAGTTTATTTCATGTAGATAGGATATCCATTACTCATCTGCTCGTCGTAATAATGGATTTCATATACATAGGGTCTGGCGCTAGGTATACTGAAATGTCAGGACAAGCCACCCAAACAGTGCTATAATATAAGGATATGGGGCTATGTCTTTTAGGACAAAAACAGGGCTATAAGGTCATTCTTCCTGTCATTACAGTCTATGTACTGAGGCCATTGGCTGAGAGGGCGTATACCCGTATCCCACTAAAAGAAAATCATTCTAGAAGATAAAAGGCTATCATGTTTAATTGTGCTACTTTTGTGAAAGTAATATAATAAAGGGTAGCGGTTTTTAACTGAAGGAGGTCCAGCAACTCATGGCTGAACAAAATAACCCGCAAGTCAAAGATCGGGACATTGGTGTGGAAATGCGCGAATCCTTTATGGATTATGCGATGAGCATCATTGTGAGCCGGGCTTTGCCGGATGTGCGGGACGGACTTAAGCCTGTCCACCGACGCATTTTGTTTGCAATGTCGGAACTTGGAATGTTTGCCGATAAACCTCATAAGAAATCTGCAAGAATCGTCGGTGAGGTAATTGGTAAATATCATCCTCACGGGGACTCTGCTGTTTATGAAACGATGGTACGTATGGCGCAGGATTTCTCAATGCGGTATATGCTCGTGGATGGTCACGGGAACTTTGGTTCTATTGACGGGGACATGGCTGCTGCAATGCGGTACACCGAAGCCCGGCTCTCCAAAATTGCCGGTGAAATGCTTCGCGATCTGAACAAAGAAACGGTTGATTTCGCGCCCAACTATGATGGTGAAGAGAATGAGCCGGTAGTATTGCCAGCCCGTTATCCGAACCTGCTTGTAAATGGGGTGTCGGGTATCGCTGTTGGTATGGCTACCAATATTCCTCCTCATAATATGGGAGAGGTTATTGATGGTGTACAGGCTATGATCAAGAATCCTGATATTACACCCATGGAACTCATGGAATATATTCAAGGTCCGGATTTCCCAACGGCCGGTTATATTTTGGGCCGTGAAGGTATTCGTCAAGCTTATCGGACTGGCCGCGGATCGGTTACAATGCGAGCCAAAGCACATATTGAAGAGAATAACGGAAAAGCGCGAATCATTGTTAGTGAGCTGCCTTACCAGGTCAACAAAGCCAGATTGGTGGAGAAGATCGCTGAATTAGTTCGTGAAAAACGGATTGAAGGCATTACAGATCTGCGTGACGAGTCCGACCGCAACGGCATGCGTGTAGTTATTGAGATGAGACGTGATGTGAACCCGAGCGTTGTGCTGAACAATCTTTACAAACACACCTCGATGCAGTCTACATTTGGAATTAACATGCTTGCTATCGTTGATAACGAACCAAAGACTCTTAATCTCCGTGATGTGCTATACCACTATTTGCAGCACCAGATAGAAGTTATCCGTCGGCGGACTGTTTTTGATCTTAAGAAGGCTGAAGCACGGGCACATATCCTGGAAGGTCTTCGGATCGCGCTGGATCATCTGGATGAGGTTATTGCTTTAATCCGTGCCTCCCGTACGACGGATATTGCACGAGATGGCTTAATGAGCACATTCAGCCTCAGCGTAGAACAGGCACAAGCCATTCTTGATATGCGGATGCAGCGTTTGACCGGGTTGGAACGGGAAAAGATTGAGAACGAGTATAACGAGCTTTTGGCCAAGATCGCGGAGTACCGTGAAATTCTGGCTAATGAGCATTTGGTACTGGAGATTATCAGCAACGAGCTTCAGGAGATTAGGGATAAGTATTCTGATGACCGCCGTACGGAAATCACGGTAGGTGAAGAAAGTATCCTCGATGAGGATCTGATCCCGCGTGAAGAGGTTGTCATCACCATTACGCATACCGGCTATATCAAGCGTCTGCCTGTTAGCACCTACCGCAGCCAGAAACGCGGAGGCCGTGGTGTTATAGGGATGGATACCAAGGATCAGGACTTTGTGGAGCATCTCTTTGTAAGTAATTCCCACAATTATCTGATGTTCTTTACTGATAAAGGCAAGGTCTACCGGATCAAAGCGTATGAGATTCCTGAGCTGGGACGCACTGCCCGGGGAACACCAATCATTAACCTGATTCAGATTGAGCAGGGTGAGAAGATTAGCGCTGTCATCCAAGTAGAAGATGCCGACAGTGACAAATATCTGTTCTTTGCTACCCGTGAAGGGATCGTGAAGAAGACACCTCTTGAGGATTACAACAATATCCGTAAAGGCGGATTGATTGCGATCAATCTCCGTGAAGAGGACTCACTGATCGAGGTGAAGCTGACAGACGGTGAGCAGAACCTGATTATTGGTACGGCACGCGGGATGTCGATTACGTTCTCTGAGAACGATGTTCGTTCTATGGGACGCAGCGCAACTGGTGTTAAAGGTATTTCACTGGATGAGAATGACCAGGTCATTGGGATGGATTGTGTAGATAAGGAGCTTGAGGTACTGATTGTTACCACCAAGGGTTATGGTAAACGTACCCCTGCCCTTGACTATCGCTCCCAAACCCGTGGCGGTAAGGGGATCAAGACCATTAATCTTACTGACAAAAACGGTCCGGTAGTCGGACTGAAGGTTGTCAAAAAAGATGAGGACCTCATGATCATCACGACGAGTGGCACTCTGATCCGTACCAGCATGGATGGCATTTCTACCATGGGCCGTTATGCCCAAGGGGTCAAGCTGATTAATATCCGTGAAGATGATGCAGTGGCTACGCTCTGCAGAGCCGATAAGAATGAAGAAGATGAGTTCTCGGAACAAGAGAACGGAGAAGAGATTCTGGATGCAGCAGCAGAAGGAACTGTTGAAGAAGGTCAGTCCGAAGCTGTTTCCGATAATGAAGAAGATAATCTCGAATAAATTTATCATGGAGAGCATGGGTTTCTGTTTGCAGAGACTCATGCTCTTTTTGCGTACATGGGGTTGAAATGTATATATCACTGGAATTAATTTTTAAGGAAACACCTTACCCCATCTAGTCGCTTGAGGTTATCCATACTATAATTAGGGAAGTAAAATCACTGAATATAAGTGTCACTGAAACAGAGGGGCTGAATGTATGCCAAGCATAATGGTAGGGGAAGTTAAGCCAGGTACAAAAATTATTAAGGATGTAGTCACACCTTTGGGTGGCGTTCTGTTCACCAAAGGGAAAATTATATTGCCGAGGGATATTGAAATCCTGCAGGCCTTTTTGATTCAACAAATAGAGATAGAAGGTACTCTTGGAGACAGCACTGCTCCTGATACAGCCAAAGCAACAAAGCAGACAACTTTGGTAAAGTCTGGTGCTGTAATCAATGAATCTCAGCTGGTCAAAAGCAATTCTCCACTTCATGATGAGTATGAGAAGATGGTGGCGCTTGTTAAGAAAAGCTATGCGTCGGCTGCCGCCGCCCCACTCCCTATATTAGAATTACGAAGTCAGTTAGAAGCTCTAATCAGCCACTTGAAGGACTATCATGTACTGAAATTTGCACCACGCGTTCATCTGGAACAGGAATATAATTATCACAATGCAGTACTCTCTGCTTTAACCTCCTATAAAATCGCCCAGTGGTGCGGATATCCACAAAAGGATTGGATGCAGTGTGCTTTTGCAGGTTTGCTGCATGATATAGGTAATGTCAAGGTAGATGCTGCCCTGCTGCAAAAGCCAACGCCGTTGACTCCTCCTGAGATAGAGGAAGTCCGCAGGCACACAACCTATGGATACCAGCTGCTGCGTAATGTTACGGCTATCAATGAAGGTGTTCGACTGGCTGCGCTGCAGCATCATGAGAAAATTGACGGGTCAGGTTATCCGCTCCATATGGAAGGCAGTCAGATCCACTTCTATGCCAAGATTGTTGCAGTTGCAGATATATTCCATGCCATGACACTTGTAAAGGCCTATAGAAGGGCACAGTCACCTTACCTTGTATTGGAGCAGCTGCTTACAGAGAGCTTTGGTAAACTTGATCCTGTCATTGTCCAAACGTTCATTCAGAAAACAACTAACCTATACAACGGTACAAGAATACGTCTTAGTGATGGTCGCCACGGTGAAATTATCTTTACAGATCGTAGTAATCCCACCCGCCCGATGGTGCAAGTGGAAAGTGCAATCGTTAATTTAATGCTGGAGCGGGAGTTGTATATCCAAGAGATTATTGCTTAAAGCTGTCTAAGCTGTTTGTCCCTAAGGCTGCTTCCCTTTTTAGCTGCTGTAACAATCGGTGGTTAAGTATGGGGCAGCCTTTTAAGATGTATCTTAAAAATAATGCTTGCAATGAAACTCTGTACATGGTATATTCTTATTCCGGCCATGAAACATCAGCGCCGAGCTCGAAATGAAGTTGAAAAAAAGAGCTTGCATTACTCGGTCGAACGTGATATATTATAAGAGTTGCTGGTGACGAGATAATCGGCGCCGACGACGAGCTTGATCTTTGAAAACTGAACAACGAGTGAGTGGGATTTCACGCAAGTGAGATCCAAAAATAGAGAATATTTTATTCTCGTCAGATGTTTCAAAATGAGCAATCGCTCTTTCTAAATACCAATTTGGAGAGTTTGATCCTGGCTCAGGACGAACGCTGGCGGCGTGCCTAATACATGCAAGTCGAGCGGAGTTTATCCTTCGGGATAAGCTTAGCGGCGGACGGGTGAGTAACACGTAGGCAACCTACCCTCTAGACTGGGATAACTACCGGAAACGGTAGCTAATACCGGATAATTCCTTCACCCTCATGGGCGAGGGATGAAAGGCGGAGCAATCTGCTACTA
>NZ_LVWI01000078.1 GCF_001909055.1 Paenibacillus helianthi
GAGCGATGTATTTAGCGGTAACATGCGGATTACGAGGAGAACTAAACCCTCGTCTCAGGGAGTATTACGACAGAAAAAAGAGTGAAGGAAAGCCCCATAAAGTAGCCGTGATCGCTTGCGCCAACAAGTTACTCCATCACGTGTACGCTATGCTTAAGAAAGGGCAACCCTACACTCTTTAACTTTACATTATCCATAAACTTCCAAATAATGGAGGTTTATTTGTTATGTCTTCAACAGTATAACAAATTTCGGAGGTATCCAAAAGCTGTGCTTGACATACCATTAGCTGGTTTGTTTAAAAAAATATATTCACAGGCATTTTCAGAATCACATTCATTTAATCAGAAATTTTTTTAAGCTCAAAAATAGTTGCCTCTGATAACAAGATAAGCCTATCGTTATTAACAGCTAAAAAGCTTACACCTACAGGTATGCTCATTTTTGTAGAAGGGTCACTTATATCTATTGCCTTTACCTCATCATTTATATTTAAGTCTGGGATATCTATTTTATACAGTCTATAAAAAGAGGTAGAGTTATAGCATGTCGCTATATTCTGATATAATGGATTTTTTAGTTCATATTGATATTTACTATATTTTTTAAGACCTTTTGATGAAAAAAAGTCTTTTTTGATTATAATTTCATCTCCAATAAATTTTTGCCCTGTGGGATATTCAGACGCATCATTATATGAATTTGCAAATCCTAAAAGCTTCTCAACTTTCCAAGTTCCATAGAAATATTTTCCAGTTTCACTATCCAAGCTTATACGGTCTACAGTACAATATTCAGATTTGTTTTTTGGAATAATAGACTCATCCGATTCAGGTGTAGGCTCACTAGAAGTATTCGGATTTGATGTCGTTTCAACATTTCCACAAGCCGATGCTAGCATCAACATGATCAGAATACAAGCCAATAATGTTTTTTTCACATCTCAAACTCCTACTATAAAGTTATGTTATCGCATGTTTACTCGCTTGCTAACTGAATTAATCCCCGTATGGATTAAAAATCAGTTTTGCCTCAGTATTTTGTTCCAGTTGAGTCGTTACTTTCATCTACCTAGCAGAAATTATATCAGAGCCATTGAAGCGATGAATGACATAGAATTAACATTATTTATGTATAAGGTTAACTTTATGTTATCTAAATCACAAACAACAATATACCCAAATTGAACTTACCCAAGTCGTTTTTTGCTGGTATTACCCCTTCTAGATACAAAAAAAGAAAAACCCAAAGGTGGGCTTTTCTTGAAACTTCATATGCAGGGACCTGTAACCTTTGTCCCCATCATCTCTCCAGTTCCAGCTGTGCGGACTCTAGTCTTTTGAAAAAATCGATTTTTTGATCGACTTTTTCTAACCTCAGATCCAGTTCCTTCCTTTGCTCGATAACTGTCCCGCGATAATTTTCTATAAATTCACGTCTTGCCGTTATGGTTGAGACCCCGCTCTTTTTTACAGCCATTAACTTCTGAATCTCCCGTACAGGCATTCCCATGGACCGAAAGTAATGTAAAGCCTTGAACCATACCATATCGGCTTGGGAATACAGGCGATATCCATTGTCATCCCTTTCTATCCCGTCAATTAATCCGATTTGTTCATAATATCGCAGGGTGTGGATGCTTAGTCCCGTCTCTTCAGCAACTTGTTTGCTCGAAAATTTGTTCTCCATACTTTTATTGTAGCATGGGTTTTAGCCCTATTGCTATCGAGTGCACTCTATACTTTATCATTTCAATTGCAAGTATTCATTTTCATTTAGGAGGAATTCCCCATGCGTGTTTTTGTGACCGGAGCAACAGGTTTCATCGGTTCTGCAGTCATCCCTGAACTCATCGGCGCCGGGCATCAGGTCGTCGGACTTGCCCGGACGGACAAGGCTGCCGCTGCATTGTCGGCGGCTGGCGCGGAAGTGCATCACGGCGGACTCGACGACCTCGAGAGTCTGCGCAGCGGCGCCGCCACAGCAGACGGCGTTATTCATCTTGCTTACAAGCACGACTTCTCGGACTATGCCGGTGCCGTTGCTACCGATCTTCGTGCCGTCGAGACGATCGGAGCAGCTCTTGAGGGCTCCGGCAAGCCGTTTGTCATCACCTCAGGAACAATGATCCTCTCCATGCTGCTCCCGCCGGGACAAACCGGAACAGAAGAAACTGTGGCCCGCGCCGAATTGCCCCGGGGCGGATCAGAATGCTTGGCCATGGCACTGGCTGAGCGCGGAGTGCGGACTTCAGTGGTCCGTCTCTCACCATCCGTGCATGGAGAGGGAGACAAGGGCTTCGTCCCTGCACTGATTGCCATTGCCCGTGACAAGGGGGTGTCCGCTTACATCGGAGACGGCACAAACCGCTGGCCAGCGGTACACCGGCTGGATGCGGCGCGGCTCTTCCGGCTGGCGCTGGAACACGCCCCGGCAGGATCTCGCCTGCACGGGGCCGGAGAGGAAGGGGTCCCATTCCGTGATATCGCCGGTGTCATCGGCCGCCACCTGAACCTGCCTGTGGTCAGTATCCCGCCGGAGGAGGCAAACGCACACTTCGGATTTCTCGGCGCTTTTGCCGGGCGCGATAACCCGACATCTAGCGCACTTACCCAAGAACGCCTGAACTGGCGGCCAGAACATCACGGACTGATCGCAGATCTTGAAGAAGGCCACTATTTCAACAACTGAACAGTTTACTTAAACGGATAGATTATTTAAATAAAACAGCGGCAGTCTGGGAGCTATCTTTTGCCTCCTGGACTGCCGCTGTTCCTGCTATTAAGACTCATCAAACCCCTTATCTTCAGCCCTTAACTCCTATCTTTCAGCGCACCTGCCGTCTAGGCTTAACCGTTACCCAGCCTATCCCGCATCTCCGCATATGCTTCCGGGGTGCCGACATCGTCAATCGTGCCCTCCGTATAGTAAGCCCGGATCTCCTGACGGGAGTGCAGCCATGCAGGAAAATAACTCGGCGCATCCGGGTTGCCGCCTTCGGCGAGATAACGGGAGAATAGCGGCAGCGTAGACCGCTTATAGATATAGAGTGCAAATACGCCAATGTTCGTCCGGGGCGATTGCGGCTTTTCTTCCAAAGAAAGGACCCGCATCTCTGCATCCAGCTCAGCCACGCCAACACTGCGAAGCTCCCGAATATCGTCCACCGTCCGGACCAGAATACAGTCTTTGTCCACCTGATGAAAATAATTCAGATACCCATCAAGGCCAAATCCCAGCACATTATCCCCCGCCAGAACTAGCAGATCCTCGGACAATTGTTCCCGGTCGATCACAAACTGGATATCGCCAATCGCTCCTAACCGTCCTTCTGGCGAAGAAGTCCCGTCATTCAGAATACGAATCGGCTTCGTTCCCCTATACTGCAGATGCCACTGTTCAAAAGCACGAAAGAAGCGCTCATTCGTCACAATCAGAATCTCCGTAATTTCCTCCAGAACCTCCAGACGGTCCATCAGCAAATCCAGAATCGTCCGGCTTCCTTGAACCGGCAGCAGCGGCTTCGGCGTATCTTTCGTTAACGGGTAGAGCCGGGTTGCATACCCCGCAGCCAAGATCAATGCGATCATTCCTGTTCGCTCCTCTGCTGGACCAATTGTGCTGCAAACAGCGATTGGGACAGCAACACCATGGTTTGCTTATATACGGCATGGGCCGCTTCGGCATCGCCAAGGAACCCGCCAATATACAGGTGGATTACGCCGTGCAGCGAAGCCCATATGATGCTGACAAGGGTCCCTGTCTCTTCCTGGTCCGAAATCTGTCCTTGCTGCTGGGCGGTGCTGATTAGGTTCAACAAGCGGCTCATGGCTGTCATCGTCCCTTGCATACTCTCTGCATCCGGCTTGAATTCGGCAAAAGCCCCTCCAAACATCAGCTTGTAGTAGCTGGTATGATCCTGCCCGAACTGCCAGAAGGCTTCGCCCAAATCCAGCAAATGCTGCAAGAGGTCAGAGGACAGAGGAACTTCTTCAAACCCCTGAGCCAGCAATTTACAGCCCTCCAGATACAGTTGCTGGGCCAGCCCCTCTTTATTAACGAACAAACTGTAAATGATCTTGGTGGAGCAGCCCATTCTTTCCGACACTTTACGCACAGTGACTGCTTCAGGCCCTTCTTCCTGCAAAATGTCCGCAGCCGCATCCACCACAAGCTTACGGAGATTCTCTGTATTTTGCAGACGAGCCTCCTGATATGTTTTTAGTACCCGCCCTGTGGATGATGAGGGCTTGTCTTCGTTATGGATGAATATCACCTCATTCGGATGTTATGTTGTTGCCCGGAAACATAGTTACTGCGTTCTACCAGGCATTCTAACCATTTGCAGGAGGGTTGTCAATTGATCCAGAAGTTTAAAAAAAAGATTTGACACAGATGACCCTTTGGGTTACGATGATTCACATCGGTAACAGTGTTACCACAATAAAACATTGTACTCAAAGGGGCGAAACTTATGAATATTAAAGGAAAATGGTCACTGATCACTGGAGCCTCTTCGGGCATCGGAGAACAGTTCGCCAGACAACTGGCCAAGGAAGGCAGTCATTTAGTGCTTGTAGCCAGATCCAAAGGCAAACTTGATACGCTTGCCGCCGAATTGACCCGAAGCTATGGGGTTCAGACGCAAGTTATTTCCCTGGATCTATCCATCGAAGGTGCTGCCGGAGAATTGTACCAGAAGTGCCAGGAGCTCAATCTGGTAATTGATCTGTTGGTCAACAATGCGGGGTTTGCCACCCACGGTCTGTTCGAGCAAGTCTCCGGCGAGCGCCAGCATGAAGAAGTGATGCTTAATGTCGCCGCTGTAGTGGATATGACTCATTTGTTCCTTCCGGGGATGCTGCACAGGGGTGCTGGCGCTGTTATCAATGTATCGTCTACCGCAGGCTTTCAGCCGCTGCCTTATATGGCCGTCTACGGCGCGACCAAAGCTTTTGTCTTGTCCTTTACCGATGCCCTGTGGTGGGAGAATCGTGACCGTGGCGTTCAATTCTTTGCTCTGTGCCCCGGCTCGACGGATACGAATTTCTTCAATGTCGTTGGCTCGGAGGATGCTTCTGTCGGTGCGAAGGACACGCCGGAGCGTGTAGTAGCAGTCACCCTCCGCGCTATGAAAAAAGGAAAACAGTACGTTGTTCCGGGATTCCAGAATTATCTGGGCGCCCAGATTTCCCGCTTCATGACCCGCAGACAGAGTCTGCGACTAGTTGGGGGCATGCTTCGCCCCAAGAAACAATAAGGAGGATTCATAATGTCCACAGAACCAAAGCAACGCAAACGTTCAACACGTCAAAGGGTCGGCAGATGGAGCTTGGCCCTGCTCGGGGTAATTGTGCTGGGAATCGCTGTTTTTCTGCTGATACCTGCTCCGGTAGATCCCGCTGTATGGTCTGCCCCCGCCGCCCCTTCTTTTGAGAAAGACGGTCCCTGGAAAGAAAACAGCAAGCTCAGCTCGGCAGAGCTGGTTACGGACCGCGCCAAGTTCCCGGAATTCATTACTTTTGATGCACAAGGACGGCTATATACGGGGGACTCCGACGGCAAAATTTATAGAGTAGCCTTTGACACGGCAGGTAAAGCGCAGCCGGCTGAAGTGTTCGCCGATACCCATGGAACACCTAACGGACTGAAATTCGACGCAGCGGGGAATCTGATTGTAGCAGATATTCAGAAAGGGCTGCTGTCGATTGACCCGGAGGGAAAAGTTGAAGTGCTGACCAATCAAGTGGAGGGTGGACCAATCTACCTGGCGAACGAGCTGGACATTGCGCAGGACGGATCGATCTATTTCTCGGATACCTCTAACTATGGCAAGGTCATGTTCAAAGAAATTGCCGAGAACAAACCGCATGGACGCTTGCTGAAATATGATCCGCAGACCAAGCAGACGACTGTTTTACTTGAGGACTTGTATTTTGCCAATGGGGTAGCCTTGTCTGCCGATGAAGATTTTGTACTCGTGGCCGAATCCTATCATTATCAACTGACCCGATACTGGCTGAAGGGGGCCAAGCAGGGCACCTCGGATATTTTTGCCGATAATATTGCTGGATTCCCGGACAACATCACACGTGATGCGCAGGGACATTTCTGGGTAGGGGTATTCACAACCCGTTTGCCTTTTGCCGACTACATGCACAGTCATCCCTGGTTAGCCGCTACAATGTCTAAAGTTCCACAATCCATGTTAAATGGAGCCAGTGCGCCGGTGAAGCATGGACTGGTCGCGGAATATGGACCCGAAGGGGAGCTTGTGAATAGCTGGCATGATCCTGAAGGTACATTGTATGGCATCACCACTGCCGTAAGCCAGGGCGGATATTTATATCTCGGAACCGCACCGGGAGGAAGCCAGGGCGTTCATCGGGTGCTTATGAATCCGTAAGTTAGTGTTAATGTTATATTCATCCACCCCGCTGTTACTTCAAGGCATGCCAAGCAGCAGCTCACTCCGTACAGGAGGAGCTGCTATTGTTATTGGGGGCATTTCCTTCCTGCCCAAACGTTACGCGCGTGGACGATACGCCACACCATCGATCTGAACCTTAAGTCCATCCGGCCCGCCGACATGCGCGAACTCCGTGGAGATCGTTTTCCGCGCCGGATACTTGCCCTGGAATCTGCGCTGGAACACCTGCTCCATCACCGGAATATCCCACACATCCCGCAGCAAAATATCCACCTTCACCACATCCGCCAGCGTTAACCCCACCTGCTGCAAGCGGTCGCTCATATGATCCAGCGCACCTTCCACCTGCTCTTCCACCGTTCCCCCCACATTGCCCACACAGAAGCTGAGGAAAATAAAATCCCCCGCCTCCACAAATCCGGAATACGCATACTCCTCATTCACATCATGTCTAACAATCTCACCCATGCCTCTGCTCGTCTCCTTATCACTTCAAGATACTTTCATTATAGAGGGGAGACCGGACAGCTGTATGTCGTAGTTTGGGAGGGAATTTATGGTAATATTGTACAGAGGTTTACTTTATTCTAGATAACAGATGATTATTCTTGTAAGGAGGAGAACCATGAAACGGTTCCTGAAATCTAAGTCTTTTCTGATTACATCCATCCTGTTTAGCCTGTTGTTCATTGTGAATATAGTATCCACCCCCGACAGCACGTCATCGGACATTGTACTCAGTATGACCAAATGTATATTGGCGGGTGTGCTTAGCGGCTTTATTTTTGGCGGAATAATCTTTCTTTTGCTGAATAAGAAAACAACTTAACCTTAGACACCCGCATGGCGCAGTTCAGGAAGCTTCAATACAACCTGCCCCAGACACTCTGCCAGCACCTCATGATATCGCCGATCCTGTTCTTCCGTGATCTCTTCACGCAATGTTTCAAACAGAGCCAGACAACGCTTGAAATTCCCGTCATGACTGGACTGGTGAGCCAGCATTAGAGATTGTATCGTCCAGTCCAGCGCCTCCGGCACTCTGCCCGCCCGCTGATGATATAACGCCAAGTGATAACAATAGCTGTAATAATGCGAAATATTGCCTGCATCCTCATACTCCCCAAATCCGGCACTCTGTTCCGCGAACATATGCAGCAGATCATCCACATCAAGCCCGTACTGGACCGCAGCCTGCAAAATAGTCCCAAGCCCCGGCAGCAATTCCTCGGGATTATCCTGTAAGAATCGTGCGTACCCCTCCAGTAGTTCCGTCTTGCCGGACAGAATCTCCACTATATATAAGTTGGCACGAGCCAGAACCCGGAACTCCTCGGCAATCTCCTGCCCTTCCTCCCCCAAATCCTCCATCCAGCCCAGCTCAGCATAACGGTATATGGATTCTTTGGCCTCATCATACTTCCCCTGCTTCTGGCACACGATGCCCCGCATCAGATGACTGAACCCAAAATAATAGACCAGTGGACGCTCCGTATCCAGAGTCGGTACCGGAAGATTCTTAGCCTTGTGATACTGCCGCTCCTCATGGATGCACTGGGCATAGCTGTACAGAATACCCGCCGTATTCAGCATCTTGTCCCAATCCTCGAAGCGATAAGACATTTCCAGCATTTCAACCATAATATCCGGCTTGAGTGATTTCAGAATGGAAGGGCGCACGGGTGGAGCCTCCTTTTTTCTTTATCTATTGGTTAAGAAGTAGTACAATAAATCAAATATACTACTATAAAGTAGTATTATCAATACATTTTACCGCCTTTATAACCCTGCTATTTATACCTATACTCTCCTAACCTTTAGGAGAGGTGATTACCATGACAGATTTACGGAATACAGTCGGAGACAGAATTCGGGCTATTAGAAAAGCAAAGGGACTAACACAACAACAGTTAGCGGAACTATCCAACTTGGATGATGCATACATAGGGGCAGTAGAACGTGGGGAACGGAACTTCTCAGTTGATACATTGGAGAAAATAATAGTTGCTTTAAAAATTCAGCCGATGGAATTATTTCAAAATCTTGATGATTTGAGTGAGGTTGAAGCTGCGCAGCGTAGAGCAATTGATGAATATGCGGTTACTGTAAGTGAGTTGAGTGTGAAGCAAATTGATACTTTGAAAAGGGTTATTAGAGAGGTGCGGGGAGCTTTCGAGGATTAAACACGTATGAGGCAGTTTCATTAATTCACCATAAGGTGTAGGAAATTTAATATGAGAGCTTAGAAAAGCATACGAGTGGACACAAGAACGACTGGCCGAAGAAGTATCGCTTCATACAGTTACATAGGTGGAGTTAAACGAGTGGACGGAAACCATTTATTTGAAAACCACGGATAAAATAACAGTCCTCTTCCAAGTTCCCGCTGTAGAAATCTTCCGTTTTGAAGATGGAGGTGACCGTCCTAAGGAGTTAGATTAGCATAGACTTTGATTAGCGGTAGGAGCCCAGAAAAAATAGCAGCAATCACTAGGATTAATCGGGATGTGATTGCTGCTATGGCATTTTCCGATAATAAAAATAATATTTAAGAAAGATCTAATTCGAAGGTTTGAACAACAGATGTTATATCCAAATTGAGGGTTAATATATCTAACTTTGGTCAGTGGTAGGATGTTGGCAGCAATCACTAAAATTAATTGATAAGCGAGTGCTGCCGGCACCCTTATTATAATTTACCAATTCTATTCATTTCGAAGCCATGCACATATATATCTGCAAACTTCCATTGCTCGTTATCATACTCTGCAGCCAAGCCCATCAATTTAATGTAATCAAGAAAATCGTTAAAACTTGAGAATTTACCAGTCCCATTCTCTGACCACCATGACTTAATTGGCTCTAATCGTGTAATTTGTTTCAATTGACTAAGGTAACCAAAGAAACCCAAATCATCTAATTCTTTATATTCTTGTCTTAATTCATCACATCTTGCATAGGATGCCTTTAATAAACCTTCATTTAAAGACTGTGCTCGTAATAATCTGTCTTTAGGAGCCTGTATATGAAATAAATCTTGATATTCAAGTTCTTTATTCCTAGCACCCTCAAGTAGATAAATAAGAGCGCGAGGAAAAGTACTGCCATTAGCGTCAGTAAGTCTTTCATATACCCATCTCGAAACCTTTTTAGAACGTCTTCCCCTTTCTCTATCAATCCCCCACAATAATTCTAAGGCTTTTTCCATCGTTTCTTCAGACG
Source organism: Paenibacillus helianthi (assembly GCF_001909055.1). Lineage (GTDB taxonomy): Bacteria > Bacillota > Bacilli > Paenibacillales > Paenibacillaceae > Paenibacillus_AQ > Paenibacillus_AQ helianthi. The sequence continues at coordinate 9,653 of NZ_LVWI01000078.1, forward strand.
CCTGATTAATATCAACTACTGGGGAAAACTTTGAAATTAATTCATCAAATAAAGGTGACCTTTGCGCCTGTCTCAATGCCATCTTCAAGAAATCTTCTCTTGTCCATTTCAGTTCAACGTCTTTGCCTATAAGATGACTTTTATTTGTGAAATTTAATCGATGCCATATATCTGTTCGTAGAAATATTTTGGGCCTAATAGTTCTAACCTGCATATTTTCCAGTGTTAATGCGAAGATAAACAAACCTGATATAGCTTCTTTTTGAATCAAAGAATACTCTGGTATATCCTGATCTAAATCATCATATAATAACCAAATATACATATTTTTGTCATATAATTTTTTTGAAGCTTGTTCTAATGCATCCCTAATTAATAACTTCACTTCATTATTTGTTGATAATGATAAAACAAATTTTGTATGTTCTGACGTCCACATTTCGTTTGACTTAGGTTTTTTCTTAAATATATTACGTAAATCTTCGAAATGCTTATTTCTAGGCAATTCTAAACCTGCCTCTTTATTTATTATTAATCTATAAAGAGCATATCCCCGCCAAAAACTTTCCCATGATGATTTGCTTTGAAACAATTCTTCATTTATATAATTAAAATCATCTCTTAAAGGATGTCCTGAAGCAGGTCCATGTCCTGAAATAGGAATGACCCTATCGAGACGACTCTGAGCTAATTCCCTCATTATTTCGAGATGATTAATTGCCGTCCAATATAGTTGTGTTTTACCCGTTCCCTTTTTCCCTTTTATTAATATCGTTGCTTGATCTAAGAAGCGTTCAAAATCAGCAGTTTTTTGAAATAGTGCCTTAACTGATGTCCCTTTCTCTTCTTTAGCATCAATAGAAGAAAAACTGAGATCCTCTAGCACTCTCCACCTTTCATGACTTGAAAGTAGTTGGATCAATATATGCTTATCAGTTTCCTCATCTAATTGGTTAGCAATATCATTATAGAGATGTATATAAGACTTATTAGGATATTCATCAGATAAAGCCACTTCTGTGGTGAATGGTATCATTATAGGGTCGTCATTATCATCACTATATTCTAATAAACTATTTTCTGTAATAACAGAATTTACCTTTTTCCATTCGCGAAGAGCCCTCTCCTTTCCTGCTTTACCACTAATAACTGGAGAGAGGATAATAAAAGGAGATTGTCCGACTCTATAAAGGGACTGCACTATTGAAGTAATACCCTCAGTATTTTGAGGTGTTGGGTTCATAAAAATCATAGTTTCATCCGCTATCTGCAACAATGACAGTGCGCCCCAAATATTAATGCCTGTTCGAGAGTCAACTAAAATTATATCTGGATGAAGTTGATCAGTTAAATCCTCTCTAAATTTCTTCCATATTTCTTCGTCATTAAACCGTAAATTCCTTAAATCATCAACCTTGGATATATAATCTGTAGTTACATTTCCTGCGGGAACCAGAAAGATTGATCCTTTGGGTGATGCAACTTCTCCAATTATATCAGCAATTTGAATATCAAATTCATCATCGTTTAGACTATTTACTCTTTCATATAGGTAATCAACCAAGCCCTTTTTAGGAGTTATTTTCAATGGACCTAAAGCTTGATGTAAACTAGGTGCTTCTAAATCCATATCTACTATTACAATTTTTTTCCCTCTTTGAGCTAATATCCATGCGACATGAATTAAAGCTGTAGTTCTTCCTACCCCACCTTTAAAAGAATAGAATGAGACAACTTTGGCGTTATCGTCTGGTGATAACTGCACTTTAACTTTATCAGAATTGATTAAGTCAAACCAAGTTTGAAGTTTTAATTCAGGTTTACTTAACTCATCTATCCTTAAATCTAATGAAATAGCTTCTGAGACTGTATACAATGAAATAAATCCCAATTGAGTTGAGTCCTCCGTAAATTCCTTTACCCAATTACGAATTAGATCAGTTCTTTCTGTTGTTGTTAGATTTTTGAATATGTTACTAACTGCAATAACATCGTATACATTATTACTAACTTTATATAAAGAAAGACTGCTATCTGGTCCAAGATACTCAGATAAAGCACTCTTTAATCCACCCTCGTTTAGCATAATATTTCACGCCCTCTTTCCTTTTAAAATGCTACTTCTCTGAGATAAAAGCCACGCCCGAACTCTAATATATGCCTCTTTCCACTCTTGAATACTATGATCATCCAGGTCGACTCCATCGTATCGCATATCTATGTAATGAATTCTGGGCTGTTGAAGCCTTTCAAAATAACTAATCATATTTCTTGGAATCCGCTTTCTTAATTCAGGTAGTTTATGAATTGCATCTATAAACTCATGCCCAGGATTAGTGATTCCATGCATAGTTCCATCTTGATTAGAACCCCAACCAGTAATGTTATGACGCTCTACAATTAAACTTTTCAACAAACACTCTATGGAAATAGCGCCCATATGAACACTTCCAACCGTTCTATTTCCATTAAGTAAAGATTCAGTATCTAAAGCTCTAGAAAGAAATGCACCATAATAATCTTCCATTGGATTACCCCATACCTAATATTATTTTCACCACGTAAAATGATACTATACTCATTGTTCTGCATTACTTCTTCAAATCCCTGTAATATTTTTTCAAAAACTTTTCATTGCTCCCTGAAAATCAAACCTTGTACATAATGAGATTTTTTATAGAGTCATAGATTCGTATCTAATAATTATTATTTATAGAAAAAACCACCCACAAACATTCTTCCGATTATCTCTGGTGGCGGCCTTTTCATATTCTATTCGCTTTTACACCCTATTCTATTTTATTCCTGTTCTCTTTCCCTTCTCCCTGCCTATCATTCTCCACCCCCGCCACCGTGATGTTCGGTGCCACCTCTTCGATGAAAGTCCCGGAGTAAGTGCTGTTCTGGATCGAATTGCCGGATACGGTGATACTGAGGTTCTAGGCTTTGCCGCTTTTTTTTAGCCAGGAGACCCAGATAGCGCTGTTCTTGATGGTTAGAGTTCCGGTCATGGACGGCGGGTTGAAGTTGGTGCCGAAGGTAATTCCTGAACCTGTCTGCACGGTATCAGCGTCCAAGGTAAAGATGCCCGATGCAATCCACACGCCTTTGTTGGTGCCACCGGATTTTTTGACCGCGCCAGCCCCACTCCATTCCCCACCTCCGCCCCCTTCCTAATAATTCTCCCCGCGATAATAGCTCTCCAGCTTATGCTCCAGGTGAACGAGCTGAGCTTTTTTCTGTTCAATTTCGTCCAAAAGGGCTTGCTTCTGCTCCTCAATGAGCCTGGTTCTCTCCGGCAGGGTAGAGGTTCCGGCTTGGACCATGTCGTGGTACTTCTTGATCTCCTCGATACTCATTCCCGTTTCCCGCAGACATTTCAGAAAGATCAGCCAGCCAATCTCGTCGTCGGTGTACAGGCGATTGTTTTGCTCGTTGCGGACTACGGGCTCCAGAAGACCTTTTCGTTCATAAAAACGAATCGCGCCAATATTTATCCCTACTTTTTTGGCAACCTGTCCAATGGTAAAAATTTTGCTCACCGCCTGACTTTTAGTGTTGACCTACACTTAGTGTAGCATAGTAAGCTACGAATTGTGGATAGATCATAACTTGCAGAAAGAAGGATGAAGATGACAAGAACCGCTTTTGTGACAGGTGCCAATAAAGGGATCGGCTTTGAAATTGCAAGACAGCTTGGTGAAGCCGGATGGAAGGTATTGCTTGGCGCACGCAGCCTCGAACGGGGGAAGGACGCAGCTTCTGAATTGACCCGCCAAGGGCTGGACGTGGAGTTCCTGCAAATCGATATGACGAATCTGGACAGCATTGAGCAGGCAGCCGTTACCCTTCGCAACAACTATTCCGATGTGACGCTTCTCATTAACAATGCCGGCATGCCGGGAGCCTTCTCCAGTTCATTCAGCGATACCCGGGAAGAGCATTTGCGGAACGCTTTTGAGGTGAATTTCTTCGGAACCTTCCGCTTGAACCAACGTCTTTTCCCCTTAATAAAAGAGAATGAAGGAACGATTGTGAATGTCTCCACCGATATGGCGTCCCTTCACTTCATGCAGAGTTCGGAGTATGCGCTGAATGCGTTCGACTACAATTCCTCCAAAACTGCAAACAATGCGATGACTGTAGCCATGGCCATAGAGCTCAAAAACAGCAAAGCCCAGGTATTTGCAGTAACCCCCGGCTTCACGAAGACGGATCTGAATGGTAATGCGGAAGGCGGGAAATCCAAAGAAGCCGGGGCGGCCATTATTGTAGGCTATGCCACGGATGGCAAACGCCATAACGGAGAGTTTTTGGATGTGAATGGGGTTTACGCGTGGTAATGCTGGTAATGAACGTGCTGTAACCTGCTCGGCTATTAATGCCCAACAACACAAAGGCTCCGTTACCGGAGCCCTGGGCTTTAACCATCTATTACCCTTACATACCTGAAGTGTTCTCCCAACATTCAATGTGATCCAGGCCTTTAATACTGTCTTTAACAAAGACCGGGTCTTTCCCAGCCTGTTTCTGCCGCTTGTAATCCTGAAGGGCTGCAAAGGCTACTTTGGATAAGAGAAGGATGGCAATCAAGTTAACTACCACCATGAGCCCCATAAATAAGTCAGCCAAATCCCACACCAGTTGAACCTTGGCAACCGAACCGAATAGAATCATCGCGAGCACACTATATCTGTACAATATGACTACTGACTTCTTTGAGTTTAAGAACTCTATATTCGTTTCTCCGTAATAATAGTTTCCAATTAATGTACTGAACGCAAACAGGAACACCATGATAGCCAGAGAACCAGAGGCGCAAGAACCGATGTGCTCGCTCAGTGCAGCTTGTGTAAGCTTGATGCCATCCAGCCCAGGCTGCTTATACGCATCAGATAGCAGAATAATGAAGGCGGTACTCGAACAAATCAACAACGTATCTGTAAGCACACCGAATGCTTGCATAAGCCCTTGTTTTACAGGATGACTTGTCGTTGCCGTTGCTGCAGCATTCGGCGCACTTCCCATTCCCGCTTCGTTCGAGAACAATCCGCGCTTCACACCTTGCAGAATCACCGCCCCTAGAGACCCTCCTATGAACTGTTCGAATCCGAACGCACCTTTCACAATAAGTGCCAGAACTTCCGGCATTTTGGTAATGTTAATCAGCACAATGCATAAGGCAACGGCGATATAAATCACGGCCATGAAGACTACAATATATTCAGACAATTTGGCAATACGTTTGATGCCGCCAAAGATAATGCTTGCAAACGCAACAGCCATTAGAAGCCCAACCATCAAACGATTGGTGCCGAATGAATTTTCAAAAGCAACGGTAATCGTGTTGGACTGGACCGCGTTAAAGACGAGGCCGAAAGACAACGTGATCAGCACGGCAAATAAAGATCCCATCCAACGTTTCTTCAAGCCTTGTTCCATATAATAAGCAGGACCCCCACGAAATCCCGTTTGGTCTCTTACTTTATACACCTGTGCTAAAGTACTCTCAATAAAGCTGGATGCAGAACCAATAATCGCAATCACCCACATCCAGAAGACCGCGCCCGGCCCGCCTAAGGCAATGGCAATCGCAATTCCTGTGATATTGCCTGTCCCCACCCTGGCTGCCATGCTGATACAGAATGCCTGGAATGATGAGATGCTGTTGGTAGACTTCGCATTGGACTCTTTTAGCACAACGAACATTTCTTTGAACATGCCAAATTGTACAAATCTCGATCGAATGGTGAAATACAAACCACAACCGATCAGAAGAACAATCAGAAGCTTAGACCACAGAAAATCGTTTGTTAGACCGATACCCTCTAATACTTGTTGCATGTAAATCCGCCTCTCATCCTTTTATGCCGACACCTCTGCTGCTTACCCTCTCTAACATAGTATTTTCAAATATAGCAGTCCTAATTTCAAAAGCCAATAAAAAAGTTATGCAAAATACTTCCATATGAGCACGCTCTGATAAATGGAACAAGCGAAGGGCTTCCCTGAAGGAGATTACTCCTGATCCAGCGGCTGCCCCACTCCATCCTCATAGAAATCGAACACGAGCTGTTGCTGCGTGCCTTTTACCGCATAGAACACATCTGCCAGCGTCTTGCCCTGTTGCTTCTTCCCAAGTTCCGTCTCCAGCCACTCACGGGTCAGACCATTCCGTTTCAGGTTAGCCTCCACCAGCACACCATCCATAATCAGCTCTACGGGGAAGGCCTGCGCATGCAGTGCCAGCCCCAAATCCTGCTTCGTAACGAACTGATACGCTTCCTTTTTCAGAACAGAGACCTGTCCATTATCTTCAAGCACCGCATATTCGACCTCTTCGAGATTAAAAATCTCCTTCTCCCTCAGCGCCTGGACCAGCGAATCCAGCGTATAATGGATCTTCCTCATGTTGGCTTCCATGATCTTTCCACCCTCGATCAGGACCGTGGGGGAACCAGAGATCCAGCTGCGCAGGCGGCGGCTTTTGAGGGCAATGAAGGAGAGCAGGAATGACATAGCCGTAATCACAATAATGGACAGGACAAGATACGTTGACTTCAGACTGACATTGAACGCCAGATTCGCCGCCAGGGAGCCGAGGGTAATGCTGATCACGAAATCGTTGGACGTCATATTGGAAAGGGTCTGCTTGCCCAGGATTCTGGGAATGAGCAGCAGCAGACCCACCGATAGAACCGTCCGCATCAGAATCTCTATATAGTTCATTTTCAAGCCTCCTCCCCTCCATTATTTCCAAACGGACACAAAAGAAACGGGAACGCAAATAGAGCCTGCCGGAGGCAGGCCGAGAAGAAGACTATTGTTCTCCGCCTTCACTTTTTATCCAAAAGGTATCGCATTCCACTCGGTAAGCTCCAGCTCCATCTGTTCAATTCTGGTAACAACATCCAGAGGTTTCATAGAGATCATTGAACCGATTGCAAATGCTCTTCGAGGCGGTCCCAGGTTTCGGTAATGCCTTGTTCCATCCCCATATCCAGAACGGTTTTGAGCGCTTCCGCGGAGTCATATTTTGATCGGCTTACCAGCTTCGTTTTCCCGTCATATTCTTCAAAAAGCATCGTAACCAGCGTGGACGGCATGCCTTCGGTTTCGTTGCCTTCGGCATCCGAGAAGTAATCGGTGTAGACGATTTTCTCACCATCCATGATTTCATGGTAGACGCCTTTGCCCCAGGATTCCATTCCGAAGAAATCACCCTGCTGCTCATCGACACACTTCATACAGTAATGCCAAACCCCGCCCGGACGAAAATCAACACTGCAGAAGGGAACGATCCAGCCGCGCGGGCCCCACCACTGCTTCAGATGCTCTGCCTCGGAGAATACTTTGAATACAAGCTCACGAGGTGCATCGAACACACGTTCAAGAACAAGCTCAAGGCCTTCTACTCGGGAAATCATTTTGTTGGTCATTCCAAATCCCTCCTGAAAGTAAAGTTCATGGTCGTTCGTTGTCTTTGGATTGCAGTTGCCGCAGGTAGTCGTCCAGATTGTCGAAGCGTTCACTCCAAATCTTCCGGTAGGCTTCAAGCCAAGTATCCAGTACCTCCAGCGGCTCCGTCCGCAGCTTATAGTTGCGGCGATTGGCTTGCGCCTCTACCTCGACTAGCCCGGCCTCCAGCAGCACCCGCAGATGCTTCGAGGCCTGGGGCTGGCGGAGCGAGAGACGTTCGGCAATATCACCTACACTCAAAGGCCCGTCCTTCAGCATTTCTACCATCCGCAAGCGGGTGGGTTCGGCTAGTGCGCTAAATATCTTCGTTTCCATAATACCGATGTTCCTTCAGTGAATCAGTTTTTTATCACCTTGCATACATAATATACCCCACAAGGAATATTCCCGTCAAGGAATATTAATGATTTTGTTCTTATTACCACATTCGCTCCAAAGGGCGGGCATGGGTTACCCCAGACACACGAGGGGATTCAAAGGTACTTTTACCTCTGACTCCAGCAGTTAGGCCACCTATGCTGAATTCAAAGGTACTTTTACCTCTGATTCTACTCATTAGCCCACCTATGCTGAATTCAAAGGTACTTCTACCTCTGATTCCAGCAATTAGCCCACCTATGCTGAATTCAAATGCACTTCTACCTCTGATTCCGCCAATTGGCCTGCCTACGCCGAATTCAAAGGCACTTTTACCTCTGATTTCACCAGTCACAGGTAGTCCGTGCTTACCTGCCAACCAGTTTCATGATCTGAACACAGAAAAAAGCCCCTGGAAGAAGATTAGATCTGCCAGTGACTATTGGGACTCTCACACCTATCCGCCCATAAACCGCAGCGTCACAGTCGTTCCTTGCCCCGGTGTGCTAGCGATGGCAATAGAACCGCCGTACCGCTCCATAATGGCTTTGGCAATGGCAAGGCCAAGGCCCGAACCGCCCCGGGTGCGGCTCCGCGAGCCCTCCGTGCGGTAGAAGCGGTCGAAGATATGCGGCAGCTGTTCAGAGGATATCCCGATCCCCGTGTCGGCTACCGTCAAGATCACCTGCCCATCCGCAAAGGAATGCCTGATCGTTACCGATCCGCCTTCAGGCGTATACTTCAGTGCATTCTCCACGATATTGCGCAGCACCTGATAGCTGGCGCTTCCGGGTATGCGAATCAGTATCACCTGACCCTCGGGATGGCCGTCATAATCAAGCTGTACCTCGGGATTAACATGAACGGTCTGGGGCAGCAGCTCGTTGAGGGTATTTTTAAGATTGCAGGTTTCTTCCCCGCCGTCTGCCACCTGGGACTCCGCTTCTGCAAGCAGGAGCAGTTGGGCAATCAATTCCTTCATCCTCCGGGTCTCATTCATCATGAACGACAGTGACTCGTCCAGCACCTCCGGCGATTGCTTGCCCCACCGCTGAATCATATGCGTATGTCCCTCAATAATGGCAAGCGGTGTCTTGAGCTCATGGGAAGCATCGGCGATGAATCGCCGTTGCTGGTCAAAGGACCCCTCCAGCCTGTTAAGAAGACTATTAAAGGTCTCCCCGAGCTGATGAAGCTCATCCTGGGCCGCGGGGACATGCAGGCGCCGGGACAAGCTGTTCGTCCCGATGCTATGCACCTCACCGATCATACTGCGGATCGGCTTCAGCGTGGAACGGGCGACGAGCCACCCTGCTGCTATAGCCATCCCTGCAGCAAGCAGGAGGCCCAGCAGCAGCAGCCTGCCGACCTCCTTCTCCGCGGTTGCGCTGCCCGAGTGCCCACTTTCAGTGAGCCTCAGCCGGACTGGGCCGTATACAAGAAGTGAGAGCTCCCTCTCTGCCTTGTAGGTGACAGCAGTGTCTGCTGTTCCGCCTGAACCCACCTCTGCCAGCACCCGTCCTTTGGAATCGAGCATCTGCAGTAATTGTCCCTCACTCAGATCCGGGGCAAACACCGACAAGTCCGGCTTCAGTACCGCCGCCGCTCCGCTTCCTTTACCCAGACCCGGCTTAAGCAATGAAGGCAGGAACTCCACCTCCCCGACCTGAAGCTCGAACTGCCTGAGCCTGGCATCCAGCAGCGCTGTCTCCTGGCGCTCTGTCCAGTGCTTGAAGGTGATGTAGACAAATCCGCTGACAACGGCTGCGACGAGCAGCGCTGTCAGCGCAATAGATGCGCTTACTTTACGGGAGAACGTCCATGGCTTCATTCGCTCACCTCAGTCCCTCAGAATATAGCCGCTGCCACGGACAGTATGTATCAACTTGTGTTCAAACCCTTCATCCACCTTCATGCGCACGTAACGGATATAGACATCTACCACATTCGTCTCGCCTTCATAGGAATACCCCCAGACAAGATTGAGCAAGGCTTCACGGTTCATGAGCCGGTTCTTATGGGCCAGCAGACAATGCAGCAGCTCGAATTCGCGCTGAGAGCATTCAATCTCGCGCCCGGCACGGCTCACCCGGTGCGAGGCCTTGTCGAGTGTCAGATCCTTGGCACACAGCACTTCGTCCCCCGTCTCCGCCAAGTGAAGCCTGCGCTGGAGGGAACGCATGCGGGCAAGAAGCTCCTCAATGGCGAATGGCTTCGGCACATAATCATCTGCCCCGGTATCCAGCCCCCGCACCCGGTCGCTGACCGTATCCCTGGCCGTTAGCATAATAATCGGGGTCTGCTTCACCGCCCTCACCCGCTTGCATACCTCAAACCCGCCCATTCCCGGCAGATTCAAATCAAGCAGAATCAGGTCAAAATGCTCATTCAGCGCTCTGTCTGCGCCCTCAAGGCCATCGTATGCAACCGTGATGTCGTAGCCTTCATAAGAGAGCTCCAGCTCCAGCAGGCGAATCATGGCGATTTCATCCTCAATAATCAATACGCGTTCCTTCAACCCCTCGTCCACCTCTTCACAGATCATTTCTTCTTCATTAGCGATAAACCGGCCATGGATTGCGCATGAATCTGATACGTCCCTTGGCCAATCTTCCCGCTAATCTTGTGATTCTTCACCGTCAGCGGGAAGTCGGTATCCATCTCCCCAAGAGCTGACTTTGCGTCCACCACCACTCCGGCATTTTCCGGCCAGGCCAGTTCAACATCTCCTACCGTCGAGGTCACCCTCCAGTCTCCGCCGACCTTCCTGCTCTCCACATGGATATTACCAGCTACCGTGACTGCTTCTATAGCAGCGAGCGCATCCTTCACCGTCAGATTGCCGTTTGTCGTTTCAGCCACCAGAGTTCCCGCAATTTGCTCTGCCTTCACATTGCCATTGGTAAGCGAAATATCCACATTTGCCTTCGCTTCGGATACTTCAACATTCCCATTCACCGTGTGCAGAGAGATGTCTTTCGGGGGGCCGAATGCCGTAACGTTGCCGTTCACAGACGATAATTTAATTTTACCTGTACTAGAAACATCTGACAAAGAGAGATTTCCGTTCTTGGTCTTCGCCTGCAGATCGGCCTTCATTCCCTTCGGCAGTGTAACCGTCAGCTCAAGATTCGGATAATGAATATTGCCGTAAGGCTCGCTGTAGTTCTTAATCTCCAGTTGAGCTCCCCGGCTTACCTTCACCCCCGCCTTGTCCGCTATGGTCCGGGCCTCTTCAGCTGTGGCTTGATTCACGACCACTGTCGTATGGATTTCAATATCCTTCCCGTTGCCCTGCTTCATCTCAATCTTTCCGTTGGTATTTGCAATAGAGATGCTTTCCGTACCTTCTGGTACATCGACCCGGGTGATGCCTTTGTCAAAAGAGTACCGTGCATTCCCTGCAGACACACCCTCCGCACCTGTCTGCCACGACCCGATAACCGTGGAGGCGGCAGAGATGACGTCGGAAATAACCCCCGGAACGGACACAGAGTCTGTGGTAGCTTCGGACACAGCATCCGGAGCAGACTCAGCGGCTGCAGAGGTGGCTTCGGATACAACATCCGTAGCAGAGGCAGAGACCCCCGTAGGCTCAGATACAGAATTTGCCCCAGACAGTTGGCGGGCTTGGACTGGGCCGCCATATCCTTTTCCAATGTAGAAGAATACTACCGCCAGAGCGGCACCCAACAGCAGCCACTTCCAATTTAACTTCATACTCATTTCCTCCCTAGTCCTTGTGATTACCCTTAGGTTACAGCAGACTGAATGAGAAAGACTTTGCAGGAAGATTAGAGTTTGATGAGAGCACTTTAGCTGGTTATGACGCCAAATGGGATTTATAATAACAGAAACATTAGAAACCTGTTCATGGAGAGGGGAGGGGATTGCATGCTCATCCTCCAGACTATCACGTGGGTTCTCGCGCTCGCCGTTCTCCTGTCTGTGGTGTGGATCGTTGTGGACACTTGGAGGAACGGGATCTCGCCGATGCCCACTTCGAAGGCTGTACGGCTGGCGGTTGCCGGAGAGGTAAACCGGATTCCCGGCTACAGCACGGTTGTGGAGGCGGGGTCCGGCTGGGGCACATTAGGACTCGATATCGTCCGTCATTGTCCAGGCAAAAGACTCATCGGGATTGAGAATTCAAGCCTCCCGTTATGGTGCTCGCAACTGCTGGCGCTGATATTCGCGCGGCTCCCTCACTCAGGGAACGGCCCGGAGCCGCTCCCTGGCAGACTCCGCTTCATCCGGGGCGATATCTACCGCAGCTCCTACGCCGATGCCGATATGGTTCTCTGCTATTTATTCCCCGGTGCCATGGAGCGGCTGGCGGACAAGTTCAATCAGGAGCTGCCGCCCGGCGCAGTGGTGATCAGTATTTTCTTCGCCCTGCCGGACAGGCAGCCAGCCCGCACAGTGACCTGCAGAGATCCGCTGCGGACCAAGGTGTATGTGTATACTTTTTAGCAATATAGCCAAGGAGGGTTCCCGTGATCGACAAATCTATTACCGAAGGCGTCATCCGCACACGAACCAAGCTCCGCAAGGATCTGCTGATCTCCATCTTTGAAGAGTTCGATAGCGGCATTATGGGCCTGAGTCCCGAGAAACGGTCTGAGAAATATCTGAAAATGTCGCAGAACGCCTTCTCCTTTTACCGGGGCAGCGCGTACTTATTCTATTTCGATACAACCCGCCAGTACTTCCCCTATCACACCCCTGAGGACCGGCCAACCTGGATTCAGGGAGACCTGCACTTCGAGAACTTTGGCGCCATCCGCAGCGAAGACGGAGATATGGTCTATGACGTCAATGATTTCGATGAGGGGTATGTGGGCTCGTATCTTTACGATCTCCTGCGTATGGCCGGCAGCATCGCTTTGGTGGGCAGACAGCTGGGACAGGGTGAAGCTGAACAGCTAAGCCATATTGAGAGCTTTGTTAAAGCGTATGCCAGACAGATCCGGCGGTTCGCACAGGGCAAGGATAACCCTGCCACTTATAGTATGGATGAGGATACCGCCAAAGGTCCGGTGAAGAAGCTCCTCCGCAAGCTGGAGAAACGCAGACAGGCACATTTTCTGGAAAAGGTTACAGCTCAGATGCAGACGGGCAGAGTGTTTCTGGAGAATTCCGAGCTGGCTGTACCCGGACAAGCCGAACAGACCCTCCTGGGGAGCGCCTGGGCGTTCTATACACAGACCGCGGTTACCCGAAACCTGAATGAGGATCACTTCCGGATAAAAGACATTGCAGTCAAGCATGGTTCAGGCACCGCCTCCATCGGGCTGGACCGCTATTATGTATTAATCGAGGGTGGACATGAGCGGGAGGATACGGACGATACCGTGCTTGAGGTAAAAGAAGTGCGCGTGCCGGTTCCGGCTTATTTCATGCCGTATTCCGAGTCCTTTTGGCTGCATTTCGGGCATCAGGGAAAACGGGTAACGGCGACACAGCAGGCCATGCACCATAAGGCCGACCCGTATCTGGGCTTTCTGACGCTTGAGGGAAGGCACTTCTATGTAAGAGAACGGTCGCCGTATAAGAAAAGACTGAAGCTGACCGATATCGCAACTATGGAGGATATGACCCGGGTACTTGAGATAATGGGTTGCCTGACCGCCAAAATGCATGCCCGGGCCGATGCCGATGTGGACCAGGGCATTCTTCCTTATCATAGCGAGGAGGAAATTGCCAAGGCCATGGGGCAGGACCCGGATGCTTTTGCGCGCTATCTCTCCCGGTGGGCTTACGGATATGCCGATCAGGTGGAGAAGGATTATGGAATGTTCACAGAGTGGATAAAAGAACGATCCCGGGCGGCCGCAGCGGAGTAATCAGTCCAGCTCGGCGCGGGAGAACAGGTCCCGGATCAGTGCCTCATCCTCGCAGGCCTGCTTGAATCCGGCAGCAAAACCAAGAATAGCTTCCCTGTTGCCGGAGTAGGCGCAGAACATGTCAGCCTCCGGGTCAAAATGCACAATGCCTGTCAGCTCCGGCATTTGTTCCTCCAGGAAAACCGCCGCAAGGGAAGCCCAATCGTAGCCGTTGCCTTCGAAGCCTTCGTCTGCCCGTGTATCAAACAGATCGGCCAAATAGGTACCTACGCTCAGAATAACAGACACACCGCCATTTTCCTGCTCCACCAGGATGAACGGAGCTACATTGCCGGTTGCAGGGACGGTGACACCGTTCAGCCTGTGCAGCAGGGCCTCCCGGGCTTCTTCCGTGAAGCTGAGCACACCACCACGCTCAATAATACTCCCCTGCCGGACCCGATCGTCCAGCCAATCCGTAATGAAGGACGGCGCGTAGCCGCCGGTTCCGAATTCGCCGCCAAAGGCGATCATTTTGGAATAGACCTCCAGGTATTCAGCCCGGTTGGTTTGCGGATACGACTTGGTATACAGCCAGAACTGCACATCATACATCAAAATAGAACGCTCATCGGCATGGAGAGAGAAATGCCCTTTGTCTTCTACAATCTCCGTACAGATTGTACGGATTATACCCTCTACATTATCGATCTCCGTGACATTGCCGCACAGCTCCGCAAGCAGGGGTGAAAAGGCTCCATGAGCCACCTTCCGCAGATCCTCTGCCTTATCCTCCTCGGACGTATCGAAGACCTCCTCATTCACCAGCCCGCGTACAAAACTCTCGAAGTCTTTGGCCAGAAAAGTAATTTCATAATCCGCTTCCTGATCCACATGGATCACAGCCGGTTCGCCTTCCGGACCAGAGGCCCGGTAATCCAGCATGATCACATCATGCCCTGCGGACGGGCAATCGCCGAATACCACACCAATATCGGGGTAACCCCACTCTTCAATCATGAAGCGGCTGCCGAGTTCCCCGCACAAGGAATAGGTCTTCTCCCGCCCAATGCCCATAATGCCTGTAACCGCCACATGATCTTCCGCCCAAGAGGTCGCTTCCTCTGTAGGGAAGCAAGTATCCCGGGGAATCCCCCCATTCTGCCGCTTCATCATCTCGATATAAAAGGCCGGCAGCTTATACCCCAGTTCCTGCTCCACCGAGGCAATCAGCTCGTCTGTAGGCGGATCGGATACATACGATTTGCGGGCATAATCGCTGTCCTCCCAGAAGCCGTCGAAGTCAAAAGGTTCAACTGTGCTTCCCCCCGCAGTACTCTCGCCGGCCTGTGCAGCTGCAAAACGCTGCTGCTCCCGTACCTCCCGCTCCGCCGCACGGCGGCTCCAGCCAAGCAGCTGCTGAACCGCCTCATCTCCAGGCTCCAGCTGATCTGCCAGCTCGAATTCACGAACCGCTTGATCGTACTGCTTCAGATAGTAGTAGGCATATCCCGCCCGGTAGTGCCAGATCGGGTCCTTCTCTCCTTGCCCGGCAACACTCAGCAGCTGTTCCAGCGCTTCATGGTAACGGTCCAGATTGTTCAGCGCCCTGCCCAGTTGACCAATAAGTGTATAGTCTCTGTCCGGTTCGGGAATTTCCATGATGCGGTCCACAATTTTGGCAAATTCATCATCTTCATGCCACTGTACCAGTTGCGCCAGCAATGTCTCTTCCACTATGTATATGCCTCCTCTCGAATCTACTCTTCATTCCCCAGTAAGGGCAGGTCCTAAACAGTTCCTTCCAGCAAAGGAATAAGGTACTTATGATCAACGGGCGATGACATTACGATTAGGATTGTATAAGTCCCGTATCTATCGCATTCATTGCCGAACTGCTCCAAGGCTTGCGTGGAGTCGGTCATTACTTTTAGCAGATAATTGTGCTCGCCACTGATCCTGTAACACTCAAGGACCTCAGGGGAGGAGCGGCAGAAATCAACGAAGGCATGGCAATCCCTGGAGTGGAACAGAATGTAAGCAGTAGCCAGTTTCCCAATTTTTTCAGGTGAAATAATAGTCCGGTACTCCTGGATCACCCCGTTTTCCTCCATACGTTTAACTCTTTCCGTCACTGCCGGTTGTGATAGACCCACACATTTCCCGAGTTCTGTCATGGACATTCTCGCCTGGTTTTGAAGATGAAACAGAATCTGCTTGTCTGTATGGTCCATCTCATTCAGCTCCTTTAATTTTAAGGATTCATGTGCAAACTGCCTTGTTTTTAACTGCTAAATGGCTGTTATAGCTTAGTTTCCTTATGTTAGCAGGTCAACTAATTTTATATAATATACTTACAATAGTAAAGCGATTTTAGCTTTAACTATAGCGAAAGGATGACTACGAATGCAGGATTCAAATCTCATGAACCCGGAGCATCTACCGGAGCGCATCGATAACGTACTAGACCAGACATTAGCCGACAAGCGTCTGGCGGGGGCTGTCATCAAGGTAGCGTTAGATGGGAGGCTCATCTATAGCCGTGCTGCCGGTTTTGCGAACCGCGAGCTGAACCAGCCTATGCGGGAGGACGCCTTGTTCCGGCTAGCATCGGTTTCCAAGCCTATCACTTCTGCGGCTGCTCTGGTTCTGGTGGCGCAAGGCCGCCTGAAGCTGGATGACCGCGTGGACCGCTGGCTTCCGTATTTTCAGCCACGACTGGAGAACGGTAAGCCCGCAGCAATAACAGTAAGGCACTTAATGACGCACACCGCTAGTTTGACCTACCGCTTCTTTCAGGAAGAGGGCGGCTCCTATGAGCGGGCTGGTGTATCTGATGGCATGGATCAGACTACCATTACGCTCGAAGAGAACCTACGGCGTATTGCCTCTGTCCCGCTCCTCTATACCCCAGGCACCATGTGGAGATATTCTATCGCAACAGATGTGCTGGGGGCCGTGATTGAAAAAGTCACAGACACCACACTCAGCGAAGCCATAGATTCACTTGTGACCCATCCGCTAGGTATGAAGGACACAGGCTTCGTTGCAGCCGACCCGCAGCGGCTGGCCGCTGCTTACGCCGATGATGTTCCCGGGCTGCGTCCTTTGCACAATCCCGACAGCCTTGCTTTTGTGGAAGGTACGGCAGGCTTCCGCCTCGCCCCTGAACGGGCGCTCGACCCTGCCGCTTATCCTTCCGGAGGAGCTGGCATGGTCGGCAGCACCGGAGACTTTCTGCAGCTGCTGGAAACCCTGCGCAAAGGGGGAGCACCTCTGCTGCCGGAATCCCTGGTTCGGGAAATGACCACCAATCAGATTGGTGATCTGCACATGCCCTTCTGGCCAGGGCGGGGCTTTGGCCTGGGCATCACGGTGCTTAAAGATCCTCTTGCCGCAGACACTGCGGAATCCCCTGGCACATGGCGCATGGGCGGTACCTATGGTCATTCGTGGTTCGTTGATCCCAAGCAGCGGCTAAGCGTGGCGGCTTTCACCAATACCGCACTGGAGGGCATGTCGGGTCCGTTTACGGTTGACCTGTGCAATGCCGTCTACGGCAGATTGAAACATGAATCATAAGGAAGGAGGTTCGATATGAGCAGCAGCACAGCTTCTTCTTCACAGCAAATCTCCAGCGCTTCTGCTTCCGGACGCCTTCCCTGGGCCGGATTGCTTGCCCTGGCTATGACCGGGTTTATCTGTATCCTTACCGAGACAATTCCCGCCGGATTACTGCTCCAGATCAGTAAGGGACTTGGAGTGACAGAGGCCATGGCGGGTCAGCTCGTTACCCTGTATGCCCTGGGCTCGCTACTTGCCGCAATTCCTTTGACCACCGCAACACGCGGGTGGAGACGGCGTCCCTTGCTGCTGACATGCATTCTTGGTTTTCTCGTATTTAACACCGTCACTGCTCTCTCTTCAAGCTATCCCCTAACGCTTGCGGCCCGGTTCCTCGCGGGTGTATCAGCCGGTGTCCTATGGGGCATGATCGCCGGCTATGCCCGGCGCATGGTGCCGGAGCCGCTTAAGGGAAGGGCTATGGCCGTTGCCATGGCAGGAACACCACTTGCTCTTGCGCTCGGTGTCCCTGCCGGAACCTTGCTCGGGGACCTTGCGGGCTGGCGCAATGTCTTCGGTATCCTGTCGCTGCTCGCGCTGCTGCTGACCATATGGGTGCTCTGGAAGCTGCCGGACTCTCCGGGAGAGTCCGCAGACCAGCGGCTCCCTCTCCACAAGGTCTTCACTACTCCCGGAGTGCGCCCGATATTGTTTGTCGTACTAGCCTGGGTACTGGCCCACAACATCCTGTATACCTACATTGCACCGTACCTTACTCAGACCGGGCTTACCGGGCGGGTGGACGTAGTACTTCTCATCTTCGGTGTTACAGCACTGCTTGGCATCTGGCTAACCGGGGTCTGGATTGACCGGCACCTGAGACTGCTTGTTCTGATCAGCCTCGCTGCATTCGCCTTGGCAGCTATCCTGCTGGGCATAGGCAGCAGCCAGCCTTTTGTGATCTATCCGGCAGCTGCCATGTGGGGCTTAACGTTTGGGGGAGCGGCGACGCTGCTGCAGACAGCAATTGCCGTAGCAGGCGGAGAGAGCGCAGATGTAGCTCAATCGATGCTGGTGACCGCATGGAATCTCGCCATCGGCGGCGGGGGTGTGGCCGGTGGGATTCTTCTCGAAACAACGGGTGTCGTTTCTTTCCCGTGGGCGTTGTGCGTCCTGTTGGCCTTTGCATTTGTGACAGTCTGGCGCAACAAAGCACGCGGATTTCCTGCTGGAAGGTGAAAGAAACAGCAAAGGGGCGTCCCATTAAGGACAGCCCTTCGTATTATTAGGTCAACCAGAGATTACTGGTTGGCCTTTTTTAATGACCGCTTTACGATGGAAGTAGCCGGGAGAACGTGACAGCCCCTGGGGATAACCCCGAATAACAAACAGTTCTCCCACTACACCCTTCTACCATGTTTGAGCTGGTTGAGGCATCAGACCTCGTATCACACGCGAAGCTGTGGAGTAGGAACCATTGTGGGAATACCGGCGAATTCGAATGAGGAGGAGAAGATGAAACCCGTTATTGGCATGGATGTAGCCAAAGGAAAATCTGTTGCCCAAGCATTT
>NZ_LVWI01000079.1 GCF_001909055.1 Paenibacillus helianthi
TGAAATGGTTGGTCGCACTTCCATTTTACCAAAAGAGTGGTTTCTTTTTTGCGTTTTTATAAATATTGTAGTATGTTTCCCGCTTAAACAGCGGAGAGGACGGAACGATTGTGGAAAAGCGATAGCGTTCGCCTTTGTGTCCGGATTTTCACCGCTAAGGGGAATAAAAAAAATCTGGACACAAGAGCGATTGGAACAACGGTCCGTTCGCGGAGCGTCCTCACGGAGCACAACGTTTGTCCGACTCCAAAAACAAGGGATGTCCCAAGTAGCCATTTCATGGCTTATGGGACACCCCCGTTGGACTAATTGCTTTGTAATTATAGCTTAGTATTCGTTGAACATTGCAGCGATTTCCTCGTAACCCGTTGTTTGGGTCAACGCCAGCGACAACAGAATCCGTGCCTTCTGCGGTACCAGACTGTTGCAGGGAATCGAATTGGCGGACAGGTCGATATAGGAATCCTTCAGTGTAATGCCGCTGGATATCCGCGAGCATCTGACGACAGGAATATTGTTGTTTTTGAGCTCACCGACCTTATCGATCCAGGGCTTGCTGTAGATGCCTCCGCCGGCTCCGGCAATAATAATGCCTTTGGAGATGGTAGCCAGATAATCCAGAATGCCCGGATTGGCATCCACATGGAAGTAGGCCACGGACACCTCCGGCAGTTCAACCAATGTTGATACGTCAAACTGGGCGGCGGTAGTATGTTTTTTGAGCGATCTCGTATAGAAAAAAGCCTGGCTGTCCCGCATATAGCCTAGACACCCGAAATCCCGCTCATCGAAGGCATTGGCCTTAAAGGTGTTGACCTTCTGCACATCCCGGCCGCTGTAAATCCCTTCAGCAAAAACCACCATGACTCCCTGACCGGAAGCCTCCGGGTTGGCCGCCAAGGCCACCGACTGATACAGATTCAGCGGGCCATCCGCACTGATCGCCGTAGCCGGACGCATGGAGCCGGTAATTACCACCGGTTTATCGGTTTTGATTACCAGATTCAGAAAATAGGAGGTTTCATCCAGGGTATCCGTACCATGTGTGATGACAAACCCATGAACATCTTCACGAAGTGCAAGTGTGTTGATTAGAGTGGCCAAGGTCAGCCAGTGTTCGCTGGTAATATCCGCGCTGCACAGATTGCTGACCTGCACCCCCGCACAATTCGCTACCCGTTCCAGGTGGGGAACACTGTCCAGCAAATCCTGTATCGGCAGAGCACCGGGCTCGTAATTTAAGGTTTTATGCGCTTCGCCACTGCCGGCAATCGTACCGCCGGTGGCGAGAATGACCACATTTTTAAGAATGGGATTATAAAAAGGTGAAGCTGTAAAATTCACTTCCGGAGATGGCATAATCATCGCTTATTTCCTTTCAGATGATATCGTAAATCAAGTATATTGAGGATCAATGTATTATAACATACGATATATGGGGTTAAGGGTGTTTTTTAATCAGAACATAGTATACTGAGGGAAATTACCAATCTATAGGGAGGAGCTGGAAGATGATTGAATTGGAGGTTCAAGACTATTACAAGGGTTTGCCGGCGCTGGATCAGGTAAAAATAAACACACTCTTTGCGAGAGCTGTGCTGGAGCAGCGAATTCCGGGCAAAGTCTATGCCGACAGCAAAGATATACCGCGAGCGTTCTATGTCGTTCATCCATACGGGATGTCATTGGTTTATGGTGATTCCTCGAATAGCAGCTTTAATCGCGGGCTGTCTGATTACATATTGGACAGAGAGGGAATCCGTCTGTATGCGGAATGGCTGCAGGGAGACCCGGCCGGTGAATGGAGTGAATGGATCGATGCGTTAGCGGCTGTACATAATAGTGAATTACAGGTAAGGGGCGGGATGATTGAACAGGACGATCATCGGCTAATTCAGAGAAATACCAGAGTGAACTTCAGATTAGACCGTGAAGCTTATTTTGCTGCCAGAGCACAGTTCTTTAAGCAGGATGCAGCCCTTGTACGAACGGGAAAAGAGCAATATGCAACTCTGACCGGCTCAGTGGTCCCCAAGTACTTTTGGCGTGATGAGGAGCATTTCCTTGCCGAAGGAGTCGGCTTCAGTATTATGGAGGGGGACGAGACCGCTTCTACGGCGTTTGCGTCCTGCTTGGCAGGTGGCCAGTTGGAAATTGGAATTGAGACTGCGGAAGCCTTCCGGGGCAGGGGATATGCATTTACCGTAAGTTCGGCATTGATCGATTATTGTCTTGACCATCCATTGGAACCGGTGTGGGCTTGCCGCCTGGAGAATCAAGGGTCGTACTATCTCGCACAGAAACTGGGATTCAAACCGTCACTGACGCTGCCGTATTACCGGCTGTCACATCGATAAATTTCGATTATGCGTCGCAAGCACAAGATTGAAAAAAGGCACGACTCCGTGGGAGGGTGCCTTTTTTGTGCGGTAAATGGTATTGAAAAAGACAGCCTACACCTGTCCGGCATCCACGAAGCAATGCAGATGAAGCGGAGACAGCACCTTAAGTCCTTCCCCGAGCTCAAAATCCTTTCCTTCCGCCAGTTCTAGCCCCTTCTTCTTGAAATACAAAGAGTAAAGTGCCAGCGTATCCTCACTGAACTGGCTGCTGTGCAGTGCCATGGCAGCGAACTTGCGGTCGAAGAAGCGGGTAACATCGATCACGGTATTGGGTTCAGCCGTTAAATAAAATCCGATCGCTTTCGGCTGCCAGGGCTGTGTGCGGGTTCCCCGGGGATACAGCGGCAGTCCCGAGGACAGAAAAGCCTGGGCGGCCGCCCGTCCGGTGACAATATGATCATAGTGGGCTTCATAGGGAAGCCACGGATCGGGACAGAATACCGCATCTGGCTGAATGGTACGGATGATTTCGGCAATCTCTGCCGCCAGAGCCGGAATATGCTCAAGTGTGCCGTCTCCATGCGGCAATTGGTGGAACACCGTGGCTCCAAGCGAACGTCCCGCCGCTTCAAGCTCCTGCGAGCGGACTCGGGCGATCTCGGCATGGGACAACAGACCGTCACCACTCCCCAAATCTCCATTCGTCACTGTTAAGTAATGAACCTCACAACCCTTTTCCGCTAGAGCGGCAATCGTTCCGCCCATGCCCACTTCATTATCGTCGGGATGGGGCTGAATACACAATATTCTCCGGCAATCCGTAAGATCGGGAGGAGCCATAAGGCTGTAGAGGATGGATGAATCCATTTTGAATCGCTCCTTCTTTTGCTAAAAGTATGGGTATGGAAATTAGGCTGTTCTGACTACATTGCCCTGTGGTTCTCCAAATCAATCAGAATCTGTGTCCGCTGCTTATCGCTTATCGAATAGAACAGAATCGGAATTATGGCCCCAAGGAAACAAATGGCGGGCAGTAAAAACATCACAAAGCTCAGACCCTGCTGAAGCCCAGGCGTAGCAGGCTGATTCTCCACGTAATTCAGAAGCCCAAGACTTGCCCCGATAATCAGCCTGGACACTGCTCCGCTGAATTTGGTGATAAAGGTATTCGTAGAGAATACAATCCCTTCCCCCCGAAAGCCCAGCTTCCACTCTGAATAATCAATCGTATCCAGCAGCATCGAGGTGCTGACAATTATGCTTATACCTGAGAAAAAGAAGCTGATCCCAAAGAACACTAGCGTAAACAGAACATTCTCATCACCGAACAGATATGGAACCACACAGGAGAGGCTGCCCAGGATACATGAGGAGATAAATACACTTTTCTTGGAAAAGGCACCCAATAGCTTGGGCGTTGCGGTCATACCCAGCAGCATACCGACCACCAGGCTGATTCCGACCTGTGTCCCATAGCTGGCATCTCCCCAGACATAAACCACATAGTAGAGTTGAATGCTCTGTCTGATGCCGGTTACGAGATTGATAATCAGCAGTGAAGCCAGCAGAGTGAGGAGAGGTTTGTTTTTATATATGGTTTGCAGATTTTTGGAGAAGGGAATCCGTTCAGCCGATGGGGCCACTCTTTCTTTGGAAAGGATTCCAGTCAGCCAAATAGCCAGCGCAGCAATGACCGATACGATGATTGCAGAGTAGAGATAGGCTCCGGTGCTTCTTTCACCGCCGAAGGCAAGCAGGAGCTGTATGCCGCCTATGGTGATTATGACTGTACCTAGGGTTCCGCCGATTTTGCCCAGCGTTACGACCAGTGTCCGTTCCGCAGGATCTTTGGAAATGACAGAGGATAACGCCCAAAGCGGGGTGTCGCAGACCGTGTATAACATTCCCCACAGCAAATAAGAAACCGTTGCTAGGGCTACGGTCAGGGTGGAGGAAGTACCGAAATCCATGAAGCACAGCACGGTAGCGGCAGCGATCAGGAACGGAGCAAACAGCAAATAAGGCCTGAATTTCCCCCACCTGGAATGTGTTTTGTCTGTGATCATCCCCATCACCGGGTCCAGGCAAGCGTCGAAAATACTTGCAGTGACCAAGATGACACTGGCTGTCGTTGCGGGAATGCCAAGTAAGTCCGTATAAAAGAATAAAATGTACATCGACATGAAGCTGTAAAGCATATTTTGGCCCAGCAATCCGCCGGAAAACACCACTTTTTCTGCCAAGGTTACTTTTGTTGTCAATCGGCTGCCCTCTTTTCTTCGGAAGATTCGGAGAATCTGTTTCTTCAT
This sequence comes from Paenibacillus helianthi, assembly GCF_001909055.1. Taxonomy (GTDB): domain Bacteria; phylum Bacillota; class Bacilli; order Paenibacillales; family Paenibacillaceae; genus Paenibacillus_AQ; species Paenibacillus_AQ helianthi. The sequence goes on from NZ_LVWI01000079.1 coordinate 4,652, forward strand.
AATTATGTCTATTTATAACTTATTTGCACATATTGTCAAGGGTGTGCTGCAGGTTGACAGGAATCAAATGCCTTTTGTGTATATGCGCAATAAAGTGAACGAAAAAAAATAAGCATATTTAACCATTGTCAGAAAATTGCTATTCATAATTCCGCAGAATATGTCGAAATATAGCTAAGCTGTTCAGAGGTCATGCAGGGGGAGTGCAAGAAGAATGCATAACCTTCAGACCAGACACTAAGATGTTAATATGTGGGGGGATTCTAATGAAATGGTATGGTAATTTGAAAACAGCAACAAAAATCATCTCTTCATTTTTGATTGTATCTTTGATACTTGCGGGATTAGGCGTGTTCTCGATCTTCACGCTGCGCGGCGCCAACGGTAACATAAAAGAGCTGTATAGCAACAATCTGATATCGGTCCGGGATTTATCGGCTGCCCAGATTAAATACCAGACTATCAGAGTATTTTTGAGGGATATGAGTACAGCAACAGGAGATGCTGAAGTTTCGGACTACAAGGAGAAAATCAAAACCACAACCCAGGAAATTGACAAGTATATGGATAACTACCGACCGCTTGCTACTACACAGAAAGAACAAGATTTGCTGCGTGATTTTGATGAACAATATACGAATTACATGAAATTGTTTAACCAAGGAATGATTTTAGCGGAGCAGAAAGATCCAACTGATTTTAATGCTTTTAAGCCGCAAATAGCACAGCAAGGAGAAATGGTTGTTGCAAATTTGAATGGTCTGATTGAAACGAACGTGCAACTCGCAGATCAAACGAATACCGACTCCCAATCGGCCTATGCTTCGTCATTGAACTTGACCATCGTAATCATTGTAGTCTCAGTAATTCTAAGTATTCTCATTGGTTACGCCATAGCCCGCTCCATTTCTAAGCCTCTCTTGAATATGCTTGGACTGGCTTCCGAAGTGGCAAATGGGAATCTGACTCAGCGTTCAGACATTTCTACCAAGGACGAAGTCGGACAATTGGCCAGTGCACTGAACCGGATGGTTGATAATCTCAAAGAGCTGATTAACGGGATTGTGATGAATTCGCAGAGCGTCGCTGCCTCTTCCGAAGAAATCTCAGCGAGCACACAAGAAATTGCCAGTACCAGCACTACCCAGTCCGTGGCGTCGGCAAGTATTACCGAACTGTTCAAAGAACTCTCCCTGGCAATTAACTCTGTAGCGGTAAGTGCGGAGGAAGCCGCAGAGCTGTCCAATCAAACGGTCATTACAGCACGTGAAGGCGGTTACGTGGTGGAATCGTCGCTTCAGGGCATGCAAGCCGTGAATCACCAGATGACACAGCTCGAAGAGGATAGCCGCAAAATCGGCGATATTATTGAGGTCATTGACGATATTGCCGAACAGACCAATCTCCTCGCTCTGAACGCTGCCATTGAAGCGGCTCGTGCAGGAGAACAAGGCCGGGGCTTTGCAGTAGTAGCAGATGAAGTACGGAAACTGGCAGAACGAAGCAGTGATGCTACCAAGGAAATTACAAAAATCATCAAAGCTATGCAAGAGAACACCAAGCAAAGTGTCCGGGCTGTTGCCGAAAGTGTTGAGCAATCTTCGATGACCAGCCAGGCCTTTGAGCAAATTATCAGCATGGTCAACACCTCATCGCTCAAAGTTAATGAAATAGCGGCAGCCTGTGAAGAGGAATCGGCTCAAGCAGCCGAAGTAATGAATTCGGTTGAATCCATAGCGGCCTCTAGTGAAGAGTCTGCCGCTGCCTCGGAGGAGACAGCAGCAACCTGCCAGGCGTTGGCCCAGCTCGCTGAGGAGCTTGCCCACTCCGCGGGTGCGTTCAGAACCCACTAATCTACAGACTGAAGGTGTATTCATGTCCACACTGCAGAAGGAACAATATATAGAGCTGGCTGTTGGTCCGGAAACCTGCGCCATTCGCATTGAAGAAGTGCATGAAATTATCAAAATGCTCAGCATTACCGACATTCCTTTCAGCCGGAATGAAGTAAAGGGTGTAGTCAATCTTCGCGGCAAGGTAGTCTGCGTAATGAGTCTGCGAAATTTACTGGGGATGTCCGATGAGGCTTATACACGGGCCACAAGAATTGTGGTGGTCCGTTTCCGGGAAGAATTTGTAGGTCTAATCGTGGATAAAGTGAATAAGGTAACCACCTATGGAGAGGTACATCCCCCATCAAGTGGACAAGGCCGAAGCCGTGAAGGCGTATTCCTGGGCATTGGCCAACGTGAGGATCAACTGATCGGTATTTTGAAGCTCGAGGAAGTATTGGGCGGTTAGGGAGGAGAACAATAGATGATGATGGAGCTGTCTGCCTACCGCGATATTTTCATTGAAGAGCTGAACGACCAATTGGAACGGATAGATCAGTCGCTTCTGGTATTGGAGCATACCCCATCCCCGGAGCTGATCCAGACGATTTTCCGAGCTGCACATACAATCAAAGGGTCTTCATCCACTATGGGCTTCAAGGAAATGAGTGACTTGACCCATGAAGTCGAATATATCCTGGATTGGGTTCGGGAAAAGAAGCCGGAGATCAGTTCCCAACTGATTGACACCTTGTTTCGGGCGCTGGATGTAATGAAGCTGCTGCGCACCGAGTATATCAGTGGAAGTAATTACACAGATTGCAGCAGTATGGTGTCCGAGATCAAGTCCCTGATCAGCATGCGTTCAGAACCAGAACGGAGCATGCCCCCGGTTCTGAACGCATCAGAAATGCTTCAGGCGGAGGAAGCAGCTGGCTCAGGACAGCATCTGCTCGCTGTAAGCGTCAATCTGATGGAAGATTGTCTGATGAAGGCTGCAAGACATTTTATCCTGGTGCAGCGTATTGAAGAGGTGTGTGGAACCGTTATTGCTGTCTCTCTTCATAAAGCGGCTGCTCCGGGAGCGGATGAAGACGAACGGCATGGCCAGTTTACCGTGGTGGTTGCTACCTTGAAGGAGAGGCAACAGATTCAGGACCAGCTTGGTGTCGATTCTGATGTGAAGAGTATGCATATTGCTCCATTTGAGCTGAAATGGTCCAGAACGGACAGCTTAGTTCATGCCCCGGAGGCACCTGTACAGCAGGGGAACCCAAAGCCGGATGAACGGGGGAAAGGTTCCCATCCAACGGTCAGGGTCAACGTGGAGCGTCTGGATCACCTGATGAATCTGGTCGGTGAACTGCTGATTGAGCAGACCTCTTTAGCCGATTTGAGTGCTGCCGGTCAACGTTCCGATCCGGGCAGAGTTCTGCCCGATATTGGAAGTGTATCCGATCATATGGGCAGTATTATCAAGGAGCTGCAAGAAGGGGTCATGAAGACACGGATGCTGCCGATCGATCAGCTGTTCAGCCGATTCCCCCGTCTGGTTCGGGATTTAGCCCAGAAGCTGGGCAAGGATATTGAACTGGTGATCCAGGGCGGAGAAACGGAACTTGACCGGATGATTATCGAGGAGCTGAGTGATCCCTTGATCCACCTGATCCGTAACAGTGCGGACCACGGGATTGAGAGCCCAGAGGTCCGGGAGGCCGGAGGGAAGGCGGCGAAGGGAAGAATCACTTTAACTTCTTTTCATGAAGAGAATCATGTAGTGATCCGTCTGGAAGATGATGGACAAGGGATCGACGCTGGTAAGATCAAGGCTTTGGCTCTTGGTAAAGGGATCATATCCGAAGAGCAGGCGAGTTACTTATCAACCCAAGAAGCGGTTCATCTGATTTTTGAACCCGGATTTTCGACGGCTTCTGAGGTGAGTGAGGTGTCCGGCAGGGGGGTCGGGATGGATATCGTACGCAGTCAGATTGGACGGCTGAATGGCATTGTTGATATCCAAACTGAACCGGGACAAGGTACTGTTTTTACTATCCGTCTCCCGCTTACACTGGCCATTATTAAGGGTCTTCTGGTCAAAGTCTCCGGACGCGTGCTGATTCTGCCGATGTATAATGTCGCGGAAATTGTGCGTATTGCACCAGAAGAGATTCAAATTGTGCAAGGTGAGCAGGCAATACTTAACCATGGGCGGATTGTCCCGCTCTCCTGGCTGAGAGACAAATTGCATTATCCCCGGGCGGAGCGCAGCTCCAAGACCATTCCGCTCGTCATTGTCAGATCTGTTGACAAGATTGCCGCTTTTGCTGTGGATGAGATTATTGGCAACCAGGAAGTTGTCATTAAGTCGCTGGGAGCGTATCTCGGAACCATGAACCATCTCTCAGGAGCAACGATTCTTGGAAATGGCCGGGTTGCCCTCATTTTGGATGCTGCTTACCTGGTAAGTCATTAATTCAACAGACCTATACAACAAATAGCCGGAAGGACACAGCCCAATGCTGTGAAGTCCTTCCGGCTATTATTGAATTAAATGCTCTAACTAGTTCATAACTCCGGTAAAAGCGACTTTGCAGGGTGGCCTGAACTAAGATGTTCGATCGCTCTTTGGTTGAGCTGCAGCTCATTCATATAGGTGTTAACCTTGGATTGAAGACTTTGCAGAATCTTAATATGCATTTCGCCCACTTGCTCTTCGATGCAAAATGCCGAACATGTCATAATGCCATTTGTATAGGATTTGGTTTCATCAACAACGGTGTTGAGCTTCTCTTTATAGATTCTTTTCACCGGCCCATTCTCCGGCTTGATCTCATAATAACGACTTGTCTCCAAAAGCAGCCGCCAATGGCTGACCTTGATCTCATATTCGTCCTTTTCTATTTCTGCGGATACTTTCACAATGCGAATGTGACTGTTCGTGATGATATGACCCTCCTGAACCCTTATGTCTTAAGGGGCTAAATTCTCTTAAATGGCTTAAGAGATTATATCATGCCTGTCTCTCTATTCTCAATACTGCGTTACAGTAAAGTACTGGCAGATGACTGAACTTTAGGATTACCGGCGAGCTTTAGGACTTGTTAATACAAATAGACAACATCAGTGTTCAAGTTTTTTTGGAAAATATGATTTTTTGGGTTGAAAAAAGCGTTCGATGATTGTATAGTATAACATAATATGTAAGCTTTTACTATGTATGTGGTTTCATGAGAATACACCATCTGTTATGTTTCTTAATCAAATCCGCCTTGAACGATAAATCTTCTTAGATCTAATGATCTAACTGCCTCCATATGCAAATGCACCTCCGTAATTCCTATTAGCTACACCCTACGATTAGATAACTACCATCCCTTAAGCTGGTCACTTCACCTTTTACATCATAAATGAAACACCAAGACATACCCCATAGATTTACAAGTTTAGTGAAGGGGGGATATTCTCGGAAAATAGCGCACGGAAATGTGAAGCAAACCATTTGAGGAGGTAGCTTTATATGTTCAAAAAAATGATTGCGGTTTTTTGTGCATTAATTATCACCTTCATGACCGTATCTTTCGTCCCCCCGCAAAAGGTGAATGCCGAAGCTAATTCGGTCGTAGCCCAAAATGGCCAACTGCGAGTTTCCGGGAACCAGTTAGTGAATCAGGCGGGAGAAGCGATCCAATTAAAGGGGATGAGTTCCCATGGTGTGCAATGGTTTGGCCAGTATGTGAATTATGATAGCATGAAATGGATGAGAGACAATTGGGGTATAACTATATTTCGGGTAGCTATGTATACGCAAGATGGCGGCTACATTAATGATCCTTCGCAAAAAAACAAGGTGAAAGAAGCTGTACAGGCCGCAATTGATTTGGGAATCTATGTGATTATCGATTGGCATGTGCTGGGTGAAAAGGATCCGAATATTTATAAACAACAGGCAAAAGGTTTTTTTGCAGAAATGGCCAATTTGTATAAGGATTATCCGAATGTGATCTATGAAATTGCCAATGAGCCTAACGGGTATGCTACGTGGAACGGCCACATTAAGCCCTATGCAGAGGAAATGATTCCGGTCATCCGATCCATTGATACGAATGGAATCATTATCGTAGGAACCGGAACATGGAGCCAGGATGTACAGGATGCTGCCAACAACCCCATCGCCCAAAGCAACATTATGTATACAACTCATTTCTATGCTGGGACCCATGGTGCATGGCTGAGAGATCGTATTGATTATGCGAGGAGTAAAGGTATAGCCGTATTCGTCACAGAGTGGGGAACGAGTGACGCTTCCGGAGACGGCGGTCCTTTCCTTGCCGAATCTAAAGTATGGACGGATTTTATGAAAGACAGAAAACTGAGTTGGACCAACTGGTCGTTATGTGATAAAACGGAAGCCTCTGCTGCATTGGCGCCTGGCGCAAGCCCTTATGGAGGATGGTCTGACGGGCAGTTGACGGCATCCGGTAAATTTGTCAGAGATCAGATAAAGTCAGAAACGCCTCCAAGTGATGGTATCGTTTCTGGTAAAACCTACAAAATGGTTAACGTAGGCAGCGGTAAAGCACTGGACGCAGCTGCAGCAGGTACTGCAAACGGCACAAATGTACAGATCTGGGATGATAACGGAACGGGCGCTCAACAGTGGATAATCACCGATGTTGGCGGAGGCTTGTATAAGGTTATTAACGCCAATAGCAATACAGGTCTGGATGTAGCTGAGATGGGGACTGCCAATGGATCGAATGTGCAATTATGGAGTTATGGCGGCGGTTCCAATCAGAAGTGGAGCATTGTTAAAGTTGGAAGTGCTTACAAATTGATTGCCAGCAATAGCGGAAAAGCTCTGGATGTCAATGCTGCTGGTACTGAAAATGGAACCAACGTTCAAATTTGGGATGACAATGGCACGAACGCGCAAAAATGGAATCTGTTCCAATTAAACTAACTAGAAACCATAGAATCCAAAGAGCAGCGATTCTCCAGTACTTGGAGGACCGCTGCTCTGCAATTTTTGGTCATTTGCAGCTTGATTCAGTAGAATATGAGCAGGTGAAAGCCAAAGAACCTGGGGTGTCTCAAGTAGAGCGACAAAATAAACTTGACGATGGGCAGGTAGGGGATGCCATAATAGTGGGATATATCCTTTATTTTGAAGTTGTGCTTTGTGGTGAACAAACAATTTCTCCAATAAGGCTGGATGTCCTTCTTCTGGTACCAGATCCAGTATTATTGGAGCTTAGAATCCGCTGAAAATTCAGAAAGGGGGCATTCAACATGCCGGAAGCCACTAATCCTATGCGTAAAAAATGGTTCCGCAACTATGTCATTGTAATGACTGCCGCCATTGCCATTCTGCTTGTATTATTGTTTGCCAAGGAACCGGCGGACACCCCCAAAGAAACGGTAGAAACTGAAGGGATTCCAGCGAATACTGTGACCGCTGATATATCAGCAAAAACCGGCTTAAGGGAAACTGCAGGTGAGGCACTGGAGATGGTCAGCGAAGCCGATACACCTTCGCAAGATGGTGTTTATCTTATTAGAGATAGTAGATCGCGGGGAAGGGGGGGCTTTGAGAGTATCTTCACTTGTGTCCCTGAATATGGTAAGGAATTAAGTATACGGATTAAAAATAACGGCAGTTCGGGTATCATTATTGCTAATGTAATTCGTGGCTCGCATGAGTATGGATATGTGGATGTGAAAGCGGGACAATCCATAACGAGAACCTTCCACATGGCTGATGGCAGCGGAATTTCCGGAGAATGGAAGGTTTATCTTACCACCCAGGATGGGCATGAGACCGACTTAAACATTGCAGCAGAACAACACTAAGTAAAGTAAAGAAACAGGGGAATCGCCTGATACTTTACTTTTTATGAATAGAAAATTTTTAAGGAAAGTATTACAATAAATCCATTATTGACCTGGTAGGCCAATGAAAACTGTAAATGATTAATAAAGGAGACGAGCTATGAAAGAACACAACGTAAATAAAGGACATCCGGTTTTATTTTCACTTATGCTTGGCATTTTGCTGACCCTGTTGGTATCCGTTGCATCAGCAGCCGCAAGCATCATGGAGCTTGACGACACGGGAATCCGGTTTGCCCAGGCTTGCGCCTTTTTGCTCATGGCCGTAATCATCACGGTGTACATGACCAGAAGTAAACGTCCATTCGGCAGCTATGGATTCCAAAAACGAATCGGGGCGAAGGATAAGCAGGCGCTGTATTACATACCATTGCTGATTATCGCGCTGCTTCAGCCGGTTATGAGCGGAATCAATCTCAAACTTTCGGGAATCGGAATCTTGAGTATTCTGCTGCTAACGGTTTTTGTCGGATTTACAGAGGAAACGATTTTCCGGGGAATCATCCGGGAGAAGCTTCGTCACAAAGGGCCCGTGTTTTATATTGTTTTTTCTTCCGTGTTTTTTGGCATTCTGCATATGGCTAATGCGCTTAACGGAACTGAATTTATACATATCATTCTTCAGGTCATCAATGCGCTGCTGCTGGGCTTTATTCTGGCGCTCTTAATAGAAACTACGGACAATATTATTCCCTTAATCGTTTTTCATTTTATCTATGATGCACTTGCCATGGTCAGTAATGAAAATTTGGATCAGGAAATTCTGATAGTGTCCCTGCTGAATATTCTATATTTGCTGTATGGAATTTACCTATATGTGGTATTGACGCGCAGAAATAAATCGAATAGCCTATCGATGTAAACCACCACCGGCCCGCAAGCAGGAGTAATTCCTGCTTCGGGCCGGTTGGTTGGTGCAGCATATGAATTTGTCCTGCTATGCCACATCCGGTTCCTCATTGGAATCCGTATCTGTTTCAGGGTCAGCTGCTGCCTGTACCTCTAATTGGAATTGGTTGACCAGATTATCCAACTCCTCTGCTAATTGGGTCAGGCTACGGGTGGAATCCATCATTTCCTGCATCGCCGACATAGATCTGACGGTGGCTTGTGCCGCATGCGCAGCTTTTCCGCTGGACAGCTCTGCGTTATTGGAAATGAGCTGGATCGTAGCTGCGATCTCTTCGGAGCTGGAGGAGATCTCTTCAACTATGGCAGAAACATTGATGATCTGGCTGTTAACCGAATCTACCTTTTCTGTAATATGCTCAAACGCTTTGCCGGCTTTTTGGACAACATTTAAGCCCTCTGCCGTTTTTTCCGAGCTAAGGTTAATCTGAAGTACGACGGCCTCTGTTTCGCCCTGAATGGAGCGGATCATTGCGGATACTTGGTCAGAAGCAGTTTTGGATTTCTCCGCAAGCTTCTTCACTTCATTTGCCACAACAGCGAAGCCTTTTCCTTGTTCGCCCGCACGGGCTGCTTCTATGGATGCGTTCAAGGCTAGCAGATTTGTTTGGGATGCTATCTGTGAGATGAGCTCAATGATTCCATCAATTTCTTTCGTTTTTTCCCCCAGACGTTCAATAACTGCTACGGATTCACTGGAATCGAGAACAAGATTCTCGATCATTTGCTGCGTTTCATGAATGATTACCCGCCCCTGCTCAGCCTGTGCGAGAGAGGATGCTGATGCATGGGCGACATCCTCAGTGCTCATGGAGATCTGCTCGATGCCCTTGGCCACTTCATCGATTCCCAAGGAGCTCTCTACAATGGAAGCAGATTGTTCCTTGGAGTTCTTCGCGATCTCATCAAGGGAAGCGGCGATGCTTTTCTCTGTTCTGCTTGCCATAATGGAGATTAGTGATATCTGGTTGGCGTTATCCGCTAACCGGCTGGATGAACGTGAAATTTGTTCCAGCGTGTGCTTCAGATTAAAGACCATTTGGTAAAAGGAACGGGATAATATTCCGATCTCATCCTTGCGGCTGTTATTAAGTACTTCAATATCCGCGCGGAGGTCACCGGCAGCTATTTGCTCAGAGAACCGTACAAAGACACCTAGAGGTTTAGTGAAAAACCGGCGGACCAAGAGCCAAAAAACCAGCATCACCAGAACAAGCAAAATTAAAGATACTATGATGATGTAATACACTAAATCTACGGAAGCCTCCAGTTTATCTGCAATGTCAAACTGAACACCGGCAACATATGTAGTTTTTCCGTCCGTATGTAAAGGAGTAGTAACATCCACAATATTCTTATCCAATAGGGTTACCGTGCGGTTCTCCTTGGCTGCCTCAATGTCTTCCTTATCGGCAGGTTTGCCAATTTCTGCCGCATCCATGGAAGCTATCGCTTTGGGCTGGCTATCCAGGCTGTAAATATTAAAATCTACAATTTCAAGGTCAGCCGACTTTAGTTTATCCAGTGAAGCTTGAAGCTCCGCTGCCGATTCCTTTCCGGATAAAGTCGAGTCAAAGGCTTGGATAACGACCTGGGCCTTTTCTTCTCCAGAGCTGATAGCGGCTTTCCTGCTCTGAGAGTAGAAAACAGAACAAATGATAAGCGTTACAACAATCAGAGAAATACTAGCCATAATGATAATCTTGTTAGCAACTTTCAACGAAATCCACCTCATTATTTATTTATAATCCTGATGAAAGTAAATTGCGTACAATATACTTTTATCAAGTATAACATAGAACATGTGAAATTATATACAATTCACCCGCAACTTACTAAATGTAAAAAAAGCCTAGCAGGGCAGGCTGCATTGCCGTTGCTGTAGCTCAAAGTTCAGTTTGTACGAAAACGCTTACAAAACTGCGAAATATGCAGCTTTACTTAGATTTAGGAAGACCAGGAATGGGAATCACCGTATATCGGGAAATAGGCGAATAAATACAATTCTATGAAGTTTTAAATAATACCTATAATGCGCTAGAATAAAGGCATCACCACAGGAACCACAAAAGCAAACGTCAGTGGTTACCAGGGTGACTGTCTCATTCCTAAATTTAGCAATGAATGTAGGAGAGGAGAGAATCCAATGTACTAAGTTAGCGAAGCATGCCGGAATCGGCTGCGGGTAGAGAGGTGGATGTGACAACATCTTTCGGCAGACCGTGGGGATGCGGGAAACCACAGCAAATCTTTATTGAAGGAAAAAGCTGTTCATTCAAGCAAGAGTGATCTTGCGGAAGAAAGAGCGTGATTCCACCAGAAAAGGTTAGCGAAGCGTACGGATACGATGTTCACAGCAGGGAAAACGCCAGTGAAAACGTTTTTCGTGAAATCGTGTACGTGGGAATTCACCCCATATGCAGGACATGGATTATAACTCCGGACAGGAGAGAACGGGTAATACGGTAATTTGAATATGAGAACAATCACCATGTCAGGGATATGGCTTGTTACTTGGAGGAAATGATTGAAGTGCATACAGGAGTTAACACATAAGTCCCCGTTACCTTGCTATAAGGTGAACGGGGATTTATGCGTTCCTATGAATTTAATATTGAATAAGCAGAGGCGCAATGTGTTCACGGAATACATCAACAGGTGGGTTGTTTTTGCCGCGTTTGTTGTCTTGGGTCAGAACCACGACAGCCTCAATCTCCGGAAGTACATATACATACTGTCCAGCGTACCCCCGGGCGTAATAATAATCCATGGCAGTTGGCAGACCTCCGTCTGTAGCAGTTAACGGAAAAGAGTCAGTCCACCAATGCCAGCCATACCCGCCGCGGCGGGGAGGTTCGGCAAGGATTACTGGTGCCGTTGAACGCGCTACCCATTTATGAGAAATAACCTGCTTCTTCTCCCATACTCCCCCATGTAAAAAAAGCTCCCCAAATTTCAGCAAGTCGTTTGGCCGTAGCTGAAGCCCGAACCCCCCGGTGTGGATGCCCTGAGGATCCGTTTCCCAGTGATACTTCTCAATGCCAAGAGGTCCGAACAGAAATTGCTCGGCAAACTGTGCCGTTGATATTCCTGAGGCTTGGACCAGAATGGCCGATAACATCTGCGAGATTCCGGAATTGTATTCCATGTGTGTGCCCGGATCATGTGCGAGCGGCTGCTCCAGTACATACTTTACCCAATTTGGGGAGCGGGTCATTTTCGGAAAGGAATTCTGACCGCCAAATTCAGTCCAGCGAAAACCTGCGGACAAGGTTAACAAATGTTCAATCGTGATCTCCTGTTTGCGCTTATCTGTATCCCGGCCCAGCTGCGGGAAAAATTCGGCTGCCTTCGATGAAGACTCCGGGAGCAGGCCTTGATCCATTGCGATGCAGATTAGCGAAGAGAGTATACTTTTGGTACAGGAATTGATCTTGGCAATCTCTGTAGCTGTGCTGTCATTTCTATAATATTCAAATTTTAGTTCGCCCTGGAGGCTGATCAGGCAGCTTCTCAAATGCAAAGGGGCAATAACTGCAGTTAATGTCATCAGATTCATACCGTTCACCCTTTCATAAGGGATATCATACCACCAGTTGATATAATACCCCAATTGGGCTGCGGACAATCTGTAACAACGAAAAAGCTGCCCGGATTGCTCCGGACAGCTTTTTATATTTATAAATCCTGATATACAATATTAATAAGTTCGATCTTCAAGGTCTGGATAGCCTCTTCGCGGGGTAGCATGATGAACTTAGACAAATATTCGATATCTACCGAGAACAGGCTAAGAATATCCTCCATGGATGCTTTGTCTCCATTTTGTGCTTTTTTTACAGTCTCGACGAATTGATGAGATATTCCTTCAGAATTTCTAGTCCCTTCCGCTTCCATTTGCTTACCCCCTGTTGAGTCATATGTAGCTCGATCGCAACCTCGTGCTCCGGCATGCCGTCAATCACTGTTTTTTTTATGATATACCTGCATTTTTCCCAAGGAATCATTTCCAGAAGCTCGTCAACAAACAGCTCCGAAATCACCAGGCTCTCAAAGCTGTTGTCATAGAGCTGATTGTCATACAGCGGTTTGCTCTCTCTTATCAGTTGAATGCGAGTCTTATACTGGATTCTCCAAGCTGAGCGTTTTAACAGTTTTCTGCAGGTTTCAACTAACTCATCTTCACAGGTACTCATGACTACTCCCCCATGTTCAGTTTTGCACAAAAGATTAACCAGCACAGCCTGTTCCCCCAGGCCCGATCCCTCCATTTGTTAAGCATAGGATAGATCAGCTGATTTATCTCCTCATATAACAAGTAGAATATTCCATAGATTCCACAACTATCAAAAACATAAATTTACATGATTACTATTTTTATTAGCAAAGTTGTAAAAATAGCCTCTGATTTACCTTTCTTTATGAGGAAAAATAAGGTTGGGTATGTCGAAATCACACTTATTGGAGGCGATAACGATGAAGGACTATTTTACACCGGAGATCATCAATACCATTCTTACCGTACTGGTTATTCCACTGCTGGGTCTAATGGCGAAATCTATTATTGCGTATACCAAACGGGAAATTGCCCACTTGGAAGATAGGGTAGGCGACGAGGCTGTGAACAAGCTTCTGAACCGGGCTTCAGATGCCATTGAATCTGCGGTAATTGCGGTGAACCAGACGTTCGTGGAAGGGCTGAAACAGCAGGGCTCTTTCGACGCAGCGGCGATGGAGAAATCGTTCAATCTTGCCAAAGAGAGGGCTGTAGCCATATTGGGGGAAGCCGCCAAAGAGGAGCTGAGTCTTGCAATCGGTGATCTCGAAGCCTGGATTGAAACGAAAATAGAAGTTTATGTGAACCGCAATAAACAGTTGTAAAAACCTGCTCTGATTTCCCTTTGTTAAGTAAAGGAGGAGCAAGGTTTCGCCATAATCGATACGCTTATCACAAAAAAAGTTAGGGGATGCATGATGAAACATTCGAAAAGAAGAGGAAAGCATGTACAGCAAAGAAGGCTAGGCATCATCACTAAATGGTTATGCCTCACGCTCCTGATCCTGATGCTGGCTCCCGGTGCTGTGTTTGGATCGGAGAAAATGTTCTCCACTAGCCCGCAGGATGCGGGAGCAGGCAAAGCATATGGGGCAGTGTATGGTACAGCGCCTCCCGCTGAGCAGACAGGAAATGTCTTGTCAGTCAGGGATTCCGTCTACCAATCCGTATATGATTCGGTGTATGGGCTAGACCCAACACTCGGGGTTATCTTACATCACGGAGCCTATCAGATGAGTCTGCTCGCTGTGAGCAATGTGGAAGGGTCGATGACCGCAGTATCACCCCTGCTGCAGCAAATGAAGCTGTCGCAGGCTTCGGGTGTCATTCCCGGCGGACGCGGATTTATGCTGCCACAGGTTGTTGCGGTCAAGGATCTGGCCGGCAACCCGCTTGCCGGGGTTCCGGTTACCTTCACTGCTTCTGAAGACAGTACGATCACCGCGGTAATGCGCGGACTGAACAGTACCGGAATCACGGTTGTTACAGATGCGAATGGGTATGCTTCTGCGGCTAACACCTACACAAGTTACGCGGGAGAAGGGTACCAGGTCTATTCCAAGAGCACCGGGGTGATCAAGACGATGGAGGTCAAAGCCACGGTTCCGGGCCTTCAACCGGTCACCTTCCGCGTGGAGGTGGGTGCTGTGGGGTCAAACCTGATCGACACCACACCGCCGGCGATTACGGCATCTGCACTAACCGATGTGGGAGCGCCTTACATTGCCGGAACATGGACCAATCATTCGGTGACTGTTCACTACACGGCAATCGATACGCTGTCGGCGATCAGATCACTGACTTCGGACCAGAACTTTACCGCTGAAGGTGCGGGTCAGAGCGCTACCGGTAAGGCGGTCGACAGCTCAGCTGCCAGTGATGAGGATAAGAACCATTATTCCATCGCTACTTTTGGTCCCATTAACATTGATAAAACAGCTCCGGTTACGACTGTAACTGCAGCAGGTGCGGAATCCGGCAGCTGGAGCCACGATAAGGTCACACTTCACTTTACCGCAGAAGATCCATATTCGGGTGTCAATTCCATCTACTATAAGCTGGGTGAAAATGATGCGGTGAAAACGGCGGGCGTAAGTGCGGATACTGAGATCAGCAAGGAAGGAACAACTACAGTCACCTATTGGTCTGTGGACAGAACCGGGAATACCGAGGCTGTCAAAACCATAACAGTCAAAATTGACAAAAGCGGTCCGGTGATTGCCAGCATAATAAGCCCTGAGCCGAATACAAAAGGCTGGAACAGCGCCAATGTCACAGTCGCTCTCACCGCTTCCGATGTGAACTCAGGGGTCAAGGAAATTCATTATGCTCTGGGTGCATCCGGAGAAGAGAAGGTTGTAGCCGGAACAACGGCAACTTTTGCCGTTCAGACTGAGGGTGTCACACCGCTCGCGTTCTGGGCTGTAGACCAGGCGGGGAACAGTACTCCCGTGCAGAAAACTGAAGTGAAAATAGACAAAACGATTCCGGTGATTACCGTACCGGCAGATATCAATACGGAGGCAACGGCAGTCCGTACACCTGTCGAAATTGGTAAAGCCTCCGTACAAGATGTATCCATCCCGGATGTCATCGTGACGAACGATGCCCCGGCCGATTTTCCCATAGGAACGACAACCGTGAAATGGACCGCTGTGGACCCGGTAGGGAACATCTCTTCACAAGTGCAGAAAGTAACGGTAAAAGATACAACCAAACCTGTACTCACTGTACAAGGGGATATCGTAGTCGAAGCGACCGCTGTAAAAACACCGGCTATCGTCAGCGGTGCATCGGCAAAGGACATTTTTCCGGTTATTGTAGTTAACAATGCTCCAAAGGAATTTCCCATGGGTACGACCAAGGTCACATGGACGGCTACGGATGCGAACAGCAACGTGATTACCGCGGCACAAAATGTTATCGTGGTTGACACGATCAAGCCGGTGCTTACCGTACCTGCAAACATCACGAAAGAAGCTTCGGGCAGAAGAACTCCGCTTTCTGTGGGTACGGCAACAGCGGAAGACATTTTCAAAGTGAATATTACAAATAATGCGCCAGCGGATTTCCCGGTGGGGACCACCAAGGTGATCTGGAGAGCTGAGGACGAGAATGGGAATGTCACGACAGCGGAACAGCTGATTACGATAACGGACATAACCAAGCCTGTATTGTCGCTTCCTCAGGATATCCGTATTGAAGCAACCGCCACGCGGATGAAGCTGGAGGTTGGAGCGGCTAAGGCCACAGATTTGTTCGACGTTCTGTTAGTCAATGATGCCCCGGAATATTTTACGGTAGGGGTTACCAAGGTCACCTGGACAGCGACAGATGAGCATGGCAATGTAACGAAAGCCGTTCAGAATGTAACCGTTACGGATACCACCGTTCCGGTGCTGACGGTACCCAAGGATATTTCAGCAGAAGCCACCGGAATCAAGACGCCGGTAGCGCTCGGGCAGGCGTCTGCCACGGATATTTTCAAGGTCGTGATTACCAGCAATGCCCCGGATAGCTATACTGTCGGTAAAACACTGGTCACCTGGACAGCCACCGATGAGAATGGCAACAGCACCAAGGGGACACAGACGGTTACGATCACAGATACCACCAAGCCGCTAGTTACACTGCCAGGTGATAAGACAGCAGAAGCGGCCGGAGAAAGAACGAAGGTAGACATCGGCGAACCAATAATTACCGAGATTTTCCCGGTGACTATTACCAATAATGCACCCGTTGATTTCCCGCTGGGAACGACCGAGGTTACCTGGACAGTTACCGATGAGCACGGCAATACCACCGTAGGTACTCAAAAGATCAAGGTCGTGGATACGACCAAACCTGTTCTAGGCGTACCAGCAGATATTACAGTTGAAGCAACGGCCGTCAGATCCATAGTCTCCCTCGGTCAGCCCACTGTAACTGATTTATTCAAAACTACTGTGATTAACGATGCGCCAGTTGATTTTGTGGTAGGCACAACCAAGGTGACATGGATGGCTACGGATGCGAGCGGTAATGTGGCCATAGGCACACAGAATGTAAAAGTTATGGATACTACTGATCCAGAAATTCATATCCCTGCAGATGTCCGGGTTGAAGCCACAGCAGTAAGATCACAGGTTCAGATTGGCATCGCCACGGCCACAGATATTTTTCCGGTTACGGTAACCAGCAATGCTCCGGATGATTATCCAGTGGGTACTACCGAGGTCACTTGGACGGCCAAGGATACCCACGGTAACCTAACTACAGGCAAACAAAAAGTGACGGTAGAAGATACAACACTTCCTGTTCTGAAAGTACCCGCAGATATCAGCAAAGAGGCTACAGCGGTAAATACACCGGTCAACATAGGACAAGCGGCGGCAACGGATTTGTTTGCGGTAGAGATCGTAAGCAATGCTCCGGTAAGCTATCCGCTGGGGAAAACCATTGTGACCTGGAAAGCCACCGATGCCAATGGCAATATCAGCAGCGGAACACAGACCATTACCATAGTAGATACAACCGTACCTTCCATTGCCGAAGCAGCGGATCTGACGGTGGAAGCAACCAGCCGGGAAACTCAGGTTCAGCTGGCGGTGCCGGCGGTGACAGATATTTTTGGGATTGCATCGGTTACCCAAAATGCTCCGTCTGCATTTCCAATTGGAGTTACCGAGGTACTCTGGACGGCCAAGGATAAGAACGGCAATCTGTCCACCCGTAAACAAAAGGTTACGGTAGTGGATACAACGAAGCCGGTGCTCAGCGTGCCTAAGGAGGTTCAGGTAGAGGCTTCGGCATTACAGACACCTGTGGAGATCGGGATGGCAACAGCTACAGATATTTTTAACGTTACTGTCAAAAGCAATGCCCCGGCAACCTTTCCTATTGGTGTAACAGAAGTCACCTGGACGGCTACGGATGAGCATGGCAATCTGTCCACCGGGGTGCAGAAAATTACTGTCGTAGATACAACAAAGCCGGTTCTGAGTGTGCCGAAGGATCTGACGGTGGAAGCCACCGCAGTGAAAACCCCTGTAGAGATCGGGCAGGCGACAGGGACGGACATCTATAAAGTTACGATAACCAATAACGCACCTGATTCCTATCCATTAGGCGTAACTGAGGTTATTTGGACCGCAACAGATGCAAACGGCAATGTAACCACGAAGGTGCAAAAGATCACGGTGGTGGATACGAGCAGTCCGTTGCTCAGCGTACCTGAGGATCAGACCGTTGAAGCGACTGCGGTGAAAACTGCGGTGAAGATCGGACTGGCAACAGCGTCAGATATTTTCAAATATACGATGGTAAGCAATGCTCCGGCAGACTATCCGCTGGGTACCACTGAGGTGACCTGGACCGCAACCGATGAGAACGGCAATGTCGCCACGAAGGTGCAGAAGATCACGGTGGTGGATACGACCCGTCCGGTGCTCAGCGTACCTAAGGATCAAACCGTGGAAGCCACGGCAGTGAAGACACCTGTGGAGATCGGGCAGGCAACGGCGTCAGATATTTTCAAATATACGATGGTAAGCAATGCCCCGGCAGACTATCCGCTGGGTACCACCGAGGTGACCTGGACTGCCACGGATGCGAACGGCAATGTGTCCACGGGTGTCCAAAAGATTACCGTAGTAGACACGACGAAGCCTACGCTTAGCGTACCTGAGGATCAGACGGTAGAAGCGACAGCGATTCGAACCACCGTCGAAATAGGGCAAGCCGCAGCAAAAGACATTTTTCCCGTAACCGTGACATCGGATGCTCCGGCGGACTACCCGCTGGGCACTACGACAGTCACCTGGACGGCCAAGGACAAGAACGGTAATGAAGTCAGAGGCGTGCAGAAAATAACCGTAGTGGATACCACGAAGCCTGTGCTGAAATTCAAAGGATCTTTGCATCTGACCAAGGAAGCATCTGCGCTGGCAACGCCGGTGGAGCTGGAAGTGCCTGAGGTGCTGGAGTTGTTTCCGGTTATTTTAACTACGGATGCCCCGGGGTTTGGCAGTCAGGACCCGATCACTTCAGGGGAGAGCATTACTGCGAAATTCCCGCTGGGAACCACTAAAGTGACATGGACCGCTAAGGATGCGAACGGAAACGCGATGATCGGGATTGTCACAGTAACCATCACGGATACGGTCAAACCCGTACTCAAACTGCCGGCAGACATTGCTCTGGAAGCAACAGCGGTTCGAACTCCGGTTGAAATTGGACTGGCTACGGCAACGGATATCTATGATGTGACCGTGACCAGTAACGCTCCGGCGGATTACTCCCTGGGAACAACAGAAGTCACCTGGACCGCAAAAGATGCGAACGGCAATGTGACCACAGGTATACAGAAGATTACGGTAGTGGATACAACCAAACCGGATCTGATCTTGCCAGTCGACAAGACAGTCGAAGCGACCGCGCTGAAGACGCCAGTCGATATTGGTCAGGCAAAGGGCATAGATATTTACAAAGTAACCGTGATATCGGATGCCCCAACGGATTATGCACTGGGCACGACCGAAGTGAAATGGACGGCTACGGACGAGAACGGCAACGTAACAACTGGTGTGCAAAAGATTACGGTGGTGGATACGACGAAACCTGCTCTGACACTGCCAGCCGACAAGACAGTCGAAGCGACCGCGCTGAAGACGCCAGTTGATATTGGACTAGCCACAGGCACAGATATTTACAAAGTGAGTGTAATATCGGATGCCCCAACGGATTACGCACTGGGCACGACCGAAGTGAAATGGACGGCTACGGACGAGAATGGCAATGTAACTACCGGTATACAAAAGATTACCGTGGTGGATACGACGAAGCCCGCTCTGAAGCTGCCAGCCGATAAGACAGTCGAAGCAACTGCACTGAAGACGCCGGTAGAGATCGGACAAGCGACAGGCACGGATATTTACAAAGTGAGTGTAATATCGGATGCCCCAACGGATTATGCGCTAGGCACGACCGAAGTGAAATGGACGGCTACGGACGAGAACGGCAATGTAACTACCGGTATACAAAAGATTACGGTAGTGGATACGACGAAGCCTGCTCTGAAACTGCCAGCCGACAAGACAGTCGAAGCGACCGCGCTGAAGACTCCGGTTGAGATCGGCATAGCCACAGGCACGGATATTTACAAAGTGAGTGTAATATCGGATGCCCCAACGGATTATGCATTGGGCACGACTGAAGTGAAATGGACGGCTACGGACGAGAATGGCAACGTAACTACCGGTATACAAAAGATTACGGTAGTGGATACAACGAAGCCCGCTTTGAAGCTGCCAGCCGACAAGACAGTCGAAGCGACCGCATTAAAGACTCCGGTAGAGGCGGGACAAGCGACAGGCACAGATATTTACAAGGTAACTGTGACCAGCAACGCTCCGGCAGATTATGCGCTTGGCGTAACTGAAGTGAAATGGACGGCTACGGACGAGAACGGCAATGTAACTACCGGTGTGCAGAAGATTACCGTGGTAGATACGACGAAGCCTGTTCTGAAACTGCCAGCCGACAAGACGGTCGAAGCGACCGCATTGAAGACGCCGGTAGAGATCGGACAAGCGACAGGCACGGATATTTATAAGGTAACTGTAACCAGCAACGCTCCGGCAGATTATGCGCTGGGTACTACTGAAGTGAAATGGACGGCTACGGATGAGAACGGAAATGTGACCACAGGTATTCAGAAGATCACAGTGAAGGATACGACGAAGCCTGTGCTGAAAGCACCAGCAGATGTATCCGTCATAGCTACAGGCGTCAAAACACAAGTGACCCTGGGCCAGGCTACAGTGAATGATATTTTCGGATACACGTTGAAAAATGATGCTCCTGCCGATGGATTTCCGGTAGGCAAGACAGCTGTCACCTGGACCGCTACCGATGCGAACGGGAATGTATCCACCGCTGTCCAGTATGTAACCGTTACTCAGTTATTTAAAGTCCAATCGTACAACGGTACTAGAACAAGCATCACGAATACGATTGCTCCGAGAATATCCTTTGAGAACACAAGCAGCAGCACCATTCAGCTCTCAAACATTAAGCTTAGATACTACTACACCATTGATGGAGAGAAACCTCAGGGCTTCTATGCTGATTACTCCCGGGTATCGGGTTCCAGCAGCAGCATTCAGTCCTTTATTACAGGAAGCTTCCAAAAGACCACTAGCAAGACCGGTAGCGATTATTACCTGGAGATCAGCTTCTCCAGTGGTGCCGGAAGTCTGAAGCCGGGTGAAAAAGTAGAAATCCAATGCAGGTTCTGGAAATTGAATTATTCCAACTACACGCAGACTAATGACTATTCCTTCAATGCACCGGCAACAGATTATACAGATACCAATAAAATTACGGTCTACGCCTCCGGCAATCTGATTGCTGGGATGGAACCGTAAGCAAGTGAGAAGTAAGTAGTTCATTGTAACAGCTTCCAGGCTGACGTCCGGTATGAATGGCTGCAGCCTGGAGTTATATCTATTAATGAGAGATTAACCAGCTCCATTCCGGGGGTACGATATGCCAGACGACATGAATGAAATTCTGCAAAGGTTGACCCGCGTAGAAACGAAGCTCGATATTATGAACAGCGCAAGGGATATTGCACTTGAGGCTATGCAGAGCAGCAAATCGGCACATCTGCGGATGGATGAAATACGGGATGAGCTGTCCAGATTGAAGGTCAGGCAAGGAGAAAGCCAACGGTGGCTGGTGGGAACCATCATCAGCAGCGCGGGGCTGTTTATTGCGGCAGTAGGGCTTTTGCTGAAGCTAGTGATCGGGTAGCAGAATAACAGCGGAAGAAGATTTTTGAAGAAGGAGGAGATGGATAATGGCCAAAGGGTTTGATTGCGCTGCACCGCTGACGAAGACGTTAGCGAAGAAGTTCCGGGAGGATGGTTATGAATTCGTATGCCGGTACCTGGTACCTTCTGGCTGGAAAAGACTCACAAAGTCTGAGGCGGCAGCTATCAGCACAGCCGGCCTGCAAATTGTCTCTGTATATGAAACAACTGCCAGCCGCGCATTAGGCGGACGATCTGCGGGATTGGCGGACGGAGCGATTGCTGCGCAAACGGCGTTAGCTGTTGGACAGCCGGCAGGAAGCCGGATTTACTTCGCAGTGGATTTCGACGCATCAGCAAGCCAGATGGACACAGTAATCCAGTATATCAAGGCTGCAGGTGAGGCTTCCTCGAAGTTCCGAACGGGTGTATACGGGAGCGCAGCAGTCGTTGAAGCGGCGATGGCAGCCAAGGCCTGCACAGGCTTTTGGCAGACCTATGCCTGGAGCAGAGGCCGGAAAGCAGAAGGAATACACCTCTATCAGTACGACAATGGTCCCAAAGGGCTGGGACAGCCGATCCATGGCGTGAATGTGGATATAAATCTGTCCAGCGGTGATGCGGGATGGTGGAACACGCTGGCAGCCGTTCCTTCAACGCCAACCCATTCGGACGGGGAGGTGAAGGAATACATGCTGAACCAAGAGGACGCGAAGAAGATCATCGCCTTCATTCAAGCCGCCTATATGGCGGCAGGAAGCCCGGAATCCAGAGAGGAGTTCCACCGTCTGGCAGATGAAATACGCAAAGCATCGGGTCAACCGGTGGAGGAGGAAAAGTAGGACCACCCACAAATAATATAGACTTGGCAAAAATGCTGTTAACGGCCACCTTTGGGTGGCTTTTTTACTTTAATTTTGAGGGACTTGATACTTTTTCTTTTATCCGCCCCCCTTTTTTATGAATTGTTACAATAAGTGGATTTATTTTCCCGTTCGGCTGTAAAAAACGCTATGGATTTTACTTAATCTATAGAACCGATTTTTTACAGAAGGGGGAATCCGCTTGCAGACCCATGCAACCGTAAGCAAGGAAAAAGAGAAAACATCGGGTAGCCATCAACCATATAGCAATTCATTGGCTTTTGTGAAGCCAGCAGCAACCAAGCTGCCGGACCCGGTGGAGATCATCAGGCGTATCCGGCAGAATCCGGCTTCCTTAAGCCGGGAAGACAAGCTGGCGCTCCAGCGTACCCTGGGCAACCGGGCCGTGGTTCAGTTGTTATCCAGTTTGAAGGATAGCAAGGAAAGTAAGCAGACAAGTGAGGCGGGAGCGGCGAAGCGGGGTGAGCAAGGGGAGGGGA
>NZ_LVWI01000080.1 GCF_001909055.1 Paenibacillus helianthi
GTAAAGGAGCAAGAAACGGCGTCCACCTCCTGAGAGGCCGAACGAAGGAATGTAAGGGCAAAGACCCCGCGTGACATGGGAGGGTAAGCCGTCAGGAGACAGGTGTGGATATCCAAAGTGCGATCACAGAACGTATCCTTGGGTTGGGGATGAATCCCCCGCTCTCTATTCCCGCCACCGGCTTCACCAGAAAATAATGTCATCCTTACATGACTTCTCCAGCTCTCAATCTGTCTATGGCTGAAAATCTTAGAACGAGTGAGTAAACAAGAGTATTTATTAATTTATAGTGGGAGGAATCTGAGCTGTGAATGGATTACTGGGAATGAAGATTGGCGAAGGCGGATGTGCGGAAATTTACGAGTGGGAAGATACGTCAAAGGTTATCAAGCTTGCTAAGAGCAATACCGGAATGGATGCCTTGGCTAGAGAGTTCAGCAATACGCAAGCGGCTTGGGAAAAAGGACTGACTGTGCCGCGCCCCTACGAATTAACCGAAGTCGATGGCCGTCCGGGGATGGTGACAGAGCGCATCTATGGGGAGTCGCTAATGGAACGGTTCATACAGCTGTTCATGCAGGTGTCTGCAGACAGGAAATGGACGGACAGTGACGATGAGAATATCCGCATCACCGCCCGCAGCCTAAGCCACATTCATAGCCAGGTGATCCCTTCGATGCCACCGCAGCGCGAAGCGCTGAAATGGAATATCCATTCAGCCCGTTATCTGACTTCAGATGAGAAGAAGCGGGTCGTTGAGCGGCTGGATCGTCTGCCTTTGAAGTACCAGCTCTGTCATGGAGACCCCAACCCGGGAAATATCCTGATACGGGATAGCGAACCTGTAGTTATCGACTGGATGAATGCTTCGACCGGTAACCCCGAAGCGGATCTCGGTGAATACATCATCATGATCCGCTATTCGGTTCTGCCGCCGGGTCTGCCTGCGGGTGTGCCGGATTTCTTTGACTCCGTAAGAGAACATATCATCCGGGTATTCAGCGAAGAATACGAACGGCTGACGGGGATTGCTTACCGTGAGGTGGAACAGTGGCTGGTTCCGCTCGCTGCACGTAAATTGGACGTTGATTCTATCGTCGAGGAAGAGAAGCAAAGGCTGCTGGAGTTTATCAGAGCGGAGCTTTAAGTGAACAATGAAACAGTCCAGCCAGTGGCGGGAAATCTAACACGGATACCATTCGGTAGCAAGATTTATTCTTTTGTCAATATTATAGTAGGGTTAGACCCCAAATGTTAGTGATTGGATACAATCCGGTTCAGGGATTTTGGATGCAATGACAATAAACCTGACATATCCATTCAAAAGCCGGGGCTTACACGTTATAATATGGCCTAAAGATGCTACCCGAAAGGTCTGAGGAAGAATGAGCCTGGAAACCTTAAATGAACGAGTGAAAACGGATCTTTCCTATCTTGCCTATGGAGGTCCAGACTGGGTACGGCCGCTGAGCCATCCGGCAGGCCATGTATATGATGTTGTAATTGTGGGCGGTGGGCAAAGCGGCCTCGGAGCGGCTTTTGGACTGCTCCGTGAACGGATATCGAACATTCTGCTGATCGATGAGAACAGTGAAGGGCTGGAAGGACCTTGGGAAACTTACGCCCGGATGGTCACGCTGCGAACACCGAAACATTTAACCTCGGTTGATCTGGGGATTCCTTCATTAACCTTCCGCTCCTGGTGGGAGGCGCAGAACGGGGCTGAGAGCTGGGAGGCCGTCGATAAAATCCCGCGCGGCGACTGGATGGATTATTTGCGTTGGTACCGGAGGGTTCTGGACCTGCCCGTGGTCAATGAAGTCCGGCTAGAGCTGATAGAACCTGGTGAAGATGGAATTCACCGCCTTCATATCTCAGGTGCTGGAGCGCCGAAGGAGCATTTGCTGGCGCGTAAGGTAGTGTTGGCTACAGGTATCCAGGGGGGAGGCGAATGGCATGTGCCCCCGATGGTAGCTGACCATCTGCCGAAAGCCATGTATGCCCATACCTCAGAGGATATGGACTATACGTTCCTCCGGGGAAAAAGAATCGCCATTCTCGGCGGCGGAGCCTCAGCATTCGACAACGCGAATTATCTGCTCTCCGGGGGGGCAGCGGAAGCCCATGTGTTTGTCCGCCGCGAGCAGCTTCCGAATGTTAATCCGATCCGCCAGATGGAAGTCTCAGGTATGATTGAACGGTACCATACGCTGTCTGACCCGGAGAAATATGCAGTGATATCGCATTTCTTCAAATTCAATCAGCCGCCGACCAATGATACCTTTGCCCGTGCAGCGGCTTGGCCGGGCTTCCAGCTTCATCTGGGTTCGCCGTGGCTGAAGGTCGAAGCTATAGGAGACAAGGCAGTAGTGACAACGCCGAAAGGTGAATTCTCCTTTGACTTTCTCGTAGTTAGCACCGGTCTGCTCAGCGACCCGGGCCTGCGTCCGGAGTTGCGTCAGGTCGAGAGCCATATCGCCCGCTGGAGCGACCGTTACGAAGCACCGTCTGGAGAGGCGAATGCGCTGCTGGATGCTCACCCGTATCTAAGCCCGGGCTTTGCGCTCCAGCCCCGTACGGAAGAGGGACGCAAGTTTGTACACGGACTGTTCGTCTTCAACTATTCCGCGCTTGCCAGTTGTGGCCTGTCGGCATCCGCCATCTCCGGCATGAAGAATGCGGTACCGAAGCTAGTGGCCGGGGTGGCCGATCAGCTGTTCACCGATGACCGCGAGGAAATTCTGAGTGCTTTTTACGCTTATCATGAGGTTGAATTTACCGGGGTGTGGCCCTTGAAAACTTTGGACTGATTAGACTGATGAACCGCAAGTGTATATTTTTACAGTAGGAGGCTGTCTTCCCGCAGAATGTTCTGCGAGGAGAAGCCTTCTTTTTGGTTTCGTGGGCCAGCGCTGCGAGAGCGGAATCAAAGGTATTTCTGCCTTTGATTTCGAGCATCAGCGCCTGTCAGAACACCGCTTGGCGTTGACCTCGCGGCTTCCCTCATTGATAATAAAAGAAGTTCACATTTCTTCTGGAGATTGGAGTAAGACCATGAGATACCGCAATATGGAAGAATGTATTACCGATTTGGAAAAACACGGACATCTGGTCCGTATTCATGAGGAAGTCGACCCGAATCTTGAGATGGCGGCGATACATCTGAAGGTCTACGAAGCGGGTGGTCCCGCCCTGCTCTTCGAGAAGGTCAAAGGCTCGAAGTACCGCGCAGTGTCGAATCTGTTCGGCACTATAGAACGCAGTAAATTTATATTTCGTGATACCTGGGAGTCATCCCAGGATGTGATTGCCTTGCGTAGTGATCCAATGAAGGCGCTCAAGCAGCCGCTCAAATATGTCGGCACTGGGCTGGCCGCCAGAAAAGCCCTGCCACTGAAAAAAGGGAGCGGCGTTCCGGCGGGCTTCGAGGAGATCCGAATATCCGACCTGCCGCAAATTAAGCATTGGCCTGGGGACGGCGGCGCGTTCATCACACTGCCTCAGGTCTATTCCGAGGACCCGGACAAGCCCGGCATTATGAATTCCAATCTTGGCATGTACCGTATTCAGCTTAGCGGCAATGAGTATGAGATCAATAAGGAAGTCGGCGTGCATTACCAGATCCACCGGGGCATCGGCATTCACCAGACCAAGGCTACGAAGAAAGGCCAGCCGCTCAAGGTCAGCTGCTTCATCGGGGGACCTCCCGCACATACCTTGTCTGCGGTCATGCCTCTGCCCGAAGGCTTAAGCGAAATGACCTTTGCAGGGCTTCTGGCGGGGCGCCACTTCCGCTACAGCTATGCGGACGGCTTCTGCATCAGCAGTGATGCCGACTTTGTCATTACCGGCGAGATTCATCCCGGGGAGACCAGACCGGAGGGGCCTTTTGGCGACCATTTGGGCTACTACAGTCTGACCCATCCGTTCCCTGTGATGAAAGTGCATAAGGTCTATGCCAAAAAAGGGGCCATCTTCCCGTTCACTGTTGTAGGACGCCCGCCGCAGGAGGATACGGCCTTCGGAGAATTGATCCATGAGCTGACAGGCGGAGCGGTGAAGCAGGAGGTGCCTGGAGTCAAAGAGGTGCATGCGGTCGATGCAGCTGGCGTACATCCGCTGCTGTTAGCCGTCGGCAGCGAGCGTTATACCCCGTACCAGCAGCTGAAGCAGCCGGCGGAGCTGCTTACCATCGCGAACCGGATACTCGGGACAGGACAGCTCAGTCTGGCGAAGTATCTGTTCATTACAGCGGAAGAAGACCGGCCGGTCAGCACACACAAGATCGGGGATTTCCTGATCTATATTCTGGAGCGGATCAATTTGCACCGGGACATTCATTTTCAGACCCATACTACGATAGACACCCTGGATTATTCCGGCACGGGGATTAACAGCGGCAGTAAAGTGGTTTTTGCAGCGGTGGGAGAGCAGAAGCGGACCTTGTGTACGGAGGTACCGGGGATTCTGAAGAATCTGCAGACGTTCGGACAAGCAAAAATGATTATACCGGGAATCGTGGCATTGCAGGGACCGAAGTTTATTGATTATGCGGCAGCCCAGAAGGAGACGGACAAGCTGAGTGCCGCCATTCAGGAGCAAGGTGTGCTCGATAGCTGTCCGATGATCATCCTGTGCGACGATAGTACATTCATGAGTGAAACGTTAAACAACTTCCTCTGGGCAACCTTTACGCGCAGCAATCCCTCACATGATATCTATGGGGTGAACAGTGGTGTAGAGAACAAGCACTGGTTCTGCGATAACGTGATCATTGACGCCCGTGTGAAGCCGCATCAGGCGCCTCCACTGATCCCGGATGCAGCGGTGGAGCGGAATATTGAACGCTTTTTTGCACAGGGAGCCCCTCTGGCCGGGCTGCGCAAATCGCGCTGAGCTTAAGCTTGGGAGAAGAACTGTACCCTGATCTGGTACGGCATCATTGTTGGAATGGGTGGCGGAATTAAAGAGAACCACGGCAGGCGTACCAGACGCTTGCCGTGGTTTTTGTTAAAATCGGGTCTTGGAGGCCAATGATGCAGATTGCCGCTAGGGTAGTGGAATGCGAATGCTTTGTTTGTTTGTATCTGGTTACTTTCCGCCCGGAAGGGTATAGGTATACACTTCATCCTTGTCGCCGGTGATATACCCGGTAAAGGTTAAGGTGTTGCCAGTCCGTCCGGTCAGGAAGATATTGTCTCCCGGGAACACCGAATCGACCTGCTCCAGCACCCGCTGCCGGTCTGCATCCACCAGCACTTTGTAGAGCGGGGTTTGTGCACCGGTGCTGCGGTTCACCAATGTCAGGAATCCTGTATCACCAGGACGAATTACCGCCACATCCGAATACCAGCCTTCGACGTTATAGTACACGGCAGGAGGGTTGCTTTTACTTATGCCCATCAGTTGGGGCAGATCTATGGTTTCAATTACATCCCCTGTCCCATCCTCGATGAGCCGCAAGGTGTGGCCGTCGTTCAGCAGCAGCTTGCCTCCGGACCATACGGCTGGCTCGCTGAAGGTGGAATGGAAACCTGTATGGGCCTGGCGGATAAGGGCAGCGTTCTTGAGGAGGTAGGTGAAATATTCCCGATAAATATGAGGCTCCCCGTAACTATTGCTGATGCGCAGCATGGTAAGTCCAGCAGGTGTCTGTTCAAATTTGAAGTGGACCAGATCCAGCCCGCTACCCAGGGAAGCAAGCTTGCGCTTGGGGCTGCCTCCAGTGGTGATGAATAGTTCGCCGGTATCCAGGGAAGCGGTGTAAACGGAACCTGCGTGGCTCTCGGAGTAGGCACGGTACATATGGAGTCCGTCCGCCAGGAGTTGCTGCGTTTGTGGATTCCAGCGGACGGTTTTACCCTCAAGAGCGGATACGATGAATTTTACAGGCACATAGAGCTGATGATTGAAGAGGTAAGGAGTGCCGCCGGTGTCAAGCTTTTTGCCATCGAGCACACCGGTGCGGCTGCCAACCTGAACGGTGAAGCTTTTCTCCCAGCCGCTAAAAACAGCTTTTTTACTGGAATTGTCCCACTTGAGTGCAAAGCCTGCAGGCGTGATTATAGAAGCTGGCATATAGGTGACACCATTCTTGATTTGTCCATCCCCTGTCTCGCCGCTTGCGAGTATGGAGTGATTGGTGAAGGTCAGCACGACCTGCACGTTTGCAGCCTTTTGGGCGGATACCGGAGCAGGGGATGCACCCGATAACAGCAGCAATGCAATTGCGGCGGGCAGAAGCATTTTTTTGACCATATATGAAGTTCTCCTTTCAGGATGGGTGAATGAGGTGAGAAACTGGCTTTAAGGTGTGCAAGTGTTCATATAGACGGCTTCTCCGCAGGAATGTTTCGGTAAAATATGGATTTAACAAGAAAATATATTGAATATTTTGGATCGCCATTGCTACTATTGTGGGGAGTTCTAATACGGTGAAGTAGGGATGAAGGGGACAAAACTATGGAAGTTCTTGAAACGCAGCGTTTAACGATGAGAGGCTTCAAGCCGGAAGACTGGGAGGATTTGCATGATTATCTTTCCAGGGAAGAGGTGGTGAGGTACGAGCCTTACGGGGTTTTTGATGAGGAGGCGAGTAAGGCGGAGGCGCTTAGGCGCTCTACGGATCATGCTTTTTGGGCGGTATGCTTGAAGGCGTCCGGTAAAATGATAGGCAATCTCTATTTTCAGCAGCAGGAGCCGCAGGCGTTCCAGACTTGGGAGCTCGGCTATGTCTTTGGGAGTGGATTTCAGGGCCAAGGCTATGCAACAGAGGCCTGCCTAAGGCTGCTGGAATATGCATTCAGTGACTTGCAGATCCGCAGAGTAACTGCTCATTGTGATCCCCGCAACTATCCCTCCTGGCAATTGCTTGAGCGGCTGCAGCTGCGCCGGGAAGGGCATTTGCTTCAGACAGGGTACTTCAAAAACGATATTGAAGGACATCCGCTCTGGCATGATACCTATGCCTACGGCCTGCTTGGAAGTGAATGGCTAAGCATCCAGCAGGCGGCTTCGGACAAGCAGCAGGCATAGCGGGAGAAAAATGGACCGTCTACTGGGGAAGGCAATCTATCTGCTGAACCGTGAAACGGTCAGTGCCCGGGTGCTGGCTGAGAATTTCGAAGTGTTGCAGCGTACCATTCAGCGTGATATCGATTGATTGCCCATCTAAGCGGCAGGATTAAGTAGATATGTACTGAAAATTACATTGAGAATGACACTTGCACATGAACAATTCCCCTTGGAGAATTCATGTGCTTTTGTTATGTGAGGAAGCTGCTCTGTTATTAATAAAATTATGGCTTGCCTTAAAGTGAACTTTAAGGAATATGATGATCCCGAACATACGATATGGAGGGATACTACATGGAAGCACAAAAACATAATCATCGAACGGTACAAGCGCCGCTAGCAACGGGATTCGACGTCCAGACAACAGCCAAAGAAGTAATCGGCGGTCTGAACCTGACTGGTAAAGTAGCAATAGTTACTGGTGGATATTCCGGAATTGGCCTGGAAACCTCACGTGTGTTAGCCGAAGCGGGAGCCACTGTAATTGTACCGGCGCGGACACCGGAAAAGGCTAAAGCTGCAGTATCCGGCATTCCCGGTCTGGAGCTGGAAGCCCTTGATTTGATGGACCCCGCTTCTATTGACAGCTTCGCCCAGCGGTTCATCGTTTCAGGCCGGCCGCTTCACTTTCTCATCAACAGTGCAGGGATAATGGCTGCACCCCTGGCACGTGATACGCGCGGCTATGAGTCGCAATTCGCCACCAATCATCTGGGGCATTTTCAGCTAACGGCCCGTCTCTGGCCTGCATTGAAACAGGCGGGTCAGGCCCGGGTCATCTCGGTCTCCTCCCGGGCGCATCGCCTGGGTGGTGTTGATCTCAGTGATCCGAGCTTTGAACGGCGGGAATATGACAAATGGAAAGCTTATGCCCAGTCCAAAAGTGCGAATGTACTGTTTGCAGTAGCTCTGGATGATAAAGCCAAAGCGTACGGAGTCCGGGCTTTCGCTGTCCATCCAGGCCTCATTCCTTCCTCGGGAATTGGCCGTTTCCTGGAGTCAGAAGAGGGGGGCGTGAAGCCGATCCAGACTCTTCAATCCGTCAAGGAGGAGGGGGGATTGTCTCCAAGCATGGAACAGCCTGACTTCATGAAAACTACGGAGCAGGGAGCTGCAACCAGTGTATGGTGTGCGGTTAGTGAACAACTTGATAGCCTGGGAGGCGTCTACTGTGAGGATGCTGATATTGCCGAAGCTGTTCCGGCAGACAGTGTGCAGGGCTCGGGAGTCTGGCCGTGGGCCGTTGACCGGGAGTCTGCTGGGCGGCTGTGGGTACTCAGTGAGCAGATGACCGGAGTGAGGTTCAATATCTGAGCCGTCTTGACGTAAAGTACACTTTAAGCCGTATACTAGGGGGAAACTGGATCACTGTAGTGGTCAGAGGGAAGTGGCTTACTTGGGAATCTCCATTAAAGAGGCTTCGGAGAAGCTGGGGCTGGCTCCGCATACCATCCGCTATTATGAAAAGGAAGGGCTGCTTCCAGCGCTTCAGCGGGACGAATACGGGAATCGGATATTTGAGGAAAAGGATCTGGAGTCTATTTCGCTCCTGAACTGTTTTCGGGTAACCGGATTACCGGTGGCCACTTTGAAGCAAATGGTAGACCTTACGCTTCAAGGCGATTCGACGATTCCGCAGCGTGCGGCCATTCTACGGGAATACAAGCAGGATCTGGTGCGTCAACAGCAGGAGCTGGACCGGGCTTTTGCCATTGTGAATATGAAGCTGTCCAAATATGACTTACTGGAGCAAGGACAGCTGGCTCCGCAGGACCGCATGGGACTCTAGTACTGAGGGAGTGAAGTGGAATTAGTGAACTTAAATATGCTCAAAAGCCTTCTGCTAAGGTGTTAGTGGGAATTAGTAGACTTAAACGAAGCAAATTCAGCTGTAAAGAGGGAAATAGGCCTATTGAAGTCTACTTTTTCCAACTAGCGCTTTCGGGAGAACAGGAGGCTTAGATCTAAATTCACTTTTTCCACTTAGGTCTGCCTCTGCCGCAGGGTTCAAGGAGGAATGGAATGACAGGGGAAGCACCGGCTTACCCGCCGGATGGGAAAAGCAAGGTACCCCGGTATCCCCAATCCAAAAAAGCTGTGCTGTCCAGTGAAGGACGGCGCAGCCGTTTCTACATGCGTGATACACATAAAACCTTACAGCAGACATACATTCATCCATCCATCTCCCAGTGGAACCGGAGCAGGATTCTTCCGTTGCTCCCTCAGGCTGTGAATATCTTCGCTTTGGTCTTGATACGTCTGCTGTCGATCACTTCTTCATAATCGCGGATCAGGCCGTCAAAAATGTGTTCCCAGGAACGGCCAAGCGCCTGTCTTCGTCCTTCCATCCCCATGATCTCCCGTAGAATCGAGTTGTTGGCCATGCGGCATATCTCCTCAACCAGCGCTCCCGGATCATTCGGCTGAAACAGCTCGCCGTTAATCCCGGGCATCACCAGTTCCATAGACCCGCCTGCACCGGCGGCAATGACAGGCAACCCTGAGGCCATAGCCTCCAGAACCACGTTCCCGAAGGTTTCCGTGCTGGAAGGGAACACGAACAGATCGGCGGAGGCGTACAGCTCTGCGAGTTCCTCACCGTGCTTCACGCCGGTGAAGGTCACATTCCGGGGGGCCTGGGACCGCAGCTCGGGCAGTAAAGGGCCGTCACCGACCACTAGCAGGTGAACCCCAGCAGCAACAGATTCGGGGAGATGCCGTACAGCTTGCAGGAGGGTGGAGATATCTTTTTCCGGAGCAATCCGGCCTACATAGAGCAGTATCAGCGGTTCGGTGATTCCATAACGCTCCCGTACTTCAGCGGCATTGCGTTTGTCCGGAGAATACTGCCGGCAATCAATGCCTCTCGACCAGAGCTGCAGCCGCTCGAAGCCTTGCTCCTGCAGTGTGCGTATCGTTTCCCGGGATGGGGCAAACGTAGCATCGCAAGAGCGGTGGAACCATTTCATGTATTTCCAATAAAGGGGGACAATTCGGCGTACCCGGTAGTATTCCAGGTAACGGTCGAAATGGGTATGGTAGGAGGCAACATGAGGAAGGCCTTGCCTATGCGCATAACGGAGGCCGCACAGGCCAATGTTGAACGGGGTGGCCATATGCAGCAGATCTGGCTGGAAGGAATTCAGCTGGCTCTGAATCGAGGACATGCTGGGCAGAGCCAGCCTGCACTCCGGATACAGAAAAAAAGGAATGCTGGCGACAGGACGAACCGGATCGGGGTAGCTGCCTTCAGTGGCGGATTTGGGTGTAAACAGCAGATGCTCAATCCCCCGGCGGTTCAGGTGGCTGGTCAACCGGCCAAGCGTGCGGGCGACACCGTTGGTTTGCGGAAGAAACGTGTCCGTAAATAAGGCCAGGCGCATGGAATCCCTCCCTATGGTCTTCTTGCCCTGATCGTAACAGCCGAATATTACAAGGGAGTTAACCGGAGGTTAAACAATAACAGCGGACAAATAGTATTCGGGTAAACATTATCAAATCTTTATTTTCTCTTGTTAATCTGTCTCCACACAGAAATGAGAGGAAGAGATTAGATGCGGCCATATATTCTGGAGACAAGGCATTTGAGTAAACGGTTCAAACGGCAGCAGGCCGTGGCGGATGTGTCGCTGAAGATACCGAAAGGCACAGTATACGGACTTCTTGGACCCAATGGGGCAGGGAAAACAACTACACTAAAAATGATTACAGGACTTCTGCGTCCAAGTGAAGGGGAGATTCTGGTTGGGGGTAAGCCCTGGGAGAGACGGCATCTGGAGCGGATCGGGGCACTGATTGAAGCTCCTGCACTGTACGGCAACCTTACGGCAAGGGAGAACTTAATGGTTCATGCGAAGCTGCTGAGACTGCCTGCGCAAAGGATCGAAGAGCTGCTGGGCACAGTGGATCTGCAGGAGACACGTTCCAAAAAGGCGTCCCAATTCTCGCTCGGGATGAAACAAAGACTCGGTATAGCGATTGCCTTGCTGAACCAGCCGGAGCTGTTGATTCTGGATGAACCGACGAACGGACTCGACCCGCTGGGCATTCAGGAGCTGAGGGAGCTGATCCGTTCCTTCCCTGGGCAGGGAATCACGGTGATTCTCTCCAGCCACATTCTGTCCGAGGTGGAGCAGATCGCCGATCATATCGGCATTATTAGCGGTGGACGGCTGGGCTATGAGAGCGAAATCCATACAGGCGAGGATCTGGAAGCGCTGTTTATGCAGGTCGTTGCCCGAAACCGGGAACAGGCGGGTGTGCAGCATGCTTAATATCCTTCAATCAGAGCATTTGAAATACAAACGCAGCTTTTCGGTGAAGCTGGTTTGGGCTACCCCGTCGTTCTTTGTACTGTTCGCGCTCATTGCCCTACTGTACATTCCCAAAGGACAGAGCTTGCCAGGGGAACTGTTCCTCAGCATGGTTTTTAACTGGTGGCCGTTTATTTTCGTGCCGCTCGGCACAGCGCTGCTCTGTGCACTGGCCGAGGTTAGGGAACGCAAGGCCGGCCATTACCGCAGCTTACGCCTGCACAATATCCGTCCCGGGTTACTGTGGATCGGCAAAATCATGGTGCTTGCTTACTATTTGCTTCTGTCATCACTGGGAACCATTGCTGCTGCTCTGCTTGCAGGTCTGCTGATAACGGATGGAACCCTTCCTGTGGAAAAGGTAGTATATGCCAGCCTGCTCACTTGGCTGGTCTCATTAAGCCTGATTCCTCTGCAGCTCATGGCTGCTGCCTGGAAAGGAATGGCCGCATCTATCGGGCTGGGTGTTGCAGGCATGTTCACTGGTGTCATTGCCGCACCTGGTCCCCATTGGCTCTATGTGCCCTGGAGCTGGGCACTGCGGCTGATGTGTCCGGTAGCCGGAGTTCATCCAAACGGCGTCCCGCTTGAAACTGGGGACCCCCTGCTGGACACCTCGGTTATTCCAGCGGGAATTGCCGTTTCACTGCTGTTTTTTGCGGCCAGTTCCTGGCTAACAGGAGTATGGTTTGACCGGAAAGAGGTGAAATAGAAATGCTGCTGCGATTAATGGCGTCGGATTGGCTCAAAACAAAGCGGACACCAGTCCGCTGGTTGACAGGGATGGCAGTTCTGGGCTATCCTGCGCTTCTATTATGGTATTTCGCCCGCCCTGTCCGTACAGCGGAACTTCCGTATGAGATTCACCACGCCTTTTTCCAGTCGGCTAGTATAGTTCTGCCTGTCGGTATAGGTTTGTTGGCCGGACTGCTTGCTGCCCAGGAAGAGTATGCCGGCCATTTCAACGGCCTGCTGGGGCAGAGTGCGCCCAGAACGCTGATCTATCTTGGCAAGCTGCTGCAGCTGATTCTGCTGGTTGCAGCATTCCTTTTTGGTTCCATGCTGGTGATGCTCCCCGGGATGCGGTATATTCTTCAACTGGAGCATCCTGGAGCAGGAATCTTCCTGCTCAGCGGTCTGCTTGCGCTTGCGGGCAGCCTGGCCTTGTGCGTACTGCATCTGTATCTGGCGCTGGCTTTCGGGCTGGGCGCTTCTGTTGGAGCAGGGGGAGCGGGTCTGCTGGTGGCTGCCATCATAGGCACCACTTCCATAGGTGATGCCATATGGCCCTACGTACCCTGGTCCTGGCCTGCCCGGCTTGCCGGGCTTCCCGGCCTGGCTATGCCAGGGGTATCACTGCCGGATGGCTTCCAGTTATCAGGATTCCTGCGGGACAATCTGGTTCGGGGTCTCGTTCCAGCCTGTATGGTATTCATGCTTGTGACCGCTTGTAGTATACTATGGTTTTGTAGATGGGAAGGCCGTGACAGCTACGAATAGCGAAGGGCAGGAGGGATGAATTGAGCAGAATTTTGATCATCGATGATGAAGAGGCCTTGGTTCAACTGCTCACAGATGAGCTGGAGGCCAAGGGGTATGAGGTGCTGTCCGCTTCTGACGGAATCGAAGGTGTCCGGCTGGTGGAGCGTGAACCGGATTTGATCATCCTCGACATTATGATGCCGGGGATGAATGGTTTTGAAGTCTGCCGCAGCATCCGCGACGAGGTAAGCTGTCCGATTATCTTCCTGAGTGCCAGACAGTCGGAAGCGGACCGGGTCCGCGGACTGACGCTGGGCGGAGATGATTATGTGATCAAGCCGTTTGGCCTCCGCGAGCTGATGGCCCGGATCGAGGGGAACCTGCGGAGAGAAGAACGGTCACGGCAAAAGCCGCAGCAGTACAACCGGCTGCGGTTTGGCAAGCTGGAGCTGAGTCTGAAAGAACGGCTGGTCAGCGTAGCAGGGGAGCCGGTCACACTGACACGGCGGGAATATGATATCACTGAGCTGCTGGCGCTGCATGGCGGCCAGGTTTTTTCACGCGAGCATATTTACGAGAAAGTCTGGGGTTATGATGCCGAAGGAGATGCATCGACCGTAGTTGAGCATATCAAGAAGATCCGGGCTAAGCTGGCCGCGGCCGATCCTTCCGGCGATTATATCTCTACCGTATGGGGAATCGGCTACAAATGGACCATTCACTAAGCTAGGAGCTGCCGTATGAACAAAAAACCGCTTAAGACCCAGTTTCAACTGGCCTTCACCTATATTATCCTGACTAGCGTGGTAGCGACGGTGATCACTTATGCTCTGGCTGCGCTGCTCTTTATGCGGGTGGAGAATAAGCTGGTGTATCCCGCCAATCATTATGAGAAACGCCTGCCTGCCATCGAAAGCTATATTCTGCAGAAACAAACAGAGCTGCTTGTCTCATCCGCCAGACCGGCGCTGGAAGCGGCGATTCCGGGTGAGGGCATCACCTACCAGGTGGTGGACGGGAATGCGGACATCTTATATGGCACACTGGATAATGTGCATATTCACGGCCGAACGGAGCTGTACAAGCTGCTGAATACTACCACGGGTATTCAAGGCAGATATGTGCGTACGGTGCCGGTCATTGATGCCGAAGGCACAGTCAAAGGTGCGGTGCTGCTGTCCTACGCACTGAAGCCTACTTATGTGAATGAATCCGGCAACATGTGGATAACGGTGATTTTTATCGGTGCATTGGTGTCGCCGTTTCTCTATATTCTCTTATTCTCGCTGTTATTCTCGCGCCTTGTTGCCGGCAATATCAACAAGCCGCTGCGCCTGCTGATGGAGGCCGCCCGCAAGATTAAAGAGAAGGATCTTGACTTCGAAATCAGCTATCATTCGGATAATGAGCTGGGCCAGCTCAGCAGTGCTTTTGCCGAGATGAAAACGGAGCTTGCGAGCTCCTTGTCGGCACAATGGCGGATGGAGCAGGAACGGGTGGAGATGGTCGAAGCGCTGGCACATGATCTCAAGGCTCCGCTCTCCATCATCCGCAGCTATGCCGAAGCGTTGATTGACTCCGGGGACCCGAAAGACGGGAAGCTTCTTCGCTATCTTGGGGTGATCCGGGAGAATGCGGACAAAAGCAGCGAACGGGTGCGGCAGATGCAGTATACATCGGATATGGAAAAGGCGGGTTCCATACTCCATCCCGAGACTTTTGAGCTGGCACCGTTTCTGGACCGCAAGATCACGGCTTACTCGCTGGAGGCTGGCCGGAAGGGCGTTGAAATCGTTCTGAGAATGGGGGAGGCTGCAGGAATATCCCTACACACCGACCCGGAGCTTCTAGAGCGTATTCTCGACAATGTGGTGATGAACAGTCTGGAATATACGCCAGGCGGTGGCACCATTTCTGTTTCGGTTACCGTGCAAGGCAGCCGCATTTCTTACGAGATCTGTGATACCGGGCCTGGATTTAGCCGGAGAGATCTGGAGAAGGCTGTTCAGAAATTCTACCGGGGAGATGACGCCAGAGCCAGCAGGGACGGTCATTCCGGGCTTGGTCTGTATATTGCAAAGCAGCTTGCAGCGAAGCTGGGCGGTGAGATCCGGTTGAGCAACGCACCCGGGGGTGGAGCATGCGTGGTTATAGAGCATGAAGACGGCAGGATGAATGGTTAAGGTAAATGGAGCGGGTCATAGTTTCGATAAACAAACAAAACAAGCAAAGCAGCTTTTCTTATATAGAAGAAGCGCTGCTTTGCTGTCCTGGGATATGCCTTAAGGAAATCGGAGGTTGCTTTGATTTTCAGGATATAATGCCTGCTTCCCAGATCGGTTCGGCATACCTGTTCTTAAGATTGCTGCTGCACTCTTTGCCTGTATCATAGGAACGGTCGCCCAGCACCAGCTTGAACTGCTCCAGCGCCCGG
Source organism: Paenibacillus helianthi (assembly GCF_001909055.1). Classification (GTDB taxonomy): domain Bacteria; phylum Bacillota; class Bacilli; order Paenibacillales; family Paenibacillaceae; genus Paenibacillus_AQ; species Paenibacillus_AQ helianthi. Next base: position 15,304 of record NZ_LVWI01000080.1, read on the forward strand.
GCGCCTTCAGCCGGCACCGTGCTGTTCAGCCACGAAGCCAGAGCCCGCAGCACCGTCCGTCCTTCTGCAAGCGCCTCCTCCCACAGGTCCCAGACACTTTCGGTCCGGACTTCGGAGTAGAGTGCAGAATGCCGCCACTCCCCGTGTTTTTCGTTCAGATAATCGAGCTTCTCCTCAGCTGGGGACAGCTGCTGTGAAAACAGGCGGCGGGCTTTTCCCCTCAGCAGGGATTTCTTCCAGCCCTTGGGATCGAATAAGCATTTATGCGCCAAAATCATGTCCAGGTACGCTTCATGCCAGATTTCAGCGGGAAGGCGCCGGGTTTCGGGATACCAGTCAGATGCGGTTTCATGCAAAATGGTATGGATGGGGACGGGCAAGTGGGAGCCCACATTGATTTTTTTCCAGGCGGCATGCCGCCACGTATCCAACTGTCTCAGCCGCTTCATGAACAAGGTGTCGAGGACAATCTCAAAACGCTGGTGATTGCGGTGCTTATAGCCCGCTTTCCAGTTGATGTAGGGATGAAGGTTGCGGTCCAGCAGATGGTGGGTAAGGAAGCCGAGAAAGTATTGCTGCGCCTCCTTAAGCTCATCGGCGGGAAGGGCCAGGGCTCTCTGCCAGAATTCGATTAACACCGGACCGCAATTCTCCGTATGCATGAGATCGCCGAGCTGAAGCGCCCGGGTATCTTTTTTCCAGGGCAGAAAGCTGTGGTACAGCAGGAAATCCGGTCCCTGGCAGCCGAGCTGGTACAGCTCAGGACGGGATTTCATCTCCGTAAGAAAAGGGAACTCACCGCGGAACTCTTCCGCTAGCTGTTGCCCATACTCCAGATGCATCCAAATGTTAGGCATTCATTTCACCCCTCAGATCGTTGATATCTTCAGCATACAGAATTCGTGTAAAAAGAGATGGAATAGTACTCGTGCGGATTGTAATACTCATGATTTCTTCTTTCTTTCTTTCAGGTTACTCCTCACCCGGATCAATTTCAATAAGCCGTCTGCAGTAAGTTCATCGAGCCCGGTCAACGGCATGGGACAAACAGCAATCGGGAAGAATTACTTCCTGTCCTTTCAAGTTATAATCGAGCGGTAACACTACAAATACATGCAGAGGTGATTAGAATGTGTCTGAAAACTAAATAACATGGTAAGATTTGGGGAAAACGAATGGAGCGTCAAGTATAATTCAAAGACGGTACGAAATAAGCGATGAACAGTGGGATCAAAATTAAGGGGATGTTTCCACCCTACCGAACAGGACGTCCGTCAAAATTAAGTGAACGAACCATGTTAACGCTTTTCTATGGATCGCTCGAAATGGTGCTGCTTGGCTCGATTTACCGGAGAACGCTATGGTCCATGGAAAACGGTCTACAGTCGCTTTTGCAAGTGGCAAGATACCGGACTGCTTGTTGAGATCTTTCAGGCTTCCCCAGATAAGAATGCCATCTTTCCGCCCGCGACCACTCGAGTTTAACGCGCAAGCCTTTGGCGGCTTTGGATTTCGTCATGTATAGGTGGCTCATCTGACTGACACAGCCTCAAATCCAGTTCGTGTACCTTGGCCCGTGCTTTTGCCTCCGGCTTCCTTCAGATCTACCTCACGGTGAACACCCTTGCCTTTGACTAACGGTAGGCGCTCGCCAGCCCTCGTTCAGGACTTTCACCCTAGAGATGACGCCCATGCTGGGCGTACTTTCAGAACATAGTCCCCTGGGGCTGTGTTCTTTGTATAATATCCCTTGCTATATTAGTCTAATTAGACTATATTTTGATTTGTGGTCTAATTAGACTAATATATTGGAAAAGAGGTCCTTATAATGCTATTTATTACTGGAGCAACTGGAACCGTTGGAAATCGGGTTGTAAATTACCTCAAGCTTAAGGATGTCAAATTTAAAGCCCTCACCCGAACACCTGAGAGGCTGTTAACAGATCGGACAGATCATATGATTGTCGTCACCGGCGATATCAAGGATTGCAGCGCCTGGTCAGACAGCCTGCGCGGCGTTGAGACCTTATTCCTGATCCTGCTGGATGATGCCGAAGAGATTCTGCAGGCTGCTCGGGCTAAGGGCGTCCGGAACATTGTGTTCTTATCCTCAGCTTCCATTAACCGGTCGGATGCCGGTTACAACGAGAATGCCCTTAAACATAAAAAGGTCGAGGATCAAATTAAGGCGTATGGCTTTCAGTATGTTTTTATCCGGGCCGAGGCCTTCATGCACAACACCATTTACTGGAGGGACCTTTTTAGATACAATAAGGGGAAAATCCGGTTACCGGCCCTTGAGGCTAAGCTGGCCAGTGTGCATGAAACAGATATTGCAGAAGTTATCAGTGTGGTTCTAACCGATTTTGGCAAATTCTCCGGGCAGGTCTTGACGCTTACAGGGGCGAATATTCTTAGCCAGAGGAACATATTGACCGAAATCTCTAAGCAACTGGGACAATCGCTTGAACTGGAAGAGCAGACGATCGGGGACTTCCGTTCGTATATGAAGAACTACATTGCTGAAGAGTATATTAACCTTAGAGTCCAGGATTGGGAGTATACAGTCAAGCATCAGCTCGGCGTGACCGGCACGGTGCTGACGATTCTTGGCCGGGAGCCTTATACGTTTAGAGAATGGATCGCTGAGCATCTCCGTGATTTTCAATAATCGATAGAAAGAGGAATTATTATTATACCCTTATTAATACTGGGTCTGTTGAAGGATTGCGGACAATCCAGCGCTTATGAATTGTTGAATGTCTTCAAGGAACGGGATTACAGGTATCTTGTTCATATGACGAAGGGATCGCTGTATTACAACCTGCAGAAGTTAGCGGAGGAAGGCTTGGTCCAGCTGGTTGAAGTCGTTAGCGTTAACAACTATCCCGAACAGTACATCTACGAGATTACACCGCAGGGCAACGAGCATTTCACAGCGCTCATGGCCAAATATTCGCTGCAGACGGACGATATTACGTTAGCCTTTTATATGACCACGCTGTTTGCCCACCAATATGATCCTGGGCAATTCAAGTCGGCCGTAGCGGTGCAGATGGAGCAGACACGGCGCAAAATTGCTGAAATTGATCATGTGCTGGATGCCAAGCAAGACAGGATCTACGATACTGCAAAGTCGATGATGAATAATGTCAGAGCGCACCATGAATTGAACCTAAAATGGTTTCAGGTGCTGCTGGAACAGTAGGGCAGCGCACTCCCGGGGAAGATGAATTGAATATTGGTATACGAAGCGCAAACCCCCTTGTATCTGCTGAATGCCGCAGATACAAGGGGGTTTTTTGCGTAAAAAATCTGATTTTTTTTTGATACAAATGCTGGAAAAATGAAAAGAACTACCGGAAAAAGTCTGAAATTTAAATACGCCATTATTATTATTGAATAGACAAGATAAACACCATGTGAAAAAAAAGCACTAATAATCTCGATGATAACAAATCAATTGACATTAAATCTATTTTAAATCTATTCATTAAATCGCCAGTTTCATTATTCCGAAAAAAAGACGGCGTTGAAACGTACGGTGCTTACGGCTTGGAATGATTGAGTTCGCTTACTTCTCTTCCAGCGGTGCGATAATTTTATCGGTATCGTATTCCCGGTCGGCCATGACGTTTTTGCCTTCGACGTCCATTTTCTTCAGGATTTCGTAACCGGTCACACAATAAATAACATGGTAAGACTTGAGAAAAACGAATGGAGCGTCAAACATGATTCAAAGACGGTACGAAATAAGCGATGAACAGTGGGATCAAATTAAGGGGATTGTTTCCACCCTACCGAACAGGACGTCCGTCAAAATTAAGTGAACGAACCATGTTTAACGCTTTTCTATGGATCGCTCGAAATGGTGCTGCTTGGCTCGATTTACCGGAGAACGCTATGGTCCTGGAAAACGGTCTACAGTCGCTTTTGCAAGTGGCAAGATACCGGACTGCTTGTTGAGATCTTTCAAGCCTTTAGGTCGAACCTGACTTTAAAAACTTGAGCATTGATTCGACATCCGTCAAAGCCCATCAACATAGTGCCGGTGCTAAAAAAACATTGAAGGCCACGAAGTAAATCAGCACATCGGCGTCAGTCGTGGCGGAAAGACAACCAAACTTCACACCGTCGTCGATGGATTAGGAAATCCCCTCGCTTTTCTTCTGACGGGTGGTCAAGTCTACGATTCCGTTCCAGCGATTGATTTACTTCAGAGGCTTGAAATTACAGGAAGTCCTATTCTTGGCGACAAAGCCTATGGCTCCGAAGCGATTCGAAATTGGATTACAGCTAAGCAGGCATCCTACACCATCCCGCCTAAAGCGAATAGTCAAAACCCGTAGAAAGTCGATTGGTATCGGTACAAAGAACGCCACTTAGTGGAGTGCCTTTTCAATAAAATCAAACACTTTCGCCTATGGCTACTCGTTACGACAATTTGGCCAAGTCATTCTTGGCGTTTGTATACATAGCTGTCATCTTCAAATTGACTCAATGAGGAGTTTTCAGACACGTTCTAGAGAATGGGATTTCAGGCAGGCCAGCTTTTTGTGAATTTGCCGGTAAATGATCTGCAGGCTTCGATTAACTTCTTTACCGCATTTGGTTTCGGGTTCAACTCTCATTTTACGGATGAGAACGCGACATGTATGATTCTCAACGACATTACGTTTGTCATGCTGCTGACTAAAGAATTCTTCAAAACCTTTGTTTCCAAAGAAATTGTCGACACCTCCAGCCACACCGAAGTGATTCTGGCATTCTCCGCATCCAGCAGGGAAGAGGTGCACGAACTGGTGGATAAGGCGCTGGCCGCAGGCGGCAAGAAGTATAATGACCCGATCGACCACGGTTTTATGTACAGCTGGAGCTTTCAGGACATCGACGGTCATCTATGGGAGTCCGTGTATATGGAAGAGGGCACACCGGAGCAGGCATAGATCATGCATGTAAAGAGAATCATCAAATAAGACAGGCAGGTTTCCGGACAGCCGGAGCCTGCTTTTTTTGTTGCATTAACTGTGATTAAAAGTGAGAGGAATAGCGTGAAGAAATGGACCAGGGGAAACGAAATGAACTAAACGGGCCTAAGAGGAAATACCTCTGATCTAACCGTCAACGGGCTAGCGGGCAGAACTGGAGGTAGAAATACCCTTGAATTGGAAGCAATACCGTTACCTGCGGCAATGAGATGCTGAATTCACCCGATAGGGTGAGTTTGTTCTGATGCAACAGAAAGGTTCCAATTCATTTAAATTTGTGATATCATTTATGCGAACATACGTTCTTAATATCTTCCCGAAGAAGGGTGGACCTTATGGTGACAGGGCGGTTTGCAGAGATTGATGGAGTTATTGCCTACATTCATGAGCATATGTATGATCAACTTCCGCTGGAGCGTCTGGCCCGTTATGCCGGATACAGCCCGTATCACTTTGTACGCATCTTTAAGGAGCGGACTGGCCTGTCCCCGCTGTACTATGTGTCCTCTCACCGCCTGCAGCGGGCGAAGGACATGCTGCTGCGCACGGGCCTTACGGTCCGTGATATTTCGCTGGAGATTGGCCAGCAGAGCCTCGGGACCTTCACTTCCCGTTTTGCTGCCCGGGTGGGGATGTCTCCGGCGGAATTCCGCAATTCCGTGCCATATGCCGGAGATCAGATGAGCTCGTTAAGGAAGCTGCGGGATTGGAGTTTTTCGTACCCGATCAGCCGGATGCCTTCTTCTGTGCACGGGACGGTATCTGCTGAGGCCCCTGTTGACGGGGTGATTCTGATCGGCCTCTTCGCCAAACCTATTCCCGAGGGACTGCCGCTGTACGGTACCTTGCTCTCCTCCCTGGGGCATTTTCACTTTGAACATGTGGCTCCCGGGACCTACTACCTGCTTGCCACCTCCATATCATGGGGAACACACACGCTGGATTTCCTGCTTCCGCATACCACACTGCGTACCCGGTCGAAGACTCCGATCCATGTCGTACCAGGTTCTCTGGTCCCGCATCAGCCGGTGACCCTCCATCCTCCCAGGCTGGATGACCCGCCGATTCTCATCTCGCTGCCGCTGCTCATGAACCGCTTTTTGAACCGGATCGCGGTTATATAGCAATCGCTGCAAGCGCCCTTCTGTTAACATTTTCGCAACAATTTCTTTACGATTCCCATACAAAAGTTAGGAGAGCAGTTAATATCCAGCTTCTACAATGAGTGTGTTAGTAAAATATACCTATTGTATTTTGAAGCTTGATATGAAGGGATGATTCGCTTGAAGGGACAACGGCTGCACTTTTCTATGAAATGGAAGCTGATTTTAAGTTTCTCCGCCATTACGCTTATTTTTCTGGGGGTGGCCCTGTACCAAGGGAATAAGATCGGGCAAGTGGAGCATTCCATGGAAAAGCAAAAGACTGAGATGGAAAAACGGATTACCGTCTCAACGGTTACCCAGTTGCTGCAGGAGCTGAACCGTGCAGAGACAGCACTTGCCGAATCAAGTGATCTGGAACTGGCTGATGATTTTAAGGACAAGCAGCAGCAACTTACCGCTGAATTGGCCAAACTTAAATTTGAGACAGATACACCCGCCTCCCCGATCCTGGGACTGCTGCGAACCCAGGCTGGAGAATATAACGGGATTTTTGATCAACTGATTCAGACTATGGGTGACAACAGTCTTGACCCGTTAGCGGTTCTGGAACAAATAGATAACTTACATACGAAGGCGCTGGCACTTAGCCAATCTATGCTGGAGACGAACGGCAAGCTGTATGCAGCAGCTGCGGATAACGCCGAGCAGGCACAGAATCATTCTTTTCACATGCTGGAGGACACGATTTCCATCATCATTTATGCAGCAGCCGGGGTGTTCCTGTTCACGCTGCTGCTTGGCTGGCTGCTGATCCGTTCTTTCGTAACCCCGGTCAGCAAGCTTCAGGCAGCCCTGCGGGAGATTGCGGATGGTGATTTGCGGCAGCAGATTAACTCACCCTATCATGATGAGCTTGGACGGTTGAGCCACCATTTCGACCATATGGTGTGCCGGGTCCGCGATATGCTGCGGCAGACGATGACTGCGGCTTCTTCCCTTGCAGATTATTCACATTCCTTCCAGCAGTCATCTGTCATCACTGCCCATACCAATCAGGAAATTCTCCATACGATCCAGGAAATATCCGTCGGGGCGGGGCAGCAGGCGGAACAATCTGAACATAGCACATTGCTGCTGGAGGAGCTGGAGCTCGGGGTTCATGAGATTACGGATTACACCGATGGGATGCTCTTAACCAGCGAAGCGGCGAATCAGAATACACGCAAAGGCTCGGAGACGGTAACTGCTCTCCGGCAGACTTCTTATCATTCCCGTGCATCCATCACTAAGGTGTATGAAGCACTGGACAAGCTCGTTCAGCAGTCCGGTGATATTTCTCGAATCACCCGGTCCATTACGGAAATTTCCAAGCAGACGAATATCCTGTCCCTGAACGCCGCCATTGAGGCAGCCCGGGCAGGGGCGTCGGGCAAAGGTTTTGCCGTCATCGCCGATGAGGTACGGCACTTATCCGTACAGACGAACGAATCCTCTATCCATATCAGCCGGATGATTGGCGATCTGCAGGACAGTATGGCGGATGTTCAGGAATATATGCTGGAAACCCAAAAAAGCCTGGAGCAGCAGGACCACCAGGTGGAACAGACTCTTGCTTCTTTCGAGGCCATTGACGAATCCATTACCGGTATCAGCCACCAGATTGGACAAATTCACCAGAAGGTGGAGCAGACCCGGAAGATCAACACCCGGCTGGCAGATTCTGTACATTCCGTAGCTGCAGTGGCTGAACAGACTGCTGCAGGTGTGCAGGAGGTCAATGCCTCCAGCACCCAGCAGGATCAAGCGATCCGTGACATTGCCCGGCAAGCGGTGGAGATCAATGAAATTTCACAGCATTTGTTCCGGGAGATTCATGTGTTCAAAATCGAAGAAGAGACCGGAGCAGAAGCCCCGGTCGGTCGGTTAATAATTATGGATGAAAAATCCAGAGCAGAGAATGTGGAGGCATCAAGCCAGCTACTCGCGATGGCCGAGTGAGGCATTACGTTCACTTACCAGTTCCAGGACCAGCTCCGGGAACCACTCTGCAAGCTTCAGAAACGGGAAGCCCGCCTTGCGGGCTTTTGCTGTATCCATGTACCAGGATTCCCGGATGCCAAACGGAGACCTATCTTTGTCGGCCGTTTCGCTCTGAACCTCCGCCTGTTGTCCGGTTGCCTGCCCGATGATGGAGAGGATATTCCCGATGGTAAGCGTCCCGTCCGAGCATGCGTTCACGGGTCCTGTCAGTGGTGAGAAGCCTAGCCAATACAAGAAATCAGCCGCCTCATCAGAACGGATGAACGAGATCAGCGCTTGCGGATTGGGCACCCCGATGGGCTGTCCTTCCTGCACATGCTCAATATGAAAATGCAGCCGCTTCGTATAATCATCCGTCCCGAGCACGATCGGAAACCGGACTGCTGCCACGGGAAAAGCTGTTTGCCTTAAGAGGACCGTTTCAGCCAGTCTTTTGCCCTCCTGATAGCTGTAATCATCCTTTGGGCCCAGCCGCAGCGGATAAGATTCCGGATCAAAGTCTGCTTCGCGGAGAATTTCAGATCTTGGATCATACACGGATAGGCTGGAGGTCAGAATATATCGCTTAGCCGTATTTGCGAATATATGGCTGGCCGCAGCGGCCTCATCCGGGGAATAGCAGATGTTGTCATAAACTACATCCCAGACGGTATCTCCAACAGCTTCAGCAAGTGCTTCCGTATCCGTGCGGTTCACATTCAACCGGTTCACGCTGCGGCCAAAGCCATCCTCCGTCAGGCCACGTGTCAGAATGGTAACCGTGGTATCTGCATCCCGGAGCAGGCGCTCCACTAACCGTTTGCCAAAAAAGCGGGTTCCCCCGAGTACAAGTATGTTCCTCAATATTTTCACTCCTAAAGTTTGTGGGCAACGCTTCCTGGAATAGTCTCCGTACAAAACTGGCTCCGGAACCGTAAACTTAGTTTTGTAAGGATTACGCAGCCATCCGCAGATCTGTCATGCTGCCAGTCTCCATGTAAGGCCAGGAACCTCTCCCGCCTGTATGCAGTGCCTGCACTGTGCCAGTACCGACCGCCATCGTCATCTCCGACTTAATCTCCTGGCGAAGCAGCTCCAGCATCACAGGCAGCTGGCCTTTTTCATAGGACTCTGCCAGCGCCTGAAGCAGAATCCGGAAATCCAGGTCCTGCGTCCGCGCTGGACCCTCGTCATCTGCGAGTTCTTTGCGGACGGCTCCGAGTGCCTGACGCGCCCGGTGCAGGGCCGCTTTGACGGCTCCTACAGTGGTTTCCAGCCTCTCTGCGGTTTCATCCGCTGAATAGTCCAGAACATCGCGCATCACGAATACTGTTCTTTGCAGCGGAGATAAATGCCGGATAATCGCCTGAAAAGCCAGCTCGATCCCAGACCGCGCTTCCCCTGGCGATTGGCCTGGACTCTGATCTACGCTTGACGATATGAATGCTTGAGTACGCTCCAAAGCCCGTCCCATTGATGCTTTGCGCCGTATCACATCAATCCATGTATTTTTGGCAATCCGCAGCAGCAGTGCTTCGGGATTCGGATTGTCTGCAAATTTGGCATAAGCCAGGGATTTGGTCCAGGTATCCTGGGCCAAATCCTCGGCCTCAAGGCTGGATCTAGTCAAAGACAGACAATACCGGAACAGAGCGTCCCGAAGCGGCAGCATTTCATCCGTTGATTTTCCGGTGCTGAACGGTACAAGGGTCGACACTTGTAATCATCTCCTTTTGGGTCATCCTGCGTTTTCTGTTGCCTCTATTATATAAACGATCGGCACAATGTAAAGGATACGTTGCCTTCGCGGTTATTTTAAAAAGATAGAAACCGTATCCTTTGCAGGACTCCATCCGTTTACAGGGTATGAAATTAAAACTATCCAAGGAGGAGTGGACATGAGCATTATTCCTTATGTCATTGAACAAACAAGCAGAGGTGAGCGGTCCTACGACATTTATTCCCGGCTGCTGAAGGACCGGATTGTGTTCGTAGGTGCGGCCATCGATGATCAGCTGGCGAACAGCATCATCGCCCAACTGCTCTTCCTGGCGGCAGATGAGCCGGATAAGGATATCCAGATGTATATCAACAGCCCGGGAGGTTCGACTACCGCAGGCTTCGGCATTTATGATACGATGCAGGTAATCAAACCGCAGGTCAGTACGATATGCACTGGATTTGCGGCTTCGTTTGCTTCACTTCTGCTGCTGGCCGGAGCTACCGGCAAACGGTACGCGCTGCCAAACAGCGAGATTATGATTCATCAACCGCATGGCGGCGCACAGGGCCAAGCCAGTGACATTGCCATCAGTGCCCGCCGTATCCTGCAGATTAGGGAGAAGATTGTGCAGATCAGTGCGGAGCGCACCGGCCAGCCGGCAGAGAAGGTAGCGAAGGATATGGACCGGGATTATTTCCTGTCGGCCCAGGAGGCGCTGGAATACGGCATAATCGACAAAGTGATTACCAAACTGTAAGCAGAGGAGCGGATTCTGAAATGCTGGAAGCTTTGCAAGGTCAAGAGGTTACCGTGAATTTTCTGGATGGTTCTAGTGTCAGCGGCGGCATTCTGGAAGAAATGGATGAGCGGTTCGTGAAGTACCGTACGGAGTATCAGGTGTTGTACATTCCGATTACCTCGATCCGAGCTGTAGTTGTAGAGACCAAAGAACGAGAACGTCCACGGGTCGGATTCGGGCAATAAGAATTAGGCGTTAAAGGACGACGGATATACAGCCTTCATTTCTCCCCATGGGAAAGTGAAGGCTGTTTGCGCTGGAGCCGCTATCAGATGACGACAGAAGCCTTTGTGCGGGGGATTCTGCGGACGGATGACTGCGGCAGGTGGCAGGTGGCAGGTGTTAAAGAATAATAAACTGCCGGGAATCGCAATGAGCTAAACGGGCAGGATAATTCCAATATGTGGTATTGTATGAATGAGTAATTAATGGAGCGTTCCAAGCAATTGGCAGGTAGGCTAAAAACAGGGGAAATAAATAGATGAAACGTTCTATCTTAATCGTCCTCACATTTATTTTAATATTTATAACTGTCGCTTGTAGCCAGGGGACAAGCATAGACATTGGAGATGCACTCGGAAAATCCGAGGAGAATTTTAGGAAACTTGAGGTGATAGATACTACAGCAGCCTCCTTTGACGGTGAAAAAGATGTTAAATTCAGGCTTATGGTTGAGGGAAATCCTTCAGAAGTTGAAGCATCTATCTTATTCAATCGTATATTGGAGCCATTCCTGTAATGAATTAATTTGAGGTTTGAATGAAAAAAGCGCCAGCTGTATACTGGGAAACGTTCCGTCCAGAGAACAAATTCCAGCGCAGGAGGCACTCAACATGAAGTATAAACAATCGAAGAAACAGAATCAACGGATTATGAGAATTTCCGACAAGACCCTTGTCGTAGGGGCAGACATCGCTAAGGAAACCCATGTGGCCCGAGCCATTGACTTTCGGGGAATTGAACTGGGGAAAGATTGTGTATTCTCCAATACACGAACAGGTCTGGAGCAACTGGTACAGT
>NZ_LVWI01000081.1 GCF_001909055.1 Paenibacillus helianthi
GGCAACAGATTTTCCTTTGGCTACATCCATGCCAATAACGGGTTTCATCTTCTCCTCCTCATTCGAATTCGCCGGTATTCCCACAATGGTTCCTACTCCACAGCTTCGCGTGTGATACGAGGTCTGATGCCTCAACCAGCTCAAACATGGTAGAAGGGTGTAGTGGGAGAACTGTTTGTTATTCGGGGTTATCCCCAGGGGCTGTCACGTTCTCCCGGCTACTTCCATCGTAAAGCGGTCATTAAAAAAGGCCAACCAGTAATCTCTGGTTGACCTAATAATACGAAGGGGCTGTCTCATAAGTAGAATTTTCTACGTAAGGGACAGTTCTTTTTTTAAAAAAAACCGTAAAACGACAGCAGAGCAGCGATTCTCCCGTTACTGGAGAATCGCTGCTCTACGTTTTTGGTCATTAGCGGCTTGCTTTAGCAGATTATGAGCAAGCGAAAGCCACCCGACCTCAAGCGTCACTTTTTCCATGCCGCGAAGCAGAAATCGCCGGAATCCCCGGTTGTTTTTCAGTTGTCCAAACACACTTTCGGGCTCAATCATTCGGCGAACCGCCAATCGATATCCCTCTTCACTTTGAAGAAGTTGCCGAGCCTGGTGTTTATACCTCAACCCTTTGAGGCTCACCGTGACTTCCCGATCTCCAGCAGCCTTTGTACATTCGGCTTTTAGGGGACAACCCTGACAGCCGGTACTGCGGTAATGGCGTTGCCGGAGTTCATATCCACTATCTAATGTTTTCTTACTCTCATAACGAAATCGAAGTTTTGTTCCGGCTTTACACGTCCACGTATCTTCGACTTCGTCATATGTCCAGTTCTCGAATTTCCCGATGTTTTCTCTCCACGCCTTGCCCTTTTCTATATGATAGCTACCGTATTTCACCACGGCTTGGATTTCTTCTTTTTCCAAGTAGGCATAGTTTTCTTCACTACCGTAGCCGGCGTCCGCAATAACCGTTTGTGGAAGTCTTCCCAGTACCTGTTTGACCTTCTCCATATGCGGCTGTAAGCAACGTGTATCCGCCCTGCTTTGGTGAACGCTATATGCCAAGATAAACTGGTTTTCCGTTCCGATCTGTACATTGTAACCGGGTTTGAGTTGACCATTTCGCATGTGATCTTCCTTCATTCGCATAAAGGTTACATCCGGATCGGTCTTACTGAAGCTGTTTCGGTCGCCGAGCTGCTTCTGGTACTGCTCGTACTTGTGCAGCCGGGGAAGCAGGTCCTTGCGAAGCTTCCGGATCGCTTTCTTCAGCGGTTTGTCTTTGGGTTTGTTCAGCAGCCGGGCTTCAAGCTCCCGGGTCACTTGTTCGAGCTTCGCACCGCTGATTTCTGAACATTCGCCGAGTTCGGCAAGGTCTTTTCCGTGGTCTTCCTGTTCTTCCTGTTTCTCTGCGGCTTCAATGTCGGCAAATAGCGCGTGCACTTTCTCTTGCAGTTTAGCTTTATGTTTACTGACGGCTTTGCCCCACACGAAAGTATAGCGATTTGCATTCGCTTCAATCTTCGTGCCGTCCACAAAATAATGGTCCAGGGAGACGTATTTTTCGTCCGCCAGAAATTGAAGGACGGCGGTGAATAGCGTTTCAAGAACATCTTTCATCCGCTGTGAACGGAAGCGGTTTATGGTGCGGAAGTCCGGGCGCTGCCGTCCGGCCAGCCACATGAACGGGATGTTTTCCCGCACCACTTTGGCGATTTGGCGAGAAGAATACATGCGCTGAGTGTAGGCGTAGATGATGACTTTGGTGAGCATTTTAGGGTGATAGCTGTCGCGGCCACCGCCAGGGTAAGCTGCGTCAAAGATGGTGTCGTCCAGCCGATTGACGGCTGAGTTAACGACACGAACGAGGTGGTTAGGGGGAATGTCCTCTTCTAAATCCATTGGCAGACAAAGTTGGTCCATGGTATATTGAATGTACAAAGAAATCGCTCCTTTTGAAATGGTTGGGTGGTACCTCCATTTTACCAAAGAGCGATTTCTTTTTTTGTGATTTTAGAAGGATTGTAGTAACATTTTCCGCTTAAACAGCGGAGAGGACGGACTGATTGTGGAAAAGCGGCAGCGGTCGCCTTTGTCTCCGGATTTTCACCGCTTAGGGGAATAAATAAAATCTGGAGACAACAGCGATTGGAACAACGGTCCGTTCGCGGAGCGTCCACACGAGCGTCTACGTACATCCTCGTAAAACAAAGGGGGATGTCCCAGCAGCCATTTCATGGCTTTTGGGACACCCTCGTTTTTCTGATTTTTTTCATTCCAAAATGAAAGTTTTCATGTATAATCATCAAATGTATCGGTACAGATGAAGGGACAAGGATTGGAGAGGATTTGCTGCTCCGGAAAAATTACTGCTTTGGGGGAATATTGTCCTGATACTATCCTGAGTTGTGGTAGGGGTAGCCAACAGTATGGTTTGAATACCCGTGATCAATAAGCCTCTAAGCCGGAGAACTTCCGTGTCCAAGGTGCTTGTTTGCGTTCAACCAGAGATAATAGGTAAGATGCACTGTCTTTAATACTCAAGGCTTTATATCCTTATGACTAAAGACCTAAAATTTTATCTAAAAATTCGACAAATTTCGAGATTATTCCCTATTAATCTCCAAGAAATATTAACTATTTGTGTCTTGAATCCGATAGTTATTGTAATAAATGTTACTGCTTCAGGGTTGGAAACAAATAGTCATATAGATTAGGGCGAAAGGATGTAGAGAAAAATGAAGATTCGGATGAAGCTTTCGGTTTTGATGATCGTCGTTACACTGATTTCTACGTTATTAATGGGGGTTTTTACGTACAGTAAATCTACTAAGACTATTCTGAATCTGACCGATACTGCAATGGCGCAGGTGAACACAAACAAAGCACAGACCATTGAAGCGATGATTGACAAAGAAAAGCGAAATATGGAGCTCGTTGCAGGTGAATCGGAAATCGCTGAGCTGCTGCTGAAATCGGAAGACGGCAATTTGGCCCGTACGGGGGACCCGCTGCAGGCTGAGGTGAATACCAAACTTCAAAAGATAGTGAAGGATGCAGGCAATCTGGAGCATATGTTCGTGGCCAACATGAAGGGGATCGGGATAGCAGATAGTGATACTAAGCTGGTCGGAACAGACTTCAGTGAAAGAAACTACACCAAGAATGTGATGAAGACCGCCGGACCTGTAATCAGTGAAACGCTGAAATCCAAGTCAACAGGGGCCTATGTTCTGGCATTTGTACATCCTGTAACGAGTGGCGGCAAGATGATCGGTTTCGTGGCATCCGCAGTGAATGCGAATAGTATCATTAAATATTTGTCTGATGCCAAGGTGGCCAATGCGCCCTCCTCCTACGCCTACCTTGTGGATGAGACCGGGAACATCCTGTTTCATCCCGATGAAACCAAGATCGGAACAGCGATAGAGAATGCTCAGATCAAAGCAGTGGTAGAAAAGATCAAAGCTGGTGAGAAGGTTGCAGACGGCAACGTTCAATATACCTACAAGGGTGCTGAGAAAAAAGCTGCCTTTACCGTTCTGCCGGTAACGAATTGGACACTGGTGCTGACAGGTGATCTTGGCGAGATTATGAAGCCTGTTGACAACATGACGAACTATATTATCTTATTGGGTATCGGGTGTCTGCTGCTGACCTTGCTCGTGGGAATCACTGTGGCTACCCGGATCTCTTCGCCGATCATTAAGCTGACAGAAATGATTAACCGCACCGCGGAGCTGGATCTTAAATACGACTCGCAATACGAGTATCTGTTGAAAAATAAAGACGAAACCGGAACCATCGCCAAAGCGATGTTCCATACCCGGTCGGTGCTGAGGGAAATGGCCGGCAGCCTGGTTACCATTTCCGCAAAGGTGCTGGACAATGCGGAGATGCTGGAGAAGCTGTCCGATGACGTACGGGAGAATGCCCATGATAATTCGGCTACAACAGAGCAGTTGTCGGCGGGGATGGAAGAAACCGCAGCCTCTACGCAGGAAATGTCGGCAGCTATTCATGAGATCGAGAGTAATGTCCGCAGCATTTCGGGGCGTGTTAAGGAAGGTGCCGGTGTGTCCGGTCAGATTACCGAGCGGGCGCTTGCGCTGCAGCATGACGCCACTGAGTCTATAGACAATGCCAAACGGATCTATGAATCCGTGCGTGTGGAGATGGAGAAGGCCATTAAGCAGTCAGGCTCGATTCATGAAATCAACGTACTGGCGGACACCATTCTCTCTATTACCAGCCAGACCAATCTGCTAGCACTTAATGCTGCGATTGAGGCGGCACGGGCCGGAGAAGCAGGGCGGGGATTCGCTGTGGTAGCGGGCGAGATCCGCAAGCTGGCCGAGAAGTCCTCCGAAACAGCGGCAGGTATTCAAGGAGTTGTCAAGAATGTATATTCTTCTGTCGAGCAAATGAAGGACAATTCCGAGGCTATACTTGAGTTTATCGATCATAATGTTTTGGGAGATTATGAGCGTCTTGCAGAAGTCAGTGAGCAATATAACAGTGACGCTTCTGCTATTGACGAGCTGATGAATCAGTTCGGAGAAGCCGCCGACCACTTGAGTGAGACCGTGTCCAGTGTAGCGATTGCGATTAATGAAGTTGCGGCTACTGTAAATGAAGGGGCCATCGGCGTGCAGGATATTGCTGAGAAAACGGCAGATATCGTAGAGAAAACCTTGCATGAAGCAACGATGGCCGATGAGAATACGCAAAGTGCAAAAGAACTGCAGGGATTAGTGGAGAAATTCAAGATTTAAGCGGTTTAATGCAATCTTTACCTTACTTTCATCTGGATTTAAGCTTGCGGGTATATATTGATTTCATAACCCCCCTTTAATATAATCTTTGGCCCCGCCGGTCTCCGGCGGGGTCCTTTTTTTGTTTTTTTGAACAGGGAACAGCAATACATCTCAGGTTATTGGTCCATACTGATACCAAGGAGTGAGGATCATATTTGAGAGCATGCTTGTAGATGGTGAAGGAATCCGCAGCAGCATCAACGGCAAAGTGGATTGGGAAGTATTGGGTCCCCGGATTGCCTCGGAAGCGTCAAGCGGGAATGAAGCGCTGCAGCTGTTGCAGGAGAGCTTTTTACTGCAGTTAATCAAGGATGAATGGAATAGTATGGCCGTTATTAGAGAACGTCTGCAGCAACTGCAGCTGAATCCGTTGACAGCAAATGATTTGAATCTGCAGATTGCCGCCCTGGAGATCAAAGTGCCCTCAGAAAAAGGGACAGACCGCCAGGAGTGGAAGGCCCTGCTGAAGCTGGCGTTTCAGAAGCTCTGCCGGGAGACGTCCTCCGGGTGGAAGGGAATCTATCCGTTCAGAGATGAATTTAACTCTGCGCTGATGTACTTTCTCGTTATTTTGAAATCAGGACCGGAGCAGTCCCATAAAACACATCGGTTCATAGAGGAACTGAAGCAGAGTACTGCCAGTAATCTGAGGCTGGAATGTGCAGCAGGGATTGGAGAGCAAGTGAAGGGGCTGAAGCGGTTAAAGAATGCTTATACCTCATGTATGCTCTCTTGGAACCAGAGTCCCAATTACAGGGAAGCGGAAGGTGAAAGCAGACAGGTACGGGAGCTGATGCAGTTTTTTACGCCTGAGGTGGAAAGGATGCTGGCCCGAGTGATCGAAAATATGGACATGAATGCCTTCCGAATGCACCTTGATGCTCTTTTCAACAGCGAAAGGGATGCACCCATGTTTGTATTTACCTTTCTGGCGCTGCGTCTGCTTCTGGTATTCAGTTCGATTGCCCAAAAGTTCGAGCTTGGCAGCTCTGCAGTGCAGAAGTACTTATGGAAATGCCAGATTAGCATTGCCGATTACCAGTCGCGTGAAGGGATACGGGAGAAGATTGAAGAACTGGCGCTGCTTGTGATGGATGAAGTGCAGAAGATCCGCTTATCCAGCGGCCGGCATATGATCGAGGCAGTCCGAAAAGATATTGGGGAGCACTTTTGCTGCGAGCAGGATCTTTCGTCCCTGGCAGAGCGATTTCATTTCAATGAGACGTATTTGTCGGGGCTGTTCAAGCAGCATGTCGGCATTCCCATGGACGATTATGTTACAAGACTGCGGATGGCCGAGGCCGAGCAGCTGCTGCAGGAAAATAAGCTGAAGCTGACCGATATTGCCATGTTTACCGGCTATTCCAGCTTCACCGGTTTCTGCAGCGCCTTCAAGAAATACAGCGGCAGAAGCCCCAAGGATTACCGGGAGCGCTATGTGAAGCGGCATGCCCGGAACTGAAAGCAGGAGACGCTACCCTTTTTTTCTTAACCCAATCAATGGTAGTATAAGGAAAAGGTATTCAGTTATAATGCCTAGGGTTAAGGAGAGGAGGGTATTGGATGAGAAGATTAGGGTTCAGCTCTATGCAAAGTCTACGGATGAACAACAACAGCGGTTGTTTGTATAGAGCTGAAGGTAAGACGCCGCTTTGATTCATGGATAGGGAATCGTTGTTTGTACAGTAGACTTTGCTACCTTAAAAAGTTCATTAATTTTAAGGAGCGGAGCTACCATGAAATATGTAAATGCAGATATTGTACTACCGGAAAAGTTACTGAAGGAAATCCAGAAATATATGCACGGCGGAATGCTGTATGTGCCTAAACCGGAAGGGCAACGGGCCAAATGGGGTGAGCACTCCGGCGGCAGAACGTATCTCTCCAACCGTAATAAAGAAATTAGGAAGCAGTATTCCTCAGGCCTCACCACCCAGGAGCTGGCAGAACAGTTCTGCCTGTCCTGCGACAGCATCAAAAAAATCGTCTATGGTAAAAAGTAGACAGCAAACAGCCGCATCGGATTTCTGCCGATGCGGCTTGTTTATGTGAGTATGAGGTGGTATCGGTCGATACTAAATTCATTCGTGGACATGGAAAAGAGTAGATTTAAAAGTAAGTAAAAAACGAATTATAACGAAATAGTATCTTCGTCTAGTAATTATTGTGTAATATACTTTCTCTGGATGACAAACAATCTTCACTGAGGAGTTACTCTACCATGAGAAACGAAACATTGTTACTAACAAACGTGACTTTAATCGATGGAACGGGTAGGCAGCCGATAAAAAATGCAACAATAGAAGTTGTAAACGGTAGATTCGGTACCATAACAGAATATCGGGATACCCAGTTTAAGAATGGAAAGGTAAAAGAAATAGACCTGAATGGACTTGTGATGTTACCAGGATTTATTCATACACATGCGCACACCAGCTTTAAATTTTTGCGGAATGAGCCTTTTCATGGGTACCATAAAGAGTATTTAACTGCATGTTTTGAAGAGGGAATTACTACGATCCGCGACGAGGGAATGACTACAAATGCAACGATTGATGATGTTATAGCACATTCGAACAGGCTGGATAGTGTGCTTTTTCCCAGACTTATCACGTCAGGTAAAGTTTTTACGGCTCCCGGGGGATATGGAGGGCAAGAACCCATCGGTGTTGGAAATGTGGAAGAAGCCAGGCTTAAGGTTCGCGAGGTATTAGAAAAAGGGATTCACTTTATAAAGACCGCTCTTGAAGATGGATATGACCCCAGTACGTTCGGCCTGCCTAAGCTTAATCAGGAGATTCTGGAAACCATTTGTAAGGAAGCTAGGGAAATGGGAGCCCATGTGTCTGCTCATGTAACCAACGCCAAAAATCTCCGGATTCTAGTGAGTTCGGGAATTCACGATGCTGCACACATGATCTATGACCGTTTAGATGATGACTTGATACGTCAGATGGTAGAAAAAAACGTTCGAATAGTACCTACACTCACTGTATTAAAGATGTTTCAAGACAAATTTGGAGCCCCTCTTTTAAAACAAGGGCTGGACAATGTCCGAAGGTTTGTCCAGGCGGGTGGGGAGATCGGCTTGGGTGATGACTTTGTTGAAGAAGAAAAACCATGGTATAGGTTAGGAATGCCATGGGAAGAAATCCGCTTATTAGGCGACGCTGGTCTCACACCGATGCAAATAATTGTAGCGGCAACTTCAGTCGGTGCAAAGATATGTAATCTGTCTCACGAGATTGGGACTATCCAAACTGCTAAGAAGGCTGATCTATTTGTTATTGAAGGAGATCCACTTGCCAATATAGACAATCTTCGAAAGGTTAAATTCGTCATGAAAGAAGGCAATATTAGATTCTGCTAACTCCAGCTTCGGATAATAATTCATCGCGTTCGGGGCAGATAACAACAGCATTGCCTCCTACCCAATTGTCTGCTCAACACGTTCACCAGCTCCTTGCCAATGCCCTTGCGGTGGTATTCCTCACGTACGGCCGCTCCAGATCGTCCGCTGGACGCTCCGGTTATTCGGCAATCTGTGCAATTGCCGCTTCTACTGTGACCAGCTCTTCGCTTTGCTGCGACATATCTTTAAGCCGGAGCTTGCCGTCAGCAGCTTCGCTTTCTCCGATCAGTATAACGTAGCGGATGCCCTTCGTATTCGCTGCGGCCAGTGTTTTCTTCAGCTTGCGTTTACCGGTATCCACGGCAGTGCGGATGCCTGCAGCGCGAAGTGCTGCGGCGGCAGTCAACGCCTGCGGCATAACTTCCCCGATCGGTATAACCAGTACCCCTGAAGCTTCTTCCCGGATAGGCCGTTCTCCCAGCAACGCCATAATCGACTCCATGCCGAAGGAGATGCCCACTGTAGGATATTCGATGTCATCTCGTCCCACAAGCTTGCCAATAATAGAGTCATACCTTCCTCCACCGCCAAGACTGGAAGTATAGGCACCGGAAGCGTCGAAGATTTCATAAACGGTACCCGTGTAGAACGACAGGCCGCGGGACAGAAAAGGATCGAAGACGCAGATCTCCGCAAGTCCGATTCCTGCGATCAGTTGCTGCAAGGCCAGCACCTCCAGCAGGCCTGGCTGTCCGTCTAGCTCATATTTTACCGCAAGCTCATCCAATGAAGGGGCATCCATGTCCAGCAGTTCTTTAAGCTTGCCTGTAGCAGCCGGAGTCAGTCCTTTCTCCATAAGCTCCGCAAGTACCCCGGTGCTGCCGATTTTGGCGAGCTTATCGAGTGTCAGCATCACGGACAGGTGATCTTCAAGCGGAACTCCAGTTGCTTCCAGTATCTCGCCAAGGAAGCGCCGGTTGTTCCATTTCAGGATGACAGGAATCTCTAGTCTGCGGAAGGCCTCCGCTGCGAGCTGCATCAGCTCTGCTTCTCCCTGCGGGCCGGCGATGCCCACCACATCGGCGTCGCATTGCAGGAATTCGCGCAATCGGCCTTTTTTGACCGGTCCATCCCGGAACACCTTGCCGATCTCATAGCGTTTATATGGGAACTCCATGCCCGGATTCAGGGCGATCACCTTGGCAAAGGGAATGGTCAGATCGTAGCGCAGCCCCAGCTGGCGGCCGCCCTGGTCGGTCAACTGATACATCTCGCGGAGAATCTCGTCACCTCCCGCATATTTGGAGGTCAGCAGCTCCAGCTCATTGAGCAGGGTTGTATCCATCGACTCAAAATCATACAGCTCAAACAGTTCGGTTAGCGTGGAGCGGACTTTTTGGCGGATGGACTGCTCCCGGCCGAAATAATCATAGGTACCTTTAACATTCTGCATGTTTAGCAGCTCCTTATTATTTTTTGTGTATTGCCCATTGTAAACAAAAAACGCGCCGGACCTTTTGGTCCCGCGCGCTTGATATGCGGCAGGGAGGCCAAACGCGAAAAGCGTCAGCCCTCCCTGAAAAATGTTCAGGAGTGCTAACGCTGCTTGTGATGATGAAGCTGATTCAGTATGATGGTTATGCTATTCATGCGAATCATGTCCCTTCAAGGCTGGATTACTGCACATTATATCGAATAATAACTTCAATAACAAGGGAGAATCATTTATGGAGGATACACAAATCATTGCCGAGGCCGAGAACTTTGCCAAAGAGCAGCTGGGACAGGATAAAACCGGCCATGACTGGTTCCACACGGACCGTGTGCGCAACACGGCGGCGCTGATCGCGGAGATGGAGAATGCGGATGTGTTTATCTGCACAGTAGCCGCGCTGCTGCATGATGTGGCGGATGAGAAGCTGAACCCGTCCAAAGAAGCGGGCCTAAATAAAGTACATAACTGGTTGAAGAAGCATTTGAACGATGAGGAACAGAGCGGGCACATCATGCAGATTATTGAAACGATGTCCTTCAGCGGCGGCGGAGGCGAACCCATGTCCACACTCGAAGGACAGGTAGTACAGGATGCAGACCGGCTGGATGCACTGGGTGCCATCGGGATTACACGGGTGATGGTTTTTTCAGGGGCTAAAGGCCGCCCGGTCTATGATCCGGAGATTCCTCCGCGTGATGAGTCTCTCCAGAAGGAGTACCGCGACTATTCCAAAGGTACGGCGGTCAATCATTTCTACGAAAAGCTGCTGAAATTGAAGGATTTGATGAATACTGCCTACGGACGCAAGCTGGCGGAGGAACGGCATGGGTTCATGCTGAGCTTTTTAGAGCAATTTTATAAGGAATGGAATCAAGGGGGCCAGAAGCTGTTATAATAATAGAATGCACAATATGGAAGGAATAACAACTACATGAGTGAATTGCAATTTAGAGATTATGGTTTGAATGAAGAGATTATCCGCGCGCTGGACGTACTGAACTATCTGGAGCCGACTGAGGTCCAGAGTAAGGTCATTCCTGTAGCCCTGAAAGGTCAGGATTTGATTGTTAAATCACAGACCGGCAGCGGCAAAACCGCATCGTTCGGCATCCCGCTCTGCGAGCTGGTGGATTGGGCGGAGAACAAGCCCCAGGCTCTGGTGCTGACGCCGACGCGCGAGCTGGCAGCACAGGTCAAAGAGGATATCACCAATATTGGCCGCTTCAAGCGGATCAAGGCGGTCGCATTGTTTGGCAAGCAGCCCTTTGCGCCGCAGAAGATTGAACTTACGCAAAAAACACATGTCGTCGTAGGCACTCCGGGACGGGTGTTTGACCATATCGAGCGCGGTACGCTGCCGCTGAACCGGATTAAATATCTGGTGATCGATGAAGCGGATGAGATGCTGAGCATGGGCTTTATTGAGCAGATCGAGCAGATTATCCAGAAGCTGCCCCGTGATCGCGTTACAATGTTATTTTCCGCCACATTGCCGGATGCAGTGAAGAACCTGTGCCGTAAATATATGACGGAGCCGGTGGACATTGAGATTGAAGCCAGCGGCATCACGACAGCGACGATTGAGCATGCACTGATTGAAGTGAGACAAGCTGCGAAGTTTGGCCTCTTATGCGACTTGCTTACGGTGGAGAACCCGGACAGCTGCATTATTTTTTGCCGGACACAGGATCAGGTGAACGCGCTGTTCCGGGGGATGGCCGATCTGGAGTACCCGGTGGACAAAATTCACGGAGGCATGATGCAGGACGAGCGCTTTGAGGTGATGAACGCTTTTAAACGGGGCCAGTTCCGCTATCTGATCGCTACTGACGTAGCCGCACGCGGCATTGATATTGAGAACATCACCCATGTGATCAACTACGATATTCCGATGGAAAAAGAGAGCTACGTACACCGTACCGGACGCACCGCACGTGCAGGCAAAAGCGGCAAAGCCATCACCCTCGCTACACCGAACGAGCACAAATGGGTGAAAGACATTGAGAGCTATATCGGCTTCAGCCTGCCGGTGATGAAAGCTCCTTCGGAGGATGCCGTGGCTTATGCCAAGCCTGCTTTTGACGAGAAGCTGGGCAAACAGCAGGTCCGCAAGAAGGGCAAAACTGAGGTCATGAACCAGGACATCATGAAGCTCTATTTCAACGGAGGCAAGAAAAAGAAGCTGAGAGCTGTTGATTTCGTCGGCACCATTGCCAAGCTGGAAGGGATCACCGCTGAAGACATCGGGATCATCACGATCCAGGATAATGTTACCTACGTGGATATTCTGAACGGCAAAGGGTCGCTGGTATTGCAGGCGATGAAGGACACAACAGTGAAGGGCAAGCTGCTGAAGGTGCATCTTGCGAAGAAGTAGAGCAGCTGGCAATCCGTTAAGTAGCTACCCAATGTATACAGTTGATGTCCGTATGGACGTAGATGTGTAAGCTAACAGATATCACCGGTAATTACGCAGAACCATTAATATATTGCCGTATGAAAAAGCCTCCGCATAGCCTTATGGGCAAAGCGGAGGCTTCGTTTTATTTCAATGAACTTGAGAAGGCATAGCGATATTTGAGGAATCGCATGGAATAATAAGGCTTTCCTCATGTATGAGCCTGACATGCTCAAGTTCACGTTCTGTTCTGTATTCCCGTAGATGTGGGTCCGTTTACTTAATCAAACTAAGGACCTGCACCCCCCGCCCCCCGGAAAGCCCCTCGAAACTCTTAAAGTGAATCTCACGTATTCAAGCCTCCCGTCCTAGTAACGGAGAAATAGATGGAAAAAGTAAACTTAATATGTTGAAAATAAACTTTTTTGGACTTTTATGTGGAAAAAGTAGACCTGTTTTAACCAAATACCCGGCAAGAGGGTTCAACAGGCGAATTAATGATCCTTTTTCCACCTAGCATGCTGAAGTGCATGTATACCTCAGAATTAGTGATCCTTTTTCCACCTAGCTATTAGCCGCGTACTTGGTTTCCAGTAAATTAGACTTTCCCTCGTGCTCAGCATGCTCCAGTAAATCAATGTTTCTGTTACTACTTAGCAGCTGCCGCAGATTGAAGGTTTAGTGAGCTTCCTCATACGCCCGGATCTCGATTAGCTCCGCGTGCCGGCTTCCGTTGGTTGCGTCTATGAGGACTCTTATACGCTGTGCCTGCACAGGTTCCGGCAACAGATGGATTACTTTGCGTTTGCGGTTGCCGGTGCCGCCAGCAATCTCCGTCCACTGTCCGCCAGCACCCTGGGCTTCCACCCGGTAATCACGGACCAGCTCGGGGATGACCGTAAAAGGGGTGCGGTGATGGTGCAGATTCACCAGATCTTCGTTCACATCATCGTTGAAGGTCAGATGAATCTCGGCAATACTCTGCTCTGTATCCCATTCCAGCTGCAGCCATTCCGGCTTACCGGCCGTGATCGGCTCCGACATCCACTGCTGCGGACCGCCGAACGGGCGGTGATAGCCGTTCACCGCTTTGTCCGCCGCGAACGCCGCCGTCGGTGAGCTGATCCGGAAGCAGAACGGCCGCCTGGCCTGGCCCTTCATCTTCCAGAGGACGATGAGCTGATCCGTCGAGTGGTCCTCCAGATCCTTCGAGATCTGCGGGTGCTCATCCTTGAAGAAGACCAGCACGCCGCTGTGCGGCTCCAGCGAATGATGAAGGCTGACCGCAGGGTTCGCCTTGATGATTACAAAAGCGTTCTGCGGCACCTCCGGCTGCCACTGCAGATCGAAGGCAACCCACTGCCGCCGCCCGGTTCCGGCAGGTGCCGTTGCCCGTGCCCGCAAGGTATGCGGCACGTAATTCTCCCCGCGGCCGGTGTCCCACAGCTCGGCTGTCACTTCCGCTGCCTGCTCCGCGTCCAGCAGCAGCTCAAAGCCGTGGATTCCCGGGTCTGCCGGGAATAGCACGGCAACATCGCTGCGCAGCGGCCAGGCTTCGCCCGGCTGCGTCAGCCCGAGCGCGCAGCGCGCGCTAGAGGCGCTTACCCGCGCCTTCCGGGCCAGATCTGCTTCATCGCTGCTCTGCAGGCCGATGATCGAAGCGTCCTGCCGCAGCAGCGTCTGCCGCAGCTCCGGCAGGTGCCGCGCTTGCAGCTCGCGCGGCGTAAGGCCTAGGAGGCTGGCGAGCGCCGCCCCGGTGCCGGCGGCTTCGCCGATGACGGCGCAAGTTGCCATCACCCGCGTCGTGCCGAAGGCGACATGGGTGGCGCTGATATTGCGCCCGGCCATGAGCATATTCCGCACATTTACGGAATACAGGGATCGGAAGGGGATGTGGTACACCCCGTCCGCATGCATATGCTTTGAGCCGCTGGCATCGGCGTACATCCCCTGCGGGGGATGGAGGTCGATCGACCAGCCGCCAAAGGCCACCCCATCCGCGAACCCGCGCTGGGCGATAATATCATTCTGGTTCAGCACGTAGTCGCCGGTGAACCTCCGGTATTCACGTTTGCCGGGCAGGGAGCCGACCCATTCCAGCGTCATGTTCTCCGCGCCGAACTTGCCGGAATTTTTGATATAGTCCCAAATGCCGTAGATGACCGACCACAGCTCGTCACGGATCATTTCATTGTCATGCACCGTGTCGTGCTCGCCGCCCCACTCAATCCACCAGTAGTGGCAGCCGGAGTCGCCGCTTTTAATAACCCGGCGGAGCGGAATCGTGGTCTCCGAGATATCCTTGGCAAAGGAAGGCGGAACAAAGTTTACCGGTACCCCCGTATCCTTCGTATAAAAGAGAATGGTACTGCCAAGCGTAATCCCGTCCGCAATTTCAGGAGCCCACTCCTCGCCGTATTCACTGCGTGCTTCCCGGCCGAGGGCGAATGTGGCCCCGGCCAGAAAGCCGATCAATCCATCGCCTGTACAGTCCAGATACAGGCTGCTCTTGAACGTGATCCGCCGCTCCGAGGCCATCATCCAGCCCACCACGGCGGTGATCGTCCGGTCATGCTCCGGGCCTTCAGCCATTACCTCATGAATATCTGTATTTAGATAGAGTGAAATATTCGCTTCAGCTTTGACGGCCTCCAGCACAACCAAATCCCATACATAAGGATTGCCTTCGGGGTTCCGGTACTGGTTCTCGATGAACAGCTCGCCCATAATACCGGTTTCGCGTGCATATCGGTTCGTACCATGTGCAGTTGCTCCGCAGACCCAGACACGCACCTCACTGCTGGAGTTGCCACCGAGCACGGGGCGGTTCTGCACCAGCGCCACTTTTTGCCCCAGTCGGGCTGCTGCGATGGCTGCACATACCCCGGCCAATCCGCCCCCGATTACCGTAATGTCATTGTTCACTAGCTCCTGCTTCATCCCTACAGCACCTCATATCGGTTGATGTTTGAACATATCTATAGTTTCATAATGAAGCTGCCACTTTACTTTTTAAATGCATGTATTTATCATTTAGCATATACTTTATTTCAGAGCGGGGAGGCGGGGCATGGAACTGTTGGACCATATCTACTGGAGGCAGAAGAGGGAGTTTGCGCTGCCGTGGGACCGCTATGTAGCATGGGTGGTTTTTGCTGTTGAAGAGGGTGTGTTCCGCTTTGAGATTGGCGGGCACTCGGGGGAAGCGGGATTTGCAGATCTAGTGGTCTGTCCGCCGGGAGTCCCCTTCGTTCGGGAAACGGTCACGCCCCTGACCTTTCATTATATCCAGTTCACTGCGGATGCCGGATGCCGGCTTCCTCCGGGTCTGCTTCATTTGAATGACACGAAACGGCTGAGCTCCACTTATGCCTATCTGCGCCAGCTTGCCGAGGACAGCAGCCCTGAGTCGTTGGGATGGAAAACGCACCTCGTTGCGGATTTGTGGCAGCTGTACCACATGGAGAGCAGAGAGGCCGCAGGGGTGGGCAAATTTACGGAAGATGCCCTGATGGCGGATGCGGCAGCGGCCATCACCGCACAGGCCTGGGAACCGTTAAGTCTGCTGGACACCGCGCGGAGCCTGGGACTAAGTCCTGTGCAGCTGACTAGGCGGTTCCGTGAAGCATTCGGGGAGACGCCATCCTCGTACCTGAAATCCATACGTCTAAGCAAAGCACGCACGCTGCTGAAGGACAGTGAGCTAACCCTGGCACAGATCGCCGAACGCTGCGGCTATGAGAACGGATTTTATTTAAGCAGAGTGTTTACGAACGCCTCTGGAATGAGTCCGGCAGAGTACCGGAAGCGGCACAGGGTATAGCGGAGAGGCCAGAAGGTGACTTTTTCGGCTGCAAAACCTTGGGGAATACCGTAGATTTCAAAAAAAAGTAATCGGGTCGGGCCGGGTCTGGAGCTATAAACTGCTGTACCTGCTGCCGCGCTACGCATCTCATTATTCGGGCGTAGCGCCCATAAGCTGTTTAAGACTTATATGATATTACACCACAAAAAACCTTCCGTATCCGCCTTTATGCTGAGGCGTCTCGCGGAAGGTTTTGCTTGTTCAGCATGCTCATGAAGAGCTGGAGATAGACATTCTGTAAGGACGTTTGACTTTATGAAGTCTTTCGCCTATGCATTATACTGCGCCTGATACAGGCGGCTGTAAGTGCCTCCGGCATTTACCAGTTCCTCGTGACGGCCTTCCTCGGAGATGCCGTCCTCGTTCACGACGATGATCCGGTCAGCATTTTTGATGGTTGTCAGACGGTGGGCAATCACAAGGGTTGTCCGTCCAACAGACAGGTCCGCCAGCGACTGCTGAATCGCGGCTTCCGTCTCCGTGTCCAGTGCCGAGGTCGCTTCGTCCAGAATCAGGATCGGCGGATTCTTCAGGAACATCCGGGCGATGGCGAGCCGCTGCTTCTGCCCGCCGGACAGCTTCACACCGCGTTCGCCAATAACGGTATCCATTCCGGCAGGCAGGCCGTTAATCAGTTCCTCCAGATGCGCGCGTCTCGCTGCCTCCCAGATTTCCGGCAGCTCGGCATCGAGTTTGCCGTAGGCGATATTCTCGCGGATCGTGCCGGAGAAGAGGAAGACATCCTGCTGCACAATCCCGATTTGCTTCCGCAGCGCATTCAGCTTCATGCTGCGGATATCGGTTCCGTCAATGGAAATATAGCCGCCGGTCACATCATAGAAGCGGGGCAGCAGGCTGCAAATAGTGGTTTTACCTGCGCCGGAGGGCCCGTCGAAAGCAATGGTCTCACCGGCATTTACCTTCAGACTGATGCCATCCAGCACCGGACGGCCCGGATCATAACCGAAGCTGACACGGTCAAAGACGATATCTCCGCGGAGGGCGTGGACATCCACAGCGCCGGGCTGATCGGCGATATCGGGCTCTGTATCAATGACCTCAAGGTAGCGTTTGAAACCGGCAATGCCTTTTGGATAGCTCTCAATGACCGCATTGATCTTGTCAATCGGCCGGAAAAAGATATTGGACAGCAGAATAAACGCAACAAATTCGCCAATCTCAAGCTCACCCTGAATGAAGAACCAGGCACCGCAGACCATCACGACGATCGTAATCAGACGGGTCATCATATAGCTGACTGACAAGCTTTTGGCCATCAGCTTATACGCCATGAGCTTGGTCTTGCGGAACATCTGGTTGTCGACGGCAAACAGCTGTTTCTCATACTCCTCATTGGCAAAAGATTGAACCACGCGGATTCCCCCGACATTGTCCTCAATACGGGCATTGAAATTACCCACATTGCCGAAAAGCTGGTGATACGTGGAGGTCATGTTACGGCCAAAATGGATAATGATCCAGGCCATAAGCGGAACAATGATGAAGGTAATAACCGCCAGCTTGAGATTGATATCGGCCATCAGGATAAATGCGCCCACGAGGGTCATCACGGCGATGAACACATCCTCCGGCCCATGATGCGCCACCTCGCCGATATCGTTCAGATCATTCGTAATCCGGCCGATCAGATGACCGGTTTTGTTGTTGTCAAAGAACCGGAAGGATAATTTCTGAATATGATCGAACATTTTTTTGCGCATATCGGTCTCGATGTTGATCCCCAGCATATGCCCCCAGTAGGTTACAATATATTGCATTGCGGTATTTAGCGCGTAAATGGCCATCAGGGCGATGCAGGCGATCAGAATCAGCGGCCAGTCCTGCCCGGGCAGCAATTTGTCGATGAATTTATTAACCGCCACTGGAAATGCCAGCTCCAGCAGACCGGCTCCCACCGCACAGGTGAAGTCGAGAATAAATAATTTTTTGTATGGACGGTAATAGGAAAAAAAACGACGCAGCATCTCTTATTCACTCATTTCTGTATAGTGATATTTCACTGTTGAGAGTCATTCTCAATAAGAACCTCATGTTAAGGATACTAAAGAGGGTGAAGTGTTTTGTCAACGGAAAGATATTTTAAGTGGAGAACGAAACAGTACCTGCTTATTTTTGTCTAATCACCCAATCCTCAGCTGCTTTATGTACATAGTGTAGTGTATACAAGCATAAAGGAGGAATTTACATGAGTGAAAATGGAAGAGGATACGGTGCATTTACTTCCACTGGCGCAATTCTGGTACTGTTCATCCTGCTCGTTATCATTTCTAAATCCCTCTGGGTATAATTAGTGATGTGTCTCCAAATGTAAAGCCAGTCCCACAGACTGGTTTTTTTTATTGTGTATGGCGGAAACTTTGCCGGAAAATTTGTGCAGAGCATTCTTGGAGGGGATATAATGTAACAATGTGATTATTACATAGAACAGCCTTATTACCTGGACAAGCCTTTGGAGTGTAAGGGTGATAGACTGCAATCGGGAGGACAACATGAAAGTAAAACATCAAGATGCTGCATTACCGGAACTGGGCAAGGCCCGGCCGGACAAGGAAGCCAGCCGTATTCTGCTGATCGTGGGGATTATCTGCGTCGCTGCGGCTCTTCGGGCTCCCTTCACCTCCGTTGGACCTTTGCTGGGCATGATCCGTGATGATCTGGGATTGTCAAATACACTGGCGGGAGCGATTACCACGTTGCCGCTGCTGGCATTTGCTATGCTGTCACCTTTTGCGCCACAGCTGGCCCTGCGGTTTGGCACCGCCAATGTTCTTGTGCTGGCCATGCTGGCCTTATCCATGGGCATTCTGATCCGCTCGGGTTCGGGAACGGCCATGCTGTTCGCAGGCACAGCGATAATCGGGTTGTCCATCGCCGTCTGCAATGTACTGCTGCCGGGACTGATCAAGGGAAGATTCCCGGAGAATATCGGACTTATGACCGGGGTTTATACCCTATCCATGAATATCTGTGCGGCTGCTGCCTCAGGCATCAGCGTCCCGCTGGCACAGCATGCCGGATTCGGCTGGCGGGGGACTCTGGCGATGTGGTTTGTGGTGGCCGCGCTGGCGACCCTGTTCTGGATTCCTCAGATGCGGAATATGACGAGGGGCGGCAGTGAGGGTAAACGGCAATCCTCCGTTCAGCTCTGGCGGTCTCCGCTAGCCTGGCAGGTTACCCTGTTCATGGGGCTGCAATCGCTGCTGTATTACGTGCTGATTGCCTGGTTTTCCGTGATATTGGTTGAACGGGGGATGACCTCCAGCCATGCGGGCTGGGTTCTATCTCTCATGCAGCTGGCCCAGCTGCCGTTTACTTTTTTCGTGCCCCTTTGGGCGGGCAAAATGAAAAACCAGCGCAGCCTGGTGCTCATTACATCCATTCTTTTTATGATTGGAATTCTCGGGGTATGGCTGGGCAGCAGTGGCTGGATGGCAGTTTGGGCTATCTGCATCGGAATTGCCGGCGGGTTTGCCTTCGGCCTCGTCATGATGTTTTTCAGTCTGAGGACCCGCAGCACACAGGAAGCCAGCGGGCTGTCCGGTATGGCCCAATCGGTGGGATATCTGCTCGCTGCAATGGGTCCCGCCCTGTTCGGACTGCTGCATGACGTGACCCATAGCTGGAACGTGCCGCTGGCATTACTCGTTGTGGCAAGCATTTTATTGTTCATAGTAGGACTTGGAGCGGGCAGTAGCCGTTTTGTGGGTGATAAAAGATAAACTCAGTAAAGTGTACCTGTGATAATTTTATTATCAGTGGCATCCATGAAGACCAAGTGATATTTTGTGTAATGCAGTCAAGAATCCACTAATCCACATTAGCTTAGTAAGATATTCGTTCTTTGCTCCATAAGCTGCAACAAAATTCTCTTGCAATTGATTGGCAAAGAGAGTATAGTCTTATATACAGCGATCAAAACGCTGAAATGCATAATGTGCGGTCATGGCGGAATTGGCAGACGCGCTGGCTTCAGGTGCCAGTGATAGCAATATCGTGGAGGTTCGAGTCCTCTTGACCGCATCACCTTACAAATATGGTTCGTAGTTGCTTAGGCAATTATGGACCTTTTTTACGTGGATTGGAGACTTAAGCTATTGCTCATGACTTGAGCATGGGCATGATCTTGTTCTTCAAGAAAAATGAATGGAGAGCATATTCCAATAGAATAAGAAAAAAGTATAACCAAAGCTCAGGAGTGCCAGCAAATAACGGCCGTACATAACAAGCCGGTGCTGAGCAGGATTCGAACGATGGAGGCTCGCAGTCCTAACAACAAGGGCGATCGCAGCGGCGGAAGCAAGAAAAGGCAGCGAGGAGAAGCCCCAGGCATACCATGCCGGGTATCCGAATGTCATTACTTGTGAGTTCCCATACAGGAATTGGCCTATCAGGAAGACTGAAAAGACTGCCGCGATACATCCCACATGTCCGGGACCGTGTGGTCTCTTGCGCAGCATCAATCGCAGCAGGCTTCGAGCCAGAGCAATAATTGTGATGAAGATCCACAACAAGCCAACACCTGCGTAGACGGCAAGGAGGGTGGAGGGTTGCTGTACAAACGGCGGCTCTTCCTTTATGGTTACCCCTTGGATAAAGGTCAGCTTCCAGGGGCCGTGCTGTCGATGGAACCAGATGAAGTCTCCGCTGTCCTTGTCACGAAACAATCCTGTTCCTGCAGGAATATAGGTTTTGGTTTGCTCCGATCCACTTCCTTCGGGAAAGACTCCATTAACCAGCAGCGACTTCCCGGTGCTTTGCACTTCAAAGTTTCTTCCGCCCAGCCATCTAAACCATTTGCCCCAGCCATGCTGAGGCCCCAGACCGATGGTGTATGTCCGCACATATTGCTCCAGATCGGGGGAGGGGGTAGAGACAATTGGAGCAGCCTGTTTTTGTTCCTCCGGCAGCAGGCGGACAATGGCATCTGTCACTTGATCGCGAAGAGGCTTTCCTGATGAGACTGCGTTGCTCACAACAAATATACCAAGTCGATACTTGGGTATAAGCTCCATCTTGGCAGAATAGCCATCGATGTCGCCTGTATGCGACAGTGAAAGCAGGCCACTTTTTAAGCGGTTTCGAAATAAGCCGTAGCCTACGCCCTCCACATCCGGATGCTCTGTAAACTGCCTTGCCTGCATTTCATTTATGCTGGTCCGTTTTAGAATATGCTGTTCCCGGTAGCCTCCTTCGTTCAACAAAGCCATCATGTAGTGAGCCCATTCATCAGGTATCACACTGAGGGCTCCCGCCCCCGGCAGATTCAAGTAAGAATAGGGGATTTCCTGATACTTTCCCTTCTGATACTGATAGGATTTGGCCATGTTCCTGTCGTTCTCCTGATGCAGCAGGCTGGCACTTGGCATTTGAAGAGGATCGAATAAGCTATGTTTCATATAAGTCTCAAGTGTGCCTCCCGTAACCTGTTCGATGAGGAAGCTGGCAAGCCCCACTCCGGCATTACTGTAAGCATATTCTGTCCCAGGCTCCCGAACAGGAGGTTGCTTGTCGAGATATTGCCGCAAAAAACTCCCAGCCGGTATAACCTTGTCCGGTGATTGCGCTGCCAGATGATAGATAGCTTCATCCAGGCCAGCCGTGTGAGTCAACAACTGGTGCAGGGTAATGGGGTGATTCTTGTAGAGGGGCACCTTGAAGCTGGTCAGATAGGTGTTAATATTCTTATCCATGGACAGCTTCCCTTGCTCTTGCAACTGCATGACTGCTGCTGCCGTGATGGACTTGGTGAGCGAGCCGATCCGCATAACTGTCTGAGCGGGATTAACAGGAATCTGCTTCTCCATATCGGCATAGCCATAGCCTTTGCTGAATACAATGCGATTGTCCTTCGTCACTACGACAGCAGTGCCTGGAATATGATCGGCCTTCATGATTCCGCTGAGGAGCGGAGTCAGAGTCGCTTCCAGTCGTTCCTGCGTCATTGCGTCATCTCCGCTGGCTGCTTGCGCAGCAGACACCCCTCCGAAAATACTCATCCACACCATAACAGAAATACTTACTACAGATTTCAAATTCACTATCAGAACCTCCCAGACAGATATGTGCAAGTCTTCTGGAATAAGAATAAGGGAGCATTCTTTCAGAGCCATGTCGCCAATCTTACAATAACCTTAAATCGCTGAAAACAGCCCGGGATATGATAAACTAATGGTCATGGAAGCTGGATGAATGAGGAGGCTGGGATGTGCAGCGAACGGTACTGCTCGTCGATGACAACCCGGAAATTGTAGAGCTGTTGAGACTTTTTCTGGAAAAGGAAGGACTGCGCGTTATAGAAGCCTATAATGGCGCTCAAGCATGGGCATGCATTCAGCAGGAGCCCATTGATCTTGCCGTGCTTGATATTATGATGCCTGAGCTTAGCGGTGTTCAATTGCTGCAGTTGCTCCGCACGGAATACAAGCTGCCGGTAATATTGCTGTCTGCCAAGAATCAGGATAGTGACAAGATTCTTGGCCTTCGTCTTGGAGCCGATGATTTCATCTCCAAACCGTTTAATCCCTTAGAGGTTGTGGCCCGGATTCATGCAATGCTTAGGCGTACATATGACTTAAATGAACCGGTAGCACTTGGTCAGGAACCTCCGGCGCAGAGCAGTATCGGTGAGCTGACGCTTGACCATGGGGACTGCGTGTTATACAAGTCAGGGCGGGAGATACCGTTGACCGCAATCGAATATAAGCTGCTGTCCACGTTTATGAACGCGCCGGGGCGCATTTTTACCAAGAAGCAATTGTTTGAGCAGGTCTGGTCGGAACAATACTATGAGGATGCCAACACCATTATGGTCCACATCTCCAGATTGCGCGATAAGGTGGAGGAAGCTCCGAAGCAGCCCGTGTACATTCGCACGATCCGGGGACTGGGGTACAAGTTTGCCAAAAAGGATGATTTCCGCTGAAAAAAACAAAGCTGATCTCCAAGCTGATCCGATCCTATGTTTATTTTGCCCTTACTTTGGGACTGGTTGTTGTAGTCTTCCTGATGCTGGTTATTGACTTGAACAGCCAGACTATTGAGCTGACATTACCCCTGCTGCTTCTGCTGCTTGCGCTGTTTGGCATGAGCATTTACATATACGGCCTCTGGACGGCGAAACGGGTTACCAGGCCACTGGAGCATATCGCAGAAGCCATAGAGAGAATGGGCAAGGGACAATATAACGAGCGTCTCCCTATAACGGGGGATTATGAGTTCTCGGTAATTCAGCACCGGTTTAATGAAATGGCGGAGTCCCTGGAACAGGCGGAGAAGGAGAATCGCAGGCTGCAGGAAGGCAAGCAACGGATGCTGGCCGATCTGTCCCATGATCTCAAGACACCGATAACAACCATACAGGGTTATGCCAAGGCATTCCAGCTGGGGCTGGTTGATAATGAGGAAAAGAAAGAGCGGTATCTGCAGCTCATGTACAATAAGGCAACTCTGGTCACTGAGCTGATTGATGATCTGTTTAGACTTTCCAAGCTGGAGCGTCCGGACTATCCTGTGTTGTTGGAGCAGGGAGATCTAGCAGAATTGCTGAGAAAAATTGCGGCTGATTATTATGATCCCTTTGAAGAAAAGGGTATGGCTATGGAAATGGATATACCCCCGGGTGAGGTATTAGCCAATTATGACTCTGCTCTCATGGGTAGAGCCATAGGTAACCTGCTGTCCAACGTTCTCCTGCATAACCCTGAGGGTACAGAGGTCTTTATCGCACTTGAAGAATTGGCTGATGAAGTAGTGATAACGGTTCAGGATAACGGTGTTGGGATCTCTGATGAGCTGAAGGATGTAATTTTTGAGCCCTTTGTACGTGGAGATGCGGCCCGGCCGGGAGATGGGGGAACCGGATTGGGGCTGGCTATCACCAAGCAAATCATGGAGCTGCACAGAGGTGTGCTAAGACTTGATAACCGGAACGGCTTGACCGTATTTGAGCTGGTTGTCTGCAAAAAGCTCAGTGCCGGGGAGTAAGCACCGGGAGTCAAAAACGAGACTGTTACACCAGAAGCATCTTTTCCGAAAAAAAGGTATACTAGGATTAGTTTCAGTCCCCACTTTCACAGAGGAGGCTCTATCACTTGACCGACATACTCTTTAAGCATCTATTTTTGCGGTCCTCTATAGGGTTCGCAGTAGTCTCCACGAAAGACGGTACCATGATTATGGCGAATCCCGCGCTCTGCAGTATGTTCGGGTATTCGGAAGCAGAAATGATGAATCTCCGTTACCTGGATATTGCGTACCCGGAGGATAAGCCTGCTGCTGATCATGATATGATCATGCAATATTTGCTGCGCAGTCCCGGTGCGGCTGTAAATAAAGAGAGACGTTTTGTGCGCAAGGACGGCAGGATCATTTGGATTGCATTACATATTTTCTTAACGTTTGATGAGACTACCGGTGATCCTCTTCACCTAATCGCCGAATTGACGGAAATTACAAGCCGTAAGCTCGCCGAGAAAAAGATTGAGGAGGACCGGCTGCTCTATAATCTGATTACGCAGAATACACCGGATATGATTTCCTTTGCGGATGCGGACGGAACGGTACGCTACGTGTCTCCATCCGTTGAGAAGCTGCTTGGTTACCCGATGGAAGAGGTGATCGGCAGGAAAAGACCGGATTTCTATCATGAAGAAGATGTGATAGAAATGACTGAGCACGGGAAGGCATACTCTGACAGTGATGTGTTTACCCGCCGGGCCCGGCATAAGGATGGGCATTATCTGTGGCTCGAAAATTCATTTCAGGTGATGCGTGACAGCGATGGGAATGTAGAGCAGGTACTGACTATTGCCCGTGATATCACAGAACGCAAGAAATATGAGAATATGCTGGCAACTGCCCAGGCGCTGGGCCAGATGGGTTCATGGGAATGGGATTCCCCAAGCAGGCAAATGACCGTTTCGAAACAGCTGCGGTTAATTTTTGATATGTGCGAAAATGGCGAAATTGGCACGCACAGCCATATTGATTATTTGCAGCTGTTAGCCCGCGTGGTTCCAGAGGACCTGGCGCAGCTGCGGGTGGAGCTGCACAAGACATTGAAGTCCGGGGTTAATGGTCAATATGTGTTTAGAATTGAGAACGAGAAGGGCGAGCGCAGGGTTATTTATACCTACTGGGAAGTCGTGCTGGATACAGCAGGTAAAACCTTACAGGTGAATGGGATTGTACAGGATATCACCGAACGCTACCGGATGGAGGAGCAGCTTCGTGAGAGTGAGCGGAACTACCGGCTGATTTCTGAGAATTCATTGGATTTTATCTCCCGGAATACCACGGACAGCGAGGCTGCTTACCTGTATGCATCGCCAGTTTGCCAGCCTATGCTAGGTTACACACCAGAGGAGCTGGAAGGCTCGAGTGGCATGCAGTACGTTCATCCGGATGATGTTGACAGAGTTCATTCTTATCTGCAGAAGAGCATGGAGGGCAGCAAGCTGGAGCCAATCAATTTCCGCTTCTTGTGCAAGGATGGCTCTTACTTATGGGTGGAAACGACGCTGCGCCATATCAGTGCAGGCCCGGGTGGCATGGCCGAAATGGTCTGTGTCACCCGCAATGTGTCCGAGCGCAAGCAATATGAACTGAAGCTGCTGGAAAGTGAGAACCGTTATAAATCCCTGTTTGAGTATAATCCGTCCGCGATCAGTGCGATGGATCTGGATGGGCATATCCAGTCACTGAATGCCAGTCTCCAGCAACTGAGCGGCTATCCGCGCGGGAGTCTTCTGCATTCCAGTTACAGCGAGATTATTGACCCGGAAGAGCTGGATTTTGCCCAGGAACGTTTTGAGCAGGCAGCGCAAGGATTACCTCAGACCTTTGAGAGCAGACTGATCCACAGGGGAGGTTATCCGGTTGAGGTCAGCGTGATCTATGTGCCGATTATGGTGAACAGCCAAGTCGTGGGTGTGTTCGGTATTACCAGCAACATCACAGAACGCAAACGCCATCTGCAGCAGATTGAGAAGCTCAGCTATGAGCATGCGCTGATTCTGAATTCGGTCTCCGAAGGTATCTTTGGTATGAATCTTGAGGGCGAAACGATGTTTATTAATCCGGCTGCATCGACGATGCTGGGGTATGAGCCAGGTGAACTGGCGAGGAATATTAAGCTGCATACCGTGGAACAGACATGGCTGGACGCCGAACCGTATACCAACGGACGGAGGTCACTATCGGACTCCCTCGCAAGCTATCTCTCTTACGAGGACAAGGAAGGGGTGTTCTGGAGACAGGACGGTTCCAGCTTCCTGGTGAAATACCGCATGTCTCCATTATTTGATCATGGGGAACGGAAGGGGGCGGTTGTCGTCTTCCGGGACATTACGGAAGAAAAGGCTATTGTAAGGGCAAAGGAATCAGCGGAGCAGGCAGACCGGGCCAAGTCGGAATTCCTGGCAATCATGAGCCATGAGCTGCGTACGCCGATGAACGGAATTATTGGCATGGCGGATCTTTTGGCTGGAACTGAGCTTGATGAAGAGCAGGAATACTATACACAAATTATCAACAAAAGCAGCGAGACCTTGCTGCATATTCTGAACGAGGTGCTGGATTTCAGCAAGATTGAAGCCGGGATGATGACGCTGGATCTGCAGACAGTAGATCTGTCCCAGGTGCTTCAGAATGTGACCGAGCTGTTTTATCCAAAAGTCAAGGAAAAGGGCCTGCTGCTTCATACTGAGCTGGACCCGGATTTACCGCTACTTGTGGTGACGGATGAGGCCAGGTTGCGCCAGATTCTGGTGAATCTCCTCGGCAATGCAGTGAAATTTACCGAAGAGGGCGAAATTCACATTACTGCGAAGCTGCAATCCATTGCTGATACCGGTGATCTGGTTGTTAAATTCACTGTGAAAGATACAGGAATCGGCATTCCGCAGGGCAGCCAGGGCCTTCTGTTTCAGTCCTTTTCCCAGCTTCACCCCTCGATCAACCGCAAGTATGGCGGCACAGGACTTGGCCTGGCGATCAGCAAAAGACTGGTGGAACTGCTGGGCGGAATGATCGGTGTAGACAGCAGCGAAGGAGAAGGGGCGGAATTCTTTTTCACTATCCATGTTTTCCTGCCGCTGTCGGAACTTTCCTATGACCAACTCTCCATAAGTGCCGCTGGTGCGAGTAATGAGAAGAATGCAGGGGACAGAACCTCCTCGGAGGGTGAATACGGTCCGTTGTCTATCTTGATTGCTGAAGATCACCCGGTGAATCTGCAATTGCTTCAGGCTTACCTCAAAAAGCGCGGATATTGCGCCGATGTGGTGTTGAACGGGGAGAAGGCTGTTGAAGCGGTGCGCTCGCATCATTATGATCTGGTATTCATGGATATTCAAATGCCGCTCATGGACGGGATTGAAGCGACCAGCATCATTCGCCACGAAATGGGGCAGACTCCGGTTATTGTTGCTGCAACAGCTTTTGCCCGCAAAGAGGACAAGGAGCTGTGCCTTAGAGCGGGTATGCAGGACTTTATCTCCAAGCCGATCTCACCGGCTGAAGTAGATAGAGTGCTGCGGGAATGGTCCGCCCATATCCACAGATAAGGAGTGTTTTTTTGAAAAGGGGCTTGTGAATGAGAGGGCTTGTGTATGGGCTGTTTGCAATACTGTATCTGTTGACCACATTCTTCGGCCTCGGTCCGGTGCTGTTCGCCGACGGCTCCGCCAAAGAGCGGACGCTCACCCTAATCGTGGTTCTTGTGATCTATGCGGCGATTACAGTCTGGCTGCGGATCATCCTGAAGAGGCTGCGCAGGCGTTGACACGTGAAGATTTTAAAGGCTGCGGTTATTTAGCCACGTGTCCGGATTCGTGGATCTCAGCCCAGGCAGCCACCGAGTCAGCATTGGTATAGACATAGGGAGTGGAGGGGGACGGAACCGGAACAATGCTATCGGGTATTATTTTTATGACTTCCTTGCCCTGATAAAACGACATATGGAGCTTGCCCCGAACCTCAATCCAGGTATCGGCCGGCAGGCTTATTTGCGTTGCGGGATCAAGGAGGATGCCCAAGGGAGTTGCGTCTGCCGTACAGCACTGCACCAGGAAGCGGCTAACCGCGAACGCCTTTTTGGCCCCTTTTCCGTTCTCCTGGTATAGAAATCCGGTCACAGTTATCGATTTGCCCTCAAATTGCGGTTTGTACAAGTCGATAGCTCCCAGGGTTTCCGAAAAAATCTCCGGATACACCTGGATTACAGGCTGCGCATACAGCTTCCCGGCGAGCTCAGCGAACTCCTCCAGGTAAGGACTTGCGGCATTGAATTTCACATGCTCAGCGGCTTCCTCGGCAATGTAGGATAAGGCGATACCTTTCTTGGCCGCTGCCTCGCTGCCTAGCGAACGGTCGGGAAGCAGGAAGCCTAACAGCAGCGGGAACAAAAACAGGCTGTACAGCATAGCGCTGCCCAGTCCGGATCGCGGCAGGCGGTGCTCACAGTCGCAGAGTAGCGTGCTTTTGCCGAATAACGCCTGGATTCCGAGACTTAGCGCCATCAGTGCCAGCGGTACCGGACAAAGGCGAATCCAGCGTGCCAGCTTGGGGGCGACATAGTAATGCAGCGCATCTTGCTGAACCAGGTGCCCGATATAGAGCGCGAAGAGCAGCAGGACCAGCGACCTGAATCCATAGTGCAGCCGGATGCTCCGGGAGTCATTCATATGCGGACCTCCTGAACGTTCTTGAGGGTATCATAGCCACAGCGAGGCTAGAACGGAAGCGATAAACACAGCTGAAAAGATCAGGAAAAACAAATAAAAAGCAAATTTGGTCTTGAATAGCGAGAGCAGCATCAGCGAGTTTTTGAAATCGAGCATCGGTCCCAGCACCATAAAGGCAAGCAGGGAGCCGCTGGGAAATGTATGCAGAAAAGTAGAGGCCACAAAGGCGTCCGAGGTAGAGCATAGCGAGAGCACATACGCCAGCCCCATCATGAACAGATAGGAGCCCAGCGGCTTCCCGCCAATGGCGGCCAGGCTGCCTTGATCCATGAAGGTCTGAATGCCGGAGGTGAGCAGACACCCGATGATCAGATATTTGCCCATTTCAAAAAACTCCTCCGACGTATGCACGAATACAGCAACCAGTTTGCCGCCGCGCGTACTGCGCTCATGGATTTCTCCGCCCTCCCGGCTGATCGAAAGCCGGAGCGGTGATTTGCGGACGGTGGCATACACCACCAAACCGATCACGGAGGCCACGAGAAAGGCCAGTCCCATCCGCGCATAAGCCAGCTCCGGATGGGCGCGGAAGGCCGTCAATGTGGCCCCGTAGACCACTGGATTCAGGATTGGACCCGACAGGATGAAGACGATGGCCACGTATAGCGGCATCCCTTTGTGCATCAGGCGGCGGACCAGCGGAATCATCCCGCATTCACATACAGGGAAAAGAATGCCAAGCAGGCAGCCGAACAGGATCGCCGGGACCGGCCGCCGCGGAATCCAGCGTGAGATCATCTCATCCGGTACGAATACACGGAGGAGTGAAGAGAGCAGCGCGCCCAGAAGGACAAATGGCAATGCTTCCAGCAAAATGCCGATAAATCCGGTTTTGAAGGCTACGGTATAGGCGTTGTCCAGCATCAGCGGGTGACCCGGAAGCCAGAGGACACCCGCTGTAATCAGGAAAGCGGCAGGAATCAGCAGGGGCAGCATTTTGAGCGGTGAAAGGGTGCTCAAGGCTGCTGGAACAAGGCGGACCAGCGGTCTGTCAGCTG
This sequence comes from Paenibacillus helianthi, assembly GCF_001909055.1. Classification (GTDB taxonomy): domain Bacteria; phylum Bacillota; class Bacilli; order Paenibacillales; family Paenibacillaceae; genus Paenibacillus_AQ; species Paenibacillus_AQ helianthi. Next base: position 29,687 of record NZ_LVWI01000081.1, read on the forward strand.
CTTCTCGTCCAGATGTAGTCCGATGAATACCAGATAAGGCTGGCCGGGATAGCGCGAGAACTCCCAAGTGCAGCGGTTTCCTGCGTATTGGACCAGTTGGACCCCGTCCTGCCCGGCGAGCCGGACATGCCCCTTGGCTCTCACCAGGCTGTCTCCCCATTCACGGAAAAAGCCCTCAAGCTGCTCCATCCGGATTCCGCTTGCCGCTTCTGGTGGAAAGGTCAGTGTCACCGCAGCTACTTGCGAATACGAGGCCTGCTGGGCAGATTCCGGTTCCTGCACAGCGGTTGCTCCTTGTCCGCCGTGGAGACTATTCATCCGCTTAAGTGTGGTGCCGTTCATATCACTGCGCCCGCGCTGTGGTCCTGAAGTATGCTGTTCACGGGGGATGATCCCTGCCAGCAGCGGAGTGAGATTGATTTCGCTGTAATGTGTAAATACGATCTCGGATTCTGCATTATGACGGCTGGCCATTTTTTCAATCCGCCATAGGGTTTCCGGTTCCACGAGATCGCTCCTGTTGACAATAATCAGATCAGCACTGGACAGCTGGCGGCGCAGTGTCCGTACAAGCTGCTTGTCGGCGGAGAAGCGGCTGCCATATTCCAGCACATTCTCCGCATCCAGCACGGTTATGGAGTAGTGCAGCTTCAGCCGCTCGCTAAGCGAAGGCTCCAGCAGTGATTTGGCGATTTCCTCGGGATCGGCAACGCCGGTAAGCTCGATGAAGATCACATCCGGCCGACGTGAGAGCAGCAGGCCCAGCGTTTTTGGAAGTTCCTCCTTGCGGCTGCAGCAGACGCAGCCGTCCAGGAGCTTTTCCACAATGGTGCCGCCATGCTCCTGCAGAATGTAGCCATCGACATCCTTTTTACCCAGTTCATTCATTACAACGCCGGGATTCAGACCTCTTGCTTTACTCGCCTTAAGCAGCGTGAGCAGCAGAGTTGTTTTGCCGCTCCCCAGAAATCCGCTCAGGATGATTACCGGTATCTTCATGTTTCTCCCTCCCGCTACATTCCTGCTATTGCAAGAATCATATTTTCATAATTCCATCTATACGTAATGGATCTGCCAGAAAGACCACAAATCTAAGAGAGTTGAAATTTTTTGGGATTGCTGTTGACATTGAGCAGAACAAACCTGTAGAATGTTTAAATCGTAAACATTACGATTAAATAGAAAGGAGCTGATGTTAGTGAGAGTTATCGTGACACTGGCCTGTACAGAAACCGGCGACCGCAATTACACCACCACCAAGAATAAGAAGACTCAGCCGGGCCGAATCGAGATGAAGAAATACAGCCCCCGTCTGAAACGGGTTACGCTGCACCGTGAGACCCGATGATCTACGGATCGTTGTAAGACAAGCTGTAAACCTATAACATCTCAGGCGAGATTAAGGAGATAACCTATGAACCCCATTCCTGTTACCGTGCTCAGCGGATACCTGGGCTCAGGCAAGACTACATTGCTTAATCACATCCTTCACAACCGGGACGGCCTGAAGGTGGCCGTAATTGTGAATGACATGAGTGAAGTCAATGTGGATGCGGGCCTGGTGAAATCAGGCAACACTCTTTCCCGGACGGAGGAGAAGCTGGTTGAAATGTCCAATGGGTGCATTTGCTGCACGCTGCGCGATGACCTGCTGCGTGAAGTGCAGAGTCTGGCGGCGGAGGGGCGTTTCGATTATATTCTGATCGAGTCCTCCGGCATCAGTGAACCTGTGCCTGTAGCCCAGACGTTTACCTATGCCAATTCTGAGTTAGATATTGATCTGACTGCTCTGGCCAGACTTGATACTATGGTTACCGTAGTCGATGCCAACCGCTTCTGGCATGATTTTGCTTCGGGCGACAGCCTGATTGACCGTGGAACTGTTGCCGGCGAAGAAGATGCACGCGATATTGTCGATCTGCTTATCGATCAGATTGAAACCTGTGATGTCCTGCTCTTGAATAAATGTGATCTGGTGGAGGAACGGGAGCTGAACAAGCTGGAATCTGTGCTGCGGAGACTACAACCTGCCGCGAAGATCATCCGTACGGTTAATGGTGTGGTTGATCCCGAAGAGATTCTGAATACAGGACGGTTCGATTTCGAACGAACCAGCATGTCCTCCGGCTGGATTGCGGAGCTGAACAAGGAGGAGCATACGCCGGAGACGGAAGAATACGGTATTGGTTCCTTTGTGTACCGCCGCAGAGCGCCCTTTCATCCGCAGCGGCTAAGCTTCTTCTTCAGCAATTGGCCAGAAGAAGTGGTACGGGCCAAGGGGCTGGTATGGCTGGCGGCCAAAGGTGACCTTGCCGCAACGATTAGCCAGGCGGGACCCTCGATCCAGTTCGGCCCTGCAGGCTACTGGCTGGCAACGCTGCCTGAGGAGCAGCAGCTTGAAGTACTTGCCACGGAGCCCGATATGACAGCCAGATGGGACGAGCGCTGGGGCGACCGCATGAATGAGGTCGTATTTATTGGCATCGGTATGAACCGGGCGAATATTGAAGCCCGGCTGGACAGATGCCTGCTGACCACCAGTGAGATGCAGCAGGATTGGAGTAGCTTCAATAACCCGCTGCCTTGGCCAGCCGGGGAAAGGGTTGCAGCCTTGGAGTAAGCAGACTTGAACCACTCCCAATGGGAGCGGAATCTAGAGCTGGAGCTTGAAGTCATAGAATGAGCCGGGATCATGAATCTGTGATTCCGGCTCTTTTGTATGAGAATAACCTGACCAGTAGAGCGGGCGAAATATGACGTTGATTTATCAATGGTTAGTGACTCTAATCATAATTATTACGATTAATTATTCATTTTGTATTTACAAATCGTAATTATTACGATAATATCATTGGAGTTAATACGTAATTATTACGAATAAACCCGTCCGAAACAGACGCGAAGTTATAAAGGGAGGGGATACGCCGTGATTTTATCATCCATGAAGAATGTGGTGTTCGGCTACGGACATGAGCCGGTCATTGACAACCTGTCGCTCGATATTGAAGCCGGACAGTTCATCGGGATCACCGGTCCGAACGGAGCAGCCAAAACCACACTGCTCAAGCTTCTGCTCGGTCTGCTTCGGCCTTGGAGCGGAACCGTTTCTCTTAACAAGGAGATGACGGAGGGAGGGAAGCTTGTCATCGGCTATGTTCCGCAGCAGGTCGCATCCTTCAACGCCGGATTTCCGAGCAAGGTCATCGAGCTGGTCCGGTCCGGCTGCTATCCGCGGCTGGGGTTGTTCGGACGTTTTACGAAGGAGCAGGAGGAGCTTGTGGAGCGGAGTTTGCGGCAGGTGGACATGTGGGAATACCGGAACCGCAGGATCGGGGAGCTGTCCGGCGGGCAGAAGCAGCGCATCTGCATCGCACGGGCACTGGCCCAGCAGCCGCAGGTACTGGTGCTGGATGAACCGGCAACAGGCATGGATATCGGGAGCCGCACCGGATTTTATAAGCTGATGCGCCATTATGTGAGCAACCACGGCCGGACGGTCATTATGGTCACACACGGTCTTGAAGAGACTAGTCCCTATCTGGACACCACGATTAGTCTGGAACGAAAAGAGCAGGAGGGCTGGACATGCTTGGTTACGAATTCATGCAGCGCGCATTTTGGGCCGGGGGCCTGATCGGCATTATCGGTCCGCTGCTGGGTGTATACCTGATGCTGCGCAGGCAGGTGCTAATGGCCGATACGCTATCTCACGTGTCGCTTGCCGGCGTAGCGCTGGGTTCAGTGCTGCAGCTGAATCCGGCGCTCAGCGGATTTGCAGTGGCTGTGGCCGGCGGCCTTGTCATTGAGCAGCTCCGCCGTTCTTACCGTACATACAGTGAGCTTCCGGTAGCGATCATTATGACCTCAGGCCTTGCGCTGGCGGTAGTACTGATGAGTCTGAAACAGAACCTGAGCCGGAGCTTTACCTCCTATCTGTTTGGCTCCATCGTCGCCGTCAGTAATACCCAGCTGGGGCTGATAGCTATAGTGGCTGTAGTGGGTCTATTGTATTTTATTCTTCTTCGACGTCCGCTCTATAGCCTGACCTTTGACGAAGAGACCGCCTCGATCAGCGGTGTTCATACCGGCTTGTTGTCATTTTCATTTGCTGTACTGACCGGTATGACGGTTGCAGCGGCAATGCCGGTTGTCGGCGTACTGCTCGTATCCGCGCTGATTGTCCTTCCGGCGTCCATCGCTCTGCGGATTGCATCCGGTTTTACCGCCGCTATTCTGATTTCGGTCAGTGTTGGCCTTGCGGGTGTTTTCAGCGGCCTGACCGCTTCTTATTACATCAACACACCGCCCGGAGGTACGATAGCCCTCATTTTATTATGCTTTCTTTTGGGTGCCATCTCCTTTCAGAAGCTGTTGGCAATCCGAAGACGCCGCAATGTCCGTAAGTCTACATAAAAAAGGAGCTTGATCCCACTATGCTGAGTTTTAAAATCCGCCACCTTACCGTTCTTTCCCTAGCCCTAACCCTGATTGCCGCGGGCTGCAACAGTAACAAAACCCCAAGCAATGCGGAAAGTGCCGCCCCTGCTTCATCCGGAAGCACAGAGCCGACAGCCGCCGGTACCGAAGTCAAGGCGGGCAAGCTGGACATCAAGGTCAGCTTTTACCCGATGTATGAGTTCACCAAAAATATTGCCGGCGATTTGGCCGATGTGGAAACGCTGATTCCAGCAGGTGTAGAGCCGCATGACTGGGAGCCGACGGCTCAGGATATGGCTGAAATATCTGCTGCCGACATGCTTGTATACAACGGTGCCGGTATGGAGGGCTGGGCGCAGCAGGTGATCGGAAGTGCTTCCGGCACCCCGCTGATTGCTGTTGAAGCCAGTAAAGGGCTGAATATTATGGAAGGTGTGGAAGAGGAAGAAGAGGATCACACCGGAGCGGAAGATGATCATGCTCCTGAAGAAGGCGAACATACTGATGAAGAAGGCGGGCATACCGATGAAGGCCACGACCATGGCGGTCTTGATCCGCATGTCTGGCTGGCACCTTCCCTTGCCATCAAGGAGGTTCAGACGATCACCGCCGCTTTGTCCGCAGCGTCTCCTGAGAATGCTTCAACCTTCAAATCGAATAGTGATGCCTATGTCGCCAAGCTGGAGCAGCTTGACCGGGATTTTAAGGAAGGTCTGAAAGATACAAAGCGCAAAGATTTCATCACCCAGCATGCTGCCTTCGGCTATCTGGCGAAGGAGTATGGCCTGACGCAAGTCCCAATCGCCGGTCTTTCTCCAGAGCAGGAGCCTTCCGCCGCCCAAATGGCCGGTATTGTGGAGTTCGCCAAGGCACATGATGTGAAAACCATCTTTTTTGAAACCCTGGTATCATCCAGTGTCGCTGATACGGTCGCCCGGGAGATTGGTGCCAAGACCGCGGTGCTCAATCCGATTGAAGGCTTGACCGATGAGGACCGCAGCAGCAATCTGGATTACTTGAGTATTATGCGTAAGAACCTCGAAGCGCTGAAGACAGCGTTGAACGAATAGAGTTAGATACAATACACCTATGAAGGGGGAAGTTGAAGCAGCATGGCCAAGAAATCGAAGATCGTGAAAGAAATGAAGAGGCAGAAACTTGTAGCAGAATATGCTGACAGACGGAGAGCGCTGAAGGCAGAGGGGGATTATATGGCTCTGCAAAAGCTGCCGCGCGATTCGTCACCCACCCGGCAAAAGAACCGTTGTGCCGTTTCCGGCAGACCCCGGGGATACCTAAGCAAGTTTCAGGTTTCAAGGATTATTTTCCGGGAGCTTGCGCTCAAAGGACAAATCCCCGGCATTACCAAATCAAGCTGGTAACCGGTTCGACTGTATACCCGTTTCAGATAGAACGGCTGTTTCTCTGCTTAAGCGGAGAGATAGCCGTTTTACTGTATATACAAGGTTTTACCAAATATAGGGCGGTTAGGCTTTGCCTGATGAAGCAGGGTGAATTATGATAGTAGACAAATGTAACCGACCTTGAAGGAGGCCAGATCATGAGTTATACCGATACGTTCATCCGTGTAGCTGTCGATTGTCCGGTCGAGACAGGTATTATTCCTGTGTCTGCACGCCTGCACCCGCCGGTCCATGTCATACAGTATGAGCTGCTCTCAGGGTCGCCTTATACTTATACCCATGAAGAACTGCTGTACGAGGTACATGTGCGCCATAAGGAGATTCCTGACCAGGAGAGAGCGGAGCATAAGGAGGAGATCTGGACTGAGCTTTTCTCCAAAAGCCACCCTTGCTTGCGCGCCTCCATGCTGCCCAAAAGATATGGCTGGGGTATCCACTATAATCATGAGGGGAAAATCGCCCTGTATGGCAAAGAGTCCCCGGAGTATGATCATTTCACATCCGATAGCGTGAGCTGCGTCAGGCAGCTGAATGCGATGCGCAACCAAAAATGACAAAGAGGAGCACCGAATTTGCATAAATATATTGAAGAGATCACGCTAAATACCTGGCCTGCAGAGCAAAGTGTGCTGCTGGAGGGCTGGATACTCCGCACCTCGGCAGGCTACACCAAACGTGCGAATTCAGTAAATCCGCTATATGGACTGGATGCCCAGCAGGGCGGACTGGAAATCATGGACAAAATCCGCCTCGCCGAGCAGTATTATGCGGGAGCCGGGCTGAACACCGTATTCAAAATCACTCCCTTCATCCAGCCTGGAGACCTGGACGGACGTCTGGCTGAGCAGGGCTACGAGATCGTGGAGCCTTCTTCGGTCAGAACTCTGGATCTGCAGGATCTGCCCGTTCCAGCTGGAAGGTACAATGTCCGAATCTGGGAGGAACTGACAGAAGACTGGCTGGAGGCTTTCGCGGGAATGACAGATCTGTCGTCTGCAAGCCGGGATACTCTGCGCAGAATGCTGTCCGCTTCCTCTTTGAAGCAGGGATATGCCCTGTTGCTAAAGGATGAGATGCCAGCGGCCTGCGGGCTCGGTGTTATCCAGCACGGGTACATCGGACTATATGATGTATGTACAGCTCCTGCATTCCGCCGGCAGGGGATGGCGGAGGAAATGCTGTGCAGCCTGTTGAACTGGGCCAAAAATCTGGGGGCGGCCCATTCTTTTCTTCAGGTGGTGCAGGCCAATGCAGGGGCTTCAGCACTATATGACAAGCTGGGCTTCCAGGAAATTTATCAATACTGGTACAGAGTGAAGAGCCGGCATTAGGAGGAGAAAACCGTATGTCAGAGTATTGGAGTACAAGATTTGCCCGCGAGGGTATGATCTGGGGGAATCAGCCCAGTCCATCGGCTTTTCAGGCCAAAGCATGGTTTCTTGAGCATGGAGTAAAATCCGTTTTGGTTCCCGGTGCTGGATATGGACGCAACACCAAGGTGTTCTCCTCTGATATGGACACTTATGGGGTAGAACTCAGCCATGCTGCCCTGGAACTTGCCGCAGCGTGGGACGGTGGAACCCGATTTATTGAAGGATCGGCATTGAAGCCTCAACTGGACATTACGGTAGATGCAGTATATTGCTATGATGTTCTTCATTTATTTCTTGCCGCAGAGCGCCGACGGCTCATAGACGCCAGTCTTGCGCAGCTCCGGCCCGGAGGCCTGATGTATTTCACCAGCTTTTCCGATGAAGACCCAAACCATGGCCACGGGATAATGCTGGAGCCAGGCACATATGAATATAAGGAAGGGAAGTACGCCCACTTTTTCAGCGATGCGGATTTGCGGGAGCATTTTGCCGCAGTGGAGATTGTGGAGACGGGAACCTTTACTGAATCGCTGCCAAGCCCCGGAAGCGGGACGCATGAGTACATATTGAGGTCTATCCTCGCGCGTAAGAGAAAATAAGGATGAAGGTAAATCATAGCAGGGCGCGGCCCTATATTATTTACAGGCCGCGCCGGGAATCAGACGAATTTCCCCTGAGAGGGGACGGATAGCTCCTTGAATGTCTTGCATAAATGGGCGAATTCCGTGGACAGCTCGGGCACGGACATGGGCAGTCCATGCCCGGTCATTACGATCCGCGGGTCAAGGAGAGCCAGCTTGCGGACGGACTTCTCCGCCTCTACCCAGTTTGTTGTGAAATAGGCCGGAGGACCGTGCAGCTCCTTGTGCTGGGTGATGACTGCAAAAGCTGACTCCTGCTTGACAGTGATCACGGCATCCCCGGCAATTAGCACCTTGTCGTCAGGCCGGAAAAGTGAAATATGGCCAGGGCTGTGGCCTGGTGTATGCACCCAAGTCCAGCCTTCCGCGTAAGGGACTGTACCATTTTGCGGAAGCGGATGAACAGCATCCCCAAGATTAATCCCCCTGTGCGGGTATAGCGGCGATACGGTTGCCATGAGGCCTCCACCCACAGCAGGATCAGCCGGAGGATAATCCCGGGAGCCTGTGAGATAAGGGAGCTCCAAGCGATGTGCGTACACCGGAACCCCTTTCCATTCCTCCAAAAGCTCCTTTAGATTGCCAACATGATCAAAGTGACCATGTGTCAGGATAATGGCTGCCGGCGGCTTGCCGAACCGCTCCCAGGAAGTTTGCAGAATGCTCCCTGCGAAATTGCCCAGTCCGGTGTCAACCAGGATCCAATCTGATGCAGAATGACCTATATAGACAACGTTGACAAATAATGTCCGAAGACCGGCTACACCCTCTGCTACATCCCAAGTGTCGGTCAGGCCGGCCGTCAATATTCCATTCAATTCCACCCGCGCACCTCCTGTGTTTTTATGAAGATTAATCTGGACGTCTTCTTGTAGTATGACCTTTTATTAACATATACATTAAAGGTTTCACGCTGAGGAAGCAGGAGTAACACCAAAAGGCCCTCTTCCAAAGGAAGCAGGGCCTGGTGATGGTATAATAAGCAGTTATGCGCAGTTGCAGTATGTAGCTTGCGGCTTTCTTGATTTCTCGCTGAAACGGATACCTGAAAGCGAATCGCAGTATCCCTGCTTCGAGAGCATTAGCTTTTTTAACAGACGGCGAAGCCGTTTTCTTCTTGTTATCGCCGTTCGCAGTCAGCAAACAGGATATGGCGCGGAATATGGAAGAAATTCTCGGCTTTTTCCTGCAGCGCCAGTGTAGGAAGGTGGCATTGATGCAGCCATTTGCGGAACGTTCCGGGATGGACCCCGATCCAAATGCTGACATCCGTAACGGAAAAATCATATACCATGCACAGCCCCGTAAGAATCACATTACTCTGGGGGGAATGGGCATTGGATCTTTTCATGAAGCGTGAAGGCGTCGGCTGGCATACAATCGGACTTTGCCGCAGAAGAGCCTCATTGAACAAGATATGGGACGGATAGCCTAGAATACGGCAGACCTTCTCCAGATTGGTTCTGGAAGGAATACGTCCTTCATAGACCCATGCGCTAACGCTGCGTGAAGAGACGGAGAGTTCTTCCGCAAGCCGGGACAGCTTCATGTCTTTAGCCATTAGAATGGCAAGCAGCACGCGGTTGCGGATCTGGCTGCGCTTCGGCCGGCGGAATCGTTTGACCCGTACACCTTGTCCAAGATATTTGCGGTTGATCAGAGACCAGGCCTGAATTTTATGTGATTCTTGCTGATTCTTAGGCATAATTCCTCCGATATACTGATTTAATAATTTAGTAAATTTTCTGGTTCGGCTTTATATGACTTTAACATTTCGGTTACACTTTCGTCCAGGGTGAAATGCTTGGCGGTCCGCCTGTGCTTAAGTTTCTTTCAGAAGTGATGCTGGTATGATATATTTTTAGTAATCTATTTTACAATACTTAAGGCGCAGGGAGCGATATAGATGATTAAGCACATTGTATTCTTCAAATTAAAAGACCGTGCTCCGGAAAAAGTCCAGGAAACCGTAGCGGTGCTCCGGAACATGGAAGGCAAGATTCCACAGCTGATCTCCATCGAGGTGGGGGCTGATCTCGTTCACTCTGAGCGTTCTTTTGATATTGCGCTGGTGACGGTAGTCGCTTCTATGGAGGATTTACAGGCGTATCAAGTGCATCCGGCCCATAAGGAAGTCATAGCACACATCAACGAGGTCAAAGAAGTCTCATTTGCCGTGGATTACGAAATCTAGGATAGAATGCAGAATAAGGCGGCAACCGCCATCAAATACCGGAAGGTGTGACGTCTATGCGAGAGCTTGAATACCCGATGGAAGCGTTAACCTATTTGGTCGTTTTTCTGGCCGCGTGCATCATTATGCTGTTCTGGCTGAAACGCCGTGGCAAACGGGGGAAATAGTCCGGACTCTGCTAGCCGCTCAATTGCCACATCACCTGACTTGGAGGGTCTACTGTGTACTATGTTAACCGGAAACAGATCGAAACTATACTCGGGCAGATACCCGATATCAATACCGGACTGCGGGGAGCGTCAGCCTCGTGGGATGGCGGAACATTCATGGGATTAGTTCAGGAAAGATGTCTGCATCTGGCGATCGAGGTTGTTACCGATGTAGGCAGCTCTTTGATTGACGGATTCATTATGCGTGATGCCGGAAGCTACGAGGACATTATTTCCATCATCCATGAGGAAAAGGTTTTTGCCGGCAGCGGCCTATATGATTTGCTCATCCAGCTTGTGGCGCTCCGCAAGCCATTGGTACAGGATTACTATGTATGGGACCGTACGGCACTTCACCCGCTTGCCGCGCTGTTGCCGGAGGCACTGGAGCAATTTGCGGCCGAGGTGCGAAGCTATCTGGATCAGGAGCTGGGCGCACAGGCTCCAGTGTAACGTTGCAGCGGCAACAGGGATATAACGATATAAAGGTGACCACAGGCGTCAGCTGTGAAAGGAAGGGGTCCTTGATGATGAAGAAGGGGCAGGAAAGCGGATCTACGAGGCGCATGATTATGACGCTCCTGAAGATGAAAGGCCCGCTGACGATCGGTGCGCTCGCGGAGGAACTGGGAATAACCGAAATGGGCGTCCGGCGGCATGTACTGCAGCTGGAGCAGGAATCGCTGGCCAAAACCAAGGTCGTCCGCCAGGCGATGGGTCGTCCGCTGCATGTGTATTCGCTGACAGAGCGGGCGGAAGACCATTTTCCCAAAAACTATCATAATCTGGCACTGGAGCTGCTGCGTGAGCTGGATCACGGAAGTGGGCTGGATGCGGTTAATGTGCTGTTTGAAGGCCGAAAAAAGCGTATGCTAGCTCAGTATTCACCCATGATGGAGAACCGTGATCTGGAGGAACGGGTTGCCGAGCTATCCTCCATTCAGAATGCAGGCGGCTATATGGCCGAGTGGAACCGGGAAGAGGACGGCACATTTGTGATGCAGGAGTACAACTGTCCGATCCGCCAGGTGGCAACCCAATACCGCAAGGCATGCCAGTGTGAACAGGGGCTGTTCGAGGAACTGCTGAGCGCGAAGGTTACCCGAACGGAATGTATGGCTGAAGGCGGTCAGAGCTGCCGGTATGCCATAGCGCCCCTTAAGAAAGACAAAACTTCGGAAATGAGCGGATAATCTGTCACAAGACAAACTCTCTTTGCTTATGATGTAGCAGAACTAGGCGATAGCCCGGATGGCCGGGCAGAGGCTCAAAACGATTCCAAGGGAGAGATGAAAGATGAAAAAAGACAACAAAAGCTTGCTGTGGGGTATTCTGGCAGGTACTGTGGTAGGTTCTGTAACGGCTTTGCTGTTCGCCCCTAAGCCAGGCAAGGAGCTGCGCAAGGACATTGCGGAAGGAACTGCTGGAGCCATAGATAAAGTGCAGGAAGTTGCCGGAACGGTAAGTGAAAAAAGCACGGAGCTGTACAGCAAAACCAAAGACGCTGCCCTCACTGTCGTCACTGAAGTCAAGGAATGGAGCAAGCAATATACCTGTGCCGATGAAGAGGAGAAGGCTGCGGTAAGCGGTATTGTTGCTGAAGGTGAAGAGACTGGCATCATTTATGATGAAGCTGGTGAAGAGCTTGATGAGCTGGTAGAGCTGGATGTGCTGGATGCTGAATCCGATGCCGAAGCGGCTTTGGAAGATGACACCGAAAATGACAAAGATGGCAGCAGCATCGCCTAGGCGGGCGGATATCACCTTTTCAAAAAAAAATTCACATGGTTCACGCCATCAATCATACTTGTACCTCCCGGCCATGAGCCGCTTTTCGCATTCCGGCGGAGGGCGGCTCTTGAACTGTCCCGCAAATTGGAGTATTATCTGCAATTGGGGCTGAAGCCCAGGTACATTTTGTTTTTGCTCTACATAAGCTACACAAAACAAGTAAAAAGGAAGCGGTGTGTTCGTGCAGCAAGCTATCGCAATACTAGACTCAGGTGTAGGGGGACTAACAGTTGTCAAGGAAGTGATGAGACAGCTCCCGCGGGAGAAGATCATTTATTTTGGCGACACCGCAAGGGCCCCGTACGGACCCCGTTCGACAGAAGAAGTGAAAATGTTCACCGAACAGATTGTGGACTATTTAATTCAATTTAATCCAAAAATGATTGTTATTGCCTGCAATACAGCAACTGCGGCCGCACTTGACTATATCTCAGCGAAAGTATCTATTCCCGTTATCGGCGTCATCCATCCCGGCGCACGTGCAGCCATAAGCGCAAGTAAAACAGGTCAGGTGGGTGTCATTGGCACTGTGGGCACAATCAAGAGTGGCGCCTACACCGCTGCTCTGAAGCAGCTCTCCCCGTTCGTTCAGGTGGTCAGCCAGGCCTGTCCGGCGCTTGTCCCCTTTGTGGAGCAAGGGATGTTCCGTTCGGAGGAGAGTCATATCGCAGTGGCGGAATCGCTCAATGGCATCAAATACGAGCCCATCGACACGCTGATTCTGGGCTGTACCCATTACCCGTTCCTGGTAGAACCCATAGGCAAGGTGATGGGGCCGGGGGTAAAGCTGATCAGCTCGGCGGACGAGACCGCAAGAGAGATTAGCACGATCCTGTATGACAAAGGAAAGCTGTCCAGCGGGGACGAAAGCCCAATCCACCAGTTCTTCTGCAGTGGAGATGCGGAGATGTTCCAGCGGATCGCCCGGGATTGGCTCGGGGAGCAGATAAAGCGCACGCCCGTGGTATGGCAGGTGTCTTCGCTCTAAGAATCGCAGCAGTGAGTTGATTAGGGACAAACCCCTGATTCAGGGGTGATTTTAGAACTGAAACTTGAGGCCGGGACAGCAAATGTTCCGGTCTTTTGCTGCATCTGGCTCATCAAAAATTTCATGGTGGACAGCACAGTCTGCATAGAATGGATTAGTGGGCTGTGTCCGAATGTCTCCCGTGAACTTTCCGGCTGATGGCATTGGATGACACTAACTAGAGGGCCGGGAGGATGAGACATATGCAGCAGTATATTGCCCGCAAGGGAGACACTGTTCACCGGATTGCCGCGAGGCATGGACTTACACCGGAGCACGTGATACAAGGAAATCCATGGGCAGGGAAGCAGCCGTATTTATACCCGGGGCAGGTTTTGTATCTGCCTTCTGCTCCGCGCAAACGCTATGTTGTGCAGGAGGGCGATGATGCCTTGAGTATTTCCGCCTGGTTTGGAGTGGGTGTAGGGGAACTTGAAAAGCTGAATCCGGGCGTGAATTGGGCCTACGGGTGTTCACCCGGCAAAGTGCTGGTCATTCCTGAGGCAGCACCTCAAACGGTTGTGTTTCTGCGCGGGGAGTACGGACCTGCGGACATGGAAGAGGATATTGGAAAGCTGCTCATTAGATATCCTTTTCTCCATGCTGAAAGTATAGGCACAAGCATTCTGGGTAAGCCGCTCCATCTGCTGCGGATTGGCAGCGGGCCGCGCCATCTTCACGTCAATGCGTCACTGCATGCGAATGAATGGCTGACATCGCCCTGTCTTATGTCTTTTGTTGAGCAGTATGCGGCGGCCTATGCTGCAGGCGAGGACTGGAATGGCCATAATCCTGGAGCGTGGTACAACAACTGGACATTATGGGCTGTGCCCATGGCTAATCCCGACGGGGTGGAGCTGGTTCAGGAAGGGGGATGGCCTGGTCATCCCTATTACGATGAGCTGAGAACATGGAACTGTGGACGGCGCAGCTTCCGTCACTGGAAGGCCAACATCCGCGGTGTGGATCTCGGAGACCAGTTTCCCGCCCATTGGGAGGAGGAGCGGAATCGGCGGGCCGTGTCAGGTCCGGGACCGCGTGATTACAGCGGAAGGGCTCCATTAAGTGAACCGGAAGCTGCTGCCCTGGCGCAGCTGGCGGAGAAGGTTCCCGGCGATGCGGCCGTATCACTGCACAGCCAGGGAGGTGAGATTTACTGGAATTACCGGGGCTATGAGCCTCCGGAGAGCAAGGCACTGGCAACCCTGCTCGCGGCAGCCAGCGGCTATAGGGCGGTTGAATTGAACGGCAGTGATGCCGGATACAAGGATTGGTTCATTCAGCGCTTTCGCCGGCCCGGCTTCACCGTGGAGCTGGGGAGTGGCAAAAATCCGCTTCCGCTGGCTGATTTTGAGGATATGGCACTGGAGACCGGTCTTGTTTTAGCAGCCATTCTTTCAAATTTCAAATAAAAATGAAACAATTCCTGCAAATTTGCGTAATATACCAGCAAAGGGTACGGCCGCAGTCATTCCTAGATGCGCTTCGCGGCTGGATCCTTTTTTTTTATGAGGCTGCCACATACAAAACTTTTAGGAGGACCCATATGAAACTGAGAAAACTGCTGTCGCTTAAGCAATGGTCCCATATATTCCGCAGCTCCTGGCAGTATGTCATCTCCCCGAATGTGGCAATGCCGGACAAGCTGCTATTCACAATACCGGTAATCTTATATTGGGTGCTGCCTGATTTCATGCCATTTCTGCCGATTGATGATATTGGTGTAACGATGCTGCTCATGGGCTGGTTCGTCTCGCGGATGGAACGCAAATACCCGGCTCTGGAGACCGGAAGATGAAGGTTTAGAGAATTTTCCCCGCCTCATCCGGATCTATTTCGCCATTATGGTTGCTTTTACGGGCTGATTTCCTTAAAATAAATTATTGAGTATTTAAACTATAGATGCCTGGGAGATGGATGAGAATGAACGTCAAAATTACCCGCAATGCGGCTAAAGTGATAAAGAAAACGATGGAACTTGAAGGCAACAGCGAGTTGAAGCTGCGCGTAGCTATTACACATGCCCACGGCGATCATGCTCACTACGGCCTTGACCTGGACACGCCTAAGGAAAACGATGTTATCGTATCCACG
Source organism: Paenibacillus helianthi (assembly GCF_001909055.1). GTDB lineage: Bacteria > Bacillota > Bacilli > Paenibacillales > Paenibacillaceae > Paenibacillus_AQ > Paenibacillus_AQ helianthi. Next base: position 44,877 of record NZ_LVWI01000081.1, read on the forward strand.
GATAAAGAAATTGATGTAATTCTTGACCCGAACCAGCCGTTGCTGGACGGTGTGAAGATCGATTATCTGTACTTCCCAGAAGAAGGTTTTGTTATCACTAATCCGTCTAAAGGAAATCATGGCGATCACTAAGTGTTCGCCCGTATTTTACGGACATAAAGAAGGGTTGCTCCATGGCTAACGATATACGTATTTGTGACGAATGTAATCATATCAAGATGAAAAGTATCCTCCCCAAGCTGCGCAAGATGGCGCCGGACGCCGAGATTAAAACCGGGTGTATCTCCTATTGCGGCCCTTGCGGCAAGCGGCCGTTTGTCTATATTAACGGACGGTATGTCAGTGCCCCTACTGAAGATGAGGTGCTGGCCAAAGCCGAGGCATTTGTGAAACAGCCGGTTACTAAGGACTAGGCACACAGTGTTGCAGCATCACCTCCGCTGAGAGAAGCGGGGGGTTTTTTGCTTTTTCCGCCCCTATCCTGCGTGTTTGGGTTTGCGCGGAGGCCCATGATATAATGGTGAGGTTCTCAAAATCAGATAGATACATAGGAGGTAATGGAGCCAATGAAGCATATTGCCGATGGAACGATTCTGAATAACGGGATTGTCATGCCCCGGTTTGGACTGGGTACTTACAAGGCAGAGGGCGAAGAGGTAGCCCAGGCTGTTGCAACTGCACTGGAGCTGGGATACCGGAGTATTGATACCGCTGCGGTCTATGGCAATGAGGAAGAGGTAGGCCGCTCGATAGCTGCCAGCGGCGTTGCGCGGGATAATCTTTTCGTCACGACAAAGGTATGGAATTCCGACCAAGGCTACGATGAGACATTAAGAGCCTTCGAAATCAGCAGCAAAAAGCTGGGTCTGGACATCATTGATCTCTATTTGATCCACTGGCCGGGCACGGATAAATATAAAGCTACCTGGCGTGCACTGGAACGGCTATATGCTGAAGGCCGCGTCCGGGCAATAGGCGTGAGCAATTTCCAGATTCACCATCTGGAAGAATTGCGTAAGGATAGTGAAACAGTGCCTGCGGTGAACCAGGTGGAGCTGCATCCGCGTTTTATCCAAAAGGAGCTGCATGACTACTGCGCCAGCCGCTCCATTCAGATTGAAGCCTGGGCCCCTCTGATGAAGGGCAGACTGCAGGATAATGAGCTGCTGCAAGGAATTGCAGGCAAGCACAGCAAGGCGGTATCCCAGGTTATTTTACGGTGGGGGCTGCAGAACGGAATCGTGATCATCCCGAAATCGGTAACTGCATCGAGAATTAAGGAAAACAGCGAAATCTTCGATTTCGAGCTGTCGGCGGATGAGCTGGCTGCCATCAGCGGACTGGATGCCGGTGAGCGAGTGGGCTCCGATCCGGACAAGGTGCTATTCTAAATACAAAAACGGACATATTCCTTATTGGGAAATGTCCGTTTATTTATTTTTGCAGAGTGGTGTTGCCTGCCTGTATGCTGGTTTATTGCGGATTGCGCGGAGGGAGGGGGCCCAGGTATTGATAATACTGGCACTCGATACGACCGTTGTACAGCTTGCGCCGTTTGTCCGCCTTGCGTCCGTAGAATTGTTCGAATTCCTTATAGGGGCTGATGGCGAAAAAGGACCATGTCGGAAGATACAGCATCATTTCACCGAATTGGCGGGTGAGCTTCTCCACTTCCTTGTCATTACTGATCCGTTCCCCATAAGGGGGATTGGTGATGATGCAGCCGTATTCGCCTTGCGGTCTGGCCTTAGCGGCAGCTATAGCCTGAAATGTGATCTCGCCGGCAAGTCCGGCACTCTTGGCATTGGCTTCGGCGATTTCAATCGCTGCGGGATCGATGTCTGTGCCGGTCAGCTGCAGCGGATAGTCGTCGCGGACAGCGTCAAAGGCTTCCTCGCGTGCTTCTTCCCAGAGACGCTGCGGGATTTCCGGCCAATGTTCGGATGGAAATGAGCGCCGCAGGCCTGGCGCAATATTCCAGGCAATCATCGCCGCTTCAATCAGGAGCGTGCCGGAGCCGCAACATGGATCATACAGCGGACGGTGGCCGTTCCAGCGGCTGATCTGGATCAGCGCGGCAGCCATGGTTTCCTTCAGCGGTGCTTCCGTTGCCTGGCGGCGGTATCCGCGTTTGTGCAGCGCAGGACCGGTGGTATCCAGCGTAATCAGAGCGGTATCATTTAGAAGAATCACTTCTACCACATACCGTGGGCCGTTTTCCGGGAACCATTCGGTACGATAGGATAGCTTCAGCTTTTCGACAATAGCTTTCTTGACAATGCCCTGACAGGCAGGTACGCTGGTAAGCTGGGATTTATGCGACCTTCCTTCTACAGGGAATTCTCCGTTTTCGGGAATCCAGTCCTGCCACTCCATGGCTTTGACGCCTTCAAACAGCTCGTCGAAGGTTTTGGTCGGGAACTGGCCCATTTTCACTAAAACACGGTCAGAAGTCCTGAGCCAAAGATTACAGCGGCAGATATCGATGTAATCTCCACTGAACAATACCCGGCCATTCTCGACCGTAGTCTCATAACCCAGTTCGTTTAATTCACGTGCTACAACAGCTTCCAGCCCCATGGGGGCGGTAGCAATCAATTGTAATTTGCCCAAATTCGCTCAACTCCGTTTAACTTGTGGATGAATACATATAACCTTTACAATAAGGGAAGCGGTGCTTCCGGTAGTCCTCATACGGCTTGCTTATCAAGTATAGGGGAATGATGGACGCAGCACAATGCCCGTCCTGCCGTATTCTGCCCGCTTGATGTTCTAGGAACAGTACTAACCACAAAGGAGAATACATATGCCCAATCAAGAAGAATATAGTGAACATTTATATACAGAGGACACGCTCCTGCTTAAGGTGAAGCAGGCTATTAAAGAGAGCGGCATGCCTGAGGTGTCCATCGCACCGGGTTATGGACGAATGCTGACCATGCTGGTTGCGATGTCCCGCTCTACCCGTATTTTGGAGATTGGGGCACTCGGCGGGTATAGCGGTATCTGCCTCTGCCGCGGACTCCAAAACGGGGGGCGGCTGACCTCGCTGGAACTGAAAGCCGAATATGCGGAGCTTGCGGGACGGCACCTGGAAGAGGCCGGATTCGGTGAAGCCGTAGAATACAAGCTCGGCCCTGCGCTGGACAGTCTGAAGCTGCTGGAAGCGGAGGGACGGACCTTTGATTTCTTCTTTATTGATGCCGATAAGGAGAACTATCCGAATTATCTGGAATATGCCATCAAGCTCGCATCACCGGGTGCGGTAATCGCCGGAGATAATATTTTTCTGCGCGGACGCACTTTGAATACAGAGAAGAACGGACCTGCCGTACAGGCTATGCGCCGCTTCAATGAGATGATTGCCAGTGATGAACGGCTGACAAGTACACTGCTCCCCGCCTACGATGGCCTGGCACTGGCGATTGTCAAATAGCATGCAGCCGCTGGACTTATCAGCGGAATAATCGCGGCGCTGTGTCTTTGTACAGCTTCAGCCGTACCCATACCGTATTGACCAGCAGGAAGCCGCCGGAGATGAGGAATAATCCTTCAATGCCGATATAGCCGGACAGAAAGCCGCCGATAACTGCTCCAAGCATGTTCCCGAGAGCCAGCATGCTGCTGTTGAAACCGAAGGCCCGGCTCTCCTTGCCGTCAGGCGTATAGGAGCGGATGAGAGCGTTGACGCTCGGCAGCAGGCCGCCCATGAAGACACCCATGAGGAAACGGACGACAACCAGCTGCCAGACGGTTGTCACAAAAGCCTGCGGAATGATAAACAATGCAGCGCCGATCAGGGCGTAGGTAAGAATCCGGTGAGCGCCAACCTTATCGCTCAGCTTGCCGAGTACAGGTGATGCCAGCATGTTAGACACGCCCGTAACCGCGCTGACGACTCCTGCCCAGAAGGCAATGTCCACGGCGGTGCCATGCAGCTTCTCTACATAGAGCGGAAGCAGGGTCATCGGGGCGATCATGGCAAACTGCAGGAGAAATGTTACACCGAACAATGCAGGAAGCTGCGGGACCTTGGCCAGCTCCTTGAAGCCTGCAAAGACAGAAATCTGCGGGACCTGAGCAGCTTCGGCCCGGTCGAACTTCTCTTTCACGAGAAATAATGCCAGTAGGGATGCGGCAAATAATAAGGCGCCCACGATATAAAAGATCGGGCGGTACCCGATCCAGTCGGCCAGAGCCCCGCCGATCAGCGGACCGAGAATGGTTCCGGCCACCGAGCCGGACTGCATCAGCCCCATGGCAAAGCCCATGCGGGCTTTCGGGGTATTGCCCGAAACAAGTGCGATGGAAGCCGGATTGAATCCGGAGATCGTTCCGTTGAGCAGACGGAGCAGCAGCAGTTGCATAGGTGTCTGGGCAAAGCCCATCAGCACTATAACTATCGCCATGCCAAAGCTGGAGCGCAACAGCATGATTTTGCGTCCGTATTTGTCGGCCAGCTTGCCCCACAGCGGCTGAAACAGGAATGAGGTCATAAAGTTAGCTGCAAAAATAAGTCCGGCCCACATCCCTAGCGCATCCCCATGAACTCCCAGGTCTTTAGCCAGATACAGGGACAGGAATGGGGTAATCATGGTCATACCGGCATTAACCAGAAATTGACCGAACCAAAGCACAATGAGGTTGACTTTCCAGGTCTCCCAATTCTTCAAAGTGCTTTCACTTCCTTTCAAGGGATTCAAAGATTCACGAGCTCTCAAAAAAAGACATTCAATCAGTATATCATAGTTTCAGGGATTGTTGATGCAACACTTGTCATAGTAATGTCATGGGATTGTCATTACCTCGCGGGTTCGGCGGTTGTTCCGAACTTTTAAAAAGAGCATAATAAAGGATAAGCGTTACCACATTCTATCAACAAATGGAGATCTTATCATGACCTACAATGACACTTTTATCCGCGCCTGCAGGAAGCAAGACACGGAGCACATTCCCGTATGGTACATGCGGCAAGCTGGCCGGTATGATCCCGAATACCGTAAAATTAAAGAAAATTACTCGCTGCTCGAAATTTGCGGGCAGCCGGAGCTGGCAGCGGAGGTCACTATGATGCCTGTACGCAAGCTGGGCGTGGATGCCGCCATATTGTACTCTGATATTATGAATCCGGTAGCTTCGCTGGGGATAAAGTTCGATATCGTGAAGAACATCGGCCCCGTTATTGAGAACCCGATTCGCAGTGCTGCCGATGTAGACCGCCTGAAGCCTATTGATGTGGAAGGAGACCTCAGCCACATCCTGAAGACCATTGCCATTCTGGACAAAGAGCTGGAAGTGCCGCTGATTACTTTCGCGGGAGCACCCTTCACCATTGCCAGCTATTTGATCGAAGGCAGGCCTTCGAAGAGCTACCACCGCACCAAGGAGCTAATGTACAGCCAGCCTAAGGTATGGTTCAAGCTGATGGATAAGCTTGGCGATATGGTGATCGCTTATTTGCGTGCCCATGTAGCCAGCGGAGGCAAAGCCGTTCAGCTATTCGACAGCTGGGTAGGTGCACTCGCACCACTTGATTTCGAGCACTACGTGCTGCCGACCATTTCCCGTATTTTTGCCGGGCTTTCGGATCTTGATGTGCCGAAGATTTATTTCCCTGGTGTCAGCTCAGGAGAGCTGCTGTCAAGCCTGAGGAATCTTCAGGCGGATGTAATCGGACTCGACTGGCGCGTCAGCATTACGGAAGGCAGACAGCGCACCGGCGGCGGGTTTGCGGTTCAAGGCAATTTGGACCCTTATCTGCTGACGGCTCCGATGGATCTGCTCAAGGAACGGGCCAAGGCGATTATAGATGAAGGCATGCTTGAGCCGGGTTACATTTTTAATTTGGGGCATGGATTATTTCCCGAGGCATCTTTGGACACGCTAAAGGAATTGACGGAATATATCCACGACTATTCCCGCGAGGCGCTGAAGAAAACCCCAACCCCTCGTCTTTCATTATAATCAGATCACCTGTTGCGCCTATGATCCGCAGAAAGGGATGGAATCCATGACTACCAAAATTGGTGTACTCGTTATGTCTTACGGCACTCCTGAAAGTCTGGAAGGGGTAGAAGCCTATTATACGCATATCCGACGGGGCAATGCGCCGTCTCCGGAGCAATTGAAGGAATTGAAGGACCGCTATGAAGCTATAGTCGGCGGGGTTTTTCCGCTGCGGGAGAACACGGACCGTCAAGTGGAAGCGCTGCAAGCCGCGCTGAACAGCGGTCATACCGGTGAAGAAGTAGAATATGTCTGCTATCAGGGGCTCAAGCATGCACACCCTTTTATTGAGGACGGTGTAGAAGCGATGGTCCGGGATGGAATTACCCATGCTGTGGGCATTGTGCTCGCGCCGCATTATTCCGTCATGAGTGTAGGCACCTATATCAAACGTGCCAAGGATAAGGCGGAGGCAAGTGGAATCGAAATGGCGTTCGTGGAGAGTTATCACCTTCATCCGGAGCTGATCGATGTTCTTAGCCGCAGAGTGTCGGCCAAGCTGGACCTGTTTGAGGAAGCAGGTGCGGTGCGTGAAGAGGTGCGAGTCTTGTTCAGCGCACATAGTCTGCCTGAGCGTATTCTGTCGATGGGAGATCCCTACCGTGATCAGCTGCTGGCCACCTCCGAAGCTGTCGCCAAGCTGGCGGGAGTCAGCTCCTGGCAGTTCACCTGGCAAAGCGCCGGCCGTACAGCCGAGCCATGGCTTGGACCGGACATTCTGGTGACGCTGCATGAGCTTAGTGAGGCGCAGGTGAAATATGTGCTGGTTGCTCCGGTTGGATTTGTCTCCGACCATTTGGAGGTGCTGTATGACCTGGATATTGAAGCGCAGGCTTTGGCTTCTGAGCTGGATATGCGGCTGATGCGTATTGATTCGCTCAACAGTGACCCAGCGTATATGTCTGTGCTGAGTGATGTAGTGCGCACCAAGACCATAGGGCTGAAGGTGGGCCGATCATGACTGGCACTGCCCGTAAAGTAGTGATTATCGGCGGAGGCCTCAGCGGCCTCAGCGCCGCTTTTTATGTCCGCAAATATTACCGGGAAGCCGGGATACAGCCGGATATCGTTCTGGTCGAGAAGGAAGGGAGCCTTGGCGGCAAGATAGAAACGCTGCACCGCGAGGGTTTTGTGATTGAGAAGGGACCAGACTCTTTTCTGGCCCGCAAGACGGCTATGAGCGAGCTGGCGAAAGAATTGGGGATCGATCATGAGCTGGTAACCACGAACCCTAATGCCAAGAAGACGTACATACTGCAGCGTGGCAAGCTGCATCCCATGCCAGCCGGTCTTGTGTTGGGTATTCCCACAGAGCTCAAGCCGTTCCTGAAGAGCGGTCTCGTCACTTTTGGCGGCAAAATGAGGGCGATGATGGATTTCATCATTCCGCCGCGGCGCAGCTCTGAGGATGAATCGTTAGGTGATTTGATCGAACGGCGGCTGGGGACAGAAGTTCTGGAGAATATGACTGAGCCGCTGCTTGCCGGCATTTATGCCGGAGATATGCGCAAGATCAGCCTGCAGGCTACGTTTCCGCAATTCGGTGAAGTAGAGCAGCGGTACGGAAGCCTCATTCGCGGGATGACGACGGGACGGAAACCGGCTGAAACGCATACAGGCACCAAAAAAAGCGCTTTTCTCACCTTCCGTAAAGGTCTCCAGAGTCTCGTCCATGCCTTGATTCATGAACTGCATGATGTCGAGCAGCGGACGGGAATGGGAGTTACAGCCATAAAGGCCTTAAGCGGAACAGAGTCCTCAGTTTGGGCTTCACAGACTTCGGAAACCGTGCCTGCACCTCGTTATGAAGTAGTATTGGATAACGGGGAGCGGCTGACGGCGGATGATATCTACGTCACCGTGCAGAATTATGCTGCTGCGGAGCTGCTTCGTCCGCATGTGGATGTGTCAGCGTTGGACAATGTTAACTATGTATCGGTTGCGAATGTAGTCATGGCTTTTGCGAAGCAGGATATTGTGACTGAATATGACGGTTCCGGCTTTCTGGTTCCGCGTAAGGAAGGACGTAATATAACGGCCTGCACCTGGACCTCCACGAAATGGCTGCACACCAGCCCGGATGACCGCGTCCTTTTGCGATGCTATGTCGGCCGGTCTGGCGATGAGCAGAATGTAGACTTGCCGGATGAGGGACTGGCTGAGCTGGTGCGCAAGGACCTGCGGGAGATTATGGGTATTTCCGCCAAGCCGCTGTTTACGGAAATTACAAGGTTGAAACATTCCATGCCGCAATATCCCGTGGGACATCCGTCCAGGATTGCCGGACTGCGCAGCGAGCTCGGACAGAAGCTGCCTGGAGTGTATGCTTTTGGCGCAGGTTATGACGGCATTGGCATGCCGGATTGCATCAAGCAGGCCAAGCTGACGGCGGAGAATGCTGCCGGAAGCCTCGAAAGTCAGCCGGAGCAGGCTGCTGTAATGAGTTAATCGTAACGGTGAAGTGCACCATAAGGCGCGCTTCACCGTTTTTACTTGTCCGCTTTGGGTGAGCCTCTCTATTTGGAGGATGGGGCTGGACTTATGCTATAATAGAAACAATTTTAGGGCAAAGGAGATTACTTGCACTCATGTATCCGCCGCGTTCACGTACCCGAAAAAATAACAAGCAAAGCAGTAAGCGCCGGCGCAGAATGGTTTGGGCATGGATTAACGCAAGCCTGCTTCTAATGATCGCTGCACTGCTGACTTATGCTTTTATGGGCGATCGAGATTCAAGCGACAATCCCCCGCCGGCTGCAGCAATATTTAGTTCTCCATCACCGGAGCAGGGAGACGCAGTACCCGAGGCTACAGTATCCTCTCAGCCGACTCCGGAATCTTCACCAGAACTGGAGCCTTCATCTGAACCGGCTGTGCAGACAACTCCGGCACCTACGGACCCCGTTCCTTCGCTTGCTCCTGAAGTAAGCACGGTACCGGAAGGGACAGATGATCCCGATGGTAAGGGCTCCGATCAGAATTCCGGCAGCAGCCCAATTTCAGGCCTTCCAGAGAATGCCGGGAAGACCGTGAAGCTGAATTTTGCGGGAGATGTCATTTTCTCAGGCAAAGCGGGTGAGATCCTGCAGCAAAAAGGCTATGACTACTCTTACACCGCTCTGGATGGCATGTTCAAGAAGGATGATCTGACTGTTCTAAATCTGGAAACGCCAATCACCAGCGGAGGGGTTGGTGCCGCTAACAAGCAGTTTGTATTCAAGGGAGATCCCAAGGCATTGGATTCCTTGAAGGCTGCAGGTGTGGATGCGGTGAATCTGGCGAACAATCATACGCTTGACCAGGGTGAGGAAGGCTTGCTGGACACTATTGAACATTTGAGCAAACGCGGCATTCCGTATGTAGGGGGCGGAGTGGACGCAGCCGAGGCATACGGCGCAAAATATTTTGAGCGAAATGGCATTCGTATCGCTTTGCTTGGATTCACACGTGTAATGCCTGTGATGGAATGGAAGGCAGAGGCTGGCAAACCCGGAGTGGCTTCAGTATATGACAGTGCGGAAGCGCTGAAGGCTATCGCTGCCGCCAGGACCCAAGCAGATCTGGTCATTGTAATGGTTCATTGGGGCAAAGAACGGATGGAACAATATGATTCCGTCCAGCAGGCACTCGGGCACAGCTTCATAGATGCGGGAGCGGATCTGGTCATGGGCGGGCATCCTCATGTGCTGCAGGGGATTGAGCCCTATAAGGGCAAATGGATCGCCTACAGCGCGGGCAACTTTATTTTCACTCGTTCCCAAACCCGGGCTACCTGGGATACCGCTGTGTTTCAGGCGGAGTGCAGCGCACAAGGGCAGTGTTCGATGAAGCTCAGACCGATGAATGCGGAGCTGGCACAGCCGGTGCCGATGAATGAAGTGGACGGCCAGTTGCTGCTGCACAAAGTGGAATCCCTGTCCTCCGGACTTGTAAGGATCGGCAATGATGGAAGCGTAGTTGAGGTTGCCAAGTAGGCGCAGGCATAGACCATACTTCTGCCGGAGGTGCTAACGATGAAAAATATGTGTGTAGCCCATCGCGGATTTTCCGGAAAAGCTCCGGAGAACACCCTTGCTGCCATAAGGATGGCCATTGCACTCCCTTTTGTACGATGGATGGAGATTGATGTTCAGCTTACCAGAGATGGTGTCCCCGTAGTCATTCATGACTTCTCGCTAGACCGCACCACCAACGGACACGGCAAAGTCAAAAATATGGATTATGAACATGTCCGGCGTCTGGATGCAGGGAGCTGGAAAGGCCGTGCATTTCGCGGAGAACGCGTTCCTTCACTGGAAGAGGTGCTGCAGCTTGCCTCCGGCAGGTTGCGATTGAACATTGAGCTGAAGACTAGCGGTGACATGTATCCCGGGCTGGAAAAAGCTGTGATTGATCTTGTCAACACTCACGGCATGCGTGATGAGGTAGTTCTAACCTCGTTCGATGCCGGCTCGCTGCAGCGGATCAAGGAACTGGACCCGCGTTTCCGCACAGGATTGATCTATGATGCCAGATCCGGTGACCCGGCGAGGAAGCTGAAGGAGCTGGACTGCTCCTTTCTGTCCATCAGCTTTGACCGGCTGAATCCGGGTCTGGCGAAGCTGCTTGCCGAGCGCGGGGTACGGGTGATGGCCTGGACGGTGAATAAGGCAAAAGAAATGCGCCGTCTGGCTGCGATGCATTCCGATATCATGATCTGTACGAATCGTCCCGACATTTGGGGCGATACCTTTCTGGAAATATAGCTTAAGCTTATAATTGACGGGAAAGAGAGCTGAAGAATGAATGTGCGCTGATGTTAACAATATCTACTGTGTTGGGCGAAACTACAAGCAACATGCGGAGGAGCTGGGCAACAAGGTGCCGGTGGAGCCATTGATCTTTCTGAAGCCTTCTCATGCAGCGGTTCCCCTCGACAAGGCTATGATTCAGCTTCCGAAGGATGCCGGACTGATTCATTACGAAGGTGAGATTGTTCTGCGGATTGCTAGGGACTATGTACCTGGCATGAGCGTGCAGGAGCTGGTGGATGTTATGGCCCTGGGGCTGGATTTTACCCTGCGCGATGTGCACAACGATCTGCAAAAGAAGGGGCTGCCCTGGACGCCCGCCAAAGGCTTCAAGAATGCGGCGCCGTTGACTCCCTATATTGCGTTTCCGGAAACGGATGAGCTGGAAGCGACGGATTACACCGTTCGCAAGAATGGTGTGGAGGTGCAGCGCGGGAACGTCAAGAACATGATTTTTTCACTGCAAAAAATTGTAGAGTTCATTGCCGCCCGTTATGGTTTGGGCAAAGATGATATTATATTTACCGGTACTCCGGCAGGTGTCGGCCCTGTGGCTTCAGGCGATTCGTTCGAATTGTTTTGGGGCGACCGCTTATTGGGCACCTGTCTCATCGGTTAGCATATGCTAACGGGACTTGAAGTGCTGCAATGGGTGATCGGCTTCTGCGGCGCCTTGCTGGTGGCTGGGGCGGCTTATTATAAGCAATCGCTCAGCTTTTCCGGGATGCTGGCTGCGGTTGCGATGGGAACGATCTACTTTGGGGCAGGGAATGCCTTTTGGTTTGGGATTTTGCTGCTGTTTTTTATCTCTTCCAGCCTGCTCTCGAAGCTTCACCATGAGAATAAGGCAGAACTGGAAGCCACCTATGACAAAACAGGACGCCGGGACGCCGGCCAGGTATTCGCCAACGGCGGGCTTGGCATGCTGCTGGTGCTCTTGAACGCCATATTTCCCCTGGAGCTCTGGGGATATCTGTTCATTGGCGTCATGGCGACCGTGACGTCCGACACTTGGGCGACGGAGATTGGCACCCTCGCCAAGAAGCCGCCCCGCTCTGTGCTGACGGGGCGTATTCTGCCGCCCGGCACCTCGGGTGGTGTCTCGCTGCCGGGCACCCTGGCTGCCGCTGCAGGCGGCGCCATGATCGGCGCTGCCTCGTGGCTGCTGAGGGCAGCCTCCGGCATGCCTGAGCACTCCGTCCTGCTGCTTACGCTGGCAGGACTTCTAGGGGGGCTCGTCGGCGCGTTCGCCGACTCGTTCCTGGGGGCAACGGTGCAGCGCATGAACCGCTGCACCGTATGCGGCCGCGAGGTGGAAGCCTCGCGGCATTGCGGTCAGCCCACGGTATACGCCCGCGGCTGGCGCTGGATGGACAACGATGCAGTCAATGCCGTCAGCTCCATTCTGGGCGGTCTTACCGCCTTGCTGGTCGGCGGGCTATGATGCGAAGCGGCAGATTTTTGTGCTTTTCATATTAGTTATAAACCTATATTCGCAATATTGAAGGAGGTGAACCGGTGAGCAGCGCGTCCATTCACAAACATACAGCCATTCTGGATGCCGCTTACGAGCTCTTCGGTTCAGGCGGCTTCTACGAAACGAAGATGTCGGAAGTGGCAGAACGTGCAGGGATTGCTAAGGGCACGGTGTATTTATATTTCAAAAATAAAGAGGATTTGTTCATGGCGGTCACCCGGCGGGACTGTGAAGGTTTTCTTCAGCAATTGGAAGGCAAGCTGCGGGCCAGCGGCAGTCTGACCGGGAAGCTGTCTGTCATTGCAGCGCATCATTTATTTTACTATTACGAGCGCAAGCAGCACACGAAGCTTTTTTTTCGGGCGCCGAATAACAATCCTGAGCTGGTAGCCTACATGGCGCTTTTTATGGACGAGTATATGCAGGCTGTAGTGAAGGTGCTGCTGGAAGGCGGGGCGTCCGAGCCGGAGCTGATGGCGAAGTCGTACATCGGCATGCTGGACCGGCTGAAAATGGATATTCTGTTTGACCCCTCTTTCTCGGAAGAGGACGTGCACAAACGGACGAAGTTTGCAGCCAGCCTCTTCATCGGCGGTGCCGTCGCCAACATGAATGCTTCACTTGGAGATTTACCGGCAGGACAATAAGGAATACAGATCCGGTTTAAAATATAAGGCAAGCGAGGACAGAGCATGAATATTATGACCGTGGAACATCTTTCCAAGAGCTATGGGGAAAAAACACTGTTCCGGGATGCATCGTTTGGAATGGATGACAGGGATAAGATTGGCGTTATCGGTGTGAATGGTACAGGGAAATCTACTTTTTTGAAGATCATCGCGGGTCTGGATACGGCTGATGACGGACAAATTTCCATAGGAAATTCGGTGCGGGTGCAGTACCTGGCACAGAATCCTCCGTATGAGCCGGACAATACCGTGTTGCAGCAGGTTTTTGCCGGGGATGAGCCAGAGCTCGCTACCATGCGGGAGTATATGGAGACTTTGTCTCTTCTGGATAAAAGCCCGGGCGATTCTGTCCTGGAGAGCCGGCTGGTACAGATCGGACAGGCCATAGACGCCGCCGGGGCGTGGCAGCTGGAGAGTGAAGCCAAAACCGTGCTGACAAAGCTTGGCATCACGCAGTTTGATGCGCGCATGGAGACGCTGTCCGGTGGTCAGCGCAAGCGGGTTGCTCTTGCAGCAGCCCTGATTACACCTTCTGAGCTGCTGATCCTGGATGAGCCTACGAACCATATCGATACAGACTCGGTAGCCTGGCTGGAGCAATATCTTCAGAAGCGGCGCGGCGCGCTGCTGATGGTAACCCATGACCGCTACTTCCTTGAGCGGGTAGCGAGTGTCATGCTGGAGCTGGATAGCGGACAGCTGTACCGTTATGAAGCGAATTATTCGCGCTTCCTGGAGCTGAAGGCTGAGCGCGAGGAGCGTGAGGCATCCATGGAACAGAAGCGCAAGAATCTGCTGCGTACCGAGCTGGCCTGGATCCGCCGGGGTGCTAAGGCCCGTTCGACCAAGCAGAAAGCCCGAATTGACCGTTATGAGAAACTGAAGGATAGCCAAGGCGTAGCTTCAACGGGCGCACTGGACATTTCCGTGGCTTCGACCCGTCTGGGCCGCAAAATCATTGAGATCAAGGATCTTACCAAATCAATGGATGGACGGACACTGATTAAGGATCTGACCTATATCGCGGTGCCGCAGGACCGGGTGGGCATTGTGGGTCCGAACGGTAGCGGCAAATCAACCCTGCTGAATCTGATTGCCGGCAAACTTCAGCCGGACAGCGGAGAGGTGCAGCTGGGGGCAACCGTCAAGCTGGGGTATTTCACCCAGGAACATCAGGATATGGATGACACCATGCGGGCCATAGAGTATGTAAAAGAAGAAGCGGAGATCATCCGTACAGCGGACGGGAGTGTAATTACAGCCGGACAGATGCTGGAACGGTTCCTGTTCCCGCCGGCTATGCAGTGGACGCCCATTTCCAAGCTCTCCGGAGGAGAGAAGAGACGTCTGTATCTACTGCGCGTCCTGATGGGAGCGCCCAATGTACTGCTGCTGGACGAGCCGACCAACGATCTGGACATCGGCACACTTGCCGTGCTGGAGGATTATTTGGATGAATTCCCGGGCGTAGTGTTTACCGTATCCCATGACCGGTTTTTTCTGGACCGTACGGTGGATAAGCTGATTGCTTTTGAACAGGGAAGCATTCGTCTGCATGTAGGGGACTACAGTGAATACGAGGAATGGATGGCGAAGAATGTCCCGGCTGGTACAGCAGAAGAGAGTTCAGGCAAGCGCGGCTCCGCACCGGAACAAGGACAGGCAACACCAACTGCATCTCCTTCCAGAGAAAAGCTGAAATTCACCTTCAAGGAACAGCGTGAATATGAGGGGATTGACGGGGCCATTGAGCAGGCGGAGCAGCTTCTGGCGGACATCAGCGTACAGATGGAAGCAGCCTTTGCAGATTCCGGTAAGCTTCAGGAGCTGGTGGAGAAGCAGCGGCAGGCAGAAGCTGAGCTGGAGCGCCTGATGGAGCGCTGGACGTATCTGAATGAGCTGGCAGAGAAGATTGCTGGTAAAGCTTAGGACTCGGGTATCCGTTAATCTGTGGATACCAAGCGACATTTTTACGTCATCCCAGAGATGGCTACCTTGCTTTTATGCTTGATGACTCACCAATTTGTGACACTAGCACAGCAATCAGAGCTCCTGCCCTGGTTGCTGTGTTTTCGTATAGCGTGCGGCTTTACCGCGCAAAGAGGAGGCAGAAGAGATTGACTTATTCGATTGAAACCGCGGTGGCCCTTCGCACCGCCGGCAAGGCTGAAGAGGCAAGAGAACTGCTCCTTGCCCTGCTGTGCGGGGATGAAGAGAATGCTGAGCTGCATTATCAGCTGGCCTGGACACATGATGTGCTGGGCCTCGAACGGGAGGCCATCCCTTACTACGAGCGCAGTCTGTCACTGGGCCTGCCCACCGAGCAGCGCATGGGTGCACTTCTGGGACTTGGCAGCACCTATCGAACACTGGGGGAATATACCCTGTCCAAGGAAGTGCTTGAGCAGGGGCTGCACGAGTTTCCGCAGCAGAAGGAATTTGCGGTTTTTCTGGCCATGACGCTGCACAATCTGGGCGGTCACAGCGAAGCGATGAAGCTGCTGCTTACATTGCTTGCGGAGACTTCTGTCAACGAAGGAATCAGCAGCTACCGCCATGCTATCCTGTACTATTCGGACAAAATAGATCAAGTTTGGGAATAAGCATTCAGAAATCCAAGCAGGCAGGTTTCCGTGATTTGGAAACCTGCCTGCTAACTATAAAAAAGCGGGCGCCAGCACCAGCCGGTAGACACCTGGCTGTGTAAAAACGTCCGCCTATACGAGCCAACAGAAGACTTCCTGTTGGCTATTGATGATGTTAATCCGTCATTTCAGCCAGTGGGTCCTGCCCGGCAGGCTAGCTGCCGCCTGCCACGGCAATCATCTGTACGACCGGGCGCGAGTCGCCGGTCAGCACAGCCTCTTCGGCGTTCATCTGCGAGGAACCGTCGCCGTCGAGGAAGATCCCTTCCCGCTCTTCGCCGGGGACGGTCTCCAGAATGGCTGTACGGAATGCCTCTGCCGTACAGCGCGATGGCGTGACGATCAGCCATAGCTTCCCGTCCCCATCGTAGACCAGCCCCGAGCGCATCCGCTGCTCGTCAGCATAGGGCAGATGCTCTGTGGCTGCCGTGGCCTGCCACAGATCTTCATGCTGCAGGTTCATGCTGATCCCGCCCTGCGCCCAATAATGCCCACGGTCCGTGACGGACAGGTCATCTCCCGAGGAGACGACCTGAACCGACATCGTCCCGCTCGCCCCGTCCCATACCAGCGTTCCACGCGGATATTTGGCGTTGAACCAGCCCGAGCCATACGCCCCTTGAACGCCGTTCACCGGGTGGTCATTCAGGATCGCCACCGACAGCAGGTCGCTGCCGTAGAAGAAGCCGCCGTTAATCCCGTAGGCGGCAATCGGGCGCAGCGGCGTACCTGCGCTGCGCAGCACGATGTCAGCAGGTGCCACTGACATCATATGCAGCTGCACCTTGCTGGAGCTGTCCGCCTGCAGGTAGCTGTATTTGTGAGGGAGGCCATGAAAGGCCTCCCTCGGTTGCGGCTTCGTCAGCATCACGATAGCCGCCACAGCAGCAACAGCCGCCGTCAGGAGAACGGCGGCTGTGAGCCATGGCCTGCGCTGTGAAGCCCGCTGCAGGCCAGCAAGTGCGGCCTCAGTTTGCGCCCACATATGCCGCTAGCAGCTTGGCTGTGTTCAGCACAGCCTGCTTGTGAGTGCGCTCCATGGAGTGGGAGGCATGTACGCCCGGTCCGATCAGCGCAGCTCGGATATTGTTCCCGCCTCGCAGGGCGGCGGAAGCATCGGAGCCGTACTGCGGGTAGATATCGACTGCGAACGGAATCGCCAGACCATTCGCCAGTTCGATCAGCCGGCCGGTCATGGCATAATCATACGGTCCGGAGGAATCCTTGGCGCAGATGGAGACATCGGTCTCCTTGCAGCTTAGATCATCACCCATGGCACCCATATCGACCGCGATCATCTCGCTGATCTCTCCAGGAATCCAGGCAGCACCGTGACCAACCTCTTCGTAATTGGAGATCAGCAGAGAGAGGTTATGCAGCGGTTTCCAGCCTTCGCGTTTGATGCTCTCCAGCAGCCCGAGCAGAGCGGCTACACTGGCTTTGTCATCCAGATGGCGTGATTTGATATAGCCGCTGGGTGTGATAACCGCCCGCGCATCGAAGGAGATGAAGTCACCAACGGCAATGCCGAGCTTCAGGACATCGTCTTTGGTGGAGACCAGCTCGTCGATCCGGATCTCCATATTTTCCTCTGAGCGCTTGAAGTCACGCGCATCTGCGTAGACATGGACTGAAGGATGGCTGCTCAGAATTGTGCCGGTATAGGTTAATCCGGTGCGGGTGTGAATGATGCAATATTCATTTTCGATGCTGTTCATAGTAAATCCGCCGACAGAAGTTAGACGCAGCGTACCGTTCGGTTTGATTGAGCGCACCATGGCTCCAAGCGTGTCCACATGGGCGCTGATACCGATGGTGCGTGCAGGATCAAGTCCGGGAACGGTCAGAATGACTCCGCCTTTTTCGTTCCAGCTCAAAGGTACACCCAATGCTGCCGTTTCCTCAGCCACAAGGTTCATGGCCGCAGTCGTGAAGCCGCTGGGGCTGGGAGTATCGAGCAATTTTTTGAGAATGGTTAGAATGTACTCTTCATTAGGTTGTATGGTAAGCAAGGTAAATGTCCTCCTGTTCTTTATAAGCGATGTAATCAGCACATGCTAATTTGGGTTATGGTCATTTATATAACTTTTCTATTAAACTGTGGATCTACATTCTATATAGATTGAACTTGGAAAGTTGATGAAGGGGACTTCAGCCTTAGCCGGAAAAAGGTTCACTAATCCAACCCATTCAGCTTAAGAAGTATCCTATGTGGGAAAAAGTATCGCTAATTCAGCTGAAAGCGGCCGGATGGGATGATGATGCATGAAGCCAGGGCTTCAACCAATTTAGTTATACTTATTCCAAATAGCTTCTGTTCCTTAAGAGACTCATTGCGTTCTTCAAACTTGTGTGTCCTCAGTTCAACACATATATTAGATTCTCTTACGGGCTATCTCTTATAGCTGGGACGTGCTGTTAGAGGACAAGCTGTCCTGATTTACTGGCACCGCATCCAGGGAATTCCCTGCATCACGGAGCTTGTTTAGTTCTGCCGTAAGGCCTTTGATCTGCTTCTGCAGCTTGTATTGGCGAAAAATGCCGTAAGAGCCGACAATCACCCCGCCGATCAGCGCACAACCAAGGATGACCAGGATCAGTGGAATGTTGACAACATCAAAATAGAAATTAACCTGAACCGGGTCCACATTAATGACTGCGAACACGGCGGTGAGCAAGGCGAAAATCAGGCCTAAGATAAGTGACCATTGTAACCTCATGTAACTTCCTCCTCTATACATAAATGACAAGATAAATCCCCTGCCCGCAGAGGGCAAGGGATTACAGTAATACTAAGCTTTATGCCTTATTTGGTCAACTGTTCCATTTGTTCGATCACGCTTTCGAAGACACTCATCGCTTCGCGGATCGGTGCAGGTGAAGACATGTCAACGCCTGCCTTGGAGAGAATGTTGATCGAATAATCGCTGCCGCCGCTCTTCAGGAAGCCGAGATATTTATCTACCGCCGGTTTGCCTTCTTCCAGAATCTGCTTGGCGAAGCTGGTAGCCGCGGAGAAGCCGGTAGCATATTTGTAGACATAGAAGCTGTTGTAGAAATGAGGAATCCGTGCCCATTCCATTTCGATTTCCTTATCTACCACCATATCCTTGCCGTAGTACTTGACGTTAAGGTTATAGTAGATTTCTGACAGATCCTGAGGTGTCAGGGATTCGCCTTCTTCAGCACGCTGGTGGATGATTTTCTCGAATTCAGCGAACATGGTTTGCCGGAACACCGTAGTGCGGAACTGGTCGGCATAATAAGTAAGCAGGTACATTTTTTCCTTCGGATCGGTTGACTTCTTCAGCAGATAATCCATCAGGAGTGCTTCGTTGGTAGTGGAAGCTACTTCTGCGAGGAAAATTGTATACTGTGCATCCCGGTATTTCAGCGTGTTGTCCGAATAGTAGGAATGCAGGGCGTGGCCCATTTCATGAGCCAGTGTGAACATGCTGTTCAGGTTGTCGTTATGGTTCAGCAGCACATAAGGATGGGTACCGTAGGCTCCCCAGCTGTAAGCGCCAGTGCGTTTATTCTCATTTTCGTAGACATCAATCCAGCCCTTGTCATAACCTTCCTGCAGCACACCCAGATAGTCCTCGCCGAGTGGTTTCAGGCCTTCTTTGGTAATCTTCTTGGCTTCTTCAAAAGTGATATCCAGCTTGTATTCGTCCACGAGCGGTGCGAACAGGTCATACATATGTAGCTCGTCAACACCCATCAGCTTCTGGCGCAGCTTCATGTAACGGTGCATCAGCGGCAGGCTCTCATGAATGGTATCGATTAGGTTCGTGTAGACCTCTTTGGGGATGTTGTCACCATAGAGCGACATTTCCAGAACAGAGGGATATTTACGGACACGCGAGTAAAAGACATTTTTGTTGACGTTTGCGCTTAGCGTGGCAGCAATTGTATTTTTTTGCTTACCGTATGTCTCATACACCGCTTTGAAAGCATTTTTGCGGACCTCACGGTCGGGACTCTCGAGGAACTGAATGTAGCTGCCATGCGTCAACTCTACTTCCTTGCCTTCCTCATTCTTGATCTTCGGGAACTTAAGGTCCGCATTGTTCAGCATACTGAACACGGTTTGCGGCGCTTGGGCAAGCGTACCCACCTGGGCCAGGAGAGCTTCCTCCGCTTTGGACAGAACATGCGCTTTCTCGCGCTTCATTTCCGTCAAGGTGAAGGTGTAGTCCGACAGGGAAGGGTCGGCAATGAACTGGTCGAGCTTCTCATTTGGCAGGGCAAGGATTTCCGGTGTGACAAAAGAAAGAGCTTCCCCGGCTTCCACTCCAAGCTTCTTCGCTTTTTGGGAGAGGGCCTGATAGGTTGGGGCAGCCGTATCCTCGTCCTGGCGCATGTGCGCGTAGACATAGAGGCGTTCGGTCAGCAGGGACAGCTTATCGTCGAGCTCAAAGCATTTTTTGAGTGCTTCGGGAGAGTCAAGCTTGCCCTGGAAATCGGCCGCGCCATTAATAAGCTCCTTGACTTCCTTATATTCTGCATCCCATTGCTCCTGTGAGGCGAACATATCCTCAAGCTTCCAGCGGTTTTCGGCGGGCACTTCACTTCTCTTCAATAATTGTTCCATAGAAATCCTCCTCGGATGATGGGATGTAATAGGCATATTCTTCTGCGGTGCCGCATAAGCAGCGGGATCGCCCGGCAGCAGGCTTAAGGCAAGCAGAAGCGGGAGGGACTTGACAGCAAAGGACATAACGGAAGCCTCCTTAACACTTTAAGGTTGACTTAGTATGCCCTCCCAAATCCTGATTATGAATGATCCAGCCTCAGAAGCTATGCCACCAAGCTATAAATAATGAAGATAAAAGCCATGGCAATGAGAATGACCGCAGTCAGGGCCATGCCGCGCTTGAGGCGCGGCGGCACTTTTTCCTTGCCCATGATCAGTACTGCTCCAAGACAGAGAACAACAATAATGAAAATAACTAAATTCTCGTTATCCATTCCCGGCTAGACCTGTTTGAAGGCAGCAATGATATTTTTGTACTCTTCTTCATTATCTTTATACGATTCTTTGTTGAAACGGTTGTTGACCCATTGCATCATAGCTGGACGGCTCATAAAGGTATGCGTTTCTTCTCCCCATTGATCAGAAATTTCGCGGAGAACAATATAGCGCCCCTGAACTTCTACCGTCATCATATTCCATTTGTCTGTTTTGTATATTTCATGTTTTTTGATCATTATCAATACCACCCTGGCGATTTTTGGCTTTTGGCTCAATGATAACGCACGGGGGAAGTGAAAAGCAAATATTATCACTGGAGAAGGGAAATGATGGATTGATTTGGAGGTATAGTTGGGGTATAATGTAAGCATTCGTCATATATGGCGGTATTTTTAGGAGGTTGTTCATTTGAAAGGTACAGTAAAATGGTTTAACGCAGAAAAAGGCTATGGTTTTCTTCAAGTAGAAGGCGGCGAAGATGTATTCGTTCACTTCTCAGCAATTCAAGGCGACGGATTCAAGACTTTGGATGAAGGCCAAGCGGTAGAATTCGATATTACTGACGGTAACCGTGGTCCTCAAGCAGCTAACGTAGTTAAACTATAATAAACGGCTGGACAGTTTGTCTGTCAGTCACAACATATATTTTTGGAATGGCAACACTTGCAAGAGTGATAACCAGCAACTTCAAAGCACACAGTTCTTTCGGGAACTGTGTTTTTTTATTTTACTTGTTAGAGCAACGAAGGGCCGCCGGTAGCAAGAAGTGCAGCCCCTTGATAGAATTAATTGCCTTTGCGGCGGGAATAACGGGCGATACTGAAGCCAGTGTCCACCAGGTGCTTGGATAAAAAACCGACGAAGGCGAGCAGCGAGAAGCTCATCGCCACCACATAGAATACCGTCCGTCCAGCATCCTCATAGAGGAACCCGCCAAATGTTCCGCTGAGCAGACCTGCCGCACTCGACCATACAACTGTGAAGATAGCCATGCCGGTTGCACGGAGATGATCGGGGATAATGCGCGTAATGTACCGGACGGCTGTCACGTAGTATATGCCAAATGAAATGCTGTGCATGGCCTGTATAGCAATCACAGTACCGGGTTCATTCGCCAAGGACATGAACAGGAACCGTGCAGCAAACATCAGACTGGCAAAAGCGAGCAGCGGCAGCTCTTTGAATTTGTCACCGTATTTGCTCAGGACGAAAAAAACGGGAATTTCACTCAAGGCTGAAGCCAGCAGCGACCAGCCGATAATTTCATCTCCGGCATTCATGGCTTTGAGGCTGAGTGTTAAGAAGGCTTCATTCATCCGGTATCCGATCGCAAGCACGAAGACACTGCCGAAGAACCATAGGACTTCCTTTTGCAGCAAAATCTGTTTCAGTCCTCCACGCTTAAGCGGCTCCTCTTCGGAACCGGCGATCATGGCCTTGTTGTTTTCTTCGGTCCGTTTGACATCCTTCAGTCCAAAGGTAATGAGTAGCGCAATCACTACGATTACTATGCAGACCGCTATGCTGGACGATGAGCCCAGAGCTCTCAGCACATATCCGATGGTCAGTGCGAAGAAGGAGTAGCCAAGTGATCCGAATACCCGGATCGTAATGAAGTTGCGCCCGTGGCGCTGGGCAATTTTGATCGCCATCGTATCCGCAAGCGGGAATAACGGGTAATAGAAGAAATAGAAAAGGGACAAAATAAACATCACGGCCCCAAAATCCGTAGTTCTTGCCAGCAGCAGTGCGGTAACCAGTTGGCCGGCCAGAAGAATGGCCAAGATTTTTTTGATGGTGCCCAGCCTGTCACTCATCATGCTCCAGAACAGGTTGGACAGAATGGAGATCAGCGGTCCTATAGAATACAGGATTCCGATCTGGGGACTGCTGAAACCAAGGTGAGTATAAAATAATGGGAAATAAGATACTACCAGCACACTTGTGCCGTAGAGTGTGAACATAAAGGATCGCAGCCAGTTTTGATCGCTGTACTGGCCTCCGGTCCGTCCTGATAACATGAAATTGCACTCCTCCGAATATGAGATACGGCTTCGTAATCCATACTTTAGTGTTGAACGCGTTCTAGTATAGCACAATGCAAACGCCGGATGTCCGCAGAAATCAGGAGATTTCTGAATCTTTCAGCGTTTTGCGAAAGTGATTTTGTTGTTTGTACAAATACGCTCTGCATATTATAATAATGATGATTTGGATAAGGAGACAACAATGTGGAGGCACTGTCATTGAATGAATTTGAGCAAGGCCGTTACCTTAGCCCACGCGGCCCAATCGGGCTGATGAGCAGGGTCTACAAGTACGTGCTGCCGGAAGTGCGGGAATGTCTCCATTTCTGGCGCCAGGATGCGGAAGGGATTCCCGACCCCGAGCTACGGAAGCAAGCGCTTGCCAGCATTGAGACCAAAGAGTTTCACTGCCAGGGTGGCGGAATATATGCCGCCGGCAATTTGTCGATGAGACATATACTGATTCCGCTTATTGTTGCTTATCAAACGATCAGTGATTATTTGGACAACCTGTGTGACCGCAGCACATCTCTTGATCCTGCCGATTTCAGGCTGCTGCATCAATCCATGCTGGATGCCATTAACCCTAAGGCTGAGCTTGGTAATTACTATGCGCTTCGCACTGAACAGAATGACGGAGGATATCTGCACAGACTTGTCCGCAAATGCCAGGAGATGACTGCACTCTTACCCGGCTATGCTGCCGCAGCTGAAGAAGTGCATGGTTTGGCTGTGCTGTATACGGATTTGCAGGTCTATAAGCACATCCGACCCGATCTCAGGGAGGCTGCCCTGAAGGAATGGTGGGAGGTGGAAGGCAAGCGGGCCCCGCATTTGCAGTGGAATGAGTTTGCGGCGGCAACAGGCTCAACCCTCGGCGTATTTATGCTGTTTTTGGCTTCATGCGACCCCAAGCTGAGCACATCGGCAGCGGCCTCCATTCGGGCGGCATACTTTCCGCATTTATGCGGTTTGCACATTATGCTGGATTACCTGATCGATCAGGATGAGGACCGGGCTGGCGGGGATCTCAATTTCTGCAATTATTATGACAATAGTGATACCATGCTGAATCGGATCGCTTCCATTGTGGAGTGGGCCCGCAGGGATGTCCGGAATCTACCCGAGACCTCAATGCATCGCATGGTCATCGAGGGCTTGCTGGCACTTTATTTATCCGATCCGAAAGTCAGCGAACAGCGGGAGGTTCGCTCAGTATCCAGACGTCTGATGAGAAGAAGTCCTCTGACAAGATTATTCTTCTTCGTGAACAGCCGCTGGATACGCAGACATATGTATTAGAGGCTGCGGGGCGTTATTCTGATCAAGAACGGGCTCCGCACAATTTTAAGGAGGAACTAACAGGATGGCAAACGTAAAAAAAATCGCAGTATTAACCAGTGGAGGAGATTCGCAGGGCATGAATGCCGCTGTACGCGCAGTAGTACGTAGTGCAATCTACTACGGTATTGAAGTGTTCGGAATCCAGCGTGGATACCAGGGCCTGCTGAACCGTGACATTTTCCCTATGGATCTGCGCAGTGTCGGTGATATTATCCAGCGCGGAGGCACCATTCTCCAATCGGCCCGCTGCCTCGAGTTTGTGACCCCCGAAGGTCAGCAAAAGGGTGCGGATATCCTGAACGAGATGGGAATTGACGGATTGGTTGTTATCGGCGGAGACGGCTCTTATAAGGGAGCTAACAAACTTAGCAAGCTTGGCATTAATACTATGGCTTTGCCGGGTACCATCGATAATGATATTTCGTTCACCGACTATACCATTGGCTTTGATACTGCGGTAGGTGTTGTAGTTGATGCCATCAATAAGCTTCGTGATACGATGTCCTCGCATGAGCGTTCATCGATCGTAGAAGTTATGGGCCGCCACTGCGGGGATATTGCACTACATGCCGGTCTTGCTTCCGGAGCCGAAACGATTCTAGTACCGGAAATGCCTTATGATCTGAACGAAGTAGCCGACCGTATGCGCGACAACTTTGCCAGAGGTAAACGTCACAGTATCGTAATTGTCGCTGAAGGTGTAGGCAAGGGCGAAGATGTGGCTCAGGCGCTGAAAGACCGCCACGCCTCCCTGGACGCGCGCGTTACAGTTCTTGGACATATTCAGCGTGGAGGTACTCCGACTCCAGGAGACCGTAATCTGGCCAGCCGTTTAGGCGACTTTGCTGTACGTTCCCTGATCGAAGGTCAGTCTGACAAAGCTTGCGGCATTATCAAGGGTGAGCTTACGCTTACAGACATCGATCTGGTTGTTAATACCAAAAAAGACTTTGATACCGAGCTTTACGAGCTGGCATCCCGTCTTTCCCAATAGTCTTATAGATATTTTTCATCAAGGCCGCCTAGCGAAGGCGGTCTTTTTTACACTTGACTATATACCCCCGCCCGTATATTATATACCCCATAGGGTATATAAATGAGGAGGCAAACGGAATGAGTAAGAGAATTGTAATTGTTGGCGGTGTAGCGGGCGGGGCTTCAGCGGCTGCCCGTCTGCGGAGATTGAATGAACAAGACGAGATTATCCTGGTGGAGCGGGGAGAGCATGTCTCTTTTGCCAATTGCGGACTTCCATATTACATTGGAGAAACTATAGACTCCAGGGAGAAGTTGTTCCTCCAGACTCCCAAGGGGATACAGCAGAGATTTAATATCGATGTACGGACATTGACTGAGGTTACAGCCATTGATCGTGAGAGCAAGCAAGTGTTTTCCCGTAATGTGATCACAGGTGAAGTTGTTCAGATTCCTTACGATATTCTGATCCTGTCTCCCGGTGCACGACCGGTTGTTCCTCAAATTCCTGGGATCACCAGTGCGGATAATCTGTTCACACTGAGAAACATTCCAGATACAGACCGGATCAAGGCATATGTCGATCATCAGCATCCGAAGCACGCAACGGTTATCGGAGCTGGATTTATCGGGCTGGAAATGGCGGAGAATCTGCGGGAACGCGGGCTTGAAGTGACGGTAATTGACCGGGGTACACAGATATTGAACCCGCTTGATCCCGAAATGGCACGACCGGTTGAAGAACACATGCGGTTGAACGGAGTGGAGCTCCGGTTGAATGAGGGTGTGGAGGCGATCATAGAGGGTGGCCGATTGCTACAGCTCGCATCTGGTACGACTTTTGCTACGGATATGATTATTCTAGCCATTGGAGTTACACCGGAGAATGAGCTGGCCAGAAACAGTGGACTGGAGCTGGGAGTCCGGGGGGCTGTAAAAGTTACCGCCACACTGCAGACAAGTGATCCTGCGATCTATGCAGTAGGGGATGTTATTGAAGTCAGAGATAAAGTTCAAGGCTTTGAAACCATGGTATCACTCGCTTGGGGCGCCAACCGTCAGGGCCGTCTTGCCGCAGATCATATCAATGGCCGGTCCATTGCTTATGAAGGCGCTTTGGGCACAGCAATTATCAAAACCTTTGGCTTGACCTCGGCCCTTACCGGGAATAATGAGAAAACACTGAAATCTCTGGGAGTTCCATATGAAGCCATACACATCCACCCAAATTCACATGCGGGCTATTACCCAGGTGCAGCCCCAATTGCTATTAAACTGCTGTTCAGCCCCCAGACAGGAGAAATATTTGGGGCTCAGGCAGTGGGAAGTGAAGGCGCCGACAAACGGATTGATGTGATTGCTACGGCTATCCGGGGAAAGCTCAGAGCAGACGAACTGGCGGATATAGAGCTGGCCTACGCGCCACCGTATTCTTCTGCCAAAGACCCCGTGAATATGGCCGGATATGTTGCTTCTAATGTAATGGAAGGTATGGTGAAGAATCTTCAATGGTACCAAGTGGATGACTTCACCCGGTCCGGGGGGCTTATTATCGACGTCAGAGATGAGGTGGAGCGTCTTGCCGGTTATATTCCCGGTTCCATCAACATCCCTCTTTCCGAGCTGAGAAACCGCCTTACTGAAATACCTTCTGATCAAAAGCTTGCGGTATCCTGCCAAGTCGGTCTCAGAGGGTATATCGCGGCAAGAATGCTGATGCAGTATGGATACGATGTGCAAAATGTTGACGGAGGCTATAAAACCTACGCTGTGATGGCCATAGACAGAGGTGTAGATCCAGAAGGAGAAAAGAAAAATCGGATTAATGTTCCAGAAGTTTCCAGTCCTACTGAACAGCGGCTTATGCTGGATGCTTGCGGATTGCAGTGCCCTGGCCCTATACTCAAAGTATACGAGACCGTGAAGTCTATGGAAGAGGGACAGCAGCTTGAAATTGTAGCAACAGATTTTGGTTTTGCCGCGGATATCCGGCAGTGGTGTCTCAAGACGCAGAATACACTGGAATCCTTGGATGTGTCAGGGGGCAAGGTTCAGGCCCTTGTGCGTAAAGGAATTCAAAAGCCAGTGGAGGCAGATGCGGCTCCTCTTACCTCAACAGCTGAGAAGGAAGGAACGTCTATGGTTATCTTCAGCGGGGATCTGGATAAGGCGATCGCTTCGTTCATTATTGCCTCCGGGGCAGCTGCTATGGGCAAGCAAGTCACGATGTTCTTCACCTTTTGGGGATTAAATCTGTTGCGTCGCGAGCAGGCTCCAGAGGTTCACAAAAAGGGACTGGACAAAATGTTTGGCATGATGATGCCTCAAGGTACCCGTAAATTGTCCCTCTCCAAAATGAATATGGGCGGTCTCGGGGCAAAACTGATCCGGCACACCATGAAACGAAAGAATGTGGACTCTCTTGAACAGCTGATGTCGGGGGCCATCCATGCAGGTGTAAAGCTGATGGCCTGTACAATGAGTATGGATATCATGGGAATCAAGCAGGAGGAATTAATAGCAGGCGTTGAATTTGGCGGCGTCGCCAGTTACCTAGGGGCCGCTGAGGATTCAGGCGTCAATTTGTTCATCTAAAGGAAGTGTATAGCAATGGAATATGATAAAGGGATCAAGAATAGACTGAAACGCATTGAAGGACAAGTTCGGGGCGTGTTAAGTATGCTGGAAGAAGGACAAGACTGCAGGGAGATTGTTATCCAGCTCACCGCAATACGAACAGCCGTAGACCGTACGGTAGGTGCCGTCATCGGAGCCAACCTGGAGCATTGTATCCAGGAGGAGCTACAGCAAGGGAATTCGCCCAATCAAGTCATTCAAGAGGCGGTAGAACTGCTGGTGAAAAGCCGATAACTAAAAGAACAGCTACGGAATTGATTCCGCGCTGTTCTTTTTTGTTATATCCGGGCAGTATTGGTTTTGGTATGTCCGTACTGGCGCTGTACTTTGACAAGACGGGACAGCAGGAGGATAGCCCCGATGGCTAACCCGGTGATCAGGCCAATCCAGTATCCGTAAGCACCTAAATCTGTATAGGTTGCGAGTAGATATCCCGTGGGTAGACCGATTACCCAGTAAGCAACAAAACAGATAATAAAAGCCGGATTCACATCCTTGTAGCCCCGAAGTACCCCTTGTGTAGGAGTGGCAATTGCATCGGAAATCTGAAAGAAAATGGCGTAAATTAGGAAATGCTGAATAAGTGAAATGACCTCGGGCTCATCTGAATACAAGCCGGCGACGTGATTACCTGCGAATAGCAGCACGAGAGCTGTAACCAGAGAGAGTACAGCAGCAGTCCCGATACCCATAATTCCGTATTGCCGGGCATCCTTCAATCTGCCGGACCCGCTCTCAAAGCCGACGAGGATCGTCAGGCTCATGCAAATGCTCAGCGGGATCATATACAATGTGGAGGCAAAATTAATTGCCGCTTGATGGGCAGCAATGGTTACGGTATCGAACCGGCTCATCAGTAGCGTAACTGCGGAGAAGACTGCCGTTTCGAAGAAAATAGAGAAGCCGATGGGTACTCCGATCTTAAGCAGTTCTTTGAAGCTCCGCCGGGACATGGAGTAGAATCTGCGGAACAATTGCAGACTGCGGAACGGCTCGGACCGATAGACGAAGAACAGAGAGATGGCAAAAATCACCCAATAGGTTATAGCTGATGCAACGCCTGCACCAACGCCGCCAAGACGGGGGAATCCAAATTTTCCAAAAATCAGTAGATAGTTGAGGCCTACATTTACCGGTAATGCAATTAGCGTGATGAACATAGAAACCCTTGTCTGCCCGAGAGCATCAATACAGCTGCGAATTACGGTGTAACCAAACAGCGGAATGATTCCTACGGAGATGGCGCAGAGGAAACGGAAGGCAATATCACGCACCTGTGGTTCCAGGTTCATGAAATCAAGTACAGGCGATAGGGCAAACGCACCGAATACCAGCACCAAGAGCGATATGAGCAGGGACAGCCACATGCCTTGAGTAACCTGATAAGCTACGTCTTTTTCATTTTTACTTCCCATCAAATGAGATACTATGGGTGTAATCCCCATGAGGATACCGCTGAGTCCGGTTTGGATGGGAATCCACAGGCTGGTTCCAATCGCTACGCCGGCCAAGTCATTCGTGCCATATTTGCCTGACATATTCGTATCAAAAAAAGTGATGGCGGACAACGCAACCTGTGTAATAAGGATAGGAAATAAAATATACAGGAATTGTCTAGCCTTTTGCTTCATTGAAGTCGTGGGTATCATTGTATATAAGCCTCTTCATTCTTATATTTAATTTCCGGGACCAATCCCAGTAAAATGACCCCACAATGTGGGGTCTATAATGGATGCTTGTAAAATAAGAATTCTAAAATGGCAGAAAACTTTTTTCTTATTTTTCGTAATCTACACCGGAAGTATAACGGTTATTGGCATTCCAGAGCAGGAATTCATCGACGTTCTTTTCTTTTAGGGCACGTATCTGGTCCTCAACCTGCTGTTTGCCATATTTGACATAATGCCCGCTTCCGAGCCAGCTTGCGGTGAAGTCCTGAATCCAGGGACGGATGATTGGTTTGAAGCTGCCTAGGGGATCAAGCTTCTTATGTGTATCCACCATGGAGCCTTTGATAGTGGCGTATGGGTTCTTATCCGGATCTTTCACATCAAACCAGCCGGTTGAGTAGTGGCTTGGATAGACCATTGGGCTGATAACATCGACATTCTTGGAGATTTTTACAAAGTCCTGGCCGATGCCTTCCGCAGCAGGGACAGAGGCTGCATAGCCAAAAATATCAACCGAAACACGTACGCCGAGCGGGCTAAGTTCGGTTTTGGCATATTTAACAAAATCAGAAATGATCTCTACCCGTGGACGGTCGCTTTTTGTGTATTTGAGTGTGTCTGCGCGTTTTTCGAAGCCTTCAGGAAAACGAACATAATCGAACTGGATTTCCTTGAAGCCGAGTTTGGCGGCTTCTTTGGCGATATCTACGTTGTATTTCCATACATCCTGATTATATGGATTCACGAAGCTGTCTCCGCCCTTATTGGTCCATACTGAACCATTGGCAGTAACAAAGGACATCTCAGGTTTTTTCTTGGCGAGTACGGAATCCTTGAATACAACAATCCGTGCAATGGGGTAGACGTTATGCTTCTTCAAACGTTCCATCAGTTTGTTGATGTCACCAATGAACGGCTGAGGATGGCCCATCTGCTGAAGCTCTGCGTTATCTGTTTTATATGTGATGTATCCGGCATCGTCTTTAATATCAATGACCATAGAATTCAGCTCGGTTTGGTCGAGCAGGTTGAGCAAAGTCTCCATCCGGGATCCACCAGCGCTATAGGCTGTTACGTAAATGCCTTTGACCTTAGGGGCATCCGGCTGAGGATCGGTTAGAAGTGCGGTGTCTGTAGCACCCGGGGAAGCTTCGGCGTCCGGCGTAGCGCCTGGAGCAGGTGTTGCTTCGTTTCCTCCCGCGGTGTTCGGTGAAGCGTTAGGATTTGATGAGTGCTGTGCGGCGATGGATGGGTTTATGGCGGACTGTAGTGCGGCGGTCACGTCGGCTTCGTGTGAATTATGCTGTACGCCGACGCTTCCCAGAGCCATCATCAGTAGAGCCCAGGTGATATTCATTTGTTATTCTCTCCCTTTATGTACATTCCCTTAAAGTATAAAGGAACGGCAGCGTCCAAAAAGAACAGACTTGTAACAATCCCCGTAATTTTGTTCGCATAAAAACCGTTCTTGTTGTTTATAAACGGGATGTACAGATTTTAAACCATACAATTCATAAGAATGATTGCCCTGGCCTTTAAAAAGGTGGTACCTAAAGCTTTAAAAAAGTAAATGCCGCTCGGGTCCGGCCACGGCCGAATCCAAAGCGGCAACTATTAAAACGGGTTCCAAGCATTTTACTTATTGAAGATACGCAGAATTCTGATGCTCGTAAATGCTGTAATGGATAATATCCATCGCATCTTCCGGTTCCAGAATACTCAGACCGTCACGCAGAACAATCACAGAGTTCAATTCATCCTGCTTCAGAAAAGGTATCATATCCGGATACCATCTCATGACGATTGCTGACAGTTTTACCGTTTCCATTTCCACAACAATCACCCTTTCCTTTTTCGAATAGTGCTGAATTGAATTCAGGTTTCATCGGAAAACGAAGTGCCAGGAAAAAAGAGGGTAAATCACAATCTTCATGAAATTTGTAAGGTCCTGCGTGAGTCTAATATATCATAATTTTAAAGTATGCGCATTTTTTTTGAGCCTATCTTTTGCGGAAGGAACCCATTACCCCAACTGTTTCTACGATGTTCACAAAAGCCTGCGGGTCACTGTTTTTGATAATCCGCTTTAATTCAGCCAGCTCATAACGTGTAGTCACTGTCATTAGCATGTCCCGCTCCACATGAGAATAAGCACCTTCAGTTTTAATCTTTGTCACTCCGCGCTGCAGTCCAAGAAGCTGTTGAAGCAGTTCATCGGTGCGTGTGGTTACAATGTAAACCGTCACTTTAATGTGGCTGACGTGAATCAGATCCACGACCTTGCCTGACACGTAAATAGAAACCATCGATGCCAGTGCTAAATTCCAATTGTTGTCAAAATAGGCTGCAGTTAGAATGACAAGCCCATTCAGTCCAACGAGCACATTACCAATTGGAAAGTCACGGTGCTTAATAATTATGGAGCCCAGAATATCGAAGCCCCCTGAAGAACCGCCCACCCGGAAGGATACACCGGCGCCGACACCAACAAGCACTCCCCCAAATACGGAGGCGAGTAACATATCTGAAGCTACAGTGGCCGTTGGGATTAAAGTCATAAGCCAGGTAGTAGCACCTACCGACAGGATACTCAGGACAATAAATCTCCGTCCGAGCTGAAACCAGCCTGCTACCAGTAAAGGTACATTGAACAACAGATACATTAAGCTGATATTGAACGGGGTAAAGTATCCGACCAACATGGCCAGCCCTGAAACTCCTCCGCTCAGCAGTCTGTGAGGAATTAAAAACAGGTTAAAGCCGCATGCAATCATCGCTGAACCGAAGATAATTGCAAGGTAATTCCCGATTTGTTTTAGTCTTGACAAGCAAATTCACCTCTGACGCGTAATGTAAGTAATGAAAGTAAGGAATACACTGGTATTCCTAATCGGGTTTGTGATATAATGTATAGGATATTCTTGAGTAGGACGTTACAATAGTGTTTTTTGCATTGATTAGAGTGCAAGAACACAATTGTTCAGGCATATTCACCCAGGCCTGATCAGGACATCTTTTGGTCCCAATGCGAGCTAAACCATGCAGAGAATCCGGCATGATTGGACAGCCTATAAATGTGTTTACCGCTACTTAAGAATACAGACAAGCATGTGGAATGTCCACTGTATAGAAGGAGCATGAATAATTTGAAAACATTCGCAGAATTCGGCTTGGAGCCAAAAGTGCTGCAAGCAATCACAGAGCTAGGATTTGAGGAATCTACACCCATTCAGGAGCAGGCTATCCCAATTGCAATGGCAGGATCGGACCTTATCGGCCAGGCACAGACAGGTACCGGTAAAACTGCTGCTTTTGGTATTCCCCTCATTTCCAAGATTCCCCGGGAAGAAGAGAAAATCGTAGCTCTCATAATGACACCGACCCGTGAGCTTGCCATTCAAGTCGCCGAAGAAATCGGCAAACTGACCCGTTTCAAAGGTCTCCGTTCCCTGGCTATTTACGGCGGTCAGGATATCGGCCGTCAAATCCGCGGTCTGAAAAAGAAACCGCAAATCATCATCGGTACACCGGGACGCCTTTTGGATCATATCAACCGCAAGACTATCCGTTTGGATGATGTTCAAACCATCGTCTTGGATGAAGCGGATGAAATGCTGGATATGGGATTCATGGAGGATATTCAATCGATCCTCAAGCTTGTACCAGAAGAACGCCAAACCATGCTGTTCTCAGCAACAATGCCCCCTAACATTCAACGTCTTGCCCAGCAGTTCCTGAAGAATCCACAACATGTTTCTGTAATTCCTAAGCAAATCAGTGCACCTTTGATTGATCAAGCTTACATCGAAGTGCCTGAACGGCAGAAATTTGAAGCGCTGAGCCGCTTGATTGACATGGAGTCTCCTGATCTGGCTATCGTATTCGGCCGTACCAAACGCCGGGTTGATGAGCTTGCTGAAGGATTGCAGAAACGTGGTTATTCTGCAGACGGCCTTCATGGTGACCTGTCCCAGAATCAGCGTGATGCTGTAATGCGCAAATTCCGCGATGGCAGCATTGACGTGCTTGTAGCTACCGACGTAGCGGCACGCGGTCTCGATGTTTCCGGCGTGACACATGTTATTAACTTTGACCTTCCACAGGATCCGGAGAGCTATGTACACCGTATCGGCCGTACTGGCCGCGCCGGCAAGGAAGGTACTGCCTGGTCTTTCGTGACGCCACGTGAGATGGATCACCTGCATTTGATTGAGCGTGTTACCCGTCACCGTATTACCCGCAAACCTCTTCCAACGATGGCTGAGGCTATCGAAGGCAAACAACGCATTACAGCTGAACGTTTGCTGGCAATGGTAGAAGACGGCGGTGAGCTGAACGAATACAAAGGCATTGCTATTCAGCTTCTGGAGCAATATGATTCAGTTCAACTGCTGTCTGCAGCAATGAAGCTGCTTACCGGTGACACCAAAGATGCTCAGATTGAATTGACACCGGAAGATCCTATCCGTGCTAAACGTCGTGGTGGCAAAAATGATATCCGCAGTGGACGCAAGCCTAACGGCGGATATGGCGGTAACCGCACAGGTTCAGGTACAGGTACAGGTACAGGCGGAGGATACAGAGGCAACCGTGACAATGCAAGCGGCGGCACCAGCGGCAGCAGCAGCAGTCGTGGCGGTTATAGCAGCGGCTACGGTAGCAATAGCAGCGGCGGATATGGCGGCGGCTACAAAGGCAACCGTGATTCCGGTGCGAGCCGTGATGCAGGCGCTGGACGCAGCAGTGACCGCAAACCATCCACACGCCCAAGCAGCACTAGCACACGCCCGGCTAAACGCGAAGATTACGATATTTAATTAGCAGGCCTGATAACACAAGAAGACGAGAAGCCTTTAGACGGCTCTCGTCTTCTTTTTGGTTTGTAGCAAGGTTTTATTTTTAGACAAAAGTACGAGTGATGATTACGAGCAGAATGAACAGTACGAGAATGGTCCCAGTGGAAGTCCAAGGATTGTAGCAGCCAGGTGCGGACATGAGGTCAACCTCCTTCAAAAGTTGTTGATTTGAGTGGTTACATTTCTAATATATGGACTCTCCGTCAAGGATGCATAGACATTAACCCAGAATCTCAAACTTGGGCGCTGGAAAAGTTCGGGTCAAATAAGGTATAGTTAAGATACGCAGTATGTGCGAGACAGACAGGAGGAAGGAAATTGGAGTTTAAGGGAGCAATGGGTGGTTTATATCGCATCACGGAGTGGATTTCGCGTATCGCCTTCAGTAATATTTTGTGGGCGTTATGTTCGGTTCCGTTTCTGTTCATGGCAGTAACTAAGATGATTATGCTGGGTTCAGGTGCAGGGGGCCCTAATGAACAGATCACACTCAACTGGGCACTGGGTATTTTGGCGCCTTTTACCGTATTTCCGGCAACGGCAGCACTGTTTACCGTTGTTCGCAAATGGGTTATGGGCAATACGGATGTAAGTACATTCCGCACTTTTTTTCAGGGGTATAAAGAGAATTATTTGAAGAGCATGCTAGGAGGGGCGATCTATACCCTGCTGTTCGTCGTTATGTATGTAGATGTGACCGTATACATGACTCAGATGGCCAATTTCAGAATTGTCGGTATATTGATGCTGGTGCTGATGATTATTTTGTTCGTCTCTATGTTTAATTTCTTCTCGATTGTGGTTCACTACCAAATGACCTTCAAAGAAGTGGTGACGAATTCGATACTGCTGACCATCGCCCGGCCGATCCGTGTGTTCTCGACACTTATTGGCTCAGCGGTTCTAGCCTACATAGGTTTGCGGTATACAGTGCTTTATGCCATTTGTATTCCTACACTGATTTCTATGCTGGCCTTCTTTAATTTCTATGCTACCTACAATAAGCTTCAGGAACAGGTGGAGAAGAAGAAGCAAGAGGAAGAGCTTGCGGCGCTTGAGGCAGCTGAGAGAGAAGCGGAAGACGATCTGGATGAAGATGAAGAAGATGAAGATGAAGAGAACGACAAAAGACCTCAAACGGATTTAACAAAACGATAATAAAAACCGGGATTTATAGGCGAAAACTGTATTCAAGTGTTAAATAAAGCGCATACAGGTTTACATTTTCGTCAAAACGCAATATAATAAGGGTAATTCCTGCGATGTACGTTACGGTTGCTCGTTGTTTTGAACCAATGATAATGTCTTGGGAGATCTATATGAAGCGCAGCTGAAATGCCCTGTCTATACGACTTGGGGAATTCAAAAACGACTTCTGCGGTCACCCACCTGCTCTAGCAGGTTCAGAAGACACTGTAGCCGGACGGCATAGGCGGGTTTTCTACTGTTATTGACAAGGTGCCCTGTTTTCCCGCTTTGTTGCGGATACGGGGTACCTTTTTGTGTATAAGAGCAATAACCCGAAAGTGAGCTATGCCCTTTTGTTCCGGGGTTAAGAATGTTACACTTAGACTAATGAACTTGGGATTTGAAGAGGGGGAAGTATTTTGTCGTTGAAAAGAACCTTGGTCGGATTATTTCGCAGTCATGACGGAACAAGCGACCGTGCTAAAGACCCGGCTTTAAAGACGCGTTATTACAATCTTTCAAGAGACAAGGCGTGGGATGAAGTATCCTCTACGCTTAAGAAGGTTCCTGGATTCAAAGTGCTTCATGAAGTGCAGTCTGTTGGCGAAATCACCCTGGAAAAAAGGACGGGCTTTGGGCGGACTCTTGATATCACGGTGTCAGTACTGAATACTTCTCCGGTACGCTGTGCCGTTGATATTTATTCGGCATCCAGAGGATCGCTTGGCGATTTGGGTGCCAACTACCGTGTTATTCAGCGCTTATACCAGACACTGGAGAAAAAGCTGGGCAAATATAAAGTGGACTAAGCGTAAACCATGGGAATTTTTCCTGTTCATGGATTGTATACGGTTTCGGGCTTTGCCCGAATAACCTTTCATGTTGGATCATAAACCAAAAGCGGGAGAAGGATGACCTTCTGCCGCTTTTTTTAAAAGATGGGCTATTGCTATATGTGATTTGGTTCTCTTTCCAATTACAGCAGTGCTTTTACGGCAGCTACGGCAGCTTCATAATTCGGATGCTCGGACATTTCAGCCAGGTATTCTACATAAGCCAAGGTATTGTTTTTGTCTACAACAAAGATAGAACGCATGTCCAGGCGGAATTCCTTGATCAGTACGCCATAGGCTTGTCCGAAGGATGCCTCTTTGTGGTCAGACAGTGTTACAACGCGGTCAATACCGGCTGCGCCGCACCAGCGGGCTTGAGCGAACGGAAGGTCCATGCTGATGGTTAGAATGACCACATCATCACCGAGCTCAGCGGCTTCAGTATTGAAGCGGCGGGTCTGTGCATCGCACACTCCGGTATCCAGAGAAGGTACAACGCTGATCAGCTTGATTTTGCCGGAATAATCGCTGAGGGAAGCTTCTTCCAGAAGATTCTTGCCTATCACAAAATCGGGTGCGGTATCTCCGGCTTTTAGCTCAGGCCCTACGAGAGTAATGGGGTTGCCCTTGAATGTGGCTACACCTGTTCTTTCTTGCGTCATATCCTTGTTTCCTCCTTGAATTGCATGATTGGATTCATACTGCCAACATAAATTATAATCTTTTTAGAAGCTGGATGTCCAACGAGGACAAATTATGTTACATAAGGGATGGTGCTATGATATTCATAAGGTACGAGAAATGGAAAGGGTACATCCGTTATTATCCG
This sequence comes from Paenibacillus helianthi, assembly GCF_001909055.1. Taxonomy (GTDB): domain Bacteria; phylum Bacillota; class Bacilli; order Paenibacillales; family Paenibacillaceae; genus Paenibacillus_AQ; species Paenibacillus_AQ helianthi. The sequence continues at coordinate 81,821 of NZ_LVWI01000081.1, forward strand.
GTAACCTGTATTCTGATTCTGCTAAATGTGCTTATGTTCATTGTATTGACGGTCAATGGCGGTTCGACCAATCTGGAGACACTTAAGAAGTTTGGAGCGACCTTAAATGCGGGGCCGGAAAAGGATGAAATGTGGCGTTATGTGACAGCAACCTTTTTACATAACGGGTTTGCCCATTTATTCTTCAACTGCTTTGCCCTTCTGATATTTGCCCCCCCGCTTGAGCGCCTGATGGGCTGGTGGCGTTACGCCCTGCTCTATATGGCTGGCGGATACATCGCCAATTATCTGTCCGTTGTTATCAGCAGTCGTTCGGTTGTGGATACAGTGATGGTCTCCGTGGGGGCCTCAGGGGCAATCTATGCTATTTATGGCGCGTTTCTATATATTGCTCTGATACAAAGGGAGATGATGGACGATAGCTCACGCAAGACGCTCTACGGCCTTCTGGTGATGGGGGTCATTATGTCCTTTGCGACTCCGAATGTGAATTGGATGGCCCATCTCAGCGGGCTGGCTGCCGGCTTTTTCCTCTATGGACTCATAATTCGCATCTTTAAAAGAAGCCGACGATAACGGGAGGTGCTCAAGTGGAGCTCAGACAGCTGCAATATTTTCTAAAGGTGGCCCAGAAGGAACATGTAACAAGAGCAGCGGAGGAATTGCATGTCGCCCAGTCCGCAGTCAGCCGCCAGATTCATCAGCTGGAGCAGGAGCTTGGTGTCGATTTGTTCATGCAAAAGGGGCGTAACCTGCAGTTGACCCCGGTGGGGCAGCTCTTTTGCAAAAGAGTGGAGTCTGTGCTTAAGGAACTGGAGCGCTCCGTTGCTGAGGTGCATGAATTTCTGGACCCGGAACGCGGCGAGATCCGGATCGGATTTCCCCACAGTCTGGGAACTCATCTAATACCAACAATCGTTGCTGAATTCCGCAAGCATTATCCTCATGTGAAATTCCGGTTTAAGCAGGGGGCATACCCTTCTCTGATCAAGGATGTAATCTCAGGAGAGGTGGACCTGGCGTTTATCTCGCCTTTCCCGGAGGATGATGGACATGTCGCTGGAGATATTGTCATGACCGAGGAGTTGTTCGCGATTCTTCCTCAGAATCATCCTTTGGCCGGGGAGGAGGTCATCCGTCTTGAACAGCTCCGGGAAGAAAAGTTTGTCCTGTTCAGCCAGGGATACTCCCTGAGGCCCATTGTATGGCAAGCCTGCCTGCAGGCAGGGTTTAAGCCGCAAATCGCTTTTGAGGGCGGAGAAACAGACACGATACGCGGTTTGGTTGCTGCAGGAATGGGAGTAAGCCTCCTGCCGGAGATGGCACTATATCAGACCAATCCGATGCAGCCGGCCCAGGTTCGGATCGTCGACCCGGCTATAACGAGGACGGTAGGGCTTATTCACAGAGCTGATGGAAAACTGCCGCTGGTGGCCCGGTCTTTTCGGACTTTTCTGCTGACCTATTTCAAAAACAGGAATAACAATACCCCGGTAGGCTCTTAGCCTCCGGGGTATTGTTATGAATAAGGTCGATTAGCGGTTAGTCGCGGTTTCCGAGGAACATTGTGATCAAACGCAGGAGTTCGAGTAAGGATACCAGGGCAGCCGCCACATATGTCAAAGCTGCTGCATTCAGTACTTTGGCAACTCCGCGTTCTTCCTCATTACGGATAAAGCCTTGCTCTACCATGACCTGACGTGCCCGGTTGCTTGCATTGAATTCAACAGGCAGCGTTACAAGCTGGAAGGCTACAGCGGCGGAGAAGAAAATGATGCCAAGGCCAATGAGGTTAAAGGAACTGAACAGAAAACCCGCCAGCAGCATAAAGGGTGCGATTCCCGAGGCAAAGTTGACCACCGGGAACATCCGGTGACGCAGCGTAAGCATGGGATAATGGACTTTATGCTGAATTGCATGCCCTACCTCGTGACAGGCCACAGAAATGGCGGCTATGGAGCGCTCATAATACACGGGCTCTGACAAACGGACAACCCTGTGGATAGGGTCATAGTGGTCAGAAAGGGAACCGCGTACGGGCTCAATCGGCACATCTCCCAAGCCATTTGCATCAAGCATGCGACGTGCTGCATCATAACCGGTCATTCCGCTTGTGTTGGCTACCTTGGCCCATTTATTGAAGTTGCCCTTCACACGGAACTGGGCCCATAAAGAGAATAGAAAAGCGACTATTACCAATAGAAACATAAAAGAATTCATATGTCATTCCTCCGAAGTGATTTATTAAGCGGTTTACTTACATTGGCGGCCCCTGTATGAGCAGGAGCTTAATTGCCTCCATGCAGGCAACTCCTTGAGGAAGCAGGGCTGCAAGTGCACGTCTGGCTTGACCAGGCTTCAAACCGCTAATGACGGGCTCCAGTGCCTTTACCTCACGCTCCAGGCGCTGCATTTGAAGCTCAAGCTCGACTAACCGGTCTGAGACGTCATTTTCAGGTGTAGCCTCATTCCACTTGCTCATCATGGTCTTGATCTCGTCCAACGTATATTTCTCTTGCTTTAATTGATTAATACGTTCCAAAGCAACAAGGGTTTCATGGCTGTACAACCGGTAATTTTTATCACTTCTTGATTCCGGTGCAATGAGTCCCAGCTTCGTGTAATAATCAATCGTCCGTTCGCTGGTGTGGGCAGCTTTGGCCAGCTCGCCGATCCGGTAAAGGGTCATATCCCCATGGGTTCTCACCTCGATGAAAGAACTTTAGTTCTTCTGAATTTTAATATGTTCTTTCTATATAATAGAGCATACTTAATGATACCAAAATAAAAACCATACAGTCAAACGTCACACTTACTTTAAGTATATGCTGACAAAGCACGATCAATGCTCGGTTAATGCACTCTTACAGTAAGTATTTTCAATGAATCGGTAAAGGTTGAATTCCCTTGTTTTAAAAAGTAACATAACATGTAATGTATTTCTCGGAAAAGCGTTGAGCTGAAAAAATAAAATTGTTCCATTAAGACATGATTCGATGAAAAAATTAATAAAAATACATATAAATGAATTCAAATATATTGGTTTCCATGTATCCGCTATCATGTTACGTCTCATAAGAAGCTGGGGAATTCTGCGGCTTATCCGAAAGATATAGAGGGGATGCAGTTCGTTGGGGAAAACATGAGCTTCCATAAATTAAATAAAGCATTCAAAAAAATAGTCTTGTCAATTTACCTGACTTCTGATTATAATGACATTAAGAGTTTCACGCTTTGTTAGAAAATATAACATTGGGGAGTGGGGTAAAGAATGAGAAAAAAGATGATAGTGATGTTTTTGGCCATGATTACATTGATGGCCTATCCGGTTAGCGCATTCGCGGCTAGCGGCCCGACAGCGCCGGATTTGCAAATCGGATTGGATACAGTATTTACTTTCCTGGCCTTCATTCTGGTATTCTTTATGCAAGCGGGATTTGCAATGCTTGAAGCCGGTTCAGTACGGATGAAGAACGCCGGTCATGTTGCCGGCAAAACGGTACTGACACTTGCAATTGCAAGCTTGTGTTTCTGGGCTATCGGTTTTGGTCTTGGATTTGGTAACGGCAATGGTTTTTTCGGGACTACAGGTTTCCTGTACGGTGGGGATACCCAAGGGGCTTCATTTGATTCCCTCGCCTTCTCCGATGTAACCCTAAATGTTAAGTTCCTCTTCCAAATGGCTTTTGCGGCAGTCTCCTTGGCTATCGTATCCGGTGGTATGGCCGAACGGGCAAAACTTAGCGTATACATTGTTTTCGGAATATTGTTCTCTATCGTGATTTATCCGGTTGTTGCCCACTGGGTATGGGGCGGCGGCTGGTTGTCAGAACTAGGAATGCAGGACTATGCAGGTTCGACAGTTGTCCATCTTACAGGTGCAACGGCTGCAGTAGTAGCAACCATCTTGCTTAAGCCACGTCTTGGCAAGTTTAATAAAGAAGGTAAACCTGTTATCATTCCTGGTCATAATCAGGTATTTACTGTACTTGGTGTAATCATCCTCTGGTTTGGCTGGTTCGGATTCAATCCAGGTAGTGCGTTGTCCCCTATGGGCGGTTTCTTCGGACATGTGGCTTTGACAACTAACATCGCAGCTGCAGCAGGCGGTCTGGCTGCACTAATCGCATCCTGGTTGTACTTTGGAAAATCGGATATTCCGGCAATGCTGAACGGGGTTCTGGCTGCGCTGGTTGCTATCACTGGTGCTTGTGCATATGTAGAGCCTTGGGCTGCTATCCTGATTGGCTTTATCGCTGGAGCATTTACATTCATGACTTCACAGTGGCTGGAGCGTGCTGGACTTGATGATCCTATCTATGCCTTCTCCGTACACGGTATTGCAGGGATGTGGGGGGCGGTTTCCACGGGGTTGTTCGCAGCACCTGATCTGATCACTAAAGGAGCACTTGTAGGTAAGGCTGGTTTGTTCTACGGTGGAGGATTCCACCAGTTGGGAGTCCAGATTCTCGGCGTAGCGGGTACGTTCATATTCGTAGCTGTAATGTCCTTCATCATTCTGTATGTAATGAAGATGGCTATCGGACTTCGTGTTACTGAGGAAGAAGAATTGATGGGTCTAGATATCAGTGAGCATGGTACTTACGGTTATCCGGAACAAATGAAATTGATCGCAGAATCAGAATCCAAACCCCTTAAATCTTAAATAACTTATCACTTTACTTGTTGGGAGGCGGACCGTGTGGATTCGATGGAGATGGCAGATTGGAACGAAGATAAAAGTTATTTGTCCATCGTAACAGCCGGTTCGCCGCAGGAGCTTAAGGCAAGGCGTACCGCTTGTCAAAAAGTGTTGCTGGAGCAGTTAAACGTTATTCCGATTGAGGAATGGATGTCCCGGGTCAATGATATGCATGACCGGATTGCCGGGACAGCAGTCAACATATGTGAGGCGCAGATGAAGGAGGCGGGCTACGGCCCGCCTCCCTGTGCCTATTCCTTTATTGTATTCGGCAGTGCCGGCAGACAGGAAGCTACAATGTGGAGTGATCAGGATAACGGGCTAATTGTTGAAGGTGAGCCGGATGGACTTAAGAAAAGTTATTTTGAAGCTTTCGGTGTGATGTTATCTAATCTGCTTGAGGAAGTTGGCTATGAGAAATGCGACGGGAAAGTCATGTGCTCCGAATCCTTGTGGCGCAAGACTCTGCCTGAATGGAAACAGCAGCTGGAAGGCTGGATGAACCAGCTTGAGTGGGAGCCGATCCGTTATCTCATTATCGCTTCAGATATGCGCCATGTGGCCGGGAGTATTGCATTGTCTAAGGAGTGGCGTGAAGCCTTCCATGCCGGATTTGTGAATAACATGAAGCTGTCTACCGCTGTGCTTCGCAATACAGTCCGTCATAAGGCAACGCTTAATTTACTGGGGCAGGTACTTACAGAGCGTTTTGGTGATTATGCCGGCGGCTTTGATGTTAAGTATGGTGTCTATATTCCTTTGGTCAATATCGTCAGGCACTTGTCGCTGCTGCATGGTGTGTGGGACAGTTCAACACTGAAGCGGCTGGAGCATCTGGCAGAGCTGGGGAAGTACGAGCATCTGGAAGAAATCCGGCGGGCTTTTTTGACTGCTCTGCGCATGCGTGTGAATACCCCTTTTACAGTTCAGGATGGATTATTATCCAGCAGTGATTATATTGCTGAGAATGATCTGAAGAACAAGCAGTTCATGTCCGCGCTTCGGGAAAGCCTGCTGCTGGTCAGGCGCCTCCACAAGGCCCTGCAGCGTCAGCTACGGTCAGCGGAAAGGAGGCAGTCATGAAGGAGCCGAACAAAGGCGGAGGGTTCTGGAACAACCTGAGACAGGGCGGAATGCCATCCGCCATCGCGTCCATAAGGGGCGGGGAAACGGCACAGCAAACTGCGCAGCAAATGGCCTTTATCAGATCTCTTATGCGTGAGAAGCGGCGCCCTGAAGTACTGCATACCCCGCTCTCTGAATTAGAAACGGTAATCTTTGATCTGGAAACGACAGGATTTTCCCATCAGCATGGTGATGAGATTCTGTCTTTTGGCGCCATTAAGGTCGTAGGGGAAGAAATCAAGGAAGAGGAATGCTTCTATACGCTGGTGAATTGCCAAACCACGATTCCGGAGGATATTACGAAGCTAACCGGGATCTCGGAAGAGATGACTTCCAAAGCACCTTCACTGATCGATGGACTGCATAATTTCATGTCTTTTGTAGGGCAGCGGGTACTGGTCGCGCATGGAAGCAATCATGATAAATCATTTTTGAATGCGGCTCTGTGGAAAACATCAAAGGTTCAGCTAACCCACAGAGTGCTGGATACGATGATGCTGGCCCGCTGGCTGGAACCTCACCGTAGCAACTACACACTGGATGAGCTGCTTGCCATCCATGACATTCCAATCCAGGGCCGTCACCATGCGCTGGAGGATGCCAAAATGACGGCAAAGCTATGGGTAAGCTATATGCGGGAGATTTCACAGAAGAAACAGGTAGAGACTTTAGGGGATCTATACTCCTATCTCAGCAGAGCATGACAGGAGATTGCAGCAGCTTATAGATTAGCTGACCGGAGGGTTTCTGCTGCCGGAGGATTTGAAACCCGTGCAAGCACATAGGTTCCCCGCTCTTCGGACCAGGAGAACCAATCAGATAGATCTGAAATTCTGGCCCTAGTGAAGGCAGTCCTTGAATATCTGCGCTGGACGGCCAAGGTGCGGTATGCGGATGGGAATGAAACAAGCCAACAGGTGCCGGCTCAAGATAAAGTGCTCTAATCCATTCTTTCGGATCAGGGACAAAAGTATGCAGCGGGTCAGGCGCTACGTTGCGGAGAGGCAGATACCTGTCAATGCGCATGCCCCCCGCTGCGGCAGTACCCAGCAGTACACCGCATGCTTCATGCGGATAACAGGACAGCAAGTGCTTCCCCAGCGCCTGCTGTACGGATGTATTCAGCTTAATCGGCTGGATATTTCCCTGGAATGCTGTCACTTGTTCACCCCTCTCTCTTCATTGGATTTCGTCATCGACGGAATCCTCTTTTTTTGTTCTATTTTTTGCAGATCATGACTGGTTTGAAACTATGGACATTGGGGGTACAATAGGAGAAAACCATCTCACTTGCAAAGGACAAACAACTATGAAAGCAATAAACAAACGAAATATAACGGTGCTGGCCGTCATTGTTTTTTTAGTCTTTCTGGCGGTGGAGCGAACCACGAAATCTGAGCCGGAAGCAGTCCCGGCGATTCAGCAAAGCTCTGAACCGGAAAGTGGAATGAATGCCGGGCTGTTGGCCCCGGCGTTTTCCCTCCAGGAAGGCGGTAAAAGCTATGCTGTAGGCGGCTCACGGGATAAAGCAGTGCTGCTGAATTTCTGGGCTTCCTGGTGCGATCCCTGCCAGCAGGAGGCACCGACACTGAATGCATTGGCACTAAAATACAAAAATGTCCTCGATGTATATGGGATCAATGTGACCAGCCAGGATTACAAGCCCAATGCGGAGCGTTTTGTCCGAAAATATATGCTGGCTTTTCCCATTATGTATGACCTGAAGGGCGAGGTATTCGACAAATATAAAGGGATGGTATTCCCTACAAATGTGCTTGTAGACAAAAACGGAGTCATCTCCGAGGTGATCCTGGGGTTTCTATCTCCGGAAGAGCTTGAAAAGAAAATCATCACCCTTACCGGTTCCTGAACAGGCAGCTAGCGGTTAGGTGGCAAAGCCCCTCTGCAATGCGGGATATTCCCGGCTGCGAGGGGCTTTGTCTTGACCGGACCATAAAAATGCTTGGCTCAACTAGTGATTCACGAGTCCTCTGGGCGCCTGGTTTGCTTCGGTTTCATTCTGCAGGGAGATCTGCCCCAGAAGCGCATAGCGCATACTGTCCACCAACGCTTCCCAGCTGGCTTCAATCACATTGCTGGATACCCCGACGGTGCTCCAGGTGTTATTGAAATCCTTGGACTCAATCAGTACACGAACCTTTGCAGCTGTCTGATCCTTCTCGTCAAGCACACGTACCTTGTAGTCTGAGAGATGCATGTCTTTGAGCTGAGGGAAGTAGGTCAGTAGAGCCTTACGCAATGCGTTGTCCAGTGCGTTAACTGGACCGTTACCCTCAGCAGCGGTATAGAGGCTCTCACCGCCGACTCTGAGCTTGACAAAGGCCTCGGAGACAACGGGGTGATCAGCTGTCTTCTCCACAAGCATCTTGAAGGATTCAAAGGTGAACAGTTCGTTTACCTCTCCGGTGGCTTCGCGCAGGAGTAGTTCCAAGGAAGCATCGGCACCTTCGAACTGGTACCCCTGATGCTCCAGAGTTTTGATTTTGTCGATCACCTTGCGGGCTTGCTCGCTGCTTGGATCCAGGCTGAGGCCCATATCCTGTGCCTTGGACAGAACATTGCTCTGACCCGCAAGCTCGGAGACGAGCACCCGCTGCTTGTTGCCTACCAGCTCGGGGGCAATATGCTCATAAGTGCGGGAATCCCGCAGGATTGCCGACACATGGATGCCGCCTTTGTGCGCAAATGCAGCATTGCCTACATATGGCTGATTTACAGGCAGATTCACATTGGCAACCTCACTGATAAAGTGGGCGGTATTCGTGAGCTGGGGCAAGGAATCACCAGGGATGCAGGGATACCCCATTTTGAGCTGCAGAGTAGGAATAATCGAGCAGAGGTTGGCGTTTCCGCAGCGTTCGCCGTAACCGTTGATCGTTCCCTGTACCTGCCGCGCACCTGCACTGATGGCGCTGAGTGTATTTGCGACGGCGAGTTCGCAGTCATTATGGGTATGAATCCCAAGTGAAGCCCCAGGGAGCTTAAGGGCCATGCCGGAGACCATTTCCTGAATCTCATTCGGTAGAGTGCCACCATTTGTATCGCACATTACGAGCCAGTCTGCGCCAGCTTCGCGGGCCGTTGTCAGGACGGCAGAAGCATATTCGGGATTGTTCTTATAACCGTCGAAAAAGTGTTCTGCATCGAAGATGACCTCCAGGCCTTTACGTTTCAGATAGGCAATAGACTCACCGATCATGGCGAGGTTCTCTTCCAGAGTGGTCTGCAGGGCTGTGTGAACATGGAAGTCCCAGGTCTTGCCGACCAGGGTGGCTGCCGGAACACCGGCATTAATCATTCTCTGCAGGTTGTCATCCTGTTCAGTAATGGAATTCTTGCGCCGGGTGCTGCCGAATGCAGTGATTTTGGCATTCAAGTGCAGTTCCTTGACTCTTTTGAAAAACTCAATGTCCTTGTTGTTGCTCCCCGGGATGCCACCTTCAATATAATGAACACCCAGATCATCGAGTTTCTTGGCAATTTTCAGCTTGTCATCCGCCGACAGACTGATGCCTTCACCTTGGGTGCCGTCACGCAACGTCGTATCGAAGATGGAAATGGACTTAGACATGAGAGTCCTCCTAAAAGTTTTGTGAGCAGTACTTCTGAAACGGCTTCATACAACACTCGCTTCATTAGCAGATGCCTTAAGTTTGAGCATTTGATTAGGTTTGGTGGGCCATAATAACATACGTTTTAGGTAAATGAATTTTTATATTATAGCATTTTTACGCGGGAATGTAACAAAGAACTTTACAGGAGCCCTGTGTCCGGTTGACCTTGCGCCGGGAGAAGAGGTATGCTGGATTTGACAATGGAAACCCTGAAGATGAGAAGGTAGATATTGTGCAGAATGTGGATCACTATTATCCGGCAAGCGGCAGAGTTATTCTGCATGTGGATATGAATGCTTTTTACTGCTCTGTGCATGAGGCAGAAGACCCTGAACAATACAAAGGAAAAGCAACGGCCGTTGCCGGCAGTGTAGAGCTCCGCAGGGGGATCATCGTTACCTGTTCCTATGCTGCGCGCAGACTTGGAATTTCAACGGGTATGCAGGTACAGAAGGCACTGCGCATTTGTCCTTCGCTTCTATTAATTAAGCCGGATTTTCATCTCTACCGCAAGTACTCCAACGCTTTTATGCAGATTGCATATAGTTATACTCCACTCCTGGAAGCTGTCTCGATCGATGAATGTTATCTCGATATTACCGGTTCACGTCAATTCGGTACGCCTTTAGATATAGCCGAAGCAATTCAGCGGCGAGTTATGGAGGAGCTTGGGCTGCCATGCTCTATCGGTATTGCCCCGAACAAGCTGCTGGCCAAGATTGCATCCGATCTGAAGAAGCCCAGCGGCATTTCTGTGCTGCGGCTGCGTGATGTGCCGAGTGTTTTGTGGGATAAGCCCTGCAATGAAATGTTCGGTATTGGGGGCAAGACGGCGGAGAAGCTGCGTAAACTTGGAATTTACAGCATCGGTCAACTCGCGGCAGCAGAAGAGCGGATGCTTGTTGAGCATTTTGGAGTGATGGGTGCATGGCTGAAGCGGGCGGGGAATGGAATTGATTACGGCGTTGTGAACCCGGAACGGGAGCAGAGCAAGTCCATCGGGCACACTACAACACTTCCGAGTGATGTTATCGGATTGGCTGAAGCGCGGCCGATTCTGCTGAATCTGAGCGACCAGGTGGCGAGGCGGCTGCGGAAGCAGGGACTGGTAGCATCAGGGGTGCAGCTCACGATTCGCACGCCGGATATGAAGACGATCACCCGATCACGCCAGCTGGAGACGCCTACGGAGAGCGCCGAGGATATTTATAAGACAGCCTGCGACCAGTTCGCCCGGCACTGGAAAGGTGACAAGCCTGTGCGGCTGCTGGGAGTCACACTGCATGGACTGACCGCTAAGGAGGATTCTGCAATTCAGCTGGATTTGTTCGATTACCAGCGGCAGCCGAAGAAAGAATCGCTTAACCAAACGATGGACATGCTGCGTAACAAGTTCGGCGAGAATGCAGTACTAACGGCAGGGATGCTCAGCGACAGTCATTCAGCGCGTCTGCGTAACCACAAGGAGCGGGGGACTTCCCTGCAGAAGGACAATCTTCATAAAGTAGACCCTGCTGAGGAGTGAACTGGGCTATCTTCTAACGTCCGATTGGCTTTCCTCATGAAACGGTGAAAATGGAAATGTGCTGAAATTTCATTGATATTGTTTTCTATTTATATTAATATGAGAAAAATAACAGGCTGCTACAGTAGTCTGTATTGTTCAACGGGAGGCAGAGATAAAATGGCTAAATACACTTGGGTCGAAAAAGATACTTGCATCGCATGTGGTGCTTGTGGCGCGACGGCCCCTGATATTTTTGATTACGATGACGAAGGCCTGGCAGAAGTGATCTACGAAAACGACGGCAACCACGGGGTAACCGCGATTCCTGATGATTTGTTCGATGATCTGCAGGATTCTGCTGACGGATGTCCAACGGACTCCATCAAAATTGCAGACGTGCCTTTTAATAAAGAGGGCTAAAGTCCTACGGGTTATTCGTATCTGCGCAAAAGATAAGGATCAGAGCTAAGGTTCACCTTGCTGCTGATCCTTATTATTCCAGAAAGACATCTTTTTGCCGTTATAAATGCGGCTGGGGATGTCTTTTTTTAATACTTCGGCCGATATAAAATATAAAGATTGATTGAAGTACTTCACAATTCGCGGAGGCCCCGATGAAAAACTCGCAGCATCTCAAAGCATATGTTCAACTGCATCCTGAAAACAAGATGGCATGGTACTTGCTTGGTAAGGAATATTATAAGAACGGCCAGCAGGGGAAGGCCAACTATTGCTTCAACCAGGCGGGTGAAGTATATGAAGCCTTTGAGCATAGTAAGGTACCGGCGGATATGCTCCGTGAATATGAGGAAGGTCTTCTCAGGGAGGGCCGGCAGCGGCGCGAATCCAGGCTGCGGATGCGCCGGACATTCCTTGCGCTGATGCTGTTTCTGCTCGTGGTGATCCCCTCAGCGCTGGCCCCTGTGGCAAGTACGGACGAATCCGGAGAGCCAGCCTCGGCTGCTGTTACCGGTAACCTGAAAGAGCCGGCGGTTGCGGAACCGTCAGAGGATGCAACTGAAACTTCAGCTCAGCCGGCCATGGCTTTTACGGCAGCAGGTGAAGACATGGCCTCGGCGGGCCAGGCATTGGTGAAGATTATGCAGAGCCGGAAGGCTCCTTCCGAAACAGCAGTTCTTGCTATGAAAAAGTCGGGACGCTGGCTGGTCTGGAAGAGTAACCTGCCTCTTGTGGCTACGGTCGAGAAGAACAAGCAAGGGAAGACTGTATACCAGTCTTATGATCCGGCAGCCTGTGCCTGTGTACCGCCGGAAGCTGGCGGGCTGAAGAAGCAGGCAGTAATATGGCAGGATAAGCAGGAAGAGTTGGCGGCACTTTGGAGCGCTATCCGATCTTATCAGAACAGTAAGGGTACGTTGCCAAAATCGTTAAAGGAGCTGGCCAAACCTTTTCCGGGGAATTATCTCGGGGGGACGACGCCGCTCATGAAGCAGGAATTCAGTGCGCTTCGGGGAGCATTAAATTCGCAGATGCCCCAATCCTCAGCAGGTACGGCTTCACCTGTGCCAACGACGGGAGTGGGTGAAGAAGCAGGGAATCTGGGTGCCAAGACTGGTAAAAGCAAAGAGACGCAGCAGCCCTTTTTTAGCAGTCCGCTGAAAATTATCGTGGATAAACAAAATCACCGTCTGGCAGTAACCAGCGGCAGTGTCATTCTGCGGAACTATGAGGTTGGGCTTGGGGGGAACAGGACACCTGAAGGAGAATTTGCGATTACGGATAAGGTGGTCAATCCGAACGGGCATAGCAATGGGGAGTTTGGCAGCCGCGGTATGCAGCTTTCGGACACAAATTATGCCATACACGGCACAAATGAGCCGGACAGTATCGGCAAGGATGAGTCACTGGGCTGTATCCGTATGAAACGCGGGGATGTGGAGGAGCTGTTCGCAATGGTACCGATGGGGACGAAGGTCCAGATTAGTAAAGGGGTTCTGCCTGACGGACTGCTGTTGCCTGAGGAAAGTTTCCCTTCCGGCACACCGCTAGATCAGACCAACCCCAACAAAGTCTACCATTGGCTGAATTAGTTTCCTGCAACAATAAATAGAACAACAATTAGAAGAACCAGCAGCACCAGACTAACACTGATCCATAGTATGGCTTTGCGGTTGACTTCTTCTTTTTTTTGCTGCAGTGTTGGAGGTTTGCGTTTTGTAGACATATTGGCCATCCTTCTTTCTCTATTTATCATTGATTACCCTTACATTGTAATGCGTTTACAACAAAATTACTATACTCAGCATTTCGTTCGGAAACTCCGCCCGGTAAAAAACTTTTCTTTTCCCCCGGAAACAGCTAAAATTAAGAAGAAACCTACAGAAACGGGGAGTCACCTGACCTACTTAAGGGTTCCCTTTGAAGGAGCGAGAACGGTGCTGTATCGACATTTAGGCAAACCTATTTTTTTTAAAATGGACCCGGAGAAAGCGCACCATCTCGTCATTAGCGGACTGAACAAATCAGATCTGGTGCCCGGTGGCAATAGCGCGATGCGTCTTATGTACGGCGTTCCCGAGACCGCCGATCTTGCAGTGGATTTATTCGGCCAGCATTTCCCGACTCCAGTGGGGCTTGCGGCAGGATTGGATAAGAATGCTGAGGCTGTGGGAGGATTTTCTTCCATTGGCTTTGGATTTATGGAAGTGGGCACGGTAACACCGAAAGGACAGCCTGGAAACGACAGTCCGCGGTTATTCCGGCTGCTGCCTGACGAAGCGCTGATCAACCGTATGGGCTTCAACAATGAAGGTGCTGATGCGATGGCACGACGGCTCAAGGCGCTGGGGAAACGAAGAATTCCGGTCGCGGTGAATATCGGGCGTAACAAAACAACGCCTAATGAGTCGGCACATGAGGATTACCGCCAGTGTATCCGTACGCTATATCGGTACGGTGATTTTTTTGTGGTCAATATCAGCTCGCCGAATACGCCGGACCTGCGCAGTCTTCAGCATGGCAGCGAGCTGTCTAATCTTCTTGCCCAGGTTAAGGAGGAAATGGAGCTTCAGCACAAACAGAGCGGTATTTCCAAAAGCCTGCTGGTCAAGATCGCGCCAGATGTCAGCGACGGCGAACTGGAATATATGGTACATACAATCGCTGACGCCGGAATGGACGGTGTGATTGCCACCAACACCACACTCAGCCGGGAAGGGCTTAAGAGTGACAAGGCAGGAGAGACAGGTGGCCTCAGTGGCAAGCCGCTGCGTGACCGCTCCACGGAAATTATCAGCAGGATTTACCGCCAGACAGGAGGTAAGCTGCCGATCATTGGTTCGGGCGGTATTTTTACCGGCCAGGACGCATATGACAAGATCCGGGCAGGCGCGAGTCTGGTCGAAATTTATACAGCTCTCATCTATGAAGGACCGGAGGTTAACCGCAGAGTGCATGCCGGATTACGGAAGCTGCTGCGGCAGGACGGATTCTCTCATATCCTAGAAGCAGTGGGCGCTGATCATCACTGAAGGATGAATGGACAGGAGGACGAAGGCGATGGACGTCAGGGACTGGGGAACATTTTTACTTCCATATGAACAAACTGTGGAGGAATTGAAGGTTAAATTCAAAACAATGCGTTCGGAGCTCAAGAAAAGAGAAGAGTATACACCGATCGAGTTCGTAACCGGGCGCGTCAAGCGGCTGTCAAGTATACTGGAGAAAGCCAAACGCTTAAATGTAAAGATGGAGGATTTGGAAACAGGGATTGAGGATATTGCCGGCATTCGCATCATGTGCCAGTTCGTGGAGGATATCCGCAGAGTGGCCGAATATATCCGCGCCCGCAAGGATCTTGAGGTTCTTTACGAGAAGGATTACATCACGAACTATAAGGAAAGCGGCTACCGCAGTTTCCATATGATCATTAAATATCCGGTGCAGACAGCCCTGGGGCAAAAGATCGTGCTCGCCGAGATTCAGATCCGCACGCTCGCTATGAACTTCTGGGCAACCATTGAGCATTCCCTGAATTACAAATACCGGGAAAGCCTGCCTGATGAAATGCGGCTGCGCCTGAAGACGGCTGCGGAAGCCGCGTCTATACTGGACAGTGAAATGTCCAGTATCCGTGAAGAAATTCTGGAGGCGCAGAAAACCTTCGAGGAAAATTCGAATACAACGACCCAGCTTCTGAAAGCCATACATCAGTTGTACTTCTACCATCTGGTGAATGAAGCCATTGAAAGCCAGGAACGCTTCAATCAGATCTGGCAGGCGCAGGATATGGAAGCGATGAAGGACCTGCTGGAACATGTGCGCGAGCTGTTGTCGGATGCCAAAAAGGACAGTCTGCCGGATGGCTTATGAACCGCTGTACCTGGCTTTCCTGGTCTACTTCAACCGGGACAGGGATTATTTTGAATGTCATGAGGTTCTTGAAGAGCTGTGGCTGGCCAGGGAACGTGATCCGCTGTACAAGGCTCTGCTGCAGACTGCAGTAGGACTGTATCATTTCCGGAACAACAATGTGCGCGGCGGCTTAATGATGCTGAACCGGTCGCAGGAGGTGCTCCAGCAGTATCCTGGGGATACCCTGGGAATCAATCTTACGAAGCTGGTCCGTGAAGTTGAAGATTATGCCCGTAAGCTGGACTCCTATGCGGACCAGCCGTTTGAATATTATGATCTCACGATTGAGCTGATTGACCCGATTCTGGTAGAAGAAGTGACCGCTGCAGGTAAAGAGATTGTACCCAATCATCCACAGCGCCGTGGTCCTCAGAGACCACTAACTTCCCACCGCGCGAATAGGGAATTCTGAATAGCAAGACTACCACAGGAGCACCCGCAGGGGTGTTCCTTGATTATTGGAGGACGGCATCATGGCAGTGCAATTGCCCGGCACTTTTATGCAGCGCATGAAGGAAATGCTGGGACCGGAGTATGAGCAATTTGCAGAGTCGTACAAGGAGACTCCTTATGGCGGCATTCGTGCCAACACATTAAAAATATCGGTGGAGGAACTGCGCACGCTCTCTCCCTTCAAACTTGCTCCAATTCCCTGGTGCCCAGCCGGGTTCTATACAGAAGAAGGGGCGAGACCCGGCAAACATCCGTATTATCATGCGGGACTGTACTATATTCAGGAGCCAAGTGCGATGGCTCCGGTAGAACTGCTCGGCGTACAACCAGGCGACTATGTGCTTGATTTATGTGCCGCGCCAGGAGGTAAATCTACGCAGATTGCGGCCAAGCTGAAGGGTGAAGGGCTTCTCATCAGCAACGATCTCCACCCGGAGCGGACCAAGGCCCTGGCTAAGAACCTGGAGTTGTACGGTGTCCGCAACGGAATCGTATTGAATGAAAGTCCGGAACGGATTGCTGCGGCTTTTCCTGTTTTTTTTGACCGTATTCTGATCGATGCGCCTTGCTCGGGTGAAGGCATGTTCCGCAAGGATGAAGATATGGTCAAGCAGTGGGAGCCTGAAACGCCGTTGAAGTATGCTGCTATGCAGAGGGACATTCTGAATTCAGCCGTAAAAGCGCTGAAGCCGGGGGGAACCGTGGTATATTCCACATGTACCTTTGCCACGGAGGAGAACGAAGGTACGATCAGTGAGTTTTTGGATACTCATCCTGAGTTTTCGCTTGTTACTGTAGGCGGAACAGGTTCCTTTGCACCTGGACTTCAAGGATTGTCTGGAGCTGCCCGGCTGTGGCCGCATAAGGTCAAGGGCGAGGGGCATTTTATGGCTGTACTGCGCCATGACGGAAGTCCCCGTTCCCCAGAGGAAACTGCATCCGATCCGGGACAGGCTGTTGCGGAAAGAACACTTTCCGTTTCTTCGCGGAACAATGGAG
Organism: Paenibacillus helianthi; assembly: GCF_001909055.1. Lineage (GTDB taxonomy): Bacteria > Bacillota > Bacilli > Paenibacillales > Paenibacillaceae > Paenibacillus_AQ > Paenibacillus_AQ helianthi. The sequence continues at coordinate 98,616 of NZ_LVWI01000081.1, forward strand.
TCAAGGGTGAGGCCACTGCCAGAGCTGGTTCTGCCCGACAGGTAAGCGGACGGGGCGGCAAAGGGGGGCGAACCTCCGGCAAGTCCGGCGGTACTTCGCCTGGACGCCAGTCTGAAGGCGGGGGAGAAGAGGCCGCAAGAGCTGCGTATTCCCTATTTACCGAAGACCAGCTAGGCTGGCAGCCATCCGGATTTCCGGTGCTGTTCGGTGACCATTTGTATCTCTCACCGCTGCCCAAGGCTGCACTTAACGGCCTAAAGACGATTCGTCCCGGCTGGTATGCGGGTCATATCCGCAGCGGCAGATTTATTCCCGGACATCCGCTCGCTACCGCTCTGCATCCCGCCGAGAGTATCCGCAGCCTCTCATTATCCAGCGGAAGCAGCGAAGCGGTCTCCTATCTGAAAGGGGAAACATTGTCTATCCCCGAGGAACGCTTAACGGTACGGCCTGGCAATTCCGCCAAAGGTTACGTGCTTGTCTGTGTCGACGGGTACAGCGCTGGCTGGGGGAAATGGCAGGACGGTATGCTGAAGAATGAATATCCCGCAGGCTGGAGGTGGACGTAAAGGATGAGTGCATCAGGAAATGCTGTAAAAAAACAGCGGATCGATAAAGTATTGTCCCATATGGGCAAAGGTTCACGCAGTGATATCCGCAAACAGGCGAAGCAAGGGCTGATTACCGTGAACGACGCCGTTATTAAGGATAGTGGTTATCATGTTGATCCCTACACGGACAGAATCCAGGTGGGTGGAGAGCCTGTAATTTACCGTGAATTCATCTATCTGATGATGAATAAGCCGCCTGGCGTATTGTCAGCCACAGAAGACAAACGGGACCGGACAGTGCTGGATCTGCTTAAGCAGGAATATGCACAGTTTGAGCCTTTTCCGGTCGGAAGACTGGATAAGGATACGGTAGGGTTGCTGCTGCTGACCAATGATGGGCAACTGGCCCATGAGCTGCTCTCGCCCCGCAAGCATGTCCCGAAAACCTATGAGGCTACGGTCGAGGGTGAGGTGGATGCTGCAGATGTAGCAGCTTTTGCCGCAGGTGTTGAGCTTGAGGACGGATATGTGACTTTGCCTGCACAGCTTACCCTTATGGGAAGGGAACGCGGAAGCAAAACCCTCTCCCAGATTTCACTGACCATTACAGAGGGGAAATTTCATCAGGTGAAGCGGATGTTTCTGGCGGTTGGCAAAAAGGTGATTTTCTTGAAGCGGGTCTCTATGGGCGGGCTGAAGCTGGATGAGCAACTGGCGCCCGGTGCTTGCCGGGAGTTGACTGCTGAAGAACTGGCGCTGCTTGGCGGCGGGGAAGCGGAAACTTAAGGGAATCAGTGGAGGTTTTATCCACGGTTAATTAAATTAACAGTCTCTGTTAACGGATGTAATATACAATGGTTAGATACAGATAAAGACGAACAAGGATGGTGGGGTATGAAATACAAGCTGATTGCGCTGGATGTAGACGGCACGCTCCTGAATGACGATCACCAGTTGAGCTCTGAAAATAAGGAGGCTATCGCTGAAGTGACAAGGGAGGGCGGGCTGATTGTCCTATGTACAGGGCGCAGCCCGCAGAATTCGATTCCTTTAATGGAAGAGATGGGACTGGCCGGGTATGTCCTGGGACATAATGGAGCGGCGACGGTGCGTGTAGAAGACCGCGAGGTACTGCATATCTATGGACTGGATGCCCGCGGTCTGGACCCGTATATAGAGTACTGCCGTGCCCATAATATTCATTATGATGTGAATACTGCCTTTGACATGTATGTAGATAATGTCGCTAATCTGACCTCGGAAGCTAATCATATGTATGAGCATTTTCGGGTGACACCAGCGACGCTCCCGGCCTGGGAGGATTTTCGCGAACCGGTTGTCAAGTTTACTGTCTTCACCAAATCGGATATTCTTGACGAAGCCCAGCGGGAATGGAGCACCTGGACGCAGCAGTATAATATTGTCCGCAGCGGGGAGTTTTTCGTAGATTTAATGCATCCGGAAGCCTCCAAGGGCAATGCGTTAATGAATCTGGCTATACATCTGGGTATATCTCAAGAGGATGTTTTGTCCATCGGGAATTATTATAATGATATTTCCATGCTTACATACGCCGGACTTGGTATTGCCATGGATAACTCACCGCTTGAGGTTAAGGCGGCTGCAGATGTAATTACGGGAACCAATAATAATAATGGCGTGCGCGATGCACTTGTGAAGTACTGCTTGTCATGAGACTCTTGATCAAGCCTCTTTAGATTTGATATGAAGCGAGAAAAACCGATGGTGCATGTACCGTCGGTTTTTTTGTTCAAAATATTTTCTTTAATTCCATATTGTGACAGACTTCGACATTATTGAAATGATATTGTGTATTTATATTCAATAAAAACGTTTTTATTGTTTTATGATTTATAATTCTTTAATATAAAACGTCATTAGTCAGATAGCTTGGTAAATGTAATCGATTTCATATTGGACTTATCGTAAACTTCATTTTGAACAGGAGAACTAATATGAACGAACTATCGCACGAAGAATTGTTTTTACTGCATTTGGCGAAGTATCACTTTGAATTAACATCATTTGACTGCGAAGAATTCATTGAACAGATGGATTGGGATCGTTTATTTACAGTATGTGTACGGCATAAGCTATTCACACTTCTCTATAAAGCAATGGAGCGATATATACCGGATGAGAAGAAGGAGCCATTTGCGAAGCGGTTTTCTTATAAAGCCATGTTCAAGAATCGTTTATTAAGCGAACTTAAACAAATTATTGAAATAACACAGCAAAGAGAGATTAAATATACCTATTTAAAGGGATTTGTCATCTCCAATTTACTTTATGATGATTTGAATGCCAGGGACAGTAACGATATAGATATTGTTGTTGATGAAAACGATTTTCTGGCATTCTCAGAACTGTTGAGGGATGTTAAATTTGAACGAACTTTATATAGCGACAGTTTATATGCTGTTGAAACTTTGGTCAAAAATTCATCAAATCAAGGTATCTTTCATGAATATTGGTATCTGAAACAGGTGGGGGAATTAAAAATAGCTGTTGAACTAAAAAGCAATACTAGCGCCATTCCCAGAAAACATATTAAAGAGTTCTGTGAAAAAAACGAGGTTTATATTGTCGAAGGAGTAAAAATAGTATCAAACGATATGCTACATACCTTCTTGCATTTATGTGCGAATGCCTACAGTGATTCGGAAGAGCGAGTCGGCGTGGAGAGAGGCTTCAGATTGAGAGATTATGTTGATATCTACAGCTATCTTAATAAATACCAAACCCGAATGGATTGGAACTTAATAGCAGAGTTAAGCAATAAATATGAAATGCTACACAAAATATTTTGTGTTTTGAATAATTTGAATTCCTTATTTGATTGCATACCCACAAATATCATTGAGATCTTTAACACGGTTAATAATACTTACAACTACCAAGGATATGAAACAGGCTCCGTCGTTGCTTGGAAAACTTCATTCTCCCATCGGATGTTTAATTATAATGATAGAATTCTTGAGTATCGGGGATTATGTCTAGAACGCTGGTTCAGCCCGATGAATGTTAATTTCAACAAACCTGTAAAAATTTTAAATAGGAAAGATTCTGTATTACCTAGGAATTTCCGGAAATGCTTTGGTTATCGAGATCATAACCTGCAGTATGCATACAGATATGAATACGATGCTGAAAATCTGTACCTGATTATCCAATCGACTTGGCCTGAGAAATACCATCTGTCGTTTTACTTTTATACAAATTCGTTAGATTTATGCGGACCATCAGCTAATTTTAATATTAGAGAAATTTTGTTTAAGGTATTCAACGACAAAATAGAAATTGAATTGGATACTAAACCTATCAAGCGAATTCAGCTTGAAGAAGTACAAAGAAGTCAGACAGAGGTCGAAGTCACAATTCCATTAGAAGAAGTCTTGAGTGCTGATACAAGCTGCAAATACGGATATTATTCAGTGTTGTGGGAAGATTACGGCGAGCGCTTATTGCCGGTTAATATGGGAGGCTACGGAAACGAAGATGATCCTGAAGAAGTGGATAATTTAGGTATTCTTGCATTTACATAATGAAGGAGTGTGTCATATATCAGTGATTAACAATAACGATACATCTATTTTGTTGCTGAAAGATCAGATTATAGATGAAGTTCTACTGTGTTTAAGGATATATGAACCTATAATTGATGCTGTTTATCAGATCGGCAGCAATTCATATGGCGAATTTCTTCCTTCGTGGAGTGATATTGATTTTCTGGTTTTCTTGCCTGCAAGAAATATGAAATGTCTGGAAAATATTAATCAATTGATCAGAGATGTCAATCAGAAATATAGAGGGCGGCTTGCCGGAACCGGGGATTCGGTTATTGATATCGGAATTGTCTTTAAAGATGAGACTGCGTCACTTGTTCAAAGCGAGTATATGTATTTTGATAATTCAGCTGTAATCAGGGCTCTATTTGAAACCAGGCAACATGGGAAACTGTTGTCCGGAAATAATCAATCTAAATGGATAGAAGCTACACTAAGATTTATATCGCCAAATAGCCTGATCCGTGCATTCGTTCACTCCACACTTGAACGTATACAACTTTATCATGACGTTGCCGACAATGCTGAAATTTGTGATCTTGGCACTCTAGAGAAATATGCACCTCACCAAAAATATAAAGTAATACCGATGTTATACATTTCTATTTGCAGAGCCGTCTTGTTTGTACAGCAGCATCTTTTCGTAACGAAAAAAGACGCGTTTCAACAGTATCAAAGCTTTTTCACTGATTTTCTAGAGGAATTCAGAAGTGCCTTTCAACTTCGCAAAGACTGGATGCCAAAGAAACAAACAAAGGAATTGGCTGTTCTTGCAGAAAAACTACCAAAGGTCATACAATGGTTTCTTGGAAAAGTTAATGATTCGGTAGGACTGCAAAGTATGATTTTTTTGAGGGGCAGAAAAAGATGGCATTACAGAGGTGAAGAACACCAAAGAATAAAAACGTTTTTAAAGGGGTTTCGCCTAGATTCTTTTTTAGATGAGCTTGATCAGTACTTAAGTTTGCAGGATGGCTACGAAATAACCTTTGCCCAGACAACCTCTGAAATTGTGGGTTTTGTAGGGTATAGGATGTTACCTGATGAGAAGCTTCTACAAATTACCCATTTGTATGCTTTAAACGATTCTATTCAGTCTGTCCTCTTAAATTATGTGAGTCGCAGAGGTATGGAGAAAAATATTCTATACCTGGAAAACACGATAACAATAAGTCCTAAAGATTTTTAAAGGAGGGGAATCATGAAGTCTTCAATCCAAGCTGTATTTATTGATAGAGACGGAACGATGGGAGGCACAGGTCATTTTATTCATCCGAAGCATTTTACTCTTTTCCCTTATACTTTGGGATCAGTCCAAAAACTCAAACTGCATGACATCATGGTGTTTGCTTTTACCAATCAATACCATATTTCCAAAGGTGAAGCAACAACAGAAGAATTTATGGAACAGTTTTCCTCCTTTGGTTTCGATGATGCTTTTATATGTCCCCATGAAGCAACTGATAACTGTTTGTGCAGAAAACCTAAACCGGGTTTATTACTAAAAGCTGCTGAAAAATATAATCTGGATTTGGAAAAATGTGCGGTTATTGGCGACGTTGGTGATACAGATATGTTGGCTGCCTATGCGGTGAATGCGTTAAAAATATTAGTCAGAACCGGTTGGGGGAACGAAGCTTTAGGGAGATATAGGGATAATTGGATTGAAACCAGTCCTGATTATATTGCTGATAACCTGCAGGATGCGGTGAATTGGCTGATCTGTAAATGAAATTAATGTTAAGGAGTGATAGGTATACTATATGTTTTCTGTAATGAAAAAGAGTATTTCCCTTATTAGACTATATTGTTTTGATACATTGCTGCTTTTTATATTTAAGCATTGCTCTAGTGCTGTCAAGCCAAATAAACCGATTGCCAAAACGCCACTACTCATTGTCCGATTAGATGCATTGGGAGATACAGTTCTTTGGCTGGATGCCTTCAATTCCTTGATTGAACGATATCCAGCCGAGGAATACGAGTACATCCTGATCTGCAATGAATATTGTTCAGAATTATTTACTAATCATCGACTTCTATCCCGAATTATTCCTGTAAACCGCTCCAAATTTGTGCATCATCTATCATACAGAATAAAAATTTTTAAAAGCATATTTGCTTTTGAATCTGCCATCTTATTGAATCCTATGTATTCAAGAGAGTTTCTGTACAGCGATGCCGTGGTGCGATTTTCTAGGGCGGCCGTCAAAATCGGATTCTGCGGAGACTTAAATAATATCAGCAGCATGGAGCGGAAAATAAGCAATAAATGGTACACGCATTTAATAGAGTCAAGAATAGAAACTATGATGGAATTAGACCGAAATGCGGAATTCAACCACTTTATTGGTCTTCCTTCATTTACATCTGGTATTCCTGAATGGCCCTTACCTATTACTAGGCACAAACTATTGCAAAATCCATATTATATTATTTTTCCGGGTTCAAGTAGAGACATCAAGAAATGGCCGACTTCTTCTTTTGCCGAAATAACAAATCTGATCTATCAGAAAACCGGTATGACAGGTCTTATCTGTGGGGGCGATGAAGAGAAACATCTCGCCGGCCAAATCATGAAGAGAAGTACTTCACCGCTAATCGATAAAATGGGACAAACCTCACTAGAGCAAGTTGCAGATCTTATCTCCAGTTGCAGTTTTCTTGTTACTAATGATTCAAGTGCTGTACATATTGCTGTAAGTTTGAACATTCCTTCCATATGTATTGTAGGTGGTTTTCATCCAGCGAGATTTTTGCCTTATCCTGATAAATTTGGCAATAGTAGATTGCCGATCGTTGTTCAGAAGAAATGGGAGTGCTTTGGGTGCAACTGGTCCTGCATTTATCCTACCGCATCAGATGCTCCAGCTGCCTGCATTAAGGAGATCACGGTAAAGGAGGTGTGGGATCAAATCAAGTCCATTATTTAACTAGGAGGGTAATTATGATCCAGGAACTAATCAATGAGCACAACAAAATGATCAATCGGTTGGACACTCAACTGATTAGTCAAATCCAGCTTGTAATCGACTTTACTCTAATGGCCCTGCGGCAAAATGGATCCGTATACTTAATTGGCAACGGCGGCAGTGCAGCAGATTGTCAGCATTTAGCAGCAGAGCTGGTAGGTAGATTCCGAATCAATAGAGGTGCGCTTTCCGCTCATGCGCTGACGACGGATACTTCAATTATGACAGCGCTCGGGAATGATTACGGATATGAGGAAGTGTTTGCAAGACAAATTAAAGGATTTGTTCATAAAAGTGATATTGTATACGCTTTCTCGACCTCTGGCGACAGCAAGAATATTGTTCGTGGAGTTCAGGCAGCCCGAGAAATAGGTGCAATCATTATAGGGTTTACCGGGAAAACAGGTGGAATGATGAATGAATTCTGCGATGTATGTATCCAGGTGCCAACCACAAATACTGCTAGAATTCAGGAGGCACACATCATGATAGGGCATATTATATGTGAAATAGTGGAGAAAAGTTATTTTGAGGAACCTGTATGTTGAGAGCAGATGGGTTCGATGAATTACTAGGCAACTTGGAATTACCAGCTATAATCTGTCTTTTAAGTGAAGAAGCCAAGGGGCTTTATTACAACTCAGAGTTTGGGAATAGAACCATGCCTGAAAAAACGAAAGATATTCATCAATGTTTGCATACCACTGGGCATGGTAGCGAAAAGTCTTATTTATTGTTTATAGACTATATGGACGGATTTGATCTGCCGCTTTATCTTTCTTCACCGCAAGCTGTTAGAGACCAAATTAAGATAGAAAACAGGGAAGAGGGCTCTTATTTTTGGCAGGAGGGCATATTTTGGGCGCTGCTTCGAAATAAACGAGTTTATATGCAAGCTAATAGGAACATTGAGCTTAGGCCGATTATTCAGAAATTCCTAAAGCTGATGAATTGAGGAGGTGAGTAGGGTGAAAGAGTTGCTCCGCCAGTTATATGGGGTGAAGTATACAGATGTGAAGCTGCACAGCCAAAGGCATTTCAATGATATCTTTCAGTTTCAGATTAACGGTTGCCCAAAAGTAATCAAAATGTCTAGAAATAGATTCTTAAAGGAAGAACAAATTGGATCAGACAGCTTACATAAGGAAGCGCATATTCTTAGAAAGTTAGAGGCAACAGATCTTCCTGTTCCAAAGGTAGAGTGTGTGGGGTATCTGGGTAACCAAGAGTATTTAATCATGCAACAAATGAAAGGTGTTCCCATTGGATCTGTATTCTGGGATATCGAGCCGAGCCAAAGAGCTAGACTTATTACCGAATTGCTTCAATATCTAAAGCAGGTGCATTCAATGAAAGTAGTGGATTTTTTCCCGGATGAAAAAAAATCGGTTGCCGATTCCTTGCTTGCCAAACTACATGAGTATCAATATGAAAGGCCGAATTCCTCCTACCGAAAAGCAATAAATTATCTTATCCATTCTATGTCATGTGTTTTTCCAAATCCCTATGAACCGGATTCACTGCTCCATAGTGACCTGGGACCACAGGCGAACAATATATTAGTCGAGAAACATAAAGGTAATTGGTTTATTAGTGCAATATTGGATTGGGAGCGTTGCCGGTTTGGAGATCCCGTTGAAGAATTATGCAGGCTTGAATTTGAGCTAGCAAAATCATGGATGCATCAATCGTTATGTTCTACACCATACGTCCTTAACGACTTATTAAATCTGGATTTGCTGAAGGAGTATGCCTTCGTCAATGTCTCGGAGGATATTCTGGACTGGTATCGTCAGTATACGACGATCTTGCCTACCCGATGGTATCTCAAATCCTACAAAAACTATTGATGGATGGTGATTAATTTTATGAAGGAGCATAGGATAAAAGCTTTGCTGTTCGATTGTGATGGGACGTTAGCAGATACAATTATGGCTCATGAAAAGGCCTATCAAAAAGTGTTCAAGCAAAATAGTTTAGCTTTTGATAAAAATTTATATTATAGAATGTTTAGCTGTGGCTCTTTGAGCATGCTTAAGGATATGACAGGAGACAAATATGATACAAAGGTCCTGCGGGAACTGATTAAACAAAAAAACACTATAATAACTGAATATCTAGACAGGTATATGGTACCTAATTTTATGCTTGTGCAAAAAATCAAAGAGTCCTTTTACGGCCATTTCAACCTTGGAGTAGTTTCGAATTCCTCAAAAATTTCTGTATCACATATTATAGAGCGCCTTGGCTGCCGTAATGTGTTTGACGTGATATTAACGAAAGAAGATGTCGTGTACCTCAAGCCGCATCCTGAAATCTACTTGCGGGCCAGCAGACTATTGAAGGTTAAGCCACCTGAATGTCGGGTGTTTGAGGATTCGTTGGTTGGAATTGAGGCAGCTTCAAAGGCCGAAATGAAGACAGTCAAAATAAACATAAAAAAATGCAACAAAAAGCATAGAGCTTGCAATGATCAAATCTTAATGATGAATATCAACTAAGTGAAGACGGAGGCTTGCATGGAGATTTATGAACGTATCTGGGGAGGACTGTCTTCGTTGGCTTGTGGTGATGCACTTGGCGTGCTTGCGGTTGGCTATAACCCGGCTGAACTTATAAATACATACGGAGCAGTTCCACGTAGGCTGGTTACGCCTATTCCTTCAAGTCCATCCCGGACCAAGTGGAATTATGGTGAAGTCACGGACGATACTTATCAAACAATTGTGATTGCAGAGAATCTTGTCTGTTACCATCGAATTAATAAAAAAGAATTGGTTAAGGCATTTATCTGCCTGCCCGATAAATATGCCAAAATCGAATCTTCGACCGGAAGATTGAAGAAGGATCCCAATCCTTATAAGAGGCGCTTTTCAGTTAATTCTGGAGCAGCTATGAGGATTTCTCCACTAGGTATAGCTTTTTCCATAAAAAATGAGGTGAGACTTGTCTCTGAGGTTCTGAAAGCGACGCAAATTACCCACAACAGTAAATCCGCCTTAGCTGGAGCTGCGGCGATAGCCTTTGCCGCCAGCGCTCTTCTGGATGGGTGCGCATGCGATCAGGTTATTGAACAATCTATAAAAGGCGCATGGTTAATGAGAGGTTATGGCGATTGTGATGGATTGCCAGCAGTATATCAGGAAATAGAAACCGCATGCAATTTAGGTTACGAAAAATATCGGGAAAAGGCAGGTGAAGGAGATTTATTCGGAGGCTTAACTGTCCAAGCAGTCCCGTTTGCTCTTGCGCTGGCTTCTGCATTATGGAACGCGGAAGCTGCAATTTGCAAGGCAGTCGAAATGGGAGGTGATACAGATACTATAGCTTCAATTACGGGTTTATTGTGCGGAATCTGTAATCCACGAAGCACACCCAGCCATATTCTAAAAGTCATTTCGGAAAAGGATACACTGCACAGGCTAGCCGTGGGTTTAGCTGATATCAGATGTTAACTAAGATTGAATGGAGATAGATCCATGCGAAGAATAGACAAACCGGTTTTGCCGCTAAAATCGAATATTGATTCCCAACAAGGTACTATTCTGGTCATTGGGGATATTATCTTGGATCAATATTGTCTTGGTGATGTTGAAAGAATTTCACCTGAAGCCCCTGTGCCTGTGTTCAACTGGCAGAGTGAATTCTATTGTTTGGGGGGGGCCTCAAATGTCGCCTGTAATGTCAGATCCCTTGGGTGGAAGGTGAAAATAGGTGGTTTTGTAGGTAATGATGATGATGGCAAACAGGTAAGGAGATTATTGCATTCACATGAAATTGATGGCATCGGTGTGAAAAATTCTTTGCAAACTATAAAAAAAACGAGAGTTGTATCAAGAGGAAATCAGTTAATCAGGATAGACTACGAGAATAGTTCACTTAAGGCACAATATAACCACGATGAACTCCTTGAGTGGTTCAATGGTGAGTTAAGTGGAAATATCAAGGCGGTCATTATCTCCGATTACAATAAAGGAGCATGCGCCAACTTTCTTTGTCAGGAAATGATCCTGGAATGTACCAGGAAGAATATCCCGATAATCGTTGATCCTAAAGAAAAATATTGGGAAAAGTATCGTGGGGCCACTTTTCTTACGCCAAATCATAAAGAGTTCCTCCAAATTGCAGGAATTTCAGGAAATGATGAACAGGAGATCAGAAATAAAGGCATGGAACTACGAAATCAATTGAACGTAGATCATCTGCTTATTACTCGTGCCGAAAAAGGCGTATGCCTGATAAATGAAGAAGGGACAAAAGAATATCGGTCCTACGCTAATCAAACCCGGAATGTGACCGGGGCAGGAGATTCGTTGGTTGCAGCATTAGCAGTAGCCGTTGCCGAAGGAAGTGGAATCGAGCATGCAGTGTACTACGCCAATATTGCAGGAGGTCTTTCAGTAGAAAAGGACGGAACCAGTAGCGTTAACAAAGCCGAAATAAGAAAAAGGATAGCTGAGATAGAAAGTGAATTAAATGATTTTCGGGCAAAAATAGCAAGCCTTGATGAAGCAGCAGAACTAGTGGGGAAATGGAAAGCAGACAGCGAAAAAATCATCTTTACTAACGGATGTTTTGATTTGCTTCATTATGGGCATATTCACTTGCTGAAGCAAGCCAGAAAATTTGGGGACCGTTTGATCGTAGGGATCAATTCGGATAAATCCGTAAAATTTTTGAAGGGAAAGAAGCGGCCTATCATTAAGGAAAAGGATCGGTTGAGAATCATTGCATCCTTCGATTTTGTGGATTGTGTCATTATATTCGATGAACCGACACCATTAAATCTTATACATGAGCTGCAGCCTGATGTAATCGTAAAAGGCGGGGATTATGACAATGCCAATGTGGTGGGCAAAGAGATAGTTAACGACGTCGTTATCGTTCCTCTGATCGAGAAATATTCAACGTCTTCCATAATTTCTAACATACTCTTCAATTATAGTTCAGAGGAGCTGATATAAATATATGATTATCGTTACCGGCGGTGCTGGTTTTATTGGAAGCAACCTGGTGAGAAGGTTGAATCAACTTGGAGAGGATAATGTGATTATAGCAGATCGTGTTTCCCCTCATACCTTGGGAAATCTAAAGGGTCTTAGATACAACATGATATTGTCTCCGGATGAATTGCAAGAACGTATGTCGGACCCATTCTTTGCCTCGGAGGTAGACTTTATTTTTCATGAAGGTGCCTGTTCGGATACGATGGAGACCGACAGTGACTATCTGTATGCAAATAACTTTTTGTACAGCAAGAAATTGTTGGACCTAAGCCTAAAGAACAGAATTCCTTTTGTATACGCTTCATCGGCTTCAATATATGGCCAGGGTACGGGTGGTTTTGTCGAAGATTGTTCCAAATGTAAGAAACCGATGAATTTGTACGCGCATTCAAAGTATCTATTTGATCAATATGTAACATCCATACTCCCAGATGCAGAGAGCCAGATCGTTGGATTGCGTTACTTTAATGTTTACGGATCTGGGGAAGCCCACAAAGGGAGAATGGCCTCAATGATCTATAAAATGTATTTCCAGCTTAAAGAACATGGGGAAATCAAACTGTTTCGGGGAACAGAAGCTGACCGTGACGGTGAACAAAGAAGAGATTTTATCCACGTTAATGATGTCATAGACATAAACCTGTTCTTTTTACAACGACCTGCGATTTCAGGGATTTTCAATTGTGGTACAGGAATAAGTTGCAGTTTTAATGATATTGCGTGGACAATGATAGGAACATTGGGATACGGAAGGCTTACCTATATTGATTTTCCTGAGGAGCTGATTGGAAAGTACCAGATGTTTACAGAGTCGAACAACAACAAACTCAGGAATGCAGGCTATCTCTCAGAATATACCTCTATACAAGAAGGGTTGAAGCAGTATCTCAATTATTTATGTGAAAACAATCCAATAATGAAGGAGAAGCTGCTATGATTTATAAAATTATTGTGCAGAATTATGAAACCAGTATTGGAATCATCATTAAGGAAAGCAGCAGTTTATGTGATCGGTTGATAAAACTGTTAGAAATCACTTATGACGTTCGCTTAATGAATGATGAAAAGGGTGAATGGGAGATGAATATCAGCATAGAACCCGACCTCTCAAGATATGCCCAATCCTATACCTCTGCATATTCACCTCATACAATCGAACATGGAGAGATGGCTATGATCGGATTTCTTGACAGTGAAATGCACATTTTCAAGGAAAAAGAGTTCTCAATATATCGTAATAGTCACAAACTGAGCATTACAGGAAGCTGTGAAAATATCGTATATGAAATCACTCGTAAAGCCATTCGGCAAATTCAGACAAGACAGCTGGAACTTGGAGGAGGTGCGAGGCTGCACGCCTCATCTTTTGAGTATAATGGGAATGGAGTCGCCGTAGCAGGCAATAAAGGTGCCGGTAAAACAACTACACTGCTCAGCATGATTGGCTATTGTGGTTCAAATTATATTACCAATGATGTGCTTGAAATCAGAAGGGGAGGCAATGACAAGCTTCCGTCCGTTAACGGTTGGCCAACAGTCTGTTTAATCGGCAGAGGAACATTGGCTTCAATTTCTAAATACAGTTCATTACTGCCAAGCGAAGAAAATAGCGGGGATAATTCACTGCCGAAAGTGCCGATTGCAATCAACGAAATTGAACAGGCACTGGGTACCAGTATCGTTAACAGAAGTTCACTGCGGCATATCATTTTTTCCAGGATCGATCTGGGAGAAGAAGTCTCTAGTATTAAATCTTTGAGTTACGAAGAAGGGATTTCACAAATCTCGGCTCATTTTATTAATGAAGACAGGGATCATCCGGATTGGCTACTGTTGAAATGTGATCAGGAACCCAATTTTCGGGTACATGGACTGCTAGAGGGAGTACACTTTTACGAGTTGGCAGTTGGGCAGAATCTTGAGCAAACAACTGCTCTGATTATAGAGAAGATAATGGAAGATTCAAGTGAAACCTCCATAGCGGGAGAAGGGATTTAACTGAAGTCAGACACCGGAAAAGATCAAAGCGCCACCATTGATAAGCCGGTTTCGTTGTGGCGAGTCTACTGGTGGGCATTATCCTTTGTAAAGCCTTATATACTGATCTTATCGCTGCTTATTTGCTCATATTTTTTATTATCCTCTGCGGAATTGTTTATCCCAAAATATATTCAATATTTTGTGGATGTTATTTTTCCGGCTAAAGACTATAGCAAGTTCTCCCTCTTTATCTTTGTGCTAATTGGAGTCATTGTAGTAATACTCGCTGCCAAAATGATGCAAAATACGCTAAGTCGTCATCTCCAGGAAAAAGCCGCCAAGGATATTCAGTTTGCCGTTTTCCAACATCTGCGCAAGCTGGGGTTTGCTTATTATGAGCAAAATCCGGTAGGGAGAACGCTCTCATTGCTAAATACAGAAGTTGCATCCATGCAAAGTCTGTACCGCCAGTATTTTCCTGTACTGATCGAGGGTCTTATTTTTTCATTCATTTCGGCTGTAATGATGTTGTCCACCAGTCTTCATCTTTCTGTCATCGTGCTGCCGAGTTTCCTGCTCTATTACGTATTTGGACCGATGCTTGAACGCAAAGCGGCAATTCACGGGAAGAACATGTCGCAAGCCCGCATTGATGAAAATCAGAAGGTATATGAAAGTATATCCGCTTCTTTAGAGCTTCGTGCCTATGAATCGGAAACATGGGAAATCGGCAGATACGAGCAAAAAGTGAAATTATACAACGCAAGTATGATTAAAGCATATTGGTATGCATATCTCCGGGGGACAAACAGACGAATCACTTATAATATTGGCGGCATTGCCATTTTTGTATATGGTAATTTTCTGTTTGGACACAGCCAGTTATCCATAGGTGAGTTTATCTCATTTATCCTCTATTACTTTACGGTTATGCATAGGTTGACGGCTGTCGTGACCAACATTACCGAACAGAGGCTGCTTATGCATCAGGCAGAACGATTGTATAGCTTCTTACGTTCGGAGCCCTCACTAGTAGAAGCGTCAAATCCAGTGGGGTTGATGCCAGTAAAGGGGGATATTCGCTTGGATAATGTCTGCTTTACGTATAATTCTGGACAATCGGTTCTAAACGGGCTAAATTTATCGATCGCTGCTGGTGAACGGGTAGCTATTGTGGGGAAGAGCGGAAATGGAAAAACCACGATATTGAAGCTGATTGGACGGTTTTATGATCCTGATAATGGGAGTATCTTTATAGACAATGTTCCATTGCGAGATATTTCATTTTCATCCTTGCGAATGGCGATGGGTTATGTATTTCAGGATACTTATGTTTTTGGCTCCACAGTAACGGAGAATATAAAATTCGGTAAACCGGACGCAACCCAGGAGGAAGTTGTGAGGGCCGCAAAAGCGGCATATGCTCATGATTTTATCCTTAATCTGCAGGATGGGTATGATACACAAATTGGTGAACGGGGAGTTAACCTTTCAGGAGGTCAAAGACAACGAATTGCCATCGCACGCATGTTTATTCACGATCCAGCAATTATTTTGTTAGACGAGGCCACCTCAGCTTTGGATAATACAAGCGAGATTCAAGTATTTAAAGCGATGAATGAGCTTTTTAAAGGAAGGACTATTATTGCTGTTGCCCATAGGTTATCGACAATAAAGGACTTTGACCGATTTGTGGTCATTGAAGCCGGGATAGTGGTAGAGAACGGGTCATATGCTGAGCTATTGGCATTGGGTGGAGCCTTTAGCACACTTGCAGCTTCCAGAGGGACGGAGGCTTCGGGTGGCTAATTATAAGTGGTTATGGTCTCATGTTAGAAAGATAAAGGGCTTGTATGGGTTATCCTTTCTGGTATTGTTTTGTGAGGCGTTATCTAATGTGGCAACAATTGCTCTCCAGCAAAAAATGATAGACCGCGTCATGATCGGAGGCCAAACAGACAAATTCTGGTTCATCTTGCTTCAACTTGGAATAGCATATCTGACATATTCCATCTTGTTCACAATTGGCCCCCATCTATTGCAGCATTCAATTGCCAAAATGCGGACATCAATGGGGATTGAGTTAATGAAACATATATTCCGAATCCCGGTAAGCGTAATACAAAAAGAACGCACGGCGGAATATGTATATCATTTCACGCAAGATTTGCAGGTAACTGCACACTTTGGAGCAAGTGATTTTCCGAGACTGTTCCAACAGGCAGTATCTGTGATTGCAATCATCATTTTAGTGGATAAGGCCAGTCCCATCATCTTGATGGTTTTATTGCTATTTGTGCTGATGTATATCATCATCGGGGGGTATTTAGCTCCTATCAGAAAAAAAATATCCTCCGGGGTTAACGGCCATCGTTCAAAATTGTTAATCCATCTGGAGGAAGGGGTTTCATCCACGAGGGAAGTGATTGCCTTTCATCGGGAAGAGTGGGAAAACCGTTTGTATAATAAAAAATTCATTGCCTACTTCAATAGCATTGTTAAAGAGGGGGAGATCATTAACCGACAGATTATGCTGAGTGATCCGCTGAAATGGGGAGCAGTGATCTTTATTTTTCTCTATGGTGGAAATCTTGTTCTGGATAACAGACTGACGATAGGCATGTTTGTCATTTCTTTTCAGTTCACTACAAAACTTATGGATTCCTGTAATTCTTTATATCAGGCCATTATGGGTTTGTCAGGAAAGTTTGCTTCTGTGGAACGAATATGCAGGTTATTGGCGGTTGAGACAAGTCCGGAAGGTAACGAAACGTTAAAGGGTCCAATTCAATCCATTTGCTTCAGGGATATATCTTTCAAGTATCAGACACAAGAGGTTCTCCGGAATCTTGATCTGAATTTTGACTCCGCAAAGAAAATTGCTCTAGTCGGGTCAAGTGGCTGTGGAAAATCCACCATAGCAAGTCTTCTCATTCGTTTTTATGATCCACATGCCGGGACAATTCTGGTGAACCGCCAGCAGTTTAGGAATATTCGGAGAGAAGATTGGATGAGAAAAGTCACGCTGGTCTCCCAGGAACCCTATTTCTTTCCGGATACCATTCGGATGAATCTTTTGCTGGGGATAACCCATATTAGCGAGTTCAGGATGATTGAGATGTGCAAGGCAATGAGGATTCATGATTTCATCAAGGATTTGCCCGATGGCTATGATACAAAGATTGGGGAACGGGGAGTTGCTTTATCAGGGGGGCAAAGGCAGAGACTTGCTCTTGCTCGTGCATTGCTCCGTGATTCGGAAGTGCTTATCCTAGACGAGGCGACATCGGCGCTTGATCTGGAAACGGAGCGTCATGTTCAGAGTAATCTGGATAGATTGCGATATCAAAGGATGACAATAATCATTGCTCACCGTCTCTCTACCATCCGTAATGCGGATATCATCTTCGTGATCAATCAGGGTAGCGTTTCTGGAACGGGTACACATGCTGAATTGCTTCAAGACAATCCATTATATCAAAGCTTATTGTCAGGTGAAAAAAATAAGTCTGATTATATAAAATGGAAATCAGCCAATGATACGGGGCAATAATCAAGGAGGGATCAAGCTATGCCGCTTATTTCATCTACCGAAATGCTGCAGATAGCTAAGACAAATCATTACGCGGTTTGTGCTTTCAATATTCATAGCTTTGAAATGCTTCAAGCTGTTGCAGAAGCAGCGGCTGAAACGAGCTCACCGATTATCATTCAGACTTCTATCAACACTGTGAAGTATTTGGGCCTAAACTATCTTGTCGCAGCCGCAGCGGCGGCATCCGAAAATACTGGAATTCCGATCACGTTGCATCTGGATCATTGCACTGATTTCGATATGATTGTCAGATGCATCAGAGCGGGGTATACGTCAGTCATGATTGATGCTTCCATGCATCCGTTTGAAGAAAATGTCAGACAGACGAGAAAAATTGTGGAAATCGCCTCTGCGGGAGGGGTAAATGTAGAGGCGGAACTAGGTAATGTTGGCAATGCATCGGAAGACTCACTGCCGGGAGTGGAGGGTTTGGAACTGGCAGATCCTGAAGCATGCAAATTGTTTGTTGAAAGTACAAGGGTGGCAACATTGGCCCCGGCAATTGGTACAGTCCATGGGATTACGAGACAGCATCCTGAGATTGATTTTGCAAGAATTGGACAGATCGCCGAAAATGTTGACGCCCCACTTGTGCTTCACGGAGGTTCCAGCATACATGCCGCACATTTGAGAAAAGCGGTAGAACTGGGTATTGCCAAAGTGAACGTAGCAACAGAATTACGTGTTGCTTTCTCGGAAGCAATTAGACAAGTCTTCTCCAGCCGACCAGAGGAGAATGACCCACGCCGTTACATGAACGCCGCCAAAGAGGCTGTGAAGCGGCTGGCCATCGAAAAAATGGAGATTTGCGGGTGTATCGGCAAAGCGGGAGATATTTGAGCAGATATCTATAAAATATAAGGGTATATGCTTCGCTTCGCGCCATAAATCGTATTTCTAATTGTGAGAGCAGAAATAAAAAGACCCTACAGCCCCTAATGGGGTCTGTAGGGTCGCTTCGTTTTTATACGTGTAGCAGACTACAGGAATTAGACAAACAACAAGCGGGAATTGATGACGAGCAAGCTGAAGAGCATCAAAATCGCGCTGTGCTGGTCAAAGTGAATATGGAACTGCACCCATTCCTGATTCTCCCCTGGATCATGTCTGGTACCCGCTGCCGCGCTTGTAGGTGTGGCATTATCGGGATAATGAACAGCACATGCGCAGGGAGGTCCCTATCGCTATTCAGCCGACTAATGCTAGTCGTTCTGGGATTTTAGTATACGAAGCCCCTTGTGTAAATGGTTCTTCAACTGCCCGGAGCTGGCTTTGCCCCAACTAACAGGCAATCCATCCACGGTTACCAACGTCCATCCGTGCAGTTCAGGAGGAACAGGAAGACCTTCGCCGCGCAGCCAGGCCTGAAGATCCAGACTGTCGGCTGCCAGATCGTAGCTGCGTGTCGCCTGTTGGGGCTGAAGAGCCATGGCTAGGGCATGTGCCGGTTCAATGCGGTTTTTTTTTCAGATGCGCAATGTGCAGTCCTGCACGCGGCACCTTCAGGCCATCCAAGAGACCTGTATGCAAGCTGGTGTTGAACGCTTCTGGGAGCAGATATAGCGATTCTCCGAAGAGCAGAGGTATACCCTGTCCGGTAAACCCCGGAAGCTCGTCAGCCGCCCAGTTCATAAACTGCTGATAGGCATCGCGGACGGAGGAAGGCAGCTTGGGTCCGGTTTTGCTTCGGCCACTACCGCGTTTATTGCGGATTGGCGCAGCTTCTTCGGAGGACGCCTTATGGAGCAAGGCGACGAAATGGCCTTCGCCTTTTTCCAGATGAGGCCAAAGACGTTTCGTTTCGAAGAGTTCCATATCAGGTTAGCTGTCTAGAAACCGTGATATCGTATCCTCATTCTCCTTATGGTTGAAAGTGCAGGTGGAGTAAGCCAGACTGCCTCCCGGCTTAAGCATAATGTAGGCATCCTGCAGGATATCCCATTGTCTGGCCGCGCACATTTCTACATGCTCCGGGGACCATTCGCCGATCCCGTCAGGGGCTTCCGGCAATTCCGGCACCGACAGGGCTGAAGGGCAAAGTCTTTCAAGCCCGGAAGAAGCCAGCGCAACTAAAACACTCCGCGCCGGAGGGGTATAAGAGCGCCGGCGGGACCGCAGCTACAGGGAACCTGGAGCGAATGAACATCGGATCTTCCGGGTCGGAAGGTAATCCAGAAGCCATTATGGGCGAAATCCGTTCCGCTGCGGCTCAGCCGCCAGGCATTAGCATGTAACCTGCTCGGCGAATGGAAAAACGAGCTGGATGCAGCCGAAGCCGACTATGCCGGACAGGCAGGAGCGGCTGTGCAGCAGAAAAAGGGCGAGATCAGCAGCATCCGGACCGTAAAAGAACGCGAAGCACAGAAAAAGCAGTCCGAAGCGGAGCGGGAAGCCACCCAGGCGTATAGCAAAGCCAAGAAGGATGCGGACGGGAAGCATGCAGAGGAAAAGGCAAAGGAAGAAAAGAAAGGCGGCTTCCTCGGCTGGGTGAAGGACAAGCTCGAAGCCGTGGTCGAGGTCGTCAAAAAGGCCGCCAACTTCATTTTTGAGGGTCTCGGCAAAGCAGTGAAGTTTATTTTTGAAAAAGCCAAACAAGCCGTGCTGGGCATTATTGAACTGGGCCACAAGCTGATCACCACCCTCATCAAGGGGCTGGGCACGCTGCTCAAAAGGCTGGTCTGCCAAAATATGCAGCAAAATTGACGGAGTCGTCAACAAGGCCGTTAAGGCGGTCAACCAGTTGGCGCAGAAGCTCAAAACCAAAGTCACACAGGTCATGGACTTCCTGGCCGCGAAGGTGGATCAGGCGCTGGCTGCGGTGCAGAACTTCTATACCAAGTTAATCTCAACCCTGGGCAACCTGCTCATTGCTACGTTTTTGGATGTACTGGCCCGGATTGGGGCGCTCGGCAAGGCGGCAAAGCGTTCGCTCAGCCACTTGGAAGGCAAGATGTGGGAGTATCTGCTGGGAGTAGACATCTCCAAGCCTATGGGGGCAGGAGCGGCGGAGCATACGCAGGACACCGGTCAGCCTCAAGCGGACGAGAAGCTCACCGCAGACGACATCGAAATGGAGTCGGTCGAAGCGGGTGAGATGGATCCGGCACTGTTGCAGGAAGCGAACCTCAAGGACGGCGAGAGCAAGCAGCTGTCAGGCAGCCGGGAACCGGCCACTGCCGATGTGGTCAACAACGTTTTCTTTGAAAAATTCTACAAGATTAAGCTTTATGTGGGCCCATTTATATTGCTTTTACATAAAATCCCTTGAGGAGAATGTCAATTGTCCTTCAAGGGATTTTTTTATGCTTCATTCCTGTTATTTAGACTTTTTATGACAAAATGCATCATTACTTTATATATAAAATATGTTACTTATTTACTATTTACAGCAATCTCAATAAAAGTTATTGTATTAAAAGGAAATGAATGTATTTCAGGATTTACAATTCATTTTCAAAAAGCGTTAAAGGAGGGATGAAAGAACAATAACGCATACAAATGTATGTCTTCCTTGTCGGCTCAGACTCAGGTGTAAAAATTTAAAATTCGAGGAGAGAGAACTGTGAAAGCAATGAAAAAACTTTTTGCTGGATTGATGATGCTTACTCTGATTTTTGGTGTATCTTTTGCCGGGTCGGCATTTGCCAGCGGTAATGAGGTCAAGCTTATTGACTCGGATGTAGGCGTTATGTATAAGCCTGGATATGTCGGGTTCAGCGGCAATATTGAAGTTGCTAATCTGGGACCCGTGAAGAATGTGAGTGTCCATTACACGACAGATAACACAAATTGGTATGATACGACTGCATCTTATGCAGGGCCGGGGGATGTAAATCGTGAGAAATGGCATTTTGCTATTTCCAGAACGGATGCTTCAACAGATCATTTAGAGTTAAAGAATCTGAGCTTCATCAAATTTGCGATTAAATACGAAGTGAATAACCAGACCTATTGGGATAACAACGAGGGAGCGAACTATTACAATGAAGTGAATCATACAGTTCCCCTGAGATCTGTAATTTTGGGAGCACCAAACGTGCTTAACGCTAATAGTACTCTGAGTAATGGTGAATTTACCGGAAATATTTATGTGAAAAACCTGAATCCGACGAAAATAGTAAAAATACTGTACACAACGGACAATTGGGCAACGACTCGTGAGGGCATTGCCACTTATTCTGGCTCCTTGAATAATTTCAATAGTGTTGAAAACTGGAGCTACAGTTTCAATGTTCCGGGTGCTACAAATATTAAATATTCGATTTCGTATACAACTGGCGGACAAACGTATTGGGATAATAACTATGGTCATAATTACGAGGTATTCTAATTCATATTAATATACATTTAATAGCAGGATCTCAGGCGGCCTAATATTCCGCTCTGAGATCCTTTTCTATGTGGCGGCTTTTTTCATACGATTAGTAACTGCTTATGCGAAGTAAGGTACGGTGATTGGGTCAGCTGACTACTGCTCGTCGTTCTGGGATTTTAGTATACGCAGCCCCTTGGGTAGATGGTTCTTCAACTGCCCGGAGCTGGCTTTGCCCCAACTAACAGGCAATCCGTCCACGGTTACCAACGTCCATCCGTGCAGCTCAGGAGGAACAGGAAGACTTTCGCCGCGCAGCCAGGCCTGAAGATCCAGACTATCGGCTGCCAGATCGTAGCTGCGTGCTGCCTGTTGGGGCTGAAGAGCCATGGCCAGGGCATGTGCCGGTTCAATGCGGTTTTTTTTCAGATGTGCAATGTGCAGTCCTGCACGCGGCACCTTCAGGCCGTCCAAGAGACCTGTATGCAAGCTGGTATTGAACGCTTCCGGGAGCAGATACAGCGATTCTCCGAAGAGCAGAGGTACACCCTGCCCGGTAAACCCCGGCAGATCACCAGCCGCCCAGTTCATAAACTGCTGATAGGCATCGCGGACGGAGGAAGGCAGCTTGGGTCCGGTGTTGCTTCGGCCACTACCGCGTTTATTGCGGATTGGCGCAGCTTCTTCGGAGGCTGCCTTACGGAGCAAGGCGACGAAATGGCCTTCGCCTTTTTCCAGATGAGGCCAAAGACGTTTCATTTCGATGAGTTCCATATCAGGATAGTGATCCAGAAACCGTGATATGGTATCCTCATTCTCCTTGTGGTTGAAGGTGCAGGTAGAGTAAGCCAGACTCCCCCCCGGCTTCAGCATAATGTAGGCATCCTGCAGGATATCCCATTGTCTGGCCGCGCACATCTCTACATGCTTCGGGGACCATTCGCCGATCGCGGCAGGATCTTTACGGAACATGCCTTCTCCTGAGCAGGGAGCATCCAGCATAATCCGGTCAAAAGCCTCCGGGAATCGGCGGGAGAGTTCTCCCGGGGCAGCGCTAGTTACAACAGCGTGGGGAATGCCGAGGCGTTCCACATTTTCTGCAAGTATTTTGGCCCGCTCCGGGTGAATCTCATTGGAGATGAGCAGGCCTTGTCCCTTCATGAGAGCAGCGATATGGGTGGTTTTTCCTCCTGGCGCAGCGGCTAGGTCAAGTACAATTTCACCGGGCCGAGGTGCCAGCAGCTCGGCTGCGGACATTGCGGAGGGCTCCTGAATATAATATAATCCGGCGGCATGATAAGCATGCCGGCCCGGCCGGGACGGCTCCTCGTAATAATATCCCGAAGCGCACCAGGGTACGGGGGTCAGGCCAAATTGGATCCGTGCGAGCTCCGCAGCTGCGTGGCCTGTGCCTGAGGTGCTTTTTAGCGTGTTAAACCGCAGACCCTGGGTCCGCCGCGCAGTGTAGCTCTCCAGAAAAGCGTCCGCTTCCTGTCCCAGCATCTCTCTAATGCCGGCAGTAAAAGCAGCGGGCAGCCGTTCTTCATTCATACATCATTTCTCCTCTTGTTAAAAAATATAAGAATAGTTTCGGGTTCTTCTTAGTTGCTGTTTCAGGTGGATACCGATAAAATCAAGGTATGGGACCTTAAGCGTACCTGTAAATCTACATATATAACTATATCATAATTGCCGGGTCTCACCGTATACAGGGCAATTGTAAAGGGGATGTGCCTTATGAACTTGCTGCAAGCGCTATTCTTCCCTCCGGAGCAACCCGGTGGTGTATCTTCCATGATCCCTTATTTACAGGAACGGTTTCGTTCCAGCCGATGGGAAATGGATTTGTTCTGGCTGCCTAAGCGTATCCGGGGCAAAGGCCGCGAAGATATTAGTTTTGAAACTTTTGACTGGACTCTCTATGGCGAAAGCCCGGTTGTGCAAAAATATATTCAAACCTACAGGGATTATTTATGGTGGACCAAGCTGCGTATGACCAAAAAGTACGACCTGATTCATGCCCATCATCCGATTGCAGGGTTGGCAATGAAAAAGATTTATCCTGAGGTTCCGCTTATTCAAACTTTGCATTCCAGCTACGAACGCGAGCTGATCTTGAATGGAGCGATTATTGAAGGTGGCTTGGAGCATCAATTTCTCGTCTCGATTTACCGTGAGCTGGAGCATGTCAGCGAACGGTTGATGACTGTGTCACGCTCATTTGCCGACTACTTGGCTCCCTATATTGACCGGCCGGACGGCATCGGAGTCATTCCGAACGGTTTTGATGAGAAAAGATTCAAGCCGGTGCCGCATGACAACGACATTCCGCAGTTGGTGACCGTAACCCGTCTTGTACCGGCCAAAGGGATCGACACGTTATTCAAGGCTTGTGCTGAGCTGAAAAAACGCAATCATGAATATGTGCTGCATATTATCGGAGACGGCCCTTGCCGCGCAGAACTAGAGCTGCTGGCACAGAATCTCGGTATATATAATGAAACTATTTTTTACGGATATACCCTGCACCCCGAAGAATTCATGCCGTTTTTTGATATTTTTGTACTGCCGTCACGGGCAGAAGCATTCGGCTCGGTGTTTGCAGAGGCAGCACTTAGCTGTCTGGCACTGGTAGGTACCAATGTAGGCGGAATTCCGGAACAGATTGAAGACGGGGTAAACGGACTGCTGGTTGATCCCGATGATGAGCTGGCCCTGGCAGATGCGCTGGAAAAGGTGATCACCGATCCCGGCTATCGTTACGAGCTGTCGCGTTCGGCCTGGGATAAAGCCAAAAGCTTGTATTCCTTGACACGTGTAGCCAATGAGCTCAAAAAAACGTATCTGCAGTATCAGCCGGGATTGAAAGGGTGAGGTTATGATTCCTTTTCGTTTCCTGCATGCTGCAGACCTGCATCTGGACAGCCGTTTTGCCGGTCTGTCACAGCTTCCGCAGACGATCCGCTCCTACTTAAGGGAGTCCACCTTCGCCGCCCTCGGGCGGCTTGTTGGCGTAGCCGTTCAGGAAAAAGTTGATTTCGTGGTCATCAGCGGAGATGTCTACGATATCTCAGACGCTTCACTGCAGGGCCAGCTGCGCTTTCAGGAGGCGCTTCAGGAGCTGGGCAGACACGGTATCGCTGTATTCCTGATTCATGGCAATCATGATCCGCTCGATGGGCCGCGTCTCTCGTCGGAGCCTCCGGCGCATGTGACCGTATTTGGCAGCGGGGAACCGGGACAAGCGATAGCCTTAAGACGCAGTGACGGCCAAGAGGTGGCTGTAGTCAGTGGAATATCGTACCCTACGGCCAAAGTGACGGAGAATACGTCCCTGCAGTTTCAACGCCTGCCGGGAAGCGAGTTGTTCCACATTGCTCTTTTACACGGAAATGTTGATGGGGATTTACAGCATGAGACCTATTCTCCCTGCAGCCGTAAAGATTTGATTGGCCGGGGTTACGATTATTGGGCACTGGGACATATACATAAACGCAGTATTCTGCATGAGCAGCCGCCGATCGTATATCCCGGAAATATCCAGGGACGCAGTGTCAAAGAGACTGGACCTAAAGGATGTTATGTCGTAGATGTGAATCAGGAGGGTCAGGCGTCTCTCCAGTTTCACGAATTGGATGCTGTCCGCTGGCATGTCCGTGAGCTCTCCATTGAAGGACTGGCAGATGAAGCGCAGTGGGCTGCGGCCGTGGAAAAGATGGTTGAGGAGATCAGGGAGGAGCTTCCGGAACGGATGTCAGTGGTGCGCTTCCGGCTGACAGGAAGAGGTGCTGTACACAGAGTGCTGGCGGAGAAAGGCGCTGCGGAGGATCTGCTTGCTGAGCTGCAGCGGCGGGAGGTTGTGCGTGCAGAACGCAATGAGTACGCTGGTCTGGTGTGGACGGAAGGGTTTGCGCTGGAAACAGGCCTTGCTATCGACAGGGAGTGTCTGGCTCAGGAGGACAGCTTCCTTGGCGAAATGCTGCGGCTGGCAAGGCAGAGCGAACAGTCCTCAAGCATGCTGGATGAACTGATGGACCGTGCGCTTAAGCCGCTAATGGAGAACCGGGAACTGCGCCGGATGCTCGCTTCCGCCTCTCGAGAAGAGAAGCTGGGCTGGCTGAGAAGTGCGGCGGAGCTCGGAATTACCCTGCTTGCCGGAATGGATGATCATGCAGAAGCTGGGATTCTCAGCGAAATCGAGATTCGGGAAGAAGGGGCTGGAGCGGAGAGGCCTTATCAGGGAGATCGGGGGAATGCCGGATGAGGATTGAGGAGCTGCAGATTAGCGGTTACGGCCGTCTGCATAACCGGGAGTTGAAGCTGGATAGCGGTATAAGCTTGCTCTACGGGCGCAATGAAGCTGGTAAAAGTACTACCCTGCAGTTCATCCGTGCCATGCTCTTCGGCATTCCGGGGAGAGCCAATCTACATGAACGTTATGAGCCTGCGCAAGGGGGACAGCATGGCGGAATGCTGGCTGCACGTGACCAGGAAGGCTCACTTTGGAGAATTCGCCGATATATGGCAGGTGGAGAGATACAAGGCAGAAGTGAAAAGCTGCACATCACCGTCAGCCACCTGGACGGAACAACCGAAGAACGGAGCCAGGCAGAAATGGAGCGGCGACTTCTCGGGGGCATCTCCCGGAGCATGTTCCGTCAGCTGTTTGCTGTCTCACTAGATGAGCTGCAAGAGCTAGGTGCATTGCAATCTGAGGAAATGAGCAGCTATCTTTTCCATGCCGGGATGGGAGGCGGCGGAGAAATTATGCGGGCTGAGCGGCGCCTGCAGCAGGATGCCGATAAGCTGTACAAGCCGCGAGGCAAGGTGCAGGAGGCAGCCAAAATTCTGCAGTCGATTGAGAAGCTGGAGAGGGAAGCGGCTGAAAGCCGTTCCTATCTGCCGCGCTATAATCAGAACACAGCGGCGCTGGAAGCCGCGGAGCTGCAACTGGCGCAGCTGGAAGAGCACCGCCGGTCGGCAGCGGGCAGACTGACCCTGACACGCAAAGCCCAGGAGATTCGTGAGCTGTGGCTGAAATGGAGCGAAGCCCGGCTCGAGCTTGCGGAGCTTCCGGTAATCCCTTCTTTTCCAGAGAATGGCGCTTCCCGCTGGCAGTCGCTGCAACTGGAATTGCGCGGTGCTGAAGCTACGGTATTCCGTCTTCAGCGGCAGTACAGCGAGCTTGCCGCAGAACTGACGAAGAATCTTCCAGATACACTTCTTCAGTCGCAGGGACCGCGTCTTGAAGCGCTGGACCGCCGGCGCAGCAGTTATGAGGACAAGAAAGCAGAAGCGGAACGTCTTGCAGCTGAAATGGAAGCACTGGAGGACCATCTGGAACGGGTTCTGCGCGGGATCGGTGCAGGCTGGGGCACAGCCGAACTGGCCGGGTTCTCCGGAACGGCGGCTGATCGTGAAGCCGCACGGCGCTTCGCGGCGGGATTCAGCGCGTATGACCGCCGCATGGAAGCCCGGGAAGCGGAGCGGCAGACGCTGCGCTCCCGCCTGGCTGCTGCCGCTGCTTCGCTGCAGGCGGCAGAACGGGCCCTGGCGCGCGAGCACGCCGCCGGTGCCGCCGATTTTGCGGGCCTTGCTGCGCGCAGCCCGCGTGAACTGCTGCAGCTCTGGGACGAGCTGCAGCTGGCTGCCGAGCGCTGGCGCGAAGCGCAGCTCGGCGGGGAACCGCTGCGCGGCCGCGGCACCGCAGGCAGCGGCGCAGACGGGCGCCGGGCGCAGCGCTACCGGCGCTTTCTGCTGGCGGGCACAGCGCTTACGCTGCTGCTGCCGCCAGCGCTGTGGCTGACCGGCGCCTCGCCGGTCAGTGCCTGGGCCGCGCTCGGCCTGCTGGCCGCAGCGGACCTGGCCCTGTGGGCTGCCCTGCGCGCGGAGCGCAGGGCGGACGTTGCCCCGCCGGAGCACGGCGGCGGGGCGGGCAGTGCCGCCGCAGCCGAGATGCGGCGGCTGCGCGGGCTGTTGCTCTCCGGCGCGGAGCCGGAGAGCGTGCTTGGCCGGCCGGGACGGCGGCCGGCGGAAAGCGCCAGCCCTGATGCAAGCGGGCTGGAGGCTGGAATGAAGGAGCTTCGCAGACTCATGGAGGCCTGGAACACCTGGCGGCAGCGTATCGAACGGTTGGCTTCCGAACGGGAGGCCTGCCGGATAGAGGTGGATTCGCTGTCGGGTCAGGAGCGTGCACTTGCTGCCGAATTGGAACAGGCCGAGGCTGATTTCACCAAGCTGGCCGGACGTTATGAAGAGTGGCTGCAAGAACGCAAGCTGCCTGAAGGGCTGTCGCCCGAAGGACTGCCGGATATCTTTGCGATGGTGGATCAGGGCAATGAGCTGCTGCGTCAGGAGCACAAACTTTCAATGCGCTTCAGGACATTGGAATCGGAGTGCTCGGCCTTTGAGCAGGACGTGCTGGCGCTGATGACTGAGGCCGGAGCTATGCTGACGAAAGGGGCTGGAGTGGATTGGGCTGGCTCGAACCGGCCACATATGGCCCTTACGCCTGTATCGGTTGAATTTACGCATTCAGATATGGATAGTGCAGCTCGCGACATTCCTGCTCTTTCGCTATCACAACCGTTTGAAGCAGGCGGATTATCCCTCCTCAGCTGGCTGGAACTGAGAAAGCGGGATTGGGATCTGCTGCAGAAGGAAGTCCTTCGCCGGGAAGGGATGAATGCACGGCTGCTCGAGCTGCAGGAAGAGCTGGCGCTGAGCACCAGGGGCCTGGAGGATTTGTCACGGCGCTCCGGCGGGCTCCTGGGCGAGGGCGGTGCTTCGGACGCAGAGGATTTTCTGCGGCGGTCATCTGCTGTACAGCGGCGCATCGAGCTGACGAAATTGATCCGTCAATGGGAGCTGGCCATGTTCGGAGGCTGGGAGAATCGATCCAAGGCTGAGCTGTTGGCCCTCCTGGAGCATTACGATTCGTACACTCTGGAACAGGAAAGGAATGCTGCGGAAGAGGCTGCGGTACGCATTGAGGAAGATCGTAATGCCTTGCTTCAGCATCGCGGGAAGCTCCTGCAAGAGCGGGAATACTTGAAGGAGCGGGGGATGGAGGATTCAGTCCCCCAGCAGCTGGAAGAACAACGGGCGGCGCTGAGAGGAATAGCAGGCCAATATGCGGTGACTGCACTTACTGCCGAGTTGATGGGGAGAACGCGCCGTATCTATGAACAGGAAAAGCAGCCGCAGGTGCTGCGGCTGGCCTCTGAATATTTTGCCAAACTTACCGAAGGGGAGTACCATCGGGTAGTAATGACGCTCGGCAACAAAGAGCTAAAGGCGGAGCATAAGAACCTTGGACTGCTGGACAGCGGCTTGCTTAGCCGTGGTACGGCGGAGCAGCTGTATCTGGCCATCCGGCTTGCTCTTGCGGAGACGATGACACATCAGGCAAATCTTCCACTGCTGTTCGATGACTTGTTTGTTAATTTCGATGAACGCCGGCTGCATGCGGCGCTTAGCCTGCTTGGAGAACTGTCAGCAACCCGGCAGATCATCATGATGACCTGTCATAGACATGTGACTGAAGCGGCATCCCGGATCATTCCCGCCGCCTCGGTAATTTCGGTCTAGAGCACAGCAATGCGGATTTTACCGTCAGGCAAGCGAAAATATGCCTGTGAGGGTCTTGCGGTGGCGACGCTCGGAGCAATCAAAAGTAAAAATACCTTTGAATGAGCTCCACCCGCGGGCATCCCCAATCCGCATTACCTGCCGTATTGGGCGGCCCGTCCGGTTCATTGATCCAAAGGTTCAGCATTACAATATTACCGCTCATTCCCAATGTACCACCTGCCGTTATCCACAGGCAGCAGCTATTTCCGTGTAATCCGGATCACTGGTTTTACCGCAACAATCGTGATCCCTTTGACGTTAGTGGCAGGGGGATCACCTTTTTGTGGAGGCGGTGACATCGGAGCGCGGAGCAACATTACGACCCACACCAGCGAGACGGCGCCGAAGATGGGATAGAAAATAGAAAGCAGCGAGCTGAAACCAAACTGGCTGAACACATAGCAGATTAGCATGAGGATCGGGGTCACCAGGGCGGGGGCGATGGGCAGACGCTGCTCAAGCTGTGTACCGACGCCATAAATATCAGCCACAAAGGTACTGAAGATCTCCATGAATATTAGCATCAGATAGATCCCCTGCACCACTGGACCAAGGCGGACCGCGATGCTGCCCATCGGAATCTCGAACTGAAGAATGCCCGGCATCTGTGAGCTCATGGCAAAATGTGCAGCAAGTAGCATGAAGCCGATGCCTACCCCCCCGAGAATCCCGCCTCTCCGCAGTGCTCTCTCATCATTCGTATGCCGGGCCAGAGGTACCAGTACGGCTTGTGCCATGCCCAGATTAAAGGCAGTGTAGAGAAGCGGCGACATCCAGGCGCTAAAGGGGCTGTGATCCGTCGGTAGAAACAAGAACCGATCTGCACCAGGGACGTTCAGCGTATTAAAAATTATAATTAGCGACAGAGTAAGCATTAACGGCACAACCAGACTATTGATTTGCAGGATGCCTGAAATCCCGCGCTTCAGCAGCAGATAGGACCCGAGAATTGTCAGCAGGAGGCCTGCCTGATAGGGCATTCCGAGATGCTCCTGAAAAATAGCTCCTGCCCCGGCCAACATAATGCTGTTGACACCGATCAGGATGATCATCGTGAACAGGCTGATGCTTTTGCCGACACGCTCACCGAAGAGATGGCGGTTGAAATCTTCATAAGAGTCTGCTCCGATGCGCTGGCCGATAATCATCATTTTGGTGCCGAGCCAGATGAACAAGGCCGTGGAGAGCAGGATGGTCAGCACGGCCCAGTGCCCATATCTTGTAAAGAACCGAAGGATCTCCTGGCCGGTGGCGAATCCGGCACCTACAATGGTGCCAATATAGGTGAAAGCGATTTGCAGAGTACGGACATGGGATTTCATGGCTCCCCTCCTTAATTGTACTGCAAAGATAAAAAATGGCTGTGCCAAAGGATAGCCTTGTGCAGTCCATATAGTACAGGTTATGATGATGAGCAGAAGGACATGACTTCCGCCTAATGCTTAAATAAGGTTATTACGGTGGACGTCTGGAATTATAAAGGGTAATGGAGGTTCAAAATCATGGAATTATTGAAACAACGGATTTTGCAGGAAGGGGTCGTCCTTTCCGATCAGGTGCTGAAGCTGGATGCGCTGCTCAACCACCAGGTTGATCCTATGCTGACGATGGAAATGGGACGGGAGTTTGCCGGGAGATTTGCTGATGCTGGAGTTACACGGGTGGTTACCGTGGAATCCTCGGGTATTGCCGTGGCATTTGCCACCGCTTACGAAATGAAGGTACCACTGGTGTTTGCCCGCCGCAAAAAAACACTGTTAGCTGATCCGGATGCGCTGTGCGAGAGAGTGCCTTCATTCACCAAAGGCATTGTTACAGACATCATGCTCTCCCGTCAATTTATCTCTGCGGATGACAAGGTGCTGTTCATTGACGATATTATCGCAAATGGCGACGCCGCACGCGGTCTCATCAAAATCATTCAGCGCTCCGGCGCAGAACTGGTCGGACTCGGTGTAGTTGTGGAGAAAAGCTTCCAGGCCGGAGCCAGAACCATTAGAGAACAGGGTATCCGTCTGGAGTCGCTTGTCCGGATTATGTCTCTTAGTGAAGGAACGATTGTCTTTGACGAATAAAGGATGACAATTAGAGGAACATAGCCTATTTTTTTAACAACTGCTTTTCACTCTATAAGTTTTCCTTTATAATAACAATTAGACATGAGAGAGGAGGCGTCACAATGGGGAAAGAACCGGTGACAGAGCAATTTTTTATTGATAAACTAACCGAGGCCAAGGATCATTTCGAGCGTGCGCTGGATTGCAAACATACGGAATTCGACGACCTGTATCCCTATATGATTGAACATCCTCAGTTTTTCTGGTACAAACGTTACGTCGCTTGGTCTGAACTTTTGACGATCACAAGCTTGTGTGAAGAATTGTCCTTCAATTGGAGACAGAAATTCACTGATCATCAAGTGGAATATCTGGAACAACGTGTGATGTCCGCTAAAGTTCTTGACTTCTGGTTTGAGAAGAATGAAGCGCTGATATAGAACTTCATAAGATATAAGGTTAGAACTGCAAGTAACTAGACCCGAATGACTACTCATTGGGGTCTTTTTCACGGGTGGATAAGGCTAGCAATGTGTTGAAAGGAGACTTGAACTTCATGATTAGTGACGAACAGCTGGATGCCTACCGGATTTCCGGTGAGAAGATCCGTGTTGTACGCGATGCACTGGAGAGCAATGATGTAAAGGGTATTGTTCTTGCCTGGGACGAGTCTCAGGTGATGATACGCCGTCCCAATAAGCGGATAGTGAAGCTTGACCGCAACTATGTGTACCAGCCCTTTGCCGAACCCAGACAAGAGCCGGAGAATATATAAGACGCAGCAACAGCCCCGTCCGGTTATGGACGGGGCTGTTGCTATTGGCGGTGTAGATCTTAAATGGATAAAGCCATCTGCTCCACAGCTTCTTCCCGGGGGAGAACGGTTAGCTCAGGTGTCAGGCCGAGGTAAGCACGCATCCGCAGCATCATTTCATTACGGAATCCAGGCCAAGGGATATTCATCTCGCCGGTGTATCCCCGGCAGGAATATTGGGCCTCTACACCCCGTTGATCTTGACGGATGGTTGTGATCTTCAGATGATGCGAGGTAAGCTCACGAGTGACCTCCTGGAGCATCAGCGAGGTCTTCTTCGTTGCACCGGATACCAGCTCCATGTAGAGCTGTGGTGTCTTGAATAATCCGCTCTTGCCGATGACCCGGCAATCGCGTTCAAATACTTTATGAATGAACGTAAGCAGCAAATAGCTTCTGACAAGGGACTTTTCGTCTTTGGTTATATCTTCGGGGATTGTTGGTGTAGTTAGTGGATTTCTCTTGGTAGTCGCCATATAAATCACCTCATTTATAGTATGCGAACCTTTGTTCTCATTATACCCCGTATTCGCAAATAAAAGCAATATTTATACAGAAATTAATGTATTAAAAATAATTGCATAAAAATATTGACTCAGACATCTTCGAATGGTATGATCTATCTTGTGACTGCGAAATTAAGTCATTGAATATGCGGTCATGGCGGAATTGGCAGACGCGCTGGCTTCAGGTGCCAGTGATAGCAATATCGTGGAGGTTCGAGTCCTCTTGACCGCACTACGGTTTACACAAGCATCCCTTCTTTTGAAGAGATGCTTGTTTTTTTATGCTCGAATGCTCTCACATTATTTAGGAATGCGGAGTCGAAGGCAAAACCAGCGGTTCATGGATGGCCCTCCAAGCTGCTGGCACCAGCTCCTGACCGGAACAGTAGATTGTCTGAAGATAGCGGCTTAACGGAGTGAGCGAATACTCAACAAGCACCTCTTTGATCTCGGAGGGCTTTGCCGGAATCGACGGCCTATTCTCTGTCATGAACTGTCCGATGGGCAGCAGCATCTCACAGCTCTTGCGGTAGGACATCCGGTGCGGGTATCGGGGAGAGCTCCCGGAGTCATATTTGGACAACCGGATATGATCGAAGTGATCCGTTAAGAGCTTAAGGGCATCAAATTTCAGAATGGCAAAGGTCTCTCCTGGTTCTCTGCGAGAGTACATAGCTGCCATGGACATACAGTCGCGTTCAGTTGGCCACAGGAAGACATGGCTGTCCAGACAGGCGCGGAACTGTTCAGCCGTTGTTCCTGCTTCCATAGCCTCGGGGGTGATTCGAAGATGGGAGTTCAGCACTGCATGCTGGCCGTTATAGACTGCCTTCCGGGCTTCATTCCGGCGTATGCCGTTGGCATATTCGGGGTACAGCAAGGCCGATGCGAAGATCCCATCCAAGGCAGCCATACCCTGCAGGTTGCTTGCTCTGGTAAAATGATACAGGGAGGCTCTCAGCGGACTTTTAGTAATGGCAGCAATGATACAATGGTTCATAGTTGTTTTTACCCTTTTCGGTTGATTGAACTTCTGATACTTTTAGAACAGCAGTATAACAGGCTGGAAGGATGATAAGCAAATGAAGATTGAAGCGTTAAGTCAGCATAGGAGAGACGAGTTTTTGGATTTTTGCCGGAAGCACCGGCCGGATATTGACGATTCCTTTTTATATGAAGAGCAGCTTGCTGAGTTTGAACTGTCGGAAGAGAATCCCACCTATGTGGCGATAAATGAGCAGGGTGCACTGGTTGCGGCCGCTTCGCTGATTTTGAATGACTATAACCGCAGAGGACGAAAAGGCCGTTTTCGGATTTTTCAGGCGGATACCGCTGAACCTGACATTTACCGGGAGCTGCTGCAAGCCATACTACGGCATACGGCAGGTTTGGATAAGCTGGATATATTTGTACCAACGGTGAATGCAAGAGAGACGCACAATATGCTTGCTGCCGGCTTTGCTGTGGAGCGCTATTCCTATTTGCTTGTCCGTAATGAAGCATTTGTTCCTGACCTCAGCTTGCCCACCGGATACGAAATTAAGCCTTTTCGGCCTGGAACCGATGAGCCTGACTGGTGCGGGGTGAGAAATGCCGGCTTTGCCAAACTGAAAGGGAGCGAAACACCGGCCACTCCGGAAATGGTGACGAATATGATTTCCCGCAAGGACTACATTGAAGGCGGTCTCATGATTCTTCGCCATAATGGTCAAGCGGTCGGCGTTGTCCGTGGAGCAGACGATGAATATGAAGGATCTCCGATCATGAACATTGGACCACTGGCTATACTTCCGGAGTATCAAGGTAAAGGGCTGGGGAGAATTCTGCTGAGAGCGGCATTGCGGTTCGCCAAGGAACAGGCCTATACGCAAACAGTGCTGTGTGTAAACGCGGAAAATGAACGTGCCAAGGCCCTGTATATTGGAGAGGGCTTCAAGCAGGTGGAGGCTGCGGCTTGCTTCGCCTACGATTTGACAGCTAAATAGCAGAAAAGATGAAGCGCCTGGGAAACCGGGCGTTTTCTTTTTTCTTTTCCTTTTTTATAAGCTGAACCTATAAAATTCTTCATTTCAACATTTACCTTTGAGGAAGGAGAACCACTTTGTGTGTAGAAGACGACAGGATAACTAACGGGTTCAGAAAGGAACATGCCCATGAAAACACTAATCATAGTGGATGATGAGCCGGCGGTGCTGAACGGACTGCGGAACTATGTGAACTGGACAGAGCAGGGGATCGAGTTGATTGGAACAGCGGATGATGGGGATACGGGACTCGAGCTGATCAAGGAGCTGAAGCCGGATATCGTGCTGACGGATGTGCAGATGCCAGCGATGGACGGAATCCGGATGGCGGCGGAAGTGCGTGAGGTGCTGCCTTTTGCCAAAATTGTGTTCATCAGCGGACATAACGATGCCGATTATTTGCGGTCTGCTCTTCAGATCCATGCGGTAGATTACCTTCTGAAGCCTATCCGCCGCAAAGAGCTGGTCTCTGTCCTGAGCAAGGTTACAGAGTCGCTTGATGCGGAGGACCGGGAACGAAGCCGGGTGAAGGAGATGCAGGTGAAACTGGCCCAGAGCCTGCCGCTGCTGCGCGAGAGGTTTCTCCTGTCCGTCATCAATGACAGCATCCATTCGGCACATATCCGGGAGAAGCTGGAGTTCCTGGATTTGCCGCTATTATCTGCAAGCGATTACATGGTTGTGGTTATTATGATTGATGATGTGCCACAGGTGCTGGATAGCCGGAGTGAACAGGACAAGCAGCTGCTGTCTTATACTGTGCTGAATATTATACAGGAGTTAATCGACAAGCAGATGCGGGGCGTTACCTTTGAGAAGCAGCCTGGAGAATATGTGGGTATTCTGCTGACCCCGCAGCTGGAGGATGGAGCTACAGAAGAAGCTGAGGAGGTTCAATCTCCGGAGCAGGAGCTGCTGTTACTGGCGGAATCCATCCGCGGCAATCTGCGGCAATGGCTGAAGCTCAGTGTAACCATCGGAGTAGGTGAAGGGGTGAACAGTCTGTCGGAGCTGCCGTCGTCCTATAAGCAGGCGAGAGGTGCAGCTGACCAGAAATGGTATCTGGGCAAAAATCGTATCCTGACAATGGATAAGCTGGAGTCTGGAGATTATCTGCAGTACCGGTACGAAGCAGAGTGGGGTGAACGGGTGCTCTCGGCATTGAGATCCGGGGACTGGGAGCGAACGTTGAACGAGCTGGAGCAGATTTTTGCACGGCTGGAGCAGAACCGGCGGCATGGCTCACGTTATGCACAGAACGTAAGTCTGCACCTGATCTTACAGTCCGGGCAGGTCATGCTTGAACTGAACGGTATGACAGAAGAGTGGGAGCAGAAGGAGATGGAAGCCTGGAAACAGGTCATGCGCCAGGAAACAATGCGGGATTTGCTGCATTATACCGCTGAATATCTGCAGGAGGTATGTGAGTACTCTCTTTTGAAACGCAGTGGAAAGTCCAGTGAGGTTATTGAACGGGTCCGCCTGCTGATCGGGCAGAGATATGCGGAGAATTTGAGCGCATCCGACATCGCCGAAGGTGTATATCTCAGCCCTACCTACGTCCGGCTGTTGTTCAAGCAGGAAACCGGAGAAACCCTATTTGAATATCTGACCAAGGTGCGCATTGAGCAGGCCAAACACATGCTCAGAAATCCGCAGAATAAATTATATGAGGTCTGTTATGCGGTGGGCTATACCGATCCCAGCCACTTCAGCAAGCTGTTCAAGAAAATAACCGGAAGTACACCAAGCGCATTCAGAGAGCTGCATAAATGAGTAAGGCGTCTGAAGTCTTACGGGTGCGATCCAGGAAGACCGGGAGGGCTGTACGATGAAAAAAGCCTGGGCCTATCTGACCGGTTTGGGTCAGGGGATACTTGCTGCAAGAAAATGGCTGTTTGCCTATGTACTGCTCATTCTCCTGCCGGTTTCTATTATGCTGGGCTCCTTTTACCAGCGTTCCAATGACATTCTGGAGAAGGAAGTGACCCGCACGATGCAGCTCACTCTGAAGCAGGCGGGCATGAATCTGTCCTATAAGCTGAACCATATCCGCGACAGCAGCAATTCCGTCTTCATGAACCAGATTCTGTACGACAATTTGCTGCAAAAAGACAAAATTACCGACCAGCTGGGGCAGATCAAGGAGCTGCGGAACTTGGCCGAAACCGCCCAGGAGAATCAGGATATCTTCCGTCTGCGTTTTTTTGCCGATGCTTCCCGGATATATGGCGGTGACCGGATTAATCTGTATCCCTTAGCGGATATGGATCAATACCCCTGGTATGAAGCTGTAAAGGAAGCTGGCGGTGGGATCGTCTGGACGGGGGTTTATCCTGAAATTTATAACGATTATGGAGAAAAAAATATTTTCTCTGCCGCCCGTCTGCTGCGTAACCCGCAGGACTACGAGGAAATTGTTGGCATTCTGGTGATGGATATATCCGAAACTATGGTTCAGGAGATTGTGTCAGAGCTTCATTTCTCGGATAAATATGCACCGTTCCTCCTTGACGGAGGGGGGAAGCTGATCTATGGAACAGATGGACCGGATCAAGGTGCGGTTCCTAATACAAAGGCAGAGGCAGGTTCGGGACAGACTGTGAACCACCTTCCTGAAGAACTGCTTAACGAGATCAGCCATACGGAAGAAGGCATTGTAAAAAGAATCATTGGCCGTGATCATGTGAATGTAGTATACACCACTATTGGGACAACAGGCTGGAAGCTGGTGGCACAGGTATCTGAATCGGAGATCTCGCACCGCGCCACGGCGCAGGGCCAGTTCACCAGTATTGCTACCCTGGCAGGAATAACGGTAATGTTTCTTGTTCTGGTATTTGTGCTCCTAATGTTCATGATCCAAGGCATGCAGCGCCGGGTGCAGATGATCCTTCGGATGATCCGCAAAGAAGGCATCGGGTGGCTGGAGGATCGCCGGTCGATGCCGGACGGGGATTTCCGGCTGCTGGAACGCAGTGTTGACCACCTGATTCATAAGGTCAATACCCTGATGGAAGAGTCTTATCAGGCGAAGATACAGGAACGGGAAGCCCAGCTGAGGACGCTGCAGGCACAGATCAATCCGCATTTTCTCTATAATGCCCTGGATATGATCAACTGGTCGGCCATCTCCCATGATGCGGAGGACACCAGTGAAATGATCGAGGCGCTGGCACAATATTTCCGCTTAAGTCTGAACAAGGGCCGCGATAATGTCAGCATTGCCGATGAATTAGAGCTGGCGCGGGTATTTCTGGAGATTCAGCAGAACCGTTTTCCGTCTACATTCACGTTCTCCATTCAGGCGGAGCCTGGGCTCTCGGCATATATCATTCCCAAGCTGACATTGCAGCCGCTGGTAGAGAATGCGCTGCTGCATGGTATCCGCAAGACGAAAAACAAGCAGGGAACGATTGAGATCTCGGCGCGTCTGGAGAATGGTGATGTTGTGCTGACAGTTGCGGATGATGGAATCGGTATGGAACCGGAGCAGGCTAACCGGCTGCTGCTCGAACCTGCCGCCGGGCAGCATGCGGATGGATTGGACGGTTCGTTCGGATTATACAATGTAAATGAAAGAATCCGTTATTTTGCCGGGAACCGTTACGGTCTGTCCATTGATACGCAGCCCGGAAAGGGCACTGCCGTAAGAGTTACCGTGAAAGCGACCCTGGCGGAATAACCCATCCGCATTTACAGTCGCCAGAGACCAGAAATAATCAGATTACCCTCTACTAGCTGTGCCCCGTTCCTCAGTATAATCAACTCACAAACATACGGAGGTGATTGAAGTTGGGCGCAGGTGCCACGGAGTTGAACCCGAAGAGCAGAGCAGCCGCAGCCAGAAGCAGGGCTGCCGGCAAGTGGAGACTAGCCTGGAGGAACAGGGACTATTATATGCTGCTGATCCCCGGACTTTTGTTTCTGCTGCTCTTCAAATATACGCCTTTGTATGGCGTGCTGATCGCCTTTCAGGACTTTAATATTTTTGACGGCATCAGAGGCAGTGAATGGGTGGGGCTGGAGCAGTTCCACAAGCTGGTCCAGTCCGAGGAGTTCGGACAGGTATTCATGAACACGCTGCTGATCAGCGTATATAAGATCGTGCTGCTGTTCCCCGTTCCGATTATCATAGCGCTGGTGCTGAACGAGGTCCGGCTGATGTTTTTCAAACGAACCATTCAGACGATTATCTATCTTCCGCACTTTCTGTCCTGGGTCATTATATCCGGAT
Source organism: Paenibacillus helianthi (assembly GCF_001909055.1). GTDB lineage: Bacteria > Bacillota > Bacilli > Paenibacillales > Paenibacillaceae > Paenibacillus_AQ > Paenibacillus_AQ helianthi. The sequence continues at coordinate 137,889 of NZ_LVWI01000081.1, forward strand.
TGTTCGTAACGATACTCTCTACTTCCGGGGGGCTCGTCAACAATATTATTCAGTGGTTCGGCGGAGAGCCGGTCAGTTTTTTTGTCAGTAACCAGTATTTCCGCAGTCTGGTGGTCTTCACTGCCGGGTGGAAGGAGGTAGGCTGGAATGCCATCGTCTTCATTGCTGCTATCGCCGGGATTGATCAGGAACAATATGAAGCCGCTTCCATCGACGGGGCGGGCCGAATCCGCAGAATGCTGCATATCTCGCTCCCGGGGATTCTGCCTACTGTAGTGCTGATGTTCATTCTCCGCCTGGGCTCCGTGCTGGATGCCGGGACCGAACAGATTCTCACGATGTACAATCCGGTGGTCTACGAGACGGCTGATGTCATCGGAACTTTTGTATACCGGATCGGTCTTGGCAAAATGGACTACAGCTTCAGTACGGCAGTCGGATTATTCAACTCAGTCGTAGGTTTTATTCTCATTGTCTCCGGCAATTATCTCAGCCGCAAGCTGCTGAAGCGCGGAATCTGGTGAGGAGGAAAGGAGCAGGACAACCATGACAAAACGGACGAAAGGGGATCTTTTACTGGATACCGGTGTGTATCTTTTCCTGATTGCTCTCGGACTAATGATGCTGCTGCCCCTGGCAAGTGTCTTCTCCAAATCGGTCAGCGAAGAGTGGGCGATCACCTCCGGCAAAGTCGGCATTCTGCCTGTAGGGTTCCAGCTCGATACGCTGATGCAGGTCATTTCCTCATCCCTGTTCATTCGGGCCTTCTGTATCTCCGTCGGTGTTACCGCTATCGGTACGCTAATCTCCATTCTTATGACGGCGCTTACAGCCTATCCGCTATCCAAACGCAAACTGCCCGGCATTTCCTTCATTATGGTGCTGTTCATTTTTACGATGCTGTTCAGCGGCGGGCTGATTCCCAATTACCTGCTGATGCGCCAGCTGCATCTGATCAATAATCTATGGGTGCTGATTCTCCCGGGAATGATTAGCGTGTTCAACATGCTGGTGATCAAAAGCTATTACGAAAGCCTCCCTGAAGCACTGGAGGAATCTGCACGGATCGACGGAGCGAAGACTTACACTATTTTATTCCGGATCATCCTCCCGCTTAGTATGCCGGTGATCGCCACGATTGCGCTGTTCTATGCTGTGGGCTATTGGAATGATTATTTTGGCCCGATGATTTACATCAATGAAACCGCACTGAAGACACTGCAATTGTATCTGCAGGATGTGGTGATGGATGCAAACAGTGCAAATCTGACGAATAAAAGTGTAGACGATCTCATGAATATGTCCCCCGAAGGCATCCGCGCAGCTACAGTCGTCGCGTCTACAGTGCCGATACTGCTCGTATATCCGTTTATGCAGAAGTATTTTATCAAAGGGGTGCTGATTGGCTCGGTTAAGGGCTGACCTAAGATTTCAGAACTTAAGGGGAGGTTTAATTCATATGATAAATAGAAAATGGCTGACACTTATGCTGTCTGCAGGGCTTGTGGCATCGTTAGCCGGCTGTGGTTCATCCCGCAATACGAACGAGGAGAGGGCAGCGGGAAGTTCAGCGGAGCAAACGACTGGCACGCAAACGGAAAGCGGCTCCAAACCGGAGCTGAAGACGCTTAATTTATGGTCGAAGGATGATTACAACACGTACACACTGGCCAAAGTGGTGGAGGAGAAAACCGGCTATAAGGTCAAATATGAGATGCTGCCTGCTGATAAGGCCATGGATAAGCTGAATCTGCTGATTTCCTCCGCGGAGCCTTACGATGTCATTACCATTAATGGAGAGAAAGCGGTCTATACCGATTATGCCAAGATGGGTGCACTTGTGGATCTGACCCCGCTGATTGACAAGTATGGAGAGAATATCAAAGCCTCTATCTCTCCCGAATCCTTCGAGGCGATGAAGGTGGACGGCAAGATCTACGCTATTCCGAACCGGGCGTCCGAGTTTGCGGGCAGCAGTCTGATGATCCGCACGGATTGGCTGGATAAGCTTGGCCTTAAGATGCCCACAACACTGGATGAATTCACTGCAGTCCTGAAGGCTTTTAAGGAAAAAGATCCGGGCGGTAATGGTGATAAAGGCGCACCGCTCTCCATAGACGGCGCAATGGCCACGATGGTTAATGTGACCGGCGCTTTCGGCATTGCCACTAGCTGGAATATTGTGGACGGGAAGCTGGTTGCGGCACCGGTGCATCCGGGGTTCAAGGAATATCTGAGCTATATGGCTGACCTGTATAAGCAGGGGCTGCTGGACAAAGAATTTGCAGTGAATAAAGATGCTACACTAAAGGAAAAGTTCACGAGCGGCCGGGTCGGCGTGATCCCGCTTGCCTGGTATGATATCCCGGGCATTGCAGATGCCCTGACCAAGAACTTCCCGGATGCCAAATATGCTTATGTTCCAGCGTTGAAGGGTAAGGATGGGCAGGCGGGTATAGGAATGAGCGGCGGCTTTGACCGGCTGACCTTTATTCCAAAGTCCTCGAAGCACCCGGAGGATGCGATCAAGTGGATCAATGCCAAGCTGGACAAAGAGACCTTCAAGCTGATCGCCATTGGCGAGGAAGGCAAGCATTTCACTTACAAAGACGGTGTGTACAGTCCGATTTTGCCCCTGTTTACCGATGAGCGCGGACTGGCGAGCAACTATTTGACCGGAATTGATGAGAAGCTGTATCCCGTCTACTGGCAGGCCCGTGTGCAGAAAGACCCGCGTTTGTTCGCAGGCTTCACCTTCCTGAACAAGGAAATTCCGGCGGAATTCCGAATCTCTGATCCGCTGGCATTGGCTCCATCTTTACCGGAGTATTCCAAGTACAACGCTTCGCTGAATCAGATGATCAATGATTTTGCTGTAAAAGTGATTGTTGGCGAGGAATCTACCGATGCAATGGCCGCATTCGTTGAGAAATACAATGCCGCCGGTGGTGAAGCCAGCGCCAAGGAAGTCAATGAGTGGTATGCGTCAGTGAAGAAATAGTCGGGAGGGAAACGCATGAACAGCTACAGAATGCGGAATAACGAAATTCCGCTTCAGGATTCCTGGGATGTTATTGTAGTGGGCGGAGGTCCGTCCGGGTGTACTGCGGCGGCCGCGGCAGCTCGGGAAGGGGCAAAAACGCTGCTGATTGAAGCCACAAGCAGCCTTGGCGGAATGGGAACCTCGGGACTGGTGCCGGCGTGGTGTCCCTTCTCTGACATGGAGACGATGATCTACAGAGGGCTGGCGATGAAGGTATTTGAAACTCTGAAGGCGAAGATGCCGCATGTAAGCAAGGACGCTATGGACTGGGTGCCCATTGAGCCTGAGAAGCTGAAGGTGGTCTATGATGAGCTGGTCCAAGGAGCGGGGGCCAAGGTTCAGTTCATGACACAGCTGGGTGCGGTAGATACGGATGAGGATGGTAATGTGACAGCACTGATTACAGCCAGTAAAAGCGGTCTTCAAGCCCTGAAGGCCAAGGTGTATATTGACTGTACGGGTGATGCGGACGTTGCTGCTTGGGCGGGAGCGGAATATCTGAAAGGAGATGCGGATACCGGTGAGCTAATGCCAGCCACACACTGCTTCACGCTGGGCAATGTGGATGAGTATGCGTACCTCCATGGCCCGATGCTCCATAACAACAACAAGACCAGCCCGATTTATGATATTCTCGGTTCCGGCCGCTATCCCCTGATCCCGGATGCGCATATCTGCAACAATATTATTGCTCCCCGAACGGTTGGCTTCAATGCAGGACATTTGTGGGAAGTGGATAATACGGATGTTCTATCCATATCGGAGGCGCTGATACAGGGACGCAAGCTGGCCGCGGCCTACAGGGATGCTCTTGCTGAATATCAGCCTGCCTCCTTCGGGAACTCGTTCGTAGCCAATACGGGATCATTAATGGGCGTGCGGGAGACACGGAGAATTACTGGAGATTATGTGCTCAGTGTGAATGATTACGTCAGCCGCCGCAGCTTCGCCGATGAAATTTGCCGTAACAGCTATTTCATTGATATTCATGGAACTGAGAAGGAGGAGAAGCAGGCTGGAGGCAAGCAGGAAGTGATTAAGCGCTATGGTCCGGGAGAATCCCATGGGATTCCCTACCGTTGCCTGACCCCCCGTTCGCTCAAAAATGTGCTGGTTGCCGGGCGCTCCATTTCCTGTGTACGTGAAGTGCAGGGCAGCGTCAGAGTTATGCCTGTCTGTCTGGCAATGGGTGAGGCTGCCGGGATTGCCGCTGCCATGGCTGCTGTACAGTCCCTGCCTGACGTCCATGCGGTAGACACAATTTCCCTCCGCAGACGGCTGCGGGAGGAAGGCGCGTATCTGCCGCTTACGGAAGCCGAGGCAGAGGCATCAGCTGCTGCATCGACCAAGGGTGGGGAAAGCAGCGGAGGGAACCTTTACCATTAAGCTTACATTCACTTGATGGATCGCTTGAGCGTCCGGTTCCTAAGGATGGCGTTGATCTCACCGCCGGCCAGGATGATGATGGAGCTGATGTACAGCCAGATCAGCAGCACCGTGACCCCGCCGAGGCTGCCGTAGGTCTCAGTGAAACTGCTGAACTGATTGACATAGATGGAGAACAGGGTAGAGGTTATGATCCAGCCGAGGGTTGCAAACATCGCGCCGGGCATAACCTCTTTCAGTCTTAGCCTGCGGCTGGGGGCAATCCAGTACAGCAGAGTGAAGACGATGAACATGATGAACAGCGGAACAGCATATTGCAGCAAGTCCCAAATTTTCTGGAAGCCATAAGGCAGATCGACCAGCAGGAAGACCTGTGTTTTCAGCCAGGAGCCAAGCACCAGCAGTAAAATACTGAGCAGCACCACTAATCCGATGAAGAGAGTGGCCAAAAAGGCAATACCGCGTATTTTCCAGAAAACCCTGCTCTCCTCAATATCGTAGGCACGGTTGAGGCCTTTGATGATCGCATTGATTCCTTTGGAGGCGGCCCATAAGGTTGCCAGCATCCCGAAGGACAGCAAGGCCTGGCTACGGCCCTCCGCAACATCCTTCAGAATTTCCTGGATAATCGAGATCGCCTCGGCAGGCATGATCTGCTCCAGATCACGGATCTTATCCTCCACCGAAATATGGGCATAACCAATCAGCGTCATAATGAAGATCAGAAAAGGGAATAAAGACAGGATTAAGTAGTAAGTAAGCTGTGCGCTGATCCCTTGAACATCATCAAGTTTAATCTTTTGATACAGCTCTTTGGAAAAGGAAATGGCTCGTCTGGCGGCAGTCTTCTTCATAAGTCCCTCCTCTGCTTATCCTATAATATGCTTATCGCATATATTTAACTCAACTTCCCAGGTTGGAATCAGTGGGTGGAGCGGGAAAGCGCGTTCGGAGGAAATAAAAACCGCTATTCTAGGCCGGGCAGATGAAAGTAAAGTGCCAGACTCGGGATCTATCGCAGGGGTTCGCCAAAACAAATATGCCAGTGCAGATGTTTGGAATCCTGATACTTTCCCAGATTGGTAGTGACTTTGCAAGCTCCGTATTGTTCGGTCACACGTGCGGCCACTTGTTGGATCACTCGTATCATCTCAAGCAATGTCTCATTGTCGCTTTCCTGCAGCGTGAGCAAAGAAGAAATATGTTTTTTGGGAACGGCGACAATATGAACGGGATAAAAGGGTTTCAAAATGAATCCTCCTTGCCATTCTCTGTTTTCCTTTATATTCTATTTTTAATTTATGATCCCTGTAATGAAGGATATCATAGTATTTGAGGGGAGAGTCGGGTTAAATACAGGCAGGTGCAGAGAATGTTCATGTCTATAGCTTGTGCCCAAAGGAGAATGCAGATGGATTTATCGGAACAGGATTTGAAAAGAATCCGAAATTGGGTGTACCGCAATGCCCGGCCGGTTGATCTGGCGCGATGGAAGTTTCACTTCGAGAAGGGACCAGCAGATGCTGTACTTTCTGCCCTATCGGCCTATCAGAATGAGGATGGCGGGTTCGCTCATGCCCTCGAGGCGGATTCGTGGAACCCTTGTTCGGCTCCGATTCAGACTGCTAACGCAGTAGAGAAACTGCTGGAGATACATTGGGAGGATGGATCACATCCAGTGATTCAAGGGATTCTGAAGTATCTTGACAGTGGAGCTGAGGTGGAGGGGAAGGCGTGGAAGAATGTTGTTGAATCAAATAACATTTATCCGCATGCGCCATGGTGGAACACAAACTCGAACAGCACAGCCCACAGTATGTTCAATCCTACAGCCATTCTGGCCGGATTTATCCTGAAGTATGCGGATAGAAGCAGCAGACTCTATCCACGAGGGATGGAGATTGCCAGAGAATTGAGTGTGTTTTTCCTCACAGACCCTGGGATTGAGATGCATCCGCTTAAATGTATCGTTACTCTCATCGAGTGCATCTCGGAGGCGGGGTTGCAGGAACAATTGCCCTATGCCCGGCTTCAGGCAGCTGCTGTGGAGCAAATTACAGCATTAATTAAGCGGGAAGCCGGGGAGTGGAGCGGCTACAGCTGCAGACCCTCGGTATTTATCCAATCACCGGAAAGCCCGGGTTATGCAGACAATGCTGCTCTTCTTCATAAGGAGCTGGACTATCTTCTTCAGACAAGAAATGAGGAAGGCGTCTGGAATTTGACCTGGAACTGGGACGCCTTTGAGCGGGAGTTCGCCATCAGCGAAAACTGGTGGAAAACGCATATCGTGATTGAGAATGTGCTGCTGCTGCGCGCGTTTGGCCGTTATTCGCCGTCTTTTAGGAATTCCTGCTCATAAATGGCCCGCACCTTCGCAAGGACAGCAGCGCTGTGGTCAGGGAACTTCAGCTCGGTGATCCGATCCTTCATCAGAAAAACACCGGGCTGCTTGCTGTGCTGGCCTAAGGCTGCATTGTACAGTAGTCCGGCACCATGGCTCGGGTGAGGGAAGAAGAGCTTGATGATCGGCTTCAGCCAGAAGGGCAATCCTGAGTTTTTGCCGCTTCTGATGGTATTATTACCTCCCGGATCGGCGCTGCGGATCAGGATGCCTTCCGCAGCCAGCTGAGGGGCAAGCTCATGGGTCCAGAGCGAGAGGGCCAGCTTGGAGGCTGCATACGGACCGAAAAGCTTTTTAAATTCAGTGGGATGCTCCAGCGAGTCCGGGTTAAATCGCTTCATGGTCATAAATGCATTGGACGAGGTGTTGACTACGGTTTTTAATTGTCCTTTCTGGAGAAGCGCTTTGAGCTCCATGGTAATCAAATACGGCGCGACGGTCTGGAGATCGAAATGCATTTCACGTCCTTGCTTAGAGTTGCTCAGTTCATGGAAGCTGCCGCCCGCATTGTTGAACAGCAGATCGATCCTCTGTTCTTTACTTTTAATCTCATTCAAGGCACGTCTCAGTGTGGTGAAGTCACTAAGGTCGGCTTTGTAGATCCGTAGCTGCCCGCTTTTCGCGGCCCCGGTGAAGAATGGATCTTCAATAGGAAAGCCAGAACGGATCAAGGCAATAATCTGCCAGCCTTCTGCCAGCATTTTGCGGGTCAATTCAAGTCCTATGCCGTTGTTCGCACCTGTAATCAGCGCTGTTCCGCGGTACTGTTGTCCTGTAGTCATTTGTCATTTCTCCTTTGGAGTGAGTCGCAGGCTGCTGAAATAAGCTGAAGGCCTGGCGGTTAATGCGCTCAGTGTATAACTTGGAGCCGACTCCAAGTCAAGCAGAGGATTTTTAAACAAACTCAAGATTGACTTGGAGCTGACTCCAGGTTATACAATGAATAGACACAGTTCAAAATAATCGCGGAAGGTGATCCTATGAGCGAAGCTGGTGTGAACACCGGTGTTGATATGCTGCATGGTTATTCCATTAAACAAACCTCGGAGATTACGGGGATTACAGAGGATACGATACGGTATTATGAGAAGATTGGGTTGCTGCCCCGGGCGCAGCGTAAGGAAAACAGCCACCGTATCTACAGCGATCACGATATTGAGACCATGAAACTGATCACCTGCCTCAAAAAAACAGGGATGTCACTGGATGATATGCGCCCTTACCTGGACTTGTCACTGGATTCCAATTTGTCTGAATATCCGGAACTGCATGAGATGATATTAAACCATAAGCAAAAAATACTGGATCAGATCGCATCCTTACAACAAATTGTAGATCTGATTGACAGCAAAATAGACCAGAACTTTCTTGGGCCGCAGGAATGTGAGCTGACCGGAGATCGGAAGAAAATGCCTGTGCGCCGGACAATCCGATAATAGGCAGTAGGCTCCAGCCCATAGGTTGGGGCTTTTTTCATTGCCGGATCCGGACAGTCTGCTTAGAATGAAAGGAATTCGTAAGACTATGCATTTGGGAGGAGTTACAGATGACACAAATGATTTGCTCTCCGTCAAAATATATTCAGGGGAAAGGCGAGCTCTCGCAGCTTGGACGCTATTGCGCACAGCTCGGAGCGAAAGGAGCCTATGCGATCGTAGATCCCTATATCCTCTCTGTATATGGGCAAGAGGTTGCTGATAGCTTTGAGCGTGCGGCTCTCCCTGTGGTTCAGCATGAATTCCGGGGGGAGTGTTCGATGGAGCAAGTAGAACAACTTATTGGCGGACTTGATGCGGGCATTGGTGTGATTGTCGGTATCGGTGGCGGGAAAACTCTGGATACGGCAAAAGCGGTCAGCCACTTCGCGGAGTTGCCTGTGGTCCTCGTACCAACGGTGGCTTCCACCGACGCACCCTGCAGTGCCCTGTCCGTGCTATACACGGAGGATGGCCAATTGGACCGTTACCTGCACTTGCGGCGCAGTCCGGATGTGGTGGTTGCCGATGTGGATATCATCGCCAAGGCGCCGGCCAGACTGCTCGCTGCCGGAATGGGCGATGCCTTGTCAACCTATTATGAGGCTAGAGCCTGCCGCCGCTCGGGTGCGGTTACTGAGGCCGGAGGAACCGGCTCCATTGCCGCCTTCGCTCTGGCCGGTGCTTGCCGTGACACTCTGCTTGCCTATGGAGCCGAGGCGCTGCGGGATTGCCGGGAAGGTATCGGCTCAGATGCGGTTGGGCGCATTGTCGAAGCCAACATTTATCTCAGCGGCATTGGTTTTGAGAGTGGCGGATTAGCTGCAGCTCACGCCATCCATAATGGGCTTACGGTGCTGGAGGAATGCCGGCATGTGCTTCATGGGGAGAAGGTCGCGTTCACGACACTTGTGCAGCTGATGCTTGAGCAGGCACCGCAAGAGGAGATCGTAGAGGTAATCTCATTTTGCCGGATGGCTGGCCTGCCGTTCACCTTAAGTCAACTGGGGTTGTCCGGCACTCCGGAGGAGCGCCTTATGACCGCTGCTGAAGCGAGCTGTGCAGAAGACAATCCGATGGGGAATATGCCTTTTACTGTGACTCCACAGCAGGTGCTGGATGCTATTCTTGCCGCAGATCGGCGGGGACAGCAGGTCTTGGAGGGCGATTGTTAATAATTACGTAGCCGTCCTGTACATATTTATCCTTTGGGTTCCAAACAATGAGAACTATGGTTGTAGAACTCGAAGGAGGATTCCTTATGAATAAGGGCTATCGTTTGGTTAAACGTACCATGATGTGTCTTATTGCGTTAGTAGTTATACTAACCACACTGTGCATTGCTGTACCACCCGCTCAAGGGAAGGAGATTGCACAAGACCCTGGCGGAATGCAGAAACATCCTGGCGTACTGCTGGCGGAGCCCGTTCCGCCCAGTGGCGGCCGAAGCACACGTGTACAGCCAGCGGAGAACATTTCGGATCACAGCCGTGTAGCCATGATCATTGATGATTTTGGCAACGGGATGCGGGGGACGGATGAGATGTTCGCGTTGCCTGTGAAATTCACGGTGGCGGTCATGCCATTCCTCCCGACTTCGGAGAAGGATGCAAGGCGTGCACATGAGCAGGGCCTGGATGTGCTGGTGCATTTGCCCATGGAGCCGAATAAAGGCAGACCGGAATGGCTGGGGCCTGGAGCCGTCCTGACACGGATGAGCGATACAGAGGTACGCCAGCGGGTGGAGGCTGCACTGGATAATATTCCGTTCGCCATCGGGATCAACAATCACATGGGTTCCAAAGTGACCGGGGATGAGCGGGTCATGGGCATTATTCTGAGCGTATGCAAGGAGCGTGGCTTGTTCTTTGTCGATAGTCATACCAACTACCGCTCGATTGCCGGAAGGATGGCTAGGGAGATGGGACTTCCTCCGGTGGAGAATCACATTTTTCTGGATGATGTCCATACCTCAGGCCATGTGGTGAAGCAAATGCGGCTAGTGCAGGAAAGGGCGAAGAGTCAAACATATTGTGTGACGATCGGACATGTCGGCGTTCAGGGAAAAGAGACCGCCGCAGGCATCCGCAGCGGTATTGCAGAATTGAAAGACAGTGTTGAATTTGTAGGCATTTCGGATCTGGTCAAGGACCAGTGGAAATGGAATTCCAGACTCACACTTCCATAAGGTAGGCAGCGATGCCGCCCGCGATGGCTTCGGCAATTTCCTCCTGGCCTTTCGGGGTACACAGTTTGTCCCGGTCTGCTGCACTGCTAATGAATCCCGCCTCAACGATAACCGTTGTGGCGGTTATTTTGTTGAGCAGATAAAAGGGTTTGCCGGGTCTGGGTGATTCATTTACATCGTAGAGCTGGTTCAGCTGATCTTGAATAGACCTGGCGAGCAGGAAGCTGCGGCCCTCCTGGCGGTACAGCACCAATGGCCCATGTTTCGCCGGAGAAGGCGCCCAGTTGATATGAATGCTGACCACCAGGTTCGCAGGCAGGGTCTCGGCCAGCTCCTTGCGCTGTGCCAGATCACGCAAATGACGGGAGGAGCTGCGCAGCCAGCGGTTATCATCACTGGGAGCGTAATCCCCGGTCCGGTTCAGAATGACGTCAAAACCGTCACTGCGCAGCAGCAGAAACAGGCGGCGGGATATCGCCAGCGTAATATCTTTTTCCAGAATGCTGCCATGCGAGGTGCCGCCGTCAATGCCCCCATGTCCCGCATCAATCAGAATGATCCGCTGATCATGGCCGAGTATTTGTTGGCGTTCCGGCTTCCCGTCTGCTTTTGGAGATACAGGAAGCGGTTGTGCTCCCGCAGCCGTTCCTGACAATAACGAGAGCAGCAGTCCTGCAACTGCGAGTAGCAACCATAAAGGCCTTGTCAGTCTCAGGCAGGGGCTTGCTCTCAGCAGTATTTTCAAGTGATACGAGCTCCTCAAGTGAATAACCTCCTTGTCTGGGCGGGTCAATTGGATGGATTCTTTGTTAGATTGTGCCATAGCTGTCCAAGCTATACGGAACAAAGTGCAAAGGTTTAGCATAAGGGATTTTGGAGCAGACTAGAAAGATGATGCTTGAAGCAAGCGTAATGGGACTTCTGAATCAGGGAAACAGGAGGTGATCCGTATGGCTTCCGGGGGAGATGATCTGGTGAAGTACATCACGGAGAAGGTAGTCGTCTATATGGAAGACCCGAAGGCCAGCAGGGAACGGAGAAAGGCTGAAAAGCAGCCCTGGTCGGAAAAATGGTTCGGCATGCTCCCGCTAGGCTGGTCCATATGGCGCAGCAATTGGGCGCGAAACAGTAAGAAATAGAGTAGTACTGACTCGCTTCACTGTAACGCGTCAAGCCTAGAAGGTTCACCGTAGGCATACACGGTTCAGCCTTATACAACACATCTTAAGTAAAGAACCTTCCCATGCCTCTACTTCAGGCATCGGGAAGGTTCTTTGTGTGTACATATGGACATGTTAGCACTACCTCATTTAGGGCCAGAACCTGCTGATACTGCTCCAGAAGTGAAGCCTAGTGCGGCATTGCCAGAAGGAGGAAGCTTGTGCAAGGTACCGCTATGCTGAAGCGCCCCGAAGGGAAGATACCGTCTGCCTTCCGGTCCGGAAGCGGCGTACAGGATGCTGGTGCTAGCGCTAGCCGTGCCGATGCCGGAGTCAGCTGTCCGCCAGCTCTGAAAACCGGTAATCATAAAGGGAGCCCCCAATGCATCATTTCGGCCTCGGGATTGGAAGGCCAAACTGCCGCCTGAGGCTAGCGTCAGGGTGAGTTTGTCGGTGCTGAGATTAGCCAGTGGCGGTGCCGACAGCCAGATCAAATCGGCATAGGGATCATCCTGCCCCTCCGTCAGGTAGATGGGAAGGGGAGAAAAAGCTGTATCCAGGCTGGATAGGGTGCCGCTTCCGGCAGATTTGCCATGCAGAACATCATCCGCTTGGCTGGGACTCCAAGGCAGAACCTGTAATAGGGATGCATTAATATAGAATGTCTTGCTGTCGATCGTTAATTTCCATACGGGCAGCATTGGAGCATAGAGCGCGTCAAGTTCAACCTTTCCGGAAAAATGGGAGGGGATAAGTTCCTGCTGCACCAGAAACTGGCGCAGATCCTGCATGCTGTAGGGGAGGCCGTAGCTGCCGGCTCCATACTCACTAAGCACATAACCGCCTTGTTCTGCAGCGGTGATAATCAAATAGCCGATCCGTTGCTCTCCGTTCATCACATTAACCAGCCAGCTATGGGTTCCAGGACCGAGGGGGAAATACTCGGTGCTGGCATGTTTCCAGCCCGTGAAGGGAGGATTGGCCGACAGCTTGCTAATCGTTTGACTGGCGAAATCCTGCAAGGATTCCGGTGAGGCAACGGGTGTCATCTCAAGTAAAGGCAGATAGGCTTTGGAGACCGCTTGTGTGACGGTCACCCGGGTCCCTGTGGCTGACAGCTCCGCAGGGAATGCAGAGGCTGAGAACAGCATCAGACCCAGACACAGGCAGAGAAGGAGGCGTGCACGGTATCCGAGAGCGTCCTTCTGCCTAGTTTTTATCTTCATTTGGCGTTCACCTTTCTTAAAATATAAGGATTAATATGTTTCACGCTATAAATCATCCTTCTATTTCTCGCTGAATCGAATACCATCCATAAAAAGATGGCGAAGCCGTTTCCACTTGTCGGAAGTACTGATTGTATTGTAGAGGACAAGCTCTGAAAAGGCTGTTGCTTGCTGTCCGCGGCGGTGCAGGAATTCCGCTGTTTTTTTGCCTGCTTTTAGCGAGCCGGGTCGCATCTTATGTGCTCCGCAGATGGAACAAGCCGTAGGTGACGGCAGAAACTGCAATCTGCGGCTCATACTGCCAGGCTGTCTCCTTGCGGCGGCGGTTGTACTGCTCAAGGATCGCCAGCCGTTTCTCCTCATCCTGCTCCTTAAGCAGCTCCTCATAATAGATATCTACAATGCTCAGCTCCAGCCGCAGCCGTTCACGCGCTTCCTCGGCCCAGGTGTAGTCCAGCAGAGCCAGCTTGGAAGTAAGATAGCCCTCCAGCTTGTCGGCTCCGGCAGCAAGGCTCAGCCCGGAGGGCTCTATGTGAATATTTTCGGGCAAGCGCGGCGTCAATTCACGTGACCCCAGCTTCGCTTCGAAGTCCGGGACAATCAGGCCAGAGGTGAGCGAGACGCCGATGAAATGCAGCTCCTCCCGCTTCAGGTCACAGCTCATTTCCACTTTGTAGCAGACGGCGAGCCAAGGCTCATAGGCTGCCGAGAATAAGGTCATCCGCTGTCTGCTTCCCGGATCCTCGAAGAGCTGCAGGCATTTGCCTTCCTCCCGGGCGGCTGACCAGATCTGCCCCAGCCGCTTGCTGCCGTAGGTGACGTCCTCGCGTCTGATCATGCCGGGACCGATCCGGGGGAGTGGCGGAACGAACCCGAAGAAGCGGGCAAGGATGCTGTCCTGCGGATCAGCCGAGCCCTCCGGTGGTGCCGTCCCGGCTAGAGGCCCGCCGGTAGTGGTGCCGCCGGTGTCCGCCCCGGCTTCCATCCCGGCCGCGCCAGCTCCGGCCGGCAGTCCAGCCGCGGCTGTGCGGTCCCCCGCTCCGCGCGGCTGTCTGGAGGTCGGGGCCGCCTGAGCGGCTGCCGCCAAATGATCGTATTTCTCCGGATCGAAGACGAAGGTGAACGACAGCGTTTCCGGCGGGGTGCCCGTCCGCTCGACAAACCCCCAATAATAAGGCCGGTCTGTGAGCATCCGGTCCGCGCGCGGCGAGAGCTTCACCGTCACATGCAGTGGCGACACTTCGATAATCGAGCACTCTGTGGCCTCCAGATAATCCATGACTTGCTTTCGCACTTCCTGTGGCGTAAGTGTCATGCTCCAGCCTCGCTTTCGTCCCGTACTCCGTGTGTCAGCTCGCTCAGCGATTCGCCGATATGGTCCAGTCCGCTGCGCAGCTCCTCGTCGCTGCGGGCTTCGAGCATGATCTTGTACAGGCTTTTCTCCAAAGATTCCTTCTTCTCAAAACGTTCCAGAATAACATCCAGTCCGCCGATGACCATCTCAAACATATTGATCTTCTCATGCAGCAGATGAAGGATATGCTCCTCAATGGTGCCTTCCGTCGAAAGATTGTAGATCACCACATCATTCTCCTGTCCCAGCCGGTGTACACGGCCAATCCGCTGCTCCACCCGCATCGGATTCCAGGGCAGATCAAAATTGATCATATGGTGGCAGAATTGCAGGTTGATGCCTTCGCCTCCGGCTTCGGTGGCAATCATCACCTGGGCGCGGCCGCGGAAGAGATCCATCATCCAGTCTTTTTTGCCCCGGTTCATGCCGCCGGAGTAGGTTACGCACTGGAGACCGTGATCGCGGAAGTACTGGAGCAGGTACTCCTGAGTAGCCCGATATTCGGTGAAGACAATTACCTTTTCGTTCATCCCCCGGATCAGCTCCATGGTTTTCTCAGCTTTTGTGTTCGTCTTGACCGTCCGGAGGGTCTGGAGCAGCTCCATCATCCGCTCGCGTTTTGGCGAGTCGGCCGGAAGCTTTTTGATCAGGTTGACCAGGGTGATAAATACGGCATCACGGCTACTGCACACCTCGCGCTGAAGCGTGACCAGGGAGAGCATGCTGCTGAGATTGCCGCCCGCTTCCTGATACTGGTCTTTGACAAAGGCGGTAACCCCGTCATATAATACTTTCTCCTCCGGTGAGAGCGTGAGCGGAATATTGCGCACTTTGCGCTTTGTGAAGTTGACCGGACCTTCGCCGCGGCGGTTGCGGATCATGACCTTGGATAGCTCGCCCCGCAGCTGAACCTCATTCTTCGGCTGGCGCTTGTCTACCACGAAATTAGTGGCGAAGTCCCCCTGATTTCCGAGCTGACCCGGCTTCAGCAGCGTGATTAGATTGAACAGCTCACCCAGATCATTCTGAACCGGCGTGGCGGTGAGCAGGAGACAATATTTTTTGCGTAGCTGCTGGACGAACAGATAATTAGTTGATTTCTTGTTCTTGAGTTTATGGGCTTCGTCAATAATCAGCATGTCGTATTCATGATTCAGCAGTATTTCCTTATGCGGATCCCGCTTAGCGGTATCCATGGAGGCGACTACAATAGAGTTATCCCAGGAGTAGGCTTTCTTCTGGGCTACTGCAGAAATGCCGAATTTGGTGTTCAGCTCGCGTACCCATTGAAGCACCAGTGATGCAGGAACGAGAATGAGGACCCTTGTCACAAGCCCCCGTACCAGATATTCCTTCAGCACGAGTCCGGCTTCAATCGTCTTGCCAAGCCCTACCTCATCGGCGAGGATGGCGCGCCCGGACATTTGGAATAGTACCTTGTGAGCGGTATCGAGCTGGTGGGGGAGCGGGGAGAGTCCGGACAGATGCTTCATACACTGCAGCTCATCAAAGCTGGTTACGAGCCCGGATTTCTCACCTTGAATGGCCAACCGGGATAGTCTCCAATTGCCCCAAGGGCCGCCCTTCTCCAGACTTGACTCTAATTCATCCAGCCATTTTCGCTCGAATGACAGAGGTACAGGCAGCACGCTATCGTTGGTCGGGTCCTCTTCCGGTAATGGATTACGGAATAATTGCGTCATGTTGCAGCCTCCTCCGGCGCTTGGTTCATATCGGAATGTGTAGCAGTAGTATGCTCTTAAAAGAAAGGTTTCATAACCTGCTATTTTCGGTCCGATGTTGTAAAATAGCGAGCAAGAGGGAGTAAATGTGCCATCTTTTGCCGAAATTTCGCTGAGAGGCTCCTATTTTCGAAAAAGACCTTCCACACAATATGTGGTATAGTTTAAAAGCTGACTGACACAATATATTGTTACAAATGCTTGAAATTTTGATTACACCGGGCAATTTTCGGTTATTTTTTATTGACAAGAGGATCTTTCTGCGTCCAAGCCGGGTGCAGTCACAATCCGCCGAGTTCCGGTTGGAATATGAGGGTTATACCGCTCCGTGAGGCCGGCCGATCCTTATATTTCTTGAAATATAAGGATTTATATGTTTCACGCTATAAATCATCCTTATATTTCACGCTGAAACGGATTCTGTCCCTTAAAAGGACGGCGAAGCCGTTTCCACTTGGAGAGTTTTACATATCACAATATCCGGGAGGTTTTTCTATTGAGTACAGTGGAACGCAAACAGCGTCTTGAAGGTCTGAGCGAAAAAATATTTTTGGACCGTTATGCCTGGAAGGATGCAGACAACAACAATGCCAAGGTAGGCGATGTTGTGCTCGTGCTGACGAAAGACGATCCGAAGTTCCCTACCAAGGAAGTCGGGGAAATTGTTGAACGGAACGGCCGTACGGTAACTGTAAAAACGCGCAGTGGCGAGCTTGTACAGTCAGATGTGGAGAAGCTTACACTTAACATAGAAAAGACCCCGGAGGAAATGTGGGACCGGCTCGCATCCGCCATGGCTTCAGTAGAGAAAACCCCTGAGCTTCAGGAAGAATGGACAGGCAAATTCCGGTCTATTCTGGATGACTGGAAGCTTGTTCCGGGCGGACGCATTGCAGCAGGTGCCGGGGCAAGTGAAGAACTGACCCTGTTCAACTGTTATGTCGTTCCTTCGCCAAAAGACAGCCGTGGGGGCATTATGCAGACGCTGTCTGAAATGACTGAGATCATGGCCCGCGGCGGCGGCGTAGGCATTAACCTGTCCTCGCTTCGCCCGCGCCGCGCTATCGTAAGAGGTGTCAATGGTTCGTCCAGCGGATCCGTATCCTGGGGCGGATTGTTCAGCTACACCACTGGACTAATTGAACAAGGCGGAAGCCGACGCGGCGCGCTGATGCTGATGATCAATGACTGGCACCCCGATGTGGTTGATTTCATTACCGTGAAGCAGACGATGGGTCAGGTGACGAACGCCAACCTGTCGGTATGCGTGAGCAACGCTTTTATGAAGGCAGTGAAGGAAGATCTGGACTGGGAGCTGGTATTCCCGGATACGACAGATCCGGATTACGATACCATTTGGGACGGCGATCTGGATAAATGGAAGGCCGACGGCCGGGCCGTGATTCCTTACCGCACAGTCAAGGCGCGTGAGGTATGGCATACCATTATTGAATCGGCATGGAAATCGGCGGAGCCGGGTGTTGTATTCATGGAGTACTACAACCAGATGTCCAACAGCTGGTATTTCAACCCGATTATTTGCACCAATCCATGCGGCGAGCAGGGTCTTCCGGGCTGGGGCGTATGTAATCTGTCCGCCATCAACCTCTCCAAGTTCTATGACGCGGAGAATCATGATGTAGATTGGGCCGATCTGGCGACAACCACCCGCTATTCTGTACGTTTTCTGGACAATGTTATCGACAAGACTCCTTACCACTTCCCGGAAAATGAAGCGAACCAGAAGCTGGAACGCCGTGTAGGTCTGGGCACCATGGGTCTGGCCGAGCTGATGATCAAGCTGAACATCCGTTATGGCAGCCCGGAATCCCTGGAGTTCCTGGACAAGCTCTACGGTTTCATGGCACGCGAAGCTTACCTGGCCTCGTCCGGAATTGCCGGCGAGAAGGGTTCGTTCCAGGCCTTTGACACAGAGAAATATCTGCTCAGCGGATTCATGAAAAACATCACCGAAACCTACCCTGAAGTCGGCGAATCCATCCGCAAGCACGGCATGCGCAATGTTACTGTGATCACCCAGGCACCTACAGGCAGCACGGGTACCATGGTAGGCACATCGACCGGCATTGAGCCGTATTTCGCCTTCAAATATTTCCGTCAGAGCCGTCTCGGCTACGACGAGCAGTTCGTGCCGATTGCCCAGGAATGGCTGGAAGCCCATCCGGGGGAAGAGCTTCCTGACTACTTCGTAACTTCGATGGATCTGTCCGCGAAGGATCATATCCGCGCACAGGCGGCGATCCAGCGCTGGGTGGACAGCTCGATCTCCAAGACGGCGAACTGCCCGTCCGATTTCACCGTTGAGGAAACCGCAGAGTTGTACGAAATGGCCTTTGATCTGGGCTGTAAAGGCGTAACGATCTACCGTGACGGTAGCCGTGACGTACAGATTCTGGAAACGTCGAAGAAGGAAGACAAGAAGGAAACTCCGGCAGCGGAAGCCGCAGCTCCAGCCGCTGAACCTGCTGCACCGGCTGTAACAGCCAGCGCAGTTGTAGCGGCAGCTCCAGCACCGCAAGCCAGCACCACAGGCAGCGGAGACAAACAATACAAAAAACGCCCGCAGGTCCTGCGCGGCGCTACCTATAAGATCAACACGCCATTTGGTATGGCGTATATCACCATTAACGACCTGGATGGCATTCCGGCCGAAATCTTCCTGAATGTCGGCAAGGCCGGCTCCGACGTCTTCGCCATGGCCGAAGCGCTGGGCCGTGTCTGCTCGCTGTTCCTACGCTACGGCGACCATGGCGAGAAGGTTGAGCTGCTGATCAAGCATCTCAAAGGCATCGGCGGCTCCGGCGCCATCGGCTTCGGCGCGAACCGTGTCGAGTCCATCGCCGACGCAGTAGCCAAAGCCCTGGAAACCCATGTGCAGAACAACGCCCATGAAGACGATGTGCCTGCTCCAATCGCGGCTACTCTGGAGCTTGATTTCAATGAAACTTGGAATGCAGAATTGAACTCAAGCGTGCCAGCGGCAGCCTCCACAGATGACGGTCACGGCGGTCACGGTACACATAGCCACGCCACCGCCTCCCGCGACCTCTGCCCATCCTGCGGCAGCGCCTCGCTGATTAACATCGAAGGCTGCAAGACCTGCAGCAATTGCGGATATAGCCGGTGCGGGTAAGGATAGCTGTTAGGTAGATTTTCATAGATTAATTTTCATAATATATTTAATTTTTCCATATCAAGATCATTGTTATATTAACTTTTACACGGCAGCATAGCCTAATTGCTGCCGTTTTTTGTATACACTGATTACAATTTAAAGCGGCAGGTGCAGGGCGATCACTTATTTTAGTGCGGAGACTATAAATTCAATCGTTGTCCTTCCCTTAACGCGAAGCGGGGCTTTTCGGCATATATACTATTGAGTGTAATGGCACGCAGAGCCAGTAGAAGCAGCGACATGATCCATTGCTCTTAAAAGGTCATGTCCGAATTTAATATTTATGCTACTAAACATGCTCCAGTTCTTTTGAAACAAAAGATGAATCTAATATATACGGGTTGGACAGAGAATGGAATGGAGGATATAAGAAAATAATATCGGAAAATGTATAAAGAAAGGTCGTTAAAGCGGTAGACGTAAACCTTTAAAAGTTTGACACTATAAGAGATATCCTTTTTTAAGAAAGCTATATGAACATCTGCCTGTCATGACTTGGCGGGGCATAGATAAAAAGGAGGGTGTTTGATGGGTATTCGATTCCCTCATATTTCCTGGAACTCTATTCGTTTAAAACTGGTCGCGGGGTTAGTCCTAGTTACCGTTCCTCTTCTTACCTTGCTCATTTATAACAACTATTACAGCATTAATGTCGTACATAACCAAGTAGCTATCTCCAATAAAAACTTGATCTCTTTATATATGGGACAGATCGATACTCAGCTGGAGGCTGCGGAAAAAAATGTATTAGGCTTGGCGACATTGAATTTTGATATTCAGTCTATGGATAGTCCTAACTCTGAAGATGATTACCAGCTTGCGAAACATAATTTATCGCTTAATTTATTGAATAATATTCTTTTTTATAAATCAATTGACGCCTTTTTCATTTTTCAAAAGGATCGTCAAGACCTGCTAAGTGTTAGCCAGTCTTCCATTACCTATTCAGAAAAAGTAGAAGTAGATAACTCTCTTATTCAGCATTTAAATCAGCTTGCAGACTCTTCCAAGCCGACAAATCCTAAATGGTATGTTAAAGAAATCGGAAACACATTCTACATTCTTCGTACAATAAAATCGGGTAATCTTTACATTGGAGCTTGGGTAAAAGCGAAGACGCTCCTGGGTCCGATGAGCTTGATTGATCTTGGTACAAAAGGCAGTGCGTTACTCGTTACCGCTCAAGGGGAGCCTATGGTTAACACCACTTTGCTTCAAGATGAGCAGGTGGATCTTTCACAAGGATTCCAGCAGTATTATTTTACCGGAAGGAATAATAATATATTGGTTGTTGGTGAAGCATCCCAAAGAGGTGATTTTGCTCTGGCGGCTACCATTATGAACGAGCAGATTTTGCAGAATCTGCCGATGATGACTCAATTGATAAGATGGTTATCCTTCGCAGCCATTGCTTTATTGCCACTCAGTCTAATGTTTCTGCATCGGATATTGTTAGTCCCGCTTAAACGACTGATCAAAGCCATGAATAGAATCAACAAAGGTTTTGTTAATGTTCGAATAGGGAATAATAATACTTCAGATGAATTTCTTCTGGTAAATCAAACCTTTGATAGAATGATGTCGCAAATAGAAGAATTAAAAATAAACGTCTACGAAGAGCAATTGAGTAAACAAAAGGCTGAACTACAGCATCTCCAACTACAGATAAATCCTCATTTTTTTATGAATACATTAAATATATTGTTTAACCTGGCTCAGGTGAAGAATTATGAGTTGATTCAAGAAATGACTCTATGTTTAGTAGGATATTTTCGCTTTATGTTTCGCAGTAATCTGTCCTTTGTCTCCTTAAAGGAGGAGCTACAGCATGTGCGTAACTACATTCGGATTCAAGAAATGCGATTTCCTGATCAGTTGAAATGCAGAATTGAGTACCCGGACTTTTTGGAAGAGATTCAGATTCCGCCATTGTTGATTCAAACTTTTCTGGAAAATTCGATCAAGTACGGTATTACATTGGAAGAACCCTTGGATCTTTCTGTAACACTCGATTTAAAGGAAACAAGTTTAACCCCTTATGTAGAAATTATTATTAGAGATACAGGCAGGGGGTTTTCGGATCAAGTTTTGGCTGATATTAATTTGGGGAATCGGATTGTAGATGAGCAAGGTGAACATATCGGGATTTGGAATGTTAAGAAGAGGTTATCGTTTTTATACGGTGAGAATGCCTCCATATCATGTTATAATGGCTACCCGAACGGGGCTGTAATCGAAATCAAGCTTCCTTATCAGGAGGAGGCATATCCGGGAGATGGATCGGCGAATGTATCAAATATTGATCGTTGATGATGAAATCCATGCGGTAGAAGGAATTTACTCAGGCGTCGATTGGAACAAGCTGGGGATTACTGCTGTATTCAAAGCGTATACCGTAAGACAAGCCAAAGAAATATTCGTTCAAGAACATATTGACATCATGCTTTGCGATATTGAAATGCCGCAGGCAACTGGTCTGGAGTTGGCAGAATGGGTTAGAGAATGTTATCCATCAACGGAAACGATATTTTTAACTTGTCATGCGGATTTTAAATACGCTAAGCAGGCCCTTCAGTTAGGAGGTCTTGATTACATTCTGAAGCCGGTACCTTTTGCGGAGCTGGAAAAAGTACTTGAAAGGGCGATAGATAAGATTAATAAGGAATCAGAAATGGTTCAATACAGCCAATTCGGGCAATTCTGGTTTCAAAATCAACCGATGTTAATTGAACGTTTCTGGCAGGATATATTGAACCAAACGGTTCCTTCAAATCCGAAAGCCATTAGTCAAGCCGCGGCAGACAGGAATATTTCTTATTTTGAGGATATGGTTTTTATACCTGTTCTCTTGAGTATTCAGAGATGGTACAAACCGTTAAGTCTCCGGGATGAAAAAATACTGGAGTATGCCCTCAAAAATTTAGCGGAGGAGATCCTCCTTGAATCCCGCAAAGATCGAACGATTATTTCATTAGGCAACAGAAGAATACTGGTTATCATTCCAATTGATGAAAAGCAAGAGGATATATCCGAGTTGGAAGAATCAAGCCAACGTTATATTGAGGCATGTAGTCACTATTTCTATTGTGATATTTCCTGTTACATTGGGGAGAAAGTTCATGGGCATGGAATGTTAGAAACGGTGAGCAAGCTCAAAGAAATGGAAAGAAATAATGTTGCATACAGTAATAAGGTTCTTTTGCTATCAAAGCCTAAAGTACACTCCTTCGACTATAAGCCGGCTGACATAAGGTTATGGTCTGTTATGTTAGAGGAGGGAGCCTTTGATAAAGTATTAACAGAAGCGATGCAATATTTAAACGGGGTGGATAAGGACGTTTTAAATGCGGATTTTTTGAAACGATTCTATCAGAATTTCCAACAAATGATGCATTATATCCTCCAGACAAAAGGAATACAGGCACACCAACTTTTCAGCGATCTCAACTCCCAGGAGGTAAGTGAAAACGCAACCCGTTCCGTGACCCATTTGCAAGTATGGGTGAAGTATACTGTCATTAAAGCGAAGGAGTATATCCTTTCCCTTGAGCAGTCCCAAAGCGTGGTACAAAGAGTGATCCAATTTATCAATCTTCATATTTCAAAGGATCTCTCGCGAGAAGAAATTGCCAATCATGTGTATCTTAATCCGGATTATTTGACCCGTATATTTAAAAAAGAAACGGGAATGGCCATATCAGATTATTTATTACAAGAAAGGCTAAGAATTGCGCAAGAACTTCTTGTGAAGACTGATATGCCGATCAGTGCAGTAGCATCCCAAATTGGATATTCGAATTTTTCCCATTTCTCACGAACCTTCAAGAAGCATACTAATTTGAATCCTAATGAATATCGTCAGGTACATCAAAAAACACTGCATAGTTGAATCAAAATTTATGAATTATCTAATAATGAAACCAGTCAAGTTCAGCTTGACTGGTTTGTTTATATGTGGAATGTTAGTCGTCAAATGAATAATGGAAAGTCGTTCGAGGAGCGGATTCGAAACGTGGCCCAAAGTAAAATATAACTATCCACTACTTAACTCCTTTTTGTTAACGGTTTCATAAGTAGGGAATCTATGATTAATGGGGGAGAATTATGAAGAAAAGACTGAAGTTGTTGAGTGTGATGCTCGCCAGTTCCATGCTGCTATTGTCCGCTTGCGGTGGTAACAATAACAGCAGTAATAGTGGAAATGATAATAGTAAAGGAGCGACGGCGGATTCGAGTCAGTCTGCAGCACCTGCGGAAAAACCGACTGAATTAACGGTCGCGTTTCCGATTTTTGGTACACTACCAAAAGATATGTCTCTTATTGAGGATGCCGTTAACAAGATTGCTCAGGAGAAAATTAATGTTAGGGTGAAATTACTGCCCATTAGTTTTTCGAATTGGATGCAGCAGACGAATTTGATGTTTTCCAGCGGTGAAAAACTTGATCTGATGCCCACTATTTATAATTACAACTCAGCGATCGCACAAGGTCAATTAATTCCTATTGACGAACTTCTGAAAAAACATGGGCAAGGGATTACCGCAGCATTGGATCCGGCTTATCTAGAAGCATCAAAAGTGAAGGGCTCTATTTATGGCGTACCAACTCTGCATGAAATGGCCACTGTTAATGGTGTTTCAATGCGTAAGGATATTGTGGAAAAGTACCAAATTGATACCGGCAAATTTCAAACACTTGAAGATTTGGAAGATGTATTTAAAACAGTTAAAGCCGGCGAACCCAATATTGCTCCTTTAATCCCGTCGACTGTAGGCGCATCAATACTAAATAACTACAAAACATTTGACGATCTCAGTAATCAACTCGGCGTTCTGCCTAACTATGATAATGATTTAAAAGTGGTCAATCTTTATGAGACAAAAGAATATGCCGAGCAGCTTCAAATGCTCAGAAAGTGGTATAAAGAAGGTTTGATTCTTCAGGATGCCTCGACCAATCAAACGAACCCGTCCGATCTGATTAAATCAAATCAAGCCTTCGCATATTTACTTAGTGCGCACCCTGCAGCAGTACTTGCTGAAACTCCCGCTGGCGGTGTACCTATGAAAACCGTAGCATTCTCGCAACCCGCAGTATCCACGACGTCGCAAATAACGAATACGATGTGGGGGATCACTGTAAACTCAAAGGCTCCGGACAAAGCAATGGAGTTTCTTAACCTGATGTACTCCGATAAAGATATAGTGAACTTGCTGATTTGGGGAATTGAGGGGAAACATTATGTAGTCAAGTCCGGGAATATCATTGATTTTCCCGAAGGTGTGGATGCTCAGACTTCGGGATATTACATGAATATGGGATGGCTGTTCGGCAATCAATTTCTTTCCTACCTCTGGAATGGGACCGACCCCGACTTGTGGGAGAAAGTGAAACAGTTTAATGCGTCGGCGACCAAATCGAAAGCATTGGGTTTCACATTCGACCCTACGCCGGTTAAGACAGAGGTTGCTGCCATCGGAAATGTGATCACCCAATATGCCCTCCCTCTTGAAACGGGAAGCGTTGACCCGGATAAAATTCTGCCAAAGTTTATAGAAAACTTGAAAACAGCCGGGATCGACAAGGTCATCACGGAAAAGCAAAAACAACTCGATGAATGGGCAAAAGCAAAGCAATAACGAGGTATTTGTAATGGTAGAAACGGTCATGCGGCTGCATGACCGTTTCTACTTCCTGCCAGTGCTTTTAAACGGTTAGTTTACAAGGTTGAGATCGAAGGGAGTGCGTTTTGATCGATGAATAGCAGACTGGGTAATGCGAGGAAGAAAATATGGAAATACAGTCCCCTTTATTTAATGATGTTACCGGGGGTTGCATATCTGCTCATAAATAACTATCTGCCCATGTATGGTATCACCATTGCGTTTAAAGATATTAATTTTGCGAAGGGTATCTGGGGAAGCGACTGGAACGGTATGCAGAACTTTAAGTTTTTATTTTCATCATCTGATGCTTATCTCATTACTCGTAACACGATTCTGTACAATACAGCATTTATTGTGCTGGGTCTGATTGCTGGTGTTGGAACTGCTATTCTCTTGAATGAAATCAAGAATAAACTGGCAGTCAAGTTCTATCAAAGTGTTTTACTGCTTCCTTATTTGATTTCTATGGTTTTAGTAAGTTACCTGGTGTATTCGTTATTAAGCGTCAATGTGGGCCTAATGAATAAGACGATACTGCCGGCACTGGGGATAGACCCCGTCTCTTGGTACAATGAGCCCAAGTTTTGGCCATTTATCCTGGTCATTGTGAACTTATGGAAAGGCATTGGCTTCTCCTGTGTAGTTTATTTGGCCGCCATCATTGGTATTGATAAGGATTACTATGAAGCGGCTATGCTAGATGGGGCGAGTAAGTGGCAGCAAATACGAAAGATCACGGTCCCGTTAATAACTCCCATCATTATCATGATGACACTGCTTAGTATAGGACGCATCTTCTACTCAGACTTCGGATTGTTTTATCAAGTGCCAATGAACTCGGGGGCTCTATTCAGTACGACTAACGTCATTGATACGTACGTGTTCCGGGCACTCATGCAGCTTGGAGATATCGGGATGTCAGCAGCGGCAGGGTTGTATCAATCTGTTGTTGGCTTCATTCTTGTCATCCTTTCGAATTATGCGGTTCGAAAATTGAGCAAGGATAATGCTTTATTCTAGGAGGGAATCATTATGTATCGTGAAAATCGTTTGTGGCAATGGGGTTCTCATATCGTTTTGCTGTTGTTATCTCTTGCCTGCGTAGGTCCATTCTTACTTCTTTTCATTTCATCTATAACCGATGAGCAATCCATTATTCAGAACGGATACTCCTTCTTTCCGAAGGAGATAAGCTTTGCGGCTTATGAATATATATGGCAGCAATCCTCATTAATCTTTAATGCCTATGGAATCACTATTTTTGTCACCGTATTCGGAACTGCAGCCAGTTTGCTCATTACGTCAATGCTGGCTTATCCTCTTTCCCGCCGGGATTTACCTGGTGGCAATATCGTTGCTTTTCTTCTGTTCTTTACCTTGTTGTTTAACGGCGGACTGGCACCGACTTATATCATCTATACCCAGCTGTTTCATATTAAAAATACACTGGCAGCGCTTATTGTACCTGGGCTATTAATGAATGGATTTAGCGTGATGATGATGAGAGGCTTTTTCATGACGACCGTACCGTCCTCGGTTCTGGAATCGGCGAGTATAGACGGTGCCACAGAGTTTACAATTTACCGCAAAATCGTATTGCCGCTCTCCTTGCCCATTTTGGCGGTGGTCGGCCTGTTGCAGGGACTTATGTATTGGAATGACTGGTTCAATGGCCTGATCTACCTTACAAATCCCAAACTATACAGCTTGCAAACCGTGATGAACCAACTGATGAGCAACATTCAGTTTCTGGCCAACAATAGTAAAGTGAGTTCATTGGCAAGCGGGTCAATGCAAGAGTTGCCGAGCGAAGCGTTCCGTATGGCGATTGCCGTGATCAGCATCGCTCCAATCATGATTGCGTATCCTTTCTTTCAGAAGTATTTCGTAAAAGGTTTGGCCTTCGGTGCGGTCAAGGGTTGATTCATTTAACATGAAAATTGAGTTGAATCGTATGATCGGTACTTGGCAATTTCTCGCATCGAACCTCTGATCCCGAGAAATGCTTCGCTACCTCATTAATGATTTGCTGAGAAGACAGCGTTATCTAAAGATATTAAAGAGTATCGAAGCTTTCCCCTGTAGGGGTAGACATTCAGGCCTATTACAATAAGAACGGAGAGAAAAACATATCTGGAGGAGCCTTGCCTCAGCGCATAGTAATATGCTTCCGCAACCGTAATCCGGAACATGTGTTGCAATTCCAAGCTGAAGAGTTCCTGCAGAAAAGAAATAAAGCCTGTTCCCCTTCAAAATCATCCTTGAAAGTGAGTTGATTCGTATGATTGGTACTTGGCATTTTCTGCATCAAACCCCGGATACTACGATAAAGATGCAGTTCATCATTGATAAAAAAGAAGATATTACATTATCCGTTATCTTAGAGCCTTTTCCGTTTCCAGTGGAGATCCACACGGTGACAGTTGAAGGGAATCTATTGCAAGCCAGAGGGATCTCCCAGTTTGTCCCCGGCGAATCCTTCGAATTTGATTTGGCCTTTGAAGATCAGGAATTCCAGGGCAGAATCAAACTTCCATACCAGGAGGCCTTCTTCGTGAAGGGTATGAAAGGGACCGGTCCATCCCTTGAAGATTTGCTGATTTCAACGCTCTCTCCTTACCGAAAAAGTGATGTGAAGCCACGGAACGATCAAGAGATCCGTGAAGCAGTAGAAATCCTGCTTAACAAGATGTCCATTACCGATAAAATCGGTCAGATGAGCCAGTGTATGTCTACGAACCTCTCCCTAGGATCAGATATCGAGTCTGAAACGCCAGAAAAACTGATAATGGAAGGCCGGGTAGGCTCAATACTCTCTGCCGTAAACAGTAACCGCGTGTTCGAATTGCAGAAAATCGCGGTCGAACGATCCCCCCACGGTATCCCATTATTATTTAACTTTGACGTGATCCACGGCTTTCAGACGATTTTTCCGGTTCCGCTTGCCTGGTCCTGCAGCTGGGATATGGCAGCAATCAGAGAAGCTAACGCGATTGCCTCGAAAGAAGCCAGTGCTACCGGTATAACGTATAATCACGGACCCATGGTTGATATAACCAGAGACCCGAGATGGGGCCGTGTCGTGGAAGGTGCTGGCGAAGATCCCTATCTGGGCAGCCTAATCGCCAAAGCTCAAGTCGAAGGATTCCAGGGGGAGAGCCTGTTTGATCCGGAGACGATCATTGCTTGTTTGAAGCATTTCGTGGCATACGGGGCTGCAGAAGCAGGCCGGGATTACAATACAGTGGATATTTCGGAAGGTACGCTCCGCAATGTATTCTTACCGCCATTCCAGGCGGGGATTGAAGCCGGCGCAGGATCGGTTATGAATTCCTTTAATACGTACCAAGGCGTGCCGGTGGCAGGCAACCGGTACATTCTTAACGAATTGCTTCGAAAAGAGCTGGGCTTTGACGGGATATTGATCTCGGATTATGGTGCGATAGATGAAATTGTCGCTCATGGAAATGCAAAAGACAGCAAGGAAGCAGCTCAAAAGGCGCTTGAGGCAACCATGGATATAGAAATGGTGACCCGTTCATATGACCATCTGCATGAATTAATAGAACGGGGCTTCGTTGTGGAGGAACAATTAAATGAAGCTGTACGGCGCATATTGACCTTTAAGTACAAGATCGGCATTATGGATGATCCGTTTCGCTATGTTCGTCCGGAGAAAGAGAAGGAATACCACTTCCATCCGATGCATTTGGAGGCAAGCCGAAAGTTAGCTCAGAAGTCTATTGTCCTGTTGAAGAATAACGGCGCTCTCCCGCTTGCAGACAAGAAACAAAAGCTGGCGGTCATTGGTCCATTCGGTGATAGCAAGGATATGCTCGGCCCCTGGCAGTGGTCCCGGTATTCGAAGGAGACGGTTACGCTGAGAGAGGGTCTGGAGGCGAAAGGATTTCCGAAGACACATCTGCTGATGGAAGCGGGATGTAAGGTTGAAGAAGCAGTGGATGGGGGAATCGAACGGGCTGTTGCAGCGGCGGAACAAGCGGATATCGTCATTCTGGCACTTGGAGAGAGCAGCGAAATGTCTGGTGAGGCGGCGTCCCGCATGGATATAACGCTGCCGCAGGTGCAGCAGGAGCTAGCGGAAGCCATTGTTCGTGTAGGCAAGCCGACTGTACTGGTCCTGACCAATGGAAGACCCCTGGTATTAGATTGGTTCGAGCGTCATGTGGATGCCATTGTAGAGACCTGGTTTCTGGGATCACAAGCCGGGCATGCCATAGCCGATGTGCTCTTAGGCCACTATAATCCAACCGGCAAACTGACAATGAGTTTTCCCGCCCATATCGGACAAGTACCGGTATACTATAGCCACTATAAAACAGGGAGACCCGTAACGGAAAACAATAAAGGGGAAAAGTTCTTTTCCAGATACATCGATGGCTCCAATGACCCGCTATACCCGTTCGGTTACGGCCTAAGCTATACATCTTTTGAGATTTCGGACATACGGTTATCACAAACGCAGATGACGGATTCAGAAACGATAGTCGCTAGCGTCACGGTCAGCAATACAGGACAGGTACCGGGAGAAGAAACCGTTCAGATGTACATTCAGGATCTTTATGGCAGTGTGGTCCGTCCTGTAAAAGAGCTAAAAGGATTCAATAAAGTGCAGTTAGCAGCAAGTGAAGCGAAGGAAATCTGTTTCAGTATTACTGCAGCGGATTTGGTGTACTGGAATCCGGAGCTGAAGTATGGAGCTGAACCGGGGGATTTCAAGGTATATATCGGATCGAGTTCCCGTGATGTGAAAGAGACATCTTTCGAACTTGTGCTATAAACCACCACAATACCGTGGGATAGATTCGCCTGAGAGACTTAGGAGTGAAGACATATTCCCAGAGGCTAAGTACGAAAAGGGTGAATACAGACTGCGGTAAATTTAGGTTAAGAGAGGTTGCGGCCTCTCTTTTTTTAGTGTTGGCGTGCCCAGAGGCACGCATTATCTAGTTGGTGAAAGTCCAACCCAAGGAGGGACCAAGCCGCCTTTGTAGCTAGGATGCTTGCACATGGCGAAATCTGTGTGTAAAAGCGCATCGACAAAAGTACCGGTCGGAGATCGGGCGAGCAACAATCCAGGCCGCAACATGAAGTGAATCCTGCCGCGTCGTCAAAAAGGCCCTGCGAAGGGGAAAAGAGGGAGCCGAGTCTCGCGACTATAGACGAAGGCCAAGGAAACTGTATAGAACTTGGAACAACAGTGAAGAACCCTCCGG
>NZ_LVWI01000082.1 GCF_001909055.1 Paenibacillus helianthi
GGAGGTCCTGAAATTGAGCCGCATCTTGCTGGATCTGCTTAGTTTCGTTTTGTTTTCTTACCATAAGGTCATCCACCTCATCCTGATATTGGCGAACCCAGTTTCCAAGGGTCTTGGGAGAGAGGCCATGCTTCCGGGCTACCGCCTCTATCCGATACCCCGAGAGCACCTCCACCACAAACTCCTTCTTGGTTTGTATGGGGCACCGAAATCGTCTTTTCATGGATACTTCCTCCACTTCTTTTAGTGTATCTGAAGTGGTTAAAAGTGTCCAAATGGATTAGGGGGCTAAAAAGAAAAGTCTCACTAATTCTACTGACAGCGGACATTTGGGATGACATGCTTGAATTAGGTGTACAAAATCCCATTAACTCCTTCTGTCGCCAGGGTTACAGCCAATTTAGTTTACCTTTTTCCACTTCGCTTAAGTTCCAAGGAGCTTCGCTACGTTCATCAAGCTTCAAGTCTACGTTACTGTACAAAGTGCAACAGGCTCTACTTTGAACAGAAATCCATCCTACTCCCGGCCTACCAGCCAATAGCGGCCCCATCGCAGCGTGGATCTGTTCCTCCGCTGCGATAGCCGTTGCCATCGATAGCAATCGCATGAGCATGCCCTACAATTCCATCATAGTCCCCCACGGTGCGCACCAGATGGCCGGCTTCAGATAGCTGGCTTAGCACTGCGGGTGCCACTCTACCCTCCACCTTCAACTCCTGGGTGGGCTCGCCCCAGGTTCTGCCCCATACAAAACGCGGTGCGTTCACAGCCGCCTGGGGGTCCATCCCGTAATGCAGCATACGGGTCAGAAGCAGACTCTGCGTCTGCGGCTGGCCTTCCCCGCCCTGCGTGCCATAGAGATAGGCCGGCTTGCCGTCACGGCAGGCCATCGCCGGCATCAACGTGTGAAATGTTCGCTTATGCGGCTCCAGCGTATTGATGTGCCCGGGGTCCAGCGAGAAAAATGAGCCCCTGTTCTGCAGCAGAATCCCCGTATCGCCAGCAACGATGCCTGAGCCAAATTCAAAGTACAGGCTTTGGATAAAGGAAACTGCGTTTCCTTCATCATCTACTACCGCCGCAAAGGCGGTATCCCGGCCCACCGGCTCACTGCCAAGCGCTGCTGCCTTCGCAGGTGAAATCGAAGCCGCCAATTGCTCTGCATACCGTTTATCCAGCAACTGCTCCAGCGGAATCCTGCTGAATGCCGGATCCGTGAGTACCCGGTCCCGGTCGCGGAAACTCAGCTTCAAGGCCTCAACCAGCAAGTGGTAATATTCATAGGAGCCATGCGTGATGTCTCCAAAATTGTAGTGTTCCAGGATATTTAGCGCCATTAGCGCCGTGAACCCTTGAGAGTTCGGCGGAACCTGATAGACCGTGTGGCCATGATAATCCGTAGATATCGGCTCGTCCCAGTTCCCCTCATGAGCGGCAAAATCCTCGCGGGTGAGATACCCGCCGGAAGCCCGCATATAATGACCTATATCTCCGGCGATCTTCCCCTTATAAAAGGCGTCCCTGCCCCCAACTGCCAGGACCCGCAGCGACGCAGCCAGCTGCTTCTGCACAAACCTGCTCCCGGCTGCCGGAACCGTACCGCCGGGAAGATAGATCGCGGACGCCGCCGGTGACAGCGCCGCTCCTGCCAGCATGCTGTTGCCGTATTGGTCCGGCGACAGCGGAAAACCGCCCGCGGCGTAGCCAATCGCCGGCTCCAGTACCTCCCCCAGGGTCAGGCGTCCATACTCGCGCTGGACGGCTGACCAGCTGTCCGCCATTCCGGGTACCGTGATGGCACTGCGTACCCCGCGTCTCGGAATCGCATCCTCGCCGGCGTAACAGTCTCTGCGGACGCCGTAACCGGAACGTCCGCTGCCGTTGTAAGCCCGGACACGCCCTTCACCAGCGCTGTAAGTGAGCCAAAAAGCATCGCCGCCCAGTCCCGTCATATGCGGATAGACCACACCGAGCGTTGCGCTGACCGCTACCGCCGCATCAAAGGCGTTGCCTCCGTTTTGCAGAATTCGCGCTCCGGCGGCAGAAGCCAGGTAATGGGGGCTGACCACCATCGTTTTTGTGCCGATTACAGGACCTGTCGTCATGCTACCCATCTCCCATTTGTCGTTCAAGTTAGTGTCATTTAACAGCACCGTAAAAACCTTTGTCAATCCGGGCAAAAGAAAACGCACGAGCCGCTCCTATTTTTTGTGAGCTGTGCACAAAGTTTCGTGGAACCGCCTTCCTCCAGGTAGCTGGGAACCGATGAATTGTATAGAATAAGCTCAAAAAACAGACTATCGCCTCCGGGGTGAGTATGGGGCAAATGCAATCAACGCAGCTACCAAGCCTGCCAACTGATTCGTCTGCACTTGCGCTACCCGCTTTGTAAGAATGAAGCCAACTTTGGGAACGCTCAGCAAATATATTAGGAGGTGTCACGTGAACAACAAAGACAACCCATATATACAGCTCACCGTTGCTATGTGCAGGACGGGCATACTCGGTTACGGCGGCGGGCCCTCCGTGATTCCCTTAATCCGCCATGATGCCGTGACCCGTTACGGGTGGCTGACAGATGATGAATTCGGAGAAACACTGGCTATCGCGAATGCCCTTCCAGGCCCTATCGCCACCAAGATGGCTGCCTATCTCGGCTATAAGCTGAAAGGAGTCAGAGGTGCAATCATCTCTGTGCTGGCGCATATCCTCCCGAGCGGGATCGCCATGATCGCCCTCCTCTCCGCAGTCAACTATTTGAGCGGTTCCAAGGTAGTGGGGGGAATGATCGCCGCCGTTTCGCCTGTCATCGCAGTGATGCTGGGACTCATGGCTTACGAATTTGCCCAAAAAGCCTTTAAAGGCCTGGGCAAGCGGATCGGCGCCGCTTTTCTGCTGCTCGCCCTGGTGCTGCTTGAAGTGTTGCATATCCATCCGGCGATTGTGATCGTGCTGTTCCTCGGTTATGGAACCGTTCACTACCGGATACTCGCAAAAAAACAAAAAGGAGGGACCGCCTAAATGGAATGGCTAAAACTGATTTACGGCTTTTTTATGGCTAATCTGCTAGGGTATGGCGGCGGCCCCTCCTCCATCCCGCTGATGTATGAGGAAATCGTGCCGCATTATGGCTGGCTTACCGATCAGGAGTTCTCAAATATGCTGGCACTTGGCAATGCGCTGCCCGGTCCGATCGCTACCAAAATCGCTGTTTTCGTCGGTTATGATGTCTACGGGTGGCCGGGGATGGCCGCAGCGCTGATCGCTACTGTAGTTCCTTCCGCGGCGGCACTGATCTTCCTGCTGGGCGTTATGCAAAAATACAAGCAGTCGCCCGTAGTGAAAGGCATGACCCTGCTTGTACAACCAGTAATCGCTATTATGATGATTATACTTACCTTGAAAATGGCCAAAGGCCCCGCCGAATCCATCGGCATCTGGCAGACGCTGATCATTGCTGCAATCGCCTATTGGGCGATACAGAAGCTTAAACTACATCCTGCGCTGGTGATCCTGGCTGCATTCACCTATGGCGGACTGGTGCTCCGTTATACGGTTTAGCAGCCTTGCCACCCTGAGCTTACTTTAAAATATACTGGGACAGCACCGCCTGAACCTCGTAAATATTCACGGACTTATTGAAGGTCTTCTTCAGCGGTAACGCGCTTCCCGAGACATACAGGCATAGCTCCGCATCCAGATCAAAGTGACCGGCCGTCTCCACAGAGTAATGCGATATGCTTTTGTAAGGGATCGAATGATATTCTGTCTTTTTGCCGGTTACCCCTTGCTTATCCACGAGAATCAGCCGTTTATCCGTAAATATGAACATATCTCTGACCAGTTTATAGGCCCGCTCAATGTTTTCCTGAGGCGCAAGAATCTGCGCGAATTCCCGCTGAACATCTGTCAGCGCCACCTGGGTGGCATTGCCCAGCAATCCGTTAAAAATCGCCATCGCCAAGTCCCCGTTTCCTAGTTTGATTTGGCAAATCTTCCTCTGCCATATACTCATACTACTTAAGAATTCCATTAGATATGCACAGGCGCTCTACTTTTGCTCTTGCATATTCAGCCGATATTGGTTACACTATTCCTAAATTTGTATGAAGGAGGTGTAGGAGGAATGGATCACAATCGGACCAATAGTGTTAGCAGCCGGCTGATTAATATTATGGCTGGCATCGTTCATGTAAATGCCGACAACGGGAGAAGTCTGTCCATTTACAAGAATTCAATAACACTACAACATTGTGAAATGCCTTTCCTGCCTACGCTTCAACGGACGCTATAAGACCGGAGAACGATCAAGACCGCGGGGAAATTTCCCTGCGGTCTTTTTGTTTTTGAAGATGGACCAGAGCAGCGATAGGGCATTCCTATAAAAGGAGAATACCTATGATCATCTCATGTCAAAATGTTCAAAAATACCACGGTGCCCAGCTCGTGCTGAGCGATGTTACCTTTGATATACGCCAAGGCGAAAAAATCGGCCTGATTGGCCGCAACGGCTGCGGCAAAACTACCCTCTTCCATCTGCTCAGCGGCGAAGAACGTCCCGAGCAGGGGCAAATCTCCATCCGTAAAGGCAGCATCGTTGGATTGCTGGCCCAAATTCAGGAAGTGAATGACGAAGAAACCGTATATGCAGTCCTTCAGCGGAGCTTTGCTGAACCCCTGAAGTGGCAGGCACGCCTAAGGGAGCTCGAGCTGGAAATGTCCGTACCGGATGCTGCCGCAAGCGGGCAGAGCTGGAATCGGCTGCTTAAGGAATACGGTACGCTTCAGGAGAAATTTGAAGCCGCTGGAGGCTATGAAATTGAATCCTCTATCCAGCGCGTAGCCACAGGCCTTGGCATCGGTGCCGGACAATATGACCGCCGCTTCTCTTCCCTCTCCGGCGGCGAGAAGACCAAAGTCGGCCTGGCGGAGCTGCTGCTGCGCCGTCCGGATATTCTGCTGCTGGATGAGCCGACGAACCATCTGGATATGGAAGCCATCGAATGGCTGGAGCAGTTCCTGCAGGATTACGACGGAACAGTAGTAGCTATCTCCCATGACCGCTACTTCCTCGATGCTGTAGTGAAGAAAGTGATTGAGATCGAAGACGGTGAAGCCTTCACATTCCATACCAATTACAGTGGCTACCAGATCGAGAAGGAAGCCCGGCTGCTGCGGCAATTTGCCGACTACCAGGAGCAGCAAAAGAAAATCAAGCAGATGCAGGAAAGCATCAAACGGCTAATTGAATGGGGCAACCGCTCCAATCCGCCGAATCCTTCCTTCCACCGCCGGGCTGCCTCAATGCAGAAGGCACTAGACCGGATGGTAAAGGTCAAACGTCCGATTCTGGAGCGCAAAGCTATGGATTTGCAGCTCCAGCAAGAGGACCGTACCGGTAACCAGGTTGTCATTCTTGACCGGATTGGCAAAAGCTACGGAGACCGTACCCTCTTCTCGAAAGCCAGTGAAGTTCTGCGGTATGGTGAGACCACTGCACTGATCGGCGGCAACGGCGCAGGTAAAAGTACGCTGCTTCGGATCATTCTGGGCCAGGAACTGCCAGACGAGGGAAGCTGCACACTCGCCTCCAGAGCGGTTGTCGGCTATCTGGCACAGGAAGCTGTTCCCGAAGACGGAACACTGTCAGTGCTGCGGTACTTCCGCGAGGAGGCAGGTCTCGAGGAGGGTGAAGCCCGTGGACAGCTGGCGCGGTTTCTCTTTTACGGAAGTGATGTGTTCAAGAGTATCGCAAGTCTCTCCGGGGGCGAATGGACACGGCTGCGGTTCGCAGTGCTGATGCACCGCCGTCCGAATCTGCTGATTCTGGATGAACCCACCAATCATCTGGATATCGATTCCCGCGAGGCGCTGGAAGAGGCACTCGAGGAATACCCCGGCACCGTGCTGGCGGTATCCCATGACCGTTATTTCATCAACCGCTGCTTCGGGAAGCTCTGGTCCATCGCGGAAGGAAGATTCAGCGCTTTCTCCGGGAACTACGAGTATTTCAAGGAAAAGCAGGCTGAGAAGGCTGCACGCTTGCTATCTTCGAACAGCAGCAGTAAAGGAGAACTGCAACCATATCCTGCCCTAAGGTCCAGCAGCAACCCATCTGACGCTAAGGCTATCACTTCAGAGGCAAGGCGAATGGAGAAGGGCGAAGCCAAACGCAACAGTTCTTCCTCTGCTGCCGCCTCCGGGAAGTCACGCCCTCCAGGATACTGGGAGCAGAGGATTGCCGAAACGGAGGAGCAGATTGGCTCTATCGATACTGAAATGCTTGCCCCGCTGATCTCCAGCGATGCACATAAGCTCGCAGAGCTCCAGCTCATCCGGGACGCCGTTCAGGAGAAACTGGATGAACTGTATGCCTGCTGGATGAACGAAACCGAGCAATAATTATAGAGAGAACGTGGTGAAGAACGTGAAGGAAAACCCTATAATCACTGAATACTGGAATGCTTATCTGGAGGAGTATCCTGAAGCGGCAGCGTTGTACGACAGTGCCTGGTCATTTGGGGACAATGCCCGGCTGGCCGATGAGCTGCTTGCACTAGTGCTAAGGGGAGTCAAGACCGGAACGGCCATGAATTATGAGTTGAATGAGGTACGCGGACTGCCTTTGCCTTTTATTGGCGGACATTCTATCCTGCTGGACAGCATAGGTGCCCCGCGCGGAATAATCACAACCACAAAATGTGAAATTATCCCCTTTCACGAAGTGACTGCGGAATTTGCCTATTCCGAGGGGGAAGATGACCGAACCCTGGAATCATGGCGGTTTCATCATGAAGCGTATTTTACTAGAGAGATGAAGGCTTATGGTATGACCTTTAATCCAGATATGCGGATAGTCTGCGAGAATTTCGAACTGGCCTTCCGCAAATAAATACAATCGGCGAATCTAGTGAACGGATAATTTATTGTGTGAAACAAATAAATTATATATCAAAAAGGCTGCTTCTTCTTCACGAAGAGGCAGCCTTCATTGTATAGTTTCAATTTGTTAGAAGTAGTAGCCCTGCTGTAAGCTCTAGTGCAAAAAACCCATAACCCAGCCTATAACTGAAATCCATAAAGGAATGCTGATGAGGATGCCCCATACCAAGCCATTGGCAATGTTGCCTTCTGCAGGACGTGTCATGCTCTCCTGCGCAAGCGGAAGTCTCAATTCTTCTTGTTCCATGCGATCCCCTCCTAAAATATCTATCGTCACAGTAGAGGAAAAAATGTAGACCGCCTGGCCCAAAAAGTAAAATTATCGGTGATTTTTTAGATATAAAGGCTCAGCGGATTGGTTTTGCAAAGGCTTACATAATTATCATTAACCAGTTTTTGACTCCATTAAAACTTATATTTCAATTATTCATATATCATATGCATAGTTCTAGTCCAAAATGACCGGTTTTTCGGGATTCCGCAAAAATTGAAACATCGTTCGCAGCTGTTCCTTTGTA
This sequence comes from Paenibacillus helianthi, assembly GCF_001909055.1. Taxonomy (GTDB): domain Bacteria; phylum Bacillota; class Bacilli; order Paenibacillales; family Paenibacillaceae; genus Paenibacillus_AQ; species Paenibacillus_AQ helianthi. The sequence goes on from NZ_LVWI01000082.1 coordinate 7,462, forward strand.
TTCCGTTCTTCCGACAGCTCCGGCAGCTCGTCCTCGCCAAAAAAGGCCACACCGCTTGTCTCCACGCCTTCAGCCGCTTCACCGCCCGTAATCCGGCAGAGGATAAACATTTTGTAGACGTGGTACGGCTCAGGGGGATGGTGATGGAACTTCTTGTCCAGCACTGCCAGCAGACGCACTGCTTCAGCCTTGAAGCCTGACTCCTCCGCAATTTCCTTGACCACGACTTCACTTGGTGAAAGTCCGATATCAGCCCAGCCGCCGGGAAGTGCCCAGTTGCTGTCCAGCTTTTCACGGACCATCAGAATCTTATCCTCACGGAAAATCACGCCGCGCACATCAACTTTAGGTGTAGCATAGCCCTCTTCACTGGCAAAAGCGAGTCTGATCTTCTCCTTGCCTTCATAGGTGTAGTTCGCGAGAATATCCACGCTCAGTTCCCGCAAGGCCTGATAACGTTCAATATCATAGACATCCTTGGCATATGTAAGTCCAGTCTGGGCAATCGCCTGTATCTCCTTGGCCCAGGTTAACCATTGCTGTTCCATAACCGCACCGCCTCCAGTAGATATCGGCATAAAATCACCATTTACTCACAAAGCATCAAATGCCGGGAGAACGCACCTTTCTTCGCTATGCAACGGTCGATAATAGTGAAGCCTGCATCAGCTATCATCTCGTCCACCGCTTCAATGGCGACAATGACAACCCGGTCAGCAATTCGGCGGGTATGGACCAGGATCGCAAGCTGCTCTTCTGGTGTAATCCGCGAATATAAGTTGTAGGGCATATCTACAATCGCTACATCATAATGATCTTCAATGTCCGCGATATCTCCCAGCGTAACAGTGCTGCTGAACCCGAAATGGGCGATATTTGTGCGTGCACCGGCAACAATTTGAGGATTAATGTCACGCCCAACGATATCAATGCCCATTGACAGCGCCTCTACCATTACTGTGCCAATACCGCAGCAAGGGTCTATAGCCCGTACACCGGCAGGATGAGGAATTGCCATATTGACAGCCGCCCGCGCTACACGCGTGCTTAGGGCAATCGAGTAGCTGCGCGGTTTTTTCATCTGACGGAACCACGTTGCCTTATTCTTATGATAGGCTCCGAAGTACCAGCGTCCGCCCAGCGTCACAATACCATACACCAGCTGCGGGTGATTGACATCCGCTTCCCCCTCGATTCGCAGGCCGATTTCCCGCTCGATCACTCTGCGTTCATCATACTCTATTTTTTCCGCCGGGGACAAATCATTTGTCTTCACAAAAATCACCTTGAATGACTGCCCTTGCACTTCTACCTGCTCGGTCTGACTATAGATCTCCTCCAGGCTGTCTCCGGCATACATGACATCAATCCGTTCCTTGATAAACGGGCTGCGGCTGACATCAACTCGAATCCCGCTCTCAAAAATCGCTGCCGGAATCTCCCGGCCAAATAGACACCGCAGCTCCATGCCACATAAGGATTCTTCATCCCCTGTACAGGCGTAGGTATAGATGTAAGTTCTTGTATTTGAATTCACTGACACTCTCTTATTCCGCTCCTATCGTTTCCGCGTCATGCGCAGGTTCTGCCTATTCTACAGCGGGATAACCCGCCAATTCCGTATCTTGATGATCACTGTCGTAACCGCTGCGTGCTTTAGCTATTTCTCCACGATTCCCGTTCACCCATTCCACCAAAGAGGCTAGTGGCTGCAGCAGGGATTCCCCAAGCTTCGTAAGCCCGTATTCAACGGTTAAAGGTACCGTAGGGGTTGCTTTGCGCCAGACCAGTCCATCCCGCTCCAAATGGCGGAGCGTCTGCGTCAGCATGCGCTGGGAGATACCGCCGGATCGCCGCTGAAGCTCTTTGAACCGTAAGGATTCAACCCCCAGATTGACAATGATCAGCACACTCCATTTATCCCCAACCCGGTCTAGAATCTGCCGTGTAATCGTGCAATCTTCCAGCATTGGCAGCTGCCGGATATCCTCCAGCCGATGACTCATTGTATGGTCCAAAATGGTTACCTCCATGTAACTTAAGCAAGTAATAGTGCCTTCTTGCCGCTTAAGCTCATTCAGTCTATCATGGTTACTGAAAGTAATCAACAACCTGAAGGGAACTGATAAAGAATGCCCAAAACAATAGCGATCGTAGGTGCAGGGCCAGGACTCGGTCTGTCCATTGCCAAGAAATTTGGTACAAACGGTTTTCAAGTCGCTTTGATCCAAAGGGAATCTATGTAGCGCACCTGGCCATAGGCGCATTTATCAAGCCCGGCACCGCTTCCGATCCGGGTCTTATTGCCGATGCCTGGTATGACTTATACACAAACAAGACTCAAGCCGAAGATACTTTTCCTCAAGGTGTTACTCCCGCAACCATCCTCTGGTAGGGATTTCCGATTCCTTTGATCCATCGTGAGTTCTCCAGTATAATGGAGGCATTACACTGCCAAAAAAAGCCTGCGGTGCATTGCCTTGAGCTTCAAGCTCAGGGCTTGCACTGCCTGTTTTGCGCAGCGAAACTCCAAGGAGGTACATATACACTATGTCTTACGAAGCTTATTTTCAGACTGAGCGTGAAGCTCAGCTTGCCGAATTGAAAGAATGGCTGACAATCCCCAGCATTTCGGCTCTCTCTACCCACAAGGATGATGTATTGTCCGCAGCACACTGGCTTCTGGACACACTAAAGCGCGCCGGGCTGGAGAATCTTGAGCTTCATCCCACTGCGGGCCACCCTGTGATCTATGCCGATTATCTTCATGCCCCCGGCAAACCAACTATTCTGGTCTACGGCCACTATGATGTGCAGCCGGTCGATCCGCTTAACCTATGGACCACACCGCCATTTGAACCGGAAATCCGTGACGGTAAGCTGTACGCGCGCGGAGCAACCGATGATAAAGGCCAGGTATTCATGCACATCAAAGCCATTGAAGCCATCCTGAAGCAGGAAGGCACCCTCCCGGTCAATATCAAGCTGTGTATTGAAGGTGAAGAAGAGATCGGCAGCGTCAATCTGCCGCCTTTCCTGGAAGCCAGTAAGGACAAGCTGGCAGCGGATGCCGTGCTGGTCTCTGATACCTCCCTGCTGGAACGCGGACGCCCTGCCATCTGCACCGGCCTTCGCGGCCTCTGCTCGCTGGAAGTCACCGTAAACACAGCATTGACCGATCTTCACTCCGGTTCATACGGCGGCGGTGTACCGAATGCGCTTCATGCGCTGGTCTCTTTATTAAGCTCGCTCCATGATGACAAGGGCCGTGTCGCCGTTGAGGGCTTCTATGAGGGTGTTCCTGAGCTATCTCCGCTGCTGCGTGAAGAATTCGCCAAGCAAGGCGTTGATGAAGACAAAATCAGAGCAAGTCTTGGCCTGGAGCAGTTGTATGGCGAAGAGGGCTTTAGCTTCGTGGAGCGGGTTGGTGCCCGGCCAACGCTTGAACTGAACGGTATCTACGGCGGATTCCAGGGTGAAGGCAGCAAGACCGTTATCCCTAAAGAAGCCCACACCAAAATCACCTGCCGCCTTGTCGGTAACCAGGACCCCCAGCATATTCTGGATGCTGTCGAAGCTCACCTTATTGCCAATATCCAGGCGGGAGCGAAGGTCCAGGTGAAGCAAATGGAGAAAGCCCGCGCCTTCAACATTGACCCTTCCCATTCAATTCTGCAGACGGCGGCTGATGCCTACGGCAAAGTATACGGCACCCGCGCTCTCTTCACCAAAGACGGCGGGTCTATACCGATCATGGAAAGCTTCTCACGCATTCTAAAAGCACCGGTAGTGCTGATGGGTTTTGGTCTGGATGACGAGAACCTCCATGCTCCGGATGAGCACTTCAATCTCGAGAACTTCGATAAAGGCCTGCTGACCATTGTCGAATTCCTGAAGACCGTCTAAGCGCGCCCAGCCGGGTATGCTAAAAGCCAGGGTTTCCAGCATTTTGCGGAGACCCTGGCTTTCTATTTTGATATGCCCTATTTTCTGCTCTACCGGTATGAAGCAGACAAACGTTTACCGAAAAATACACAAATAAAAAACCCTTGCATAACAAGGATTTCGGAGTTTAAAAGTTGGAGCGGGTGATGGGAATCGAACCCACGCTATCAGCTTGGAAGGCTGAAGTTCTACCATTGAACTACACCCGCATTGGGTAGTGAAGACAAAAAATATTGTATCATTCCCAAGAATAAAATGCAACCCTTCGGATTCGTTTACTTGTTAAGAAGGCATTCCCAGTGAGGACTTTAGAAAAAACATTTCGAATTCGGCAGCCTTAACCGGTTTGCTGAACAGATAACCTTGTGCCTCATGGCAATGCTGCTGGCGTAAGAATTGCAGCTGCTCCTTATTCTCCACACCTTCCGCTGTTACTTTCAGTTTTAAGTGATGAGCCATAGACGTTATAGTCGATACAATAGCTGCATTGTTACTGTCCTCCATAACTTCTGACACGAAGGATCGGTCAATCTTCAGCCGGTCAATCGGCATATCCTTCAGATAATGCAAGGAACTGTATCCGGTCCCGAAATCATCAATACTGATAAAAACTCCAAGTCTCTTCAAGCGGTTCAATTGATCGAATGCAGTTTCTTTGTCTAATGTCATACTCTCTGTAATCTCCAGATCAACATAACACGGGTCGAGCCCGATGTCCTTTAGAATGGCATCGATTTTACCCGCCAGATTCGGCTGCAAAAATTGGCGCATGGACAGGTTAATCGAGACACAAATCGGCCGGTATCCGGCGTTCTGCCAGCTTTTATTCTGCAGGCATGCTGTTTTTAGAACCCATTCCCCGATCGGAACAATCAGTCCACTCTCTTCGGCAATAGGAATAAAGTCTACTGGAGATACCAGTCCCCGCTTCGGATGATCCCATCGCAGCAGTGCTTCCATGCCCACAATTTCTTCCGAATCGAGCTGAACTTGCGGTTGATATACCAAGTAGAACTCGTCCCGCTCCAGTGCCCGGCGCAGATCATTCTCCAGCTTCAGACGTTCCTTCGCTTTCATCTGCATAGCAGGTATGTACCGGCGGATTTCAACCCCCTGGTCCTTGGCATTGTGCACAGCAGTATCTGCATTCTGAATCAGCTGTTCTGCCGTAGCTCCGTCACCAGGGTAAATACTCATGCCCAGACTGAGTGAAATATGGTATTCTCCTGATTCCAGCTGTACAGGCGTTTCGAATAGCTTCAAAAGTTCACCCGCCCGAATCAGGCAATTCTCTACGCCAGTCCGGTCGTACATCAGAAAAGCAAATTCATCCGCTCCCATGCTGTACAGCTCTTCATTCAACTTCACATCATTTCCAATGCGCTTCGAGACCAGTTGAAGCAAAAGATCCCCGGCATAATGGCCGAGAGAGTCGTTGATATTCTTAAAATGGTTAATATTCATAATCACTAGTGCAGCGAATCCGCGGCTTTTATCCCGTTCACCTTGAATCACGATTTCTTCCATTCGCTGCATAAGGCGGCGTCTATTCGGCAGTCCTGTCAGGTCATCGTGGTATGCCAAATAGTTAATCCGGGCTTCAGCCTGCTCATTTTCTTGAAAAGGCTCTTCGATCGTAAGCCGGTATACTCCCTTCAACAGAAGGTAATAGGCGACTCCACTGCTAAGCATGCCAAACAAGTAATCCATTTCCCCTACGCTCAGCGGATTCATAAAGAATACCTGTCCGAGAGCAAAAAAGATCAATGAGCGGATAATAATCAGAATGGAAGCCGACTTGTCTGCTTTGCCAGGGTATACAATAAGCACCACCGCAAGCAGGTATACAAAAAGAACAACCAAATCCGTTAAATGCTGCAGTCCCGAGACCCATGAATAACCCGATATCCACGGAGTCAGCATGTAGCCAAAAATAAATACAGCCAAAGCCACCAGGATCATCACAAAGGAAACCCGGAATACCTTATGCTTATCTTCAACTGCTACCGGCTTATCTGCCCTGCTGAAAATGAATAAAATCCCCAGCGCACTGGCTAAACGTGAGAAGGTGAGCAACCATAGGGATTGTTCTGCATTTATATAGGAAGATATTGCAGGAATGCCTGCAAAGCTTAGCGTATGCAAAAAGTCTAAAATGCAGACACCCAAAAAAAGAGCAGAAGTGTGCAGTCTTGCTTTGGATAGCCGGTTAGCAAAGAACAGCCAGCCCTGGGCAAAAATCGCAAATGCGAAGGCCACATTGCAGCAGCCAATGATAAGATAGAGTGCAGACAGCATATCTTTATCTTCTATATTCCCAAGCGGCGTCCGAAAAATTTGAATCAGAAGGAACAGTACGGCCCCTATAATCGCCGCATGAATGGTCTTTTTCTCTTCTTGTCTCATAGGTCCCTCGCGTCTGAAATTGATATCTATAATAAGTGAATGGATATATTTATGTCCTATGTATAAATATCGGTTTGATAGCTCCTTAAAGTTACATTCAGCTTCTTATAAAACAAATAAAACAAATAAAAAAGCACTTCCCCCTGTTGAAGAGTTCAGTGCTCCTTATGAAGCCTTTATTTATCTCCAAAATTCACTTCAGGCGTGGTCAGCTTGTCATAGAATTCAACGGCTTTGTCTTTCTGTTCAGATGCACGCAGCGCCATTGCAGAACGCGGATGCTCATCCAGTGTTCCCGTAATCATGTACGGAATGATATAACCCCATTCTTCCTTCTCACGAAGAGGAATCATCAGTCGTTCAACAATATCGATTACAGGACGGAGCGTGTATTTCGTATTCTTCAAATGGGTAACCAGCAGTTCGGTTGGGCAGTTGCCCGCAGCACGTCCCATCCCGTAGCAGGAAGCATCCAGCAGTTCTACACCCTTGTCGGCAGCTACTAGTGTATTAGAGAAAGCCAGCTGCAGATTATTATGGGTATGTACGCCCAAACGCTTATTCGGCAGATGAGTCTGGAACTTCTCCACCAGATAATGAACGTCTTTATGATCCAGGCTTCCGTATGAATCTACAATATACACAACATCTACAACGCTCTCGCGAATCTGTTCAAAAGCCTCCAGCAATTCGTTCTCCATAACATTCGACAAAGCCATAATATTAATGGTAGTCTCATAACCTAGATCATGGAAGGTTTGCACCAGCTGCAGTGCCTTGTCCACATCTTTGCTGTAGCAGGCTACACGGATCAGATCCAGCATACTTTCACTGCGAGGTAAAATATCATTCTCGTCCACCCGCCCAATATCCACAAGTGCAGAGAGCTTGGTATGGCCCTTCTGCGGGATAACTTTTCTAAGAAAATCATCATTCAAAAAACGCCAAGGCCCAGCCCCCTCAGCTCCCTTAAGCAGCTTAGGTGAATTCTTATACCCGATTTCCATATAATCAACACCGGCTTCATTCAGACCGGCATACAGATTTTGAACAAATTCAACACTGAAATCCCAATTATTTACCAGCCCTCCATCACGGATGGTGCAGTCGACAATTTTGCTCTGATTACTCTTGACCATTGTGTTTCTCCCTTCAACTATAACCTTCATTTTCCCGCCAGGACAGACTTCCTGTGCAGTTATTATCGTTCAATCATACTGAGCGAAGAAACAATTGTAAAGAAAATTTCAGATTATCCACATAACCCTTTTTACCGGGGTTGCGCAATGACAAATATCACTGTAAAATGTCACCTAAAATGCTACAGTACAAGAAAACAATTGAGATTGATTATCAATCTCTCTCAGGGGGATTACAAATGGCTTCTACATCCTGCTCCTTACTGCGCTTAGAACCGGGCTCCATGGGCTCCATCCAAAGAATTGAAGGAATGAATCCCATCTTGCGGCGCCGCTTGGCTGATCTCGGGGTGTCTGAAGGTGTTATGATCCGTCTGAAAGGAAAAGGGCCTTTTCTTGGTCCCATTACCTTAGAATGCAACGGTCAACTATTCGCCATCCGCCGGAAGGAAGCCTCCATGATCGAGGTGAATGTCTCATGAGTTCAATAGCACTCGTAGGGAATCCTAATACTGGTAAAACTTCGCTTTTCAATACATTGACCTCTTCCTATGAATATGTGGGTAACTGGGCGGGGGTAACGGTAGAGAAAAAGGTCGGAAGCCTGAAGAATGGTGCCGGCAAGCTGATAGATCTTCCAGGCATATATTCACTGCACCCGCTCTCCCGTGATGAGGGTGTGGCCACGCAATATCTGACCGAGGAATCCCCGGAAGCCCTCATTAATATCGTTGACGCCTCCCAGCTTGAACGGAACCTGCTACTCACACTTCAATTGCTTGAATACGGCAAACCTACTGTCCTGGGACTCAACATGATGGATGTGGCTAAAGCGCGCGGCATCTCGGTCAATCCTGAAGTGCTCCAATCACGCCTTGGTATTACCGTCCTCCCGCTGATTGCCAGAACCGGCAAAGGCAGCGGACAAGTACTTAGCGTTCTGGAGAAAACCTCGGCTATTCCCCGGGTAACCTTCAAACTGGATTATGGTGAATTGGCCGAGGAAGCCATCGCTTCTATTGAAAAAGAATTACAGGCTATTCAGGGTCTGCCGAATCTGCGCTGGATTGCACTTCAATTAATGGAGCAAAATCCGGTGGTTCTAGAACTGCTCAAAAAGCGCGTAGATACTTCACGACTTATGGCCATCTGCGACAGCTGTCAGAGTGAACTGCAGAGCCGCAAGCTTGCATTGACGCTGCCTCAATGGATTCGTTCAGTGCGTATGGACTTTATCCGCTCTCTATGTGCAGCTGCAATGGATACTACGCTTATCAAACCGCATAATTTGACCGAACGGCTGGATGCTGTCCTGACTCACCGTTTCCTCGGCCTCCCTCTGTTCATCATCTTCATGTACGCCATGTTCAAGACAACCTTTGACTGGATCGGCGGTCCTTTGTCTGATATGGTGGATGGCTTTATTTCCGGCCCGCTCAGCGATGGAGCGAATTCACTCCTTCAGACGATTGGTGCATCAGGATTTACACATGCGCTTATCGTGGACGGAATCATTGGCGGGGTTGGTGGCGTAGTAGTATTCGTCCCGCAGATTTTCATTCTGTTCCTGATGATTTCTTTTCTTGAGGACTCCGGTTATATGGCTCGTGTCTGCCTGCTAATGGACAGTACGATGGAGCGCATGGGCCTTAACGGTAAAGCCTTTATTCCTTTTATTATCGGATTCGGCTGTAATGTACCTGCGATTATGGCTGCACGCAGTATCGAACAGCCTAAAGACCGCATGCTGACCACACTCCTTCTGCCGCTTATGTCCTGTTCTGCCCGGCTGCCGGTATATCTGCTGTTCGCAGCAGTATTCTTCCCTGCCCAACAGGCCACTGTAGTACTCACGATGTATGTGCTGGGTGTGGTGTTCGCACTTATTTTGTGCAAATTGTTCTCAAAATATCTGTTCAAAAATGAATCCTCCGTTTTCATCATTGAGCTGCCTCCTTACCGGATGCCGCAAATGAAGACCCTTGGACGCAGCACGTGGGAAAAAGGTAAGGGGTTTCTGCGCAAAGCCGGTACGATTATTCTCGCCGGTTCGGTTATCATCTGGCTGATGTCCTACGCCGGTCCTTCCGGACTGAATGTGGACATGGACAACAGTTTCCTGGCTAAGTTTGGCGGAATGATTGCGCCGCTGCTGCATCCGCTTGGATTTGGCACATGGCAGGCCGGTTCCACCCTGGTTCCAGGTTTCCTGGCCAAAGAGGTGGTGGTGTCCACCATGAATATTATCTACCATGCCTCGGATGCCGCCGGACTGGAAGGCCAAATCTCGCAGGTGTTCACACCGCTCAGCTCGGTCAGCTTCATGGCCTTTATCCTGCTCTACACTCCTTGTCTGGCTACTGTGGGGGTAATTAAGAAAGAGACAGCTTCATGGAAATGGACCTTTTTCTCCATAGGCTACTCTGTTGCGCTGGCGTATATTGTTGCACTGGTTATTTTTCAAGGCGGAAGCTTACTCGGATTGTCATAATGTCTGGTTAACCAAGAGTAATTTAAGCGAAAGCGGGGAACAGCAATGATTATTAATATACTAATTGTAGCGCTTGTATTTGGTTACTCCGGTTGGATGATCTACCGTCACGTACAGAAGGGCAAACAGGGCGCTTGCGCCGGCTGTGATAAAAGCAAAACCTGCGCAGCCGCTTCATCCGATTCTCCTTTCTCCTGCAGCGGAGGACCTGTAGATACCAAACATTCAGCCAAGGCTTGACCAGCCAATGCAAGCAGATTCGTTTAGGATCCCTGGGATGCGGGTATGTTACTAATAAGCAATTACAGCCAGACCAACCCAAGGAGGGAATACACATGAATACCAAAAAGACGTTATGGACTACAGCAGCACTTGGAGCAGCCTACCTGCTCAGAAACAAGGATGCGCGTAACAAGGTCATGAATGGCATTCAATCAATAACTTCCCAGATGAGAGCCAAAAAGAACATCTAGCCGGAACGTTGGAACAGATTGGACAACGCTTATAGGTTATTATAGCTACCCTGCAGAATAGGCGAATTCTTATATCTTTGCCAAAAGCCGCAAGACCTTGAAATAGAGGTCTCGCGGCTTTTGGTTGTAATCGATTTAGAAATGGCTAGCCTTCGACTGTATTTCTAGAACGTTCTTCTTCGCAGGGGCTTAAATGAAGTAAATATTGTAAAAGCGTGCGCACCATTACCCCCGTTGCTCCCTTAGGATTCACTCCGCGTTCCTTGGACAGAAATGCCGTTCCGGCAATGTCCAGATGAATCCATGGCAGACCCTCTGCGAACTCGCCGATGAACAATCCTGCCGTTGTGGCTCCGCCGTATCTCCCTGCCGCATTACGGATATCAGCCACCTCGCTCCGCAGCATTTCCCGGAACTCGGGATACACTGGCAGCTTCCAGATCCTCTCTCCAGCTCTAATCGAAGCCGTCTCTAATTCCTCCATCATTGTCTCGTTATTGGTTACAGCTCCTGTTGCAAGGTCACCCAGAACCGATAGCACAGCACCTGTCAGGGTCGCTACATCGATAATCCGCTCTGCTCCCCACTCCCGGGAATAGGTAAGTGCATCCGCCAGTATAATTCGGCCTTCCGCATCGGTATTTAATATTTCAATGGTTCGTCCGCTCAGGGAGGTAACGATATCTCCCGGTTTGAAGGCATTTGGTGCAGGCATGTTCTCAGCGGAAGGAATAACCATTACCACGTTAATCCGCGGACGCAGCGTGCCCAGCGCATCCATGACCCCGAGCACCGCTGCTGCTCCACCCATATCGCTGATCATGTCTTCCATGCCTGGCGCTCTTTTCAGGGAAATACCACCGGTGTCGAACGTAACGCCTTTACCGATAATTGCTGTAACATCCTCCCATTGGTTAGTCCCCTGGTAACGGATTACGATCATCCGCGGTGGATGTACGCTTCCTTTGCCGACCGCAAGCAGGCCTCCCATACCTTTTTGTTCGATCTCCTGTTCATCAAGTACTTCTGCAGGGAATCCGTGCCGCTCAGCAATTTCTATCGCGGCCCTTGCAAGTGTTGAAGGTGTCAGCAGATTCCCCGGAAGATTGGTAAGATGGCGTGCCAAACAGGTCGCTTCACCAAATGCCTTTCCCTGCTTAATCCCTTGTATCCATTGATCAGTCTCTACGGTCTCCGCTATCCGTTCCATATGCAGTACAACAGACTCAAGACCGGTGTAGACTGGCTGTTCCCGCTTGTAATGCATCCGAAGGTATCCACCTAGAATAATACCCTCCACGAGCGCTTGGCTGGCCTCATCAGCTCCAATAGCAGTCAGTAGACTTAAGGTGTCAGGCACCTGAATAAGAAGCCTGCCAGCCTTCAGCTTGAGTGCAGCGCGAGCTGCTTGAGCAGCTAGAACACGAAGTTCCTCCGCTTGAAGAAGGCCGCTTCCGCTGCCGGCCAGAATGACAACAGGTAACTCAGGCATTCCTTCTACGGGGATAGCATAGGTTTGGTTCAGCTTGCCGGCGAATAATCCGGCTTTAGCCAGCATACTTATTTGTCTGGACCATTCAGCAGCCTTATTGCCACCTTCACATTCAGCCTCAGATATAACGATACATAAGGCATCACCCTGTAGTGACTTTGACGGGCTGCCGCTGCTCCAATGAATATCGATAATAATCCCTCCTCGCCAGTAGCCCAATGATGTTTTCCTCCACCATAACACAGCGAGGCTGATTCCTACACAGACTTGCTGCGCGGGAATCAGCCTCTCATGAATCTAATTTACCTAAATATACAGGTGTGATATTGAATTACTGAATCAGTGGCAGTGAAATGACAAATCGCGTGCCCTCGTTAAGCCGGCTGCTGACTGAAATGCATCCCCCATGGTTCTTGATAATCCGGTCACTGACGGACAAACCAAGTCCAGTCCCGTTTTCCTTCGTGGTGAAAAAAGGATTGAACAACCTGTCCAAGGTGCAGATATCCATCCCTTTGCCATTATCAGAGATAAAGATACGAACCTCTGCACCTTCCCTGCGTGCCCCCAGCTCGATCCTGCCCATAGCGTCATCCACTTTTTCAGTAATTGCTTCCATCGCATTTCTTATCATATTGAGAACGACCTGCTTCATCTGTTTGATATCGCCGGAGATGATCATATCCTCCTGAAACGGCTGAAGCTGGATCTCACAGCCTTTCATTAATGCTTCACTTTCGGTAAGCAGGACAACTTCCTTAAGCAGCCCCGACACAGAAATCATGGCTACCTGAGGCACTGAAGGTTTGGAGGACATAAGAAATTCGTGAATAATATCATTGGCCCGATCAATCTCCGCTAATATGATCTTGGCGTATTCCTCCTTGCCCAGCTGATGAAGATGGGGATGAAGTAATTGTATAAAACCGCGGATCGCTGTAAGCGGATTACGGATTTCATGAGCAATCGAAGCTGACAATTTGCCCAACATCACCAGACTGTCGTTCTGATATGCTGTTTGCTCAATCAGCTTGTAGTCGGAGATTTCCTTGAACGTGAACAGATAGCAGCCTTTCATTTGTTCGCCACTGCATAAAGTTACTTTCCAATACCGGCCGTATTCATCTACAAACTCATAGCTTGGCTTACCTTTTTTCATGATTTCACGATATCCGCGCAATACCTGTTTCTTCTTGAACCGGTTCATCTGGATATTAGACAATAAATGAATCATAGTGCAGCCCAACAGCGAATGTCTGCTCAGTCCCAGAATAGCATACATTTGCTTGTTCACAAATGTTAGTACTCCTTCTTCATCAAAAAGCATGATTCCGCTGTCCATTTGCTCGAGTACATCCTCATATGTAGTAGTCATCGGCCCAGTTTGAAACGTTCTTGCCGGCAGAAGCAAGCTTTCCTGATATTGGCTTATCACGATACGAAGTTCCCCCTTTTACTGCATTTGACGAAGACGCTTAAGCGACATCAAATTACTATGTATATGAGTATATGACGAAGCCGCCAGAACATTCGGAAATCGTATTATATTATCCAACCGTTTCAACTATATTCCAATCATATCCAAGAGAAGCAGACAACGCAATCAGAGAAACTGTCGAATTGCAAAATTATTCCTAAAATGATTCTAAAGACACACTTATTCCTATTGTGAAACCAGTTTCCCTCCTCTTTTAGTTAAACTGACTGCAAAAAGAGCCCCCGCTATAGCGAAGGCTCTGGATCTACATATCAGGCTGCTCCAACAAACAGTCTGTTTCTTTCAGGCTTTTTGCTGCAAGCGGTGGCGCCGCTGACTCATAACAGCCAGACGTTTCTTAAGCTCCCGCTCCCATTTGGTATCTTCGATCTGCTTGGCTACGGCCAGCAGGTCAAGGGCCATATCAATCTGGCTGCGCACGATGTGCAGCGGATCTTCACTCTCTACATTGATGACATTCTCGAAAATAGCTTCCTCGTCTTCCATCACATAATCCTGGAAATCAACATCTGTGACACCGTCTCCATGGGCATATTCGGCCAAGATTTCATATTCATTTTCAACTTTATAATGTACCTCTACCCGGTGGCAGACCGGGCAAAAAAGCAGGGGAACATTATGGACTTGCGTGCGATAATGCTTTAGGGTTCCCTTCGTTCCAACCATACTCGCTCCACAGCAAAAGCTCATTTTTGTTCACCCTCCTTGGTATTTACATTGATTTAATATTATATTACACAATGGCAGCGGAGATTCCTCGCCTTGAAGCTATAAATTAACCTTTGCGCCCATTTTCAAACGGGAGTTCCGTTGCCTATAGGCTATTTGGTGCAAAAAACCCCCTCGCCGGGAATTACTCCCGCAAGGAGGTTTTTCTAAATATCTCAAAGATCAGTGCTTAACTGAGCCCTTGCTTACAGGTTCTTGTCGCCGGGTTTCCAGTTCATGGCGCACAATCCGCCTGATTGCAAAGCTTGCAGAACACGGAGAGTTTCTTCTACACTGCGGCCTACATCATTGTGGTTAACTACCTGATACTTCAGTTCACCGTCAGGATCGATGATGAACAAGCCGCGCAGTGCGATCCCTTCTTCTTCAATCAGGATGCCATAATCACTGGCAACCTTCTTAGTGATATCAGATGCCAGCGGAAAGTTGATGGGTCCAAGACCGTTCGAATCCTTAGGTGTAGTGATCCAAGCCTTGTGGCTGTGTACCGAATCGATACTTACTCCAAGAATTTCGGTATCAAGTGCCGTGAAATCAGCTGCAGCATCGCTTAATGCTGTGATTTCTGTAGGGCATACAAAGGTGAAATCAAGCGGATAAAAGAAGAATACAAGCCATTTGCCGCGATAGTCGGACAAGCTTACCTTACCGAAATCTTTACCGTCGCCCGTTACGGTTTCCATTGTAAAATCTGGGGCTGGTTTACCTACCAAACGTTCTGCCATTGCTTAAATCCTCCTTTGAGTATGTAAGAAAAACAATTGTTGAAATCCACTTCCAGTGCAATATGCTTTTCTTGATTGGATGAGTTGGTGAATACTTGTTGCTATAGACCAAATGGTATCATCGTACAAAATTAAAGTCAATATTACAGTCATTACTTTTTTATAATTATTATAAATAAGCAATTTTCTGTGAAGTTTTTTGTTTTTCTGCTTCAAAAGGAGAACCGCTGGATTACATCCTAGGCTTTACGGATAGCGGCGACAATGAGATCACCCATCTCTGTTGTGCTGATAGCCTTACTCTTGTCTACAGCGATATCACTGGTACGGTGTCCTGCATCAAGCACTTCTGCCACGGCAGCTTCAATGGCCGCTGCCGCTGCCTCATAACCAAAGGTCATACGGAACATTAGAGCGAGCGACAGAATCGTAGCGATCGGATTTGCCAGGCCTTGTCCGGCAATATCAGGCGCAGAGCCGTGTACCGGTTCATACAGACCGTAGCTGCCTTCGCCCAGCGATGCCGAGGCGAGCATACCAATCGAACCGGTCAGCATCGCTGCTTCATCACTCAGGATATCGCCAAACATATTCTCAGTCACAATAACATCAAAGCTGGCAGGACGACGCAGCAGCTGCATAGCGCAGTTATCAACGAGCACATGCTCCAGCTCTACTTGCGGATATTCCGGAGCAATTCTGTTCACAACCTCACGCCAGAGGCGTGAAGTCTCGAGAACATTCGCCTTATCGACACTTGCCAGCTTGTTGCGGCGTTTGCCGGCAATTTCAAAGGCCTGGCGCACGATGCGCTCCACTTCCGTAACATTATATACGCAAGTATCCACAGCTTCTTCGCCGAATTCACCTTGACGGCGCAGCTTGTCTCCGAAATAAATGCCGCCGGTCAGCTCGCGGACCACCATAAGATCCGTACCTTCCAGCACTTCCGGTTTCAGTGTTGACGCATCCTTCAGGCAGTCAAAAACGACAGCCGGACGCAGATTGGAGAACAGTCCCAGCGCCTTACGGATACCCAGCAGGCCAGTTTCCGGACGCAGTTCCTTCGGGTTGTTATCCCATTTCGGTCCACCGACTGCACCCAGCAGCACGGCATCCGCCTTGCGGCAGATCTCGAGTGTGTCCTCCGGAAGCGGAGTTCCCCGTTCATCAATGGCGATTCCGCCAAAGAGTGCCTGCTCGGTTTCAAACGCATAACCGAACAAATCTTCCATTCTTTTCAATACTTTCAACGCTTCTGCCACAACTTCAGGTCCGATACCGTCCCCGGCGATTACGGCGATTTTTTTGACCTCGCTCATTCCCGTCACTCCTCTGATTTCTGCTGCTCGCAGACATAGTTCTTCTGTATATTGTTGTATCATACCTAAGCCCAAAGGACAAAGATATAGATTCTATGGGAGTGATAGGCCCAGCCTATAACGCAAAGTAAATGAAGACGGGCCATTGCACTAGCGGTTCCCCACCCGGCAGGGCCTGTCTGTTCATTTGCTCTTGTTTCTTAAGTTGTTTACAATAAGTATGTACTTATTGAGATAACCGGCTTGGCCATTACAGTTAGAGGAGTTGTTGTGTGGTGCAGTACGCAAAGCTTGGAAAATCAGGTATGAAGGTAAGCCGCCTTTGTCTCGGAACGATGAATTTTGGTCCGATTACGGATGAAAAGGAAGCTTTCCGCATTATGGACGCCGCACTGGATGCGGGGGTCAACTTTTTTGATACGGCCAATGTGTATGGCTGGGGTGAGAATTCCGGACTTACCGAGACGATCATCGGACGCTGGTTCAAGCAGGGCGGCGGTCGGCGGGAAAAGGTAGTACTGGCCACCAAAGTCTACGGCGCCATGAGCGACAAGCTTGACGGCCCTAATGATGAAAGCGGTCTCTCGTCCTATATTATCCGGCGGCATCTGGAGGGCTCGCTCCAGCGTCTGCAGACTGATCACATTGAGCTGTATCAGATGCACCATGTAGACCGAAGTGTCTCGTGGGATGAGCTGTGGAGCGCCTTTGAACTCGCAGTGAGCCAGGGGAAAATCGGCTATGTCGGCTCCAGCAACTTTGCCGGCTGGGATATCGCAGTGGCGCAGCAGGAAGCCAAAGCCCGGGGATTCCTGGGGCTTGTATCGGAGCAGCATAAATACAGCCTCACCTGCCGTCTGCCGGAGCTGGAGGTTCTTCCTGCATCCCAGAACCTCGGTCTGGGGATTATCCCCTGGAGTCCGCTCGACGGGGGACTGCTGGGACGCAATGCGCTCAAGAAAATCGAGGGCAGCCGCAGCGGCGGGAACGCAGATCGGGTAGAACAGCACAAGAACCAGCTTGAAGCTTTTGCCGAACTCAGCCTTGAGCTTGGCGAACCACAGGACAACATCGCTCTGGCCTGGCTGCTGGCAAATCCCGCAGTCACGGCACCAATTATCGGACCGCGGACGCTGGAGCAGTTCGAAAGCGCACTGCGCAGCCTTGAAGTTGTTCTGGACGAGTCCGTACTGAAGCGACTGGACGAGATCTTCCCTGGCCCGGGCGGTGCAGCACCGAAGGCATATGCCTGGTAGAGTGAGTTCCATGTGAGCTCAAATCGCGCTCACGACTGCTGGAGCAAGTGCGGGTTAACAAGCAGAAGCAACAGGCGGGGAGCAGATCCCTCACTTCACACCGCAAAAAAGAAGCTGTTGTTCATGGCAGTCATTCTGGGGACTGACCCCGTAACGTGAGACAAATCAAAACACCTTCAAGAGAATGAAACCTTATCGTAAGATAGGGAGATAATCTTGGAGGTGTTTTTGCGTTGGCAACCAGAGTGAGCTACCCCGTAGAAATAAAGATGAAAGCTATAGAAATGAGATTGGCAGGAGTACCCGTGAGCGATGTTATGAAACAGCTGGGCATACGAAATAGGACGCAACTAAAGGTGTGGATGAAATGGTATCGGGAAGGCGAAATTCATCGCATGGAGCAACCTGTAGGTAAGCAATACAGCTTTGGAAAAG
>NZ_LVWI01000083.1 GCF_001909055.1 Paenibacillus helianthi
TAGTAGCAGATTGCTCCGCCTTTCATCCCTCGCCCATGAGGGTGAAGGAATTATCCGGTATTAGCTACCGTTTCCGGTAGTTATCCCAGTCTAGAGGGTAGGTTGCCTACGTGTTACTCACCCGTCCGCCGCTAAGCTTATCCCGAAGGATAAACTCCGCTCGACTTGCATGTATTAGGCACGCCGCCAGCGTTCGTCCTGAGCCAGGATCAAACTCTCCAAATTGGTATTTAGAAAGAGCGATTGCTCATTTTGAAACATCTGACGAGAATAAAATATTCTCTATTTTTGGATCTCACATGCGTGAAATCCCACTCACTCGTTGTTCAGTTTTCAAAGATCAAGCTCGTCGTCGGCGCCGATTATCTCGTCACCAGCAACTCTTATAATATATCACGTTCATTTGAGTAATGCAAGCCTTTTATGAATCACCTATTTAGTCATTCACATTTACTTAGCAGCGCTCCAACAACGCTTATTTATAATACCCTATTGTCATATGAAAAAGCAACCCTTTTAATAAAGAAAGATAACCCACTTAATCTTTAAGTGGGTTATCTTCAAATCGAGCTTATATAAAAGTCACTTCTACTCGTATTAGTAGAACTTTGCTGCCGCATATTTGCTTGCTACTTTGATCAATCCTGTAGCTTGGTTGCTCTTGCCCAGCCCCGCATCAACTGTAGTATCAATAGTTACCCACTCGCCGTTAATCAAAACTTCATTCCAAGCGTGGTAGGAAGTCACATAGCTTGTGTTCCCCATTACCAGCTTAGCAGGTATACCTTGACTGCGAAGCATGGTTGCGAACAATGAGGCATAATCGTAGCAAATGCCTTTTTTGGTGATGAGTGTATTATCATTGTTCGGAATATAGTCGGTCGTAACCGTAGAGGCCAGAGTATAGTCATATTTCACATTGGACACGATGAAGTTATAGATTGCTTTTACCTTTTGTTCGTCGGTGGTTAGGCCCTGTGTCAACTGGGCGGCTTTGAGAACTGATTTATCGGAAGAACTCCACTTCACATTCTGTACAGAGCTCAAATATACGGCATTAGCATTATCCAAGCTAAGATCTATCGTATCGGAAGAAACAACTTTGTATTTATTGCCGGTAGTGTTCTCCAAAACTGAAACCTTATAAGAGCCATTACCTTGCTGTAATGGGAATGTTTCAGTTGGCTTGGAAGCGTAGAGATTGTAAGTATAGCTGTTGTTGTCCTTGGTGATCATCAGCTTAATGCGTTTGTCCTTAGGTACGTCATAAGACACTGCGATTACACCTTGATCCAGTTGCGATGTATTTAACCAGCCTGTATCTGTGCTTGCAGCTTCTGCCGAGCCTAATTGAACGGAAGTGGCGACTACGAACAGTGTTAATAGCATAAAATATATCTTTTTCATGGATAAAACCCCTTTCGGTAGCTGGCTGCCATCCATAGAGGGAAGGCCCTTTAGCTTTGCGTCCCTACCTTTCGATAGGTTTGCCGTTATCGTATAAGCTTTATCTGTTCTCACTTCTAAAAGTGATCTGCTAGATTCATATTAAGACTAAACAAAAAAAGCCTCTTCATTCGGTAGCTGGCTGCCATCCATAGAGGGAAGGCCCTTTAGCTTTGCGTCCCTACCTTTCGATAGGTTTGCCGTTATCGTGCTTAGCTTTTATAGTTATATACTACCATATTCATCTCTATATACAAGATCTAAATCACTAGATTCCCACTATTTACTGATAAAATTTTTACAATACGGAATTTTCAAATCACGGTTTGTCGAATTTAGGACATCTTAGCGTGGATAATCAGGCGATGGGTTGGGTTAACCAATGGATCACAAGTAATTAGTGTGAGTATTTTGTCATCACCCCGGCCATTCAAGACGGAAACATCCGTAGGTTCAACAATCGAGATATCGTATACTACATAGCGGTAATCATGCCCACTCGTCTGTACGGATATGGTATCGCCGATCGCAACTTCATTCAATCTGTTAAAAAGCCGGCCGGCCGTTCTTGATCTGTGTGCTGCAATCGCAGCATTGCCAACCTGTCCTATTGCAGCGGTCTCTTGCATATGAGCGGCAGCATGTTTCATATTGGCTTTGGTGGCGCCCTCCAGGATAGGGAGCTTCAGATTGATTTTATCGATCTGGATGATGCCTGTGATCTTCCCACCCAACCGAATTTCAGGGGATGGCGGTTCCGTCGCCTCCGCCTGATCCCCTGAAGACTCGTCTGCAAGAAGCTGCGTGACTCTGGCGTACTGCTTACTCAGGTCGGACTCCGGAGACGTTGAAGGCGCACTTTCACTATAAGCCTGTTCAGCTTCTTCCAGCAGCTTCTGCTGCTGCCAATCGTTGTACCACTCGTTAGCTTTGGGGTACAGCATAATCAGAATCCCAGCAAGAATAATAAGATAAGAGAACTTGCGCATGAACATCACCTCCGTAAGTTAGTTTGTGCAGCCCCTGGCAGAAAGGACTGTCCCCTCATTTGAAGGAGCCTTTTCAAAATACCCACTTCCGGCTTCCGAAAAAATTGATAATCACGGTTACACCGGTAACCAGCACTTTGGCAATCAGCACCTGAAGACCGAAGCGGTCTGTCAGCAAATGCATAAGCAGCACCGAAATGCCCAGCACAACGAGGTTAAGTACAATAAACCTAACCAGCTGCATCCGGTCAAATCCGTCCTGACTCCCGCGGTTGTGGTCCTTAAAGGTCACTTTTTTATTCCATATAAAACTGTTGGCTGTACCGGTACTGTATGAAATAATCTGTGCCGGTGTATTCATCATTCCAAGCGAATGCAGCAGGGTAAATACGGCAAAATCAATCAATGTATTCAGCAGGCCTACGGCATTGAATTTCAAAAACTGGACAAAACCTGCATTCAGTTTTTTATTTAACATAATCGCTTTCCTTCCGCATGTCCGCGCGCTCTACATCCCTATCAACGTCACCATAGCCCTTAGTCTCGCGCACGATATACAGCGGTCTATCCTTGGACTCATCATAAATCCGCCCGATATATTCACCAATTACACCAAGCAGCATGAGCACAATACCGTTAAACAGCAGGTTGACGCCCACGATAGAAGCCCAGCCCGGAACGGTCCAAGAAGTGAAAACCCTTTGGAATAAAACAAAGAATAGATAAAGGAAGCTGGAGAAGGAAAGAAAAAAGCCAACATAGGAGGCGATTTTCAGCGGCTTATGGGAAAAGGAGGTGATGCCGTCGAGCGCAAACCGGATCATTTTCTTCAGGGGGTATTTGGTTTCGCCGGCAAAACGCTCTTCACGGATGTATTCCACCATGGTCTGCCGGAAGCCCACCCAGCTTACCAACCCGCGCACATAACGGTTCTTCTCCTTCAGACCACGCAGCACATCGCATACTTTACGGTCAATCAAACGGAAATCCCCTGTATCTGTAGGAATATCCACACTTGTCATGCTGCTCAGCAAACGATAGAAGATCTTCGCAGTTGCTTTTTTGAAAAAAGTCTCTCCGTGGCGTTTGAGCCGCTTGGCATAAACAACATCATAGCCCTCTTTCCACTTCGCGATCATCTGCAAAATGACCTCCGGCGGGTCCTGGAGATCCGCATCAATAACCACGACCGCCTCGCCTTCAGCATAATCCATCCCCGCCGTGATCGCTACCTGGTGGCCGAAGTTGCGTGAGAAATCGATCAGCTTGACATGCTCATCTTGACGGCTGACCCCGCGCATAATCTCGGCTGTACGGTCCCGGCTTCCGTCGTTGACAAAGACCAGCTCGTAGGAATCGCCGCAACCGTCCATAACCTTTTTGAGACGCTCATACGTATGCTGAATGACTTCCTCCTCATTGAACATGGGGACAATTACACTGTATCTGGCTTTCACCTTTGTTCCTCCTCAGAATTTTATGAAGCATTACTTCAGATCCTTTTATAAGTAAACCAGGTTTTGTAAGCACACGCTTAGTTGTATCAGCATATGCTTCCAGATCGGCTCCATACAACACCGCCATAGAAGCATATGCCTAGTTATTTACTACATAAATCAAAAGATATACAGCTGCCTCACAAGCATTGCGAGTCCACTAGAATACCCAAGAAGGGAACCAGCGCAGCATAACGTCCACATAGTCTTTACTGACCTGCATACCTGACAGTACGGGATAAAACAATACAAAGAGCAGTGCGGCTCCGGCCACATAGGCATAACGCATGTAGCGGGCTTCGGGATATTTGCTGTCGAGCAGCTTCATGATATATACAATGGCAAGAATCATGAATGGCACCATCGCAAAATAGTGGTAAAGGAATGTCTCACGCGGCACCAGCATCCACGGTACATACTGCGAGAAGAACCCGATCCAGATCATGTACAGGTTCTTGTCCTTGCGCTTCACTGTAAACCAGACCGCAGCCAGCATAGCAAAGACTCCGGTCCACCAGATCAGCGGATTCCCCATCGTGACAATACTGCTGACCTGGCCTTCGGGCAGGCCTTCTCCCCCACTGAAGAACCATACCGGCCGTTTCATAAACGGCCACTCCCACCAGGAAGAAGCGAACGGATGAGTGGCAACAAGCTGGCTGTGGTAATCATACATATTCTTCTGCGCTTGGATCAGGCCTTTGAAGGTATAGCCATCCGCCGAGACGGACAGTACAGGGATAAAGGACAGGCTATAGATGATGCCAGGAATAATTACAAAGAACAACAGACAGCTAAGCAGGGTAATGATAGTATTCTTCCAGAATGATCCGGCAGCAGTGTGGCAAGCGGCTTTCAGCTCCTGATCCCCCACTATGCCTTCAGACAGCAAACGTCCCGCCGCCTTGTATTCTCTATAGCGTTCAAATAAGCCAAGCGCCAGCATAATAGCAAGCCCGGCTCCTCCATAGATTACGATCCATTTGGAGGCAACGCCGATTCCGAAGAACAGACCCGACCAGAATAGGGGGACCAGCGTCCGGCGCAGTGGTACACGATAGAAATTCATTGTGAAATACCTCTGCATGAAATAGAACATCAGCATAATGAAGAATACGCCGTAGACATCGATCGTTGAGATGCGCGTCTGGGTGAAGTGCATGAAATCGAGTGCGAACAGTCCGGCGGCAAGTGCGGCGTAGAGACTCTTTTTGAAGAGCCTCAGGGCCATTATATAGATCAGCGGCAGCATTGCGATCCCAAAGAGGGTACCGATGATCCGCCAGCCAAACGGATTGACGCCGAACAGCTCCATGCCGACCGAGATCAGCAGCTTGCCAAGCGGCGGGTGGGTATTCTCATACGGAACAATACCATGGGCATACTCATAGGCCGTACGGGCATGATAGATTTCATCAAAGTAGGTGCTGTTCATGAACCCGGAGTTTTCCGGAATAATCGACTGTTCGTCAAACAGGTTGGACGGCTGGCCTCTCTTGGCAGCAGCGCCATCAGGTGTAATGCTTGCTACCGGAAGCGGTATTTTGCCTCCTCCTTGTTCATAAAAGGCCATCTCATTCAAAGTGAAGCCTGGCGATGTGACGGTCAGTTTCACATATCTTGCCGCTACGTTCAAAGGCTGGCTTTTCCAAATGAATACATTACCGACATCTTCGTTGACGTCCAGCGGGCTGTTCCAGACATCCGGCGACTCGCTGAACTCCAGCTTGAATTTGCCGGTTCCGACACCGCCGAATATATTCACACGTTCCAGCTGCCTGCTCTGGCCAAGATCTACATAAAAGCTCTGGCCGCTGGCTGCCGGTTCCCACAGGGTTTCCGGGGCTTTGGTAGAGCCCAGATGAAACAAGGCCAATGCCGCATATACGGCGGTAATGCCGAGCATCCAGATCCAGTCTTTGCGCTGCAGCTTAAACCTGCCGGCCCTAACGCTCTTCACCAGCGGACGGATTCCCTCAGCGAGTTCCATATCGGCATCATACTTCTCTGATGGAGTGGCCGGTGACGCGAGCTCTTTGATGTTTTTACGGACATATACGGAATAGCCTACATACAGCATATATAACGCCAAAGCGATATTGGCAATTGCAGTCACCAGCACAATCCCGTCTGAGGGCGGGTTATTGCCGGCGTTCAGATGAGCCAATGTATACCCTACATTAAGATACTGTGTCAAAGTAAAGCCGAGGAACAGCGTCAAGAACCGCCGGTCACGGCTCTCAATATAGGTGAATAAACAAAGGATCAAAGCCGGGTACATGTAACGTTCATGCATTTTGGTACCGAACACGAACACGACTATGATCAGAACCATACCAATGAAGAAGGACTTCGACAGGTCTTTGCGGTCTTTTATGAAAGAGTAATACGCTGCAAGGGCAACGGCCGCCAGAATGAAAATAAACCCCCAGGCACGGTAGGTAATCCCAAGCCACATGGAATCAATCGAAGCCCACATCGGGTCGGTCAGCGCATATAGATTAAAAGCATTCACCGTGGAATAAGGATAGGAGGATAAGGTTCCCTTATAAAGGTCAATAAGTCCTCCGAGTCCGCCATTATTCCAGAAGAATGGAGCGGCCAGAACGGCAAAGATGCCAAGACCGTAAAGGGCGCCGACCGCCAGCTGCTTCCACGCACGGTGATGATAGAAAGCAAGCAGCAGAACAGGCGTGAATATTAGGGCCTGTGGTTTAATCAGCGTGGCCAGAGCAAAAAAGATAGCCGAACGCACAAATCCTTGTTCCGAGGCAGCCAGAATACTGAGCAGCAGGAACACTAAAAAGAACGAGTCCGCTTGCCCCCAAGCAGCAGAATCCATCAGTACAGCCGGATTGAACAGGAACAGCAACATCAGGCCGATAGCCACACCAGAGCCAAGCTTCTTGCGGCCTGCGCGGTAGATCAGCCAGCCCAGTACCAAGTCGGAGATGATTGCCGGCAGCTTAAAGAGCAGATTCTCTCCTCCGGAGCCATGTGCAAATCCGAACAGCCCGCGAATGAGGCTAAGCACATACAATATGTACAAATATCCAGGTGGATAATCAGCAAAATACCCCTTTTCATAAAACTTTCCTGGCCCCAGGTCCACAAGCCGCTGACCCCAGGCGATGAAGGTATTCATGTCATTTTGATATCCTTGTGCGGTCAATCCGATCCAGATCCGCAGGATCAATGCTGCGCCGAAGACAACATAGAGCCATCTGGTATAGATAGCATCCGGCTGCTTCAGAAGCCGGTCACTGCGGAATGCCCTATTATAGAAGAAAGCGAAAAAGACGCTAAATACCGCCGACAGTAAAAGAAGCTTGGCAGGCGATACTTTGTGCGGTGTCTCAGCAGCTTTGCTGCTTCCGTTCTGGGCTGCCGCCGCTCCGCTGTCAAGCGAGATGACACTGGCCCCTCCAGGAGCGGCATCTACCTGCTCTACTGACAGATCATCAAAGTAAGCCTTACCTTGAATCAGACTGGCATAGCCGCCCAGGGCCGCACCGATGCCCAGCTCTTTTTGCCCGGGGCCCGTTTGGCCGTAGAATTCAAGATACTGCCAATCTCCAGCCGTATCCTTGGTAGCGGGGTAACCGCCTCCGATGCCTACCGGAAAAATGTTCGCACCAAGGCCCTCGCCTGCGGTGCTGACGATTTTGACATAACCGGAGATCTTATAGTAGCTGTTAGCCGAAACAGCAATCGTCTGCACCCATTTGAGGTGATTGGGCTCCAGATTCTCAATAACTGCTGCCTTGCTTCCGGAATGGACATCCTCAGACTGCACTGAGAGCAGCCCGGAGTTGTCCCCCGCGATCCACATATCCTTGGTCCAGCCCGAAGGAGCACCCTTTTCTCCATCCTCGAAGCCCGGATTCTGCAATAAATTGCCCGCTGCATGAATGCTTGTTACAGGGAGAATGAACAATAACAGCATTAAAAGCATCATTGCGGCCGCGCGTGTACTCTTGATCATCGTTCCAACCTCACCTCGTCAATGTTAATCCAGCCGTTCCCGCCGGTTATGTAGATCTCCGCCTGCTCGCCTTGCTTAAGGGAAGCATCCGGAAGTACAACAGAGTGATATTCATCCCCTGCAGTCAGTTCAGTTTCCGCACGTACAGCGCCATCTACCCGAATACCGATCCTTCCTCTGGAACCTCCGGCGCTTACCATGGCGGCTAACTTGTAGATACCTGTCTTTGCGGCAAAGGTCTGCAGGATGCTTGTGTCAGAACCTATATTCAGGTAAGCATGGCTTACACCCGAGTAAGGATTATTGTGCGCAACACCTGTCCCCGCTGAAAAGTTCCAGCTTGCGGCCCCCTCTTCAAATCCTCCATTAGGAACCTCTGCTTGCACTCCTTCTACATCAGCAGCATTCATACCTTCCGTATGGTTATAAATAAGCACGCTGTAATTCGTGAAGCGCGTAATCGTGTAGCCTCCATTCACTGCAGGCACAGGCTCATTATTCCCGTAGACATATGCCTTCTGTCCCGGCTGCGTGTCTGGAGCGCCAAATTTGTACCGGCCAAACGAAGCGACCCTCTGAAAGGCATCTCCGGGATTGATGTATTTGACGGAATCCAGAAAGTCATGCGGATTGATCTTCTCATAAAAGAGCACATAGATATAGGGCATGTTGACCTTATCCGTGACATAGACACTGCCGCTGGTTGCTTCTGAAGCATATTGGATAGCCTCCCCCAATGAGTCATAAAAGGCTGGACCGATGTTCTTAGGGAACTCACGAAAATAAGTATTTGTAAAAAAGCCGAACATTACAGCAAATGCTAAAACTGCTACTATACCGGCAGGCTTAAGCTTCTGATATAGCCAGAATACAGCTGCTGCAACCAGCATAATCAACGGGTAGAAAATAATATTAATCCGGTTGATATTCACATCTGTGATCAGGGCCATCAGTACGGCAATGCCCAGCCAGAGCAGCACGACGATATGTACAAACCCTTCGCGTCCGCGCCGGAAGAACTCATAGACCAGGACGATAAGCCCAAGCAGAGCAAAGGGCAGCGCAATCGGATAAGCATAACCGTATGGAGATATGGAATTCCAGGGCAGCCCGTCACTTCCGCTGCGCATAAGCTGGAGGAATGAACTGAAGTTACCGGATGCCGTCTGCAGGAGCTGTCCGCTGAATACAGAGGAAATCTGCTCCACCCGGGGCATCGTTAATTTGGGAATCGTGAAGAGCTTCATTCCAATCTCTTGAAGCCCATAATGATTAATTACTATAAATAATAGTATAGGCACAGCAAGGAGCACAAATAGAATACTGTTCCAGCCTAACGTCCGGAATTTCATGGCTCTACTATACAATAGAAGAAATGCCGCACAGATAGCAAATACCGGCACAAAAAAGTAGGCTGTACCGTATGCATACAGCGAGATAGCCAGGATAACGGTGAAGCTGTAAGTCCATTTAGGATTCTGAAATGATCTCAGCAGGCAATAGACGGCAATCAGGATCAAGGTAGGGAACAAGTTCGATTCAAGCGCCCATCTGGACATCATAATATGCCAGGGGTTGATGGCGATAAAGAACATGGCGATAATGCCTGCAGCTCTGGATGGAAACAGTCTCTTCATACATAAATAGAAAAAAATCATGCCTAAAAGGCCCATCACCAAACTAAGCGCCCTTACCGACAGCGGTGTCAATCCAAAGAGCCCAATGAAAGGCATGGATAAATAAGCATACAATGCATTCTGACCGCTGCCCCAGGCGATGAGGTGAACGGGAAGATGGACACCATTGCGGTCAATCCCATAATGAAGGATCGCGTAAGCATCATAACCGATGGACGCCTCATCCTGGTTAAGTCCTGAGGGAATGGAGCCGAGATAAACCGTTCTGACAATGGCACCCAGTACAAACAGTACAAGCGGCCACGGATTGTCTTTGCAGGACCGATATACCTTTTGGAAAAAACCGGACAATAGGATCACCTCTTCAACAATATAATCGAAATGCCGGCTCAAGAAAAGACCGCAGCAGAGGTTGTACCAAAGTTACTCTCCAATACTAGAAAACGGCCCCTTCTTCAATAGAAGGGACCGCAAAAACAGAAATCTGCATGTGCCGGATTATATATACTTAACTTAGCCCTGGCTGCCGATCATAAGGTAACGCAGTACGATCAGAACAGCGAGCACCCACATCATCCAGTGGATGTCGTATTTCTTTTTGCCGGCCAGGTTGGCTACACAGGCCAGAATAACGTACGTAACAATTCCGAAGGAGATTCCGTTCGCGATATTGTAAGTGAAAGGCATAATTACGAAGGTCAGGAAGGCTGGAATCGCCAGCACCATATCCTGAAAATCGATTTCGCGGATGGATTGAGCCATCAGCACACCAACAATAATCAGTGCAGCCGCAGTAGCGGGGCCAGGGATAAGCGCCACAACTGGAGCCAGGAACAGTGCAAGCAGGAAGCAGATACCTGTTGTAACGGCAGTCAGACCTGTACGTCCGCCTTCAGCGACCCCGGCAGCACTTTCAACGTAAGCGGTAGTGGTGGAAGTACCCAGCACCGCACCGCCGGCAACAGCGACTGCATCAACGAACATCGCTTTTCCGACACGTTTCTTGCCTTCTTCAGGGTCCTTCATAATTCCTGCACGCTGAGCCGTCCCGACAAGCGTACCAAAGGTATCAAACAATTCTACGAAAGTAAAGGTGGCAATCGCGGATACGATACCTGTGTGCATAATGCCTTCCCAGTCAAATTGCCAGAAGTTGAGCTGCGAGAAATCAGGAACCCAGTGATTGTCAGTGCTCGACAGGCTGCTGAAATCAACAACGCCCATGAGAATAGCGGCTACTGTTGTTCCCAGAATCCCGAACAGGATTGCACCGCGCACATTCAACACCATCAGGATGGAAATCAATAAGAGGCCGATGATAACCAGTTGAACATTGGAGTTCTCCAGGCTGCCCATATGAATAACCGTCTCAAAGGAAAGCACATCAGTGAACTTATTCGCGGCGATGTCTTTGCCGGCTTCAACGCCGATTGTCATGAGTCCGCTGTTCTTCAGGCCGATAATGGTAATAAATAAGCCGATACCAACAGTAATAGCATGCTTCAAACTGTCAGGAATGGCGGTAAGTAGAATTTGCCGGATCTGAGTGACCGTAAGCAGGATGAAGATAATACCGGAAATAAATACGGCGGTCAGACCCATTTGCCAGGAAAAAGGATGATCAGTGGTCTGTGAGGATAAAACTACGGATGCAAAATATGCATTAAGGCCCATACCAGGTGCCAAAGCTACCGGAAAATTAATAAACAGCCCCATCGCAATGGTGAAGATCCCCGCTGCCAGAGCGGTTGCCAGAAATACTGGATACCATCCCATGTCAATGCGGCCAAAGGCGGTAAGTGTACCCGGATTAACCGACAAAATATACGCCATTGCCATAAAAGTGGTCAGACCGGCCATAATCTCTGTGCGTACTGTGGTGCCGTTTTCTTTCAACCTGAAAAAGCGGTTCAAATTGTTCTCCCCCTAAGGTGTATGTTGTCTGAAAGCAACAGAAAAGCCGGCATCTTGGAAGACACCGGCCCGAAAAAAGAACAGCTTCGCGCCTGTCAAGCCAAAACGACTGTGCCATCCATACAAAGGACGGTACCGTTTCAGCGAGAAATATCGGACTCAAATCCGAAGGATCGTGAAGGCTTTGCTCTTCTTAATCGTAGCCAGGTCATTACGGTGACCTCGTAGAGACTTCCGGGCCGATTCCCAGAATTATACGAATATTTATGCTGCTCTAACGCTTTATTATTTTAGGTGTACATGACATCACTTGTCAATGGTAAATACGAACATTATGGGCAAGGTTTTAAATATTGTTCGTAATTCAGACATTTGTCGCGGCACACTTACTTGTAGCTGTAATTAAGCAGCTTGAGCAGCTCTACGGTGTAATTTCTAATCCCTTCGTCTAGCTTGTCCTTGTCAAGGAGAGGGTATCCCTTCGTTTAGCAGAAGTAGCAGGGGGTGTCGCAAAATGAAATGGTTGCTCGGGACACCTCCTAGTCTTGGAGTAAGAAGTTTATTATCGCTTGGGTGGACGCTCTGCTGTTTAAGCGGAAATTGCCTCATTCATCCTAATAAATAAAAAAAGAAATCGCCCATTTTGGTAAAATGGTTGTACCACCAACCATCCCAAAAGGAGCGATTTCTTTGTGTATTCATTACACCATGGGCCAACCTTGCTTGCCAATGGACTTTCTTTAAGAAAAAGATATGGCTATTTTACCAACAGCATGGTGGGTCTCGCTTAATGCGTGGGCATCATACAGTCCCTTTTGCGAAAAAGGAAACGTAGCACCGACCACTGACCTTACCTTCCCCTGCTCCAAAAGGCCGGCAATTTCCTGAAGCTGCTGGCCATTGGGCTCCAGCCATATATTTTTTGCGGTTACGTCAAACTCCCTCACCAGCTCTTCATCAAAATTGCTGACGATCGATATAATCCGCCCGGTATGTTTTTTCAACACTTGGAAGCTGTCCTTCTGTATGTCCCCGCCCATCGTGTCGAACACAAGGTCCACGTCGGATAAAACCTCTACAAACCGGGTCGTACGGTAATCAATAATCTGATCAGCTCCGAGTGAAGCAAGCAGTTCGTGATTACGCTCACTTGCTGTCGTAATCACGTAGGCTCCGGCTTGTTTGGCAAACTGGATCGCGAACATACCCACGCCACCTGCACCAGCATGAATTAATACCTTTTCTCCAGCAGTCAGTCCACCATGGGTAAAAAGCGCCTGCCAAGCCGTCAGGCCTGCGAGCGGAGCCGATGCGGCTTCTTCCCATGAGATGTTGCCAGGCTTGCGTGCCAGCAGGTGATCATCCACCAAAGTGTATTCAGCATATGTGCCAAAGCGGGTCGTTTGCGGGCGTGCAAACACTTCATCCCCCACTTTCCAATCCGTTACCCCGCTGCCGATTTCTGAAATCGTCCCGGCAACATCCCACCCTAAAATAATCGGAAACTCCCAATCCATCATTTGTTTCAAGTAACCTTCCCGCAGCTTCCAGTCAATCGGATTGATCGAGGTGGCGGCCACTTTGACTACGACTTGATGCGCTTGCGGAGCAGGGCTCGGCACTTCTCTTTCCTGAAGTTCTTCCTTGCCCCCATAACGATCGATGACGATGGCTCTCATTGCTTCTCCTCCTTAAATACACGCTTCATCAGTATTATCCATCTCATTACACAAAAAATGCAAATGACCAAACAATTCCCATAGCATTCAAATAAAAAGAAACGGCTTCGCTGCCCTCTGATGGAGGCAGCATCCATTTCTCAAAAATTACAGGAACAAAAAACCTTCACATCCACGGCAATCGTGGATGTGAAGGTTGAGATGCAGTATTGGTATTCAAGCCTACTCCCATTCAATCGTTGCAGGTGGTTTCGAGGTAATGTCATAGACGATGCGGTTGACGTTGTCCACTTCGTTGACAATACGGACAGAGATTTTCTCCAGCACATCCCAAGGGATACGTGCCCAGTCGGCCGTCATGCCGTCGATGGAGGTTACTGCACGAATACCTACAGTGTAGGAGTAGGTACGCTCGTCACCCATAACGCCTACACTCTTCATGTTAGGCAATGCGGTGAAATACTGCCAGATTTCGCGGTCGAGACCGGCTTTGGCAATTTCCTCACGCAGGATGTAATCAGAATCGCGCACGATGGTCAGCTTCTCCTCGGTCACTTCGCCAAGCACACGAATAGCAAGTCCTGGACCCGGGAAAGGCTGACGCCAGACAATGGCATGCGGCATTCCCAGCTCTTCGCCCAGCTTGCGCACCTCGTCCTTGAATAACGTATTCAATGGCTCGATCAGACTGAACTTCATATCTTCCGGCAGTCCGCCAACATTGTGATGCGATTTGATGGTTTGCGCCGTTGCCGTTCCACTCTCTACAATATCGGTGTACAGCGTACCTTGGGCAAGGAAGGAGAAGTCACCCAGCTTGGCCGATTCTTCGTCGAAGCAGTAGATGAATTCGTTACCGATGATTTTACGTTTCTGTTCGGGATCGGAGACACCTGCCAGCTTGCCCAGAAAACGATCGCGCGCATCGATCTTCACCACATGGATATCGAATTTGCCGACAAAGGTTTCCATGACGCTCTCTGCTTCACCTTTGCGCAGGAGGCCGTGGTCGATAAACATACAGGTCAGCTGGTCGCCGATCGCCCGGTGAATCAGCATTGCCACCACCGAGGAGTCTACACCGCCGCTGAGGGCGCAGAGCACTTTTTTGTCGCCGACTTTGTCTTGGATATCCTTAACAGCATCCTCAATAAAGGATTCCATCGTCCATTTGCCTTCGCAGCCGCAAACCTCGTACAAAAAGTTCGAGATGATCTCATTCCCGTTCACGGAGTGGCGTACTTCAGGATGGAATTGCACAGCGAAGAATTTGCGGTCAACATGACTCATTGCCGCAATCGGTGCACTCTCTGTGCCGGCATCCAGCTTGAATCCGGTCGGAAGCTCCACCACATGATCACCATGGCTCATCCAAACGGTCTGACCGCTATCCAGTCCGGTAGCAAGTACAGCCCCCATTTCAAAGTCAACGTTGGCCTTGCCGTATTCCCGCTTGTCCGCACGTTCAACCTTTCCGCCCTGCTGGTGGGCCATAAGCTGCATACCATAGCAGATACCAAAAATCGGCAAGCCCAAATCATAAATAGCCGGATCTACATGAGGTGCATCCTCGGCATACACACTGCTTGGTCCACCAGAGAAGATAATCCCCTTCGGTGATAGTGCCTTAATCTTCTCAATTGGCGTATTGTACGGCAGAAGCTCGCTGTATACCCCCAGGTCCCGAATTCTGCGCGCGATAAGTTGATTGTATTGTCCCCCGAAATCGAGAACGACGATAATTTCATTTGGCTTGTTCATTACGTGCCTCCCTTGATTATTGGATTCATTATACTCATGGTTAATTCTTACCGTCAAGGAAAGGAAGGCACGTTTATTCAATGGTTTTGCCCTTGTACAGCAAGCAAATATCAACAATTTGGCAGATGTTCACAGTATAGGGGATGAGCCAAAATGTCATTAAGTCAGGCGAAAGGTAATTGTCAGACAGCTCCCGATAAAGTCAGCGCTCTCGGCAGCGGCTCTTTTGCTGGCGGCTGCGGCCCCGGCGCGGCGTTGGTGCTTGAGGTTAGCCGCGGAGCAGAGCGGCGGGACTGCCGGGAGCAACGACGCTGTGCGGAGCAGCGGGACTGCCGGGAGCGACGACGCTGTGCGGAGCAGCGGGACTGCCGGGAGCGACGACGCTGTGCGGGACGGCGGGACGGCCGGGAGCGACGACGCTGTGCGGAGCGGCGGGACAGCCGGGATGGGTAGCTGCACCTGCGCTGATGCGGCGGGGCAGCTGTACGCCAGGGCTTCCCACTGGCGTATGAACTGCCGGAGCGCGGCGCACAGCCGCGCATCCTCAATAGCCAGGGAGGCGACGTACTCCCTGGCGGTCACCCCGGGCGGCGGCGGTCCATACCGCACCGCCAGCCCGCGCCAGGCCAGAGCGGCAGCGCGCAGCTGCCGCTCGCGGCTCACCCTGCCGGCGCGCCGTGCCGCCGGCAGCAGGGCCAGGCTGCGCCGCCAGCGCCAGGCGGCGGCCAGCCCCACCAGCGCCGCTGCTGCCGGCGCTGGCGGGTTCCCGCCCGCCTGCGGCAGGGCGGGCAGAACGTCCGCGCCGCGCGCAGCGGACGCGGGGGTTCCCGGCGGCGCGGATGCAGCCGCCGGGGGGTCTGCCGCGAGGCCTCCGGCAGCGGCGAGAGCGGCAGCGGGCGTGGGGTCGAACGGGACCCAGCCCGTGCCGGGAAAGTAGACCTCCACCCAGGCGTGGGCATCGCCCTGGGTGACGTCATAACGCGGCGGCACGGAGCCCGGCGCCAGCGTACCCGTCCCGTAGCCCTGGACATAACGGGCCGGTATACCGGAGCTCCGAAGCAATACGGTCATCGCTGTTGCGAAATGCACGCAATAGCCCTGCTTCGTGACGAAGAGGAAATCATCCGCGAAATCAGACCCGGTGGGCGGCACCCGGGTCTTCAGCGTATAAGTGAATCCGCTTTGCAGATAATCCCGCACAGCGGTGACAGCTTCATACCGGTTACCCGCTGAAGCTGTGAGCTGTGCAGCCAGCTTGCTGACCCGTTCAGGCAGCAGCGCGGGAAGCTGCAGATACTCATCGCGGACAGACAGAGGGTCCATTCCGGAAGAAGCCGCCAGTACATCGGGGTTACTCTCCGGGAGCACAGAGTCTACAGTGTATTCTGCAACTCTGACCGTGCCGCCCGCTTCGGGGAGCCGGAAGCGGGTTTTCTCCGGATTTGCAAGCACATAGCCAAGCCGGCTCCCGTCTTCAAGGATCACGCCCCGGATATCCGTTACCGTTCCGGCACCGAACAGCGGAAGTCCACCCGCAGAAGGAACCGCGAATTGAACGCGCTGAACAAGTCTGCGGCTCCCCCCTGCATCTCCGGATAGCTCCTGTTTGAATACAGGCAGCCCTGTCAGACTGACCGGCAGAAATGCCGCTCCGTCCCTGATCCAGCGTCTCCCGTCATAATAAGCTATACTCTCCCCGCGCCAGTACGAGGGCTGAGAGGCAAACACACTAAACACAGCTTGCGTACTGGATGACAGCGGAGCCCCTAGCTCTGCGTCACTTGAACTGTAGCCTGTGTTCCCTGACAGGGCCTGTTGCTTTTGGTAGGACTCCTTCATTTGCTCTGACGCCCAGTTCTGCATCATGGTCATCACCGGCTGGAAGGTGATTGGCCCTCCCGGACGTGCTCCGTACAACTGCCCCCCGGTCCAGGCCCCTGTTATTATCACTAAAGCAGCACCCAGGGCCGCCACCCCCCAGCGTGTATAAGGAAGTGAAGCACTCCCGGTGCGCTCTCTTAGCCGGAGCAGACTGTTCAAAGCCTGCATCCATAGAATCAGCCCCACGGCAACTATAATATCGCCGGTTGTTCTGACCGTGAAGCCCATATCCAGTGCAAGAAGATACACCAAGGTCACGAGAGTAAAAAGCGCCGTACTGCCTCTGTATAGCGCCAGCTGCTGTACGGAGCAGACCAGCAGTCCCCAGCCCAGCACCAGAATCAGCAAGCGGCTATTCCCGCTAAGCGCCGAGAGATGTCCTGAGAAAAGTAAAGCCACATCCTCCGGAAACCCGGCAGCATACGTGCCCAGCCAGCGTTCCCCTTCGTTGGCGGCACATATATAGAACCAGGTCAGGAACATCATTATGAATTGAACCGCATACAGCAGAAAATTAGGAAGCCGAAGGCTTCCCCACAGCAGCAATGCTGCCGCGGAGAACATGAGCGTGTACAGCAGCCGCTGTGTATCCGGCTCGACGGCAGACCGGAGTAGCGGGAGCAGCCATTCCATGAACAAGCCCATAATAGCCAAAGAGAACAGCAGCCGATAATGCAGAGGACTGCCGTCCCTGTAATCAGCTTGACTGTTCTCCAAAGGGTCCCGGGCGGTCGAGGCAGGGCTTGTACCGCTCCTCTGCTCCAGGCGTTTCTTCCACAGGCCTAATAGCCCTGCGATCGCTCCTGCTGAATCCGGTTGGATGCTACCAAAGTGTTGACTTCTCCTGGAATCCATGGTTTCCGACCCCCTTGTATCCGTTTGACGGGCAACTGTCTCTGAGGCAGTATACATTGGCTCCGAGTCTGGTCAGGCTGGCGCCGACCGTTGAAGCAGGGCTCCATGAATTCTTCTCAGTACCACCTGCCGGCCCCGGAGCGGGTTGATCCCAGACATAATACAGTTCAACCTTCACACCCTGCACCAGAAAACGGGCAAGGGAACGGGCGGATTCTTCCTCCAGCCGGCCTGTAATGACGGCAACGGTCATCCCGGGAATCCAGCCCTTCGAGGCATCCTCCAGCAGAGTGCTTAGAGAACGCCCGCCATCGGGGGCAATTTCGGTGAGCATATCCTGGACTCTGGACGGGATTTGCCCGAGTCCTTCATGTCTTGCCATACCCTCAGGCCATCCGCCGCTGAAGAGCTGCACATATGAACCAGTCTGCTCAGCGGCCAGCAAAAGACCCATGGCGGCCGAAACCGCCTGCTCAAATGCATCGGGTGCAGCACTGCGTTGCCCCCGCGGGGTCAAAGCCCCGTATGGAATTTGATATTCTCCTGGAGTGTTGGCAAGAACGATGCAGGACATGCGTCCTTCCTCCCGCTCCGGCACACGGCTCTGCAGCGTTCCCTTGCGGGCACTGTTCTTCCAGTGGATACGGCTGAGCGGATCTCCTGGTGCATACTCGCGGATTTCACCAGCTTCAGCGCTGAAATTCCGGGTACTCCTGCTAAGTGCCACGTCTCCTGCCTTCATACTGCTATAAAGCGCCGCTCCGCCTATATACAAAGGTCTCGGACGGACCTTGAAGCTGTCTCCGCAACCTGACTGGCAGCCGCCAGTGAATAAGCCGAGCATATCTCCCCAGCTTACAATGCTTCCGTGAAGCCGGTGTACACCCCTCTGTACTTCCTCCAGCGGATAGCTATAAGTCAGGGAGCGCCGGAATCCCGGAAAAAGCAATTCCTGGTGTTGTCCTTGGCTCCAGTGGTCGGCTATAACCATCCACGGCAGTGGAATGCTTGATCTGAAGCTGACCTGCACATCCACGGTCAGCGTATCCCCGGCTGCCAAGCTGACACGGGACAGACTTCTCGTAACGGTCACCTGACGCGGACCCAGGAGCTTCAGCAGCAGCCCGCCTATCATAAGAACTCCGCAGGCCGTCAAGAGAAACAACAGCGTCTCGCCTCCCCGCCAGACATACAGGGATAGAGTGACAGCAGCCACCGTCAGCATTCTCAGCCACTCTCCCAAGGCATTTCGGCCATAGTGGGCAGGCAGGCTCCTGGTAGGACTTGCACTATTTTGATCCTTCCGTTCAAGCGGTTTCTGTTCCATTAAGGATGAAGAGGACAATGGACTACCCTTCCTTTGGTCATAGACTAGCCCCCACTGCCATCCCGGTTAGGTAATATGGCGGTTCGAAGCCTGATACTGTCTATTCTTCCCACGAAAAAGAGTGCCTAGACCTCCTGTTCAGCTCCATTTCAAAGCGTTTTTACCCTGCGCTCGTCTATGGTCACTGCTGTTGTCAGCGGTGCATGACCGGCAGCCTCCAGCAGCCCCCGAAGCGAAACCCACAGTGAAGAGCCGATCATTTGTACATCCGCACTGCGGACCTGCTGTCTGCCATCTGCACCTGTTATGGTTAGTTGTTTGCGCGCAGCATCCGCTATGATGGCCCGGCCATTCCAGACAACTTTGCCGGTGCGGCTGGCTGAATCCCAGTTAACCCGGCCGCCAAGCCGCTCTACCACTGCACGCAGCGGAACCCTGTACTGTCCTTCGCTGATGCTGTATTCCCCGGGCAGCAGCTTGGTTTCCAGCAGACCCACCTCCAGTGCCAGCGCTTTGCCCGGGGTGAACAGTTCACGGTTAGGAGCTATATTTGCAGCAATCCAGTCCCTGGAAGGCCCGTTACGACTGGCTTTGGCTGCTGCGTCCGATACTCTGAACTGGACAGGCTGCATCTCTGCATCCAGTACACCAAAAGCATATCCGGCAGACTTGTAGCGCTGAATTATTTCCGGCAAAGCCTTGGCACTCTGTTCATGACCGCCCCCGTCATGCAGCAGGAGGATCACGCGGGAAGCGTTCATATCTGCTACCGATTCCTTCAAAATATCCGCAGCAGGCACCCCTTTCCGCCTGGAATCCCCGCTATCTACTGTCCAGTCCATGACGGAATAGCCCGCTTGCTTCAGCAGATGGAAATACGTCTGGTCGAAATGTCCAAACGTCCCGCCTGGCGCACGAATAAGCTGCGGGCGCACCCCTGTGATATTGCGGACAATCTCCTCGGTTTGCTTGATTTGAGACCAAAACTCCGTAAACCCGCTATATAAATCATGGTAATTATGATTATAGGTATGATTGCCGATGGAATGGCCCTGCTCCCATATAGCATTGATCAGCTCCGGCCGCTGTCTGGCCTGCTCCCCAAGCACGAAAAAAGTCGCCTTTACCCCTTGCTGCCTCAGGATTTCCAGCACCTTCGAAGTGATTTTGCTGGGGCCGTCGTCAAATGTTAAGTAGACTGTCTTGTGCTTGTTGGGCGCAGGAAGATGATTTTGGGCATTATTCTTTGACACAGCAGCTTCTGCCTTAACAGCAGCTTTCGCCGGGGTTATAACCATTCTTGGAGCCATAACTTTCCCTGCTGCCTGTGAAAGTCGGTTTGGCGAATACACCCCTGCATTCCAAGAGGAGACCGGCTTCGTCTGAAGCTGTCTGGAATTCGCCGCTACCGGGGCCAAATCTTGCTTCACGGGAGCCGGAAGATTATTCTTATAGAGTACAGCCCATCCCCCTACTGCAAATATTAGAACTGCCATAGCAAGCAGCCCGCTTAGAACGATCGGGCGAATATGATTTTTCCGGCTTTCTTTCATCTTCTCTACCTCCAGCATTCTATTGCGCTTTTTGCGCTGTTTGGTAGATTGTATGAAGACAAGCTGCGAAATAGACTTAGGCATGGTGCCCTTGGAGAGTGACGACCTATGGAAATGTTGAATTGGATACAGGAATTGTTCGCGAGTTACGGATATAGTGTACTATTCTTCGGACTTCTGCTGGAGTTTGTGGCCCTGCCTTTTCCGGGGGAGACTACTATGGCATTTGCGGGCTTCCTGTCCTATACCGGCAGACTTGACTTCTTTGTACTGATTGCCGTAGCTTTTGCCGGAACTACAATTGGCATGACTGTGACTTATTTTATCGGACTTAAGGCCGGGCTTCCTTTTATTCGCCGTTATGGAAAATGGTTTTTGTTCTCAGAGACCAAGCTGGAGAAAACGCAGCATTGGTTCGACCGCTATGGCAGTATACTGGTTTCCATAGGCTACTTCATTCCTGGAGTCAGGCATTTTACCGGCTATTTTTCCGGCATTACCGCCCTGCCGTTCCGGAAATTTGCCCTCTATGCATACAGCGGTGCCCTGTTATGGGTAGTGCTTTTTCTGGGAATCGGAAAAGTGTTCGGTCCGCAGTGGATGGGCATCTTTCACCTCATCGAACAGAATGCGGTCTGGATTGTCTCCGGTATCGCCGGTCTTGCAGCCCTTATTATCCTCTACCGCTGCCGGCATAGCATCAGCGCCCGTCTTCTCCGGCGCAAAGGAAGTATGAACCTGGATTCAAAAGTGAACGTCAAGGTCAAGGAACCTTCCAAGTGAAGATTTGTCCCCTATCGTTACTGAAATGACTGATTTCACCTGTTCTCCCGGCGCCGGCGCAGCAATGAAAAACCTCCAAGCAGCAAGGCCACCCCTGCGAAGCCGGCTCCACCTGTAAAGCCCAGCGCCCTCGGCCCCATCATATCCAGCAGCCAGCCTGCACCAAACATGGACACTCCAATCAAAGATCCGCTGATCGCTGCCAATATTCCAAAAACCACCGGCTGCTGGGCCTGAGGCGTATTCCTCATCACCAGTGTATCGAGACAGGCATTGCCTATCCCTCCGCACAGCGACAGCAGAATATAAAGGACAAAGGCCGCTCCAAAGTGGCTGCTGCCGCTGATACTCATCAGCAGAATTCCCTCCAGCAGTAATCCGGCAAGCGCGATAGATAGCAGCCTCTTCTTCAGTAGCCGTCCGGCAAAAAAGCTAAGGCTGAGTCCGATGCCCAGCGCGCCATAAAAGGCTCCGACTCCGGCATCCCCCGCATGAAAAACCTGCACAGCATACACGCTGATCAGCACATTGTCCCAGCCATTGATAATGGGCACCAGTAACTCGTAGGCCATAATAATCTGCAGCACCTGACTGCCGCCAATCAGAATTTTGAGAGTCTGTAAGCGGCCAGCCCGTCTCCGAAATCCCTGCTGTAACTCTGCTGAATCAGAGTCTGCACTCTGTTCATCCCCACTGACAGCATTCTCCGGAAAGCTTATGCCCCGGATCAGAAGTGCCGCCAGCAGGAATGAAGCTGCATTCAGGACAAAACCCATTTTCGGCCCCCACCACAGGGACACAACTCCACCTGTAAATGCCCCAAGGATGAGTACACATCCGGTCATCAACTGCTCCAGGCTATTAATCTTAAGCAAAGCATCCGAACCTGCCAGCAGTGGAATCGAAGATTTGCGCACCGGACTGTAAATCGCCTCCCCAGCCGCCATAATAAAGCTCCCTGCATAGAGCAGCCATAACTTGTCCTCCCCATCCACCAACAGAAAAGACAGCGCAATCGGTACCCGCAGGATATCAACGGCCATCATGAGGGTTTTGCGCGGTATTTTCAAGACCAGTATCCCGGCAAGAGGAGCCATGAACAGATAGGGAATGACTCTTATCCCCAGTGCGATCCCTACCGCCATTCCCGAGCCAGTCACCTTTAGAATGAGTGCCAGCATGGCGATACTGCTGAACCGGTCACCGATGCCATTTACAAGACCTGCTGTGAACAGCCGCGAATACCCTCCCTTATTCCTTGTCCGCACTGCCACGGAGCTGTCTTTCAATCCATTCATGTTCACAACGCTTACCCTCACATTCATCATTAAATAATTATCTAATTAGATGTTATTCTAATATATGTGATTTGGCAAGCTTTTATTTGCTTTGATTCCACGTAAGAATACAGGGATAATGAGAGTACGAATCCTACCGGAAAGAAGGACGTTTGTGTGAAAATAGACCGTTTGCTCTCCATCGTCATATTGCTGATGAACCGGCCCCTGGTTCAGGCCAAGGATTTGGCCGAGATGTTCGAGGTGTCTGTACGCACTATTTACCGTGATATCGATAGTATTAACGGCGCGGGTATCCCCGTCGTCACCTATCAGGGTGCCAATGGCGGCATTGGCCTTATGGAAGGATACCGGCTGGACCGCAATGTCCTCACCGAACGCGAACTGGCGGATATTTTCACGGCTCTGCAGAGCGTCTCCTCCTACGGTGGAGGTGGACACAACCTGCTTATGGAAAAAATCAGCAGCGTCATTCCTCCCTCCAAGTCGCAGGCCTTCCGCACCAAAACAACCCAGCTGATTGTCGACTTCTCCCCCTGGGGGCTGCAGGGGCTGCTGGAAGAGCGTCTGTCCCTTCTCAAGGAGGCGCTGGAGGAGAGCACTGCCGTAGCTTTTGATTATGTCGATGCAGACGGCGGGGTCAGCCACCGGTCTGTGGAGCCTTATACACTAGTACATAAAGGTGCGGGGTGGTATCTATATGGCTACTGCACTGAGCGTCAGGATTTCAGGCTGTTCAAGCTGCAGCGAATGAAGGCACTGGTCAAAGAAACCCGAAGCTACGAACGCCTGGATATTCCGCTGAAGGATCTGCCCTGGACAGAGGGCTGGAAAGAACCGCTGCACACACAAGCTATCGTCTTGCATTTTTCGGCGGAGGGCAGACATCTGGCGGAGGACTACTTCGATTCGGAAGAGCTGGAACCGGCTGGAGACGGCGGATACACCGTTAAGGTAGCTTATGCGGAAAACAATTGGCTGTACGGATTTTTGCTGAGCTTCGGAACGGTTGTGGAGGTACTGGAACCGGAACCGATCCGCCGCAAACTGGCCGGACTCGCAGCAGAAATCGCCGCCAAATATAAAGACAGCTTGTAAACCTGAAGGTATGTTGTCAGGTTTGGTATTTTATACTGTGGAGGAATACGGGCTGAAGGAGCCCAATCCATATCCAAGGAGCGTGTTAATAGTGGAAATGACAGCATCCCGTGAAATCGGAATCCCCATCTGCCAAAGCTGCGGAATGCCGATGGCTGAGGCAGAGCTGCAGGGCACTGACCGCGAAGGCAGCAAGACGGAAGAGTATTGTGTATATTGCTACGAGAGTGGAGAATTCAAGCAACCGGAGACTACCATGGAAGAGATGGCCGATCTGTGCGCCGGATACATGGTAGAGGAGGGCATGGATGAAGCTGAGGCACGAAGTATTCTGGCTAACAGCCTGCCGCGTTTGAAGCGCTGGAGTACAGGGGCCGAGGTCCAAAAATCCCTGTAAACAAGGGATAATATATCAGCAAAAGGGGCTGTCCCATAAGTGGATTTTCTATGACTTAGACAGCTTTCTTCATTCTTAAGACCTCAAAAAGTGAGCAAAGCAGCGATTCTCCCGTTATTGGAGGATCGCTGATCTGTGTTTTTGGTCATTGGCAGCTTGCTTCAGCAGATTATGAGCAAGTGAAAACCACCCGACTTCAAGCGTCACTTTTTCGATGCCGCGAAGCAGAAATCGCCGGAAGCCCCGGTTGTTCTTCAGTTGTCCAAACACACTCTCCGGTTCCGTCATCCGGCGCACGGCCAAGGCGTAACCTTCATCACTCCGTAGAATCTCACGAGCCTGGTTCTGGTACCGTATTCGTTCCAAACTGACAACCACTTCCCGATTTCCTGCTGCCTTGGTGCAGCGTTCCTTCAGCGGACAGCCTTCGCAGCTTTGGCTTCGGTAATGACGTTTGTGAATTTCATATCCGCTTTGTAGTGTCTCCTTGCTCTCTTTGCGGAAATGCAACGTTTCCCCAGCTAGGCACGTCCATGTATCCCTGGTTTCACTGTACGTCCAGTTCTCCACCTTTCCGATATTCTCTTTCCAAGCTTTACTCTTTTCTTTGTGGTAGCTGCCGTATTTCACGACCGCCTGAATCTCTTCCTTTTCCAGATAGGCGT
>NZ_LVWI01000084.1 GCF_001909055.1 Paenibacillus helianthi
CAATCCGAAGATACAAGGATGGAGAAATTACTATTACACGAACTACAGCCAAAAGAGATTAGCGAAACTGGATTGGTATATTTTGCAGCGATTAACCCGGTGGTATGCAAAGAAGAGGCAACGAAGAAGATGGATGGGGTCATTGAATGAAGTTAGACACATTGCCAACCAATATGGATTAAAAACGTTATTGTAATCCGCATGCCCATGAATGACGAACATCGGAAAGCCGTATGAGGGAAAACCTCACGTACGGTTTGATGAGGAGGGGCTGGTTAAACCCAGCCCTTTACTCTAGTACTGTCTGAGGATCATTGCAACCTAATTAGAACGGGCTGATCAGCTTTGTCGGGTGCAGATATAACGTCCCGGCGATACTCCTACCGATTTAGTAAATTGTTTGGTAAATGAATAAATATCCCCATAACCAAGGCTAACGGCTACGTGTTTGATGGGGATTCCAGAGAGCAGCATCATTTTTGCCTGCTTCATGATCTGTTCAATGTGGTACCGCTGAGGAGAAATCCCGGTCGTTTCTTTAAATAACTTCCTGAAATTCTCATAGCCCATATTTATGGTTGCCGCAGCTTCCTTAATATCATAATGGATATCATTGGAGCCGCCGATTAGTTGGCAAGCCTTCGATATTTTATGATCATGGTGCTCTCTCTGCGTATAATGAACGCTGTCGTGTAATCGGATAATGAGCTCTTGTGCTCTCATCAGCAAATAAGGGAGCCCTTCATCTGCGCCGTCTTTAAGGATGTTCAGCAAGGCAGCAAAATCAAAAACAAAATCGTCCGTAAGCTGCGTTGTTTGTACCTCTTTATCGGAATTTATAATTCCAAGCGTTTTGAGGTACTGATAGACAGGATAACCTACGCTGATATAAAACTCTATCCATTCCCCATTGGGCTCGATTTCGGTGGAGTGCAAACGATCGGGCAAACGTTGAACCAGATCTCCTGCTTGCATTGGGATAACGATACCGTCCTTAGTAATAAATTGTCCATTGCCCTGAATGATCAAAAAACAGCTGTAATATCCGATTCTAAAATCATATTGTGAACGCTCTGCCGTTTTTTTTCTCATAAAGCCGCATGACAAGATGCCTTGGTCAAAATCGTCGCCGATACACCGGTATACTAC
The DNA here is from genome assembly GCF_001909055.1 of Paenibacillus helianthi. GTDB lineage: Bacteria > Bacillota > Bacilli > Paenibacillales > Paenibacillaceae > Paenibacillus_AQ > Paenibacillus_AQ helianthi. The sequence continues at coordinate 1,150 of NZ_LVWI01000084.1, forward strand.
ATCATTATCCTTTATGTCGTCGTAAATCAAAATGTCGCTTCACCTACCAAAATGGATAAATGAATTACCAGACTAAACATTTTTATATGAATACTCATCGGTATATTATAAGGGTGTTGAATGCTTAACACAACCAATTTGAACAATTGATGGAGGGAGAATTTAAAACATATGAAGCTGAACAGAGATTGGGAGAATCCGCAGGTCGCTCAAAAGAACCGTTATCCCATGCATGAGCCGTACGGAGTATACGAAACTGTGGAACAGGCGCTGAGGAGCGATCGCAGAACGTCAAAATACGTAAAATGCTTAAACGGCATGTGGAAATTCAAAACGTTTACAGCTCCTGATGCTGTAACTGATGAGTTCTATAATCCTGAGTATGACGTGTCCAATTGGGATGACATCCCGGTTCCTTCCAACTGGGAACTTTCCGGATACGGAAAACCTGTGTACACCAATATAATTTATCCCTTTGCCCGGAATGGAGCTGAATCTCAACATGAAATTGAACTGAGGAAAGATGAATTTATTTTGAATCCTCCATATGTGCCCGAGGATAACCTCACCGGATGCTATGCCCTAACGTTTGAAATTTCCGAGGATTTTAACGGTCGGGATCTGTTTATCGATTTTGCCGGAGTGGAATCTTGTTTTTATTTGTGGTTAAACGGGAAGTTCGTCGGCTATTCGCAGGACAGCAAGCTTAACGCTTCTTTCGATATTACGGATTACATCCAAATGGGACAAAACCATGTAGCCGTTCAGGTGATGCAATTTGGAGCCGGTAGTTATCTGGAGGATCAGGATTACTGGCACCTATCAGGGATCTATAGAGATGTTCTGATTTATGCCAAACCGCGAATGCGCATTCATGATTATAAAATCGAAACGCTCTTTTCAGGCCATTACGACAATGCCGAATTATCTGTGATAGTTTATCCTAATAATCAAGCAAGATGTTATGGGGAAGCTTATGTGCGCCTGTCTCTTTATGATCATTATCAAAAATTGATTACGCAATTTGAAACGCCAAAGTTTGCAGACTGTAGATCTTATCTGCAAGAGGACTACGTAGCGAAGGTCAAACAAACTATTAAGAATCCTAAATTGTGGAGCGACGAACTTCCTTACCTCTATAGACTGGTATTGGAAATGATCGACCCTGAAGGAAATGTCGTTGACATAGAGAGTTCAAATGTCGGTTTCCGGGAAGTTAGGATCGATAAAAACGGAATATTGAAAATTAACGGCAAACGACTCATTATCCGTGGAACCAATCTTCATGCGTTTTGTCCCGAAACGGGGCGTGTTGTCTCTAAGGAATATATGCGTGAGCAGATCAAGATCATGAAATCGCTAAATATCAATGCGGTAAGAACGAGTCACTACCCGCATGCAGTCGAATGGTATGACCTCTGTGATGAATTGGGTATCTATGTAGTGGATGAGGCTAATATTGAGACCCATGGCATCGGTGGCCGGTTGAGCGCATCTCCCGAATGGACGCAAGCTTTTATGGAACGTGCAGTTAGGATGGTGTTGAGAGATAAGAATCATCCTTCAATCATTCTGTGGTCCCTGGGGAATGAATCCGGTTACGGTGCGAACCATGCCGCTATGTACGGCTGGATAAAGGAATATGATAAAACAAGATATGTTCAGTATGAGTCCTTAAATCCGCCGGCCAATATTTCTGATATCCTGGCACCCATGTATCCTCCGAAGGATTGGATCTTGGAGTGCATGGCCAACAATGAAGACCTGCGCCCGTTTATTATGTGTGAATATGCGTACGCGAGAAGCAATAGCAACGGGAATTTCAAGGAATTCTGGGACCTCATTCATAAATTCCCCCGGTTTCAGGGTGGTTTTATTTGGGATTTTCAAGATAAAGCGCTTGTAAGGCATGATGATTCCGGGAATAAAAAATATGTTTATGGCGGCGGGTTCCAAGAAGAGATTGTGGATCCTGCGCTCGATATGTGTCTGAACGGTATTATATTTCCAGATTTAACACCGAAACCGGGTGCCTATGAAATCAAATATGTTCAAGCTCCTGTCCAGATCCATTACTCTGATTGGTCTTTTAATGATTCTGGAAACAAAAGATATCAAATTTATAACCATTATACGCACCGAGACTTAAGTCACCTGGACATTGGTTGGGAGCTTGTTTGCAACGGGAAGGTTGTCGAAAACGGTACATTGCCCAAACTCAACACGCCTGCCGGAAGTATGGACAGTGTTCAGTCACCATACGATTCGACCAAGGTTTTTGGAGAAGCGTATCTAAATTTTTATGCTTGTCTGAATGAGGACACTTATTATGCGAATAAGGGAACAATAATCTATGCATGCCAGATCGAGTTAGCTGGTTCCATATATGCAATGCATACAGGAGATACTGAAAGTGGTGGCCTTACATTCGAAGAAGCCGCTGATCGAATTCATGTTTATAATGACAATACAAACGTAGTCTTCTCGAAAGTAACGGCAGAGTTCATTTCTGTAAACTACAATAATCAGGACTATTTTACAGGAGGAGCTAACAATTTCTATCGTGCGCCAACGGGAATAGATGCCGGTATACATGGAGAGTCGCTGAACTATGCCGATGAATGGAGAAGCCTCGGTCTGGATTCCAACCAGAAAGAGATCAAGCGTATCCGCGTATACGCAGCCCCTGCTTCTGTTATCATTCAAGTTCACGCTTTATATCATGGGTGCATTGAAACACAAACTGACTATGCGATTGGCGGTAAAGGCATTGAAATTACTAACACTGTCGTTAATAATGCCAATGTTGATACCATTCCGAGAATCGGTCTAAGTTTTACCTTTCCTGCTCCCTGGAAGAATATCAAGTGGTATGGCCGCGGACCGTGGGAAAACTATGCGGACCGTAAAACGTCTGCCTTTGTCGGTATATATGAAGGCTCAGTTCAAGAACAACATGTTCCCTACATCGTGCCGGTTGAAAGCGGGGGGAAGGATGATGTCCGTTATCTGTATGTATCCGATGGTAATCGGAAGGTGAAGGTTACCTCGGCGGGCCACTTCCATTTTGATATTCAACAATATAGTATCGGACAGTATGATAAGGCAGCCTACGAAGACGAGCTTGGCGAGTCTGATTCTGTTTACCTCCATGTTGATTATAAACATGCAGGTCTTGGCGGAGATAACGGTTGGTCCAAAAATATTCATGATGAATATAGAATTGAAAAGGGCATCTATGTTTACAAAGTCACTTTAGCAATCACGGATTGATCAGCAGCGTACATCGATCATACTCTAAATTAATCTGAGTTGTTTAGTTACAAAAGGGATATTTGAATTGATTCCCAAAAAAAAGCTCATCATGCCTGATGTATGATGAGCTTTTTTATTGAAAGAATTTGCTTCAGTCCATATTCCAGCGTCGATCCCAGAACTAAAATGGTCTGTAGGACAATCCGGGTCTCCTAATCTTAATAGAAGTCCACCATAATGATGAGGCTAAAAATGATCAATAAAGTCCTATTTATAGCAAGACGGGCTGTCCGAAAGATACGTATTTCCTTATTTTATCTTTAATCATCGGTTATTGTGTCGAATTTGTTCTTATTCCGGTATTTCTTCGGTGTTAACCCGGTATATCTTTTAAAAATTTTAATGAAATGGTTCTGATCATAAAAATTCAACTTAACAGCGATAGCAGTAATCGGTTCGGCGGTTAATTCTAATAGTTTTTTTGCTTCCTCTACCTTCTCCTGTTGAATGAATTGAGTTATGGTCACTCCCGTTTCTTTCTTAAATAGCTGCGATAAGTAGTTTTCCTGCAAACCAACTTTGTCAGATAGTACAGATAGAGAAATATTTTCATATAAGTGATTAAAAATGTACTCTTGGCAAGTGGCAATGGATCTGGATAGATGCTTTCGTTTGCTCTTTGCTACCCTATCAACAAAGTCGATCAGAGCATCACCGATGGCGTTTGCTACAGCACGGTAGTCATGAAGTTCCTCAATGTATTGTAAATGAAGGTCACTAATGGTATAGGCAATTTCCGGATATAAACCGCCTTCTATCGCGGCCCGGGCTGCAAGTGCAACAACCTGTATGCCAAGATTCTTAATCTTACGCAGTTGATCGTAGTTAGACAGGATACCGGGACCATCGTAATTAGAGGATAGAGACATATTATAGAAGGCGGTCTTGTCACCATTCCGGATGGACCTCAGAAGCTGCTTCTCGATCTCAAACAGGCCATGGAATTCGAGAGATTCCCGCCGGTCAGAGAGGACGATGTCCGTTTGCTTTTTTGAATGGGGTGGCTCGAACCGGGAATGGGTATACATGATATCCGTCAGATCAAGGACAATCCCATTTAAAAGGTGGAATGCTAAAATTCCGATATGATAAAGCTGTTTTGATGAGAGAAGTGGCAATTGTTTCAAATAAGAGGTCCACTCCTGGGTTGCATTAATATTGAGACCTCTTAGCATGTCAAGGATGATGTCGTCTGTCATTCGGATAGTAATGGCAGGACCTATAATGATGGTTGCCTCAATGTATCCATCTTGTAGGAGGGGAACGATAATATAGGACTCTACGAAGCTCGTTGTATGAACATTAGGAACATTATAATGCTGAACGTGCTGCTTCAAAAACCGGACAAGCTCTGATTCGTTATCAATAAGCGGATTGCCGTGTGATCCTTTTGTGGTAAAGGCATGAACCTCTTCATCATCATGCATCCATGAATAACAAACGGGTAGTTGTAAGCTCTCAAAAAGCAGTTTGCACGAGGTATGCAGAAGCTCATCCCGCTCTTCTGATCTCATTTCGATTCACTTCCTAAAAGAACATAATTTTATACTCATTTAATAATAATCATACCATAAAATATGTGGAATGAGGTTTAAAATTAGTTTCATATCCAAGTCGAGGTGATAAAAGTGACATTTTCAGAGAATTCAAAATTAGGTGAATTGCTTTCCAACGAAGAAGCCATTACAGTATTGGAAAAACATTTGCCGGGCATCTCTACAAATCCAATGGCCAGCATGGGAAAGAGTTTTACTTTGAAACAACTTAGCGGTATTCCTCAGGCAAATATTCCCGAGGAGCTCATTTCCATGATTTTGTCGGATTTATCAAACATCCCAATAGGTGAACCGGCGAGCTCCCAGCAGAACGCTCCAAGTGAAAGCTCACAGGAACCCCTCTTGATGAACGGTTTGGTCGCGATCGTGACTGGAGCCGGTGGCGGGATTGGGCGAGCCTCTTCTCTGAAGCTATCTCAATCTGGATTTAAAATTGTCGCTGTCGATTTCAACACAGCTACGGGAGAAGAGACTGTTAATCTGATTTCCGCACAAGGCGGAGAAGGAATTTTTATTCAAGCCGATGTCTCCAAGGAAGAAGATGTCGAACGGTACACAAGGGCTGCGGTTGACGCTTACGGTCGTATCGATGTTTTTTTTAACAATGCCGGTATTTTGCAGAAATTCTCGCTCCTGGAAGATCTCGACGTATCTGAATTCGACCGCATTATGAACGTAAACGTACGGGGAGTTTTCCTGGGCTTGAAGAAGGTGCTGAAAGTAATGAACGCTCAGGGCTTTGGTTCAATCATCAACACGGCATCCACCGCAGGTATACGCGCTGAGCATAGTATGGCCGCGTACACAGCGAGCAAGCATGCGGTCATTGGTCTGACGAAGGCGGCAGCAATTGAATATGTACGCAAGGGTGTTCGTGTGAATGCCATCTGTCCGGGAGGTGTGGATACGGCACTTACGCAGTCTGTTCCGATGATGATGCAGGAGTCCGGTTATATGCCGGAAGAGTTCCCAAACATGCGTATCGGGCGCTTCGCTGAGCCTACCGAAATCGCGGAAATAGTCGTATTCCTTGCATCCGACAAGTCAGCTTACCTAACAGGTTCAATTATTGCTGTGGACGGCGGACTGACGCTCTAAGGGGTTTTTAGCTAGGGTGGCAGATCAATATTTCAATATAAAATGAGGAGGCTTATTTATGAAACAGAGAATCAAAATTGATAAAGCCGCTCCAAACACAGGAGCACTGGATTTTTCCTATTTGTTGGACGCCCCGGCAGGCAAGCATGGCTTCACAGAGGTCAGAAATGGCAATTTGCATTTTGCTGATGGTACCCGCGCAAGGTTCATAGGCTTTAACTTGCCTACACGTTCCAATACGCCTGACCACGAAACTGCGGAGCGGCTGGCTGAGCGTTTTGCGACAATGGGTGTCAACGTCATCCGTCTTCATGCGTACGATGCAGCCCCTGGGCCATCCGGATGGAGTTCAAGCCTTGAGAACCCGTTGATCGATTATGACAGCGGTTCCAGCAGGTACTTTAACGAAAAGGGTCTTGATCGCTTTGATTATTTTATTGCGAAGCTAAAGGAAAAAGGGATTTATGTTCAAGTGGACCTACTGGTGGCCCGTGTCTTCCAAGATGGGGATGATCTGGATTATCCTGATGCGCCGGGCTCTTTCTATAAAAGCTTTACCCATGTTAATGAAAGATTGATTGAACTTCAGAAGGAATTTGCAACTAAGCTCCTTTGTCATGTGAATCCCTACACCGGACTGGCCTTAATTGACGATCCTGCGGTCATGACTATTCAGGTCAATAATGAGGATTCCGTCTTTCGCGGTACGGAAGACATCAAGAATGACAAAGGTATTATTCCTTACCGGCAGGAGCTGCAGCGTCGCTTCAATCGTTACCTGCTGGCGAAGTACGATACTAAAAAGAATCTGGCTAAGGCTTGGACGCATGATGGCATCTGCGCTCTTGGTGAAGAGGAGGATCCCGAGGCGGGTACGGTGTTTTTCCCGGAGGGCAATTTCTATCAGGTTCCTAACGATCCGATGGGAGAATGGACAGGCAGTGTCTCTCAGGTTGCCAATGATCCGATGGGGGAACGGACGGGTGTAAGTCCCGCTCGCTATGCCGATTTCATGGAATTCGGTATCAGCGTAAATCGCCGATACTATGGTATGATGATCGACCATATTCGGTCACTTGGGGCGAAAGTGCCGATAAACACCAGTAACCTCTTGAATGGTTCCGCGGATGTATATTCCCATACGGGCGGTGACATTATGGAGAACAATACGTATTTTAACCATCCAATGCCGCCATTTCACCAGGAGACACTGGTTGTGCCGGGGATGCGGGAATATGTGACTTCTAACCCGCTAACCGTACACAAGGATGGTATATACATGCGTACCGAGATGCTGCAAATGGCCACTACGGCTGTAGTTGCGGGTAAACCGTTCATTCTGAGCGAATGGAATGAGTACGGTGTGAATCCTTTCCACTCCACTGCGTTCATTTCTATGGCTGCTTATGCCTGTCTGAACGATTGGGACGGTCTCATGCTCTATTGCTATCATACGTCTGAAAGCTGGAACGACCAGCCCGACGATGTTATTACTGATATATTTGACGCTTACAACGATCCATCTCTTATCTGTCAGTTTGGTTTTATGGCTAAATTATTTCTTAAAGGTCTGGTACGTCCAGCGGAGCATCAGGTGGATCTGGTCTTCACGAAGAACGATCTTAAGACCCTGCCATCATCCTTTAGTATGCCGAACACTTTCCTTCCATACATCACCAGTCTGCGCAATGTATTCCTGGATCAAGGGGATACCTATACAGGTAATGCTGACGTCGCCGTCACTGCGGGCTTCGTGAACAACGGTGATCTTTCTCAGGCTGAACACGCTGTTTACTACTCCTGGTCGCCTTACCGGGATGCTATGAGGCACGCAAGCGGTGAAGGGCGGTTAGAGAGACTTGCCGAGCAGACCGATGAAGAATTGCCAGGTGCAAAATTGGGAGATAAACTCCTGGTGTTTAATGACATCGCTTCTTTGGCTGGAGATGGCGACTATACCACTTTTGCGGCCAACCTGGATGCGGCCTTCAAGCGCTGGGGCATTCTACCTGATGACCGCGGTCTTGTCGGTAATGGCCTCGTCTCCGATACTGGCGAGATCATCTTTGATCCTATAGCGGGAACATTCCGTATTCACACGGAGGGTTGTACTTACTTCAGCGGTAATCCTGTCGACGGTATTAAGTTGACGAAGGATATCACCCTGACTGTTAGCAATGATCGCCTCTCCGCAGCTTTACTGCCTATGAACTGCGAATCCGTAGATCATGCAGAAACTTTGCTTTTGACGTTAATGGGTCATACTGGCATGGACGAAACCGTATTCACTACGGAGGGCTTTGTTACGATTGTCGATCATCAAGGTAAATTGTACGCAGATACACCTGAAGGCTCCTTGTTTGTGCAAAGCCAATCGGCAACGCTTACTGCCTTGGATACAGTGGGTACGAAAGTCGCCCACATCGAAGGGACACCTGCAGATGGCGGTGTAATTTTTAACCTGGACGGTACACTTCCTGCGGTCCACTTCCTGTTGAAATTGAAGTAGTAACGGATAATAAAAAATGTAATTGTTGCCGTTTATGATGATAGAAACTTTGATACAAAATAGTAGAAGGTAGTAATTTTCACGCGTTCCAATGTGTTCATATTTATATTTGCTACTAGAGGAAGGTAGGGTGAATTCGCCTCCCTCTAGTTCTTAATAATACGATTTCACATCACGCAGCTTTGATTTACCAGCTTAAAAAGAAGGAGACCCAAGGTTTTCTTTCAAAAGAAGGTTCAAAAAGACAGGACCGCAGGCCGCAGGCGGAAGTGTTTTTTTATAATATTCTAGAATATGAGGGATATATAACCTGATACATATACGTATTCCCGAAAAAAAAGTAAGTGTTAACAAAAAAAACAAAGAAGATCAAAGCTTTCCCCTGTAGGTGGAAGAGATTAAAGCCCATTACAATTAGAAAAGAGAGAGAAACACGCAGTTAAATAAAATGCACAACATCTGCACTGTTTATGTTAACCGAAATATAAATGATGGGCATTGTACAAAGCACACAAAATAAAAATCTCTTGCTGAAGGAACAATAATAGTTTTTCAGTATTGTTTTTATAGTAAAGGAATATGTGAGCGGTTACGGTTATTAAATAGCATGAGTATATAGTCTTTTGAATCATTCTATTAGGGGAGATATATATATGAATAAAGTAGAATTATTTGGAATATTTGAACTTCAATTGTATGGTAAAAAACCCAATGGCTCATATATAAATGTAGATTGTGTTGCTGAATTTACCAATGGCTGCAGGAAAGTTAGGATAAAAGGTTTTTACAACGGGAACGATGAATATAAGATTCGTTTTATGCCTCAAGAAACAGGTATTTGGAAGTATGAAGTTCAATCTTCTGTTGTGGAACCGGTCTGCGGCCAGTTGGAATGCGTTGAGAATACGGGCAACAATCACGGTCCTGTCAAAGTCAAAGGATTGCATTTTGAATATTCGGATGGCTCCCAATATATCCCGTTTGGAACCACTGCTTACGCTTGGACGCATCAACCTCCCAAGCTTGTGGAATTGACGAAGAAAACGCTGTCCAAAAGCCCTTTTAACAAGCTCCGGATGTGCATATTTCCCAAGAGTATGGTTTACAACCATAACGATCCGGAATTATATCCGTTTGCCAAAGACGCAGAAGGAGCCTGGGATGTTCACCGTCCGGACTTCGCATTCTGGGCATACCTGGAGAATCAACTTACAGCTCTGATGGAGATGGGGATAGAGGCGGATCTGATCTTATTCCATCCGTACGATAAATGGGGATTTTCCAAGATGGGCAGAGAAAATGATTTGGTCTATCTGGACTACTGTGTGAGACGATTGTCCTCTTTCCGGAATGTTTGGTGGAGTTTGGCTAACGAGTACGACATGGTATTTAACAAAACGCTGGAGGATTGGGATGCGTTCGGTACATTCATCTCGCAGGAAGATCCTTATCATCATCTGTTATCCGTTCATAATTGGTTACCTGTTTTCGACTTCAAGAAACCTTGGGCTACGCATTGTTCGGTTCAATCTGTTTATTCTCATAAGATTGAAGCCTGGAGAGATAAATTCCAAAAGCCGGTCATTAATGACGAATGCCAATACGAAGGCAACATTGAGGAGGGGTGGGGGAACATCTCTGCGTTCGAACTTGTACACCGTTTCTGGGCAATTAACCTTAAGGGCGGCTTTTGTACACACGGCGAAACTTATTATAGAGAGGATGAGGTCTTATGGTGGGCCAAAGGTGGGGAGTTGCATGGAGAAAGTGTGAAGCGAATCGCATTCCTTAAAGAAATCATTTACAGTCTGGGCGAAATTCAACCGATTCCGAGTAGTTTTGCGAACAATCCGAATGATTTGGAGACGGCAAACAATCCCGAAATTATTAATAATACATTTGCATTAGCATTTACAAAACTTGATCGGGTCCACTTTGAATTGGTTAGATTTCAAGAGGAAAAATATTCAGCGCGAAACGGGGATGTTTATTTCCTCCAATATTTAGGGCGAAGCTGTCAGTCTATTCTTCACATGGAATTACCTGAAGAGGCCGAATATTCCATTGATATCATAGACATTTGGGAGATGACGCGCGAGAATGTTATTCCACTAACCAGCGGGAAAACGAAAGTGCCCTTGCCTGGAAAGGAAGGAATAGCCGTTATAGCTACACGGATTTAAATAGGAAGAATCAAAGCCGGGGGGTTCTCCACCGGCTTTCTTGTTATTGGGATGCCTGGACATTGTATAATGCAATAAAGATTTTATAGGGGGAGCACATCATGAAGCTGCTGATCATAGATGACGAAGAAAGAACCAGGGAAATGCTGTACAGGCATATTACTTGGGGGGAACTAGGTATTCATGAGGTGGAAACGGCACGCAATGGCCAGGTTGCCCTGGAGTTATGCCGGAGCTTTCGTCCTGACATCGTGCTTTGTGATATCCGAATGCCGAAGATGGATGGTATAGAATTCGCGAAGCGGCTCCGCGAAAGTGATCTTTCATGTAAGCTGATGTTTATGAGCGGATTCTCGGACAAAGAGTACTTGATGTCGGCGATCCGGTTGAATGCCCTTGACTATATTGAGAAGCCGATTAATCTGGACAAAGTGCGGGAGGCAGTTCGAAAGGCAGTGGAATCCAGGAAACATGAGGAGAGGAAACGGCTGGAGGAACGTCAGCTTCAGGACGCCTATGATGAAGGTCTGCCTTATCTGAGACAGGAGATGGTCCGTAAGCTGATTACGGTTCCCGGTTCACTCCATGTGCAGAAGGCTCTGGAGAGCAGGGAGACTTTTCTTATACCTCTGGAAGGACCGTACACTGTGATTGCAGCAACCTTATATTGGCAGCCGCTGCAGTATCCCGAAGATCCAAAGCCGGTGCAGGAGGCTCTGCTGCGGGGACTGAATATGAATAGCTTGCTGTCTTCGCTGCATGGCATCTGCGGTTTCGATTCACGACAATCTTTGATCTTCATTCTGCCGGAAGCTTTCGGTAGCAGCTATCGGGAACAACGTAACGTGCTGGAGGAGCTTTATGCCGAAGTGGCCGGGATTATAGCCGGTAATATCCGTCTACGTATGGGAGTCGGAAATTCGATAAAGGAGCGGATGCAGATCCCGCATTCGTATAGAACAGCTCTGGATGCGTGCAGTATGCATTATTATAGCGAAGATAGCAGGTTAATCTTTGCCGATGCCCTTGGAAGTAACCGGGAATTGGCCATAGATTGGGATATGGTACGAAGTCTACGAAGACTGCTGAAACAGGAAGAGCTGGAAGCTGCCCGCAGTCTTATTGTGAATTGGACCAAGCAGGCAAGGGCAGCAGGTGATTTGGATATTGTCCGGCTCAAGGATTCATACTTCCAGTTTTTGCTGGTCATTCTTGATGTAGCGGTGCAGTTGGGATTCACGGACACGGATGAGGACACAGAGCGGCGGTATATCTGGAAGGAGATTGACCGTGTTCCCAATCTGGCAAGCATGGAGGAATATATTCTCTCTTTCCTGGACTTGTTCCTGCTGCCGCAGGAACCGGAAGGCAATTCCGCCAAGATGAGAGAGATCCTGCAATATATCCACAAACGTTTTGATGAAAAGGGTTTCACGATTCCGGACATTGCCGACCATGTGTCGTTAAATGAGACTTATCTCTGCTCCCTGTTCAAGAAGCAGAGAGGAAGCACCATTAAGGAATATATTTCCTCACTGCGGGTGGAGAAGGCTAAGGAACTGCTGCTGGACAAGGAGCTGAAGCTGTATGAGGTGGCAGACCGAACCGGATTTACCGATGCTAACTATTTCACAACCTTTTTCAAAAAATATGCAGGCTGCACACCTTCAGAGTACCGGGAGAGGATGGCCAAATGAAACGGAGATCATGGAGACCATTCGCTGATTTTAGCATCCGTTATAAGCTGTTCGCTTCTTATTTGTTGGTCATCATTATTCCGTTGGTTCTGCTGCTTTTTCTGCATTTACATTTAACCTCGAAGGAAACGGAGAAGCAGGCGCTATATTCGGCCCGGAAAATGCTGGAGGAGACCAAATCATATCTGCAGTATCGTGCAGAAATGGTCAAAGAAGTAATGAACTTCATTGCCTTCAATGAGACGGTGCAGACTCTGGTAGCCGAAGATCCGAAACGTTATGAAGATGTCAATCTCTGGGGAGCGGATGCCAACAAGCTAGCCCGGGTGCTGGGACAGATCCGTTATAATTCGGATATTGAAACGGTTCAGCTCTATATGAAACAGGGGCTTGCTTCAGCCACAGAAAGTACTGATTATTTGAGCATGACCAATGCGGAACACAGTCTCTGGTTCAAGAACTTCATCAACTCCCATTCGGTCTCCACCTGGCTGCCTTCGTCTGTCTTTGCTAAAGAAAAAGACAGCGATACGGTATCGGTCCTGCGCGCCATTCCGAATGCACACAACATACAGCAAGTTGACGGCATTGTGCGAGCCCAGATCTCACAGAGCAAGCTGGTTTCTGTACTGGAACATGCTATTGCCACTCCGTCCACCTCGGCAGCCTTAATTAACGACCAGGGTGAAGTTCTAAGCACTTCCAATACATTTGCATATACCTCCAAGGAATTTAAAGAGATACTGTCCATGGTTTCAGCAGAAGGACGGATGGATACCTGGTCGGATAGTCTGGAGATAAACGGACAGCGTGTTTTGCTGGGGATGCAGGAAATACCTGGAACGGATATGAGTGTAGCGATGATTGTACCCTACTCCGACATTTTGAAATCGAGCAATAATATGCGCAATCGGCTGATCTTCATTTTTATACTTATCATTCCTCTCACCTTCGTTCTGTCCTTCATCGTTGCCGGTTCGGCAACCAAACGTCTGCGGCAGCTTATTCGGCATGTGCGCAAGGTCAAGAATGGCAATTTCCGCATCGCTCCGCTTCCGGCCAATCAGGATGAAATCGGTGAACTGACCAATAACTTTAATATGATGGTGGAGAATGTATCACGGTTAATGGAGGAGACCTATACACTTGGACGCGAAGTGAAAAATAAGGAGCTGAAGGCGCTGCAAGCACAAATTAACCCGCATTTCTTATACAACACTCTGGATATGATCAATTTTATGGCTATTGAATCCGGCAATGGAGAAATATCCATAGTTGTGGACCGGCTGGCGTTATTCTACCGGTTGAGCTTATCCAACGGCAGAGAAACCGTCACCTTGGAGAGTGAACTGAGGCATGTGGAATCCTATGTTTCGATCCAGAATATGCGGTTTAACCATGCGGTCACACTGATCCTGAAGGTTCCACCGGAGCTGCTAGGCTGTGAGGTACCCAAAATCATGCTTCAGCCTCTGATCGAGAATGCCATCCTGCATGGCATTTTGGAGAAGGATTCGGAGATGGGCATGATCCGGGTGACTGCTATGGAAGAGAAGAGTGATCTAGTCGTGGAGATCAGTGATGATGGTATCGGCATGGGGGAAGAAGTAGTGGAGACTTTGCTGACTAGGACTGTTAGCAAAAGCACGGGCGGCTTCGGCATCCAGAACATTCAAGAGCGGATTCAGTTGAATTATGGGCCTCAGTACGGATTGTCATTCACTAGCATTCCTGGCAGTGGAACCACTGTACGGATACGTATACCCAAATCAATAGCAAAGTAAGCGTTAACATAGGATTTCAAAGAAGATCGAAACTTTGCCCCGTAGGTGCAGGTACTGAAGCCTATTACAATAAAGGAGGAGACAGAGAAACAATACTGAAGGAGGCTGCTTATGAGTTCTAAGATAGAGCAGGTTGTGGTGCGGACCCCGAAAAAGGCCAAAAGAATATCCCCTCTGCAGGAACTTAGGAAGAACTGGGTACTGTATGCGATGTTTGTGCCGATTGCTGTTTTTTTTATCATCTTTGCCTATATCCCGATGACGGGTGTCATTATGGCATTCAAGGAATTCAACTACAGGGACGGCATTTTTATGAGTCCTTGGAACGGACTGGAGAATTTCGAATATTTTTTTCAATCCGGTAAGGCGTGGATTGTGACCAGGAATACCATGCTGTACAATCTGGTGTTTCTGGGAGCTTATACGTTTTTCTCGATTCTGGTTGCGGTACTGATCTCAGAAACGTATAACAGATTTTTTAAAAAAGCCGCCCAGACCTTTATGTTCCTGCCTTACTTCATTTCCTGGGTTACAGTGTCCGCGTTCGTTTACAATTTTCTGAATTATGAGTTCGGGATTGTCAACGTGTTCCTGCGGAATATCGGCCTTGAGGCCATTGATATCTATTCGACTGGCGGTTATTGGTACCTTCTGCTTCCGTTGCTTTATGTGTGGAAGTGGGTCGGGTTTGGCAGTGTCCTTTATCTGGCGGCGATTGTCGGGATCGATCAGGAGATTTATGAAGCAGCAACGATTGACGGCGCAAGCCGTTTCCAAAAAATTATGAGAATCACTCTTCCGTTGCTCAAGCCGACAGTGGTGGTGCTGGTTCTGCTGGGCCTGGGAAGGATCATGCGGGGCGAGTTTGATATGTTCTATCAGCTGATCGGCAACAACGGTGGGCTAATGAACGCCACGGATATTATTGATACGCTGGTATTCCGCTCGCTTATGGGCACACAGGACTTTGGAATGGCTTCCTCCGTAGGGCTTTATCAATCCGTACTCACGCTGATCATTATCCTGTTCGCCAACTACCTGGTCCGTCGTTATGACAAGGACAACGCGCTGTTCTAACTTGATCGCAAGAAAGGGGGAATTCATATGGAGAAAAATAAATTAAATTCGGCGCCTGTCTTTCAGGCTTTCTCGTACACAGTGGTAGCGTTAATCGCTATTTTGTGCCTACTGCCTTTTATCGTTCTGATCTCCGGCTCGATTTCGGATGAAGGGCAGGTTTTGGCGAAGGGTTATTCCTTTCTGCCACGCGGCTTCTCGCTGGATGCCTACGCCTTCATCTTCCGCAATCCCGGTGATATTCTCTCCGCCTACCGTGTTTCGATGACCGTGGCGGTGGTTGGAACGGTGCTGTCGCTGCTGATCTCCACGATGGCTGCCTATGTAATGTACCGTAAGGAAGTGAAATACCGGAATCAACTGGCATTCTTTCTGTTCTTCACTACATTGTTCAACGGTGGACTGGCCCCTTATTTCATCTGGATCAACAGTTATCTGCATCTGAAGAACACGCTTGCGGTGCTGATTCTGCTCCCCATGTTCAATGTGATGTATGTGCTGATTCTGCGCAGCTTCATACAGGGCTCTGTGCCGGAGCCACTGGTGGAATCCGCCAAGATTGACGGGGCAGGAGACTTTCGGATCTTCTGGCAGATGGTGTTGCCGCTCTGCAAGCCTGCACTAGCTTCTATCGGCTTGTTCACCATTCTGGCCTACTGGAATGACTGGTGGACCCCGATGATGTTCACTGACAAAGAGCAGTACGTGCCGCTTCAATATTTACTCTATAAAATGCTGTCCTCAATGAACATGTCTGCGGCAATGGCCCAGCATATGTCGTCTCTCGATACGCCGAAGGAAACGTTCAAGCTTGCAATGACGGTGATTGCCACTGGCCCGATTGTGATTCTGTTTCCGTTCCTTCAGCAGTATTTCGTCAAAGGCATCACGATTGGCGCGGTAAAAGGGTAAACCCTGCTGTACCGGTGCAGAACCATTCCCGTTATAAATTCTGCAAGATGGGGGATTTATATAAAATTATATACACTAAGGGGGAATAAGAATGAGAAAAGCAAAGAAAAACGCACTGTTCATCCTCACAATGCTGCTGTCACTGACGATGCTGTTGTCTGCCTGCTCCGGCAACGGCAACAAAACGAATAACGCTAACGGGAACAAGCCGGATACCGGGAACAACGCGGCACCGACAGAGTCTGCAGCGAATCAGAAAGCGGTTGTGCTGAAGGGGTACCTGCTTGGTGAGGCTCCAAAAGGAATGCCTGAGGTGCTCGCCGCACTCAATGAAAAGCTAAAAAAAGACATCAATGCTACCATTGATCTAAATTACATTGGCTGGGGCGATGTGCAGTCGAAGTATCCGCTGTTGCTGGCCACAGGGGAAGATATAGACTTTATCTTTTCAGCAGATTGGAATTATTATGGCGAGCAGGCGAGTAAAGGGGCGTTCTATGAGCTGAAGCCTGAGGATATAGCCAAGTATATGCCTAAAAAATCAGCAGCTATCGATCCATCCGCCTGGGAGGAAGCCAAGGTTGACGGTAAAATCTTTATGATTCCGAAAACCACCCCGGATAACTATACCTTCGTGACTGTGCTTCGCAAGGATATTATGGCGGAAGCAGGCCTGACCGAGGTGAAAAATTTCTCTGAAATTGGTCCTTATCTGGAAGCCGTGAAGAAAAACCATCCGGATATGATTGGCTTGAACCTGGATTCACAGGTTGATCTGCCGACACCTTACCAATATCTGATGCGGGATAAGATTGGCTTTCAGGGCAATTTGAGCGGCGGTCCTTTGGCCCAAGGGGTAACATACGATTTTGATGATCCGACCGGCAAGATCTACAGTATGGTAGAGGAACCTTACCTCAGCGCGCAGAAATATGCTGCCGGCATCATGAAGGACTGGTATGACAATGGGTATGTTAACAAAAATCCGTATTCCAACAAAATCCGCTCCAAGGATAATTTTGTGGAAGGGAAATCTGGAGTGGCGTTTGGCAACAGCATAGATATCGCTGCCACCATTGAAGCCGCTGAAGCAAAAGGGATTGAAACCTATATAGTCCCGTCATTGATGCCAAATGGTAAAGCCCCAATGGGAGGGGTAATAGGCGGTGGAATATCCATTGCAGCCAATTCGAAGAATCCGGAACGTGTCATGCAGGCCTTTGACCTTATTATGGAAGATCCATCCTATGTGTATTTAACTTATTTCGGCATCGAAGGCAAGAACTATGTCATCACCCCTGATGACAAAATCGGGCTGCCGGAAGGGGTAACAGCCGAAAACAATACCTATCCTCCAGACGCCGCAGGTTTCTGGTTCGTGAATAAGGCTTTGTTTAAGCCGATGAGCACATGGCCGCAGGTTTACGTTGACCATTGGAAGAAGCTGAAAGATTATAATACTTCAGACTACGCATACAAAGGCTTCACCTTCAACTCGGATAAAGTCAAGACGCAGATCGCCAACCTGGCCAATGCCTCGACACAGTATGCCAACCCGATCTACATCGGTGCGGTCAAGAATGTCGATAAAGCCTTTGACGAACTGGCCAAAAACCTGAACAGTGCCGGTCTGGATAAGGTGAAAGCTGAAGTGCAGGCCCAGGCTGATGCATTCCTGGCAAAGAAGAAATAATCACTCTTGCTCTTTAGGCTAAAAATCATTGTTCGGTAAGCAAGAGCGCAGTAGACATGCTGCGCTCTTTTTGAATATGGAAGATCTCCTTTAAATGATCATTGAAGGTGAGATAAATCGTATGATCGGCAGACCTGTAAGAAAAGTACTAGGATCTCAAATAATTTGATTGGAGAGGATTAACCATGGCATTGCCATATTTAAAGAATGAAGACGGGGTGTTCAACCTTTATGTCGACGGTATACCCTTTATTGCCTTAGCGGGAGAAATCCACAACTCCAGCGCTTCTGACTTAACCTATATGCAGCAAAAGGTTTGGCCGAATCTTAGAGGTTTGAACTTGAATACAGTAATTGTTCCGGTCTATTGGGAACTGACTGAACCGAACCAAGGTGAATACGATTTCCAACTCGTAGACGGAATCATCGAACAAGCCCGGAAAGAAAACGTTCGCTTGGTATTATTGTGGTTTGGATTATGGAAAAATGGCAAGTCTTCCTATGTCCCGGGTTGGGTGAAAAGAAACGATGAAACCTATTTCCAAGCGGTTTATCAGAATAAAGGGACGTCAGATACGATTTCACCGTTATGTGATGAAGCGATTAAAGCTGATGCAACCGCCTTCAGACAATTGATGGCACATCTGAAAAAAGTGGACAGTGATCGCCATACCGTCATTATGGTTCAAGTGGAAAACGAAATTGGTTTTCTGGAGAGCGACCGCGATTATTCCGACATGGCGAATGACCAATTTAATCTGGCAATCCCCGATGAATTAGGAGTAATTTTTGGCAAAACAGGAACATGGAAAGAAGCATTTGCGGACGACGCAGAGGAATATTTCATGGCTTACCATTATGCCCGCGCAGTCGAACATATAGCAAGAAGCGGATCAGAAGAATACCCGCTTCCCATGTTCGTTAATGCTTGGCTCGAACAATTCCCATGGAACCCTGGATCATATCCAACGGGTGGTCCCATTGCAAAAGTTATGCCAATCTGGAAAGCAGCAGCTCCAACCATCTGTCTTTATGCGCCGGATATTTATGTGAAAAATTTTATGGAAGTTTGCGAAGAGTATTCAGCTGGGAACGGAAATCCGCTGTTTATTCCTGAAGCGAGAAGAGATGCCGCATCCGTGACGAATGTGTTTTATGCCATTGGCAAGCATGATGCTTTGTGTTTCTCTCCATTCGGCATTGAGGACTTTCTTGCTCCACCAGAAGATTTTGCGGAATATGATATGGGATTGTTAATGAATCTCAACATAGACTTTTCCGCATTTGATGTAAGAGGGTCAGGTCCTTACCTTGCACGGAGTTATGAGCTGCTTGGGAACATGACAGGAATTATCCAGAAGTACCGCGGGACAGGGAAAATGACAGGTTTCCTTCAGAATCTTGAGCCTGGTTGTATCCTTTCTTTCTCCAAATACGATTTGAAAATAACCTATAAGATTAAGCAGGAAGGGAAACCCGTGTCCGGAGGGCTTGTGATTGAGGTGGCTGATAACGAATTTATTCTGGTAGGCGTTGGTTTTTCGGTTGAAGTTTTACCCAAGCGAGGCGTCCCTTCCAAAACGGGGTATGTTCGCATTGAGGAGGGAGCATTCATTCAAGAACAATGGGTTCGCGGGCGCGTTCTGAATGGAGACGAAGCCGCTTATGGGTTCGCGGTAGGCAGTTTTCCTTCTGCACTCCGGGTGGAACTATATTAATATCATTGCTTCCGAGGTTAGAATTCCGTTTGTATTGTATCCAGAAAGGAATGAGCATGATGTTCAATAAGCAAGGGTATAATCCTTATCTCCCATCATGGGAGTATACCCCCGATGGCGAGCCACATGTATTTAATAACAGAGTGTATGTGTACGGGTCACATGATAGATTTAACGGATACACATACTGTCTTAATGATTATGTATGCTGGTCAGCTCCTACAGATGATCTGACAGATTGGAGATATGAGGGTGTCATTTATAAGAAGACGGACGACCCTAAGAACACCGATGGAGAAATGTGCCTATATGCCCCCGATGTAACGAAAGGGACCAACGGAAGATATTATTTGTATTACGTTCTAGATAAGCGGCATACCGTGTCTGTAGCTGTTTGTGATTCACCTGCCGGGAAGTACGATTATTATGGAGAGGTGCATTACAAGGACGGGGAGCTGCTGGGGGACAAACCCGGTGACGAACCGCAGTTTGACCCGGGTGTTCTGGTGGAAGAAGAGAATGTATACCTCTATACCGGCTCCTGCACGAGTGGCGATCCATCTAGAAAGGGTCCTATGGCAACCGTACTCGAGCCTGATATGGTTACAGTTAAAGAAGGACCGGTTACTATTGCGCCAAGCGAACCTTATAGTAAGGGTTCCGGGTTTGAGGGGCATGAATTTTTTGAAGCATCATCCATTAGAAAGATAGGCGATACTTACTATTTTATTTACTCCTCGGTTCTTTACCATGAACTCTGTTATGCAACAAGTCAAGATCCTACGAAAGGGTTTGTGTACCGGGGAACGATTGTAAGTAATAACGACTCCTTCATCGATACCTACAAACCCGCTGAGCTTCCCATGAATTATGGGGGGAATAATCATGGAAGCATCGTACAGATTAAGGATAGATGGTATGTCTTCTATCATAGGCATACCAATGGAACGAATTACAGCAGGCAAGGATGTTTGGAACCGATTGTAATTCTTGAGGATGGAACGATTCCCCAGGTGGAAATGACGTCATGCGGTCCGAATGGGGGGCCTCTGATAGCAAAAGGGGAGTACCCTGCATATCTTGCATGTCATTTGTTCTGTAAGGATACCGCCGCACTTACAGCTGGACCCGGGGATTGGATGAACAGCCGTTTTCCCAAGATTACACAGGACGGTAAGGATGGGGATGAGGAAGCTGGATACATCGCCAATATGAGAGATGGAGCGACAGCAGGCTTTAAATACTTCGATTGCAGAAATGTTAGCAGGATTAAAATTAAAGTCCGGGGAGGATACGGAGGTGTATTCGAAATCGCAACTACATGGAATGGCTCTCCGATTGGCGCCATTCCAGTGGGTTCCACGAACGAGTGGAAGGAATATTCGGCCCATATCTCCATCCCTGACGGTGTACATGCACTGTACTTTAAGTATGTAGGTCTTAGCTTTGCAAGTCTTGCTGCATTTGCACTGGAGTGAGCATTTATGGGATCGCATACGGCGGTTCCAAAAGGTTAACAAAGTTCGAAGGAACAACTAAGCAGACTTTTGCCTTTTCGCTTCCCAATAGGAAGTCGAAAGGGCGTTATTTGGGTTTCGGGACATCTCTCATGCTCCTGAACGTGAATGAATAATCATGTATCCCGCCATTCTGGAACCCGAGTGCCCGGAGCTCTCGAAGGGAAAGCTGCTGATGGCGGTTAGGAACGAGTGCCGACAAAAGATATTAAAGGAGATCGGAGCTTTACCCCGTAGGTGCTTGCCCTGCAGACTATTACAATAAGTAATAAGAGAAAGTTAGACACATAAAGTCGCCAAATGAATAACGAATCGTCGTTTAGAGAGTAGAGCTGGATCATGGCTCAACGTAAACTTGAATTAGACTAGTTCCCTTTTTATATGTTGAAAAGGGCATGAACTGTACAATCTACACCGTTTATCTAAACGGAAACATTATTACTAGGAGCCATTCCTGTAATGAATTAATTTGAGGTTTGAATGAAAAAAGCGCCAGCTGTATACTGGGAAACGTTCCGTCCAGAGAACAAATTCCAGCGCAGGAGGCACTCAACATGAAGTATAAACAATCGAAGAAACAGAATCAACGGATTATGAGAATTTCCGACAAGACCCTTGTCGTAGGCGCAGACATCGCTAAGGAAACCCATGTGGCCCGAGCCATTGACTTTCGGGGAATTGAACTGGGGAAAGATTGTGTATTCTCCAATACACGAACAGGTCTGGAGCAACTGGTACAGTG
>NZ_LVWI01000085.1 GCF_001909055.1 Paenibacillus helianthi
AATGAAAGAGATATAAAAAAATATGTTGAGAATATATTGAAGCGCTTAGATGTTTCTAATGATAAAATGCCAAATTTTTATCAAGTTTACTTATGGCAAGAGTTCAATTATGAATCTGATAGATTAGTTGTTATATATTTTCCAAACAGGAAACTTTGTTATTTCGTGGAAGAATTGGGATGAATTACATCATATACATACGCAGAGACCTCCCCTTTTGGAAATTAAAGGTGAGGCGTGGCCCCTCCCTTGGTTGGACTTTCACCAACTAGATAAATGCGTGCCTCAGGGCACGCCGCACAACAAAGAGAACAGTCCGCAGGCTGTTCTCTTTCGCTGTCTGCCTTAGAAGCACGTGAACGAGCTAATCCGATTCAAATCGATACCGAAGTATCCCCAGAAGAAACCGAACCATCTGAACCCCGCAATCGAATTTCGCCCGACGAATTCCGGGTAGAACCAGAATTGCTCGCCGTTGTTCAGCCAAATGTATGTGTTACGGAACAGGCAGCGTCTGATCCCGCCGGGATCGACGGCAAATGTGGTGGCCGACATTTGCGGCACGAATTGCGGTGGAGGAGCCGTCGGCGCTTGAACGCCTCCCGGTGCACCTCCTGGAAGTCCCGGAGTCCCGGGACCTCCACCTCCCGGCACGCCAGGTCCGCCCGGAAACCCTCCCCCGGTTCCCGGCGTTGGAAAAAATCCCATATGTGATCGCTCCTTTCAATGAGTATGCATAATCATCATATGCATTCGCGGAAAGGGCGCTTGGGCGAATGCCCATAAAGAGTAAAGCACCTATCGCATGGGGCAGGTTCTTTTTATGGATTATAACTTCCGTACTGGCCTGATATACTTCAAAAACCGCTCCGGATCGTGATACACGTAAATGATTCTCCCAGGGGAAGTATCAAAGTGGTAACCAGTGTCTGCAAAATCAAAAGTTGCCATTCCGCTTTCCATCTTTTCCTCTACAACACGATTTTCGTGCTCATAATTGAATGGCCCATGTTCAAAAACAATATACTCGGCTTCGGGAACGTCAATCATAAGCATTTGTGGCGGTACTTCACCTGAATAATCCAAAGGAAGACGTACACCAAAACACTCTATACGTGGAATACCCCAATCACAGAGTCTGCCAGCCGGGTCATTAATGTAAGCCATAATCTGACCGCTGCCGCCGTTAGATTCACTCCCGCCATCGTCATCCAATTTGCCCTTAATACTATCGAGTAAGCCGCAAATGGTTTCGCAGTCCTGTCCCGGAATAAGACTTTGCTTTTGCCAAAAATCCCAATACCCGTTACTCTCATAGTTTTTAATGTGCAAAAATTGGTGTGCGGGAATGGTTACAAAATAAATGTTAACCTCATCTGCAGATTTGATCATCCCAATCTCTCCCAATCCGAAAAAGTAGCGGTCGAAAGAGTTTATTTTTGTACGAAGGGCGACAGGCCTAGGCTTTTTTCGGTATTCACTTGGAGTTACACCATATGTTCCCTTGAAAGCCCTGGTAAATGCTTCATGTGATGAAAAACCATAATCAAAAGCAATATCCAAAATACTTCTCTCACTATCCCGAACCTCTTTTAGTGCAAAGGCTAATTTTCTATGCCGCAGATAATCCCTAAATTGCATACCCGATATTTCCTTGAATTTTCTCGTAGTATGAAATTCAGAATATCCTAACTTGCGAGAAAGAAATCGTAGCGTTATAGCTTCACTGTTACGATTCTTAATACACTTGTCAATTTCATTAACGATGATTTGGATTTGCTTGTGCCACTCGTGCATTCGACTGTTCACCTCGTTTCAACCACTCTATAGTCATTGTAGAGTGATGGATACTGCATTGCTTGATTCTACTTGCGGAAAAGAGACCATCGAATATGCTTTTGAAGAAAAGTGTTTGAAGAAAGTGTTAGTTCGTTCAAAATCATGCTCCTAATTAGGGGGAGTGACTTACCCCGTCGGAACAGTTAATTTCCTGCCCGACCTTTCGACTGCTCCCGGACCAGTGAGAGGAATGCTTCCGCTGCCGGCGACAACGTCTCCTGCTTCCGGGTACAGACGGCAATCGGATTCAGCAGCGAAGCGCCGTTGACCCTCACACGGTCTACTTCTCCGCGCTCGACATTGTCCCTTACAGCCAGGGAGGAGATAAAGATGGCTCCGTAGCCCGCCATGACGGCCCGAACCATCTCGTTCACCCCGTTAAATTGCAGACCGACCTTAGGAGGATTCACGTTCAAAGCCCGGCACAAGGAGAAAAGACGCTCCCGGGTAGAGCTTCCCTCTTCACGCAGAATGAAAGGAACCTTCATCATTTCCGCTAATGTAATTTCCTTCCCGGCGTATGGATGGTTTTTGGGTACGATAAACCAGAGCTCATCCTCCAGAAGCTCCTCCCATTCGATGCCCGGTTGCTCCTCCCAGCCGCCTCCGTAGACGGCTACCTCCGCATCATACTGCAGTAGCCCCTCCACCGCTTCCCGGGAGTTGGCCGTGGTCAGGACCACCTCCACGGAAGGATGCTCCTGCTTGAAGAGAGCCAGCCATTCCGGCAGCAGCAGATTGGCTGGCAGATAGGTGGCGACGATCCGCAGGATACCGCTGAACCCGGCCTTGTATTCCCGGACCACTTCATCCAGCTCCCGCTCCAGCGCAAACAGCCGTTTGGCGTGGCTGGCCAGCATCTGCCCCGCATCGGTCAATAGAATGCCACGCCCCTTGGAGACCAACAGTTGGATACCCAGCTCCTTCTCCAGGTTGCGTATTTGGGCCGTAACCGCAGGCTGGCTGATCCGTAGTTCCTCCGCGGCGCGGGTGACTCCGCCTTTTTCGGCGATGGTGTGGAATATTTTAAGGGCGTGAAGATTCATAAGATAACCTGCCTTCTACATCAAAATTGATGAATAACGAAAATATATATATTTTTCTGATAAATCATTATGCTTTATTGTATGAGTTAGAGAAAGTTTTCACAAGAGTTCAACGTTAAATATAAAGGAGAGAAAAGTTATGCGCAAAACTAAAATCGTCTGCACCATCGGTCCCTCCAGCGAAAGCCCTGAAATGCTACGGAAGCTGATCCAAGCCGGTATGAACGTTGCCCGCCTGAACTTCGCCCACGGAGAGCTGGACGAGCACGCGGAGCGCATCCGGCGCATCCGGGAAGCAGCCAAAGAGCTGAACCAATACGTTGCCGTCCTGCTCGACATCAAAGGTCCGGAAATCCGCATCGGCAAAATGGCCTCGGACTACGCGGAGCTGGTACCGGGTGAAGCCGTGGTTCTGACCACCGAGGAAGTGCTCGGCACCAAGGACCGCATTCAAGTCACCTACAAGCAGCTGCCCCAAGATGTGAAGCCCGGCAGCATCATCCTGATCGATGACGGTCTGGTCCGTCTGGAGGTCGTACATGCCGAAGGCACCGAGATCACCTGCCTTATCAAGAACGGCGGCAAGCTGAAGCAGCGCAAGGGCGTCAATGTTCCCGGCGTCCAAACCAGCCTTCCCGGGGTAACCGAGAAAGACGTCCGGCACATCAAGTTCGGCATTGAGCAGAACATCGACATCATCGCCCAATCCTTCGTCCGCAAAGCTGAAGACATTCTCGAAATCAAACGTATCCTCCGCGAGCACAACGCCGGCCATATCCAAGTCATCGCCAAGATCGAAAATGACGAGGGCGTGGAGAACCTGGACGCCATCCTGAGCGTAGCCGACGGCCTGATGGTAGCCCGCGGCGACCTGGGCGTAGATCTACCGGTGGAGGACGTGCCGCTGGTTCAGAAAGAGATGATCAAGAAGTGCAACCTGGCCGGTAAACCCGTCATCACCGCCACCCACATGCTGGAGTCCATGCAGATGAACCCGCGTCCGACCCGTGCGGAAGCGGGCGACGTCGCCAACGCCATCTTCGACGGCACTGATTCCGTTATGCTGTCCGGCGAATCCGCTGCAGGCAAGTACCCGCTGGAGTCTGTCGAGACCATGGCCCGCATCGCCGCCCGCGCCGAGTCCGCAATGGGACGCTACGGCCGCTGCAGCTGTGAGGGCGAAGGGGCTTCCACCGACGTAACCGGCGCCATCGGCGAAGCCGTTGCCCATACGGCCCTCGTTCTCTCTGCCAAGGCCATTCTCGCCTTGACCGAAAGCGGCTTTACCGCCCGCACCATCGCCAAGCACAAGCCGGTTGCACCGGTCATCGCTGTATCCACCAAGGAGAGCGTACTGTATGCCCTGTCCTTGACTTGGGGGGTAACCCCGCTGCTTCGCAGCGAGTCCGCTTCCAGCACTGATGCAGCCGTAGCAGCCGCCGTTGAACTGGCCAAGTCGGCCGGCTACGTGCAAGATGGCGACCTGGTGGTCATCACCGCAGGCGTCCCTGCAGGCCGCACCGGAACTACCAACCTGCTGCGGGTTCACCAAGTAGGCGAAGCGCTCTAAAAAGTAAAACAATCCGTAGCAGGAGCCTATCGCACCTGCTACGGATTGTTTTGTTATACCCTTTTTGTTTTACCCTGCGTCCCTATACAAGCCTTCCTGCTGGCACTAACGATAATTTACCGTCTTCCATCCGGTATACCTTATCGCAGTAGGTGAGCATCCGGTCATCATGAGTCACCATAATCGCCGCTTTATGGCGTGTTCTTACCTCATGGGCAATCAAGGAGACAACCTCATGGGCGCGTTTGGTATCCAGGCTTGCTGTAGGCTCGTCGGCCAATATGACATGGGGATCGTTAATTAACGCCCGGGCAATGGCGGTACGCTGTTTCTCGCCCCCAGACAGCTCCTCCGGGTAGCTCTTCAGCTTGGCGCCTAGCCCTAGTTCTTCAAGCAATTTTACGGCAAAAGCTTTATCAGCTGCGGTAACTTTTCCCGACATCCGTTTCACCACAAGCAATTGATCAAGAACATTCAGGTATGGAACCAAATTTGAAGCCTGCATGATGAAGCCAATCTCACGCAACCGGATGTCCGATAGTTGGTTGCCTGACAGCTTCGATATATCCTGCCCATTTAATATAACTTCTCCTTCAGTGGCTTTAAGCAATGCACCCGCAACGGATAAGAAGGTACTTTTACCCGAACCGGAAGGTCCCACTACCGCAACGAACTCTCCAGTTTGCACATTTATGGATACGTTATCTAGTGCGGGAATACGATTCATTCCTTCATTGTAATATTTTGAAGCCCCTGTAATTTGCAATCCCTTAGTCATTATTCAACCCTCCCAAGCGCTTGAAGCGGATCAATTTTCGAAATCGTGCGTACGGACACCAAGGAACTAAGCAAGGAAATCACTAGTAAAATGATGGAATACGTTAATACCAGCTTTGTTTCAAGCATAAACGGCATGCCTTTTGGCATGAATGCCGCTGTCGCATAAGTTAGGATTATGCCCACAATAATGCTAGAGAGCGACAAAACAAACACCTGTGAGACGACGGCTTTGCCCAAGAACCCATTCTTAGCTCCGATAGCCTTCATGATTCCGAACTGGTTCGTCTTCTGCATTGTAAATACATAGAAGAACACACCAAGTACGAATGCCGAGATCGTAAGCAGGAACGCAAGCATCATCATGATCGTGCCATTCTCTTCTTTGTAACCGGGCATTCCCTGCACCGCTGCTGCACGGGTAACTGTTTCGGTCCCCGCCAATTCTTCATTGATGGCCTTAGGGTCAATATCCTTACCTTGAAGCATGATCGCATTAACTGGTTCCGTGACCCCTTTGTCTGAGCCTGGTGCTGCAAACGCAAGTTTTCGCCACTCTGTAATAGGTATGAAAACAGCAGATACATGGTTGTACGTCTGATTCTGGACAAAACCGGCAATAGTCAATGATTCCGTTGAACCATCCAGCTTGAAGGTGTCCCCAAGATGAAATCCCTTCTCTTTCATGGTCTTATTGACGATAACTTTCGTCATATTCTCGGTTGTCAGTCCCACACCTTCAATAATCGACGGCTCTAAAAAGCTTCCTGGATCAATACCAATAATGGCTATATCTACTTTATCCTCATTGGCTGCACCATTTTCATTGATTGCCGATGCCATGATGGTACCCATTGGAGAAACGGCGCTAACATTCGGCATTTCGGTTAATTTCGCTGTCAACTCATTAGACAATAAGGACTTACTCATTGACGCTTTCGACCCTTGTTCGAAAACCACATAATCAGCCTTCATGGTTTTAAACGTCGAAGCCGCCAGTGTAGATAACCCATTCCCCAAACCCGATAAAACAAATACCAACCAAGAAATAAGCACAAAAATAACTGCAATCATCACAAACCTTGTCTTGTTGTGTTTCAATTCCTTCCATGCCAAGAACATAGTGTATCCCTCTCCTCCTCTTAAATAAATGACACAAGTGTCAAATTAAACATTTGGTATCTCTTTGTATTTTTGCTGTCTTGTTATTAATATAGTATGAACCATTTTTGACACGCGTGTCAAATATAATAAATGGAAATGGACCTCAGTCCCTTCCAGCTCCCCCCAGCCACATTTTGTACAATAGCTTACTCCACTCAGGTGTAGGCATGTTCAGCATATTAGGCGTTTCGATAAGGTTAAAATAGACGCCTATGATGACAGGAAGGGGAATGCTTGTATTTAAGTGTCCCTCTTCCTGCGCACGAACAAACAATTGCTCAAGTTGATTCTTTAAAGTGATATGTGCTTGCTCAACAAATTCAAGATCACTCGCTGCCGCAACAGAATTGGCTATATTTATTTTATGAGCGTCTCCAAGCAATTGATGGAAATCAGCCTCTTCCAGATACACTGTAAGCAGATTCTGAAGAGCGATCATACCATCCGTCTCATCAATAGCTGACGCTTTTCGTAGTACATTTTCCATTACGCGCTTCATACATGCAGCAACGATCTCGTCTTTATTGGCATAATACTGGTATATTGTACTTCTTGCCCCCACCAGGTTTTGCGATAACAACTTAAGCTGAAACCCCTCATATCCGTGTTGCAGGAGCAACTGCTTGGTCTGGTCCAGCAACTCCGATTTGGTAAAAGCCTGCTTTCTTCCCATGTTGATCACCGCCCCTAACTGTTCAGTAGTCTCATTGTAACAAAAAATTACGCTTATTGTATTTTCCCAGTTCAAAACTCAACACAGTCATTGAAAATATGATTAGTATGAAATATCATACTATTATGTAGATTGTCTATCAAAGGAGAGATTGATGATGCATCAGAAAAAAGAGAATAGTCATGGATTCGGGCATGGCAAAGTGCTGGGAACCACATCAATGGGTGAGAGAGGACAAATTGTTATTCCAAGAGAAGCAAGGGAAGAACTTGAACTCAAGCCAGGAGAGAAATTCATCGTCTTCGGGAATAAGCGCAAGGGAGCCGTCATTCTGGTCAAAGCAGAAATGTTCAACAAATTTGCGGATTTCTTCATGAGCGCTTCGAAAAAGTTTGAAAGTATGGCCCAAGCGATCTTCGAT
Source organism: Paenibacillus helianthi (assembly GCF_001909055.1). Lineage (GTDB taxonomy): Bacteria > Bacillota > Bacilli > Paenibacillales > Paenibacillaceae > Paenibacillus_AQ > Paenibacillus_AQ helianthi. The sequence continues at coordinate 7,491 of NZ_LVWI01000085.1, forward strand.
AAAAACACTACTATTCCTGAAGATGAGGCTCATGAACCTGAGGTCGATGAAAAAGGACCTGAGGCCGACGAAAAAGGATGAGCGAATTCTTTAAATTGATGAAGGATCTCCGGTTCAGAAGAACCATGCGGATGATTTTTAAGTTCGCTTGGGATTTCTGGTGGCTGGGCAGGCAAAAGCATTTTATTTCGGGACGGCGCTTTGAAGCGAAAACAAAAGCCTTATATCGAAAACAGGCAACGTATTTTACGAAGACCGCCATGGATATGGGTGGTTTAATTATCAAGCTTGGGCAGCATGTGAGTGCGCAAGTGGATATTTTGCCGAAGGAAATCATCGATGAATTATCAAAGCTGCAGGATTCCGTAGATTCCGTAGATTTTTCCGAGATACAGCAGAAGGTAGAGCGTGAACTCGGAGCATCCATTAGCGAGATTTTTGCTGAGTTTAGTCCAACTCCTATCGCAGCGGCTTCCTTAGGACAGGTACATCGGGCGACATTACGGACAGGTGAAGACGTTGCAGTAAAAGTTATGCGTCCCGGGGTCGAGGACATTATCGCCATTGATTGGAAATCCATACAAGTTGCTATTCGATTATTAAAACGCTGGACAAAGATGGCAGACTTCATGGACCTTGATGCGGTGTATGATGAGTTCCACGACACCGTGATGGAAGAGCTCGATTACCAAAAAGAGGGACAAAATGCAGAGGAATTTCAGCTGCAGTTTATCCATCGGGATGATGTCGTCGTTCCAGCCATTCATTGGTCCTATACCACTTCTAAGGTTTTAACCATGGAGTTTTTGGAAGGTGTAAAAATCAACAATTTTGCCCAGCTTGATGCCTGGGGTGTGGACCGGACAAAATTAGCGAAGTCACTGATCGAAATCTTCGTAGAACAGATTCTATTAGAAGGGTTCTTTCACGCAGATCCGCACCCGGGCAATGTTCTCGTACAGCCTGACGGCACCATCGCATTAATCGATTTTGGAATGGTTGGACGAATTGCCGATGATATGAAGGCGCAGATGGTAGCCCTTCTAATGGCCGTGTATTTAAAAGATGCTCACGGCGCCATCGATGCCCTTACCCGTTTGAGATTTTTAAGACGGAATGGAGATTTAGAGGTATTTTCAAGGAATCTTACGTCATTATTTGAACAAATCAACGGGGATACGTTTGACCTCAGTTTTGTGACATCAGGTGACAATGCTGAAGAATTACGGGATTTCCTCTACTCTCAGCCCTTTCAATTACCTGCAAACACAACATTTTTGGGAAAAGCGATAGGCACGGTGTATGGGCTTTGTACGGGACTGGACCCTGAGCTTGATTTGATTGGGACCGTTAAGCCTTATATTGAAGAGGTTGTGCGCAGCGATCTGCGGGGAAGTGTCTTCTCCAACGTTGTAGATGAAGGCAAGAATCTTCTCAAGGGAATCCTTCCTACGACCAAGAAGTTCATTTCGGTAGTAGATAAAATGGATAGCGGAAATTTACGGGTAAAGCTATCAAGTTCCTTTGAGAAAAAATTGATAGATACGCAAAATAAGAATACAGAGCGAATTATAGCAACCATCATTGGCGCAGTATTCCTTCTGACTGCTGCAAACATGTGGAATGAAGTGAGTCATATCGTTTCGTATGTGCTAGGCATTCTGGGGTTGCTCATTATGCTTAGCCAACTCAAAGTGAGAGAACGCCGCCGTGATGTGAGACATGCAAGGCAGATGAGAGCCATGCGTGAAAATAATAGATTGGAAAGGCCAAAGTTTAATTCGCATGAATAACTGCCAAATACAGAAGGAGCTGACCCAAAAGCCATGAAATGGCTGCTTGGGTCAGCCCTTTTTACCGAATCCTGGCCTTTAGAGGTGATATTGACTTTTAAAGTCTAATATCTCGTCAACGGCTTGATAATACCCGCCTGCCTTTCCAAAGGATTCCCTAAGTCTTGCGGCAACTTTCTTGAAAGATGAGTGGCCCATCACATGGTCTACAGCTTCACGCAGTTGATTTACGGTCAAATTTTGCATTTGTAATTGAATGCCTGCTCCGATGTTGGCGACTTGCCTGGCAATGACCGGCTGATCCGCGCTTTGTGGAATTACAACCAGAGGAACCCCATAGTGGAGACTTTCAACAGTACTGTTCATTCCGCCATGAGTAATGAATAATTTCGCGTATTGTAAGACATCCGTTTGTGGAACGTAATTTTTTACAATGAAGTTTCTAGGAACATCTCCTAAATCTGAAATTTGAACCTTATTTCCAATGGCCATAACAATAGAATGATCTGTGTTCTTAAATGCCTCAAAACAAAGCTTATAAAAATCGATGGCTTGGTTAAATACCGTACCCAGTGAAATGTAAATGAGGTTCTTCCCCTTGATTGCCGGTAAGTCGAGGTTTTCTTGCGTGAATCTCGAAGAGATGGATGGACCCACAAATTTATAAGTTTGGTCGAATGCTTCTTCACCCGGTTGAAACTCTCTGGTTGTATAAACTATTGTAAGCGGCGCAGGATTACAAAACACTTCGTAAGGAGAATGGATCTCCACCTCGTATTTTTCCCTTATCATTGCCGTCAGGCTTTGAAATTTATTGTATATAGGTTTAGATATTTCTGTTGAGACATTCGTGAAAAACGGTTCCAGCATGTTATCGAATGAATCTTTTGTCTGTGCAAAAGAAGTACACGAGTTGACTGCAGGAAGCTTAAGAATTTGAGCAAGTAAATGTCCGCAACCAAACATGGAATCATGGATGATGTAATCGAAATGCTCTCCTTCGATCTGTTCAAGAACGCTTGGTATGACGATATCTGCCGTAAGTAAAAGACCGTTAATTCTCTCGAGTAAATAGTCTCTCCCGCCTGAGATAAAGGCTTTTATAAACTTTTGATCGTCAAATGTCCGTACCGAAGCCCCCGTCTTCTCCATACGCTCCCGGAAAGCTTCTACACAAAAGTACACCACCTCTTCCCCACGCAGAATAAGCTCTTGCACAATTCCGATCGTTGGATTGATGTGCCCCTCTGATCCGCCATTAATAAATAGAACACGCGCCATATACACCACTCCTCAGAGTTTTGTTAGCATATACTTCTTCGATTTACTTCGTGCACAACTAGCTTCGGAAGCATACGCTTAAGTATACTGTACTCTAGACCGGGTTAGAATTCGATGCACCCCAAGCAGTCTCGCCCGTTCCCTTATGATACGGTTCACCAGAATGTACCTTAAACTATCTTACCTGTTATTATGACTTCTGGTCAAAAATCCCCGTTCCCGCAACTACACCACTCTGCACGTTAGCTGAATAGGCAGCCGATGATCCCGGCTGCCTATTGTCATGGTCCTAATGTAACCCGTTAGATGCTGCTAATGACACCAATTTCATAACAGCGGGGTCTGCCTCTACCGAAAATTTTCTACACACTCATGCAGAAAGGCGTCTAGCGTGCGCGGCTCTCTGCCGAGCAAGCGCTTCACAGTGTCATTTGGAATTTCTGGAATCACCGTAGACATGGTTTGAATTTCCACAACGTGGTTCGCAAGCCAAGGAGGCATATGCCCGTATTCGATAAGATTATGGAGTAGTTCTTGGGGTTCCATGTTGATGTAACTTATCGGCCGATTGAGCAGAGCGGATAGTTGACCCGCGATCTGGGGATAACTGAAAATCTCCGAACCCGTAAGCGTATATATTTGGCCCGATACCTCAGGGTTGGTTAGAGCTTCTGCGGCAACATCTGCGATATCGCGACAGTCAATGAAGTTACACGGTGAATCGCCCATGGAGCCGAAGAAAACATTTTGGGTTGTAACCGTTGGTGCAAGGCGCATTAAGTTTTGCATGAACGCATAGGGGCGTAACACGGTGTGGGTGAGACCTGAATCCCTCAGCACTTTCTCGATTTCTTGATGCCAGCCCGCGACTGCTACTGGAGAGCTCTGCTCAAAGGCAGGGCTGGATATTTTCACGATGTGTTTGATTCCAGATTCGGCTGCAATCTGAATGATTGAAGTTTCCAATTCGATTTGTCTTGGACTGTTGGACATGGCGAGAAAGAGCTGGCTGGCACCTGTAAACGCCCGGCGGAGCGATTCGGGGTCAGCGGCATCTGCCAATGCGACCTCGATAGTCGACCGGCCTTTTTCTCCGATCTGATTACGCAACTTCGCTGGCTCTCTGCTCAGCGCCCTGACGGGCACGCCAAGATCAACCAAACGTTCCAAAAGCGCACTGCCTATCGTACCTGTTGCTCCCACAATAACGATCATTTTCTTCTTCTCCTTTTGGATGAAAAATTAGTTGTGACGGCAAGACGCCACCGCCATGTCACTATCGTGCTTGCTATGAATCCGGACAACGGGAAATCGGTCCAGACGCGATCGACCCAGGCCAAGTGGTTGCCCGGAATCCTAATTTCTAGTAAACCAGATGTTACCCATGCGGCACATAGGCCACATAAGGACCCGGCCAATGCGAACCCCCCTACCACAACCAAGTGAGGTGCACCGATGACCCATCGCATATGGCCTACTCGGCTGCGTAATAAAAGGCCAATTATCAAGGCCATCAAGGCCGATGCACCGCCGATTGTGGTTAATGCCCCTATTTGAAGCCCCCTATCAGCAGTAACCAATCCCCCAATACCTGCCATGATGGCAGGAGCAGCATAGGCCATTACCACTTCACGCCACAGTACAAAAGTCTTTTTCCTGGAACCAACAGTCTTGATACCGTAAACATCATCTGTCTGATTCGGGCATTTCATCTGGCTCATTTCGTTGCTCCCTTCTTCTTATCATTCAATCGATTGCTTTCAGCAAATTATAATTAGGAACCTAACTATATAGGAGTAAAAATAGGCTAGCATCACTAGCCCATTTTACTCATTACTGATGTTTCCCTTTGGTTTCAAGCTTCGTTCGTCCGTAAGTGCAGAGATGCCTTGTGTAACCCGGCCTAGCAAGTCGAGAAATACGCTGCGCTCATCGATACTGAGTAATCCCACCATGGCTTCCAGCCAAGCGAAATGCTCAGGAGCCATTTCACGCAGCTTCTTCGCTCCTTCTTCCGTCAAAAGGACCGATCTCTGACGGCCATCTTCTGAGCTTAATCGCCTAGATACTAGGCCATCCCGTTCAAGAATGTCGATCAGACCTGTCACTGTAGCACGTGTAACGCCTAGATGCTCCGCTAATTGCGATGGCAACTCTTCTCCTTCGTAATCTTCAAGATCTGCCAATAAACGATATCGACCTGTTGATAAGCCGAATCTAGAGAAATGAATCTCCGAGGCATGCCCAAGCTGGGCTCCCGCTGCCATTAGCCTAGACGCGACGAGTATAGCCTGTGCGTCTATATCTAGGTTATAGCGGTCAATCTGACGCTTGGATTGTACAAGCGAGGGAATAGCTTCAATGTCATTTATTATTTTCTTATCGTTGTTCATACATATAGTATGGCTCCTAATCACTTTCGTGTCAAGCAGCTAGCTTTGATTCATGAACATAATTGTGGAAATGCCATTTTTCCGATGCAGATCAGGCACTTTTAACATGCCGATGTCCACTAAATGTTTGAGTACGAAGGCACGTATTATTCCCGACGCCATGCAGTTCTGTGACCAGTAGCGCACATATTTATGCGCATGATCGGGTTGTCCATCGAGGTTCACTTGATAAACAGCTTGATCCAATTTCGCCGCAGCTTCTTTGATTCGTTCGGACGGTTGCGGAATCGCCGCACGCAGACGTTCTCCTGTTTGCTTATCCTTGCAATAAACAATGTTAACTTCAAGGTCAGATTCCGTTCGCAGCAAATATTGTTTGTCGAAAAGACGGCGATAGGCGTCAATGTTCACATCGTTCTGTGGTAAATCACCTTTGATCACATGCATCAGACTGACAAAATCCGAACTCAGATTATCTCGCCAACCGCCCTGTCTGCCGCACCACCACGTCTCGACCTGCCATACCCTTAGTGCATGTTCATCCGAATCCCGATTCATATCGCCGCAATAATAATATTGTTTTGGATCGAAACTGACGTCAAACTCTCTGTGGATCGTTGCATGAGCAACGTAATGGCCGCCATCTTTTCGGCTGACGGAAACCTCTTCATGGCTAACCTTATTGTGTTCTTTGAAGCTCAATTGATTACCCGCATACGGAATGAGGCTCCATAACAGCAGATTGACATCGCCGCCTGGAATGTAGACACCCGTCTCTTGGAACACTTCACCCATCGAGAAAAAGGTCTTGAAATAATGCTCGACGGCAATCTCCGCATATTCTTTGTACAATGAGTGTAATATCTCGCTTTTTATAGAGGACGGATCTTCGATGTACATATTGGTACGATACTTTCCACCCGGTAGTTTATCCATGAAACCGTATTCTTCCAGTGATTCGATTTCATCCTCGATAAATACAGGTGAAATGCCCAGTTCTTCGGCGATTTCATTAACCGTGAGCGGCTTGTGATATGTTGAGAAAGCGATGTTTTGTCTGATCGCCGTCGCTAAAAAGTCGGCGGTGTCGCCTTTGTTTCCTGGGGATCCGCTATGCCCTAAATTTGTCATACGAATCGGATTAATGCCCAGATTACCCATCGATCGAATTGTGTTCATCATGTGTTTCAGCTCCTTTTTTGCTTCAAATAAGTGCCATTTGATCGTGCCGACAGATAGACCCATCTCAGCCGCGATTTCGCTAATTTTCATTCCACCATAGTAGTGCTTGACAACGATTTCCCTTTGCTGGTGAGATAAAAAAGCTATTTCCCGCCGCAATGCGCCAGCCGTTTCTTGACGGATAATCTCGCCATAGCCCTCGTCTCTGGACATCACCTCACTATCATCAATCTGCATTTGGTTGGATGCTTTCACTTTTTCGCCTACGAATTTCGCCCACACATAATGCGCAATCTTAAAGACATAGCTGTTCAGATCCAATAACTCTGTCTTTTTGAGAAGTGCTTGGTATACTTCCAGCGTAATTCTTCCCGCCAGCTCCTCGGCTTCGGCAATCTTTCCCGTCTTGTTCAAAGCAAAACCATATAGCGGCTTGATGTAATCCTTGATGACACGATCAGCATGTTGTTTATTCATGTTCTAAAAGCTCCTTGTTATCGAGTGGCACTCCAATATATACTGCAGCAAAAACGAAAAAGGTTGGGTGGTTTAAGAAAACTTTTTCTTTCGGATGGATACGGAGTGTGATTTGGAATAATATGGCAGTCTTGCTCTTTTGCACGCTCATTTGCCCAGAGAATTAACTTGCTCCCAATACCCCGCACGCATTTGTACCCATTATTCAACAAAAAGCAGCCGGCAAAAAAAGGCGGCTGCCTAGTTGTGTTTATTCCACTATCGTTTCCCGTTAGAGCTTAATCAAATGACGAACCATAATCTTCGCTTGTTTCTATACAAGAGTCCCAAACAAGTAAACTGCAAACACAATAATACTAAGAATCAACATAACTCCTCCCACCCTATAACACAAAGAAGTTCCAAAATGATTATGATATTTTTTCGAAATGATCACTGCCGGTAACCAAAATACAATAGCAGCCATAAATGGAATGTGATACCCCTCGGTTTCATTCGTATATATATCCCAATTGAATAACTTAAAAAGATAATGGCTAAACATGAATCCGTTTTGAAATTTAAAATTAAATAAGAACCCTAAAGCTAAAACAACTATTGCAAATGAACCCGTACCAAACGGTCTTTTTATTGCCACTTCATTTCACTCCCCTGCAAATTGTTGCCCCTTGGCTACATATTGAAAGTCTTCACTGAATAAAAATTAAGCTAGAACAGTCTTTAAGCCATGTTCACCGCTCTCCATATCATCCTCAGCGGGGGAATGATTAACCTATATGGCGGATCGTGTGATAGGGCGTGTTTTATCAATAATTATAATTTATAAATTCACATCAAAATAAAGGGTTCCACATATTATACATGACTAATATGCGGAACCCTTATGCTTAATTATCAACCTAACCCTTCAAAACCAAATTCAACTTCCTTTTGCGCTGCTTCGGTGGCATAACCTTGCCCAAAAAAACCGTTTAGGAAGTATTGCCCTCGTGCAACTAAATCCGCCTGCAGATACAACACTTTAAGCAACACACTTAATTAGGAACCCCATTAGTTGAATTAATTACTCCCAGTAAGGAGTACCACTAAAGAAAAACTTTCACAATAGAAACTGGGTAACCACTCACTAGCTTTTATCTGTTGTTCAGTGGGAGACTTAATAATGCAAGATTCAATCATATATTATATTCTTTCCTTCTTCAGTTAGTTTTTTTAAAGATATAAGCATATGATTTATTTCCTCATCGGAATGTCTTTCCCATGAACTTAATTCAGCCAATATTTTCAATGGCGATTTAGACCTATATGAACGTGTTGGGTTTCCAGGGAATCTTTTATCCGTTAAGTTCGGATCATTTTCGAATTCACCTACTGGCTCTACAATATAAATTCTCTCTTTTGATTTAGATTTTGCTAATTCAGCACCCCATTTAGCAGCGTCTAATGTTGCAGTGAAATATATATGATTAGATTTTTTATCCTGGTAATTGGATAAATACAACGGTTCAAGCAAGTCTCCGATTTTCAATTCTGCTTTGGTACCATGAAAGAACGGACCTGGATCTAAGATGTTTTTTTTGTCATTCATATCGACACACCCCTTTTTGTTTTAGACTTTCGTATAAGAGTATAAGGCTACAGGGGGGCAAAAAGTAGTCTATAAATAAATTCCAAAGGAGGTTATAATAAAAGTAGAGAGTATGATCTTTGGTATTCCAACAGCCCGATCCTCACCATATCCCTCGACAACACCACCATTAAAGGACTAGGATTCCTCTTCTTTTCGGCAAACATCTTTTTAAAATTTCGGTAACAATAACAAAAAAGAACGGCTCTGTAATCCCACCATTCAGGAGGCGCTGTAACTATGAAGTTATTTTATAGCTATAATTAAGAACCTTTTAGAATTTGTAATAATTCCCTTAGGTGTTTGATTGTTTTCAATGAAATCATTTAGAATTTGAAAGTCCTTGTCCTCATAACCGAAGTGGGGAATAATGGGTGTATGTTTAAGCAAGAACAACAGATCTTCTGGTCTGTGATAGTAATCTACGGCATTGTAATCGAAGGATTCTACGGATTGAAAACCCGCCTCCTTAAGTTCCCTTATATATGTCTCTTTTAATGTTCCATCGACAACTCCAAACGCCTGCCCGCGACCAAAGGCATTTTTTAAATTCAGCTTATCCCCTTCACTTACTTGCTGCGTCAAAAAAGTTCCACCATTCTTTAATACCTTACCCACTTCATTGGAGAAGAATGGCGCGTGACAACACGAAACAACGTCAATCGAATCAAAGGGAAATTCCAAATGATCAGAAGACATCTGTTTAAATTCAACGTTAGAAACATTCGCTTTATTCAGGTTTGATTTTGCAGTTTCCATCATTCCACTCGATATATCAATTCCAAATACAGAATGGAATGAAGAAGCGATGGATAGTACATTTTCTCCGCCCCCTGTTCCTACATCCAGAAGAACATCCGTGCCTTTAGACCTTCTTATCACTTCCTCATAAAAATTCCACTCTATCCCTTCTGACGTTACCTGCAATTTACTGAAATCCCAACCATTAATTTTGCCGACTTTATCATAAAAATCTTTATATTCTAATTCATTCATGTTGAAATCACCTCTACCGCTCCAAAATGGGATGACTAGACTGACTATTTTCTCACCAGCAGCAACCATTTGTTCATCTAGGGGTTTCCCGTTCGAGAGCTCTATCCAGATCATATGATGCTTCAATAATAGCTGGCTCCAAATTACTGAGCCATTCGGAATACTCTAGATGTGTTGCCATGGATGGATTCTTCCTTAGCTCCTTGCATCTCTTCAAATTCTCTTTCCATCCGCCACTAAGATGTGAGATTCCCCAATCGGCTGCTTGGCTTTTAGACAGGACGACCCCTTCCTCCCACCAAGCTATAAATTTGGAAGTTAAGAGGAGCCAGTCGATGGAATGAAGGCTATTTCCCTTGCCAAACTTCCGCATACACATGGCATATTCCTTAAAAAAGCTAATGAACTCTTCCTTCGAGAACGATGGAATTTGATTTAAATGGGACTCACCATACAATAAGATACTCTGCTCCTTGATCGTGTACAGGGTGAACAGATCTAATTGATTTTCGGTCCAGACGGATTCGCTCTTTGTTCCCCACCACAAGCCACTGCCCGTTTCTCCGCTCAGCATATTAATCGTAAGAAAGGCACCCTCAAGCATATCGGTGTAGAGGCTCAGGATTTGTTTATCGGCGGATCTTCTAAGAAGGGATGATCTATAATTGGATCTTTGTTTGTTTAAAAGTTCGATTTCGTCTGGGCTAAGGTCCTCTCCAATGATGACGAGAAAATCCAAATCCCCGTATCCGGGGGATAAATCATTGTGGATGGCCGAACCATAAAGGTAAATACTTCGCAACTTTCTATTAAGAATGGCTCGGATATCATCAACAAATATGGACAAGGTTTGTTCAAGTATTTCGTCTTCAAAGGATTGCGTCAACATTAAGATCGCTCCATTATGATTTTAATATTACATTTCCATCTTATGTTATATGGTTGAGCTAATGGGGACAAACATAACTATTATGACATTGAAAGTCTTCACTGAATAAAAACACAGCCTCGTCCCACTTTAACGAGTTTTTAGCCATTGAAGTTTAGAAAATACCTTGTCTTAGCCTAACCCTTCAAAACCAAATTCAACTATTTTTTGCGCCGTTCCGGTGACATAACCCTGCCAAAAAAAATCCGTTTCGGAAGTATTGCCCTCGTGCAACTAAATCCGCCTTTGAAGCTTGACCATACATTCTTTCGTTGTCGCAGTGACGTACTCCATATAATTCACGGAGCCGTTAAAGTTCAAATAAGCTTCATAACGCAAGCGGATTGCGGGTAAAGCAATTAAATCCAGAACACTATCCTTTGGAACCCACCTGCACTCGCTAGTTTCATCAGAAGTAGTCAACTCTCCACCCACAGCTTTGCACACGAAATCAAACATGACCTTCGTAGGAACATCAGTCACACCGTCATACCACTTATGGACTGCTGTATTCGAAATAACACTAATTAAATGGCTAACAGTGGCGTCTATTCCACTTTCCTCTTTGATTTCACGAATCACGCCATCAATGAGGTTTTCTCCAACCTCAGTTATCCCACCAGGAAACACCCAGCCATCGTCATGGGCTTTTACTAATAGGATATTTCCATTTCCACCTTCTACAATTCCGCCTGCAGATACAATATGTGTCGGAAACGCCATTTCACGACCTCCTAATACGGTGAAGTTGTATATTACTTCCACGTGTTTCCTGTACCTTCCTGCTTCGTAGATTTATATGCTACTTCAGATTTACCCCTCTCATGTCCCCATAGCAGTTAACGATTTGTTTCAATCCGTCGAGTGTCTCCCCAAAGTGCCGGTTTGGCCAGCTTCGTAGCGAAACTGCGGTTCGTTTATCAGATAAAATTAAAGTATTAGACTCAGCACGAACAATTCAAAAAGGAGCCATAAGGCTCCTTCCATATAACCAATCAAATTTGAGTAATGCCCCCTTACTCTCCACTATCCTTACTGGCTGAAATAACTTATTCAAGCCACACAGCTGCCGATCATATCCCGAATGCAAAACAACAGTAAAAACGGTCCATTCCGATGCGACCAGCTTGAGACTGTGCTGCAGAAGATCCGGAAGACACGGGCCAGAAAGGCCTCCCGGCCAGGCGGGTTAATTAGTGATTATGTCATAAACCTTATTCAAATTCGTCTTAAAGTATGTAGTAAAGTACCAGTTATGATACACTTCCGGTATATCAATCTCATCAATGCTTTGCTTGTTTTGAACGGCTTCTGCCACGATTTCCATTATATAGGTTAGATATCCCTTCACTTCGTGAAGCTCTTGCAAAGAGCATACTTCGCCATGTCCCGGTACGATCGCTTCTACATCCAGCAGCTCTACCTGCTCCAAAATATTCAGCCATTCCTGAGGATTTGCATACGCCAAAACCGGGTGATGCTTTGAGAGCACCAGATCCCCTATTATGAGAATTTTGTCTTCCGGAATGTACACGATTGCATCACTTTGCGTGTGCCCCCCGCCAAATGTAAGGAGCACAATACTACGATTACTGCCATGTATGGTCACTTGTTGATCAAAAGTTATCGTCGGCAGCGAATGTACCAGATCGGGGAGCATCTTCATAAACTCACGGTCACTAGCATTTTCCCATTCCATTTCCTTTTTTAGCTTCTCATCTGTCTCTTGTTGTATTTGCTCCTCAAATTCTTCGATAGCCTGAACCATCTGCTCCGTGTTTTCCCGATATTGGGCTAACCTGTCTCTGGCAAAAGTATTCATAACCTCACGGGTTGTTGATGTTGAAATAATCTGTGCCGCAGGTAGAAACACTTGATTTCCAGAGGTATGGTCACTGTGCCAATGGGTGTTGATTACATAGGATACGGGGTTTCCCGTAAGGTACTCTGCGGCTGCTTTCAAATCCTCTGCAGCCTGTATTGTCGAGAAAGTATCCACGACAAGAGTAGTATCCCCTAGATCAATGATTGCTGCATTTCCCAAAGAACCGGTACCTGGAACCGCAATCGCTGCAATTACACTATCAGCGACATGATTCAGCCGAAAGTGCTCGGAACCTCTAAATGTTTCTATCCTATTTTTCATACTCACCTCTCCCTTCCAATATGGGAATAGATTATATGCCATATCCATGAGGTAGACAATGATTTTTTCCGGAAAGCAGGCGCAAGATAGATTCTTCAACAACCGATCATCGAGCACGATATTCATGAACCGATCATTTCGCCAGAACTGCGGGACGTAGTTCCGGCACTTTTCCAGAAAAAAGTCCTTCTCACCTCCGGCGTACCTACGGCTGGATTGCTAAAGCTGCTACTGGTCGACTGCATCCATGATGCTCTTTTTCTTCAGGTCTGCATTCAGAGCGGCGCCACCCGGCGCACGACCTGCAGTGTCAGAAGGAAATAATGTAATAGACTGAAAAATAAAGTGTTAGAATATTATTATGGTACAATTTGGATAGACAGGCACTTTCAAAAGGTTGATGATGGAAATATAAAGTTATCAGATTAGAATAATCAGGAGGGATAGGCTTGGGTATTGGTATTATTGTTATTGTAGTATTCGTATTTATCGTCGCTAAAGCCATTATGAAAGATAACAACAATAAACGGGGCATTAGCGGGAGGGACAGGAACAACTCCGCCGACAGTTTCTTCTTCACGGGAACGGGAGCCGACCTAACCCCTGGTGACGACAGCCACAAACATCATTCCGGCCATCATCATAACGGGGACAACGGAAATAGCGGCCACAACAACCATAACCACGGCGGGAGCAGTTGGGACAGCGGCCATGGCA
>NZ_LVWI01000086.1 GCF_001909055.1 Paenibacillus helianthi
AGGAAGGTTATGCCCTGGCCGTACGCCGAATGACGGAACCAGAAAGCGTATTTGGACAACTGAAGAATAACCGGGGCTTCCGGCGCTTTCTGCTTCGCGGCATGGAAAAAGTGACGCTTGAGGTCGGTTGGCTTTCGCTTGCCCATAATATGCTGAAGCAAGCCACGGTGGACCAAAAACGCAAGGTCGCGATTCTCCAATAACAGGAGAATCGCGGCCTTGCTGTCTTTTTACTGCCTCTTGAATACATATGGGCTGTTTCTTTTTTTTGAAAATCTACTTATGAGACAGCCCCTTTTTCTCAATTATGAAGTATAAGAAATTATTTCTATCGGATTTTCATTTACTTAGCTATAACGATGGAGCGGTTAACTTGTTTGATGTGGTATATAAAATCAATATTAATATAAGTAGAAGATGTCAAATTCTGATCGTGTAGTTTTGGCATAGAATCCCCCTTAAAAAATCCCGACCACTTGGCTTTAGTGACATGTGTTTTTACCATTTCTTCAGGCGAGGCATAAACAAATGACGTACAGAGAAACTAACCATAATTGCAAAAGCTAGAAACATACTAAATCCTTCTGCAAGTTTGCTGGGCTACCTGCGTCCACTATGAAACAGCTTGTCTATAGACATACAAGGGAATACTGGATATGATTATGGATATTAAAATTTAATAGGTTATGGAGAAGGTGCCGGTTCTGCTTCACAGAATCAGAATCGGCTTAAAAGGGAAGCACGGTGCAAATCCGGCGCGGTCCCGCCACTGTAAATGCGGAGCGGCTCTTAGAGCGGCCACTGTCCGGTAGAAGGATGGGAAGGCCAAGAGCAGCAATGAGGCATAAGCCAGGAGACCTGCCTTTTTCGTGAACGTTTCTATTCTTCGTGGGGTAAGAATGCGGAACATATGCAGATGGATGGAGTCCGGAGCTTAGGAGCCGGAACCTTCACTTTGTATTTTTCCGGGCCGCCCTGAACAAGGGCGGTCTTTATGTTGTTAGGGTCATCCCCTGCTGTGCACTACAATCCATTTTAGTAAAAAGGAAAGAGGTTGACGATGAAAACATTGTATTCTGCCAAGTCTTTTGTACTTGGTCTGGTCTTATTACTGCTTATTTCGATTACAGGTACCGCTGTGGTTCCGGCGGGACAGGCTTTTGCTGCGGCAGGAGCCTCCGCTAACAAGGTAACGAATAGTGTTGCAGACGCTGTGTATGCGGCTGACCATGCTGCGGACGGAGAAGCAGCAGCGGCACTAACTGCAGCAGTTCCCGGGGGACAGGTATCGGTCTCGCAGGCAACGTATACAGCTGCTGAATATATTATCAGCGGCGGTGTGACTTCGGAGTGGCAGGCGATCGGCCTGGCCCAGGCGGGCTACCGGGTGCCGGAGAGCTATGCCCAATCGCTTGCACAGAAGGTGCAGGCTGCGGGAGGCATTTTCCCGAACGTTACGGATTATGCACGAATTGTGCTTGCCGTGCGGGCGACCGGCGGGGATCCGGCGAATTTTGCCGGAAGTGGTTCGGGGGCAGGGTACAATCTGCTGGAGCGCATCTACAATAGTGACAAAATTAGCGGCCAGTCGCTGAATGCTCCGGTATATGCGCTGCTCGCACTGGATTCCGGCAGCTATACGCTTCCCGGCGATGCCAAATGGAACCAGTCGTCGTTGCTAAGCGAAATTCTATCCAAGCAAAACAGTGACGGCGGCTTCGCTCTGTTCCCGGGAGCGAGCGATCCAGATATGACGGCCATCGTCCTGACTGCCCTTTCTGCTCATAAGAATGAAGCGGCTGTTGCGACAGCCGGACAAAAAGCTGTAGCCTGGCTGGCCGCCAAACAGGATGCCAGCGGCGGTTACGGGGACAGCAGCGAAAGTGTGGCCCAGGCCATCATTGCCCTGTCTTCTTATGGCATAGACCCCACCAGTGACGAGTTCACCAAGAACGAAGCGGATCTAATCAGCAGACTTCTGAGCTTCCGGCTGGAGAGTGGTGCCTTTGCCCATAATCAAGGCGGCAGCGCCAATGTGCTGGCCACGGAGCAGGGACTCCAGGCGCTGGTGGCCTACAGCTTGTTCAGCGGTGGAACGAACGGCAAACTGTATGACTTTTCCAAGCCGGCACCGCAAAATCCGTTAGTCTATGTACCGCTCACGATCGAAGGTCCTGAGAAGACACTGGGCCAGGGCAGCGCGTATGCGGGAAATGTACTCGAGGCGCTGGACAAAGTAGCTGCGGCAAATGGCCTGCCGGTTACGAACCCTTCAGGTAACTATGTTACGGGTATCGGCAGCATCTCTGCCGGGACCTATGGCGGGTATGATGGCTGGATGTATGCCGTTTCGCGCGGCGGTGAATGGGCAAGCGTCGATGTAGGCATGAAAGACTTCAAGCTGAAGGAGTCGGACAAGCTGCTGGTTTATTATGCTGGCAGCGATACACAGCTTGTAGATCAAGTAGCCCTTTCCAAGGTGCAGCCTAGAGAGGGTGAAGCTTTTACCGTTACGGTCACCCAAAAAACATGGGTATGGAATAACTCAACAGCCACTTCCAGTCCGGTAACCTCAAGCGCTGCCGGAGTACAGGTGACGATTGGGGATCATACGGTCACAACAGATGCAAAAGGCATTGCAGCCTTTACCGGAGGGATTTCAGCAGGTGATTATACGCTTGCTGTGACCGGCTATGCTCCGGGGAAGGCCCCGGCAGTTGCGAAATATACGCAGCCTTTGAAGATCGCTCCCAAGAATGTAGCGGCTTATCTGTCCGTTGAAGGTCCTCAGGGACCGGTCATCGACGGTACGCTGGAGGCGTATAATGCACTGGAAGCGCTGAAGAAACTCGCTGAGTCTGGGAATATTCCGCTGAAGATTACAGAATCATCTTTTGGCAGCTATGTCTCGGCGATTAACGGAATAGAGAGCGGCACGTATAAGGGCTATTGGAGCTTTGCGGTGCAGCGGGGCGGCGAATGGATCTACCCGTCTGTCGGGATGGGGGATTACGTACTGGAGGCATCCGACCGGGTGCTGGTGTATTATGCCGGCGACAACACGCATGTTGTCAATTCACTGTCGGTTGCTTCAGCGCAGCCGAAGCCGGGTGAAAAGTTCACCGTTGCGGTAGCGCAGAAGCAGTGGGTCTGGAATAATACCACCTTTACCTCTGACCCGGTGGTAACGCCGGCAGCGGGTGTACAGGTCACGATTGGCGGCACAGCAGTAACTACTAATGATCAAGGTATCGCTGCCTTTGACAAAGGGTTGCCTGCCGGGGCGTACACACTGGCCGTGACCGGCTATGTTGCCGACAGCACACCGAAGATTGCCCGCTATACGCAAAAGCTGACCGTTGCAGATCCGGCAGTTGTGCCTCAGCCGGCATCGGCAACGATCTCGGTTATCGGAGACAGTGCCAAAGGAACGATTCTGCCCAGCACGCAGGTGGTCTTGAATCCGGGGGAAACGGCATACAGCCTGCTGAAACGTCAATTAGGGGGCAAAGTAGAGGCCACCACCTCCGGCGGAAGCCTGTATGTGGTGTCTATCGACGGTCTCAAAGAATTTGACCGGGGACCCAAAAGCGGATGGCTCTATTACGTAAATGGTAAGGACCCCGGATTTAGTGCGGCTGATTATAAATTGAGTAATGGAGATGTACTTGTCTGGTCCTACACGACAGATTATGAAACCTCTTCTCCAGGCGCAGGCGGTCTCCCGGGGAGTAAGGGAACCGTGGACATCACCACTGACAACACTCTTCCGCTGAATCAGGTGGGGCAGACAACAGCCGTTACGAACCTGAACGCGAGAATGACGGCGTCAGAAGCGGCGGCTCTGAGCGGGAAATTCACGGCAAACTCTGCTGCCTTCGAGCAGGAAGTTACCCCTGGTGCAGGTGCAGCCTTAAAGGACAGTGGCGGTGAAGTGCAACTGCTGATTCCGGCCGGTGCGGTTACCGGAACCGTGAAGATCAGCGTGCGGGAGAACAGCTCGTCCCGCAAGGAGCTGGTATCGGGGCTGTACACCTTCTCCCCGGATGGTACCAAATTTGTGAAGCCGGTCGACTTGTCCATTACGGTGCCTGTAACCGTCCTTAATCCAGCCAATCTGGCCTTGGCCTGGCTCGATCCGGCCACAGGCCGCTGGATTCCGGTTCCGTCTGTATTGGATGCCAAGACGGGAGTTCTCACCGGAAAGGTTAGCCACTTCACCGATTACGCAGTGGTTGACCGCAGCAAGTGGGAGCCTAAGCCAGAGCAGCTGAAAAGTGACATTGCTGCTACAGCAAAGGGCATAACAGCAACGGAAGAGCTTAGTGACTGGCAGGCTGTTGGGCTTGCCCGTTCAGGTCATGCGGTGCCTGCTGCTTATCTGGCAGGTGTGAAGGAGCAGCTGTCGGACAGTCAGGGGCAGCTCCGCAAGGTTACAGACTATGAGCGTCTAGTTTTGGCTGTGGCTGCTGCGGGTGCAGATCCGCAGACGTTCGGCGGCTATAACCTGATTGAGAAAATCTACAACAATGACAAGTTGACCAGCCAGGGAAACAATGGTCTGATCTTTGCCCTGATTGCCCTGGATAGCGGCTCCTATACGGTGCCCTCTAGTGCCAAGTGGACCAAAGAACGCCTGACTCAAGCCCTGCTCGAAGCTCAGGATAAGGACGGCGGCTTCCCGCTCACTGCAGGCGGAACAGCAGATCCGGATATTACCGCAATGGCGGTTACCGCACTTGCTGCTCATGCTGACCAGGCTGCTGTTGCGGCGGCAATAGACAAGGCCATTGCCTGGCTGTCACAGCAGCAGCAGGAAGACGGCGGCTACAAACAGGCTGGTGAAGCGAACAGTGAGAGTACAGCGCAGGTGATTATTGCCCTGAGTGCTGCGGGCATTGGACCGAATGACTCCCGGTTTGTCAAAGCCAAAGGCGGATTGCTCAGCCATCTGGCTTCCTTCCGGCAAGCGGACGGCGGTTATGCGCATACACTGGGACAACCCGCGAACAGCGTAGCTACCGAGCAGGCACTGCTGGCGCTGACAGCGTATAGCCGTTATCTGAACGGTGAGTCGAAGCTGTTCAGCATTTCTCCTTCCGGTGTGACCGGGGGAGCGGTATTCACCGATGAGGACCTGATTTCGGCCTGGGCGCTGGATTCCGTGCATCAGGCTTACACCGGGAAGCTGATGGAAGGGGTCAGCGGAAACAGCCTGATCTTTGCGCCGAAGCAGAAGATTACCCGTGCGGAATTTGCGGCTCTGCTGCTCAGACTGACCCACAATGAGCCTTCTTCAGCAAGCAGTGCACCGGTATTCAGCGACGTCAAGACTGGCGCATGGTATTATGGAATAGTGCTGAGAGCCAAACAGCTCGGCATTGTCGATGGGATCACGGCTACAACCTTTAATCCGAACGGCATCATCTCCCGCCAGGATATGGCTGTCATGATCGCCAGAGCGCTCAAGCTGGAAAATACAGCTTCTGCGTCAGCCCCGCAGGCTGTGAAATTTACGGACGAGGCCCGGATTAGCAGCTACGCGCTATCTGCTGTCCGTTCCGTCACTCAGCTGGGCTATATGACCGGATCTGGCGGTACCTTTGACCCGGCGGCAGCGGTCACCAGAGAAATGGCGGCCGTTGTGGCTGTAAGATTGCCTTGATGTTACTTGCTCCAATAAAGATGATCCATTCAGGATTGGTTTGAATTGGAGTAACTGGAGTTTGTTAAATGGCCAGATCGGTCAGGTGGATGTATAGTCAGTTTCTGTGAAGTAGCAGGATGCTCAAAGCTGTACGCATAATGCCGACGCATAATTTACGGTAAGGCAGCCTCTAGCCGATCCCCTTGCGAACGGAAACGGACTCCGCTGCACTTATCTAGTGACTTTTGACCGATTTCCAGAATGAAGTAGCATAATAACGGCTTCTGTGTCCATATAGTCAGAGAAAAGAGCGGATATTGCGAAATAACGCTTTTCCAGTCCTTATAGGCCTGTCCAGGTATGAAGTGGAGACAGTGCCGTTATACCAGCAATCATATTGTAAAAGAACGGAACGGGGGAGCAGTCTGCAGCCCCGTTCCTTTCCCTTTTCCCGGAGGTGTCCATGTTCATGTTGAGGTCCATCCAGCAATGGCTGTCTTACCCGCTGCTGCTTCTGGCCGCAGCGCTGCTGCTCGCCGGCTGCGCATCCGGCGCAGACACAGCCGGCGGCGGTCCAAGCCCCGCCGCCGCGAATACGGCTGCGGTGCAGAGCCCGCAGCCCCAGAACCCGGCGTCCCCTATTCCCGGGGACGCCGCAAGCCCCGTGCCGACCGGCGCGGAATCCGCCGCCGGGACGTCCACGGGGGCGGCTGCATCCCCGCCGCCGCCCGCCGCTTCCGGCGCGGCCGCTGGCACCGCGCCGTCTGCCGCTGCCGTAACGGAGCCAGATCCCGTTACGGGCAGCGCTGCTGCGCCGGCTGCATCCGCGCCGGCGGCCGCCAGCGCAGCTCCGGCCACGGCGCAAGCCCCGGCCGGGCCTGCGAAGCCTGCTGCGGGCGCGAAGCCCTCAGCAGGCACCAAGCCGGCGGCAACGGCGAAGCCTGCCGCCACAGCGCAAGCCTCGGCAGCGGTGAAGCCGACTGCTGCCGCATCAGCCGCCCCGGCGAAGCCTGCCGGGGCCGAAGACACCGTAACGTTCTCCATTACCGGAGATGAGGAGCACGGGACGATTTTTGCGGCAGCCGCCGTTGAAGTCAAGGATGGGGAGAGTGCGCTGGAACTGCTGAAGCGCATTACCCGCAAGAATAAGATTCAAATGGAATACCAGGGAGCCAAAAGCTTCGCTTATGTAGAAGGAATAGATAATCTCTATGAGTTTGACCACGGGCCGGAGAGCGGCTGGATATACAGAGTCAACGGTGAAATCCCCGGGAAGGGGGCAGGAGGCTACACACTGAAGCCTGGAGATACCGTGGAGTGGCTGTATACGCTGGATCTCGGCAAGGATGTGGGGGCCGAAGTGCAATGAGCAGCGGCTTCCGTTCGATGCATCCTTCGGTGGCGATGGTCTATTATGCAGGGCTGCTATTATTCGCCGCTTTGCTGTTTCATCCCCTGTTCCTGGCAACGGAGATTGCCGGACTGACCTTCCTCCTGGTGCTACAGGGACAAGGACGCGGGCTGCTGCGCGGCCTGCCCTTTTATCTGCTGATGGCGGTTTCCGTGGCAGTGCTCAATCCCTTGTTTTCACACAGGGGGGCGCATATTCTGTTTTATTTTATGGATCAGCCGATTACACTAGAAGCCGTACTGTACGGGCTGATGATGATGCTGGTGCTGCTGACTGTCTTTATTCTGTTCATCTCTTATAATTACACGGTTACTACTGATAAATTCATGTACCTGTTCGCTGCGGCTGCCCCCCGGACTACCCTGCTTACGCTTATGACCATGCGGTTCGTCCCCTTGTTCCAGCGGCGGCTACGGCAGATCACCCTGATCCAGCGGATTCGGGGAGTGGATGCGGGCAAGGGCAGTCTGCGCTCCAGAATGAGGGACGGCATGACACTGCTCAAGGTGCTGCTGACCTGGTCACTGGAAGAGGCCCTGCAG
Organism: Paenibacillus helianthi; assembly: GCF_001909055.1. Taxonomy (GTDB): domain Bacteria; phylum Bacillota; class Bacilli; order Paenibacillales; family Paenibacillaceae; genus Paenibacillus_AQ; species Paenibacillus_AQ helianthi. The sequence continues at coordinate 7,601 of NZ_LVWI01000086.1, forward strand.
ACGGCAGACTCAATGAAAGCGCGGGGGTATGGCATCCGCAAACGCAGCGTATACGGCATATACAAGCTGGACCTGCAGGATAAAGCCATGCTGTTGCTGTTTACGGTAAGCGGATGGATTCCGCTGTTTTTTTGGATGAAAGGGTATGGGGTGCTGGACATTTATCCGCGGATGAAGCCGATGCACCTCGGCTGGGCTGATGCTGCGATGTATGCCAGCTTCTGCGTGTTCGTGCTGACGCCGCTGGCCCTGGAAGGAAAGGAGAAATGGTTATGGAGATCCTCACGGCACAGCAGTTATCCTTCAGCTACCCTGAAGAAGACAGGGACTCGCTTCATGAGCTCTCATTTACGGTAGAGGAAGGTGAATTTGTGGTGCTGCTCGGCCCGTCCGGCGGCGGCAAAACCACGCTCCTGCGCCATTTGAAGCGCGAGCTTGCTCCAGTGGGCAAGGTTAGCGGGATGATCGCTTACAAAGGGAGGCCCTTGTCTGATCTGCCGGCGGAGCTTGCTGCCGGAGAAATCGGGATGGTGTTCCAGAACCCGGACGCTCAGATCGTGATGGACACGGTGTGGCATGAGCTGGCTTTTTCAATGGAGAATATGGGCTATCCGCCTGCGGTCATGCGCAGCAGGCTGGCAGAGATCGCCGGCCTGTTCGGGCTGGAGCCGCTGCTGTACCGGCCCATACATGAGCTCTCCGGTGGCCAAAAGCAGCTGCTGAACCTGGCCTCTGTACTGCTGCTGCAGCCGAAGCTGCTGCTGCTGGACGAGCCAACCTCACAGCTCGATCCGGTCGCTGCGCGGGAATTCATCCAGACGCTGCACCGGTTGAATGAGGAACTGTCGGTGACGGTAATAATCAGCGAGCACCGTCTGGAGGAAGTGCTGCCGCTGGCTGACCGGGTGCTGCTGCTGGAAGAAGGGGAACTGCGGTTCCAGGGTACGCCCCGTGATTTCGTGCGCCAGGCCGGCAAGGAACCGGACTCAACACATAGGGCGTATTTGCCAACCGCCTCACGTCTTTTCCTCGCGCTTCAGCCGGACGCAGGTTCTGCTCCGATGGAGTCTATCCCGCTGACTGTGCGTGAAGGCAAGCGCTGGCTGCATTCCCTGGACGGAATAGCGGCAGGCAAGGATACTAACGCTGCCTCTGGAGGAGATGGCTCTGCTGTACATACCTCCCGGACACTCGCTGGGACCGCAGAGGGCTTCAGAGCTCATGAAGATCCCGCTAGCCCACTTTCACCCGCAGGCGCTTCACGTACGGTCCCAGCGCCCTCTAACGAGCTGCTGCTCGGCTGCCGGGAAGTGACCTTCCGCTACACCAAGGACGGAGTAGAGGTGCTTAAGAAGCTCTCGTTATCGCTGTACCGGGGAGAGCTTCTGGCTATAATGGGCGGAAATGGGGCCGGGAAATCGACGCTGCTGCATGTAATGAATGGTTTGCTTAAGCCCCAGCGCGGCAGGGTCACGCTGGGCAAAGGAATTACCAGCGGCTTTCTGGCCCAGAACCCGCTGCTATACTTCAGCTACGACACGGTTCAGGAGGAGCTGAAGCAGATGGCAGAGTACGCCGGGCTGCCCGGAGAAAGGGCGGAACGGGAAATTTCCCGTCTCCTCGAAATCTTTCAGCTGGAGAACCTCCTGCTCAGCCATCCGCATGATATCAGCGGCGGCCAGCAGCAGAAGCTGGCGCTCGCCATGGTTATGCTGCTCTCCCCAGACATTCTGCTGCTGGATGAGCCGACGAAGGGACTGGATCCCGGGGCCAAGGAACGGCTGGCTGCTTTGCTTGGGGACTTGCGCAGCCGGGGAGTCAGTATCGTTCTGGTAACACATGATGTTGAATTTGCTGCGAGATATGCCTCGCGCTGCGCGATGCTGTTCGACGGCGGAATTACGTCAGAGGGGGCACCGGCAGAGTTCTTCAGCAGTAATTATTTCTATACGACAGTGGTTAACCGTATGGTGCGGGATCTGCTGCCGCAGGCATTAACGATAGAGGATGTGATGAAAACGTGGCCCGTTTTCGCTTCCCGCTCCTGATCGCACTCGGGTTATTTGTAGCCGGCCTGGCGCTCACCTCTGCGCTGAAGGACCGCCATTATATGCTGCTCAGCCTAGTGCTGCTGGCAGTGACCCTGCTGCCGCTGTTCCTCCGGCTGGAGCGGCGTCCGCTTGAATCCAGAGAGCTAGTGCTGCTGGCAGTGCTGTCTGCTGTCGCTGCGGTCAGCCGCATTCCTTTTGCTGCCTTGCCGAGTGTAAAGCCTGTATCTGCCATTGTCATTCTGTCGGCCTATGTTTTCGGGGCAGAAGCGGGCTTCATCATCGGCGCGGTGGCGGCACTGGTGTCCAATATCTATTTCGGGCAGGGTCCATGGACGCCCTGGCAAATGTTCGCCTGGGGGATGGTTGGTCTGACGGCGGGCTGGCTGCGGAATACCTGGTGGATGAAGAAAAAGGGCGGAATGCTTGCCTTTGGCTTCGTATGGGGTTTTTTGTTCGGCTGGATTATGAATATCTGGTATCTGATCAGTCTTCCCGACGCATTCAGCTGGGGACTGGTGGCGACAGCCTATGCATCAAGCTTTTATCTGGACCTGGCCCATGCCTTGTCCAATGTGTTTTTCCTGGCCGTTCTCGCCGGAGGCTGGACCAAAGTGCTGAAACGGTTCCGTAAAAAATACGGGCTGCTTCAGGAATGAGTGGTTATCTAGTCTTAAAGTCACGCAATATACTATAATATTCGTTATTTCGACAAATTCCTCGGAAGAATCATCATACTTTCGACCTTTTTCTCCGATAAAATATGTACAGCAAGATTCGGAGAAGGCGGGAACCGGAAATATGAAACATCTTAAGGTTAGACATAAAATGTTATTGCTGGTGATGATTTTTGTGATCATGCTCTCCGGGATTGGAGCTATCGGCATGATTACTACCGATCACATGGCTGACAAATCCAGGGAAGCCTACAATCAGAATCTGCAGCCCCTCTATCTGATTGCAGAAATACGCGGAAACAACCGGGCGATTGAGTCGTTCCTGTTGGAGAATCTGATCACCAAGGACGATGCCAAGAAACAGGAGTTTACCGCAGCCATCGAAGATAACGTCAATACTAACAATAAGCTGATCCATCAGCTGAAGGGTATTTCATTCGGCAATAAAAAGATTTCGAATAAAATATATCAATATTTGTCTCTGCTGCCGGATTACCGGGCACAGTGTGATAATATCATCCAGCTCGCCGACAAGAATTTGGATAATGAGGGATATCAGATATTTTCGGGCACCAGCTTCAAGGAATCACGGAAGACTATGGTAGGCCTCCTTGAAGATGCTGGCGTGCTGCTGGTTCAAGACGCTGGGGATCATAATCAGACGACACTGCTGAATGCCAACAGCTCCAGGACGATGAGCATTTTTCTGATCATTACAGCCGTACTCCTGTGTGCAGGAATCAGCTTCATGATCTCAAGGCGGATGACTAAGCCGCTTAGAGAATTGCAGACGTTGATGAAGCGCGCAGAAACGGGAGATTTGACTGCAGCAGCTTCCTATGACTCGCGGGACGAGATCGGGCAGATCAACGGTTCATTCAATGCGATGCTGGGTAGCCTGAAGCTCATGATGCAGGGGGTTTCGAAGAGCGCTGAAATGCTGTCGGCGTCCTCACAGCAAATGAGTGCCAGTGCAGAGCAGACGGCCCGTGCTTCACAGGTAATCGCCGAGAACTCCAGTGAAATCGCCACCGGGTTCAATGTGCAGACAGAGACAATTGGCCGCACTGCACAATCCGTGCAGATGATGGTGAAGGATATTGCTGCTGTTGAGAGAGGAAGCAATGAAATGTCTGTGCTCTTGGCTGCGGCCGCGGCTTCCATCGATCATGGTGCTGGCGCAGTAGGAGTTATTCTTGGGCAGATGAAGCATATGGATTTCAGCGCCTCATCCAGCCGGGAGATGTTCAGTAATCTGGGTAGACTATCGGCAGAAATCAATACCATACAGGAGTCCATTAGAAATGCTGTGCATCAGACCGAGGAGATTCGTAAGGCCACGCTGCATGTCTCTCTTGAAGCCCGATCGGTATCACAGGCTATGGAGCAGTTAAGCGAAGTTTCGCGCAAGGGTGCAGGCGATGTGAAGGATACCAGCGCCGCCAGCGAAGAGCAATTGACTGCGATGGGCGAAATGTCGATGTCGGCTCAGTATCTGGCAACATTAGCCGAGAATTTGCAGATGGATTTGGCTCACTTTAAACTTTAATACAATCAACAAGCAGCCCCCTGGAGCCAGAAGCTCTCAGGGGGCTGCTTGTTTGGTTGGTCCGTCCGGCAGAATACCGGAACAGACCGCTTGTTAGTACACATCCAAAGGAACCATTTGGTTGAAGTCTTAAGAGTACCATCCCCATACGAAGATGAACAAAGTACCGAAGATGGTAACCAGACCCACGAAGAGTGCATAGCCGATATTAATGTACAGCTCTTTCTTGGTATCTGCCGATTCCCCGATGTGCATGAACACGAACAGCTGCAGGGAAGCCTGAATCAGAGCTGTGATCAGCAGTACGGCCATGTTGGCGCCGTGTGAGAGATCACCATAGATAACAATGAGCGCTGCGGCAGAAAGGACCAGAGAGGCCAGATAACCCATCACATGGCGAATTGGGAACAGTTGCTTCATCATGTCACATCAGTCCTTTCAGGTAGACGAAGCTGAAGATAAAGATCCAGACAACGTCCAGGAAATGCCAGAACAGTGAGAAGATAAATGCTTTGTTGGCTGTAGCCGGGTTAATACCCTGACGCCATAGCTGAATCATAATCGCCGTTCCCCACAGGAAGCCGAAGCTGACGTGGGCACCGTGCGTTCCCAGCAGGACGAACAGACTGGAGAGGAAACCGCTGGTTTGCAGCGTAGCCCCTTCATGCACGTAGGTCACAAATTCAGTGATTTCAATACCGATAAAGCCTAGACCCATCAGCAGCGTGAGGGCCATGAAGACCATCATTGCCTTCTTATAGCCTAGACGCATGGCATGAACCGCAAGACCGATTGTGAACGAACTGGTCAGCAGCAGGAAGGTTTCAATCAGCACCGGGCCAATTTCAAAAAGCTCTTTTCCGTTAGGGCCGCTGGCGAAGCGGTCCACCATGACCAAGAATACGGTAAACAAGGTGGCGAACAATGGAATTTCAGCTCCGAGAAACACCCAGAACCCGAAAATTTTGTTACTGTTCTCTTCTGTTGAGTATTCAAGCGGCTTGGACGCATCTATTTTCATACAGTCTCACCCCGCATCAATTTCTTTTCTGTAGCGTTAACTTCATCCACTGAGATGTAATAGCCGTGATCGCGGTCGAAGGACATAGCTGCCAGCATAATCAGAATACCCACTCCGGCAACAATCGCAGGAATCCACATGCTGAAGACTAGGAAGAAGCCGGCGAAGAAGAAAATCACACCCAGGATAAACGGCTTGCCGGTATTGCTTGGCATATGGATCTTGGTGATTTTGTCTTCGAACAACGGTAATTTGTCATGCTTGGCGGACCAAAAGGCATCACGTGTCTGAACTTTTGGCACAACCGCAAAGTTATAGACCGGCATTGGGCTATGCGTAGCCCATTCCAGTGTGCGTCCATCCCAAGGATCGCTTGTTGTATCTCTTGGCATGTAGCGTGTGCTCCAGTAGATGTTGTAGACCAACAGTACAAAGCCTATCGCTAATCCCACCGCACCCACAAAGGACAGCATATTGAGCGGGCCAAAGCCGGTTTCCTTAGAGTAGGTGTACATCCGGCGAGTCATCCCCATCAGACCGAGGAAGAACAGCGGGAAGAAGGTCACATTGAAGGAAATCACGATCCACCAGAAGGAATGCTTACCCAGCCGTTCGTTCAGACGGAAGCCGAATACTTTCGGGAACCAATAGTGGAACCCGGCAATAACGGCGAAGACAGCACCCGGAATCAGCACGTAGTGGAAATGCGCAACCAGGAACATGGTGTTGTGGTACTGGTAGTCGGCACTGGCCATTGCCAGCATGACCCCCGTTACTCCGCCGATGGTGAAGATCGGGATAAAGGCCAGCGTATACAGCATCGGTGTCGTAAAGGTAATCCGGCCTTTTCGCAGTGTAAACAGCCAGTTGAATATTTTAACCCCGGTAGGAACAGCTATCGCCATCGTGGTGATGGAGAAGAAACTGTTGACCATAACGCCTTGACCCATGGTGTAGAAATGGTGAGCCCATACCAGGAAGGACAAGAGGGAGATGATCAGCATACTGAATACCATGGAGGTATAGCCGTACAGGTTCTTTTTGGAGAAGGTGGCGATAATTTCGCTATAAATACCGAAGGCCGGCAGAATAACGATATATACCTCAGGATGTCCCCAAACCCAGAACAGGTTCGCCCAGAGCATATCCATCCCGCCGTTGGCCATGGTGAAGAATTGGGAGCCGAACAGGCGGTCGAACATCATCAGCGCCAGAGCCACGGTCAGAACCGGGAAGGCGAAGACGATAATCACGTTGGTGATCAATACGGACCAGGTGAACATCGGCATCTTCATCAGCTTCATGCCCGGTGCGCGCATTTTAAGAATGGTTACGATAAAGTTGACGCCTGTGATCAGAGTCCCGATACCGGAAATCTGCAGCGCCAGGGAGTAGTAGTTGTTGCCGACCGTCGGACTAAACTCCAGACTTGCCAGCGGGAAGTAGGCCGACCATCCGGCATCCGGCGATCCGCCGATGACGAAGGAAATGTTGAGCAGCATGGCCCCCATAAAGAAAAGCCAGAAGCTGACGGCGTTAAGACGCGGGAAAGCTACGTCGCGTGCGCCGATTTGCAGCGGTACGATAACATTCATCAGACCGATAATGAACGGCATGGCCATGAAGAGGATCATGATCAGACCGTGGGTAGTAAAGACCTCATTATAGTGCTGTGCGTCGAGGAACTTCATTTCCGGCGCTGCGGTTTGCAGACGCATCATCATCGCGTCCACGCCCCCGCGGAACAGCATGAGCAGCGCGGCCAGGATATACATGACGCCGATTTTCTTATGGTCGACCGTGGTCAGCCATTCGCGCCAGAGGTAGCCCCATTTTTTGAAATAGGTAAGCCCGACGAGAATCCCGATAGTAGCAAGTGCGATACTGATCATGGCTCCGTATATCAAGGGTTCGCCGTGAACCTTAAATTTGTCTAAATCCATTAGGGTGGCTCCTTTCAGGTTGTTTCATCGAGCGGTACATTACGAATTGCTGTTTTGCGTCTGTTCATCTACCGGTGAGCTTGGCAGCGGCTGTTCGACTTCCGGATTCGGTTTACTGTCGAACTCGGTCTGGCTCGAAGGCTCCGGTGAAGGATGAATATCCTTATTGTTCTGATGATCCATATTTCCGTTATCCATATCCATCTCCTTGCCTTCACCGCTCATATGCTCGCTGTGGTCTCCCGGAGGAGGGCTGAATTCCAGATGGGTGGAAGAATACGTTTTACGTCCAAGAAAATCGGTGGCGAGCAGGCCCTTGAATTCTTCTTCTGTAAGCTTAGGAGCCGTTTCCTTGACCTCTTTCACCCACTTGTCATAATCCTTGCTGCTCATGACAAGCGCTTCGAATTCCATATGGGCGAAGCCTTTACCGCTGAAGTTGGCATTCTTGCCAATATATGAGCCTTCAGTATCTGCGGAAAGATGAAGCGTGGTAAGCATGTCGCTCATCGCATACTTTTGTCCGGCAAGCTGTGGAATCCATAGGCTCGTAATGGTACCGAAAGAGTACATTCTGAACTCTACTGCCCGGTGCACCGGCATATTGACATAGTTCACGGTTTCAATGCCTTCCTCTGGATAGCTGAAATGCCATTTCCAGTTGGAAGAAGAAGCATAGATGACGAGAGGAGTCTGGTCTTTGTAATCTTCGGCCTGCTTCTCGACAGCGCTAGTCGTTTTGACTGTCACAACGGACAGGAAGGCCACGATAATGATCGGGATAATAATCCAGATCGCTTCGAGCACCTTGTTGCCCTCCTCATGCTCCGGAATGTATCCTTCATTGCTTTTCTTGGCCCGGTATTTCACCAGCACGAAGATATATAAGATGTAGACAACGGCCAGAACACCGAGCATCACGAGAATAGAAAGGATGATGGTGTCAGATAAAGTTCGTGCAGACGGCCCCTTCGGGTTCAGAACAGCGAGTGAACTGCATCCCGGCAGGAGGAGGATGAGGCTGAGAAACAAAGCGTATAACGGTCCCTTTTTTTTCATATAGAACTCCTTCCTTCAATAGTTCTTTTCATGCACCGATCTTTAGCGGGCAAACATTAACCTGTATCTATAGTAAGAACTACTTACCCATAATGCAAAATACATATTTTGTAATAAAAGCTATAATCGTCCTTAAAAATGTCCATTCAGTTAAATATATGTGATCAATTTGTTACAACATCCTTAACGTATGATAAAGATCACAGTAACGGTGCGCCTTAAGGTTATTTTAAGAATGTTCAAATTTTGTTCATAATTTCACAAATGTTACTATTTTCGTCACAAATATTTAAGCCGTAAAAGGCCCGAATTCATTGGGATTTGCTTACTATGACAGCATTCGACTAAGTTTGAGTTCTTTCTGAAAACAATGACAATATGTCATATATCACAGCATAACAGTTACAACTTTTTCTGCTCGCGGTTACAATCTCTCAAATTACGTTATATCTATGTATGCTAAAGTAATAGATAAATATACATAGATTGGAGATTGTGTCGGTGGCTACTAAAAAGATAATGCTCTTATTCATGTCTTTATTCCTGTGCTTCGGTGTCATTCAAACAACAGCAAGTGCAACAGGAGTGAACAAATCTCTGAAGTTGGGGGTAGGGGATACCTTAAGCGGTATCACAGCCGTATCCCAAAATGATACCTATTATGTTCCTCTCCGCGCTTTGGCGGCAGAACTGAAGTGGACCCTCACCGGTCTTCCAGATGGCATTCAGGTCGACGGCGGGGGACGAACGCTCAGGCTGCTGGGGGATAATGGGGGAGCTAAGCTCCAGGATGGAACGGTTGCCAAGGCAGATACATTTCTTCAGAATGGAACATTGATGGTTCCGCTGAAGATAAGCGCCTACCTCGGATATATCATTTCCTTTGAACCGGAGAAATATTTACTGCGCGTCTATGATGCCTCGGCAACCTTGGATGACGCAGGGTTCTTAAGCAAATACAAGAGCGAGCTGACGCCGCCTGTAACCCCCGAAGAACCTGCAAAAACACCTGTAGCCAAGCCGGGTACTACCTTGTATCTGACCTTTGATGACGGACCGTCAGCGACAACATCAGAGCTGCTGGACATTCTGGACAAGTATGATGTCAAGGCAACGTTCTTCATGATTGGACCCAATATGAACCGTTATCCTTCCCAGGTGAAGCGGATTGTGGAGATGGGAAGTGGTCTCGGCTTGCATGGCATGACGCACCGCAAAGAGAAGTTCTATGCGTCTGCCTCTGCTGCACTTGCCGAAATGAACGGGGATAACGCTATCCTTACGAAGATCACTGGCAAAGGGACAACACTGATTCGTCCGCCATACGGCAGCAAGCCTTATTTCACCAAGACCTTTAGAGACAAAGTGCTGGGTCAAGGCTATCATCTGTGGGACTGGAACGTGGACTCGGACGACTGGAAGTACAAAGAGGATAGTGCCACCATCTACACAACAGTCATGAATCAGGTGCATAAGCTGCAACACTCCAGAACCAATCCGGTGATCCTGATGCATGACCAGAAAGCAACACTCAAAGTACTGCCGCGCCTGCTGGAGTCGCTGAAGAAGGAAGGCTATACGTTCGAGATTATTACGAAGGATGTCGAGCCGTTGAATTTCTGGAGGGACAAGCGCTAAGCAACTCAAGGGTTGGAACTTTCGGGGACAACTGTAGGTCATTATAATTTTCTATAAAAAAGAGCAAGCTGCGGGGATGAATCAACCCGCAGCCTGCTCTTTTTTTGTCATTGAATCGGGAGACCAGCAGGGGAAAGACGGCAGAAAAGCCGTTGTTTCGGCCCTCACTTATACAGATAACTGATAATCATCTGAACCAGCTCGGACTTCAGCCGGTCGGTTGCGATACGCTGCGGGGAGAAGGAGATGACATCGACGATGGCGCTGACCGTTTCGAACACGATGATAGAAGCAGCCTCCACATCTTCCGTCTTAAGCTCATCTTGTCCCATCTGCAGATACTTCAGTGTTTTAATCCGGCCCACCTCATACTGGGCATCCATCAGCTGCTTAATTTCCTCATCGCTATGGTACATGATCGTCAGATCTTTATGGTATCCGATAAAGGCCTTATGGGAGACGAGAAGGGTGTCGACCAGATGGGTAATCAGCTCGGTCCGTTCGATGGTTTTGAAGTTGATCTCAGACATCGAAGCGTCGATCCGGGCCATAAGCTCGTCGCCATATATTTTGAGAGCATCGATAAAAACAGCTCTTTTATCAACGAAATAGGAATAGAAGCTGCCCGTCGATACTCCGGCGGCCGCTGCGATTTGCTTGGTATTGGTCTGGTGGAAGCCCTTGTCCGAGAAGAGCTTCATAGCCGCCTGGATAATAGCTTCCTTGGTTTTGATACTGCGTTCTTGCCGAGGTGTTCTGATCTTGTCCTCCATATCACTCATGTCCGGCAGCTCCCCCTTGTAGTACTGATTGTAGAGGAGGGGATATGGGCTGTCAATAAAAGTTGAACTAAAGTTCATTTTTTATTGACAAACATGAACTTTAGTTCATATAATCACAACATGAACTATGGTTCACATTTTGGGAAGCCTTTTTGAGGAGTGGTGAAGATGAGTATTAGAATGCGCAGAGCTTTATCTTTTACGGCAATCGTACTTGGTTTTTTCATGGCGCTGCTGGATACGACGATTATTAATATTGCCCTGCCGGAGATGACCCGCCATTTCGGCGGGAGTGTATCACGGATTTCATGGGTGATGAACGGGTATAACCTGGCTTTTGCCATATTCATTCTGACCGCCTCGCGGCTGGCGGATCAATTTGGCCGGAAGAAGGTGTTCATTTTCGGGGTGGCCCTGTTTACGCTAACCTCCCTGCTTGCAGGGTTTGCAACCTCTCTCGGGGTTCTGATCCTGCTGCGGGTGATTCAGGGTCTAGCCGGGGCTATTATTGTTCCGGTCACCATTCCCCTGACTACGACTACTTTTCCGAAAGAAATGCATGGCCTGATTATTGGCATCTGGGGAGCTGTATCAGGTATTGCGGCGGCAAGCGGCCCTGCGCTGGGCGGGATTCTAACGCAGAAGCTCAGCTGGGAGTGGATCTTTTTTGTGAATGTGCCGCTCGGTGTGCTGAGCATTGTGCTGACGGCTGTCTTCATTGAGGAATCGCGGGATAATACGGCAGGCCGGACAATCGATTACGGCGGAACCCTTGCCATTACCGGAGCGATGTTCTTCATTACGTATGCGCTGATCAAGGTCCAGGATTATGGCTGGAGTTCCAGTGTGATCCTTGGGCTGCTCGGGGCAGGACTTGTGTTCCTGCTGCTGTTCATCTTTACGCAGTGGAGAGGGAAGGAGCCTATGCTGCCTTTGTCACTTATGCGGATACGTACATTCAACGGTGCTTCTCTGACCTTGCTGATTGTCGGTGCAGCGCTAATGAATCTCTCCCTGTTAACTTCCTTCTTTCTGACGCGGATGATGGGGATGACCGAACTGAAGGCAGGTCTAGTATTGTCCATGATCGCTGTAGGCTCTATTGTAAGCTCGGCTATTTCGGGTCCGCTGTCCGCAAAATACGGAAGTCATCTGTTCGCTGCATCCGGTATCGTGGTCACTGGCGGAGCGATGTATTCTTTGAGCGGACTTCACGCGGACTCGGCTCTTGCGGAGGTAGTGGTGCGCCTGTTAGTGGCGGGTGTCGGCGTGGGCCTTACCATGGCTCCAGTGATGTCTTCCGCTGTCCGCAATGTGCCGGATGACAAAGTGGGCATTTCATCAGGAGTCACCAATATGGCCAAAGCGCTGGGCAGCGTCATCGGAGTGGCTATTATCGTGACCGTGCTGCAACACAATACAAACAGTGAGCTGGGCAAGGCGGGGATTTCCGCCACTAAGGTCATTCAGACGAATACTGAGCTTCAGCCTTTTGTCAAAAATGTTCTAACCGAAGCAGTGGCTTCCATCGGCAAACAAGGGAATGCAGCGATGGACAGCAGCGACGGGGAAGCGGATACTGCTTCAGCTGTAGTTCATGCGGTGGAGCTTGCTGCAGCCAAGCTGCCGCTAGCGGAACAGAAGGCTTTTGCGGCGGACAGCGCCAATCAATTTCATGAAGTGAAGCTGCTCCTGTCTCAGGCAGGAGGCGGAATGCAGCAGGCGGCGGTGAAGGGATTCAGCCGGACCTTTGCTTTTGCCGGTCTGCTTATGATCCCTGGGATCCTGTTCGCTCTCTTAAGCGATAAGCGGCGGAAGCCGGAGGAGCCTTTGGTGCTGGCTGAGCCTGCTGTACTGGAGCGTTAACTCCGCAAGGGTCATAGCTCATCCGCTGTGACACCAGTCCTACTGTTAGCATAGAATGGACTACATTCTATTAGCCGAGGTGATACTGGATGCCTAACACCATAAGAAGCACACCCAGAGAGGATGGCTACCGTATGCCGGGCGAATTCGAACCGCATGCGGGAACCTGGATGCTCTGGCCCACCCGTACAGATACCTGGAGGCTGGGCGCGAAGCCGGCACAGGATGCTTTTGCCGAAGTAGCTGAGGCGATTGCTGAATTTGAGCCGGTTACCATCGGTGTAATCTCCTGCCAGTATGAGCATGTCCGCTCCCGCATGCCTGCGGCTGTGCGCGTGGTTGAGCTGTCGTATAACGATGCCTGGATGCGGGATATCGGACCGACCTTTGTCGTGAACGGGCAGGGGGGAGTGCGGGGGATCGATTGGGGGTTCAA
>NZ_LVWI01000087.1 GCF_001909055.1 Paenibacillus helianthi
ACTGTACCAGTTGCTCCAGACCTGTTCGTGTATTGGAGAATACACAATCTTTCCCCAGTTCAATTCCCCGAAAGTCAATGGCTCGGGCCACATGGGTTTCCTTAGCGATGTCTGCGCCTACGACAAGGGTCTTGTCGGAAATTCTCATAATCCGTTGATTCTGTTTCTTCGATTGTTTATACTTCATGTTGAGTGCCTCCTGCGCTGGAATTTGTTCTCTGGACGGAACGTTTCCCAGTATACAGCTGGCGCTTTTTTCATTCAAACCTCAAATTAATTCATTACAGGAATGGCTCCTTATTTGAAAAAGCGGTCTCACCGGATGAGTGCTCCACTATACGCCTGAGCTGCTCCTGTACATTCTCCATACACAGCCCGCCATGATAGCAGACAATTTGGTCAATGTCGTAATCCAGCAATCTATTCAGGGAGTTGAACGCCGCCGGCAGGTCAGGTGTGGTTTGATTGGTTGGGGTTTGCAGCTCCCCGTTTACGGAAGGCAATGCGTCTCCGGCAATCAGTATCCTGCTTGTCTGCAAATACAAACTGATATGTCCCGGGGTATGCCCAGGAGTAAAAATCACTTCAACACCACCACAAAAATCAAGCACATCCCCGTCATTTAGCGTATGATTCACCTTTACATGATAAGGAAGGTCGAACATATGCTGCAGCTGTGGAGGCAGTTCTCTTTTTAATAGCGGAACCGTTCCTTCGATGAAAGGCTGATCCAGTGCGTGGGCATACACCACCAGCGGTCTATCTGCTAATTCCATCAGGTCCTGCACACCGCCAATATGATCAATATCCTGATGGGTCAAAATCACGGCAGATAACCGCTCGACAGCTACGCCGGCCCGCTTCATGCCTTCTACTATCTGTGTGCCATGCCCGTAAAAGCCCGCATCGATCAGGATCGCCCTATGTTCGTCCCACACCAAAGTGGAATTCAAAATGATGCCCTCGATTTCTAGCGGTATGATGGCTGCGCCTTCTGCTATATTCATTTTTAGTTCCTCCTTGCCGTTTCAAGGACCCTTTCAAGTTTAGAATGAGTAAAATACTTCTTTGCCTGCAATAAAATCTTTGCATAGGGTATTACAAAGCTTTGCCGCACTCTCTTTGATCCAGTTATTGCGTGTGGAGTCATGTATAAAGAAAAGATAGCTGATAAAAGTATCCATAAATATCTGCCCCTCAATATACCTTATTTGCTCCCATGAAAAATCTGCTGCTGAAGCATAGCCCTGTAAAAAAAGCTGACGCAACTCACCGGGAAGAACAGTCCCCGCGCTGCCCAGATCAAATAGATAGTAGCCATACCCGCAAAAACCAAAGTCTATTAAACAAGGCCCGCTTTCGGTGATAATCACATTCCCAAGCTGCACATCCGCGTGTACAAGCCCCCATTGCCCTGGAAGGGTCTCCAGCACTTGGAGCTGCCTTTTTATCATTCCGAGGACCTGGACAATGATCTCATATTGTTCCTGACTGTACAGATCTGAATCTACGCCGTATTTCAATTCTTCAACCGCAGTATCAATCCTTTCTGCATCATACACCGGTCTTTGCAGACCAGGAAGCTCAGTATGACGGGAGAAATGATGAAATGCAGCGAGCTTTTCCCCCAGCTGATAAGCAATTTGCTCCATGTTGTCTTCTTGTAAAGTGAGCGTAGCGCCCTCTATCCATTCCAGCAGGGTAGCATAACAAATATCGTTGCCATCGTTTACATATTGGGTTACGAGCCCTCCGGTCCGGTTGGCTACCGGCTTCTGCACATGAAGTGCCTGGTCCTTGGACAGCTCCTGCAGGATGTACATTTCTGATTCCAAGCCCTGCTGCGTATGCTGAATCCCGAGCAGGCCTGCTGTTGACGGACTATGAATACGCAGCAAGTATAGTCTGCCTTCCTTTAGATCCGTAACCTTAAACGTCATATTTTCATTATGTCTGATAAATTCAACTATCGGCTCCTGAAGCGTATAGAATGAGAGCACTTCTTCTGCTGCTTGTATACTCAATGTGTACACCTCTCTTCTATTTTCTTCTTATTTATTTCACCCAGCATATATCTGGCAAAAGCGGTCAGCCCATGGCCAAGGAGCCATGCAGGTATATCCCTGTCAGGCTTGCTTCTAACTCTTCACTACAAATCGTTGTAAACCTACTCAGAACCTTCTCCATTTGCATGTCCACTCTTTTTGTAACTCCTTGCAATCATTAACTTCCATTATATGCAAATGACTGGCGGATTTATAGGTAAAGAATGAGTAGAATGCAAAGCATTCTCCATGCTAGAGCAGCCCGCAGAAACTCTGCGGGCTGCTAGGGACTCTATACCGTCAAGAGATACAACTGAGTTAATTTTGCTCCCGGATATCCTCCAGCTCCTGATTGATCCTATCGACTATGGACTGAATAGAATCCTGGTCATAAAAGAACCCGATATTTGCCGGGACCGGCTCTGCCGTTTCATGATTGAAGTCGTTAAAATTCATGCCTTCCTTCAGCCAATAGGCCTGTTTCTCTGTAAGCTCTTGCCAGTTGCTCACCGGATACTGTCCGCTTAGATCAATTGCATACACGACCCTATGGCCCATATCCACATATAAATGGCTGTCCTTTCGCCGTAGAGGCTGGGGACGTGCCGAATTCAGCAGGACCTTGCGGGCGAATTCCTTGCCGGACATCTGAAGCAGGATGACCTCACCAGTGTCTTCATCCACCCTAAGCATCAGATGGGGAACAAATCCGGCAAAAAAGCGAAGCGCAGCAGAATGGCGCAAATTCTCGTCAAAGAACCAGCCGAGCGGCATCACATTGTATTCCCCATCCGGCAGGTCTGAATAAGCAATTTCCAGCAGGTTTTGCAGTGTTTCGGTGTCCGGCGCTTCATAAGGCTCCAGGGCATCCGGATTTACCATATAATTGATGATCGTCCGCTTAACCCCGCTGATTCTGTCACTCATATCATGATGCCTATAGAGATCTTCCAGCACCGGCAGAATTCCGGTTTGCGTATCCCCGAACAGCTGCCGTGATTCCGGCTTCAACTCCTGTAGATAGATCGTTTCAACGCTTCCTTCGCGTATACACTGCTTCACATCTGCAAAATGCGGTGCAATTTCTGTAAGGATAAGCTGGCGGATCCTCTCATCCTGTGCTGGAATGCCTATTCTATATACTTCCGACAACCAGGCATTCCCGGCAGTGAAGTACTGCGCGGCTGCAGTCATACCGGGAGGCGATGATTCCAGCTCCATTTTCTCCATACGGAAGCTTGAACGCTTGCCGAAATCAAGCCTCTCTGCCTGCTCACTGTATTCCACCCGGCTATAACCCTTGATCCACTCATACATCGGCCAGCCCCCTCTCATATAGAAACAAAATGACTTCAGCAATATATTTCTGCTGCTCCTCGTCGGGAATCATATGCCCGGAGTGAAGAAATTCCACAACGTGAAACGGGGAAAGGTACTGCTTGTACTTGTCCAAGGTCTCCTCAGAGATATCGGATGGAATCTCTGCCGCCCTATTTCTTCCGGCAAACAAGGTTACTGGAAGCTTAAGCTGAGCCAGCTGAGAAGTGAAGTCCATCTCCTCTGCATCACGTCCCAGCCCCTCCAGCGCTTCCCGCCGCATATAATTGAGTATAGGCACCTGCTGATAAGTCAGACCGCACCAGAAATCCACGGTATCCGGTGATACACTTCTATGGATTGGCGGCTGGTCTACAAGAATAAGGCCTTTTATCTGTTCTTGATTCTGTAGACTCCAGCCAAGCGCGTAGGAAGCGCCCCTGGAATATCCCAGCACGCAGTAATGTTCAATTCCGGTGTGGGTAACGACAGCGGCAATATCCGATAAATGATCCTCTAGATCATAGCCGCCATAAGGTGTTGAGCTGAGTCCTCGTCCCCGGAAGCTGAATGATACGGTATGTCCCGGTAAATTCGATAATAGCGGAATGGCCCGCTCCGCAGGCTCCCACAGTCCGCCTATCACAAGCAGCGATGGCATAGTGGAAGAAGGCTCTCCATTCTCCAGCACATGCAGCACCACAGCTCCGTTATGTACAAAATAGCTTTTCAATTCTACATCTCCTCAACGCAGGATGAATTCAGGGTTCGTATTCGTTAAGAATATCATGGTGACCGATAATTTTGAAATGCTATAGGTCCTGACGACTCTATCACTAGATGATCACAGGAACTCACTGTACGAATACTTATTAAGCGTACCAAAAAACGCGCACCGCCTGGTACGCGCCGTTTAAGCTCATCTCAAAGAGTCGCTAAGATTAGAATCTGGCAACAAAAAACTCGCGGTTGGCAGAGACAGACTTGGTCGTTAAGAGATTACCTGCATCATCTCTTATTCTCAAAGTATAGGATACCGTTGTTAAAGTCGTGATGGTAGGAAATCTTGCCACACCAAAATCGTCAAAATCGGCAGTTACCGTTACTGTACCGTTGGTCAAGGAAGCTGTCCATCCGGAGGAATCCTTATTCACATTGCCCAGGCTTGTAGCAAGAACTACAAATCTGTCAAAAGTCTGTTTTATTCTGCGTCTCTTCACTACCTTCTTTGCATTTGCCTTGCGGGCCATCATAGCTTTTTTTGCCATTAAAGCTTTTTTTGCCAGGATTGCTTTCTTGTCAGGAGCTTTCATTCGTTTCACCACTTTCTGATAGGATAGAGTATTAGATGCAATTTGCGCTTGTAGTGAACCGCGTTCTTGCCTACTCTTCCAGAAATGTGGTATTGTCTCAGATTTATAGAAATGTACCCATCATCCCTTTCCGCGCATACCCTGTATCGGAGAGGTGACACGATAGCCATGGGCGAAAAAATGTGGATGAAGCAGTATGCTTCCAAAATGAACCGTCCGCTGAGAAACCGGATTCGCAAAACGGTTCATTCCAGTAAGGGGTCAGCGACGCTGCCTGTTATTATTCAATTCAATCACAAGTTAATCCAGAGCAGGATGCAAGCCTTACACAAGCATTTAGGCTCACACGTCATGTCTGTCAAACATCGCATTCCAATGCTCAATGCGGTTTCCTCACATATTTCAATGAAGTGCCTGGAACGGATGTGCTGCTGGGAGGGTGTTCATAAGATATACCTGGATGACATTAAAAGCATGTCGCTGGATATTGCCACCCCATCGATCGGTGCAACTGCTGTGAAGCGCTCAAGGGGGCTTACCGGAAAAGGGATCAACATTGCGGTGCTTGACACCGGAGTATTCCCTCATCCCGATCTGGTCCGGCCCGTGAACCGCATCGTGGCGTTCAAGGATTTCATCAATCACCGCAAGCGCCCCTATGACGACAACGGTCATGGCACTCATATTACCGGGGATGCGGCAGGCAACGGCTGGCTCAGTAAAGGGAAGTATAGAGGTCCAGCACCTGAGGCGGGGATCGTAGGTGTTAAAGTACTGGATATCAACGGAGATGGCTACGACTCAACGATTATTAAAGGGATCGAATGGTGTGTTGCGCAGCGTAAATGTCTGAAGCTGCGCATTCTATCGATGTCTTTCGGCGGACCTGTGAGCACATCATGCCAAGACGATCTGCTCTGCCAGGCTGTAGAAAAAGCAGTCAAAGCCGGACTTACTGTTGTAATCGCCGCTGGAAACAGCGGACCCGGACGCAAAACCATTGAGTCACCGGGCATCAGTCCGTCCGCTATTACTGTAGGCGCTGTAGATGACCGCCGGACCCTCACCCAAAAAGATGACCGCATTACCCTCTATTCCAGCCGTGGCCCGGCACCCTGCGGCAAGATCAAACCGGATCTTGTCGCCCCGGGGGAATCTGTCATTTCGCTTCGCGCCCCCGGCTCCCAGTTGGCCCGTAATTTCCCGTACCTGCGGTCTGGGCAACAATATTTCGTGTTGTCCGGCACCAGCATCTCTACCCCCATCGTCTCCGGTGCAGCCGCCCAGCTGCTGCAGAGCTGTCCTTCGCTCTCGCCTTGCCAGGTCAAAGCCAGATTGAAGAAAAACGCCTTCCGCCTGGGCCTTAAGCCAAACACAGCAGGCAGCGGCGAGATCAATATGCGGTTTCTGCTACGAAAATAGCGAATTTTCAAAATCGAATAACAGCAGACTTTCGTTCATCCGTAAATGACTTACAAATGCTCAGCAATTCCCTGCACCCAAGCCAGCAGTGCCTCATCTTCCCCATAACTCCCTACGCACTGAAAGCCAAGCGGCAGGCTGTTAATACTGGCTGATGGCAGACTGATGGTAGGACAACCCGCGAAGGTCCAGATAGCGGTCATCCCGGACCACCCGGTGCCCTCACCGATCTTAGGTGCAGTTCCACCCTGTGCTGGCGATACCCAGAGGTCCACTCCCTGTGCTGCTTGGACGTTCTCCAGCTCCCGGCGCAGTCTGTACTGCTTCCGGCGGCACATCCCCAGCTCCGTATCGGAGATTTCCCGGCCCCGTAGAATAGCCTCCCTTACGGGATTGCCATAGCACTCTGCGTATCGACCGAACCACAGGGCATGCTCCCGGGCCATTTCACCTTCCAGAAACCGCAGCATGGCATTTCCGTAGATAAACTCATCCTCCCATGGCATACTCACTTGCTTTACCTCATAACCTTGCTGCTGAAGACTTAAGATTTGTGCGTTAAAAGCTTCTTTGACCTCACTACTCATCAGCTCCATGTATACTCCTTGGGGGATGCCAAGTACCGGTTTGCTGCAGGCTTGCTGATGCTGGTTCCTCCAGTCCGGGAGAAGCGAGGCTGCAGCAACCTGCATATCAGATACATTCTGTGTGAAGAACCCCACGGTATCAAAAGAAGGGGCCAGCAAAACAACTCCATCCAGCGGCACTCTGCCATAGCTTGGCTTGAAGCCCACCACACCGCAAAAGGACGCTGGGGCGATCACCGAACGGAGGGTCTGGGTGCCAACCGCCAGCGGACATAATCCGGCAGCAACCGCTGCTGCTGAGCCTGCACTTGAGCCACCTGGAGTATGATCCGTATGATGGGGATTACGCGTGGCAATAGGACCATTATAAGCAAATTCCTCGGTAACCGTCTTTCCTGCGATCAGCGCACCCAGTGAGCGGAGGCGCCGGATCAAAGACCCTTCCGGGCCGGTCAACACCTCAGCCGGCAAGCCGGACCCGGCCCGGGTAGGCAATCCCTCCACATGCAGCAGGTCCTTGATGCCTACAGGAACTCCGTAGAATACAGGCTTTTCCGCATTTCCGGCATAGTTCTTAAGCAAGAAGCCCTCATCCCGGGCCAACCGTTCCCCGGCATTTTCCTCAGCTACAAAGGCATGAATTTGAGGTTCAAGCCTCTCATAACGCTGCCGGAACAGGTCCCAGGAAGGATGAAGTCCGTTCTCCGGGAAATCCGAAGCTGCAAGAGGAAGAATAGAAGTTTGATTGAGAAGCATATCATCATCTCCATAGGAAGGTATATGTCTCTCTACTTACGTATGGAGTTCTGATTAGGTGGCAGTCACTCCTTCATAAATTGTTGCCGCCGCTCTGATACTCGCTCAGCTTTTCATTCAGCTGCTTGGCTTCCTTCTTCCCATCGATGTGCAGCATTGCGTACACCATGCCTTTAATCACCAGGACGGTAATCACGAAGGGAAGCAGCAGCCCCTTTTCCCTGAACGGTCCGGAACTGAAGAGCCACAGCCATAGGATTACAAAAACATCGCCAAGCACAAAACAGATATAGAAGCTCAGTGTTTGCGCATGTTTACTAAGCCCTTGTGTACTCACCAAAGCGTATTTGAAGCAGGTAAACGCCGCAGCCGCCATAATAATCTGCCATAATATTGATGTTCTGACGGAACCGGTCGAGTTCAAGGTCAGCACAATGGCCACCAGAATCGTCACACATCCACATGCTGCGAACAAATCCTTCAAGATACAGGATACGAATTTGCCGGTTTTCATCATGGAGCCTCCTCAGAGTCCTAGTTTTTGTTTCAGTACCGGAACATATTGCCGTGAAATGAAGACCTTTTCGCTATTGTGCAGCAAAGCTTCGAATCTTCCGTAAAGGACCGGGCTGACGGACTTGATTTTGGCAATATTCAGGATGGTTGATTTGGAGGCTCTAAAAAAATCCCTGTGCGCATAGGCCAGCTCAATCTCATACAGCTTCAACCTGGATTCATAAACCTTCTTGGCACAATAGATAAACACCTTGTGATCCACAGCCTCGAAATAATACACCTCATTCGGGTCGATGATATGCATTTGAAGATCGGTCATGCCGATCAGCTTCTTGGATGCCGTCATGGATGAAATGGAATGCAGCAGCTTCAGCACCTCTTCATCGGGATCATTGCACCTCAAAATAATCTCAGGCTCGCTGTCTTCCGGTATGCTCTCAATGGTGATTTTCATCTGCGTCCCTCCCGCCCTTCTGCCTGCAATTACAGTATATTTTTGTAAAAGCGCATCTTCAATAGGCTTTGCGTGAGCTGCATCCAGAGGGCATTATGCTGCTTCTTAAGAGGGGCAGGATGACTATATCGATGCATAGGCTTCGATTCGCAGCTCTGCGAATACCCAGCCCGGATTCATTCCACTAACTATAGCTTTTACCGCGATGTTGCCGCATTCAGCTCTGTGATCATTGAACTCTCCCCCAGTAAACCCATTTACATCAGTGCTGACAGAATAGCATCACACAGCTCCATGGTCTTCACATTATCCCGTCCGCTGGAGACAGGGGTCAGCCCTTCCCGGCAGCATGTCATGAAATGAGCCATTTCCCCGACAAAGCCCCGCAGATAAAGATCTCTGTAACCGCCGGACATCGCGGATGCTGAAGGGGTGAACACGGTATCCTGCTCGGCAAGCGATTGCCAAGGCAGTCCGCTGGCTGTAAGTGAATGATGAACGGTTAGCTTCACCACTTCATCTGCACAGGCAAACCCGTGATCGAAGGTAACCGTCAGGCTCTCACTTTCTCTGGACCAGCCACTCATCCCGGCAAAATAAACGCTGCCCACAATGCCATTTGCGAATTTCAGTGAGATGCTCTGGGAGATTTGTGCGTTATCATTGTTTGTAAACCCTGAAATCTGTACCGCTTCGCCAAACAAAAAACGCAGTAAATCAACAATATGGATAGCAGCAAGCTTCATAAACTGCTCCTCGTCTTTACAGAAAGGTGTGCTGTCTACTGCAAACCGCGCCTGGAAGGAGCGGGCGCCGCCCAATGTCCCTCCTGTAATTAGCTCCTTCAGCTTCATATAGACGGGAGCATAACGCTTCATGAATCCCACCATCAGCACTACTCCGGCCTGTTCGGCTGCATCTGCTAGCTGAAGAGCTTCCGGACCATTCCAGCCTAGCGGTTTGTCCACATATACATTTTTTCCGGCATGGATGCAGTCAAGCACCAATGAACTTTGATCCTGCGGCTGCGCGACTACCACCACCCCATCGCTTTCTTCATCCCGGAGCATTTTCTGGTAATCGTCATATGGCTTGCCTCTGCTGCCAAACCGCTGAAGTGCGGCCCTCGAACGCTCCAGATCACGGGTCGATATCGCGGTAATTTCAGCCCCTGCTTGGATAGCAGAAGGGTAAATATTGGTAGATGCATGAAATCCCGCACCGATAAAACTGAGCTTTACTGTATTCAAGTTGAATCTCTCCTCTGTATCAGAATTCCTGTTCATCATATTAGAGCAATTACGGGAACAATAAAAGGACACCTGTCCTCCATGCTGAATTCCACAGTGGAACCCCTGCTGAATATCCCCTATACTAATTCAAGGAAGCGATTGCAAGACTCTGATAGGACGGAAGGAGCGCATGTATGAAAATATCTGTGTTTTACAACCATATTGTTACCGCAAGCAAGCAATCCGGGCTGTCGGTACCGGAGGTACTGAGCCGGGTGCGCAAATGGGGTATCCAGGCGGTTGAGCTGGATTTGGACGAGGTACAGCCCAGCCGCGGGGCCATGAAAAATCAGCTGGAGCAAGCTGGAATTTCGGTAGCTTCAATGTACGCTTTTTTTGATTTTGGCAATGCTTCCGATGTGCAGCCTGGACTGGATTTCATTGACACGGCAGAGTATTTGGGGGCGAACAAGGTACTTGTGATTCCGGGTTTCATTGAGGAATCAGCCAGCGAGGAGCTGCGGAACAGCTCGCTGCAGCGAATGGTTGCGGCGCTCCGGGAGATGAGCGAATACGCGGAGTCCAAAGGTATGGTAATCACTTTGGAGGATTTCGATGACAGCCGCGCGCCATTTTCCACTTCCGAAGAATTGCTATGGTTTATGGATAAGGTTCCGAAGCTGGGCTGTACCTTCGACACTGGCAATTTCATCTATCAGGGTGAGGATGCGCTGGCAGCCTTAGGGAGGCTGGAATCGAGAATTGTTCATGTCCATTGCAAAGACCGCTCTCTGAAGGAGCACCCTGTTGAAACGCCGAAGATCAGCACAAACGGGACGAAGCTGTTCCCGTCTCCTGTCGGCTCCGGTTGCATTCCGATACCAGAGATCCTGGAGCGGCTAAAATCCATCGGGTACAAGGATACGGTAGCGATTGAGCATTTTGATGCTGCGGATCAGCTAGGTTACATGCAGCAGTCGTCAGAATGGCTTCAGGCCCAATTCAAATAGGATAATAACTGCGTAATGCCAGCGTCTCTGGCCTTGGGTCCAGACCGCAAAACATCAGCCATAGCTGTCAAAAACGCCGCCTTCCACTGCAATTGAAAATACAAAGATGATAAAGCTCCAACCCCGCCGAGTTCCAGCAAGCAGGCTGGCAAGCGATCATGGACAATTTCAAAGCCTATACCGAACATAGAAGAAGACGCCGGGGAAGATGCCCGGCGTCTTTATTTTTGAACCCTAGTACAGCGTGCTCTCCGTTAGCCTCAACCTTGTGCCGCATCATCCATGTTCATGTAGTTAATGGCCCACAGATGGCCGTCCAAGTCCACGAAGCCCCAATGATACATGAACCCATGATCTTCAGGTTCAGCGTGCAATTTCCCGCCCATGGAGACCGCGGTATTCACAATTTCATCGACCTTTTCCCGGCTCTCGAAGGCCAATGCGATCGTCATCTGCGCATACTTGCTCGTATCGACGGATCCCTTCTCTGTGAGCGTATTAAAGAATGCTTGATTGATCAGCATGACCTGCAGGTTGTCGCCGATCACGATGGCTACCGAATTCTCATTCTCGGGGAATTGCGGGTTGAGCTCGAATCCGAGTCCGGTGAAGAACGCTTTCGATTGTTCTACGTTTTTTACAGGCAGGTTGACGCTCGTGAATGTGGACGTTAATGCCATTTTCAAAACACCTCTTCGTCAAATTAGTTTGTGTTCATTTATGCATTCGTTTATATAGACGACAGCCGATCCGGGAATTCATCGGTCTCATGGATTCGGAAGCGTAAATTTTGAAAAATAACTTGGTATTGAGTTCGGATACCCGCCATTCCATGACAATTAAAGGGTGGATATCGAGTAACGGAATGAGGGAACGGCAGGAAATTAATGATAAAACCGAAGTACGAAAGAAAAAGTTCGAAACAGTCACCATTATTTCTCCTGTTCTCCTCACTAATCGTACGCATATTCGATCTCCACTCAGTCCCTATAGTTTACTGTCAAAATAGGCTTTAAGCAAGAAGCGGCGGAGGCGCTGGCTGCAAAACTAGTGGAGCTGTTTAACGAAAAAGGCGAAGCGAATTCCAAGCCGTTGACGACTGAGAAAGTTATCGAGGCTATGGACATCAGAGGCAGGACGCATCTGCTATCCCAACAACGACGGATCAAATCGGAACTGTCAAAAGAAGAGATTGCCTATCTTAGCGAGCACCGCAACGAGTATCCGGACATGGAGAGGAGCCCATCCGCCATTGTACAGTCCCGACCGGACCGCCATTCAATTCTCGATCAGATCGCGACAATTCGGTTAATTACACAGCCTGCCGGCAAGGTCCTGCAGGCTGTTCTAACGAGGAACGATAGCGGAAATGAGCAGATTGCATTGCAGTCTGCCTTTTCATTGAAGTAAGGGGCAAGTAAGTAGTAATTGTAGTAAAATGGGTTGAGGCAGCTAGTTCAGTTTTACAGGACGTATACACCCGACAAAGGAGTTAACCATGTCAAAACAACGTAAAGTTATTTTTACCATAACCATGCTCTATACAATCTTAATTCTTTATTTTTTATTTTTCGCATTCGGTAGAATGGGTGCCGCAGAGCGAACGACTGGCTACACCTTTATTTTTTTACCAGATAGTTTCTTTAAATTGCCTACTATATCTGATCTTCTACACCCTACCCTCATGGATTTTGTTGGATTTGGAAATATCGTAGCTTTCATCCCTTACGGTATATTGATTTTATTGTTATATCGGACTACGTTTCTTCGATTCATTACAATGTTCTTTTTTTCGATTCTCGTAATGGAAACCATACAGGCCCTTTCGTTTCTGGGCAGCTTCGATATTAACGATGCCATTCAAAATACATTAGGTGCAGCAGTCGGTTTTGGGGCATACAAGCTTGGTGTTCGTTCAAAAAACAATTGGCGCAATTTTTTGATAACCGCCATTTCCTGTATGGTTCTTTTATTAGGGGTATGGGGATTGTGTGGGATTGTAGATAAAGCGTCCACCAAAGAAGAAGGTCCCTTTGTGGCCATAAACGAATTGATGGACAGCTCTGGAAATTCATCAACTGGAAAAAGCCTGAATAGCTTTAAAATAAGCGCTCAAAACGTAAAACCCCACTATAATATGTATGGCGTTGCAGGTGGGAATTCAGAAACGTTTACGTATTCGTATAAAGAGAAGATTATTTTCTCCTTGTATTACGGAATACCTGAACCAACGGATTATTCCGGAAGCATCCGTGTTTCCGTCGATGGACGCGAGGTATTGACCAGTTCTGGAGAAGTTCAACGTAGTGATCCAGATCTGTTTCCGGCGATTTTCGAGATTCCTATCGAGGCTGGGAGCGAACTCACGATAACCATCGAGGGGAATGAAAAAATATGGGATGTTGGGTATAGAAAAATGAAATATTTGTGGAACTGAATCCATAGACAATTTGTGTTGAATATTATTCAGGATTACTGGATCTATATATTGGATATTACTGGGGGGATGGGAGATGGAACAAGGGCTTATAAAGGAAGTATTATCTCTATTGGATTTAGACCTCTCGGACTACAAGCTAATAGGCGGATACAATAACAATGTATTTGAAGTTGGAAGTAACACAAAATTTATTGTTAAGATTTTGGAAGATTCTGTTGTTAGTGAACTGAAATCATTAGCTGAATCGGAATGGCTGGATTACCTTCTTTCGAGGGGACTTAATGTAGCTAGACCAATACGTAGACAAGGAAAAGATTTTATTCAACGTATTAATGATGACTACTACTTCGTTTGTTATGAAAAGATAAACGGCATACATATCCACCAAACCAACAATGCGATGTGGAGAGCACCATTGTTTGAAAGATGGGGCGAGGCAATGGGACATATCCACACTGCTTCAAAAGCATATACAGCTAACCATGCGTTCCCTTGTTGGAATGAAAACAAAATTTTACTCCAATTTGAATCAGCTCAGCTACCCACGATCCTGATTGAGAAGTGGTTTAAACACATTGAAGTGTTAAAAAAACTCCCTGTTTCAACTGATAACTTTGGCCTAATTCACGGAGATCTTCATCATGGAAATTTGCTAATCAGAGAAAATTCACTTAGTATCATTGATTTCGGAGACAGCGAGTATCATTGGTACGCTTATGATTTAGCGATCGTAATTTACCACACTACACAAGCTATAATAAAGAACGAAAGAAACAATTTCATAAGACGTTTTTACCAAGAATTTATGGAGGGATATGTTCGGGGGAACCCAGATACGAACTTCACTCAGGATATTGATTACTTTATTCAACTCAGACACCTATACTCTTTTACGTATCACTCCATCTATGCTGATAAGAGCCAATTAACGGAACAACAGCTAAAATACCTGAAGGATATGGAGCTATCCCTGATTAATGATGAACCCTATCTACATTTCACGTTCAACTAACGGGCAAGATAGCTCAATTCATCTGCAACATCCTGTTGCCATATGCCAAAGATAAAGGAATTAGAAAACACATCCTTAGTCTGTTTAATTTCAACAAACCAAAGGCAGTCCAGAACTTTATTTTCCAATTCAAGGCTGCCTTTGGTTTGTATATAGGATCCAGTCTGTTTCTTATGATTGAGATCCTGACGGTTTTGTTCGAAAGGTCTATCTCTCATAGCTTCTGCCACACCTCGAACTCCACATCCATCTGAAATCCGAGACGCTGGTAAAATGGCTGCATGGGACCTGTATATCCCTTAACCATGCCGAGAGACCGCAGACGGTTCAGCGCTTCATAGATTACCGCCCGGCCCAGCCCTCTCAGTCTGTAATCCGTATGGGTTCCCACCGGTTCAAGAATTCCTATCCGGTTCACCTCATCCACAAAAGCGTTACAAAATGCCACGACCTCCCCCTTCTCATTAATCAGAGACAAGTCCAGAGCCGGACGATAACCCGGTGCTTGACGGATACCCCCGTATAACCGCAGCATCTGCTCTGCATGTACAGTTCCCGGGTAGTTAAACGCCATTATGTGGCCTTGCGCTTTAGCCTGGTCTGACACCTCTTCCCCGCATTGAAGCAAAAAGCCAACAGGAATATTCACCGGAAAATCCTTCTCCAGCGTGATGGAGATAATATTATCGCTCTCGTTCGGAAGATGCACATATCCCCTGCCCTGGACCAACTCTTGCAGCTTTGACATCCCCTTTGGCACTGCAAGCTTCACGGCAGCCGGAGCAGACTTCGCTTCGATGAATTCTAACATCTCACACAGCAGCTCCTCCTGCGGATGATCTGTATCCAATTGAAAGTAGAAATCCCCATCCCTGCAAACCACAGCGGCCAGTTCCCCATTGTCGCGTTCCCACAGTCCGATATTTTGTTCCCACTCGGGGAGCAAGCCCGCCCTCCACTTATAGAAAAAAATCTCGAATTCAAAACGGGCAATCGTCCAGCTGCTCGGCCGATTTAATTTTGAATGGGCATGTGACAAGAACCGGCTCACTTTCATCATGTCATCTGATGTATAGTCTCTATAACGAGTCCCCATATGTATCCCTCTCCCTTGGCATTGTCTCTTTTAATTGTAAGTTATTTACTGTACAAGACATATGCCAAGTTCTACTGAAAAATGTTTTTGCCCACAGAACATTCTGTCTGCCATTCATTCACATTCCAATTTATACACGATTTCATGAGCGTGACATATCCATATTCCAGGAGTACAATGGAAGGAACATTTGTTCTTACAAGGAGGATATCGTGCCATATATTCAATTGGGTGACTTAGAGTTGTTCTATGAAAAGATGGGTACCGGAGAGCCTGTTATCTTTCTGCACAGCGCTTATTCAAGGGGAATACTGGCATTTGCGAGTCAAATCCTTGATTTTCAGAATGCGTACACCTGCTATTTTCCGGATTTCAGGGGACATGGCAGAACCCGGTGCAATAATCTGGCCTGGAGTACCCCACAGCTGGCGGATGATATTGCTGCGTTTATGGAGCAGTTGTCCATCTCCAAAGCGCATTTAATCGGTTATAGCCTGGGGGCAGGAGTGGCCATGGCTGTTGCGTTAAATGCGCCGGAGCGTGTATTTTCAATGACGACCATCGGTTCTAGCGGGTTCAAAGAGCCGGCCGGTGCGGATGAGTACGAGCCGGAATGGCTTGCTGCACACGGCAAGGACGTCATCATCCAACAAATGCTCGAACGGCATGAGGAGGCGCACCGCGGAAACTGGCAGGAATTCATGCGGCAGAGCGCCGCAGACTGGCGGTTATTCCCGCAACTAACCGAGGAGCAGATCCACAGCATCGATTGCCCTTCCCTGTTTATCGCCGGGGAGCATGATCTCTTTGTACAGGAATCCCAGCTCCGGCACTTAACTGCTCTGGTAGAGAACTCTCAGTATCTTGTTGTTCCTGGAGGCAGCCACCGGCCGCATATGCTGAGAGAGAACCCCGTATTGGTAAATGATGCAATCCTGCATTTTTTGAAACAGCATCCTATAGTGTAGATCCGCTAGTTCTTCTTAGCCCTCTTCACTTCGCTCTCAACCATTCGAACATACTCATCTACAGTAATCTTGCTGCTTAGCTGTGCAATAAGATCATACGGGATGCTATTTGTTTTTTTGAACCGCACACAGGATTTCCCCATATCGAGCCTGGTTTGAACATGCCTCGGATACTCTTCCTTGAACCAAGCCAGCAGCCCGGGTACCATGTATATCCCCATATGGTAGAGTGCAATGAAATTCTTCTGCGAGGCTATACTGACAAAAGGGAGCGGCTGATCGGGGTTAACATGATAACCAGGCGGATACAGCTGATGGGGAACAACATAAGTTATCATTCCATAAGACATGGTTTCCTGAAACCCCACAGGCAAGTTGTCCTTGAGTATCTGTCTTAGCTTCATAATGGCTTCTCTCCGTTCCTCAGGCAGCTGGCTGATATATTCCTCGGGACTGGCCGATTCGTATTTCATCTGTTCTCCTCCTATCTGATATCCACAGGATTACCTTCACATGGAATTACAAGCATAAATTAGTGATTTAATTTCTTCCAGATACTATAATAAAAACGATATGTTTCTCACAGTTACCCGAAAGGATGTTGATGATTACATGAAATTTAGCGAATACCCGTACGAACGGCCGGATGTAGAGAAG
This sequence comes from Paenibacillus helianthi, assembly GCF_001909055.1. GTDB lineage: Bacteria > Bacillota > Bacilli > Paenibacillales > Paenibacillaceae > Paenibacillus_AQ > Paenibacillus_AQ helianthi. Next base: position 16,826 of record NZ_LVWI01000087.1, read on the forward strand.
CTAAAGGCCGGTTTTACCGAGCTTCTTAAAGGTCTTAGTGCTGAAAGTCTGGAGGAGCAGCGAGCCGCTTTTACCGCGATTAATAAGCTGCGTAATGAATTTGGCACCATGGAGACATTGGCCAGCATCAGACACTCGATCAACACAGAGGATGAATTCTACAAAGCTGAACAAGATTACATGGATGAAGTGGGGCCGGTGATTCAGGAGTACATAACGGACTACTTCAGAGCCCTCGTGAACTCTAAGTTCAGAGCAGCGTTTGAACAGGAGTGGGGTACACAGCTGCTGCAGATTGCCGAAATCTCGCTGCGGACATTCAGCCCGGATATCATAGAGGACCTCCAGCTCGAGAATAAGCTGTCCACTGAGTATTCCCAGCTTATCGCTTCCGCCAAAATCCAGTTCGAAGGGGAAGAACGGACGTTGTCCCAGCTCGCCCCATTCGAGCTGTCAACAGACCGGGATATGCGCAAGCGTGCATCTACGGCCAGATACCACTTTATGGCTGAACATGAGCCAGAATTTGACCGTATATTCGACGAGCTTGTCCAGGTGCGGACCCGTATTGCCAAAAAGCTCGGGTACCATAGCTTCGTTGAACTCGGCTATGACCGGATGATGCGTACGGACTACAATGCTGAAATGGTCGCTAATTTCCGCAAGCAGGTGCAGGAGCATATCGTGCCTGCTTCCCGCAAGCTGAAGGAACGCCAGGCTGAGCGTCTGGGTCTTGCGGAGCTGAAATTTTATGATGAAAGTCTAAATTTCAACAACGGCAACGCCACTCCCAAAGGCGATCCCGATTGGATCATCGCAAACGGGGCCAAAATGTACAAAGAGCTGTCCCCTGAGACCGATCAGTTTTTCAGCTTCATGCTGGAGAATGAACTGATGGATCTGGTCAGCAAAAAAGGCAAACAATCTGGCGGTTACTGCACCTATCTCAGCCAGTACGAGGCTCCATTTATTTTCTCCAACTTCAACGGAACCTCCGGGGATATCGATGTGCTGACCCACGAAGTGGGGCATGCATTCCAAGTATACCAGAGCCGTCATATCCAATTGCCTGAGTATGCTTTTCCAACCTATGAAGCGGCGGAAATCCACTCCATGAGCATGGAGTTTTTCGCATGGCCATGGATGGACCTGTTCTTCGAGGAGGATGCTGCCAAATACCGTTTCAACCATCTGGGTGACAGTCTGCAGTTCATCCCGTATGGGGTTGCGGTAGATGAATTCCAGCATTTTGTCTATGCCAACCCGGATGCCACACCTGCCGAGCGCAAACTGGCCTGGCGCGAAATTGAGAAGAAATACCTGCCCCTGCGCGACTATGACGGCAATGATTATCTGGAGCAAGGGGGATTCTGGCATAAGCAGGCCCATATCTTCCGCTCTCCGTTCTACTATATTGACTACACATTGGCTCAGCTCTGCGCCTTCCAGTTCTGGAAACGGTCAAATGAGGATTTCCAATCAGCATGGGCCGACTACCTGCGGCTCTGTCAGGCTGGCGGAAGCCTGTCTTTCCTTCAATTGGTCGAGCTAGCCGGACTGAAATCTCCCTTTGAAGACGGCTGCATCAGCTCCGTGATTGGTGATATTGAAGGCTGGCTGAACAGCGTGGACGATAAGCAACTGTAAGTGCCGCTTCGGCTCCCTGTAAACTTACATTAGTAGGGTAAGACGAGGGATTACTCCCTCGGACTCCCCGTCAAACCGTGCATGCGGATTTCCCGCACACGGCTTTCCTTCGTCAGTTCCCCATCTTCAGGAGTGAGTTTCCTTCATCCGTCGCCGGATTGCTTATTTCACTCCTGAATTAGGAACGTGTGGTGAGTAAGCTTGTTAGAAATACCATTCCGGCTGATTCCAGTACTTTGTTTGGTATCAGCCGGTTTGACACCGTAGATCTCTTTTTGCGCATAAAGGCTCGCACCCTCATTCGCGTCCATTGATCCAGACGTTCAAAC
>NZ_LVWI01000088.1 GCF_001909055.1 Paenibacillus helianthi
CATTACCGAAGCCAAAGCTGCGAAGGCTGTCCGCTGAAGGAACGCTGCACCAAGGCAGCAGGAAATCGGGAAGTGGTTGTCAGTCTGGAGAGGCTGCGGTACCAGAAGCAGGCTCGGGACATCCTGCGAAGCGAGGAAGGTTATGCCCTGGCCGTACGCCGAATGACGGAACCGGAAAGCGTATTTGGACAACTGAAGAATAACCGGGGCTTCCGGCGCTTTCTGCTTCGCGGCATGGAAAAAGTGACGCTTGAGGTCGGTTGGCTTTCGCTTGCCCATAATATGCTGAAGCAAGCCACAGTGGACCAAAAACGCAAGGCCGCGATTCTCCAATAACAGGAGAATCGCGGCCTTGCTGTCTTTTTACTACCTCTTGAATACATATGGGCTGTTTCTTTTTTTTGAAAATCTACTTATGAGACAGCCCCTTTTATGTACCTTTTACTTTAATAAACTACTCTTTGTCTTCTACTTCAACAACAGAGTGGCTGATGGAGCCCCGGTCGAAGGTCAGCTTGGTTACATCATTTACCCGTAAGACCACGATATCATCAGAAATTTCCATGATCGTGCCGTGAAGGCCACCAATAGTTACTACCTTATCGCCTTTTTTCAAAGATTTCAACATTCCGTTGCGCGCTTTGGTCTTCTTCTGCTGTGGACGAATCAGCAAGAAATAGAATACCACAAACATCAGCACGAATGGGCCTACGAGACCCAGAATGCTTCCGCTCCCTGAAGCTGCTGCAAAATGAAATTGCTGTACCATAATTCTCCCCCCTTTCAAAAAACAATAAAGCACAATCCAGTTGTACTAGAAGCCTTTGAGATTATCATATAATCCGTATTGTGCAAAAAACTCATCGCGAAAATCAAGCAGCCGATCTTCCCTGATGGCTTCACGCACTTTACGCATCAATTCCAGCAGGAAGTGCAAATTATGGTATGTCGTTAACCGCAAGCCGAATGTTTCGTCGGCTTTGATCAGATGGCGCAAATAAGCACGGGAATAATTCCGGCAGGTATAGCAGTCACATTTCGGATCAAGCGGCCCGAAATCACGTGCATACTGTGCGTTGCGTACTACGAGTCTTCCCTGACTGGTCATTGTTGTTCCATTGCGGGCTATACGCGTAGGCAGAACACAGTCGAACATGTCTACTCCGCGGATCGATCCTTCCAGCAGCGCATCCGGTGACCCCACGCCCATTAAATAACGCGGTTTTCCTTGCGGCAGCAGTGGAACCGTATAATCCAGCACTTCATACATAAGCTGCTTGGACTCTCCGACGCTGAGTCCTCCAATAGCATACCCCGGGAAATCCATGGAAGTCAAATCAGCTGCGCTCTGGCGCCGCAAATCCTCATGCATGCCCCCTTGAACAATGGCGAACAGCCCTTGGTCCTCAGGACGGGCATGGCTTTTCAGACATCTTTCAGCCCAGCGCGAGGTGCGTTCGAGTGACTTTTTAACGTAATCATACTCTGCCGGATACGGCGGACATTCATCAAAAGCCATCATAATATCGGAACCCAAGGCATTCTGAATCTCCATCGCCACTTCCGGCGAAAGAAATTTCTTATCCCCGTTCAAATGGGAACGGAAATGCACACCTTCTTCGGTGATTTTACGCATATCACTCAGTGAGAAAACTTGAAAGCCGCCGCTGTCTGTCAGGATCGGCCGGTCCCAGTTCATGAATTTGTGCAGGCCGCCAGCTTCACGGATAATATCATGCCCTGGCCGGAGGAACAGATGGTATGTGTTGCTCAGAATAATGTGAGCATCCATTTGCTTCAGCTCTTCAGGACTCATTGTTTTGACGGTAGCGAGTGTGCCCACAGGCATAAATGCAGGTGTCTCAATTACACCATGAGGGGTATGAACCCGGCCGAGCCGCGCTCCCGATTGTTTACAGGTCTTGATGTGTTCATAAGTAATTGCTGCCATATGTTTAACCCTTCCTCTTGCTTAATAAATAAACATTGCGTCGCCGAAGCTGAAAAATCGGTACTGCTGCTCAATCGCAGCCTCATAGGCGGCAAGGATATTCTCCCGACCGGCCAGAGCGCTAACCAGCATTACCAATGTAGACTTTGGCAGGTGGAAATTGGTAATCAATGCGTTTACGACAGTAAACTTATACCCGGGATAGATAAAAATATCCGTCCAGCCGCTGCACTCTTCAATTGGACCGCCTTGAGATTGTCTGCCCACCGTTTCCAGTGTCCGGCAGGACGTTGTACCAACAGCTATGATTCGTCCGCCCCTAGCTTTGGCAGCATTAAGCACATCTGCTGTCTCCTTAGACAATACAAAGTACTCAGCATGCATTACATGCTCCTCGACCTTCTCAACAGACATGGGCCGGAAGGTTCCAAGTCCGACATGAAGCGTAATATACGCAATCGTGACGCCTTTAGCCTTGATTTGCTCCAGCAGCTCCCGGGTGAAATGCAGACCCGCAGTCGGTGCGGCGGCCGAACCTTCATGCTTGGCATACACGGTCTGGTAACGCTCGCGGTCATCAAGCGTCTCCTTGATATATGGCGGAAGCGGCATGCTTCCCAGCCTGTCCAGAATCTCCTGGAATATCCCTCTATAGATGAAATGGAGCGTCCGTCCCCCCATATCAGCCTCGTCCTCAATAACTGCACGAAGCTCATCACTGAAAATAATCACCGCTCCGGTCTTCAGCTTCTTACCAGGCTTTACCAGCGCTTCCCAGCGGTCCTCCCCCAGACTCTTCAGCAGCAGAACCTCAGCCTTCGCGCCGGTGTCTTCCTTTACGCCAAAGAGCCGGGCGGGAATCACTCGTGTATCGTTCAGAACCAGTGTATCACCTGGCTGAAATTGCTCCAGTATATCCGTAAAATGCCGATGCTCTAGTTGTCCATTTTCCTTGTTCACGAGCAACAGCCTTGATGCACTGCGGTCAGACAACGGAGTCTGGGCTATTAGTTCTTCCGGCAAATGAAAATCATAATCGTCTACATTCATGGTCAGTCTTCATTCCTTAACTATAGTAACGTTATTAAAATAGTGTTGCAATATTTTCGTGTAATCATACCCCTTGTCAGCCATGCCCTTTATCCCCCACTGGGACATGCCAAGCCCGTGGCCATTTCCCCAGCCGATGAAATAAAAGCCCGGACTGTTCGTAACTGCCCTGGACGAAGTATCTGCCCCCATAACAACCGTGCCGCTGCCGTTCACCGTCACTTTGCCGGATGCGGACAATATGTCCGTGCTCTGGGTACTGCTAACAATTCCCTTTGAGCCGTCAGCGCCTAGTACAGTATAACTGCCGGAAGGTACAATATCAAACAAAGTACTGGGCAATCCGCCCAGCGCTGAACGGAACAGATCAGGGTATTTCACCTGTAAAATCTCGCCGTTGGCTTTTACCTGTGTTACTCTTCCGGATGGCCCGCGCTGCGTAACCTCCAGACTGGCGATAGAAGACGGCAGTGAATTGCTGACCTTGCCTGATAGGCTTTTGAGCAGATCCGCTGAGGTGTAAGGTCCTTTAACCCAGCTGTAGCTTCCGTTCTCATAGAACTGGTCCAGAATTACAGCATTCTCGCCGGGATTCAGCTTGCCCAGCGGACTTGCACCGCTCTCAATGACAGGCAACGGACGGATATTCACATCTTTGGTGCTCGCTGTGGCCATATCCAGGCCAGCCGCCGTTTTACTGCCAGTCAATTTGATATTGTCCTCACGAGCATACCCAGTGATCCCGCTGTCAAGCAGCAGGTAATACCACTTCTTCGAAGCTGCTACAGCTGCAGCATCCTCTGCGCTGGCTACACTGACGAAAGTAGTGCCGCCATTGCCCCATACCTCCGACGGATCAGCTGTCACACCGCCGCTGTTGGAGGAGAATACAGCTTCAACTATTTTACCTCCGCTCATCAACACTTCGCCCGCGGTAGCATCTACTGCCTTGGTAATCACCGGTGCTTCAGCACCTATGCCGTTATACACCTGGCTGAGCGTGGTATCCACCACATTGGCCACGTCAAAGCGGGTGCCCTGCGTTAGTGCATAGCTTCGAGCTGCTACAGCCTGAGCCTTGAGCGCCTCTTCCGGCCAGCCGGATGATACTTCTCCGCCGACAACCGCATACAAATACTGTTCAAGCGGAACTTCATTGATTACCGCGAGGGATCCAGCGAGACTGCTGAGTTCCAGGTTCCCGCGGTAAATACGCTTGGAACGCTCAGCCAGTTGAATGCCCGCAGAATTGCCGGAGGCCATAAACTTGGCTCCTGTGCCGGACACCTGATAGTGAAACGCCTGGCTCTCGCTGCTCCAGTCTAGTCCCGCATCAGTACGGATCATCATTCCCGGCTTGGCTGTCGCCCCGTCCCCTATGCTAAGCTGCGGAAGCGCAGCGGTTACTGCTGCTCGCAGAGCAGCAAGATCGCTGTCGCTTGCCGCTTCGCCCACCCACACTTCTACTTGTGCGCTGCCGTCTGTTCCGCTCACCAGAGTCTTCCAGGCGTCGAATCCGGCAGCTGTGATCGTGTTCATGACAGCATCCGCTTCCTGCTGGGAAGCAAAGGTTCCGGCAGACAAATGTTTACTTCCCGTCAAAGCCGGAACCTGACCCTGGGGTAGATTTAGGCCGGCTTTGCCTACCCGGTTCAAGCCTTCCTTAGCCGCATTTTCACTGGTATAGGGGCCTGTATACAACTGATAGACCGTTGCCCCATTCCGCGAGGATACGAAGAGCATCGGTTTATCGGAGCTCGATTGAAGCTGCTTGGCAGCTTCTGCGGCTGCCTGCCATGTTGGGCTGTCCATTACCTTGACCTTATACCCGTCGAGACTGATCCGGATTTTGTTATTGGCCGGAATGGGCAGCAGCTGGGCACTGCCTGACATCAGACTGAAGCCCATCGTCGAACTCAGCGTCACGAAAGGGACGGTAGATTTATATTTGCTGCCAATATCGGCATACAGCGCAACCCGGATGGTTGCGTTCGGATCGGCATGGCTGTCAGCTGCTGGAAGAAGAAGGCCGGCTGCAGTCAGGGCACCTGCAAGTAAGGTCACTCCTGTCTTTTTCCACCTGGCAAAATTCATCTTGATGCCTCCTAAGAATAGAGATGATAACAAAACAAGGCTTATTGCGGCTGTGGAGGAACTGGTAGGCCTAAATGCTGATAAGCGGCAGGAGTCACAACTCTCCCCCGCGGCGTCCGCTGCAGAAAGCCAATCTGCAGCAGATAAGGCTCGTACACATCCTCTATGGTCTGACTCTCTTCTCCGATCGTTGCTGCAATGGTATCCAGACCTACTGGTCCGCCCCGGAAGGAACTGATCATCGAATGAAGCATCTTGTGATCAATACTGTCCAGCCCGCGCGGGTCCACCTGCAGCATCTTCAGTGATTCTGCAGCAATCTCAGGTGTGATAATTCCGTCACCACGCACCTGAGCATAGTCGCGGACCCGCTTCAGCAGGCGGTTAGCAATCCGGGGAGTTCCCCGTGCCCGCAAGGCGATCTCCTCAGCAGCGTCGCCGAGAATCTCGATGCCTAGCAGTTCTGCATTGCGGGAAACAATGAAGCTCAGTTCCTCAATGTTATAATACTCCAGCCGGCTGACTACACCGAAGCGGTCACGCAGCGGTGCAGACAGCAGCCCGGCACGGGTTGTAGCGCCGATAAGCGTAAAGGGCGGAAGATCCAGACGCACCGAGCGGGCACTCGGTCCTTTGCCGATCATAATATCCAGCGCAAAGTCCTCCATCGCCGGATACATGACCTCCTCAACCGTACGGTGCAGCCGGTGAATCTCGTCAATGAACAGTACATCTCCCTGCTGCAGATTGGTCAGCAGCGCGGCCAGGTCTCCGGGCCGTTCAATGGCTGGACCGGACGTTGTCCGCAGATTGACGCCAAGCTCGTTGGCAATAATATTCGCCAATGTTGTTTTACCCAGCCCTGGCGGGCCGTAGAGCAATACATGATCAAGCGCCTCACTTCGCATTTTAGCGGCTTCTATATATATTTTAAGATTCTCTTTTACCTGGTTCTGTCCAATATATTCCCCCAGATAACGGGGGCGCAGACTTAATTCGACCGCCTGCTCGTCCATCATCAGGTTAGCCGATATAATCCGGTCATCCATTTATCCATCACTCCGTTCTGTCAAGCAGCCTATTTGGCTATAAACAGCAGCCCCAGCGCCTTCTTCATCAGCACATCAACTGGTCCTGTATCTGAACCCTCTTTTTTCATAGTAAGCCATACCCGATCCAGTTCGGCTTCGGTATAACCGAGGGCCTTCAGTCCGTCCCGTGCTTCCTCCCATGGCAGCGCTTCTGCTGCAGCCTGTGCCTCAGCCGCTACGGCGAACAGTCCGGTCTGCATCGCTACTCCACTCAGGCCGTCCAGCTTGTCACGCAGATCCAGAATCATCCGTTGGGCCGTCTTCTTGCCGATCCCGGGAAGCTTGGTCAGGAAGGTGATATTCTCCTGGTAAATTGCTGAGATCAGCTGGTCGGGCGTCCCTCCGGTCAGGATGCCCAGGGCTACGCGCGGGCCGATGCCGGATACTTCTATCAGTTTGCGGAACAGCTTCTGTTCTTCCCTTGTGGGGAACCCAAATAAAAGGGTCGCGTCCTCACGCGTCTGGTAATGAATATAAACAGTCACCGGACCCTCCACCTTGGCAAACGCATATGGATTCGGGCAGAATACCCGGTACCCTACCCCCTGGACGTCCAGGACTACATAGTCCGACTCCAAATGTACAACCGGTCCTCTTAAGTAATCTATCATTTTCGCAATACCTCATTTAATTTAGAATTAAGACTGACGGAATGGGCGTGGCATACCGCCACCGCCAGTGCATCCGCCACATCATCGGGCTTCGGGACAGCGGACAGCTTCAGCAGCAGCTTCACCATCTCCTGTACCTGCTTCTTCTCCGCTTTGCCATAACCAACCACGGCCTGCTTTACCATCATCGGTGTATACTCTGCGATGGATAGTCCAGCTTGAACAGCTGCTAGAATCACTACACCTCTTGCCTGTGCTACCGGCAGGGCTGTGGTTACATTACGGCTGAAGAAAAGCTTCTCCACTGCAACCGCATCAGGCTTATATTTATCTATCAGCTGCACCATGCCTTCATAGACATGCAACAGACGTTCTGCCTCCGGCGTGTGCGCCTCGGTCTGGATGCATCCGTACTGAACCGGAGTTAATTTATTTCCTACCTTATCTACAAAGCCGAAGCCGACAATCGCCAGCCCCGGGTCAATTCCCAGGATGCGCAAATCCAATCTCTCCTCTTCAGCAGGCAAGATATTCCTACTGTTTCATCCATTTCTCCGCCGTGAAGCGAACATATGTATTCCTTCTAACCATTATAGCAAAAAACCTCTTCCCCGGAGTATAAAAGTTTACCACCCCCCGAGAACATTTTCAGCTAACCAAAAAAGCCCCCCCGGCTGTAACAGCAGCCGGAGAGGCGACCTTCGTTTCGTCAATGTTATTCTTCGCTTTGCATAACCTGTTCCGATGAATCCCGGGCATAATCGCTGAAGGTGGACAGGACACTATTGTATTCTTCAACATCCTGCACACGGATGCCTTCATGAAGCTGATTCAGAATATCTTCCGGCAGCGAAGACTTCATTGAGCCCATATCCATTTGAAAAAAGGTCTTCAGCACCCTCTCATCCGCCGGCCGACCTTTGAAGAGAGTCAGATTTCCATGCTCATCCACTCCGATAAACGCATCTTTCTTGATTTGCGGAGATAAATCATTGACACTGTGCTCCATCCACAGATCGCCATCCGCACTAATCCAGCCGTTCCAGTCCGGGTGTGAAGCGATGACCCCCTTGAGCTGCGCAATCGATTCCTTCCCTGGAGTGGTCAATACCTCCTCACCGGAAATGTACGTTGTTTTAAAGTGAACCTTTCGGCGAATCGGCTCCGTACTTATCGCCTTCAGCAGCTGTTTATGATCCATTACAGCTACCCCTTCACGTCCATTCTCTTCAGCATGGCTGTACACAGCCGCAGTAACAGGAACACTTCCGCCAGGATTACCGGTTTGTGCCTCATGGCTTAACTCGCTAAGATTGCCCGGTACAGCCCATTCCGAACCACGCAGCAGGCTGCTGAGCTCCTCCGGAACCTGCATACCGCGCCAGGCCAGCACCGTCAAGACGATACAGGCCGCGCCTACCCAAGGAGCCTTTTTCCAACGTCTCCAACGCCGCCACAGTTGTTTTTTTAAACGAAAAGCATTCACGTTGATCCCTTCATTCTGCTTTTTCCCTATTGTGACCTGTGATGGGAACATTTATGCGCAGGAGGTGAAAGTTTGACGAATCGCCCCATTTTATTTAGACAACGGATTCTCAACGGCACCGATGAACAGCCAGACCCCGGTCTGACGGTCTTCGATCACAAATAAAAACGGCCGATTGACTGTCATTTGAAAGGGAGGGTCGGGCGTAGGAGCAGCGCCCATTTCCATTCCAACAAGCGTAGAGGCTGACGCTTCCGTCCCTTTTTCGTTTACATCAATATAGGTTTTATGAATGATATTGCTGATGAAGATGGGATCAGAAGTATCAGCCAGCTTGGAGAAATCGCCCTTATCCGGATCAAAGGCGAGCTTCACGCCCAGTGCCTGAAGAGCTTCATTCAGGTCCGTCCCGAAATTGGCCTTGAACCGCGGCAATCCGATGGTCCCCTGCTTCTCCACAAAGTCCTCTTCGGCTGGAAATCCGCCTGCCTCAAACTGGCCCTCCAACTCTTCCAATGAAGAATGTACACTTGGCAGAATAACCAGCATATCCATTTGCTTGTCACCATAAGGAATGCGTATGGCTTGCCATTCTTCATGTTCAGAGTACGGGAAGTATCCCTTTTGGCTCATCATTGGTACTTGTACCGTTTCATCCGTGGAGAGTCGAAACTCGGCCTGCCGGGTATTCTCCACCGGAAAAGCTTCCTTCCATCCACCTTTGAAATACAGCGCGTTAACAAGCACAGCTACCGATTGTGGCCCAGGAGGTTTGTCCAGCATCTGCGTTATTTTGTGCTCTGTGTGCTTGGATACCCATCCATTAATCTCGCTGACCGACCGCTGTGCCGCCAAATCTACTTTGCGGATCTCTGCACCATAATAAGTCTTGCTGGTTGCCAAGTATTCCTTACGCAGCGGAATGCCGGCGGTACCCCAGACAGAATTGGCCAACTTCAGATCAACCCCCTGCCCGGCATCCTGCATTAACCGCATGAGGTCCTGATGGCTTTTATTCAGCTGCTTCCGTTCATCAGGGGCATAGCCAAGCAGTCTTCCCAGTTCTTCCGCAGTTTCACCGGCGCTGCCATTGTAGGCTAGAGCCAGGGCGGTGGCGATACTGTACGGTGAAATGGTCAGATTGCCGCCGCTCTTGTCCTTTAATTGGCTGAAAAGCTTAAGCCCCAGCAGGTTGCTCTGCTGTGCCAGCCGGAAATCCAGCTTGGCCGCAGAGTCTTGCCTTTCGGCATAGCTCATCGGTGCCTCTCCTTGGCTGCAGCCTGCCAGCAGAAAGACCGCCAGCAGGAGCTTGAGTATTTTTTTGCCCATATCTATACATTCTCCCCTTTCAACATCGTCTTCAGCAAACGTATACACACGAGTGCCATTTACTGTTTAAGACGCAGTTGTTTGGAAAATGTTTCAAATCGTCTTTTTACAAATTACACGCTGGGAATCACGGGCAGCAGGATATAGCTCGGATAATAGCTGTCGTGGTAAAGGGTCTGCTGCACAATCACCGCTTCGGTATCCTCGTAAGGGTTATTACCGGTATTGTTGTTAGGAAAAGCTACGAAAGCTCTCCAGCAATGGCTCGCTCGTATATACCATAATATCGCTGCGCAGCTCATGTCTCCGCATATTCTCAGGCTCCCTCTCCCCGCTGCCATCTACAGGTTCGGCCGGATAATAGATGTGGGTATCTGCCGGTAAAGCCTCTTCTGGCTGAGGTCCTAGCCGGCCATCACCCAGAGAGGAATTTGCCCGGCCATCACCGCCTCAACCGGTGTCAATTCCTCCATATTTCGCTCCCCGATCCAGTTTGTTATCCTGCATTTGCGTGCGTCTGCGGGTGTCTACCTTGGCGTGCATCACTTCCTGGTCCGTAAAATAAATCCTCCCGCTGTACTCACCCGAGCAGTAGAAGTTAAACAAACTATTATGTAAAAGCGACCAGTCCAGATCACTCATGTGCCAGTCCGTACCGATGCCTGCATGGTCAACGCCGACAAGCCAGATCACGTATTCATCTTTTGGACAGTGTATTTTCCAACCCACTACTCCTGCCCTTAACACTGCCGCACAATAATCCGCAGATTTCACCAACAATATGTCCGGAGGTGATAGCCCCCTCCGCCAGCGGAATCAGATAATCTCCTGCTTCATAGACAGCGGACTCCAGCCGGTCCACATAGAGCCGCCTCCCTCCGCAAATAACCCGGCATCAGACCCATAAGATTCCCCTCCAGCAGGGGCAAGACCTGCCGCAGGCTCTTCACCGCCTCCCCGCGGGCGAGATCCGTCAGCACATCTCCCATTACCCGGATCACTGCCTTCATTGTCAAGATTTCCGCTGCTTCGCTTCTGCTAATAATACGCATTCCTAATCCCTCCCGCCCACCTGTTTACCTAGTAATAACAGACTTCGCTATTCCGCAATCATTCTAATAACTATAAAAATGCAATCATACTTATCTTTCTAAGCCATCATTTGCTATACTCTATATTAGTGAAAAAAGTTAAAAACTAAAACAAAGGGGTAATCCTTGATGATCATTCAGCCAAAAACGCGCGGCTTCATTTGCACAACCGCCCATCCGGAAGGGTGCGCCAAACAAATACAGGAACAAATTGATTATGTAAAAGCACAGAAGAAGCTAACCGGCCCCGTGAACGTGCTCGTTATCGGCGCCTCCACCGGGTACGGTCTGGCTTCGCGGATTGCTGCCGCTTTTGGAGCTGGAGCCAATACGATCGGCGTATTCTTTGACAAAGCTGCAGAAGGGATTCGCACCGCTTCTGCAGGGTGGTATAATTCTGCCGCTTTTGAACAGGCAGCCGCAGAGCAAGGCCTCAAATCCCACAGTATCGTTGGGGATGCCTTCTCAGATGCCATCAAGACGACAACAATTGACCTAATCAAGGCAGAATATGGGACGGTGGATCTTGTAGTGTATAGTGTTGCTTCCCCGCGCCGTACCCATCCTGTAACAGGCGAAACCTTCTCCTCTGTAATAAAACCGGTAGGCACTGCCTATACAAATAAGACCATGAACTTCCATACCGGAGAGGTCTCAACGGTGACTATTGAGCCTGCGACAGACGAAGAAGTCCGCCAGACAATCGCCGTTATGGGCGGGGAAGACTGGGGAATGTGGATCGACCAGCTACAGGCAGCCGGCGTACTGGCAGATGGGGCAACCACAGTAGCCTATTCCTACATCGGGCCAAAAATCACCCATCCAATCTACCGGGACGGAACCATTGGACAGGCCAAAAATGACCTGGAGCAGACTGCTATCGCGCTGAATCAGAAGTTGGCTGTCTTAGGCGGACGTGCTTTTGTATCGGTTAACAAAGCACTTGTCACGCAGTCCAGCTCGGCAATTCCAGTGGTTCCACTGTACATTTCTGCACTGTATAGAGTGATGAAGGATAAGGAACTGCATGAAAACTGCATCCAGCAAATGTATCGTTTGTTCGCAGAGCATTTGTATAATGGCGGCAAAGCGGCGGCAGACGGCAGCCATCTGATCCGTATCGATAATTGGGAAATGCGCGAGGATGTGCAAATCGAGGTTATGAGACGCTGGAACGAGCTCGAAACCGACAATGTCCCTGAACTGGCAGACCTTGAAGGCTATCGCAAAGACTTTTTCCACTTGTTTGGCTTCCAGACCGAAGGTGTGGATTACGAGGCCGATACCGATCCTTCGGTAGAGATTCCCAACCAGGTTTAATGCTTTTGAATATTCCGCCTGGCACATGATAAATAAGCCGCTCCCTGAATTTCTGGGGGGCGGCTTATTTGCGTTTGCTATTTTTCACAACTACTTGTTCCAGCTCAATTGCTGACCGTATCAGTATTTTTCAAAACATGAATATCGCCCTTGTCAATTATATACCCAAATGATATATTACAATACGATATAGATCAATCTGGTATATAAAAGGAGATGTTATCATGTCTATTTCTTTATTAAAAAAGTTTCTCAAGCAGCCCGTCACTATTGTCGGAATTATCACTGCACTCTTATTTCAGGTTTTCTTTAGCTTAATTTGGGTGACGGGGTACGATCATGTTACGGACCGTGTAAACCAAATGTCCATTGCTATTGTTAATGAGGATGGTACCGCCGCTCAGCCAATTATGGATGGAATTAGCAGCTCATTGAAGTTCCGGCTCGAGACAGACCTGACTTTGCAGGAAGCGAAGGATGCGATGAACCGCCGTGGTATCCGTATGATTATCAATATCCCGCAAGGGTTCACCAAGCAGCTGAGTAATCCAGGGGAACAAGCCGAGCTGGACTACTTAATCAACCAGTCCAACCCGCAGATGGTGTCCAATGCCATGCAAACGGTAGCCGCTCAAATCACTGCTGCATTGAACAAGCAGACTACTATGCAAGGCCTTCAGCAGGCACTTGCAGCCATGCAACTTCCGGCTGCACAAGCTGGTATTTTGAAATCCGGCATCTCGTCGCGCATAAATGCCAATGTGAAGATCACTAACCCCACCACTAACTTTGCCCAAACCATGGTTCCTTTGATGATTGTTACAGCCTCCTTCACCGGCTCCATGCTGCTTGCTATGAACCTGAACCGTGCTTCGGTGAATCTCTCTGCTCAGGCAGGCAAATGGCAGCGGTTCGCCGCACGCTTTATAATTATGGGTACCGTAGCATTCCTGGCCTCTCTGATCAGCACTACATTGATCAATAGCCTGGGCATCCCGTTCACTACAGGATATTTCGCTACCTGGATGTTCGAATTCCTGATCATTCTTGCCTGCATGACCCTTGCACAGCTAAGTCTCGTTCTCTTTGGAGATGCTGGCGCCTGGATGAACATCGGGCTGCTCTCCATTCAGATGCTGTCCTCCGGCGCGACCATTCCCCGCGAGATTCTGTCACCATTCTATGTCTGGATCGGCCAATTCTTCCCGGCCCGTTACGCCGTGGATGGCATGCTGGATCTCGTGATCGGCGGTCAGGGAATCGGGCACGACGTGCTCGCCCTCGTCTATATCGCAATCGCCTGCACCCTGCTCTCGGCCGTAGTGACTGCAGTCCGCCGTGCCCCCAAAAAGATTCTTGTAGAAGCAACAAGCCCTTCGTCCCCCTAAAAACAGAAGAACAAGCCCATGTCTCCTATACGGGCTTGTTCTTTTTCATAACAACATATGAATGCTATCTTGTTCTAGCCCATAATTAAACTGCCTTCTAATAGTGAGGGCCATTCTCCATAAAGATGCTTTCGGCACACATCCAGCAGGGCATTATAACTGTCCATAAAATCAAGCTGCCTCAGAATCTCCAGATAGCTTTTTAATTTCGTGGTGTCCTGGCTTCGCTTTAGGCAGACTAATGTAATTTCATATAACACAGAGGTCACGATCTTATCGTACAACAGATTTGTTTTGTCAGCTAACGGTAATGCCCTCTTGAGAAAGAATAGGCTTTTCTCATAATTCCGCTCAGCAAGACAGATATTCGAGATATTTTGGAGTAAATGCTGTTGAATGGTCCTACTCTCGGCAAAGGAATGATATTTATCAAATTCATGCACAGCTCTTTGTCCAAAAAAAATGGCATCGTCACTGCTTAACGTGAACAAGAAGTTGTTCAGCAGTTTGAATTCATACAAATACCAGGTATCCACCTCAAGTAAATACGGCTTGATAGTATTGGCTACTTCACTTATCTGCTTGATTTGATCTTCATGCCCATACTGGATCAGCACTCCCTGCCCAAGTAAATACAAATGGTAAAAGGCATCTGTTCCCGTACTCCGATACATAGCAAGGCATTCATGGCTGATCTCCCTAAGCTTTTCAAAATCATACCGGTTCCCGGCTTCAACCAACGTAAGATGCAGCGTCCGTTTGATCGGCTGAGCGAGATCCTGATGCAGAAACAGCAGCTCCTCAAGAGACATCTCCAGTTTATCCAGAAGTAGAATCAGCTTATCATAACCCGGATAGTACTTCCCTCCCTCAAAGCGCGACAGGTTGGAGCGGCTCATAATGCCCTGGGCAAGCTCTGTTTGATTCATCCCTTTGGACCTGCGGATCTGTTGAATCGTTGTACCTAGATACATCCGTTCCCTCCACTCATGTTGTGAGTATACAGCACAATTCTCCAGTCTTTTTTTCATTGTATGCTACATTCGACGCAATGAAAATACCTAGGCAGAGAAGGAAGAGAATAAGAATGAACATACCTCGGAACCTGAACAGCAAAGTTTGGAATATCCTCATAGGAACCTTTTTTACGAGAACAGCACTTTTTATGAGTACTCCTTTTCTGGCGATCTTTTTGACGAATCAAAAGAACCTTTCGCTCCTGGATACAGGTTATATTCTTAGCATAAATCCGCTCATCAATGTTTGTTTCGGCGGTTTTGGCGGATTCCTGGCAGATAAGCTTTCTTTGAAAAGAATTGTGGGGTACATCTCCATTATCTGGGGAACCGTTTTTATTCTCTTTTATTTTGCCGGCAGTTCATGTCATTTTCTCCTGCTTAGCGCTCTTAACGGATTGTGTTACTCGATCTTTGAGCCAGCAAGCAAAAAAATACTCTCTACCCAGACTCCACCGGAGAATCGGCTGATGGTATTTAATCTGAGATATGCAGCAATTAATCTCGGTGCTTTTGTGGGTCCACTGCTAAGCCTGCTATTTAACATGAAAATGACATTGTTTCCTTATGTATTCCTAGGCATTCTGTACATTCTATACGGGATATCCACACGATTCTTTTTCCACGATCTGCCGGGTATAGAAGCGTCTGCACCGCAAAAAGCGAAGTACAGCCCCCATGTCTTCAAACTGCTCCTACAAGACCATGTATTCCTTCTGCTGCTAGCTGGTATGAGTTTCTCCTTCTTCGGCTATTCTCAGCTGAACGCGACAGTGTCACAGTACCTGGCCAACACCAGTTCCTTAACTAACGGCATTCAACTATACTTAACCTTGTTATCGGCAAATGCCCTTATTATTCTCATCGTCCAGTTTGCAATGCTTCGCTGGATATCCAACTGGAACCCCTTTAACGTTGTACTGCTCAGCAATATACTGATCAGCATGAGTTTTTTGTCCTTCCTTTTTCACACCTCATATATAGTTCCTCTGATCTTTATCCTACTTTTCAGTTTGGGAGAATTATTAATAGGTGCCCGCTTCGACACATTAGTAGATGAGCTTGCTTCAGAATCTGCCAAAGGTTTATATTTCGGCTGCTCCGAGTTCGTCAAAATCGGCACTATCGGAGGTCCTATCCTGGGAACGTTCCTGTTGAATCAATTCGGCTTCCAATCCAGATTCTCTGTATTCGGACTAATATGCCTCATATGCATAACCGGCTCCGGGCTCATTAGCCTATCCAAATTCAAGCATCAGCGCAACATATTCAATAAATAAGATAATCCCAGAAAATAAAAATAGCCTTGCACACCGCTAAAAGCGATTTACAAGGCTACTGAAGTATACCGGCGAGAGGACTCGAACCTCCACGGTTTCCCACTCGATTTTGAGTCGAGCGCGTCTGCCATTCCGCCACGCCGGCGAATTATTAGTTTAAAAGATAAATGGCGCGCCCTGAGAGATTCGAACTCCCGGCCTTTTGATTCGTAGTCAAACGCTCTATCCAGCTGAGCTAAGGGCGCAAATTATGGAGCGGACGACGGGAATCGAACCCGCGACCCTCGCCTTGGCAAGGCGATGCTCTACCGCTGAGCCACGTCCGCACACGGTATGTATTGCATTCATTTCTTAAGTAATAAGCATCAACGAACCCTTAATGGATTATCGTCTCTGAAGCAGTGTAATGATGGCGGAACCGACGGGATTCGAACCCGCGATCTCCTGCGTGACAGGCAGGCATGTTAGGCCAACTACACCACGGTTCCAAATTGGTTGCGGGGGCAGGATTTGAACCTGCGGCCTTCGGGTTATGAGCCCGACGAGCTACCGGGCTGCTCCACCCCGCGTCAGTAAAAAAAAATTCTATATAATAATGTTTCCCTGGTGGAGGCTGAGGGGTTCGAACCCCCGACCCTCTGCTTGTAAGGCAGATGCTCTCCCAGCTGAGCTAAGCCTCCATTGAAAGAAGCAACTTAATGATCTTAACACATTCTCACGAAAAATGCAAACATTATTATAACTTTCAAATTAAAACAATGACTCGTATGGGATTCGAACCCATGTTACCTCCGTGAAAGGGAGGTGTCTTAACCCCTTGACCAACGAGCCTTAGATATTATTATTCTTTTCGACAACAAAAAATATTATATCAAGTTTAACAGGATATAGCAATATAAATATTTCATTTTGATTTCAACTGGTCCTTGGCAATAGTGTGATATCCAACTGCGATGCAATACACTCTACCACATCTTCTATTGACAGCAGCTCTGTGTCCAAATGATAGTGGAACACCTCATGGTTCAAGCCCTCAACACATCTATCAATTTGTTGGGCAGCCCATGAATTTCCCTCCTCTCCACGGCTGCGCAATCTTGTTAACAGCGTTTCACGGGAGGCCCGTAAGGTGAACTGACTAATCAGTATTCCCTCCTCCCTTAGTCTTCCAACGATCTCCATGAAATATATTGGATCATCCACTGTCATCGGTACGATAACAGTCCCACGGTATTCAGAGTCTATGTATTTCAACATTTGATAATTAATTTCTCGCCAGAGAGTATAATCCTGGAAATCTATTTTTGACATGACATGCGGGATGTTTTCTCTAAGATAGTATCCAGTATTTTCAGGGTCAAAAACAAAGGACTGAGGCAGCCTGCGATGCAGTTCATAAGCAACTGATGTCTTACCGGAACCAAACGCGCCATTCACCCAAATTATTATAAGAGCCACCACCAAGATATCATATTTATTAATATGTACAAAAAAGCCATTGTCGATTGCTCAACAATGGCTTCATGTGCTTGGCGGCGTCCTACTCTCCCAGGACCCTTCGGTCCAAGTACCATCGGCGCTGGAGGGCTTAACGGTCGTGTTCGGGATGGGTACGCGTGGAACCCCTCCGCTATCGCCACCAAACGGGCATTTGCGGTGCAAATGCATCATTCAGGTCTCAGCATCGCCAAATGCTGAAAACAAATCTTTTTCATTTAACCTCTTGGGCCTCATGAATCAGAACTTGATTCCTGAAAACTGAATCCGAAACGAATCTGCGTTTTATGATTTGGATAAGCCCTCGACCGATTAGTATTGGTCAGCTC
>NZ_LVWI01000089.1 GCF_001909055.1 Paenibacillus helianthi
CTGTAAAGGAGCAAGAAACGGCGTCCACCTCCTGAGAGGCCGAACGAAGGAATGTAAGGGCAAAGACCCCGCGTGACATGGGAGGGTAAGCCGTCAGGAGACAGGTGTGGATATCCAAAGTGCGATCACAGAACGTATCCTTGGGTTGGGGATGAATCCCCCGCTCTCTATTCCCGCCACCGGCTTCACCAGAAAATAATGTCATCCTTACATGACTTCTCCAACTCTCAATCTGTCTATGGCTGAAAATCTTAGAACGAGTGAGTAAACAAGAGTATTTATTAATTTATAGTGGGAGGTTATTGCTAAATATTCGAATCGTTCAGATGTTTGGGATTATTATAATGGTTATTTTGATATAGAGAACCATGACGATGGTGTTATATATGAAGGTGAAAAGCTAATTGATGAAGAATTAATAGTCCAATCCAAATGAAATCTTGGATTTCGCTAACGGGAGACAAATCAAACAAAATAATACTAGAAACTAAGAAAGGACAGTACTAACATGGAAAATGTATTAAATTTTGATAAATTGGAATCATTAAAATCTTTACAATCGACAATCAGTAAACTCGAGAACGCCTTGTCCCAGATGACTCAAAATGGCGCAAATACTACCCTAGTAAAGAAACGACTCAAAGCTGTTTCCATCGGCTTAGCCATGCTAGAAAACGTTTGGAATCAAAGCCCCCATTATTACACGCAGGAAGATTTAGCAGAAGCTCGCAATATTATTACTGGTTTATTTCCATCAATTGAAAACAGTTATGCTAAGTCAAAGGCTGGTAGTCCTCAAAGAACGCTTTTAGAAAGAAGAATTAAAGCGATGGAACTAGCTGTACAAGCGATTGACGATCTTTCCACTAAATAACTCATATACATAGATTCAAAGTAAAGGTCAATTCCATAATAAATCATAGTAATGAGATGGTCTTATGAATAAAACTACGATTCGTATGATGAATGATAATGACCCTGAAAGAATTTCCGAAGCATTCCGTATACAAGGCTGGGATAAGCCGACTGATCAATATGTTAAATATGAAGAAGAACAAAAAAACGGAAAGATAGTATCGTTAATTGCTGAGGTTGAGGGTGACTTTGCAGGATATGTAAATATAGCTTGGGAATCTAACTATCCATATTTCAAAGAGAATAATATACCTGAAATACAAGATTTTAACGTGTTGATAAAATATCGTCGTCATGGAATAGGTACAATGTTAATGGACAAATGTGAAGAGATCATTGGTGAAAGATTTGAAATTTCTGGACTTGGTGTAGGTTTGTTCGGTGATTACGGTGCAGCTCAATCATTATACGTTCATCGTGGATATGTTCCCGATAGTAAAGGGATTTATAAACATGGTGGATATATACAATACGGACAGGAGGTGGTTGTGGACGACGATCTTAATATGTATTTTGTGAAAAAATTACGATAACGAAGTTATAAGGTGGACGGAAACATTGTTACACTATCGGGAACGATAGCTCAATAAAAAAAAGCGGCAGTCCAGGATATTGTTGGGCCCGTCTAATACTTGGGGAAATCGCGATCCCTGGATCTACATTTCCGACTGGATGGTTATCCATTTAAGGTAATCCGCCACCGGCGGTACATAGTCATTCCCGGGAAAGGAGCGGAACAATATCCAATACATAAAATCGTTTTTCGAAGATGAGATTTATTATTTTGAAGTAGATGATGAACAGACGGCTTACCGGCAGATCGTTGCGAGACAAGGAGGCGCCTTCGAAATTTCGGGTAGCCCGGATTTTTTCTTAACGGACCAGGCTGTGGAGATGTTGGAAGAGGATATTTCTATTGAACGGGCTGAATTTGAAAAGGTTTGGATCACGGCTATGGCTTCCTATCAGGAAGAGTGGACCCGGATGAAGCAGAGATATTCAACAGGGCAGCATGTAGCTGGTTCAGTTATGTTTTTTTCGATCCATGGTATTCATATTGCCTTATCTGAAGGGGGATTTGCAGTCACAGCTTATGAAGCGGTTCGTTCCCGGGTCGATCATAGCTTCCTGTATCCGCACCATCTCATCGAAGGCACAGTTCAAGGCTGGGATGATGTAAACTGCTGGCTGATTATTGAAAATTGCACGATGAGCGGGAAGAAAGACAACAAGGAGATCATTTAATCACCTGCTGAGCCGTGTGAACCGCAGTTTCCGTTTGCCGCTATGGTTTTCCATGGATTTATTGCATATACATTTAGCATGATTTATCCACAACTAACGATCACGAGTATTGGATTAACAGGAATACATATAATAACCCCAACGAGGGGCCGGTTCGAGTAGTCAAGAACTCTGGTGGCGGGTTAACAGTTAATATAGGAAGGAAATCGGGTAAAAGAGAATATTGCGCGATGATGAACAGCCATTTCATAGCTTTTCAAAAAAAATTATGAAGCAGCCAGCTCCTGTGATACAATTATCTAGTTGTCCTGGTCCGTGGAGTCCCATTTCTTATAGTGCTTTTACACACACTGGAAGTTGGGGAAGAAAACGAAGGAAAACAGAGCATTTCTGTGTATTTTAATGCGTTCGTGAGTATTAACAGGGTAATTGTGAGATTTTACAGTCTTGGTATCAATTTTTGTCGTTATTTATTGATTTATTGCGTTGCTTTATGTATAATCAGCCTTGTTGATTTTTCAAATGGAATAGCGATTGCTTCCGAAGCAAGTTTTGTACGAAGCTATTCTTATGAAGCAACGCTAACAAAACTTTTTTTTGGGAGGTAATCAATTTTGGGAAAAGCGTTAATTATTGGCGCTGGCGGTGTAGCGAGCGTTGTTGTTCATAAATGCTGCCAGAACCCGGATGTATTTGAAGAGATCTGCATAGCGAGCAGAACTGTCGCGAAATGTGATGCTCTGAAAGATAAATTGGCCGGAGGCCAGACGAAGATTTCTACGGCTCAGCTTGATGCAGATAACACGGACGAGGTAATCGAACTGATCAAGAGCTTCCAGCCGGATGTCGTGATTAATGTCGCTCTCCCATATCAGGACCTGACCATTATGGATGCCTGCCTGGCAACGGGAGTGCACTATGTCGATACTGCGAACTACGAACCGCAGGATACTGCGAAATTCGAATATTCCTGGCAATGGGCTTACAAAGAAAGATTCGAAAAAGCCGGAATTACCGCGCTGCTCGGCAGTGGCTTTGATCCCGGGGTAACCGGAGTATTCACGGCCTATGCGCAAAAGCATTATTTTGACGAAATTCACACGATTGATATTGTTGACGCCAATGCGGGTGATCATGGTTATCCGTTCGCGACCAACTTCAATCCTGAAATCAACATTCGTGAAATCACGGCCAACGGGCGTTACTTTGAGAATGGCGAATGGATCGAAACCGCACCATTGTCCGAGAAGAAAGTCTACGATCTCCCGGAGATCGGCCCGAAGGATATTTACCTCTTGTATCATGAAGAGCTGGAATCTCTGGCTGCCAATATCCCTGGCGTGAAGAAAATCCGCTTCTGGATGACCTTCTCGCAGAACTATCTGACGCACCTGAAGGTGCTTGAGAATGTCGGAATGACTTCCATCGAGCCAATTGTCTATGAAGGTAAAGAAATAATTCCTTTGCAGTTCCTGAAGGCCATTCTGCCTGACCCGGCTTCCCTGGGACCAAGAACCAAGGGTAAGACCAACATTGGCTGTATCATTCAAGGCACTAAAGACGGCCAGCCCAAAACGTATTATGTGTACAATGTCTGCGATCATGAAGAATGCTACAGAGAAGTAGGCTCCCAAGCTATTTCCTACACTACCGGCGTTCCTGCTATGATCGGGGCTATGTTGATTATAAAAGGCATCTGGAAGAAACCGGGCGTATACAACGTGGAGGAATTTGATCCGGATCCATTCATGGATGCACTTAACAAACACGGGCTGCCTTGGCAAGAAGATTTCTCGCCGACGCTGCTGGATTAGGGCCTTAGATCATGAAGGATATAGATATCGATATCAGCAATCTGCCGTCACCTGCCTATCTAGTCGATGAACGGCTGCTAACGAAGAACCTGGAAACGTTGAATTACGTGCAGGAGCGTACAGGAGCGAAGATTCTTCTGGCGCAAAAGGGGTTCTCCATGCACGCGCTGTACCCACTGGTCGGCAAGTACCTGCATGGTGTTACTTCCAGCTCTCTATTCGAAGCCCGGCTGGGCTTCGAGGAAATGGGCAAGGAAGTGCATGTCTACGCACCGGCTTACATGGACCGTGAATTCGACGAGCTGCTGCGCTACACCGATCACATTGTGTTCAACTCGTTTGACCAGTGGAACCGGTTCAAGGGGCGGGTACAATCCGCTCCCAAAGCCATCAGCTGCGGTATCCGCGTGAACCCGGAATATTCCGAGATCGAAGTGCCGCTGTATGATCCCTGTTACAACTATTCCCGCATGGGCGTGACGCTGCCGAATTTCCGGCCGGAAGAGCTTGAAGGTATTGACGGACTGCATTTCCATACGATGTGCGAACAGAACTCGGATACACTGGAGCGTACGCTCAAGGTAGTCGAAGAGAAGTTCGGAGAATATCTGCACGGCATGAAGTGGCTCAACTTTGGCGGCGGCCATCATATTACCCGTCCCGATTATGACCTGGAGACACTGATCAAGTGTATTCTCCATATGAAGGAAACCTATGATGTGCAGATCTACCTGGAGCCGGGTGAGGCGGTTGCGCTGAATACCGGGTACCTGGTGGCTACTGTACTGGATACCATGCGCAATGGCATGGATATTGCCATCCTGGACACCTCGGCGGAATGCCATATGCCCGATGTGCTGGCGATGCCCTACCGTCCTGGCATTATCGGTGCGGGAGAGCCAGGGGAATATCCATACACGTATAGACTCGGCGGCATGACCTGTCTGGCGGGAGATATTATCGGGGATTATTCCTTCCCGGAACCACTCAAATACGGTGACAAGCTGGTCTTCCTGGACATGGCGCATTATTCCATGGTGAAGAACCATATGTTCAACGGTGTGAACCTGCCGGCCATCGCTTCGTATAATGAAGAAGAAGGCCTCAAGGTGATCCGCGAGTTTGAATATAACGATTTCAGCAACCGTTTGTCATAATTCATTTATAGTCAGGTGTTCTGTAAGCCTTTGTGATGGCTTGCGGGACACCTTTTTTGCTTTTTCCTATATCCATTATTCAGAAGTACGGCACGGAGAAAATGGTTATAACGATTCTGTACGTAGCTTCGCAGGATGCAGAGTGATAACCTAATCACAGTGTATAACCGGAAGGGAGTGATCGGCATGCAACGCCGGGCTAATCAAACTACTGCTGCAGTGAAGGTGAAAGAAACTTAAAAATCAAAAGGAGCTGCTGCAGAGCGTGCTAAAATTGAAATATTTGTTCAATAATGAAGAGTTGGCGGAAATGATGCTGCGGAATTGGGCGTATGACCAGGAATCGCTGCATTTGTTCCAGTATTACCGGATTTCCTCCAATGCAATATATCCTTTCGAGAACGGCGGGAAGAATCAGCTGCTCCGGTTCGCGCCACAGACAGAGAAGCTTAAAAGTAATCTGCTGGCGGAGCTTGAGTTCCTCTCGTACCTGCGTGAGCGTGGATATGGAGTGCTTGAGGCTGTGCCTTCCCGGAAAGGTTCAGAGCTTGTAGAAGCGCAGACGCCTTGGGGGACTTATTATGCAACGGTCTTTAAGCGTGTCCCCGGGGTGCGAATGGATGATGCTACTCTAGATGACCAGACCGTATTCCGCTACGGTCAGGCTTTGGGGGAGCTTCATCGGCTATCCAGTGACTACAGCCCTGTGCAGAGTAAAAGATGGACACACAGCGAGGTACTGGAGTGGATTCGCCGGATTCTGGAGCCATTCCCGGAACAAATGGCGGCAAGGGCGGAGACAGAGCTGCTTGCGGATTACTTTGCGGGGGTGTCTGCCACGTCGGGCAATTACGGACTGATTCATTATGATTTTGAGCTGGATAATATCTTTTATGATCAGACACAGGATACGGTTAACGTCATTGATTTTGACGATGCCATGTACCACTGGTATGCCGTGGATATCGAGCAAGCCCTGGACAGCCTGCTGGAAGCTGTTGCAACCGAGGAGCAGGCCCATAAGAAGGGTTGTTTTCTGAAGGGTTACGCCAGCCGGTATGATCTGCCGGAGGATGGACCGTCTTTGGCGGCTTGCAGACGGTTTGCTGATTTGTACAGGTATGCCCGGATCTTGAGGTCTACGGCGGAACAGTGGGAGCATGAGCCGGAATGGCTAACTACTCTGCGGAGCCGTCTGGACAGCTCGCTGAAAGTCGGCGGCAGCCGGTTCGGGGAGAAGCTGTAGCTGAGAAAAAATGAATGTTGTACACATAAAGAGCCTCAGTCCCCACTGGAAGTGGGGGCTGAGGCTCTTTTGCAGCAGCAGGGAATGAAGAGTGACGAAAAATTAAAATCACTCCTGGCCTGCTCTCTGTGATACAATAATTTAGTCTGTTTTTTAAGGAACCTTGCAGACTTCGGAGTCATGCTCCATACCGGAGCCAGCTTCGGGATTGACCGTATTTGAGGAGGAAATCAGCGTTAATGAAACATGCACCCTTTATAGCAGTAGAGGGCCCGATCGGGGCCGGCAAAACAACCCTCGCCACGATGCTGGCCAGTGAACTGGAGCTACCAGTGATTAGAGAAATTGTGGAGGAGAATCCGTATCTGGATAAGTTCTATCAGAATATGGACGACTGGAGCTTTCAGCTTGAGATGTTTTTTCTCTGCAACCGTTACAAGCAGCTTGAAGATACCGTGAACCAGTACATAGATAGAGGTAAACCGGTCATTTCGGATTATCATATTTATAAGAATCTGATCTTTGGTGAGCGTACACTGAAGGGGACGAAGCGGGACAAATACCGGGAAATCTATCATGTGTTGACGGATGATCTGCCAAAGCCTGATATTATTCTTTATATCCGTGCTAATCTGGATACCCTTATGGCCAGAATCGCCAAACGCGGCCGTCCGTTCGAAGAGGAAATTTCACCTGCATACATGCAGCAATTAATAGAAGATTATGATGACGCTATGGCTTCACTCGCTGTCCGCGAGCCTTCGACAGTCATTGTGACCATCGATGGGAATCAGGTTGATTTTGTAGAGAACAAGGAAGACTTCGCTGCGATCGCCGAACACTTAAAGGAGCTTATGACATGAACCCATACAACATCCCGGATAATGCCATTATTACAGTAGCCGGAACGGTAGGTGTCGGTAAATCGACGTTGACCGCAGCCCTGGCCGAGCGTCTGAACTTCCAGACGTCCCTGGAGCAGGTGGACCATAATCCATACCTGGAGAAGTTTTATCACGATTTTGAGAGATGGAGCTTCCATCTGCAGATTTATTTCCTGGCGGAACGCTTCAAGGAGCAGAAGAAGATGTTCGAACTCGGCGGCGGGTTTGTGCAGGACCGTTCGATTTATGAGGATACCGGTATTTTTGCCAAAATGCATGCTGATCAGGGTACCATGTCCAAGACCGACTATGACACCTACACCAGCCTGTATGAGGCCATGGTCATGACACCGTATTTCCCGCATCCAGACGTGCTGATCTACATCGAAGGCAGCCTGCCCTCGATCCTGACCCGCATCAATGAACGAGGACGCGAGATGGAAATCCAGACCGATGTCTCCTACTGGGAGCATATGCACGGCCGCTATTCGCAGTGGATTGGCGAGTTCAGCGCCTGTCCGGTACTGCGCCTGAACATCGACGATTACGATGTGAAGGACCCGGGATCGATGGCGGAGATTCTCCGGAAGGTTGGCGCGGCAATTGGCCGGGCACCAGTGGGGAAGTAAGGAAGCGCAGGGATGAAGAGGAAGACACTGTTAGTAATGAGAAGATAATGTATAGTTCAATTGGAGCAGCGCCTTGGAGCGTTGCTT
Organism: Paenibacillus helianthi; assembly: GCF_001909055.1. Lineage (GTDB taxonomy): Bacteria > Bacillota > Bacilli > Paenibacillales > Paenibacillaceae > Paenibacillus_AQ > Paenibacillus_AQ helianthi. The sequence goes on from NZ_LVWI01000089.1 coordinate 7,978, forward strand.
TTTTTTGAATGGATAAGATAATATATGCTTCGTGCAATAAATGATCCTTGTCTTTCTTGATGCTGTTGTTAATAAAAGTTTAGTGCTAGACTGGGGAGTGTCAATAAACTGATAAGGAAATTAGTGGGAACAGGTAACTTTTTTCTTGTAAAGACTGGTGGTGCACAAAATGATTAATTTGATTATGGCGATTCAAATATTAAGCTTCTTTTTTATTTTCCGATCCATCTCACGCTATCACTTTACAATCAAAGAAATAACAGTTTGGCTAGTGGTATTTTTAATGATTGGATTTATCTCTACATATTTTATAGGAGTATGGGGTGCGATTACGCTGTTTTTCTGTTTTGTGGGTATCTCCTACTTTAAAAATCATAGAACGTTTACCGCTTTAGGTGTTTTTTACGGAGCATATGCCTTAGTAATGAATTCATTTATCGGTTATCTGGCTGCAGATCCGATTACAAGCGTGGTTGAATTTATCTTCAAACAATCAACAGCGAATATAGATTATCTTCCGTATCTTTTTACAGCTATTGCACCGCCTGTTATCAATGAAATCGGCCTTAGATTAGTGCGTCATTATGTTCCACAGCTCAACAAAGAAATCCTGCAGGAATCCAGTAAAGTCATTCTTTTTCCAGTGATCGTTCTCTTCATTATCATCATTATCTCGGTGTATCCGATTTTAACCATTGGTAATGAAACGGGTGATTTCAATTCATTCCATAGAGCCTTACTTGTAGGAATGTGGCTGCTATTTATCATTGCGTTGCTGTATATGCAGTTTCAATACACTCATATTCATAAAAGAGAAATTGAAAAGGCAAAAAGTGAACAATTGGTGCAACTTAAGGATTATGCAGCACAGCTTGAAAAAATATACGATGAATTCAGAGGTTTTCGTCATGACTATGCCAACATCCTGTTGACCCTGGAGGATGGGATTTATCGGGAGGATTGGGAGCAAGTCAAACAGGTGTATGAACAAACCGTTAAGCCAACCGGGCAATTAATGCGTAAGAATGAGTATAGCTTTGTTAAGCTGCGAAACCTGCATGTATCAGAGGTCAAAAGCATCTTGGCTGCCAAAATCATAATGGCCCAGCAGATGAAAATTGATGTTGCATTAGAAATTGAAGAACCCATTCATCTGATTCAGATGGAATTGATTTCTTTTACCAGGATTCTCTCGGTTCTGTTAGATAACGCGATTGAAGCAGCGGCAAAGACGGAAAAAGCAAAGATATCGATTGTGTTATTGGAGGACCCGACCATTCAACGAATCAAAATTGAAAATAGCAGCGGGGAGCAGGTCAGTTTACGACGGCTGGGAGAACGCGGATATTCGTCCAAAGGCAAGGGGCGTGGCTTGGGACTTTATAATGTACAGCAAATGTTAAAAGAAAATAACTTCGCGTCACTAGAGACGGAAGCTCAATCGAACCTATTCTCACAGACGCTTATTTTGAGAAAGACTGGAGAACGGAAATGAATATTTATATATTAGAGGATAACCTTATCCAGCAGCAACGGTTGGAACGAATCATTAAATCATTGTCGTTAAAGCATCAGATCCGTTACCGGAATCTATTCTCAACCGCAAAACCGGAGCATTTATTATCGCAAATTGAAAATGTGGCCGACCATCAATTGTATTTTCTGGATTTGGAGATCAAGCATGAGGAGCATAAAGGACTGGCTGTCGCTAAGGAGATCAGAAAAAAAGATCCATACGGTACGATTGTTTTTGTGACCACACATTCTGAGCTTGCACCGATAACGTTTGAATATCGTGTGGCTGCTTTGGATTTTATTGAAAAAGAGTTACGGGAAGAAGAATTTATTCAAAAAGTTGAAGAGTGTCTATTGATTGCCGATTCGCGCCGGACGATTCCGGTAAGTCCCGATAATTTTTCTTTTGAGAATAAATACACCAGCTTTCAAATTCCTTTTTCAGATATTTTTTATTTTGAAACCATGGAAATTGCACATAAAATAAGATTAATTACTAAGTCTAAAGTTCTTGATTTTTATGCTGGGACATTCAAGTTGATTATCAAACAGCGCCAGCCAGCTTGAAAGTGGCAGTGGAAAATGCAAAAGGAGATACAACGGTTCACTTGGCGAATCTCAGGGCCACGGAGAAAACAGACGAGAAAGTAGATGGAACCATTGGTGCCGGGAAAAATTCCTTATATGTCAAAAGTCATTCAGGAAGTATTGGTATTAAATAAAGGTCAACCTGAATCAGGGTGCCGGAAGTGTCTCCCCATGTTACAATAAATGAACAAGCAGAAAGGATGGGGTGATTTTAGTTGAAGTACGATTTTAACCGTATCATTGACCGCCGCAATACCCGTTCCTACAAATGGGACCAGTCCGAAAAGCTGTTCGGAGACAAGGAGATTCTACCACTCTGGGTGGCGGATATGGACTTTGAGAGCCCCCCTGCGGTACAAGAAGCCATTCTGCGCCGTGTGCAGGAGGGGATATACGGCTACAGCGTGACGAGCGATTCTTACAAAGAGGCGATTACGGGCTGGTACCGCAGACGTCATGACTGGGAGATTCATAAGGAATGGATTACGGATTCCCCCGGAATCGTTACATCACTGAGCCTTTCGGTAGAGCTGTTCAGTAACCCGGGAGATCAGGTGATTCTGCAGTCGCCGGTGTATTATCCTTTTTATGATGTGATCCGGATGAATGACCGCAAGGTGGCCATCAATCCGCTGAAACTTGAAGAAGGCCATTATGTCATGGATTACGACCAGCTCGAAGAGCTGATGATCGGCGGTGCTAAGCTGATGCTGCTGTGCAGTCCGCATAATCCGGGCGGCAGAGTGTGGGAGCGGGATGAGCTGCTGCGCCTTGGGGAGCTATGCCTGCGGTACGGCGTAACGGTAATCTCGGATGAAATTCATTGTGATCTGGCAATGCCGGGCCACAAGCATATTCCGTTCGCCTCCTTGTCTGAGGAGCTGTCGAATATCACACTGACTACACTTGCGGCTACCAAAACCTTTAATCTGCCGGGACTGCAAACCTCATACACCGTTACCTCCAATCCGGAAATGAGAAGGAAATTTGAGTACAAGCTTAAGACGCTCAGTCTGCACATGTCTCCTTTCTTCACGCCAGAGGCTGTAGAAGCAGCATACAATGAAGGCGCGGAATGGCTGGATGAGCTGTTGCAGCATATCAGCGGAAATGCGGAGTATGCCACCCGTTATCTTGGAGAGCATCTGCCTCAAGTGAAATCAATGACTCCGGAAGCCACTTACCTGTTGTGGATCGATTGCCGCGCACTCGGACTGGACGCTGATGGTCTGAAAAAGCTGATGTACCGTGAGGCTAAGGTCGCATTTAATGAGGGTTCTGTATTTGGCACAGAGGGTCAAGGCCATCTGCGCATTAATCTGGCTTGCCCGCGTTCCGTTCTTGCTGAAGCGCTGGAGCGTTTCTGTCAGGCTGCTGCACCTTATGTAAAATAAGAACACGATATTCATAGGTCCGCCGTATCTCCTTGAACAGATGTTCAGGAGGGACGGCGGACTTCTACAAATAGAGATACATAATAGGAGTGGAGATCATAGAGATGAGTACAACCCGAATGATTATAGACTGCGATACCGGCATTGATGACGCACTTGCTATCCTGTACGCATTGCGGACTCCGGGCGTGGTGGTTGAAGGCATAACAACAGTGTTTGGCAATATTGATGTTGCGCAGGCGGCGGACAATACCCTTAGACTGCTGGCGCTGGCGAATCCAGGGTATGAGGTTCCGGTTGCCATCGGTGCTTCCCGGGCATTGGTCCGTGAGCTTACCGGTTTCTCCACCCATGTGCATGGCGACAACGGCATTGGCGGCGTACAGCTTCCATCTTCAACCCAGCGTCCGGTGAACGAGACGGCGGCAGAATTTATCGTGCGGCTGGCGAATGAGCATCCGGGCGAAATTGTGCTGGTTACACTCGGACGTCTGACGAATCTGTCACTGGCGCTTGATCTTGACGCGGAACTTACAGGCAAGCTGAAGAAAGTAGCCGTGATGGGCGGCACTATTTTTAAGCCGGGGAATGTGACACCTGTTGCCGAGGCCAATATTTGGGGCGACCCCGAGGCGGCTGACCGGGTATTCACTTCAGGGCTGCCGGTGCTGATGGTGGGACTGGACGTTACGCTGAAGACACGCATTACTTCAGAACATTTGGAGCTTCTCAAACGGTTCGGGCGGGAGGATTGCAGGGACATCATTCAATTTATGGATGAATCCCTAGCGTTTTATTTTAAATTTTACCGGGAAGCCAATTATTTGATCAACAGTGCGCCGCTGCATGATCCGCTGGCGCTGATGGCTGCACTGCGGCCGGACCTGCTGACCTGCCGGCAGATGAAGGTGCGCGTGGAGCATCAGGGTGAGCATACTGCCGGTATGGTGGTCGCGGATCTCCGGGCTCAGCCCAAGGTAGGCGAGTTCATCGAGGTGGCAGTGGATGTGGATGCAGAACGGGCAGTGGGGATCTTTCTTAGCGCATTCATGTAAGGGGAGTTATGGTTACAATCTATTAATTTGCTATAAATACCTGGTTTGGTAAAATGATAGAGGTATTGCAGTTGATAGATTTGAAATCATATCCTACAGAATGGGGAATAGAGCAATGAAGCGTATAGCAACAATAGTATTGTGCGCAGCGATTACAGCGGCAGGTTTTAGTTCGCTTCCTACAGACGGAGTTCATGCCGCAGCAGGCGGTGTAAGTATTGTACTCGATGGATACCCGCTACCGTTTCCAGTAGAACCGGCAGTAATGAGCGGGACCACCATGGTCCCGTTCCGGGCGATATCCGAAGCACTGGGTGTCAAGGTGGAATGGAATCAGGCGGCCAAACAGATTACCGCGACAAATAAGGATACTTCAGGCACCATGAAAGTCATTCTTACTCTGGGTAAAACAAGCGCTTCTGTCAACGGCGCTTCCGTGAAGCTGGCCGTCGCTCCCCAGAATGTCCGCGGCACGACGATGATCCCGCTCAGCTTTTTTGGTCAGCAGTTCGGCGCCGGCGTAACCTGGAATCAGGCTACAAAGACGGTCTCGATCACCTCGCCAAAGAAGGATGTATACACGCTTGGCTTCTACGCGCAGGGCGCTTACAGCGAGGTTTCGCTGATTCCGGATTTTGATGCCGTTGCCTTTGGCTGGAGCCGGATTGACCGCAGCGGCCAATACACGGTCTCGGGTACGGAATTCCGGTGGCCGCAGGCTGCCGGAGATGTTACACCAGACTCCATTGTTCAGAATGCCGCTGCCGGGGGAACGGCTCCATACCTGATGGTATATTCAGGCGACAAGGAGCTGGAGCTGACTAAGAATATGGAGGATCTGCAGCTTCAGCAGCAGACGATATCCAGTATTGTGGACACCGCAGCGCAGAAGGGCTTTCAAGGGATTGCCCTCGACCTGGAGGGGCTTGGCATGACCGGGGACAAGGCGCTTGTGCAGAGTCAATACAACACCTTTGTCAAGAATCTGTCCGCCAAAGCAAAGGCCGCGAATCTGAAGCTTACCGTTATTCTTCATCCCCTCAACAGCTCATACAAAGGATATGATTACAAGACGCTGGCCTCTCTGGCCGACGATCTGGTCATTATGGCTTATGCTTATGAGGGTGAGACCGGACCGGAGCCGATGAACAAGGTCGATGAATCCATCCGTCTCGCCTTACAGCAGGTCAGCAAGGACAAGCTGATTCTTGGCATTTCGGTATACAGCGAGAACGAAACCTCGGTCAATGCCAAGATTGGCCTGGCCAAACGCTACGGTCTTAAGGGTATCGCCATCTGGCGTCTGGGTCTGATCGGCCAGCCGGTGTTAAGCGAGATGGGGAAATCGGTAGAATTGTAAAGAATACACATATCCGCTTCATTTCCATTGCATTCCTAAAAGCGCTCAAGCCACTCATGCACCTTAGAGTGGCTTTTTGCGTTGTTACATCACAACAAATGTCACATTAACCTGCGCGGCAAACCTGTATAATTTTTAAGGTTCACCTAAGTAGTACCTGCAACCTTTAGGTTGTGGGCAGACAACGATGACATCTTATTTTCAGGAGGACTATTGAGCATGAGCATGAAATATAAATCACTTGAACTGGACAAACCGCTAACGTATGAGCTGGAAGGGCTGGAGGTTGGGGTAACTTCGAACTGCAATTTCCGCTGTGATTACTGCTGCGCTTATAACAGAAACGACGGACAGAGCATCAAAGGCAAAGAAGTAATCCGCATCCTGGAGGAGCTGCCCCATCTCAAGCGGGTCCGTCTTTCCGGCGGAGAAGTGACTCTGAAGTTCCAAGACTGCCTGGAGATTGTCAGCTACTGCGCATCCCGGGGCATTCAGACTCAGCTGAATTCCAACGGCAGCCTTCTGACCGAGGAACGGATCGGCCAGCTGGTCCATGCCGGACTGACTACGATACATATTTCCTTCAATTTCACAACCGCCGAGGCCTTCTCGCGCTATTATAATATTCATACCAGCATCTACGATAAAATCAGAGAGAACATCACAATGTTCGCCAAGACCAGTGTGGATGTGGTACTGGAGACTCTACTGTTCAGCGAGACACAGGACAATATGCAGGAAATCAGCGATCATGTCTATGCAATGGGAGTCAGAACCCATGAAATCCAGAACAGCATTATTATGGGTCATACCGGCTGGAAGGCGATCGCGGCCCGTGAACAATTGAAGAATGCCGTAAGTGAGCTGATTGCCCGCAAAAAAGAGGATACCACTCTCTACTTCACCTGCATGGACCGTTTTATGGAGGCGCTGGGCTTTCAGGAGCAGCCAGGAGTATATTTCCCGCACTGCATCGAAGGCAAGAAACAGCTCCACCTGCACGGCAATGGGGATATTTTGATCTCCGAGCTGTGTCACCCGGTCATTATCGGCAATATTTATAAGGGCACCTCGTTAAAGGATCTCTACAGCAACATGCCTGTACCGCTGTCTGAGTTCCTTGATAAACAGCCTTGCCCGGCGCTTGATGCTTTGTTCCCGCAGGGTGTCTGAAGCGTTCTCCGCCAGCTCTAACTGCTTCGCGGCTGGAAGTTCAAGGCAATAATCCTATACAAACCAGCTAATGGTATGTCAAGCACAGCTTTTGGATACCTCCGAAATTTGTTATACTGTTGAAGACATAACAAATAAACCTCCATTATTTGGAAGTTTATGGATAATGTAAAGTTAAAGAGTGTAGGGTTGCCCTTTCTTAAGCATAGCGTACACGTGATGGAGTAACTTGTTGGCGCAAGCGATCACGGCTACTTTATGGGGCTTTCCTTCACTCTTTTTTCTGTCGTAATACTCCCTGAGACGAGGGTTTAGTTCTCCTCGTAATCCGCATGTTACCGCTAAATACATCGCTCG
>NZ_LVWI01000090.1 GCF_001909055.1 Paenibacillus helianthi
ACGTCGATGAGTCTTGCAGGTCATTTCCCTTTGTGTGTTTTCCTGTAAGATATACGATTTCGTATAGGTTTCCCCGTTTTTACGGCGGGTCACCCAGCATCGCCGCCACCTCTGGTTCACTGCATTCCGGGCTGGACTTTGCCTGCAGGCCCTTCGGATTCTTCCTTACGGAAGACACCCTGCCCTTCCGGCAACCTTCGGTTGCCGGAAGTCTGCTTCGGCTACGGCACTTTAAAGGGTAAAGTCACCGGGTGGATTTGAACCACCTAGATAGTGCGACTGTGAGGCGCACACAAAAACCCAGCACCGTAACGGTACTGGGCTTAAGTCTTCAGCCAAGCTGCAAAGACGATTATTGACGTGGCGGCTTTCTGCTGGGTGTATTCTGTATGATTCTAATCACTTTTCCTGCACCTGCTGCATTAGCCGGAATATAGTTATCTGCTTGGTCCACATCATACCTAAAGACAATATCGGCTAAATCGTACATATCTTCCTCCTGACGATCCTCTCGATCGTCATACACAATTAAATTAGGGTGAGCAGATCTAAGTGTGTCAGCATACCTTGGTGAATCAGTCCACATAATGATACGGCCTTGAAATAATGGACGAACATCAAAACCTATTTTGGCAACCGTAAAATTATTGAATGGTTTCACTCGCGCTGCTGCCCCGCTTTCGCCCCCCTGGTGCAAACAAATAATTACAACCTGATCTCCCCCTAGACGCGCCAAGTTCTCCATTAATGTATAGGTTCGATTGTTCGCTGGAGCCTTATAATCTCCTTCTAATAGAGCAACTATCGTCATTGGATGCTTAATCTCCACAGTTATTTGCCTGCTAAGAAACTCCTTGAATTTATCAAACATTCGCATTCACCTCTTTTTGTAGAGTATACCGAATCGGTACTAAACAATCAGAGAGTGGCTACGTATGTGATAGTGAGGCAGTAAAAGCCTCGTCCCCTTTCCACAGTCCTCCCAAGACTGTTTCATTATAAGCGGCCTCCCGGCCGCCCTCACCAGGCGGGACCTCCTCCCGCCTTCTTTTTTAGTCTATTTTATGAAGGAGTTATACACTATGGAATTGATATTTAAAACAGCAGACGGACGTGGACTAGGTGCAAAGAACACGGTCCTATTGGATATATGCCCCTTTTTCGTGAAAACCTTGGCTTACAATCGTATTTTTGATGTGTATATAGAGACCGATAGCTATCAATTACAGAGCTCCCGATCACATTATCTAAATAGTTTCACTCATACAGCACATAACCTGGAGTATAAACCCAATGTCTATGTCCATAAGTCAGATTGGGCTAATCCGTTGCGTCTTTGGCTCATTGGGGATCTTATACATCACATTATCCAGTTTAACCATAACCATAACGATAGTGAATTTACCGGGGTCCTGTTCGACATCCAGCCCTGTGATCTGCCAGCTAGCAAGGACGACGACCTGTACTTTAAAAATTGCATAGTTCAGTATATGGATACCTTGGAAAAAGAGAAATGCAAGATTGATACTTACAATATAAGTCATGATAAAAATTTCAGTCTGAAAATTGTAATGCCCAGGCAGCTCACCCGTTTTTTTGTGGAGGATGCTGCTTTGATCTATGAACGCCTTAATAAAGTTGTTCACCAAGTTATAGTAGTAGAGTATTTAGATTGGGAGGCTGAACATGAATAGACCATTGATGGGAGACTCTTCATATCCGGTATATTATGCTCTAAAAGCAGGCCTATCCCATTGCATTGGAAATTTCAATCAAATTCTCGCTGCTCTTAAATGTAATAATATGGGCATAAAAACATCAGAAATTAATGAAAATCTTCAAAGTCTTATCTTGCGTGGATTTGTAGAAGAGTACACTGGAAAAAACCCCCACACCGGGTTAGAAAATGACACACTGTACCGTATCGCTGAGTGCGCAGATATTATTTCCTAATTTTCGCTTCCGCTTCTCTCTCTAGTGACGCAAAATAAGCAATCTTATGCTCAATCTTTTGCGCAAAGCTCTGAAAAAATTTAATTTTCTCATCGATCTGCAGCTTATGCGCCTGAAGCAGCTTCCGCTGGTCGGGCAGTGCTCCTGTCCCTTCCTGGGATAATGCGATGAACTGCTTAATCTCGGCTATCGGCATCCCCGTGTCCTTCAAGCAGCAGATCAGCGAGATCAACTCCAAATCCTCGTCCTGAAAGCAGCGGTTTCCGTGCTCATCCCGTGCTACAACAGGCAGAACGCCTTCCCTTTCGTAATAACGCAGGGTATATTGGCTTAGTCCGCTTTTTTGTGCTATTGTTTTGATGCTGTACCCCATATTTCTGCTCCATTCCGCCGATTCAGCATTCAGCTCCGGCAAGTTGATCTACATCTAAATTACCACCAATACGAATCTATGAAAAGAGCGCTAACAAAACTGTTGACTTACACCTAGCTCTAAGGTCTACACTTTACACTGTACCTTACATTTAAGGAGTGAATGATTCATGGTAAAAACAATTAACGTGGGTAACAGTACGCTGGAGGTTGCCCAAATTTCATTAGGATGTATGCGGATTGCCGAATTGTCGGCCAAAGAAGCGGACGTTCATATTCACAGTGCCCTGGAAGCAGGTATTGACTTTTTTGACCATGCAGACATTTATGCCGCCGGCAAAGCCGAAGAAGTATTTGGCGAAGTCGTAGCGAGCAGCCCAGGCATGCGCGACAAATTGATGATTCAGACCAAATGCGGGATTCGGCAAGGTTTCTTCGATTTCTCCAAAGAGCATATTGTGTCATCCGTAGAGAACAGCCTGAAACGTCTCAAAACCGACTATGTGGATGTACTTCTGCTGCACCGTCCCGACACTTTGATGGAGCCTGAGGAAGTAGCTGAAGCCTTCGATGTTCTGGAGCAAAAAGGCATGGTTAAACACTTCGGTGTCAGCAACCTGAACCCGCTGCAGATTGAGCTGCTCAAAAAAAATGTCAAACAGCCGCTGCTCTTCAATCAGCTGCAGCTTAGCATTATGGTTTCCGGCATGATTGATTCCGGCTTCAACGTCAACATGACCAACTCCGCTTCCGTGGTACATGATGGAGGCATCCTGGAGTACAGCCGTCTGCACGACATGACCATTCAGCCTTGGTCTCCGTTCCAATACGGATTCTTTGAAGGCGTATTCCTGGGCAATGACAAGTTCCCTGAACTGAACCGGGTCATAGACCGTTTGGCTGACGAAAAAGGTGTTGCCGACACTGCCATCGCTATCGCCTGGCTCCTCAGACACCCTGCCAAGATGCAGCCGATTGTAGGTACTACCAATACCAAGCGCCTGCTGGACATCGCCAAGGCTTCGGACATTACCCTATCCAGAGAAGAATGGTACGAAATATACCGTGCGGCAGGCAACATACTTCCGTAAATAAGCTACAGAAATAGAAAACCCGTAAAGACCTTTATGAACAAAGGTTTTTACGGGTTCATGCCTATTACCACAGTTTACTTCAAATAAGTTCCCGTCTCTCCAATTCCGCCCTTGCCATTTAATACATACACTCTTGCATTTCCTTTGCCGGAGCAGGTTAATGTAATCGAGCCGCTATTAACGTACTTGGTATCGCCTGTGACTGCATCCACATAGGTTCCGTTCGGAATTCCGGTAAACGTAGCATTTCCCGAAATCGTAACGAGTGCGAAGCTGTCGATGCCTTTGGCGTTGTCGGTATATCTTCTCTTAAAAGCCAGATTGCCTGATACATTTTCTGTGGAATACTGGCCTTTTTGCAAGGCTGGAACAGCTCTTCTGATTAAATTAAGCTGTCTGATGTGCTTCGCCAATGGATAATTTAGCGATTCCGCAAGTTTGCCGGTTGCATTTGTATATTTGCCGTAATCCTGAACCGTAACACTTCCTTCCATTTGATCGCCGAAGTAAGCGCGGCCTGTAGTGCTGAGCGGTGCGTTCGGGCCGGGATCAAGGACCTTCCCCTTTTGGAATTCGATCTCTGAACCGTAGAAAATGGCGGGGATTCCCCGGAAGGTGAACATCAGCGCCAGATTCTCCGCCCAAGTGTCCTGTGTCCCTGCGAATCTTTGACTTTCTGGAGCCTGGTCGGGTGCATAGTCATGAGAGTCCACATAGGTGACATTCCAGGTAGCATCGTTATAGTATTGGTCGCCGCTTCTCATACCAAATGCTTCCTGTGCCGACTTAAAGGCCCAATGCATCGGAAAATCAATCACATCCATCCCCGATTTCATTGAATAGTCAGGCGCATGATAAGTATTACCGTTTAAAAAAGCATTGTTCGAGGTTGGCTGTCCTGCTGTTGTCGAATTATCCGCCCACTCCTGTTCAACCGATGCTTTATTGGAAACGTAGTCATTGGTACTGTCACCCGGATACGATTTCGAAGCTTTCCAGGTATAGAACGGGGTTGAGATTGCCGGAATCCCACTGTTCCATACATCTCTGTACCGGGTAGCCACTTCACCAAAGATGTAGAAATCAGAGCCTCCTCTGGCCTTCCAGGAAGGAATAAAATATTTATTGAAAATATACCGGCTCACATGCTTCACTGTATCAAGGCGGAAAGCATCCACACCCATGTCAATATATTGGTTATAGGAGTTGATTAAATATTGATCCACTACAGGATTTTCCGTGTTCAGGTCAACGCAGTCTCCGGCGATCTGCCCTGTCTGTACAGTGTAAGACTCCCAAGACAAGCTTTTTTCCGTGTGGTACATGTTATTATTGGTCTCTGCAGTCTTCATTAAGGCAAGTCTTGCCTGATACTGCTGATCGGGGGTCATGGAGTCGTAGTTTGCCGGCAGCTTATCTGTTATTTTCATCATGTTATTCACAGTGTCCGCTTTAGTTGGATCTTTCTTGAACATAGGGAACAGATTCTCTTCACCAAAATTACCCGTATGATTGACAACGATATCCTGAATAATCTTCAGCCCTTTGGCATGCGCCGCATTGATCAAATCCTGATAAGACGCTCCTGCCGATTCATATCTTGGATCTACTTTGGCAAAATTGATCGCGTGGTAGCCATGATAATCATATCCGCTCGCATTCTGCACAACAGGTGTAATCCAGATGGCACTGAAGCCAAGAGCCTTGATGTAGTCGAGCTTTTGAATCAGCCCTTTGAAGTCTCCTCTCCAAGCCGGGTCGGAGTCCGGATTTCCCGCCTTCGCATCATCCCATGCGTGTACGTTGTTGCTCGGATCGCCATCATAGAACCGGGAAGTGATCACGAAGTAAATGGAGTCCTCACGGAAATCGCCTGACTTTCCAATGTTGTACACAAAGCTCTGTGTGTTTTGATTCCCGGCACCGTCTACCACAAGAAATTTCAGAGTTGTAGTCTTAGAAATGAGAATAGACGGCCCTGCCAGGCCAGCCAACGCATTACCGGAGATATAGAGTTTGGAACTTGTCGTTGGTTCCGTACCATCATCTGTGTAATAGGCCTTAGTTGTTGCCGCTTTGTTGTCTTTGATGTTAAAAGATACAGTAACCTCGGAATCTGAATGCCCAACTGGCAGATTGGCTGTAATTGTAGGCGCTTGCAGATCAGCATTTAGATCAATGACATAAGCGAAAGAAGCAATGCTTCCAGCTTGACCGAGTGCGTTGACACCGAAGGCCTTGATCGTTACAGAGGAAGCAACCTGAACTGGAGCAGTATACAGAGTCGATGAAGCTGTAGGCGTCGATCCGTCTGTCGTATAGTAGATTTTATCGCCGCTGTTACTGCTTGAAAGCGTCACTGTCTGGGCGGAATCATATGTTTTTGGTACAGGGGCGGCTGAAACCACCGGAATCTTGGGACTTTCCGGATTGGCATCATACCACACGTTATCTGTGTAGTACCAGCCCTCCTTCACACCGCGGGACAAATCAGCCGTCTGTTTGCCGTTGCCATCATTAAAGATAAGACTTGTGCCTGTAGCTCCAGTAATAGTATAGCTGTACCAGCCATTTCCGTCCGCATTCATCAGAATCCCCGGCCACGCTCCGCTTGCAGGAACCGTTGCAGGGCTCAAATTCCAGTAATGGATTCGCAGCGCCGAATTCCAGCTCGAAGGCTTCTTAATGTGAACCGTTACCCCTGTAGTAGGCGTAGGCGTTACAGTCGGTGTCGGTGTTGGTGTTGGTGTGACTGTTGCCGTGGCTGTTGGTGTGACTGTTGCCGTGGCTGTTGGTGTTGGTGTTGGTGTTGGTGTTGGTGTTGGTGTTGGTGTTGGTGTTGGTGTTGGTGTTGGTGTTGGTGTGACTGTCGGAGATGCCGTGACTGTCGGTGTTGGCGAAGTTCCAGCCGCGACCTTGATGTAATCAATATTGATATTTCCAGTGTCGGTTGAATCGTATCTATATGCAATTGTATTATTACCCGCCTGCAGGGAGAGCGTTTCTGTTTGGTCGCCCCATGTATCCCAACTTGCCAGGCTTGCGAGAGCCGTTTGCTTCACCTTTGTTCCGTTAACGTAAATAGAAACGTTTTTGGCGCTTCCGGTGGCATTTGTGTAATGAAGAGTGGTATTAAAGGCTGTTGAGGCAGAAGCCTGAACAGTGAAAGTGGTGGCTGCTCCACTGGCTGTATACCCATCAACAAACCCGGTTCCCGAATACCCGGTGTGATCCGAATTTATTTTCGCCCCACCTGATAAGGCTGCGCTCTCAGCTTCATATTTCCCGGCGACCGGAATAACGGCCGTCCAGTTCTTTCCGCCATTGTTATCCCAGATGTCTGTTGGAGCTGTGATGTGATAACAATAAATTAATGTGGCGCCCTCAGGGGCATTAATATTTGCTGTAAATGTAGTCCCTGTCTTCGACATCGCTGTATCCGTAATATTGGTCCAATTATTAGTGCTCCAATGCAGCGTCACTGCTGTTGCCGTGGAATTCGTATAGGTAACTGTATAATCAGTATTGCTGGCAGATGCCCCGCCGGATAAACCAAACAAGCCAAAACATAGCGCAAAAATGATCAACCAAGAAATAAAAGACCTAGTTTTTTGCCGTTGCAAGCAAACAACCTCCTTTTAAAATTATCACTGCGCAAACGTTTGCATTTTAAAGAAAAAAAATAAGTCCTCCAACATTGTTCATATCTCACCCCCTTATTTCACATATTGTATGCGTTTGCAAGTTTACTTTTATGATTATAATCTCCAATCTTTTCCTGGTCAACAATAATTTTGGTTATATGACCATCTAGGGCGCTGCCAGACAAAAGAAACCGGACCCATAACAGCCGTAGGCACAGCGGTCAACGTCACTGTTCAGCGCCCCATGCCCTGAGAATGGGTTTTCTATTATTCATTTTGTCAATTTCCCGCACTAATCGAGTTGGCTGCTTGTTACCTTTTTCAAACGTGAAATGTTCTTGAAATCCCATTAATAATTAGGAAAACCCCTATAACTCTCAGTATGAATCTCGAGGTTCTGTCGTCTTTTCTAAAAATGACCTGACCAAGTGTTCCAATAAACACGTTAATAAGTATTCCAACAATAAGCTCCACAATCCCTATTAGTTCCACTGTACCCAATCTAATCCCTTCCCGATTTCATATTTTGAATCTCCTTCAGCCCTTCAATACCTTGAGTTCTCTATTCATAAATAAGAGGCCGGCTGCGAAGCCTATAATTCCAATTCCAACGAATACAGCTAATGGAATCCATTCTGAAGCAATCGCCTGATGGTCGAAAATCACGGCCGATAACGATTGTATAGCCCACGATTCCGGAGTGAATTTGGATATGATCCGCATGAAGTTTGGTGCCATTTCCATAGAGAAGAAGGAGCCTCCAAGCATACCGGTTACCGCTATGATAATTGAAGCAGAGGACGTAAACTGTTTCTGATTCCGCATAAACGGGATAACAATCATAGTGATACTGGTCAATGCAAATAAATAAGCAGCGAAAAGAATTCCGACCGCAAGCGCATTGTCTGCGATACTAATCTTTAGCAAATATTTACCGGCAGCCAAAATGACCAGAACATGGACAGTCCCGAACAGATAGGTAGCCGTCATTTTTGCCAGCAGATATTTCTTATAATCAATAGGTGTGCTCAATAATCTGTCTAAGGTATTGTTTTCTCTTTCATCAATTAGGGTCCGTAATCCCTGAATAACAACGAACCAAATGAACATAACCAGAAAACCGATTAGCCTTGCTGTGGCATTGTCATGAGTCTTCTCTCCACTACTTAGAGTTTGGTCATCTATCGTTAGATTCGAGATCTCATTGATGCCTTTAAATACGCTGGTTGTAATTCCGGGGCCATCTACATTGAATCCCGTAGAGATCACCTTTGAGTCATGAATCACTTTTTGGAGTGTGCTTACTTCACCGGTAATAATCTCTTTTAGAATCGTCCCTTCACCGTTTTCAACATTTTGCACAAAATAAATAGGCAAATCTTCACCGGACCCAGATAATAGATGGCTGCCAAAACCCTGATTCACAACCAAACCAAAGGGAATATCCTGATCATCTACCTTTTTTTTGATAGTGGCTTCATCAGAATGTACAATTTTCACTTGGGTCTGTTTCTGAATCATATCCATGAGTTGTTTTGAGTACTCACTATGGTCCGCATCAGCTACATATACGCTTTCCTGGCTGCTTCCTTGTGAAAAGGAGAACAAGAAGGTCAAAATTAGGGGAAGCGCGATTGTTGCAAAAAACGCGGTTCTATTTCGAAACATCAGTTTCAGCTGATTTTTTACCATGACTATAAATTGCACGTTTACTCCACCCTTTTCCGTTGTATACCCTAATGTTAAAGATAATAAATATCAGCCCTATACCTATAAGCTCCAACAAATCAATATACATGCCGTCAAGCCCCACCCCTTGGCATACCTTTACATAGGAATTTATTGCTTTACCGTTGGGGAGGATCTCCTGAATAACGCGCAGGCTGTCCGGCAATCCACTTTTAGGGATAAGACTCCCGCCCAAAAAGCTGAAAATGTACAGCACTGGAGAAGCCAAACTGGAAACAGCCACATGGTCTTTCGCGGTAAAGCCCCACAGCAGAATAATGCTGCCAATGGCAAAAGCATAAACAATAGTAATGACAAGGAGGTCAAAATAGTTCCCCCATTTCATCTGGAACACAACCCGGCTAATAATGATCACAATAACCATTTGGATAACAACGGATAAAATAATCCCAAAAAGTTTGCCCAGCACATACTGTATATTTAATGTTGGTGTAGATTTGATTCGAAACATGGTGTGGTTTTGCTTCTCATCCACGATGCTATGAACCAGCACAAATGCCGTCATAATGGAGAACATAACTACCATAGCGATCGAATAATACTGCATAGCATCTATGGGTACGGCTTCTTTATTGGTTGGCACCTCTCGTATGTTAAGACTGAGCTCCTTATTTCCTGATATTTGGCTCATAACCTTCTCCATTTTATCTTTAGGAACATTTCCTTTGCTGCTTATGATCTGGAGGATCGTACTTTGTTCAACATTCTTTGTCCTGACACTTGCGCTGAACCGGTCCAGAATAGTCGCGATTATCTCTTTATCCAGAGGCTTATCGTTGTCACCCATCAAGACGATATTCGTTTGTTCATTATTCATAGCGGCCTTAGTGAAGCTTTCCGGTACGTATACAAATACTGCAACCTGACCATCTTTTAGTAATTGCTTGCCTTGGTTATAACTGGTGGCTTCTTTTAAATTTACAATTCCCTCCAGAACCTTATGCTTAAATACGTTATCTCTTAAGACATTCCCCAAGGATACGAACTCAGTCCCCTCATAAGTGCCCTTATCTGAATTATAAAAAGCTACATTAAACGTTTTGATTTGGGAACTCGAATCACTGAATACCGTTCCCAGGATGAGTATTAGTATGGATGGAAACAGAATAAGCTTTAGATAAAATGTTTTATTTTTAGTCAGCAACCGCAGATCCAATAGAAATAGCCGTAATAGCTTTCTCAAAATATCACCCCCTCGCTACCCCCTTAAGGCCTTACCAGTGATCTGTAGAAAAATACTCTCTAAGTTCACTTCCTCATATTTGAAACTGGTAAGCTTAAGTCCTAATTTTTTGATGTCATCCACAATCTCAATCACATTCTTGTCACTCGTAGAAACCAGCATACTGATCTGATTGCCCGCTATACAAACCTTGGAAATTCCGGGAATCCGGTCTAACTGTTCAAGTGCACCCTCACTCGCTTCACTAAAACTAACGGTCAACGTGTCACATGCCGCCAGGCTTTGCTTTAGTTCTTCTTTTGTTCCCTGTGCGATCAAGGAGCCATGGTCGATGATGGCAACATTCTTGCACAAGTATTCCACTTCCTCCATGTAGTGACTTGTATAAATCACCGTCATCCCTCTGTCCTGATTCAGTTTTTTCACAGTCTCCAGGATATGATTTCGGGATTGGGGATCAATACCTACAGTGGGTTCATCCAAAATCAACAATTTGGGATCATTCATTAGGGCAATACCGATATTGACCCGGCGTTTCATCCCTCCGGAGAACTCGGCAAGATCCTGGTTTTTCTTGTCCTGTAGTTCGATAATTTCCAGTACTTCATTGGTTCTGGTTCTAAGCCTTTTCCCGGAAAGTCCATATAAGCTGCCGAAAAACTCCAGATTCTCCTTGGCGCTTAAGGCTTGATACAATGCTAAATCCTGCGGGACAATACCCATGATTTTCTTAATATCTATAGGTTTTTCCCTAAGGGACTTGTTATCAATCGTTATACTCCCGCTGGTTGGCGCAAGCACCGTGCTTATCATAGATACGGTCGTCGACTTACCGGCTCCATTTGGTCCTAACAAACCAAAAATCTCACCACGTTTCACATGTAGCGAAATATTATTAACTACAGTGACATCATTGTATTTTTTGGTCAAATTTGTTAATTCGAGCATCTGTAAAGCACCTCTCGTTCATTTCTTGTTCTGTTATCATTCTAACCCCCCATCCAATTTTAAAATATTTACTATAGTACTCAATCTGAGTATTACTTTAGTTATCACTTACATCATTACTTTAGTCATATAGGAATGGCACTGCTTAGTGGGGAGAAACTAAAATATGCCGTCCATACAGTAATCAGTCTGTAGATCAGACAGAGTACTGCAGGACGGCATACAGGAGGAATTGGAATCAGTCAAATGTGGGCAAGCAATGCTGCAGGACTACAGCGTTTTTTGCAGACACAGTGTTAATTCAGTTCTATTCTTCAGCTCGAGTTTCTCAAACATTCTTGAGACATAATTTTTGACAGTACCTTCTGTAATAAATAGGTCATTACTAATCTCTTTATTACTCTTACCTTCCATAATACATTTGGCAACCTCAAGTTCACGTGGCGTAAGCAACTGTAGAATCTGCTCATTCTGTATGTTCTCTGAACCTGTATTCTTCACAGAATTCAGCGCATTCACTACTTCCCGTGTAATCTTGGGATTCAACAGGATGTTCCCCTCACAGGCAGTCTTAATGGAATACAAAATTTCCTGAGAGCCCGAATCTTTTAGAATATACCCATCCGCCCCATTTTTAAGTCCGGTAAAAATATACTCACTATCATTAAAAGTGGTAAGAATGATAACCTTGATCTCAGGGTACTTAGCTTTCACCAGTTTTGTAGCTTCGATTCCATTCATTACCGGCATTTTAATGTCCATTAGAACAACCTCAGGAGAAGTGTATGTGAGAAGCTCCAATGCCTCTTCTCCATTGGATGCTTCGCCGATAACATGAATTTCCTCATGCAGGCTAAGAATCATCTTCAAGCCTTCCCGGACAATTTGCTGATCATCCACTATAATAATATTCACCATGAGTGTGCCTCCTTATTTATTAAACTCGAAATCAAGAGCAATTTTAGGAATATTGGCCTCAACACTAAATCCTGTAGATCCCCCTGAGTAAAAGTTAACCTTCCCACCTAGGGCAACGATCCTGTTTTCTATTCCCTGAATCCCCTTCGATTTAATGATCTCTGTGCAATCTGCTCCATTATTATGAATGAGCAAGGAGATTTGATCAGAAAATTTATGGATTTTAATGGAAAAGTACGTAGCCTCTCCATGTTTAATGCCATTGGTGATAGACTCCTGAACCGTTTTGTAAATACAATTTTTGATATCAGAATCCACGTATTCAATTTCTTCATCCATGTTCAGTTCAAAATGAATCTTATTCGTTTCAAGGAAGTTATCAAAGATCTCGTGAAGGGATTGCCGGAGTTCCTTAGAGGATCCCTCCTCCCCAAGAAGAACTACCGTTTTACGAAGCTTGACGATGCATTCCTTGGAAAGCTCTTGAGATTTGTTTATCGTAAGCTTTGCTTTACCTGGCTCCATATCCATGACTGTATTTGCATATTCTAGATTCATATTTAAAGCTATAAGATAGTGCCCCAGTGAATCATGAAGTTCTTGGGCAATCCTATTCCTTTCTTTGGAGATAGTCAGCTCCTGAATCTTGCCTGAATACTCCTGCAATGTGGTATTGGCAATTTGTAATTCTTGATTGAGTTCTTGGGTCCGAGTTTTTTCTATTAATACATTTCGAAATAAGTAGACAATTGCGAGAATTACTAAATATGGAGACAGGATATCCTTAACAGTATTATGATCTGCTATCAGTGAAGCTGTGAAGATAGCAGAATGCAAGCATAATACATACATAGGGATTTTTCGAGTACTCACAATAATTTCAACAAGTAAAATAATTATGTAAATTTGTGTGCCTATGCAGTAAACCTTAAACAGCAAAAAACCAGCTAAAATATTACTAACGATAAAGGATACATACCATAGAGCCTTAGACTGGTTCTGAAATTTGCCTCTGGTGAAATCATTCACGAGCAAAGCTACAGTTATAAGGATAAAATACAGAATAGATTGTGAATCAGCCGGATATTTTTGAATAATAGTGGCAAATATGGAGCACAAAGAAAAACCTTTAATCATTCTTTGCACAACCATTCTACTGTCCATGGTATACATGTCTTTCATAATCGATACCTTCTTACTCAGATTGGAGTAATAACCCAAAATAAAGTCTAGCTACACTATAACATAAACCTGTTTATCCATAAAAATCCTTTTTAGTTCACCGTACTATAAATAGTCTTAGCGGCTAATGCTAAAAACCGCAATTAATGTATATCAAATAATCTGCTGTATTACTCATCAATATATAAATAAAAACATAAAAAAGGGTTTATAAATCTGCTTATCAGCAAATTTATAAACCCTTTTGGTATACCGGCGAGAGGACTCGAACCTCCACGGTTTCCCACTCGATTTTGAGTCGAGCGCGTCTGCCATTCCGCCACGCCGGCATATACATATGAATTAGTTCTTAAATAAAAATGGAGGCGCCACCCAGACTCGAACTGGGGATAAAGCTTTTGCAGAGCTTTGCCTTACCACTTGGCTATGGCGCCATAAAAATGGAGCGGACGACGGGAATCGAACCCGCGACCCTCGCCTTGGCAAGGCGATGCTCTACCGCTGAGCCACGTCCGCATAAATGGCTGGGGATATAGGAATCGAACCTATGAATGACGGAGTCAAAGTCCGTTGCCTTACCGCTTGGCTAATCCCCAATATTCAATTTAGATAGATGGGGCGACTGATGGGTCTCGAACCCACGAATGCCGGAACCACAATCCGGTGCGTTAACCCCTTCGCCACAGTCGCCATATGAAACTGTTAGAATACATACAAACAATCATTTTAAAAGAAATGGGGCGGCCGATGGGTCTCGAACCCACGAATGCCGGAACCACAATCCGGTGCGTTAACCCCTTCGCCACGGCCGCCATATTAAGCTTTTAAAATTAGTTTGGCAGGGGCAGCAGGAATTGAACCCACACCAACGGTTTTGGAGACCGTTGTTCTACCTTTAAACTATGCCCCTAAAAATGGTGGAGGCTGATGGATTCGAACCACCGAACACGTACGTGAGCAGATTTACAGTCTGATGCGTTTGGCCACTTCGCTAAGCCTCCGAGGATGGTGCCGGCGAGAAGACTTGAACTCCCAACCTACTGATTACAAGTCAGTTGCTCTACCAATTGAGCTACACCGGCATATTAAGTTGTATTTAAATGGTGGCGCGGGAGGGAATCGAACCCCCGACACAAGGATTTTCAGTCCTTTGCTCTACCGACTGAGCTACCGAGCCATATAAAATTGGCCAAATTAATGGCGGAACCGACGGGATTCGAACCCGCGATCTCCTGCGTGACAGGCAGGCATGTTAGGCCAACTACACCACGGTTCCAAATTGGTTGCGGGGGCAGGATTTGAACCTGCGGCCTTCGGGTTATGAGCCCGACGAGCTACCGGGCTGCTCCACCCCGCGTCAGTAAAAACTTATCAAAAGCACTATGGTGGAGGCTGAGGGGTTCGAACCCCCGACCCTCTGCTTGTAAGGCAGATGCTCTCCCAGCTGAGCTAAGCCTCCATATGTGCGCCTGGTATAAATAATTGGTGACCCGTATGGGATTCGAACCCATGTTACCTCCGTGAAAGGGAGGTGTCTTAACCCCTTGACCAACGGGCCATACCTTTAATAATAGTGGCGGAGAGAGAGGGATTCGAACCCTCGAGACGCTTGTGGCGCCTACACGATTTCCAATCGTGCTCCTTCGGCCAAACTCGGACACCTCTCCATATGGCTCCCCGAACAGGACTCGAACCTGTGACAACTCGATTAACAGTCGAGTGCTCTACCAACTGAGCTATCAGGGAATATATCAGGCTGGATCGCCTGAAAACTGAATCCGAAACGAATCTGCGTTATATGATTTGGATAAGCCCTCGACCGATTAGTATTGGTCAGCTCCATGCATTGCTGCACTTCCACCTCCAACCTATCTACCTCGTCGTCTTCAAGGGGTCTTACATACTGGGAAATCTCATCTTGAGGGGGGCTTCACGCTTAGATGCTTTCAGCGCTTATCCCGTCCGTACGTAGCTACTCAGCCATGCTCCTGGCGGAACAACTGATGCACCAGCGGTACGTCCATCCCGGTCCTCTCGTACTAAGGACAGCTCCTCTCAAATTTCCTGCGCCCACGACAGATAGGGACCGAACTGTC
>NZ_LVWI01000091.1 GCF_001909055.1 Paenibacillus helianthi
TTGGGTAAACTTCCTAGGGCGGTAATTGCGGATGCAGGTTACGGCAGTGAAGAAAACTACGCCTATCTGGAAAAGGAAGAGATTCAGGCGGTCGTGAAATACGGCAGCTACCACAAAGAAAAGAGTAAAGCTTGGAAAGAGAATATCGGAAAGGTGGAGAACTGGACGTACAGTGAAACCAGGGATACATGGACGTGCCTAGCTGGGGAAACGTTGCATTTCCGCAAAGAGAGCAAGGAGACACTACAAAGCGGATATGAAATTCACAAACGTCATTACCGAAGCCAAAGCTGCGAAGGTTGTCCGCTGAAGGAACGCTGCACCAAGGCAGCAGGAAATCGGGAAGTGGTTGTCAGTCTGGAGAGGCTGCGGTACCAGAAGCAGGCTCGGGACATCCTGCGAAGCGAGGAAGGTTATGCCCTGGCCGTACGCCGAATGACGGAACCGGAAAGCGTATTTGGACAACTGAAGAATAACCGGGGCTTCCGGCGCTTTCTGCTTCGCGGCATGGAAAAAGTGACGCTTGAGGTCGGTTGGCTTTCGCTTGCCCATAATATGCTGAAGCAAGCCACGGTGGACCAAAAACGCAAGGTCGCGATTCTCCAATAACAGGAGAATCGCGGCCTTGCTGTCTTTTTACTGCCTCTTGAATACATATGGGCTGTTTCTTTTTTTGAAAATCTACTTATGAGACAGCCCCCTTGCATGATGCAACGATGATGTTTGGATTCATTCGGGTCAGTTCTTGTTCAACAAGTCTGTAACGATGATAGGCAATCGTGCAGTTATTCGTTACCAAAACTGTTGACGGATCTACATTTGCAGCCAGATTTATGATCTCACTACTTTTCCCAGCACCAGTGTAATGCTCTGGGCCAAAAAGCTTAATGCCAGAGCCGGAGACAAAAATAGAAAGTTGGAGGCGACAAGCAGCATCGCAGCCAGTTTCATGTAAGGATAATATTTGGAGGGAATTGTTGACTGCTGACTAATGCCGACTGGAGCTATAAAAAAGATGATAAGGACAGCTGCCATTGTTGCCGTAATGGTCCACCACTGTCCCACCGCAAACAGCGAAATGCCTGTAAAAAGAATGGTGGATACTACTACGCATTGCAGATTGGATTTCAGATGCATGCCTCCGGTCAACTGGCGAAGAAGTGCGAACGAGATCAGAATAGTGGCTATCTCTCCAGTCCGTCCGGTATGCAGAGATATACCCAGTGTCGCTGCAACAATAAAAAACAGATTGAGCATCATGGAAATGGCAAATGTAAAAACTTCAACAGATGATGGATGATCCGGTACAGAGCGTTTTAGCGATCCAGCTATTCTTGCAGCAAGCATTTCAATCATTCATTTTCTCCTTTCTAATGGAGTAGTACAATCTCATTATTGTTACATGAGGTTAGAACACAGCAGCTAAAAAGGCAAAATAAACCCTGTCAAATCCGTTCGTCATTTGCAAACTATCTTTTCCCATTATATTGAATCTTCTTCCAGCGGTATAGTTGATATCTGTTAATTAATAGGGAGATGTAGAAACAGAAGAAGCCTCCCATAGAACCGAACGGCTCATGAAAGGCTTCTTATCCTGCTACTTGCAATATCCATTCAAGGCAAGCCAAGAGGCGCATGCCTCTGTCCAACCTCGGGTATGAGACTCATCGTCAGCCAGGCCAAGTCCATGCTCGCCATGTGCGTATACATGAAGATCAAACGGAATATGATGGCGGCTTAACGCAGCGGCGAATTGCAGGCTGTTCTCCACCGGCACAGCCCCATCATCCGAGGTATGCCACAGAAAGGCAGGCGGTGTTGCTGCCGTTACCTGAAGCTCACTGCTGAGCCGTTCAGCCAGCTCCGGATCCGGATTACTTCCCAGCTGATTTTCTTTTGAGCCTTGGTGGGTCACACCTTCTGCCATGGATATTACCGGATAACAGAGGATTAGCAGATCCGGGCGGCTGGACTGGCGCTCCAGAGGCTCTGAAGCAGCTTCATCCCCGGCATCGAATAGAACACCAGCAGCAGAAGCTAAATGTCCGCCTGCCGAAAATCCCAGGATACCTAATCTGCCGGGATCAATTCCAAACTCATCTGCACGGTAACGGATCGTGCGGAGCGCACGCTGAGCATCATGCAGTGCATGGGGATAACCATAAGGCGCTACCCGGTAACGCAGCACAAAGGCTGATATTCCCAGGGTGTTCAGCCATTCTGCAACCGGTCCGCCTTCATGATCCGCCCGCATGGCGTAGGCGCCGCCCGGACAGACGATCACAGCGGCATTCTCTTTACCCTCCACCAGATAAGGTGTAATTCCCGGACAATCCTCATCACTTGTTCCCAGTGCTCCGGGTGCCCCCTCCGGCCATAACAATAATGTTTCCATCTTCATCCCTCAAGCTTTCTTTCAATAGGATAGATTCATTCAGGAAATCGCTTTCTTTCCCTTCAACAAGTCTATCAAGGTCTTACAGTTCATGCAATCCTGTCACGATGAAATCAGCAGATTCAGCAAATTCGGGATGATCCGGGCCTTACCGAAGCTTCAATAGGAAGCCGTCCAGTTCATCATGTCATCATTCCCCCGCCTAGCGGAAGCTTCGTTCCTGTAGCATCTACTATGATTTGCTGTCCATAAACCATGATGTTTGCTCTTCCACCGCGTAGTGCCGTGAAGCATATATGATTTCTGTCCACTTCAATTCCCAGCAGCACACCCGCATACTTTACCCGGAAGTGATAAGAGGTCCAGCGCTTCGGTAAGGTTGGCCGGAAAGAAAGATACTCCCCGTCCGACCGCATGCCACCAAAACCATACACAATATTCATCCAGGCCGCGGCAATGGAAGTGGTGTGCAGACCTTCCCGTGTATTCCGGTTATAATTGTCCAGATCCAGCCGGGTTGCGAACTCAAAGAAATGAAAAGCTTCCTCATATTTGCCGATCTCGGTGGCCAGAATGGAGTGGATCGAAGGTGATAGCGAGGATTCATGGATGCATCTCGGCTCATAATATTCGTAATTGGCCAGCTTGGCTTCCCGGGAGAACTCCCCACTATATAAGAACATAAACATCAGCACATCTGGCTGCTTAATCATGTCATAGCGGTACAACCGGTCATAGGACCAGTTCGAATACAGCGGAAAATCGGTTACCGGAATCGAATGAATATCGATGTGCGGCATATCAAAATACCCGTCATGCTCCTCATACACTCCCGTGACTTGGTCATGAGGTATCCTCATATGTCCGGCCTTGTTTCCCCAATCGGCTAATTCCTCCGGTATGAGTCCCGTTTTCTTCAATAGTGCAGTATAGGCGTCCGGCACCAGTGTCTCCATTTCGGCAATCGTCTCCAGCGTAAACTCGAATAATTTCTTCGCCATGAGATTAATGTAGCAGTTATTATTTACCATCAGCTGGAATTCATCAGGCCCCATCACGCCAAAATAGCCATATTCCCCGCTGCGCTGCCCCCACTGTCCGCGCGTAGCATAGAAACGGCTGATCTGAATCAGCATTTCAGCGCCTTTACTGTACAAAAATCCCCTGTCACTTGTATTCTTCACATAATGCCAAATACCGTAGGAAACAGCCGTACCAACATGAAGCTGGAGGTTGGAATGCTGCCACAGGTCGCAGCTTTCCGTCCCATTGATCGTGGCAATCGGATAACAGGCCCCTTCACAATCGACCTCCCGCGCGCGGTCCATTGCTTCCGGAAGTGTTTTGTAGCGGAATTCCAGCAGGCTTTTGGCCGCCTTAGGGTTGTTGAATATATAGAACGGTAGGCAGTACGACTCCGTATCCCAGAAAGCCAGCCCCCGGTAGGCTTCGCCTGTCAGCCCTTTGGCTCCGATATTATAACCGGGATGTTCGCCATGATACGTCTGATACAGCTGAAAAATACAGAAGCGGATCCCCTGCTGGTTCTCCGGATCACCTTCAATCAGGATGTCACTGGTCTCCCATATTTCAGTCCAGTAAGCGGATTGAGCAGTAAATATCTCTGCTTCATTTAGTTCCGAGGCACCAGCTGCCAGCCTGAGCCCTTCGCGCCAGAGTTCGTCTTCCTTACGGGAAGCATCAATATCTATACAATGGACAGCAAGCTTCGTATAAGAAGCCATTCCCCCTTGTGTTAATTGCAGCTTAAACGCCTGCCCGATATAGCGGTCACGTTCTACCTTTTCAGTGTGCAGTTCTTGGGAAGAGTGCAGGACAAAGCCGGAAAACAGCTTATTGCCCGTGTTCAAGGTACTGGCCATAATTGCACTCACATTACCTTCTACTCCGCTGCGCAGACTTCTCCACATACTCTGACCGCGTTCCTCATGGATGATGCCAAAATCAAGCCCGGTACAAATCTCCACATCACCCGAGAAATTCAGCGGCTCAAACCTAACCTGCTGGAGGCCCAGATGAGCATGCGTCATACTAACCAATCTGATAAACGTAAGCCGCAATCTCTTGCCGCTGTCCAGCAGCCAGATCAACTCCCGGCGATAAGTACCTGTGCGAAAATCCAGCCTGCGGCTGTAGTCCGTAATTTTGCTGCGGGCCAGATCCAGCTGTTCACCATCTACCATAAGGCGCGTATGCAGCCAGTCCACCGCATTAACCATATAGCGCAACGAACGGATCATTCCCTTGTAATGGATACCAATCTCCTGCTGCTCATGCAGGCCGCTGAAATAACTGCCCAGCAGGGAATCCCCGCTATAGCCCTCCTCGGCGTAACCGCGTACCCCCATATACTCGTTCCCTACCGAAAAAATCGACTCCGAGGTCCGGTTCCGCTGCGGGTCGAAGCCTTCCTCGATGACGGCCCATGGGTCGACCTTCAGATATTTGTCTGCTACCTTTGCCATTGTTTGAATTCTCCTTCTCCGGGTTGTGTCCACCAGTTCCGTGAAGAAACCGCCAGACCCTCACATCCAGCGTAGCTCTGAGGGGAAGAAAGGCCAATGTCAGCCGATAACAGAGTTATGTGCATTATTACGGAGTTGAAAAGAACCTGCAGATTGCGTTATGATCAGAAAAGCTGAAAAAATCAAGCTTTATCACAAAGCAAAATAGCAGGTTCTCCCATTATCTGTGTATTATAGGCGACGACTGCTACAATATAGAGCGTATTTAAGACTTCAATCCCTTGTTCAGACTAAAATCATATTAAATCTCACACCTTTGAAGTGAAAATTATCACAATGTTAAAAATTCGACACTTTTTCACGAAAATTTTCACCCATAAAGAGGAATTTCAATGTATAATTAATTTAAAATTTACTGAAAAACTGAGGGAATAAAGGGGATGTCGATTATGATAAAGGAACATTATAATGTTATCGAAGCCCACGGCAATACAAACTGTTTCTCCGAACAGAACTTTAACCGGCTTCTGGTTACAATGAAAGAGCGTATGGTACCTGAGGGCTCTCATTTGTTCTGGGAAGGCGACTTCTCGGATAAATTGTTTTATATCAAACGTGGACGTGTGAAACTAACCAAATCAACTGACGAAGGCAAAGAACTCATTCTGTATATGTATCAGGCCGGCGATATGGTAGGTCAGGCAGACCCCTTCTTCAGCACCAAGCACAGCTTCACCGCCGAAGTGATTGAAGAAAGTGAAGTTGGCGTTATCGAGCAGAAGGATCTGGAGATTCTGATCTGCCAGCATTGTGATTTTGCCATCGACTTTATGAAATGGATGGGTATCCATCACCGTCTCACACAGACGAAATTCCGTGATCTGATGATGTACGGCAAGCCTGGTGCTCTCTGCTCCACGCTGATTCGACTGGGCAATACTTACGGCGAGAAGACCGGGGACAGCATTCTGATTAATAAAAAAATTACGCATACGGATCTCTCCAACATGATCGGCGCAACCCGTGAGAGCGTCAACCGGATGCTGAGCGATCTGCGTAAAAAAGATGCTGTGGAATATGAGAATGGCATGATCGTCATCAAGGATCTTACGATGCTTCAAGACATCTGCCACTGTGAATTATGTCCTAACGAAATTTGCCGCATTTAATTTCCTAATACTAATACCCTCTATTCACCTCAATGAAACATATATGACCCGGAAATGCAGCATCAATTAATAGAGTGGTCAAAGGCGCCTTGTCCGGCGTCTTTTTTTCATGTTGAAGGTAGATTTTTCACTTCCCAGTCATCAAAAAATCCAACCTCCGTTGGCAAACAGCCTTCTCTCACCCATGCAGCCGCCGCTACCGTCACTGGCGAAGCCGAATTCAGTGTAATTGCCGGCAACTCCACCCACTCCGTTCCCAGCGAATCCTGTTCAGCAAACTCCTTAATCCCTGAAGCTACTGCATCACTGGCAATTCCCACGGTATAGAGAGCGGCTATATGGTGCATGTGGGTATAGGTATCCTCCTGATAGCGGACAAACCAATCCAACGTCCCCAGATTGTGTTCCACCGTCACTGTAAGCCCAGTCTCCTCCATAAACTCCCTTACCAATCCTCCCAGCAGGGACTCATTCTCCTCCAGTCTGCCCCCAGGCAAATCAAACCTTCCGGTATAAGGGCCTCTTCCTTTACGTATGACCAGCAGTTTCCCGTCATTCACACAAATTCCGTATACCCCAAAATGATTATTTCATCACGGATTCACTCCCAGGTTCTTTTCAATTTCACAGCTTAACATAAGACTGCACCCGGCATCAGTGATCTATCTACTTCTTGCGTATCACGATAAACGTATTGTTTCTTTAAGGTATCAACATTCCCTGAGCAAAAAAAAGCGTCATACCCAAGCTTCTTAAAGAACAAGAGAATGCCCTTAGGCGTAATTGTTCCATCATATAACTTTCTAGGGTAATCTTTATAGAGCTTGTTGCCATCCGACTCCATCCCAAAATGTCTCATGATGTATGCGCTTGAAAATGCAGCGCATTCATAATTATGCTGAATGTCCATCCTATTCGAGGATTGGATAACATACGAATTCGGAATCGCATTGGTTGAACTGAAGTCCTTACTCGGGAGAACAAAATAATATAAAACTAAGCCAGCCAGGCATATACCTATTGCTATTAGCGAAATAAGAATAAACCCCATTGTATTCCTCCTATAAATTTCTATCTTTGATTTATTCGTAAAGTTAAGCGTATATTCCTTCAAGGATTAGCGTATTCTGCCCATTTGCAACAAGGCAACCGTACAAAGGTGGTTTGGCACCTCCTTTGGTTGGACTTTCACCATATAAATAA
This sequence comes from Paenibacillus helianthi, assembly GCF_001909055.1. Taxonomy (GTDB): domain Bacteria; phylum Bacillota; class Bacilli; order Paenibacillales; family Paenibacillaceae; genus Paenibacillus_AQ; species Paenibacillus_AQ helianthi. Next base: position 7,254 of record NZ_LVWI01000091.1, read on the forward strand.
TGCGTGCCTCTGGGCACGCATTATGCAAAAAAGCCCTGCAGTCAATTGACCACAGGGCTCTGCAAGGACTAGCTGACTTGCTTTTTCGTCTTATTGATAACACCAGTCCGTGCTGCCCGCACCGGGGAGATCATCCAGTACGCCATGCCAACAAACACGCCACCGCCGATAATATTGCCTAAGGTGACCGGAATCATGTTGTGCAGCCATCCGGCTATAGTAACCGTCTCAGGATGGTTTGGCAGCAGCACCGCTACGCTTAGCAGCGTCATATTCGCTACACTGTGCTCATAGCCGCTCGCGATGAAGGCGAACAGACACCACCAGATCAGCACCAGCTTGGCAGTCTCGCTTTTGGCGCGGGAGGACATCCACAGTGCCAGGCAGACCAGCCAGTTACAGAGAATACCGCGGAAGAACAGCTCAGAGAACGGCAGGCTCATTTTTTTGGCGGCTGCGGTAAAAATCAGATGTTCTGCCGGAGCCGCTGTAAACAATCCTGTGCCCCGGATCAGCAATGCCAGAACCACTGCACCGGCAACATTTCCGATAAATACGAGGACCCAATTCTTCGCTGTATCCCATACGCTGGTTCTTCCCGCAAGTGTACTTACGGTAAAAAACATATTGTTCCCGGTGAACAGCTCCGAGCCGGCGAAGACTACCAGCGTCAGGGCAATCCCGAAGGACATCCCCATAATCAGCGGCTGAAAAGGAGATTTAACCGCCGCCAGTGGCGCCCCGAGTGAAAAGATCAGAATAATACCAATACCTACATAGGCTCCGGCCAGCAGTGCGGCAAGAAAGTATTTCGGCAGACTTTCATTCATCTTGTCACGTTTGGCCACTGCTGTCTCCACGATGTTCTCTACACTTTGCGTAAACACACGTCCACCCCGCCATTCTCCTTTAAAATTGTTTATTCATCCAGACTTTCTACAGGCTGACCTTTACCATACCGCCGTCCAGTATAACCGGATAGACCTTTACCTTCCCGTGGTCCGGGGACTGAACTTCGCCGCTGCGCAGATCGATTTTCCAGTCGTACAGCGGATCGTACAGATAGTAGCCGGAGACGATCCCCTCAGCCAGCGGACCGCCTTTGGGATGCGGACTGCGATTCTCCAGGGCATAGACGGCCCCATCCGAGGTACGGAAAATGGCTAGTTCAGTCTCACCGGTGGTGACAACCCGGCCAATCTGCAGCAGGAATTCTTCCACCGTGCCTACAGCATATTCTTGTGTAGTGGTTTGCATTGAGCTCTCTCCTCTCATAGTCGGTATAGGTTAGACTTTTGCCTGCTCAAACAGTGCGGTACGTGTCTCTTGGTCATCCAGCATTTTTTTCCATGGATCAGAAACCTGTGCCAGGGCAAAATCAATCCGTGCAGCAAGCTCCTTGCGTTGCTCATCGTTCTCCAGAATCACCTGCTGAATCTGCTCAAGTCCCATGCGTTCCACCCACTCGGAGGTCCGTTCCAGGTAGTTCCCTGTTTCACGGTAATACTGCATAACTGCGGAGCAGACCTCAATCAGTTCTTCATCGGTTTTCACCTTGCAGAAGGCATCCGCGATCCGCGGCTTGATCCCGCCGTTACCGCCAATGAAAATCTCCCAGCCGCCGTCATTGCCGACGATGCCAATATCTTTTGTGCAGGATTCCGCACAGTTGCGCGGGCAGCCGTTAACTGCCATTTTGAACTTGGCCGGAAAATCAAGCCGCTCGTATTTGCGTTCAAGCAGCGCTCCCATACCCATGGAGTCCTGTGTGCCAAAACGGCAGAACTGCGAGCCTACACAGGTCTTCACAGTGCGCAGTGATTTCGCGTAGGCATAGCCGGATGGCATATCCAGCTCCTCCCACACCTTAGGCACATCTTCTTTCCGGATACCGATCAGGTCCAGACGCTGCCCGCCGGTCACCTTTACAACCTTAACATCATATTTCAAGGAGACGTCGGCGATCCGTTTCAAATCCTCCGGTGTCGTGACTCCGCCATACATACGAGGTACAACCGTAAAAGTACCATCCTTCTGAATATTCGCACTCATCCGTTCGTTGACGAAGCGCGACTCCTTCTCATCCTCATGAGTGTCCGGATAGATCATACCGAGATAATAGTTCACCGCCGGACGACATTTGGAGCAGCCCTCAGCTTGTTTCCAGTCCAGGACATTCATGACCTCTTTGGTCGTTTTCAGGCCTTTGGAGGTAATTTCCGCTACGATCTCATCTCTGCTTAGAGTGGTGCAGCTGCAGATCCCCTGCTTGGCGCTCTGCTGGAAGCTGTCCCCAAGGACAAATTGCAGGATCTGCTCCACGACCGGCTTACAGCCGCCGCAAGAACGGGTAGCTCCAGTACAGGCCTTGATCTCATCTACGGTGGTGAAGCCATTCTCCGTAACGGCATCAACAATGGCTTTCTTGGTCACACCGTTGCAGCCGCAGACAATTTCTTCATCGGCCATCGTTTCCACCGACAAGCTCTTTTTCGCTCCGCCGCCGCAGCAACCCGTGCCCATAACCTCGCTATAAATCTCCTCCGTCATTTCCGCACCCTGCTTCACCAGCTTCTGCAGACTGGCCGATTCCGTGACATCGCCGAAGAGAACTGCCCCGACAATAATATTATTATTAAGCAGAATCTTCTTGTAGGTCCGCTTCCATTCATCTTTGGCTGAGATGACGGTGTGTTCTGAGGTTTCTGTGAACTCACCGGCAGAGAAGACATCTACTCCAGAGATTTTTAGCTTGGTGGCTACAACCGAACCTTCATAAGGCTGAGTCGGCACGTTGCACAAATGTTTCGCAAGCACCATTCCTTGCTCGAACAACGGTGCAACCAGACCATAACAAGTTCCTCTGTGTTCTGTACATTCACCTACGGAATATACATCCGGCATCGAGGTTTGCAGATAGTCATCGACAACAATCCCGCGGTTTACGGTAATGCCGCTTTCTCTGGCGAGCTGTGTATTTGGCTTAATTCCCACAGCCATCACTACAAAATCAGCCGCCAGCTCCGATCCGTCACTGAAGCGAAGTCCGTTCACACGTTCATCCCCGGTCAGCTCAACGGTCTGCTTGCCCATGGCAAACTTCACGCCCTGGCGGGCCAGTTCTGCCTGAAGCATGGAGGAAGCTGTATGATCCAGCTGGCGCTCCATCAGATCTTTCAGCAGATGCACAACCGTAACGTCCATGCCGAGATTCACAAGTCCTTTGGCCGCTTCCAGTCCCAGGAGTCCGCCCCCGATAACTGCTGCCGTGCGGTACTGCTTGGCTGCTGCAAGCATGGCATCACAATCTGCGATATCACGGAAGCCAACTACCCCCTCCTTGTCGCTTCCCGGTACTGGCAGAATGAACGAGTTCGAGCCTGTAGCAATGATCGCTTTGTCATAGGCAACCGACAGCCCATTATCTGTGATGATCTGCCGAGATGCTTCATCAATACGGATAACTGTGGTTCCTGTATGCAAAGTAATATGATGATCCGCATACCACTGGCGGTCATTGAGGATAATGTCTTCGATTGTTTTGCTGCCTTCCAGAACGTAGGACAGCATAATGCGATTGTAATTGGGATGCGGCTCACTTCCGAACACAGTAATATCATAAGCGCCGCCAAGCTTCAAAATCTGCTCAATTGTGCCTACTCCTGCCATTCCGTTACCTATGAGTACTAGCTTTTCTCTCTCCACTGTCACTGTCATGACCCTCCTTCATGCGTCTGAACTTCAACACAACATGATCTGATAGTGAAATTATACTGTTAAAATTTAAAGCGGATTTGTGATTGCAGTCACACCAATTGTGAAGCATTTCACATAATTTTAATTATGCTTCCTTAACGCTTTTTGGGCACAAAAAAACGCCATATTCCTTTGACGTAAGCCTAAGGAATATAGCGAAATGGTATTTCATTTAGAGCAGCACAAGCACAACCTCCAGAGTATCCTGTGGTCTAAGCTTCATATCGATCCCGGTGTCCAGCAGTTGCTTGCCGTTGACCTTCAGCATCCATGCCTCATTACTGAGAGGCTTGTAATCCATAATACTGATTATTGTCTTATTATCCTCGGAGAGTTGCACCATTCCGCTGGTCTTCAATACACCCCGTACGGACAGGTCCTCGGTATACGGCAGCACGTAAGAATGCGTCATTTGCGGCTGCTCACTACCCCCGTTAACAGTGAAAATGACCGGCTGCAGCTCTGCCCCGCTTGCTGCTGGTACGGCTGCAGCCACGATGCTGTCCCCGCGGTCAACGCGGCTGTTCCAATCCGTATTTTTTTTGCCGTTCAATTGAATCTCCCAACTCCACTCGGGACTCAAAGATACTTTGTTGACTGCCAGGATCTTGTACCCCTCATCCGCAAACGTGGCTACGCCACTGTTCTTGAGCAGCTCGATGAGCGTCAACCCATCTGTATAGGCTTCACTTAGCTGCCTGCCTGCGCTTCCAGCCAGCTCGCTGTCACCGACCCGAACCGAAAAACCTGGTCCGGCATTTCCAGTCCCGGCATTGTTCCCATTTGTTGGAGTGCCAAGAACCGATGAGCAGCCGCTCAAGGTTGCAATTATCATTATTCCCAGCAAAATACGCCATACCCACTTCGCGGACATTCCCGGCACCGCCTTCTCCCGTCTGATTCTAGCCTTCTGCTGCTGTTCAGACATGTCTTGATTATGTATGTAGTCTTTTTAAGAATAACGTAAATGGATAGCGTTCTCAAATACTCCTTATTCCAGCACAAAAAAAGTCCCCGAAGGGACTTATGAAATGTTAATTTTCTATTGGTAGCGCAGGAAAAAAATGTTATTCTCCAGATGGACATGCTCAAAGGTCATGCCCTCCAGCTCTTCAAGACGGGCATACGTCAAACGGTAAGTGGTGCAGGCATGCTCCGGCGGGGTGAAATCCCCTGTAACTCTCCGCAGCTCGCGTAAAATATCTCCTGCCCCGTCATGCTCCTTCTCCAGCGTACTTAGCAGTCCGCGCAGCTCAGCCAACCCTTCTGCGCTTGGATTTTTATCATAAGCCAGCATTTTGGGGAATTCACTTTCTTCTTCCTTGGCCGTGTGCTCCAGCAATTCCTCACGCAGCGTATGGAACAAGCGGTACACCTCAGCCAAGTGCGGAGAATCCTCTCCATGGACGCGGAAGACCTTTGTTACATTCTGGGCGATGAGCGGCAGCTCCTCGCGCAAATAGTTGTGATGCTTGTTGATAATGTAATCAACCAGCTCTTCTGACGATGCTTCGTTCCAGGCCGTATCTTCTTCCAGCACCGGATGGTCGGCATACAGCTTGTTCAGATCCTGAAGTACTGCCTCTGTATCAAGCCCTTTTTCGGCTACCGCCTCTGCCAAAGGCTTCGCGCCTCCGCAGCAAAAGTCAATCCGCTGTGCCTTGAAGTAATCTGCTGCTTTGGGGAATTGAAGGACGATATCTCTTACCATTGCTTCACCGGTGAATTGAGCGGATGTATCCGTCATTGTATTGTTCAATTGTTTGGCCGTCATGCTGGGCCCTCCCTTGGGTTGTTGTTGGTCTAGGTTTCTTTTACCTCTATACCTTAACGCCAGCAGGGAAGATGGTTTGTGATTGTACGCACTGAATATAAAAAATTTTAATGAACTTGTGGGGGAGTGGGGGGCTTGCATAGCAGTCGAGTTTACGGACATCTACTGGGATAAGGGATGGCAGGCATTACCTGCACATTGCATATCAACTGACCTTCGTTCCAAAGGCAAGAAAGCATACACTAAGAATCTAGTGCGTTATTGCTACGGTCAGACCCTTATACATCGTACGCAAATAAGTTGAATGAGTTGTGTATCATTGAAATCAACTTTATCCTGATATTGCATATGAAACAATTCACGATTCTTCCCTGCATCGTGATCTTCGAACCTCTTATAGCTCGGATAGTGGTAACTGAGTTTCATGTGTAATTTGTTTAAGCTTAGTTTAAGCAAGATCAATGCCTTAATCAAGCCATTCCTCCTCGTCACCAATTGACCAATCGTCCAGTATACGTCCTGCGGGTTTACGCCAGGAAATATACTCAGTTTGTTCAACAGGATTCGACACTGGGTAACTCCATTGAATCTCAAATCATCAGCCACCACAACTAATCTCGAGCTATTTCCCTTGGATCTTTATAGCACCAATCACTCACGTACGGCATGTTAGTAATATTATCTAAGTCCTCTAGAGTATAAAACCATTCTTCCTCTACCCATATTTTTGCTGTCGGATAGATCTTAAGTATGGCGTGGGAAAATCGTAATAATAGATCTTCATTATCATCAAAATCGTCAGATACTACTGCTTTAAAATATTCATTTTTAGTATCATCCCATTTAAAACTAACTAATTGATATTCATACGGTTCATCATACACACTAAAACTAAGAGTTCTTGAATAATTCTCCCTAAATGGCAAGTCACTTATATATACTCGCGTGTATTTTAGTGTCCCTTCACTATCGTAAGTTTCTTCATCGCTATCAAAGAAAAGATTCTCCTCTATACAAATTTTATTAATGTCCCTCAATAAATCATTTGCTGGAGTACTTTCTCCACGTTTAAATAATAAAAAGGATGACATCCCCATTACTTCAAAACTCCTCCTAACTCTTCGAGCGAATTTACAACTTTTACACCCTTACTATTAAGTTCTTGAATCATTTTAGCTGTTTGAGGATTTGAGATATCAATAATCTCATCAATATACAATACAATCTCTTTACCCTCAAAATTAAAAAATTGAGAATTACTTGGATTAACATACTTATCGATTTGATCCATTTTAACAGCAGACATTGACTTCTTAATCTCTATAATTTGATTGTGTGTCATGACATCAATATCTCCTGCTGGTTTACCAGTAGATATATTGTCTAGTTTTAAACCGAACCCTGTTACTCCTACCTTTTGCTGAACGTAATTTCCAACTTTACCCTCAATAGCTTTACCAATATTGCTATTACTCATTGCACTTTCGATTGCATTTGGAATATTCTTAGGGTTTTGTTCAACCCACTTTATTTTACTACCGTACGGATTATCAAATTCAACTTCTACGCCTTTATTCGTTTTCGTTTTTATTGGATCATTGAATTTACCCATCCCCTCAATACGGGTTTCCTCTATCTCCTTTGCTTTAGCTTCGATTTCCGCTTTGGTTTTTCCTGCTCCCTCAATCTTTTCCACCTTGATATCCGGCAGCTTCCCTCGCACAAATCTCATCGTACTGGCAGCCACTTTACTTCCTGCTGTAATCATTAGATCTCCCGCACCAGCAATAACGGTATTGATTCCCACAGCCGCTATTCGCTCACCCAGGCTTTGCTTTCCATCATCCCTGAAATCATTGAACGCGTCCATCGCTTCACCCACGGTCCCGCTAACCGCTCCAGCTACCATCGATCTTAATAACGTTGGCGAAAATCTACCCGCCGCTCCCCCGGTTTTTATTGCATTTAAATACTTTACAGGCAGACCTATACTGACCACCGTTCCCAGAAACTGCCCGGCCTTTTTCCCGTAAGGATTATCCGTCGGGTCAACATAGCCTGCCGGTTTCGGTCCCATGGTCCAATCCGTAATTGTCCCTGCCATCCCATACGATGCCGTATCGATTGCATTCACCAGGATATTACTTCCACCTTCTAGAATATTGGCAAGCGTCTGGTTTCCAACACCACTTCGCAGCAGACGGTTTTTATCTGCCACTTCCTTCTCTTGCTTTTCGTAATACGCTTTGGTCTCTGCATAGATCCGGTCCTGCTCCTCTGTCGACAGGGTAGACCAATACGTCTCTTTCAGCCGTTTCATTACCTCAGGGTT
>NZ_LVWI01000092.1 GCF_001909055.1 Paenibacillus helianthi
ACGTCGATGAGTCTTGCAGGTCATTTCCCTTTGTGTGTTTTCCTGTAAGATATACGATTTCGTATAGGTTTCCCCGTTTTTACGGCGGGTCACCCAGCATCGCCGCCACCTCTGGTTCACTGCATTCCGGGCTGGACTTTGCCTGCAGGCCCTTCGGATTCTTCCTTACGGAAGACACCCTGCCCTTCCGGCAACCTTCGGTTGCCGGAAGTCTGCTTCGGCTACGGCACTTTAAAGGGTAAAGTCACCGGGTGGATTTGAACCACCTAGATAGTGCGACTGTGAGGCGCACGCAAAAAGGGAGCCCTCCGGCTCCCCTACGCTGCAATACAGCTTATCTGCAAATGCAATAATGAAAATTACTGTTCTAATAAAATCCGATAGTCGACGCAGCGTCCTTCATCCATTCCCGCTTGCGGCCTTTATCTAGCTCGCCGCGCATCCCCCGGACAAGGGCCTCGACATCGGCCCGCCCGTTCTCGTGCCATTCCAGTGCGGCGCTGACATACAGCTCACCGAGCTGGGTCAGGGAGAAATCCGCCGTCAGGCGCGCTGCGGTGGCCACACCCTCTTCACCGGCAAACGCCGTGAAGCCGCGCAGCTTCAGATACTCCATCCGCAGCTCCTCGTCCGGCATTCGGATCTCATAGGCCCGGTCGAAGCGCCCGGCGCGGTTCATGAGTCCGGGATCTATTTTCTCCGGATAGTTGGTGGTCCCGATTAGAAAAATCCCTTCCTTGGAGGTGGCCCCGTCCAGCGTATTCAGGAAAAAGGATCTGACCTCCTGCGGCATCGAATCGATATCCTCGATCACCAGCACCATAGGCGCCAGCCGGGCTGCGGCTTCGAACACCTCATTCACCGATTCACTGCTGGTGTATTCGGTAATCTGCCAATAGACGACCGGACCAGGCACGCTTCCTGCAATAGATTTGACCAGCGTGGTCTTCCCGTTCCCCGGATGTCCGTACAGCAGAATCCCTCTTTTGTAAGGAATGTCATAGGTTACATAAAAGCTGCGGTCCGAATCGAAAAACTGGTCAAGCGAACGGAAAATTTCTTTTTTGATTCCAGCTTCCAGCACCACATCCTCACGCCCGACAGAACGTGTAATCGGTTCATCCTCACGGAAGATTCCATTGCGTCTGTCGGTGTACACAGTCACCTTATTGATATTCTGTTCCCGCTGCCGCTTGCGCACATTGCCGAGAAAAAACTGCAGCTGCCCGTCGGAGGCAGCAAACACATAGTCCTGGAAGTTGATGCCGTTCTCCTGAAATACAGGGACCCGTGCAAGGGCCACGCCCATATCCGGATAGGCCAACACGTTATTGCGAATCGACAAGTGGATGCTGTATTCCGGCTGCTCCTTGTCATCGTCATATACAAATGTCCGGTCCTCCAGGCGGTCAAAAATCCGCGCCACATGCTCCACGCCGGGATTGCCGCTCTGCACATCATTCTCCAGCAGCTTCCAGTATTCACTGTTGGGGTCGTCACTGGCATATAGCTCATAACGGACACCATAACGGGTGTGCAGAGCCTCAAGAATACCGTCCACCAGACGTGCGTAGGCATCGTAGCCCTTGATCATACCAGCAGTATTTTCGTCGTATTTATAAATTACAGTATGCTTCGTGTTCTCCTTCTCCATGGTTACTTGGTCCCCTTTATCGCTGCGAGCGGCTTGCATTTGGCTACGACTGCAGCCAGCCCGGCGCCCGTAACGCTCTCTATTATTTCATCTACATTCTTATAGGCTTGAGGCGATTCGTCAATGATAGATTCCAGGGAATGCTGATTAACCACAATCTCATCCTCTTTGCCTACTCTCATCGACTTGGAAAAATCATGGACCGACACCAGCCGCTTCGTTGCAGACCGTGAACGGATGCGTCCGGCACCATGACAGATGGAATAATAATTCTCTTCCCCTCCCGGGAGACCGACCATGATATACGAGGCCGTACCCATGGAGCCCGGAATCAGCGCCGGATGGCCGGTAGCCGCATACGGCCGTGGGTTATCCGGGTGTCCGGCCGGCAGCGCGCGGGTTGCCCCTTTGCGGTGGACGAATTTGGACCCCGAAGCAGTCTGTTCCTGCCAGGCATAGTTGTGCATCAGGTCGTAAAGAGTCCGCAGCTCACATTTGGGTCCGAACACTTCGCGGAACCCCTCGCGGACCGCGTAGCCGATCAGATGGCGGTTCACCACTGCATAGTTTAGCGCAGAGTACATCAGATTGACGTAGCGCTGGGCCTGAGGATGTGCCAGCGGTGCATAGATCAGGCGCGGATCGGCGCTGCCGAGACCCAGTTGGCCCATCACTTTGACGAAGGCCGGTGTGCAGAACTGGTTGACGATCCCTCCCCAGGCCCGGGAGCCCGAGTGGATCATTACGACGATCTGCCCGTCATGCAACCCCCAAGCTTCAGCCAATTCACGCTGCTCCTCCGCAACTTCAATCGACTGGATCTCCACAAAGTGGTTGCCCCCGCCCAGGGTTCCGAGCTGGCGGTGTCCCCGGTGCCAGGCCATGTCGGGTAGCTCATTCAGAATCTCCTCGTCAAACGTGAGCTTGCTGATCTCAACATGCGACAAAGCGCTCGACTTTTTCGGGGTATAGCTGTCCGGCACATATTTGTTTGGCAGCCCATGCAGCCCTTTGCGGACAATGTTCTCCAGCCGGATATCACTGTAAGTCCCCCTCTGCTGCTGCTCCATCGGTAAATATTTCTCAATGGCGCGCACCAGCTTCCGGCGTAGCTTCACTTCACGGAGATCATCCTTATGCAATGTCGTCAGATGCACGCGCATGCCGCAGCCGATATCACTGCCCACAATGGAGGGAGACACATACCCTTCAGCGGCATCCCATACTGCCGTAGTGCCAATGCAGGTTCCGACGCCTACATGCACATCCGGGGTGTAGCTCATATATTCGATATTGGGAATTTGCAGATTGTTGTTCGCCATCTCAAGCACTTTGTAATCCAGTGTGGCAAACAGCTGCTCACTGGCATATACCTTCAGGTCGCCGCCCGGCAGGGCAAGCTCATGTTTATAACGGGGCGTATCATTGCCCGCAAGTTGCATGTTCATATTCATAATTGTTGTTCAATTCCCTTCAAAGTGTAAGCTATTAATGTGTGGAGCAAATAAAATGGGTACGCAAAAAGAGCCGCAGATCATCATTCTGATCCACGGCTCTTCGCAGAGTTTCCGTATATAGCACCCTGCCAAAGGTTCATTACAGTATGCCAGTCGTACCTGTCCTGTGTAAATTCAGCAGAACAGGCCGGTGCACATCATGTTTCCCGGACGGGGCCGATGAGATCAGATCTTCTATATGCGGTTATAAGCTGTGTATTTCCAATCATGACTCATCGACCTCCCTTTAATTTGATAAACCCAATATAAACGCACGTTCCGGTTCATGTCAATCCTTTTACTGGAAAAATGTTTATTTAAATTTGTGCCAATCCTGGCTGCTGTTCTCCAGCAAATGGGCAAAATCATTCTCCAGACGCTTCTGCTCCGCCTTGCGCTGGTCCTCCACCGCCTTACGGGCAGCTTCTTTTTTGTCGTTCTCTTCGGCCTTAAGGGCATCACCCTGCGCCTTCAGCTTCTCCAGCACATCGCTGCTCAGCAGATCCTTCAGAGTTGCCGGAGCCTCCGGAGCTGCGGGGCGCGGTGTATGGGCTGGTTTTTTCTTTTTTGCCACTTCAATCATCCTTTCGGGGAAACGCTTTATACTTCAAATTTGTTTTAGTTAAAGGTCTTTTCGTTTATAATGTTAATTAAGAGGTGACCCTTATGAAATCTACAGACTTGTGTCCACGGTTACAAAAAAGTATGGATATCATCGGCAGACGTTGGACGGGCTTAATCATCTACCAGCTTCTACAGGGACCCCAGCGGTTTAGTGTTATCGAAGCCTCTCTGCCGGTCAGCGGCCGGCTGCTCTCAGAGCGGCTCAAGGAACTTGAACAAGAAGGCATTGTCCTCCGTGAGGTGTTTCCTGAGACACCTGTTCGAATCCAGTACTCTTTGACAGACAAAGGCCGGGCACTGGAATCGGTTATTCGGGATCTTCAGCAATGGTCAGATTCATGGATTACCGCCGAAGAGTGCCAGTCTGAATCTGTCCGTCCGCATTAAGCCAGAATACGGGAACGATACCGGAGAAGCTGCCATTCCTCACAGTTTGCGGCCGATAATCACCAGGTCACGCAGAATGCCGTCCATCTCAGCAACACCGGGCAGCAGGCCCCACTGTTCAAAACCGAATTTCCGCAGCAGCGACAGGCTTGGCTCATTATGGCCAAACACAAAGCCGACCAGATTCTGCAGGCCAAGACGCGGGCACTCCTCCAGAGCCTTGGCCAGCAGCAGGCTACCTGCCCCTGTGCCGCGGAATTTTTCATTTACATAGACACTGATTTCCGCAGTACCGTTATAGGCCGGACGGCCGTAAAAAGACTGGAAACTAAACCAGGCGGCGATTTCACTGTCTTTTTTGAGCACCCAGAGCGGCCTGTGATGACTGTTATGCTCCTGGAACCACTTCTCTCTGTCCTGAATGCTCACCGGTTCCAGATCAGCAGTCACCATCCTTCCCGCAACAGTTGAGTTATAAATATCTACTATAGCCGCTAAATCCCCAGCCACTGCATCTTCAATCCTGTAATTCTGCGCTGCCATTGATCCATTCCTCCTGCAAATATATGAATTTCAAACGTGCCCGGTCTGATCCAGACTCCACTGCCACAATTGTGCTGCGGCTGCAGCATCCCGCGCTCTGGGGGACAGCTCCTGAACCTTACGGCGGTAATAATACTCTCCGCTTACTTCCCCCAGCTCCGGCGCTGTTGCCAGCCAAATGGCTGTATCTGCTCCCTGCTCCGGCGTCAAAAAGAAATGAGACAGCAGCTTCAGGACCGAGCGTCCAAAGCCAGTCTCCCGGTTCACCCCGATGCTTGTTCCAACCGCACCTGGATGCACGGCGTTCACCGTGACCCTTGTCCCCTGCAGCCGTGAAGCCAGCTCCCGGGTGAACAAAATATTGGCCAGCTTGGAACGGGCGTAAGCCTTCGCCGGATTATAGCCGCGCGAGAGAGTATGATCATCCAGATGAAGTTTGCCGATTTTATAGGCTCCTGAGGCAACCACTACAATCCGGCCCTGCTCTGCCGCAGCCAGCGGCTCCAGCAACAGATTGGTCAGCAAAAAGTGGCCCAGATGGTTCACACCAAAATCCATTTCATACCCGTCTGCCGTGAGCTGTCTCTTGACTGTAACCACTCCTGCGTTATTAATCAGCACATCAAGCACGGGATAGCCGGCCTTGAATTCCTCCGTAAACGCGCTGATGCTCTTGAACGAGGCCAGATCGCACAGCATCAGCCTGATATGATCGGACCCGCTTTGCCGCTTCACTTCTGCCAGCGCTTCTTCTCCCCGCTGGCGGCTGCGGCAGGCCATAATGACCGCCGCTCCCCGCCGGGCCATTTCAATGCTTGTCGCCAGTCCCATACCGGAGTTGCCTCCGGTGACCAGCACCGTCTTCCCTAGCATGGGCAAGTCCCCTCTCCTCCAGGTGGATACGGCTCCGCCGTTCTTTTTTGGACGGCATCCGCTTCGGCCTGGCCCTTACAAAGCACATGATTTAAGATTATGTTACATCATATCAGGGGATGAAGAAAAGCTCTAATACACAAATAGGCTGGCCCGCCCGTAGAATGTTATCTACGTACAGGCCAGCCTTTAGTTGGTTGTAGGACAGTTTACTCTACTTCAGTTGATAAAGTCTGTAGATCAGTGCTGCTGCTTCTGCTTTAGTTGCCGTTTGTGCTGGACGGAAGGTACCGTCTTCAAAGCCCCCAAAGAGCTTGCTGCTCTTGGTCAGAGCTACACCTGCAGCTGCCCACTTGGCAATTTTACCGTTATCGGTAAAGGCTGCATTTACATTCCCTGGATCGGAAACGTTCTTAGCCCCGTTATAGAGAGTAAGAGCACGTGCCAGCATTGTGGCCATTTCCTGACGGGAAATGGTCGCCTTAGGGTCAAAAACCGAAGCAGATTTGCCTGTAATGATTCCTGCTGCATAAGCAGCGGCGATTTCATTATAACCGGCGCTTCCGGCAGCGAGATCTTTGAATGGCAGAGTCAGCCCTGTGCCATCCAGACCATAGGCTTTGGAAATCCAGGCAGCAAACTGTGCGCGGTTTACCTTATCCGAAGGATTAAACTTGGCCGTCTGTTCCACAATTCCCTTAGTTAACAGGTAATTGATTTCTTTCACAGCCCAATGATTTTCAGCTACATCCGTAAATGCACCTTTTCCGAGCATTACGGTATAACGGCTGAAGTGGCCTCTTAGCGCAGTCACGGTTTGTGTAACCGGATCAAACTTACCGCCAACCGCTTCCCAGGTCAGGCTGGTCTCATTCAGCACATACACTGTGAGTTTTTCAAGGCTGGCTGCCGAGTATTTGGATGTGTCAATTGCAGATACGTCGAAGGACACGTTGATCGGCTTCTCGAAGCTTTTGACTGCCTTATCTCCTACCTTTGCGCTGAATTCCATCACAGGCAGGGTAGCCAGCGGTTCTGCCTGGCTTGGCTTGCCGATTACAGCATTCTCCACAACTTCAGCTGCAAGGGTAATCTTCTCCCCGGCTTTCACTGTACCAAATGTATCCGGCTCAATGGTAAATGCCGTTTTTCCCATCTGGAGCTTGAGTCCATCAATACCATTGTTCTGTATCATCGTCAGAATCTCCGATGGGAGCGAAGTGTTCAGCTTATTCACACCTTCACCAACCGGAGGGATCTCTACGGTCAAGGAAACTTTGAGTTCACTGGCCAGACCCGCACCGAGCTTGGCGTTCAGGTCCTCTGATACAGCAGCCAGAGCTTTTTTGGAGGCTTCAATCTGCTTGCTGACCAATCCTTCTGTCAATTGAGAGGAGACAGAGTTTCCCTCCACCGTTACGTTTTCCTTGGCGATCGTTACTTCACCAGCTTTGTTCAGGGCCGCTTGGCTGGAAGACACTATGCCATTCTTGATTTGCAGGATATCGGCCGCAGCGACCCCCTGTGCGTTATTCAAGACTGCTGCTGCATTCTGAATCAGCGACTGTGCAAAAGCAACTGCCTTCTCACCGGTTTCCAGATGATTCAGCACATAAGGAGCGCTGCTTACCAGATCATTGACTGAGCTGACAATCTTCAGCTTCTCTGCCGGATCTTGAATCGTTGCGAGTAATTGGGCAGCGCTGTCCAAGGCTTGGGACAAGCTCTTGCTGTTCTGCTCAGCCCCTTGAGCCGTTGTCACGGATTTGAGCGAATTAGCAATACTGCTTAGTGCGCTTTGAGCTGCGGCTGCCCGCTCTGCCGGTGTCCCTGTCACATTTTTGATCAGTTCCTGAAGCTTGGTGTTCTGTTCATTTACGCTTACATTCGGCGCTTGGGTTGGTACAGGAGTTGTTACTGTGCCACCACCTGTACCGCCACCTGTACCACTACCAGTGCCGCTGCCAGGATTAGTTCCGTTTCCTGGTGTGCTGCCACCGTTCTCTAAATCTTCACCTGGAGGAGTGGTTCCCGGATCAACTATTGTGCCCGCTTTCGTTTCCAGTACGATTTTCTTGTTAAGGGTGTAAGTTTTTCCGTCAATAGTAACATTCGCTTTCACTACATAGCTTCCGTCTTTCAACACTACGGAAGCATTCAATGGATAGCTTAACGAACTTCCTTCATACAGCTTGTTCCCCGCTTCATCCTCAATGGTGTAAGAAGATGCTTCCGGATTAATCGTGGTGTGACCGCTGGATGAACCATAGCTTGTAACCAGAATTCTTGGTTTGGACAGTTGGCTTATTGCGTTACCTGCTGTATCAACCAATCCGATATTCAGCGAGTTATAGGCACTGCTGCGAACCAATTTCCCATTCTTCAGACCCACTATATCCAGTCCGGCAATAGCGCCGGGACTCAGCTCGTTGAAGGTTCCCGCTTTGAGTGTATCTCCTGAAAGGTGGATATTATATTGATACTCCAGACTACCGATCATCTGGTCCAGATTCACAATCACTTCGCCGGGTGTCAGTTGAACCTGTGTAGCGTCATAAGCATAACCCCTAAGCTTCGATTGATCTGCTGTGATGTAATCCACCGTGTAGATGCTTCCTGATTCCGGTGCAACGACCGTAGCCAGATCACTGGCAGAATCCGTATACAGCCATGTGTTATCCCCTTTGGTGACTACTACATTATCACGATAAATGAAAGTGTCTCTGCTGGTATGAGCTAATACACTGTAAGTTCCCTCTGTAGCATAGAAGTAGTTCTGATCACTGCTGTTGCTGTCGATTACATAAGGAACATAATCCACTCCTGACAATCCTTTACGGATAAGAGATAATTCCTCCATGTACTCTGTAAGCTTGACTTTACTTACCTCTTGAAGAGGATCTCTGGCATCCAGCACCAGTGAATATTCCTTGCCTGGATTGGTTTGCACAGAACCGTACATATAATACCCGTATTTGGACTCTACTCCCATATTGCTGCGGTTGTAGCGCATAAAGTCTACACCGACTACCGAAGGTGCCTCTACAATAAGAAAAGCCTGCTGGTCATCAATGTTGATATACTCAGTCTGTTGAATATATGTGCCGTCGCTTTTCTTGATTCTAGCCTGCACATAGGCATAATCCAGCGGAACTCCGCCGGCATATTCCCCCTCCGGCTTATCGAGTCCCCGGACCCGTATTACGGATTGCGTTTTCGGATCAATTACAGCTACCGATACCGTTTTGGACAAGTAATCCGATTTTTGGAAGAAGAACTCTCCAAGATAGGAGCTTTCGCTTGCAGGCAGTGTGAATTGCCCCTCTGCATCAGTGATTCCTATTTCCTGTCCATAACGAGTAATTTTCACACCTGGAAGAGCCTTACCAACAGCCCCTGTTACATGTTCACGTACAGTGAAGGTAACCTTCCCGGCTTGATCCACGGTTAGATAAGGTTTATTCACCAAGTCGACCAGCTTACCAGCCTTATCGCGGACTTCCACTTCCAGTTCCTGCTTAGACAAGACTTTCAGGTCGGCTTCCGCAAGAACTTCACCCTTCACATATCCCCCATTCTGATAGAAGTAAGGGACAAATTGGACTTTATAGTCTCCGGACTTCACAGGTTTCCATTCCCGTTTGTTCACACGCTGGAGATAGCCATCCTTTTCTTCCGTAGTCCAATAGAGCGAATTCTCTTCAACGATAGCTCCGGCTGCATCCAGAATCTGAATTCTGTAGTTGCCGTTCAGATCCACAACATTCTGATTCTCGTCAGTCATAACCACCCGCGTCTCCAGGTTTTCACCCAGAACGATCTGGTTGCGGACTTCGTCCTGAGCATAATAATTCGAGCCCAGCACATTCAGAATAATTTGCGATTTGTAGCTGCTCCCAGCCTTAAGGGAATACTCTTTCTCTACCGGCGTGAAAAAGGATTTCAGAACAACCTGATTCGTGTAGTTGCTGCTGCCATTATTTCCGATTGTTGTTGTCGCAGTCAGACGGTGAATTTCTTCCCCTTTATGAACATACACGGTTGAATCCGCTGAAGGCACTGTTACGCTGGCCTGGTTGAAGTTCAATTTGGCATTTAAAAAAGATACCTTGATCTGACCTTGACCTTGTCCCCGATCCGGGACCTGGAGCTTCAGTGCACTGAAGTCCTCAGACTTGGCTGCATACTCTATGGTACTAACCGGTTCACCCGGCTTTATCTGATGATGCAACACAACTCTGCTGTCCGTTCCCGGAATAGCGGCAACGGCTGTGACATCGTATTCGATGTCTTTCTTAACGTATAATACATTTGCAGTTATATCCTGAGAGATGTTGGAGCTGCTGAGCTGTTTATAGTGATTATTCGCTGTAACCGAGACGGATTTCACCTCTAATGGCGCTCCATCCCAAGAGTACTTCAGGTTCAGGCGGCTATAGTCACTGCCATTCTGGATAATGGCAAGATGACTTCCGTCTACGGCGGAGTACAGCGCCGATTGGCTCGTATGGAACATATACATTTCATTGTTTGCGGATTTAATGAGTGTTTTGAAATCACCTGTTATACCGGCTGTTTTTAGAACCAGCACATCTAGTCCAGAAACACCAATTCTTTGAACAACACCGTTTGGCCAGCTAGAATTGTCATAGTTCTGGCGCATCAGATTACCATCAGCATCAAGATAACGGATAGCAGCTGTATATGTCCCTGCCTCCTGCTTATCCGTAATATACACTGGTGTGGCCTCATAGTTATCCGTTCCTGATTTGACAGAAAGGATCAGGACAGAGTTCACTAATGGGAAATCTGCTTTGCCCACCAGTTCGATCTGACCTAGGGAATTGGTAACAAAGCCATTAGAATACTTAGCATACGCCGATACTCCAATTCTCTCATTTACCAGCGGCACCCCATTGCTCATAAACGAGATTCTGATGCTTTTATCATCACTGCGAACTTCCCCTGCAGCGGCTTCCACGTATGTATCCGAGTCTTTGGCCATATGTTCTACGACCACTTTAATTTTTGTTGAAGCAGGGATTGTTATGCTCTGGGGATCTGTAACGACTACCCCCGACTTTCCCTGGTACTCTGCCCGCAGAGTGTATTCCTCTCCTGCATTCAGCCCCTCAAAGGCAATGTTGGAATAATAGACAGAGTAAACCGAGTCTGCTGCAGACATATGCACGATCTGGTATTTCGACCTCGATTGACTGGCTACTTCATTCCCTTCCTTAAGAAGGGAGAATTTCACCGTATTTAGCGTCGTATAATCACCGTAGGTTACA
Source organism: Paenibacillus helianthi (assembly GCF_001909055.1). Taxonomy (GTDB): domain Bacteria; phylum Bacillota; class Bacilli; order Paenibacillales; family Paenibacillaceae; genus Paenibacillus_AQ; species Paenibacillus_AQ helianthi. Next base: position 10,869 of record NZ_LVWI01000092.1, read on the forward strand.
TCCAGTACGCTGTTGACGGAGATTTTTTGCTTCCCGTTCAGCATTTTTTCCGAGGTTACCACCCCCGCCTTCAAAGATGCCGCCGATACCTCCAGCACACTTAGAAAAGATAAAAGTAAAACTAAAACCAGTGAAACCGTAGTTCTCAACCTTTTTGAATACATAGATGTCTCCCTTTTCCCCATGATAGTATCCTACCCATGACTACTCCCCCAGCAGAATTGTCATAATTAGATAGACCTAGTGGAAATCCTACCCAACGGCCTATTAGATGTCAATCTATTCCTGTATTAAAATCTCGCATTTTATCGTAAAAAAAGATAATTTGTCACATTCCCCCAATAAACCCAAGATAGAGATAGGACTAAAGTTGTGCATTTCACGAACATGTAAGAAATACATGATTATCCGTTTCCCGTTCAATAACCAGCGTCACTGCACGTGCACCCTGACGGGTTATGATCTATAATGAGAACGTTGATTTTAACGTGAATCCGAAAGGGGAACTAATGAAATGAATAAGGCTCTATCCACTTTGGAGCAGGGAATGGCTGGCGGGAGCCTGGATGCGCTGCTCGTCACCGATCCTAAGCATGTGTACTATTTGACCGGATTTGCCAGCAATCCTCATGAGCGTTTTCTGGGACTGCTGCTGATCCGCGGCGAGGAGCCGGTGCTGATCGTTCCCGCACTCGATGCCGAAGCCGCTTCTGCTGCCTCCTCAGTGACCAAGATTCTGACACACAGCGACACGGACAATCCGTATGAGCTGCTGAAATCATGTTTTGCAGGCTTGAGGCCCGGAACGCTGGGCATTGAGAAGGAGCACTTCACCGTGAGCCGTTATGAACAACTGGCAGAAGCGGTTCCTGCGGATGTTTTCCGTGATATCGGCCCTATCCTGCGGGCGATGCGCGCGAAGAAAACCCCGGAGGAAGTCAGCCGCATGAAGCATGCCGCCGAGCTGGTAGAGGAGGTACTCCGTCAAGGCCTCACTCATGTCAAAGCGGGAGTCAGCGAAATCGAGCTGGTGGCCGAGCTGGACTATCTGATGAAAAAGGTTGGCGCTTCCGGCCCTTCCTTCGATACGATGGTCCTCTCCGGTCCGAATACCGCACTGCCCCACGGTGTGCCTGGCAGCCGGGTCATTCAGCCGGGTGACTTCCTGATGTTCGACCTCGGCGTATACGCCGCAGGCTATGCCTCCGATATCACCCGCACCTATGCCGTTGAAGAGGCAAATCCCAAGCTGGTTGAAATCTACAACACGGTTCTGGCTGCCAATGAAGCCGGTATTGCGGCTTCGCGGGCCGGAGCGACCTTCGGTTCGGTGGACCGCGCGGCCCGTGAAGTGATCGAAGCCGCAGGTTACGGCGAGTATTTCATGCACCGGGTCGGACATGGCCTCGGGATGGACACGCATGAATATCCTTCACTGCACGGAATGAATGGGGATTTCATCGACATTGGCAATGTCTTCACTGTAGAGCCAGGTATTTATGTAGCGGGTCTGGGAGGCGTCCGGATTGAAGATGATGTCTGGATTACACCAGAGGGTCCCAAGACGCTGACGACTTTGCCGAAAGAGCTGACGGTGCTGCATTTATAGATTTATAGCGTAAATCCTTACATTAATAAAAAAGCAGCAAACCAGCTCCTCCCGGAGTGGTTTGCTGCTTTTTTTGATGCAATGATAAGGCACCTTCTGTGGTGCGGCGGTTCTTCTCCCAGGCTTCAGGAAGCGCTGCGTGAATCTGCTGCCGGTTGAGCAGGCAACTCGTCCTCTGCAAATTTGAAGGAACGGGCAATGTACAGAATTGGTGTTCCGGCACCGGTAAGCAGAAATTTCACGATATACGTGGTCAGCAGAATTTCTGTCCATACCCGCAGATCATAAGTTCCGGCAAAGGCAATGGTGCAGAAAATTAGTGTATCAACAAAAGAACTGACCATCGTACTGCCGTTGGAGCGGATCCAGAGCTGTCTTGAACTGCTGTAATATTTGCGAATCCAGGCATACAGCCGGACATCAAGAAACTGGCTGATAAAATAAGCGGTTAGGCTTCCCGCCGCGAGACGCGGCATCAGACCAAAGATGATCTCGAGCGAATGTTGGGCGAAATCCGTCTCCTGGGGCTCGAACCACAGCACCATCTGCATGATTACCGTAGTCATCAGCAATGTAAAAAAACCAAACCACACCGCATTCCGCGCCTCGGCTCTTCCATATTTCTCATTCAACAGGTCATTGGTCATATAGAGTGTGACATACATCGTGTTGCCCAGTGTCATCACAATATCGAAGGGCAAGGCAATCGTCTTGGCGACCTGAATGTTGGCGATGACAGTAGCCACACCGACCCAGGCATACAGGCCTTTTTTGCCAAAAAGCCGGTAGCAAAGCAGATAGAAACCAAAATTGACAACTACGAACAACATTCCCCACAACAAATTAAACACGAATCTATTATTCCTCCTAGTTTTGGTTACGCGGGATGGTTACGAACCGCGGCGTTCTTTTTTTGAGAACAAAACATTTCTACTCTACCACAATCAAAGCTAACATGCTATGAAATATAAATTCATTTTTTTCATAAAACAGCTAAAGTATTCGATAAATATACATAAATTTTCTGAAAATTCTTCATCATTAAGCAATTTTTCACTATTCAACCTGAGGTTAATTCTATAGAATAGTTATCAATCACATTCCCGGAAACGATAGCTTCATATATGACCCTACCTACGGAATATATTGCTGCTTGCCTGCCCGAAAAGCATTGGCATGGGATAGAAGGATGTAATTGAAGGAAAAGGAGAGAATGAAATGTTTCAAGTCAAGAAATCCATTGGCCGTAGATTTACGTTTTTGCTGTTCATTGTTCTGTTGCTGTCATCTGCTTTATTAAGTACCAGCTATTATTTCATATCTATCAATACCTTTGACAGTTATGTGATCCCGCAGATTGACAAGATTCTGACCAGTTCCGCGCAGGACATCTATAAAAATATGAATGCGACATATGCCCAGCAGACTCTGAACAAAAACGAACAATCAATGACAACGATTGAATTTTATTTTCAGGATAAACGAAAACAGCATGGCTTGGAAACCATCTTTCTCATCGATTTGAAGGAAGGCAAAGCTACTGTATTAACTGCAGATCATGGAGCGAAGCTGCAGCCGGATGAGAGCATTGAGGTACAACCCGCCATGGAGCGGGCGACCAAGGGAAAAGCCGGACTTAGTGAAATATACAGTGATAGTCACGGAATACATAAGACCGCGTATGTCGGGGTTCCCGGCACTACAATGGTCATCGGAGCAAGTTCAGATGTTGCTTTTATCCAGAATAAAATGAACAGTATCCTTTGGGTTAGTGCAGGAATCACTTTGGGTGTGCTGATCGTTGGTGTGGGCGCTGCGCTGCTTATGACCCGCAGAATCACACGTCCGATCACACAGCTTGCAGTCTACAGCACGAAGCTGGCCAGCGGGGATTTCACCCAGCAGCTGGAGATTAAAGGAAACGATGAAGTAGGCCTGCTGGCTGAGAGCTTCCGGACCATGAGCGAGAGGCTGAGAGAGATGATTGGACAGGTTCTGGATACCTCCAGCATTGTGGTCACGGATTCCAATGTCTTGAAGGAACGCACTGACATTCTGAACGGAATGGCTGAGGAATCCGCCCTGTCTGTTGTGGAAATCAGCAAAGGCAGCACGGCCATTGCCGGCAGCGCGCAGGATAATTCCCGGGCGATGGATGAGATCAATATCGGCATCCAGCATATTGCTTCAGCCGCAGGTGAAGTTACCGAACAGATCATTGAGGCTTCCCAAGAAGCCTCAGGCGGCAATGACATCGCTCAAAGTGCTGTGGATCAGATGCGTCATGTGGCAGAGGCTTCGGTGAAGTCGCTGGAGCAGTTCCGCATCATGAATGAGCGCTCTATGCAGATCGGTGAAGTTGTCCAGGGAATTACAGAGATCACCAAGCAGATTCAAATGCTCTCGCTGAATGCTTCCATTGAAGCCGCACGTGCGGGTGAACATGGCCGCGGTTTTGCAGTGGTTGCCGGAGAGGTCCGCAAGCTGTCCGAGCAATCCAAAGAATCGAATGAACAAATCCGTGAGTTCCTGCTTAGCCTGCAGGAGGATATGAACCGGTCGGTAGAAGAAATGAATCATGTGAATGCCGAGGTGGCTTCGGGTGTGGGCAAAGTGTCTGAGGCCGGAAATGCTTTTAGCCACTTGCTGATTCTTATTCAGAGCATCAACCACAGCATTCAGTCCGTATCTGCCGCTACACAGCAAATTTCGGCAGGTACCGAGGAGGTCAGTGCATCCGTGGAGGAAACCGCCCAGATCACTTCCAAGTCACAGCAAAATGCCGACACACTTGCTGCCAACTCCGAGCAGCAGCATCAGGAGCTTGAAGTTCATGCTGAGACAGTAGAGCATTTGTACCAGCAAGCCGTGAAGCTGCAGGAAGCGGTACAGCAGTTCAAAATTTAGTCCTGCGGTGAATTATGATAATTGCCGCAGAAGCATACAGCAACGGGTGCCGTCCTATGAAGGAACGGCACCCGTTGCTGTTTTTGTGTGTAGGTGGTGTGGCCTTGAGTCCCGGTACACTGGTGAGCATTCACGCTTGCTGCCGGTCAATGTCTCGGTGCCCAGAGAATGACGGCCACTCCGATTACACAAATGCCGGCACCGATCCAGTCATAGAGATCCGGTGTTTTTTTATCCACCAGCCAGCCCCATAGTACGGCTAGCACGATGAATACCCCGCCATAGGCTGCATAGACTCTGCCGAAGGAAGGAAACTTCTGAAGGGTGGGAATAATGCCGTATACTACGAGAATCAGCGCTCCAACTCCTCCGTACCAGAGCGGACGCGATTCGCGCAGCCACAGCCAGATCAGATACCCGCCGCCGATTTCGGCCAGACCGGCAACGATAAAGAGAAGAATCGCTATGGCCATGGTTACCTCCCTTATTGAGTTAATCCCATGATCTCATAGACCGCTGCCATGTCAAGATTCGCACGCACGCTATCCGCCAGCCTGTCAAACTCCTGTTCGCGCAGCGCTGCTGCCGAGAAGGTCTGCGCAAGCGGTATAAGCCCTTTGGAGAGTCTCAGACCATCAAGCCATGCTCTGCGCAAGCCGTCATTGTGGAACAATCCATGCAGATAGGTCCCCCAGACCCGGCCCTCCGGTGTTCCCCAACCTTCAGGCTGCGTACTCCCTTCCGGTCCCTTCAGCTGAAAGAGGCTTCTGACCAATGAGGGATCATGGTTCGCAGTGGTTCCCATATGAATTTCATACCCTTCAATAGAGAGTTCCATTACTGATCCGGGAGGTGTTCCGCCTAAGAGCAGCGGATGGTTCTGAGCCAGTACACCGCTGGCTCGGACCGTAGTCTTCTGCTGGAGAAAAGAAGTGGACAGCGGTAACAGCCCAAGCCCTTCTCTTTCCCCCGGTTCTGAACTTTCTACCGCATGCGGGTCATACAACTTCCGGCCCAGCATCTGATACCCTCCGCAGATGCCAACAAGCTGCCTGGTCCCCTGGTTCATTGCCGCGGCGATCGCTTCCGGGAAACCCTGTTCCCGCAGATAATCTAAATCGGCACCTGTGTTCTTAGTCCCCGGCAGGATGATGGCATCCGGCGTGCCCAGCTCATCAGCAGCTGCCACATAGCGCACAGCAGTATCCGGCTCGTCCTCCAGAGGATCAAAATCGGTAAAGTTGGAGATTCTCGGGTAGCGGATGACGGCGATATCCAGCTCTTTGCCCTTCATCGCCTGCAACCGTCCAGTCGTTCCTTCCAGAACCACGGAATCCTCAGCTTCGATCCGCAATTGAGGCAGAAATGGCAGGACTCCCAGAACCGGTATGCCTGTCCGCTGCTCCAGCCAATCGAGCCCAGGCTGGAGCAGCGACAAATCGCCGCGGAATTTATTGATAATGAAGCCTTTGACACGAGCCCGCTCATGCGGCTCCAGCAGTTCCAAGGTACCGACCAGAAAAGCAAACACACCGCCCCTGTCTATGTCGGCCACCAGTAGCACCGGAGCATCCGCCCATCCCGCAAGATTCATATTGACGATGTCCCTCGCCTTTAGGTTGATCTCAGCCGGGCTGCCTGCGCCCTCCATCAATACGACATCATAAGAGCTCCGCAGCCGTCCAAGCGCATCCATCACCGTGCTTTTGGCTTCCGGCAGGAATTTCTCCCGGTATTCGCGGGCGCTCAGCGCTACATGCGGCACGCCGTGCACTACAATCTGCGCACTCATCTCGCCGGAGGGCTTCAACAGAATCGGATTCATATCGGTGGTCGCGGTAGTGCCGAATGCTTCAGCCTGCATGCCCTGGGCACGGCCGATTTCCTTGCCGTCCACAGTGACGTAGGAATTCAACGCCATATTCTGCGATTTGAAAGGCGCTGTCCGGTATCCGTCCCGGGTCATAATCCGCCCAATAGCGGCGGTAACCAGACTCTTCCCGACATCCGAAGCTGTTCCCTGGATCATCAGCACAGCCGCAGGCTGTGGCTTCATACGTGTAGTTACTGCTTGATCTTCCATGCCAAGCCTCCTTGCTATTATTCTGCTGCCGGAGAAATATAAGGATGATTGATAGCGTGAAACATATAAATGCTTATATTCTTAAAATAAGCCGGCACACAGGCCGGCTATGATAAGCGCTCTAAGGCTCGGCGCACTACAGGTTGTGCTGTAATAGCACCAGAAGCAGCAGGAGCAGCGCCTCCAGCAGCTCGTTCAGTGCGCCGTACACATCGCCGGTGAGCCCGCCGAGCCGGCTGCTGATCCGCCGGGCCGCAAGCGTGCCGCAGGCCAGCGCCAGAGCCGGCGCAAGGATGGCCGCTACCAGCAGCTGCGGCCAGGCGCTGTCCGCGCCGAGCGCCAGAGGCGCGGCGGCTGCGGCCAGCGAGAGCAGCGCTGCCAGCAGCAGCGTGCGCCGCTCCTGCCGGGCAGGCAGCCCCTTGAAGCTGGCGGCCAGCCCTTCATTGCCGCGGGCGAGCGGGTAGCGGGCCATAGCCCGCACCATGTACCAGCGGCCCCAGACCGGCGGCAGCAGGAGCAGCGGCAGCTCCGCCCAGGAGCCGCCTTCGATGAATGCCGCTAGCAGCGAGGCCTTCAGCAGCAGAAGCAGCACGCAGGCCAGCACCCCCATGGCCCCTACGCGGCTGTCCTTCATGATCTCCAGCATTCGCTCACGTGTACGGTAGCTGAGGAGCGCATCCGCACTATCCATCCAGCCGTCCAGATGCAGGCCGCCGGTCAGCCCCACCCACAGAATGAGAGTAATCACAGCAGCCGGCCAGGCAGGCAGCAGCCAGGCCGCGATGCCTCCACCCAGCGCTGCACTCAGTCCGATAGCTGCGCCAACCAGCGGGTAATAGACCACACTGCGCTGCAGCAAATCGCGGGAGAAATCTCCGCCACCCTTGACCGGGAACCGCGAAAGAAACTGAAATGCGGCGGCAGCATCCCCACGTACGCTCATAACAGATACTCCCTGCTTTTCAGCTCTATCGGAATGCCGGCAGTGACCAGAAAGACCTGCTTACTGCTCCGGGCCAGCAGCGCATTCATGCGGCCGGCCAGATCCCGATACAGCCGGCCAAGCGCATATTCCGGCACAATGCTGTCCCCCACCTCATTCGTCACCAGCACCAGTGTACCCTGAAAAGACGATACACTGTGCTCCAAGCGGGCGATTTCCCGCTCCACCCGTTCCTGTCTGTCCTCCTGATCCTCCACGGCCAGCAGCACATTAGAGAGCCATAGAGTCAGGCAATCCACAAGCACCGCCTTTCCGCCGGAGAGACGGTCCAGAAGCGCTGGCAGAGCATGCGGCTCCTCCAGCGTCTCCCAGGCACTGCTATTCGCTTCACGAAGCTTGCGGTGCAGGGTAATTCTTGCCTTCATTTCTTCATCAAAGGCTTGTCCGGTAGCTACATATATGGCCTGATCCGCCAGGGAGAGCGTCAGCCGTTCGGCGAAGCCGCTTTTCCCGCTCCGCGCTCCTCCGGTTACAAGGATGCTCATTTTCCCTCAGCCCCGGAAACTCCGGCGCTCTCAAAGGTAGCCATCTCCGTCATGATGCCGCTGACCGCGTCAATCAGGTGAAGGCTGAGCACGCCTCCCGTTCCTTCGCCCAGACGCAGCCCCAAATCAAGCAGTGCTTCCAGTCCCAGGCGCTCCAGCATCAGCTTATGGCCCTGCTCATTCGACACATGGGAAGCAATCATATACGCTGTGGATTCAGGCGCAATGGCCTTCGCCACAAGTGCAGCGGCACCGGAGATGAATCCGTCCAGAATGACGGGTACGCGGAGTGCAGCGGCTCCAAGAATGAGCCCGGCCAGACCAGCGATCTCAAGTCCGCCTACCTTGGCAAGCACATCCAGCGGATCTGCCGGGTTTGGAGAATTCACGCGCAGTGCACGCGCTACGACTTCAATTTTATGCAGCAGCCGTTCATTATCAATCCCTGTTCCGCGGCCCACAGCAACCTCCGGCAAGATGCCCTCCAGAGCGCACAGAATGGCGGCACTGGCCGTTGTATTACCGATGCCCATTTCACCGGTGATAAAAATCTCCGTTCCGTTCTTAACTGCTTCCCGGGCAACATTTACACCGACAAGTACAGCCTGAAGAGCCTCTTCCCGGCTCATGGCTGGTCCTGCTGCCATATTGCCCGTTCCCGGCCGCACCTTGCGGTTGATCAGTTCCGGATGCTCCAGCTCCGCATTGATTCCGATATCCACGAACTGCACGCTTGCTCCCGCCTGACGGGCCAGGACATTGACCGCCGCCCCACCGGTGAGAAAATTATAGGCCATCTGCACAGTAACTTCCTGCGGAAAAGCACTGATCCCCTCACAGCAGACGCCGTGGTCGGCAGCCATTACAACAACGGTGCGCGTTCCGTAACTGGGCTGCGCCTTCTTCGAGATGCCGGCCAGCCGGACAGCCAGCGCTTCCAGGCGTCCGAGGCTTCCCGGCGGCTTGGTCAGACTGTTCAGGCGAAGCGCTGCCTGCAGTTCGGCTTGTTCATCCGGCGGAGCAATCCGTCCCGTTACTTCTTCAATTGCTGAAATCATCATTATAGCCTCCTGTTTGTTCTTGCATTGAAATTAGAAGGGCCCCCTTCTCTGAAGAAGTGGGCCCTCTGCTGCGGATCGCCAGCTATTCCGTCCCTATTACTCCCTATTTCTTCCTTATGGATTATAGGGGATAGAGATTAATCTTACAATTACATTTTTACCTTCATAAAACCTTCCATCCGTTCAAGCGCTTCGGTCAGCTTCGCTGTGGAAGCGGCATAGGAACAGCGGAGATGACCTTCACCGCCCATACCGAATACGTGTCCCGGCACAGCTGCAACCCCTGCTTCCTGCAGCAGGCGAAGCGCAAATTCTTCTGAAGTCATTCCGGTATGTTTAATAGAGGGAAAGGCATAAAAAGCCCCTTGCGGCTCATGGCAATGCAGCCCGATGGATCTGAGTCCTTCAACAAACAGAGAACGGCGCTGCCGGAAGCATTCTTTCATTGTATTCTTGTCCGGCAATCCGTGGCGCAGCGATTCGATCGCGGCAATCTGGCCCAGAACAGGCGCGCACATCGCCGTATACTGATGGATTTTCAGCATTGCAGACAGCAGTTCCCGGTTCCCGCAGGCATAACCGACCCGCCAGCCGGTCATGGCAAAAGCTTTGGAGAAACCGCTGATTACGATCGTCCGCTCCTTCATGCCGGGAAGCGAAGCAATGCTGACATGCCTGCTGTCATAGGTCAGCTCGGCATAGATTTCATCCGAAAGTACGATCAGATTATGGGCTTTTACGATTTCTGCAATCGGAAGCCAATCCTCATAAGACATTACTGCCCCTGTTGGGTTATTCGGGAAGTTCACCATCAGTAGCTTGGAGCGCGGGGTAATGGCTCTAAGCAGCGCCTCGGCGGTAAGCTTGAAGCCCTGCTCCGCAGTAGCCTCCACTTCCACTAATGTTCCCCCGTTCAGATAGGCGATTGGCGAATAGGCGATGTAACTGGGCGATGGAATGATTACCTCATCACCCGGCGCGGTGAAGGCACGCAGCGCCAGATCAAGGGCTTCACTGCTGCCCACCGTTACCAGCACCTCCTCCATAGGCTGATAGGACAGTCCGAAGCTTTCCTGCTGATAGCGGGCAATCTCCTCCCGGAGCTCTGGCAGACCGGCATTCGGGGTATAACTCGTCTCTCCCCGCTCCAGGGCACGGATACAGGCGGCTCTGATATGCTCAGGGGTAGTGAAATCGGGTTCGCCTACACCCAGTGATATAATCTCGTTGTTACCCGCACTGAGATCAAAAAAAGCACGGATGCCCGAGGGCGCTATCTCCCGTACACGCGGAGCAATGAGCTCGCTCAGCAGGGCGCTGTGATCCTGTTGTTGAAACCGTTTGTGTTTATCCATAGTGGACAGCCCCCTGCCGCACAGTCTGCAGTGCCTGCGTGTCCCGCAAACTCTGAGCGTCCTGCTTATTTTCGTTGCCGTCTTCTCCCTGTGCGCGCCGGACTCCCGGTACGCCTACAGCGCCTGGAACCTCCGGCTCCGAAGCGATCCCCCGCCGCTCTGCAAGCGAACCGGAGATAATCTCATCCAGCAGCCCGCTGAAGGTATATCCGGCAGCAAGCGCACTTCTTGGCAGCAGGCTCGTTTCGGTCATGCCCGGCAATGTGTTTACCTCAAGCACATAAGGAACGCCGTCCTTAAGCAGCATATCCACCCGCGCATATACCGTACACTTCAGCGCCTGATAGCAGGTCAAAGCCGCCGCACGCACCCGTTCTTCAAGCTCTACTGGCAGCTGAATGACCTGTTCCTCCGCACCGCCCAACTCATATTTGGCACTGTAATCGAACCAATCCGCTCCCAGTGAGCGGATGCCGATAACGGGCAGCATCTTTCCTCCGAGAATGGGACAGGTGATTTCCTGACCCTCGGTATATTCTTCGATCAGCACCGAACGGTCAGCGGCAAAAGCCTTCTCTACTGCGCTCCGCAGCTCCGCACGGCTGTTCACCTTTGTCATGCCGATGCTGGAGCCGCCCGAATTTGGTTTTACCATTACAGGATATCCGAGCTTCTCTACAGCTTCCGGCACGAAATCCTCCATACGGTCCAGGCAGATCCAGGCGGGCGTATGCACCCCTTGGCTGCGGAGAATGGTCTTGGACAGCGCTTTATCCATGCACAGGCTGCTGGACAGCACACCGCTGCCGGAATACGGAATACCCAGCGTTTCCAGCGTCCCTTGTACGGTTCCGTCCTCGCCGTAGGCTCCATGGAGGGCAAGCAGCGCGAAATCCAGATCTTTTACCGCATCAACCAGCTCTTCCCGCGAAGAAATGACTACCGGGACGCCTTCATATTTATTGCGGTCCAGATGCTTCAGCATTTCTCTGCCCGTATTCAGCGACACCTCATATTCCGAGGATACCCCGCCCATAATTACGCCTACTTTTCTCATTCCCTTAACCCCTCTTCATCCCAGTAGTTGCCGTGCAGTGCTGCCAATAATTTCAACGCCCTTCCGGATATCCCCGTCAGCCACTCTGGAGAACCCCAGCCGCAGTGTGTTCTGCCCTTGCCCATTCGTATAGAATATATCTCCCGCTGTAAAAATAACCCCTTGCTCCCGGCATGCGGTAAGCAGCTCCCTCGTGCTGAAGCCCTCAGCAAACGTAATAAAAAGATGCAGGCCCCCATCCCCGGTGAGTGATGTATACGGAATGTGCTCCTGGCAGCAGGCCAGGGTCAGCTCGTATTTGCGCTTATATTCCGCTCTCGCCCGTTTCAGGTATTTCTCCAGATTGCCGCCCAGCAGATATTGATACAGAATCGATTGATCCAGCGTTGAGGTATGAATGCTTCGCGCTCTTTTGACGCTTTCCAGGTAATAGATCAGCTCCTGATCCGCAAGCACCCAGCCCACACGCAGTCCGGGAAAAAGCACCTTGGAGAAGCTTCCCAGATAGATCACGCTATTCCCGCCGCCCGCTGCTGCGATCAGAGGCGCCACGTGGGAACCCGAATACCGGAGTTCCTCGTTAAAACCGTCCTCGATCACCGGTACCTTGTATTCCGTCATCAGCTTCATCAGCCGCTGTCTTTTCTCGGGAGACATGACGATGCCCGTTGGATTGTGGTAGGAGGGAACCAAATATGCACAGTCATACTCACGCGCCTCAAGCGCCCGCTTCAGCTCACCCAGATGGATGCCGTCCCGCTCCATAGGCACACCCGCAATCTCAAAACCGTGCAGCTTCATATTCTTAATCGCCGTGTGATGCGTCGGATTCTCGCACAGCACCGCCCCAGCCTTGCGGCCAAGCGCGGACAATACCACATCAAACCCTTCCGTAAATCCGTTCGTAATCAGAATGTCCTTGCCCCGCGTATTCACACCCTTGTGCTCCATATATTGCAGCAAATAGTCTATTAAAGGCTTATACCCCTTGGCATAGCCATAGTTCAGCAGAACATTGCCTTCTACCGCCATGCGCTCCATAAATGCCCGCTTCACATTGTCCAGATCGAACAGGCTCTCATCAGGCGCGATGCTGGTAAAAGAAATCGTACCCTTCGCCGCGCGTATTCCGCGCTTCATAATATCCAGTTCCTCGGCCAGCCTGGCCTGGCTGCTCAGCCGCTCTTTCCAGTCCACCGTCCAAGCAGAATCTCCAGGACTTCCGGCTTGATCAGCCGCTGCTTGTGATACATAGCTGCCCTGGCCCTGCACCGCATAAGTAAAGCCGTCATCCGCAAGTGCCTCGTAGGCGGAAATGACCGAATTGCGGCTGACCCCCAGCAGCGTGCTGAGCTCGCGTGTAGACGGCAGCTTTTGGTCACCCTGGAGGGCGCCTCTGAGGATCAGCTGCTTCATGTAATCTTTTACTTGAATGAATACCGGCCGTCCGGCAATGAGCCTGAAATCCTTGAACATGCTTCCATCGCCCCCATAGCTATCATGGCACAGTCCTCTTCGTAAAAAAAGAACCACGGCCCGGAATTTTCTTCCGGCCGTGGTTCTTTGGCTGTAGAAGCTGAAAAGGCCCGGTACCCAGGGCGATCGCTTACAGCCATTTTTTCGAAATACAAATCCCCTATTTACTAGGTAGATAGCTTTGGTGAAATTTATCCACTTCATTCTGCTGAGAGACCACCACGGAGAGGCTTAACGGGAAAAAATCCATATCATTCCCCCAGATAGCGCTGAATGGATGGAAATGGAGGTGATTAAATCTACTTTTGCACCTATTCATCGAAAAATCGGTGAAATTCACAAATTAGTTTTCCCTTTTCCACTTTACTCAGTGGCAACTGCCCTCTTCCCCTCCGCGCCACCGCAGCCTCACCGTGGTTGCCGTTCCCGGCGGAGGTGCAGCAGCTTCACGGAAGCCAAGCCCCGCGGTTGTCCGTGCCAGCATCTGGCGGATAACGCCGCCGTGAGTCACAATCAGTATACGAATAGGTCCATTCCTAAGGCCAGGCGCCTCGGCAGCTATATGGAGCAGTTCAGACAAAAAACTCTCCACGCGTCCGGTGAATTCTGCCCAGGATTCTCCGTCCGGCGGAGTAAACGCCGTAGGATCATCAATCCAGCTCCGATAGCTTGGATTACTCTGCAGCTGCTCATAAGTCTGTCCCTCCCAAGCACCAAAGCTCATCTCGCGCAGCCGTGAATCGTACACTGCTGACTGCTCAAGTGAAGGGGCAATGACCGCCAGTGTCTCGCGGCATCTGCGCAAATCACTGCAGTACACACGCCAGAAGCTGCCGGCAAGTTCGGGCTGGTGCCGAAGAGCAGACAACTTCACCTCCGATTCAGGCAGCAGCGGAAGATCGGTGCTGCCCAGGTAACGGCGTTCGGCATTCCACTGGGTATGTCCATGGCGGATCAGCACCAGCTCAAGCTCAACTTGAAGATCTACTTTGCACTCATATGCCCGTTCACTCTCAGGGTCTGGTTCACTCTCAGGGTCTGGTTCACTCTCAGGGTCTGGTTCACTCTCAGAGTCTGGTTCACTCTTAGGGTCTGGTTCACTCTCAGGGTCCGCATCCTGTCCAGGGTCTGGTTCATACTCAGGATTCAGTGCTGCCTCAGGTTTCCTTTCATTCCGGGCGCCCGGCATATACTCAGGGTGCAGTACATGCTCAGCGTCCAATCCGGCTCGGTTATTTGCCATCTCTCTGGATCAGCCTCCAATCCCGTGCCACAGCATAGCCGCCGCTGCACACAGGCAGACGAAAATTGCGGAAGACCACATCATCAGCCGTGAGGCAAGAATGATATCCTCCGGCTCCATAGTCCGGAGGGGGTCGCCCATATAGGCGCGGAACGTGGCTACGCCGTGGTATACATTTTCGCCGCCCAGACGGATGCCAAGCGCTCCGGCTACCGCCGATTCGGGGAATCCGCTGTTTGGGCTGGGATGGCTGCGCGCATCGCGCCGCACAATGCGCCAGCTGCTGCGCCAGTCCAGACGCAGCAGACAGGCGCACAAGACCAACAGCACTGCTGTCATCCGCGCCGCTATGTAATTGGCTACGTCATCGAGCCGGGCGGAGGCCCAGCCGAGATCACGGTATTTGTCGTTTTTGTAGCCGACCATGGAATCCAGCGTATTCACCGCACGGTAAGCCATAGCCAGCGGTGCTCCGCCGAGCAGGGCGAAGAACAACGGAGAAATAATCGCATCGACAATATTCTCCGCCACAGTCTCCACCGTGCCCCGGACAATATCCGGGCTCTCCAGCTTGGTGGTGTCGCGGCCAACGATCATCCCGAGCGCCGTGCGGGCTGCAGGGATATCTCCCTTGCGCAGCTCCACATAGACGGCCATCCCGGCATCTTTTAGTCCCTTAGAGGCAATAGTTGTAGCGATCAGCCAGACCTCCGCTGCCCAGCCCAGTCCAGGCGATACCCGGGACAGCAGCAATAGAAGGGCTGCTGTCACTCCCCAGGCTCCGCCTGCGACCAGCAGCGGAAGCAGGATTCCTGCGCGTTTCAGAGTGCGCGGCTGCGTGCAGAAGCGGCGGATCAGCCGTTCAAGAGCTGTAATCGCTTTTCCCATAAGCACCACCGGATGAGGGATACTGCGCGGGTCGCCTATGATCCGGTCCAGCACATAGGCTGCAAGTAAAATAATCGCAAGCTTCACCGGGCAGCACCCGCAAGCGGCTTGTTGCTTATGCGGCTCATTGGCTGTCCTTCCTTGCCAGTTGGGCTGCTTTCACTGATCCGAGGCTTGCCGTTACAGCGGCATACACCAGCCTGCCAATTGCTCCGCCCAGGTCGGTGGCGGTTCCGGCGTAGACATGCTCTGCGGCGTAGCGTACGCTCCCACTCACTGCGAGCACGACAGCATCTGTAGTGGTGCCAGTGGCAATCAGGCCATTCTCGGGATCCGTGACCCCGAGATCGGCGAGCGCGGCAGCCTTCGCCTCGGTTGCCGTCATCACGGCATTGACCATCGCAGACGGAGTCAGTCGACCGTCAATGCCCAGCATGATGTTGATCGTCCCGGAGCGGTAAGCGGCCAGCACGTTCCGCCGGACTCCGGCGCGCGCGGCATTACCCGAGGCTGCGGTAACACAGCAGAAAATACCCGCCGAGCCGATATCCTCCTCGGCAACAGCAGCATGCTCCAGCGGCACCGCTGTCATCAGACCGGCGCAGCCTTCCAGCGGATAACCCCATTCGCGCAATTTGTTCTCCATATCGCGCACCGGATTGCTGCACTCATAATCACGGCTGACGAACTGGTTGACCGCCCGTTTCAGACGGACCATCCCGCCGCCGTACACCGCGCTCGACAGCCCTTCTGCTTCAACCGGGAATTCCAGCAGCAGATGCTCCTGCTTCCATTCGAGCACAAGTCCAGGCCAGACGCTAGAGTGATACACCGCCGCGCCGCTGCCTGGGTTAAAAGGAAGCTGTACTTCACCCATTTGATCCCGCTCCTCTCACAGCATTAATGTTCAATAACTACTATAACTACCGGAAACAATAAATCAGAAAAAGAGTTAGACTTAAAAAATGTTGTGATAAACAAAATTCAATTTATCTTCATAAAACACTAGAAGTGATTTCAGATCATATCCATCTTACACAGAAAAAAAGCTAATTCTCAAATGAAATAACGTTACCACATGTTCCATCATGATATACAAGATTTGGACAAGATTTTATGATTTCATATTTACCATCCGTATATTCATTAATAACGCTATCCCAAAATCTAATAGACGAAATATTATCCGGGTGTTCTCCTATTTCCCATTTCCCGCGAAACATGTCAAATACAGCTTTTGCTGCATATCGTCCTACACCGGATCGACGATACTTATGCAAAATAAAAAACTCACCCATTGAATAATCATAATTAGGATGTAATACGAAATCATCATCAATTAGGACAAACCCTGCTAATATTCCATTCACTTTTACGAAAAACGGATAGTGTTTTTTCTTATCCCAATAATCAGAAATATGATGTTCAAATTCATATTCGCCTTTGTCATTTACATCAAATTTATTATACTGTGACCACTCGTAGCAATACATTTTCAATAGATTTTTCAATATTGCTTTCTCTTCCAAAGGTACTTTTACAACTTCTATACTCATAATTTCAAACTCCTAAAATGATTTTTCAGTACATCAGTACAATAGATGCATAGTTTTATATCGCTCTTCTTACCATTATGTATGATTTGATATAAACATCATACCATTCCAGTGGAATGGGGAGATACTCAGACGACCTTGATGTATAAGTGGAATTCCTCCCACGAATCTACACCTGTCGGCTCTCCGGAAGGAACTAGTTGGAAAAAGTAAACCTAATCCGGCCCTCTCAGCTTATATGTAGGGGTTTCGCCTGATTTAGTTGTAGAAAATCCCACTAATGCCCGCTGTAGCGTGGATTTCCACAAATTAGTTATACTAATTCCACTTAGCAATCAACCAGGCTAGCGAGCAGAGGCATTAGATATTTGACTGTACTCATTCCGCTTATTTCATTCACGCTTATCTCATTCACGCGTATTTCATTCCGCTGTCAGCCTGCTTCCCTACGCTACCGGTCTTTAGTCCATCCTTCCGTTTCCTTCATCCTTTACTCCCGCCCGCAGCGTCGCCTCCAGTTGGTGAAGAAGACGCGCGTTGTCCTCGTTGCCTTTGACCGCGATGCGGATATGCCCCGGCGTAAGGCCCGGATACATCGCGCAGCTGCGCACAAGAATGCTGCTGCGGCCCAGCCTCTCCTGCATGGCTGCAGCGCTCCACCCTGCTGGCAGTCCGAGCAGCAGGAAGTTCGCTTCGCCCGGCGGCACCTCGCAGCCGAGCCGCAGCAGACCCTGCCGCAGCGCTTCGCGCTCTGCGGTAATCAGCCCGCGCGTGCGCTCCTCATACTCGCGCCCGCTGCGCAGGCAGGCTTCCCCGGCCAGCAGCGCCAGGCCGTTCACGCTCCAGGTCACCTGCTTGCCGGTCATGGCCGCGGCAAGCTCCGGGGCTGCGATCGTGAAGCCCAGCCGCAGCCCCGGAATGGCATAAAACTTCGTCATCGAGCGGATCAGCACCGTATGACGATAAGCCCCAAGCTCCGGCAGCAGCGACTGCCGCCGCTCTTCGGGGATGAAGTCGATGAACGCTTCATCCACCGCCAGCACCGCCCCGCAGCGCTCCGCCTGCTGCGCCAGCACCCGGAGTTCGTCCAGCGCATACTGGACGCCGTTCGGGTTATTCGGTTGCCCGAGGAACAGCAGGTCCACCTGTTCCAGCAGTCCGGCGATGTTATCCGCACCGGCACGGTAGCCCTGCTCCTTCGTGCCTTGAACGGACATGACCTCTGCACCGAACTGCTCTGCGAGCTGGCGGTATTCTGAGAAGCAGGGCTCGATGATGCCCACCTTACGCGGTTTCACAGCCAGGAGCAGCAGCGCCATCGATTCCGCCGCCCCGTTGCCCACCGTAATGCAGTCGTTGTCTACCCCCAGATTCTCCGCAAGCAGGGACTTCAGTCTGCGGTGCCCTGGATCGGGATAGGCCGTCACAACTGACAATGAATTACGCAGCAGGTCCAGCACACCGGGCGGCGGACCAAGAGGGTTGATATTCGCGCTAAAATCAACAAAAGCGCCGCTCCCCTCCCCGTAAAGTTCCGCTGCCGTCAGCAAATCGCCGCCGTGTCCGTATTTTTCAAGCATGCCTACACTCCTCTTTATCTTTCTATTCACTCATTGTCCCCATTATTGCCCCTTTGCCAGAAATACGTCAATGTTTCGCATCCCCGTACCGCAAGACAATGCCGCTTGCCGCAGACTAGCCCCTGCCTCGCAACCATCGGCTCTTTTGTACAAACCGTGCTTTTGGTTTAAAATAACTAGAGCAGTTCATCATGCCCAAGCGGAGGAATTTACTATGCTTTTTATCGATAACACCGGAATTACAGACGCATCGATCAATCTCGCGATTGAGGAATTTGCGCTCAAGAATCTGCCGATGGACGACAGCTATTTGCTTTTTTATATCAACAGCCCGTCCATTATCATCGGCAAACATCAGAATACCATTGAAGAGATCAACCAGGAATACGTGAAGGACAACAATATTCAGGTCGTGCGGCGGTTGTCCGGCGGCGGAGCTGTCTATCATGATCTCGGAAATCTCAACTTCAGCTTCATTACCAAGGACGACGGACAGTCTTTTCATAATTTCCTGAAATTCACCCAGCCGGTCATCGACTACCTGCAGTCCATGGGTGTGAATGCCGAGCTGAGCGGACGCAATGATCTCCAGGTCGGGGAGCAAAAAATCTCCGGCAATGCCCAGTTCTCCACACGCGGACGCATGTTCAGCCACGGCACCCTGATGTTCGATCTTAATCTGGACGATGTGCAGGCCTCCCTGAATGTGAACCCGGAGAAATTCAAGTCCAAGAGCACCAAATCCGTGCGCAGCCG
The DNA here is from genome assembly GCF_001909055.1 of Paenibacillus helianthi. Lineage (GTDB taxonomy): Bacteria > Bacillota > Bacilli > Paenibacillales > Paenibacillaceae > Paenibacillus_AQ > Paenibacillus_AQ helianthi. Next base: position 29,928 of record NZ_LVWI01000092.1, read on the forward strand.
TGTGGCTAATATCAAGGAACTGCTTGGAAGCGACATGACCATTGAGGAATTCCGTGAGGGCCTGCTGCGTTCCATCTTTGGCATGGAGCCCTCCGAGGTTCCGCAGTACAAGCTGACCCAGGACGACTGGGTGCGGATTAACGAAATTTCCAAGGAGCATTACCAGAACTGGGATTGGAATTACGGCCTCTCGCCAAAAAGCAACGTGAAGCATACCCGCAAGTTCCCGGCAGGGCTCGTCGATATCCGCATGGACATTGAAGATTCCTACATTAAGGATATTAAAATCTATGGCGACTTCTTCGGCGTCGGCGATGTGGTGGACGTGGAGAACGCGCTGCGCGGCAAACGCTATGAAGATGCAGAGGTCAGAGACGCCCTATCCGGGCTGGACCTGAAGCATTATTTCGGCCGGATCGAGCCGGAGGACTTCATCGGTTTGATTTTCCTGGAGGAATAGCTCCCGGTTAGCGGAGCCGAATCTGGAAAGAGGGATGAGCCACTCTTGCAGGAACCAGCCCTCCCTTTTCCCAACGACCAAAAAGGCCTTCTGTGAATGATCCGCAGAAAGCCTTTTTGATGTCCTCGGGCAAAAGCACTTTAGATACCGGGAGTAAGCACAAAAACATACATAACCAGTGCAAACGTAAGTATGATGCAGAACTTCTCCACCGCATTGCCCTTCTTCGTCCCGGTGCTCATCAGCTTCAGGCGAAGCTTGAAGGGCAGAGGAGGCAGCGGGGTAATGCCGCGCTGGGTCAGGGAATCGGCCAGCAGGTGCAGCGCGTAGGACATGCCTCCGGCAATCCACAGGCTGCCGCCGTCATTCATGCCAAGCGAGGCAAAATAAAGCAACGCTCCCCAGCCGGCCACGCCGTACAGCGTATGTGTCAGTCCGCGGTGCGGAACAACCGAGGATACGACAAGCACGCAGGCTGCAATGTAGTTCCATGGGTCGTAGTCTTCCGCGAACGCAAACAGCCCCAGTGCCAGCAGCAGCATCACCAGATGCCGCAGCCGCCTGCCCGGCAGGAAGGATACGCTCCCGACAAGCAGCGCCAACGCAATGTTCCAGGGCGGTGCGGCGATTCCGGAAAAATACAGATAGATGGCCGCCCCGATCAGAGCCACCTGCAGTATCCGCAGCAGGAATTCAGGCAGAGCTTTGCGCACCAGCAGTGAATTCGGCTCATCGATATCAGGTAAGAGGGCGCTAAGTCCCGCTACGGCAACCGCCGGAATCGTAATCTCATGGCCGAGCAGGCTCATGACGGATAGGGTAACCCCGGTGCTGATGATGAAATGGGATTTGCCCATCATGGTGTACCCGCTCCTTTCTAAGGTGTAGGGTTATCTAATGCAAAAATAAGAACAAGTGTACGGTTATCGAAGTATATCAATTGCTGGCTTTTTTGTCCAGCCTTTGGCTGTTTTTCGGGTGCCGAACTCTTAGCTGGCTTGCCTGATGAGCAGTTTCGTCTTGTCCTCCCCCCTGATTTAACCATCAGTTGTCAGAATTCCCCTGCCTCTAAAGTGGCAAGATGAATGGCAACGGTCTTTCTTCTTTGACGAATCCAACCTAAAACGCTAGAATAAAAGTATTCGGTCGTATCATATAAAAGGTTGTGTAATCAATGGAATTAGACTCTAATAACCATTCAGTATTCTCGCTTCATTATCATCTTGTTTTAGTCGTGAAGTATCGCAGAAAAGTAATAGGTGATGAAATATCGAATAGACTGAAAGAGATATTTGAGTATATTCAGCCCAAATACAATATCACGCTGCAAGAATGGAATTATGACAAGGATCATGTTCACGTTCTTATGAAGGCTTATCCCAATACCGAGATTTCCAAATTTCTTAACGCTTATAAAAGTGCTTCCTCTCGACTGATCAAGAAAGATTTCCCGATTATTCGTAAACAACTTTGGAAGGAATATTTCTGGTCAAAAAGCTATTGCCTAATAACGACTGGTGGAGCGCCTATGGATGTAATCCAAAAGTATATTGAAACTCAAGGTCAGAAATGAGGTGAACACTTGCTGAAAGCCTACAAATACCGCATCTATCCGACCCATGAGCAACAACAATATCTGGCAAAAGTATTCGGCTCCGTTCGCTTCATCTTCAATAAGATGCTTGCTGATAAGATCGAACACTATAAACAAACGGAGAAAATGCTCTATAATACGCCTACCAGGTACAAGAAAGCATTCCCGTGGCTGAAAGAAGTGGACAGCCTTGCATTAGCAAACGTCCAGCTTAATCTGGAGAAAGCCTATACGCATTTTTTTCGGGATAAGAACGTTGGTTTCCCTAAATTCAAAAGCAAGAAGACGAACAACAACAGCTTCACAACGAACAATCAAAACGGAACGATAGCCATTAAAGATGGAACGATCAAAATTCCGAAACTAAAGAAAAGAATTCGAATCAAGGTGCATCGTCCATACACGGGGCGAATCAAATCCTGCACCCTATCCAAAACAGCATCAGGAAAATACTTTGTTTCCGTACTGGTGGAAACAGATATAGCTCCTATGCCGAAAACAGAAAAGAAGATTGGCGTTGATCTAGGACTGAAAGACTTTGCCATTACTTCGGATGGTGAAGTTATCGCCAATCCTAAACATTTTCGTAAATCCGAAAAACGATTAGCCAAGTTGCAGAAGAACTTATCGAGAAAGAAGAAAGGGAGCCATAACCGATATAAAGCACGCTTGAAAGTCGCTAAGCTTCATGAAAAAATAGCCAATCAGCGTAAAGACTTCTTGCACAAAACGTCAACCCAAATGATATGCGATAACCAAGTGATCGTTATGGAAGACTTGCGTGTAAAGAACATGATGCAGAATCACAAATTAGCTAAAGCCATATCCGAAGCATCCTGGAGTAGGTTTCGTTCAATGCTCGAATACAAGGCGAACTGGTACGGTAGAACATTGATTATTGCACCCAAAAACTATGCAAGCAGCCAATTATGTTCCTGCTGTGGCTACAAAAACACAGAAGTGAAAAACCTTGCTGTACGAGAATGGACTTGTCCTGAATGTCTTACACAACACGACAGAGATCGGAATGCTGCTGCAAATCTTCTAAAATTAGCAATGTAAATACACGTATCGGGTTAGGAACTAGCCTATAAGCTTGGGTAAACTTGGAGCAACAGCTCTATTGACCAAGAAGCACCTACCTCTTAGGTGGTGTGTAGTTCACGATACAATTTGGACAACTTCATTTGGCATACATTCTGCCCTTACCCAAGAAAGGATGACCTCTGTGAATCGCTCCCGAATAGCCGATCTCAGTCTGCTGCTGGTGGCGATGATGTGGGGATGTACGTTTCTGATTGTGCAAAGCGCAGTCAAGGTGCTGCCGCCGCTCGCATTTAACAGCATCCGTTTCACCGGTGCCGCCGTGCTGCTGGCGCTGATCACCGCCGTTTTCTACCGCCGGGAATGGAGGCTGCTGAGCTGGCGCATGACTGGGCACGCCTTATTGCTGGGTCTTTTTCTGTTCCTGGGCTATGGCTTCCAGACGATGGGACTGCTCTATACCACTACGTCCAACACCGGATTTATCACTGGACTGTCGGTAGTCCTCGTCCCTTTCCTGTCGCTGGCCTTGTTACGGCATGCCATCTCACGGTATACCTGGTTCAGCGCAGGACTCGCGGTGGCAGGCCTCTACCTGCTCACCTTCACCGGCTCTGCGCTGTCCCTGAACCGGGGCGATGCACTCGTCCTGCTATGTGCCGTCGCCTTTGCGCTGCAGGTCGCATATACCGGCGTATATGCTCCGCAGTATCCGGCGCTGCCGCTGGCCACGCTGCAGCTTGCCTTTGTCGGGTTGCTCAGCGCCCTCGCTTCCCTGCTTGTGGATGGGCCTGCCCCGCTTGCGCACAGCGGGGCACTGATCCTGAAACCAGAGGTAGTGTGGGCACTGCTCGTCTCCATCGGACCAACCAGCGCGTTTGCCTTCTGGATTCAGACCGCCTGCCAGAAATACACTACACCTTCCCGGGTGGCGATTATCTTTGCCACGGAGCCGGTATTCGCTGCCCTGACAGGACTGGTGTTTGGCGGGGAGACGCTCGGCATGTCGGCGTTGCTTGGCTGTCTATGTATTCTTGCAGCTATGCTGATGGCCGAACTTAGCCCGGAACCTGGACCTGCAGCCCAAGAAAGTGAAGAACCTGGCTTTCTGATTTCATCAGATAAATGATTTGATCAGACAAATTGCGCTTATGTACAGAGATTCACCCGAACGATGCTTGAAGTAAAGGTGAAATGCGAGATGACTTGAGGGAACCTGATCCCAGGCAGCGAATGCAGCATTTTAGAAAAAAAGCCTGAGTTCCCCCAAGTTCTCCGCCTATTAGAGAAAGAGTCTAGCCTTCCGCATAGGCTCACAGCATGATTACTACAGCGTATCTCACGGGTGTGGAAACACTCATTGGCTGCGCTCACCAAACCATTAGGAGAGAACCTGCATGTACAAATTGATTGCAATCGATATTGACGACACCCTGATTACGGATACCAAGGAAGTTACCCCTGCCACACAAACAGCACTGGAACAGGCCGTTGCCGCAGGCGTTGTGGTTACCCTGGCTACCGGACGCGCCTATGCTTCCGCCCAGGCTATTGCCCGCCAGACCGGACTGAACGTACCGATTATCACCTACCAGGGTGCACTTGTGAAGAACCTGATGGATGAAAAGGTGCTCTACGAGCGTTATGTGCCACAAGATGCCGTACGGAAGCTGTTCAGCTATTGCGTAGAGCATAACCTGCACTTACAGACCTACATTGATGACAAGCTGTATGCACGTGAAGAAAATCAAAAGCTGATTGACTATGCCACACTCAACGGAACCCAATATTTTATTGAGCCGGACTGGGAAAAGCTTGTTCCGCAAAAAACACCAAAAATGCTGATCATCGACGATCCGGCCTTCCTGGATGAGCTGTCACCGATTCTGCGTGAGCTGCTGGGCGATTCCGTACACATCACGAAATCCAAGCCGCATTTCCTGGAGATCATGCACCATGAGGGTACTAAGGGTCTGGCTCTGGAGTTCCTGGCAGCCCACTTCGGCTGCGAGCTGTCCGAAACCATCGCCGTCGGCGACTCCTGGAATGACCACGAAATGCTCGAAGCTGCCGGCCTTGGCGTAGCCATGGCTAACGCAATCCCGGCGCTGAAGGACATTGCCGATTTCATCACCCTCAGCAACAATGAAGACGGCGTGAAATACGCCATCGATAAATTCATCCTGCACACTGTGGAATAGGGAGCGTAAGCTTACTCTAGCGCAGTACAAAGGGTGCCTTTCTCCGGTTGTGATCCGGCTGTAAGGCACCCTTTGTATTACTGTAAGATAACTTAAGATTCGTACAATTTCATAACAATGTTACGAAGATTCAACAAACCGGTAGGTCCAGAACTGTTCTGTTCCAAACCGCCTCCGCATTTCCTCTTCCGTAAGATCCTGGTTTCCCACAAGCTCTGCCGCTTGGAATTGCGTCCGGTGCGCCTGAATCGAGGCCATTTTATTCGCAAGGAATTCGGTTACGTCTATGGTCACATCCGCTTTTCCGATCATCTGCTCGCGATTGCTGGCGAACGCGCTGCAATATACCAATGGACGCTCTGCCGCAGGGAGCCGGTCAATCGTTCGGATGACAGCAGCTCCGGTGGCATCGTGATCGGGATGCACACTGTACCCTGGATAGAAGGTGATGACCAGCGATGGCGTCAGTTCCTTGAGCAGCTGCATAATTTGAGAGTCCAGAAGATCCTCGTCTTCGAATTCGATCATTTTATCGTGGAACCCGAGCATTCTTAGATCCTGGATACCGATCGCAAGGCAGGAGGCTGCCAGTTCGTCCTTACGGATTGCCGGCAAGGTGACACGGTTCGCGAACGGCGGGATGCCCATGTTGCGCCCCATCTCTCCTAGGGTCAGACAAGCATAGGTGACCTCTGCACCGCTTGCTATGTACATTGATAACGTCCCTGATGCAACAAAAGATTCGTCGTCGGGATGAGGGAGCACAACCAGGATTCGCTGGTGTTCTGCATGATTATGATTCATAGATGTTTGATCCTCCGCTTTCATCAAAACTTGTCCCGGCTTAGTTGCAAGGCAACAATCAGCTTTCCCTGACTGTCATGCCCTGCCAGGATTAGCCGATCCTTGTCCATTTCATCAATGTGTGTAAGGCCTTCGGCATAAATCCAGCCAAGCGTTGTCTTTAAGCCCACCCGGTATGGACCTGTACCAGAGATAGAACCTTGTGTATACCGGATCACCGCATTGGAGATGAAGGCTGATGCCGGATGCCGGGTACTGTCCAGATGACTGGCATAGGCGCCTGTCGTAAGTTCAAGGTGTACATAAAGCTCCTGATTGGCAAGTTGATCGATCTGGAACTGGATATCTTCGGGGAGTATCGGCTGCATGGCGGCCTCCTTGTCTGGTATAATGTATTAGTGCCATTTTAGCATATGACCCGGGAGAATATACAATAGTGCTTAGTCCGGGTGACTTTTCACCGAAAGGGGATGACCTGTATGATTTCACTTAGAACAATCACGCTGGAGAACCGGCGTATCCTATTCAATCTTGAAAGCTCTATGAAAGTTTCGGCTTCCATGACAACGGCGAAATCTGCGACAACGAGCCAATCACCGTATTGCGGCTGTGATATGCAGCAAGCTCAACAGGTTTTTTTTGCCGTTCTGATCTCACCAGGTCTTTCCGGCGCAAGGTCCGCCATTTATCCAATACACGTGGCTTCATTGTTCTTTTAGATAATTATCATTTATGTTCATGTTTACCCCTCAAAATTTCAGCTTGGAGTGAGGAGAGCCCCCTGCTTATCCCCATACTCCTCATTCGTTGACCTTTCTTCCTTCCCCTCTGTCTCCTCCTGCTCCAGCTGGGAGTTGTAGAGATCATAGTAGCGCCCTTCTGCCGCAAGCAGTTCCTCATGGTTACCGCGCTCTACAATCTCCCCGTTCTCCATCACCAGAATGACGTCGGCGCTCTGAATCGTTGACAGACGGTGGGCAATAACGATGGTGGTTTTGTCCTTCATCAGCTTGCGGATGGCCTGCTGCACCATTTTCTCCGATTCGTTATCCAGCGCGGCTGTTGCTTCATCCAGCAGTAGAATCGGCGCGTTCTTCAGCATCGCTCTTGCAATCGAAAGCCGCTGGCGCTGGCCGCCGGAGAGCCGCGAGCCATGCTCACCGATCTCAGAGTCTACCCCTTCAGGCAGCTCCATTACGAAATCATAGGCATTGGCCTGACGAAGCGCCTCTATTACCTCTTCCTCCGAGGCATCCTGCCTGCCATTGCGGATATTTTCGCGGATACTGCCTGTATATAGCCCGGACTCCTGTGGCACATAGGCAAAATGGCTTCTAAGCTGCTCCAGACTCATCCCCTGAACCGTTTGGCCATTGATTAAAATCTCGCCTTCATCCGGATTGTAGAAGCCCAGCAGAAGCTTGAATAACGTAGACTTCCCGCCTCCGCTCGGCCCGACCACCGCCATCTGCATCCCCTGCGGCAATTCAAGACTAGCCTGGTTTAAGCTGAGCTTCCCGGCCCCGGGATAACTGAACGTTACCTCCGACAGATTTAGCTGCTCAAACTCGGGATGCTGCATTTGTTTCTCAGGCAGAGCCTCTACCTCAGCAGGCGCATCCATCACCTCAAAGATCCGCTGCGCCGCTCCCAGCGACTGCTGCATGGAAGCCACAAGTCCCGGCAACGCCGAGAAAGGCATAACCAGATAATTCATCAATTGAATGAATGCGATCATGGCTCCTACCTCAAGCGAACCTTTGGCGACAAAATATCCCGCGATGACCAGAGCCAGCAGAAAGGTGAGATTTCCTAATACAGAGGACAGTGCCCCCGTAGCCCCTTCAATCCGTCCCCGATTCTGCTCTCCGGCATTAATGCTGTCACTGTAGCCTTTGTACTGCTTCATCAGTCTGCGCTCAATCGAGAATGACTTGAAGACCATACTACTGCCCAGAATATCGTTCAGAAATGAAGTCGTCCGGCTCATATTCTCCTGTACCTGCACACTGTTCTTCCGCATCGCTTTGCCAAAAACCTTACCGACCAGATAGAGCAGCGGCCCCATGGTAATACAGATCAGTGCAAGCAGCCAGTTAATATAGATCAGATAGGCAAAAGACGCCACAGCCAAGAGCGGATTGCGCAAAAGATCAATCATAACCTGTCCGCAGGCTTCTCCGACTGATTGATTATCATTGGTAAAACGGGACAATAGATCTCCAGAATGATTGCGGTCAAAATAGGATTGCGGCAGCAGCAGCGTATGGTTCATCAGATCCAGGCGCAGCTCATTTCTGATTTTGGCGGAAATATTGATTTTGAGGTAGGCACTGAAATAGCTGCTCACGCCTGCGGTAATCAGGAAAAGCCCCCCGAACCAGGCGAGTCCGCTGAAAGCCTCCACATCCATACGGACCGCCGCATCCGTAATTCTGGCCAGAAACCAGGCCATTGTCAGATCCAGAACAATGCTGAACAATGTAATCAGCAGCAGTACGGTATAGAGCAGCTTGTGCTTCAGCATATATGTACTCAACCTCGAAAATGCGCCTTTCTGCTTCAATCCATCATCTCCCTCTAAAATTCAGTTCTTCGCAAATTTCAATTTTCAACCAAATCAACCACAAGTGATTCCCATTATATAGGCGGCTATCTTTCTTTGAAAGGAAAATTAATATGCAGGAGCAGAACCTATGCAAGGAAACCCATAGAAAAACCGCCTTTCGGTTCCAGAAAGGCGGTCATCCCTCTTACACAAACACAAATCACTCATGCGTCCCGCTCTCTTCCCAGGCTATACGGGCAAGCGGAAACGGTAAAATCGCCCGCTCCAGAATACCCTGGACATAGGCAATCGCAACGCCATAATTGACGATGGGCACCCCGGCTCTAATCGCTTGCTCCACCCGCCAGAGCATCTGTCTGCGGTTCAGCATACAGCCCCCACAGTGCACAATAAGGGAGTAATCATCCAGATTGTCCGGGAACTTCATGCCACTGGCGTATTCGAATTGCAGCTGCTTGCCGGTGGCTTGCCGGATCCAGCGCGGAATTTTCACTTTGCCGATATCATCTGCCTGCCCGTGATGGGTACAGGCCTCGGCAATGAGCACTCTGTCACCATGCTGAAGCCCGTCGATGGCACGCGCGCCCCTCACCATCTCTTCCAGATTACCTTTGTGCCGGGCAAACAGGATAGAAAATGAGGTAAGCGGAATGTCTTTGGGTGTATCAGCTGCAGCCTTCAGGAATACCTGTGAGTCTGTCACCACAAGCCGGGGCTTCTTGCCGAGACTCTCCAGCGTTTCCTTCAGCTCGAATTCCTTCGTAACCACCGCAATGGCATCGCTCTCCAGCAGGTCACGGATGGTCTGCTGCTGCGGAAGAATCAATCTGCCTTTGGGCGCTGCCTTGTCAATCGGAACCACCAGTACGACCAAGTCTCCCGGAGAGACCAGGTCGCCGATAATGCGGAATTTATCCTCGGCATCCGGCACAGCAGCAATCAGTGCCTTCATCAGTCCGCTAATTCCCTGCTGCTCAAGTGCAGATACAGGGATCACCTTACAGCCCAGTTCCTGCTCCGCCTGATCAACAAGAACAGCAAGATCACCCGCATGAGATGTCTGCTGGTCCGCTATGCAATCTATTTTATTCAAGATGCCCATTGCGGGGATGCTCTTACTGCGGACGGTCTCGGCAATCTGCCGGTCATATGGGTTCACACCGCAGACAGCATCGACAACGATCAGGGCCATATCGGATTTGTTAAGAACCTCCAACGTCTTCTGTTTCCTCAACTCACCCAGCTCACCTGCTTCATCCAGGCCGGCGGTATCAATAAATACTACTGGCCCGAGCGGCAGCAGCTCCATCGCTTTATACACCGGATCTGTTGTCGTTCCTTTGACGGGTGACACAACCGCGGCATCCTGTTTGGTGATTGCGTTGATCAGGCTTGATTTCCCTGCGTTGCTCCTGCCAAACAGGGCGATATGCAGGCGATTCGGGCGCGGGGTATCGTTCACACTCACACGGCTCTCTCCTTCCCCCAGCGGCTAGCACCGAGCTGGACTTATTTACCGGGTACACCCGGTTTGGTTACTTGATACGGATTCAGGATTTGATCCAGCTCAGCCTCCGGTAGAAGCTGAGCCTCCAGCAGTACCTGCCGCACCGTTTTGCCTTCTTGGCTTGCCCGTTTGGCTACCTCGGCACTTTTCTCGTATCCGATGTGGTGTATCAGCGCGGCTGCCAAAGCGGAGGAATTCTCAACCCTTTCATAACACCGCTGCTCACAGATCCGGATACCGCGGACACAGCGCTCTTCGAACAGCCGTACAGCATTGGCCAGGACCTCCAGGGACTCCAGGAGCGCATCCGCAATCAGCGGCATGAACGCATTCAGCTCCAGCTGGCCGCCCGCAGCCGCCAGCGTTACAGCCGTATCATTGGCAATGACACGCATCGCCACAAGCCCCGCCATCTCTGCCATTACCGGATTGACTTTACCCGGCATAATGGAGGAGCCTGCCTGCACCGCCGGCAATTCAAGCTCCCCCAGACCCCCAACCGGCCCGCTGGCCAGCAGACGCAGATCACCGGAAATTTTCAATAGATTAATAGAAGCTGCCTTCAACAGCCCGGATACTTCAGCAAAAACATCCATATTCTGCGTAGGGTCCATCGGATATTCACTACGGGCCAGCCCATATCCGGTCAAATCCTGCAAAATATCAGTCATCAAAAACGTATATTTTACCGGTGCATTGAGGCCCGTGCCAATTGCAGTTCCTCCAATGTTGATCTCCCTGAGCCGCTCCTCCACTTTGTACAGGCGCCAGCGGTCCCGGGCTACCGCTTTGGCATAGGCTCCAAAGCCCTGCCCTGCCATCATCGGCAAGGCATCCATGAGCTCGGTACGGCCCAGCTTGAGCACATCGGCGAAGGCATGCTCTTTCTCCTGAAGGGCTTCCTGCAAGGACGCAAAAGCTTGACTCAGCCGCCGAACCAGCCCGATTGCGGCAATTCTTAGTGCCGTGGGATAGATATCATTGGTAGATTGGCAGCAGTTGACGTGATCCAGTGGATGTACCCGTGAATAGTCTCCCCGCTCTCCGCCCATGAGCTCAATAGCACGGTTAGCGATGACTTCGTTCACATTCATATTGGCCGATGTCCCGGCACCGCCCTGCATGGCATCTACCGTAAATTGCTCCCTGTAGGCACCGGCCAGAAGCTCATCACAGGCCTGCACAATCGCCCGGGCTATCGCTGCCGGATAGGTATTTAGCTGCAAATGAGCCTGTGCCGCAGCTTTCTTCACTGTTATTAGGCCATGAAGCAAATGAACGTTGACCGTTCTGCCGCTTACAGCGAAATTATCCATAGCCCTAGCGGTATGAATCCCGTAATACGCTGCTTTTGGTATATTCCTGACACCTAGTGCATCCTGCTCTTCGCGGAAAGATTTCAGCGGGTTCTCCACCCTGGACAGCCTGCTCAAGCCTTCACTTCCAGGACTTCCAGCACACGCGGCAGAATCCCGTGAAAATAGGCAAAGGCGATGCCATAGTTGGTAATCGGCACGTTTTGTACACCCGAGCTCCGCAGCCGCATCATCAGTTGCTTCCGGTTGAATATACAGCCGCCGCAGTGAACGATCAGTTTATAATCAGAGACGTCATCAGGGAAATCAGGCCCCACACTTGTCGTAATATCCAGCCCGCCGCCAGCCATTTCCTGCAGTTTGGCTTTGACGAGCATACGGTCGATCTCTCCGTTATGCGGGTGGTGGATACAGGCCTCTGACAGCAGCACCTTGTCCCCAGGCTTCAGGCTGGATATCATCGCGGCACCGGTCACAAAGGTTTTCAAATCCCCCTTAAAACGCGCCATCAGAATTGCAAAGGTGGTTAATGGCACACTCGCCGGTATAATCTCATTCACTCTGTCAAATACCTGCGAATCCGTAATAACAAGATCGGGCAGCTTGTTTAAGCGCGCGAGCAGCTCAGGCAGCTCTTCTTCAGTAACCGACAACGCTATCGCGTGATGATCGAGCAGGTCGCGGAGGATTTGCTGCTGGGAGGCAACCAGCCGGTATTTGGGAGCAGGGATCATCTCCGGCATTACCATAACGACCAGGTCCCCCAGGTTCACGAGATCACCTACAATGCTGTTTCGTTCAAATTCAGCAGGAGCCAAGGCGCTCATGGCATGGCGCAGACTGCCAAGATTGGAATTCCGCTTCACACTGAGCTTCACGATGGGTACATTCAGATTTGCCTTCAGCGAATCAATATCAACATAATGATCGTCGGTTTTGGCAATGACTCCAATGACGGGAATGTTCCGTTTGTCCAGTTCGTGTACCCATTCCTTCTCCAGCTTGTAGTCGCCCGCTTCATCCGAGAAGATCATGATGCCCAGATCGGTCAGATCCATCACCTCTCTCGTCTTTTGCACGCGGAAGAGGTCAGCATCATCAATTCCGGCTGTATCTACGATAATAGCGGTCCCCACATTCTTGATCTCCACATATTGAAAAATGGGTTCAGCCGTCGTTCCGGGCTCATCACTGACCAGCAAGGTCGATTTCCCTGTGAGCGCGTTGATCAGACTGGACTTTCCGGCATTTCTTTTGCCAAAAACAGCAATGTGCATTTTGTTAGATTGTGGTGTAAATTGCATAGCAATTCTCTCCTCAATATGCGATTTTAGAAACGCAAATCCCGTTCACCATTCTCAATGCGCCGGAGCCGGTCCATCGTTGCTTTTCTCGCGGCTTCCTTCGGAATATCCTCAAGCCCCTTGCGAATGATCTCTTCCCCCAAGGTACGTGTTGTTTCATCTGCGTAATCCAGCAAATATTCTTTAAAAGTTAACAGAGAGTTCGGCTGGCATATATTATGAATCTGTCCGGATTTGGCGAGCCGCATAAAACGGTCCCCTGTCCGTCCTTCCCGATAGCAGGCTGTACAATAGCTGGGAACATATCCGTCCTGACACAATCCGCGGATAATTTCCTCCGGCAAACGATGGTCGCTGACTTCGAATTGAGGCTTCTCTTGCGGCCGGCCTCCGGTTCCCTGTTTGGTCTCCATGTAACCCCCGACCCCCGTACTGGAGCCTGCACTCACCTGAGAAATGCCAAGCTTAATCACCTCGTCACGGAATGACGGTTCTTCGCGGGTGGACAGAATCATTCCGGCATAAGGAACGGCGAGCCGCAAGACAGCAACAAGCCTTTTGAAGTCCTCATCCTTCACCAAATGCGGATACACCTCCAGATTCACGCCCTCCGCCTCCCGCAATCTGGGAACGGAAACGGTGTGAGGGCCTACCCCAAACCTCTCCTCCAAATGCTCCGCATGCATCAGCATGGCAACTGTATCGTACTTATAGTCATATAGGCCGTAGAGAACACCTATCCCCACATCATCAATCCCTCCCATTTGCGCCCGGTCCATGGCTGTAGTGTGCCAGTCGTAATCGCTTTTGGGTCCCTTAGGGTGCATGGTAGCATAGGTGGGTCTGTGGTAGGTCTCCTGAAACAAAATATAGGTTCCGATTTCTGCATCCCTAAGCTTTGAGTAGTCTTCAACGGTAGTAGCTGCTATGTTAATATTCACACGGCGGATGCTTCCGTTATCCACCTTAACCGAATAGATGGTCTTGATCGCTTCGACAACATAGTCAATGTCACAATTCACCGGATCTTCTCCTGCTTCAACGACAAGCCGTTTATGGCCTAATTCCTGAAGCACACGGACTTCATCCGCCAACTTATCCAGATCCAGCTTCCGCCGCAGAAAATCCCCGTTGGTGTGTTTATATCCGCAGTACTCGCAATTATTGACGCAATAGTTGCTTATATATAGTGGAGCGAACAATACAATGCGGTTGCCGTAAATTTTCTCTTTGATTACCTTGGCCGAGCAGTTAATACTGTCAAGCACCTCAGTCTCTGCGACTTCAAGCAGGACAGCCGCCTCCCGGTGGGTCAGTCCCTCGCATGCTCTCGCTTTTTCCAAGATGGTCTGGACATAGGCGGAATCACCCGCCTTCACCTTGGCTTCTTCAAGACTCAGGCGAATTTCCTCATCATTGATAAAGTCCGCTGCTTCCCAATCCTTCCGCACATCCATCAACCTCCATGAACTAGACCTCAAAGCTTGTGGGCATAAGCCTAAACCTTGGAACGCTTAATATAGTGAGTATGCAGCAGTTCATGTGCCAGGTGACCGTTAGGCTCCCCTAAGAATTCTTCATAAAGAGCTTTGATGTAAGGATTGTTATGCGATTTGCGAACCGTTTGGGCCTCATCTTCGGTGTAGATGGCTTTTGCACGCTCTGCCTTAATATCAATCCGCTCGGAGGTTCCGGCATCCACGATGGGCTGACCCCCGCCAGTGATACAGCCGCCGGGGCATGCCATGACTTCCATGAAGTCATAGGTCTTGTCACCCCGCTCCATCGCTTCCATCAGCTTACGCGCGTTGCCGAGGCCATGAACAACAGCCGTACGAATTCTCTGGCCGGTGGGCAAATCAATGACGGTTTCCTTAATGCCCTCCATGCCACGGACAGCGGTATATTCAATGGTATCGAGTGCTTTGCCTGAGGTGATCTCGAACACGGTACGAAGTGCCGCTTCTGCCACACCACCGGTTGCACCAAAAATAACAGCAGCACCCGAACCCTTGCCGATCGGATTATCGAACGCTTCATCCTTCAGGTTCACAAAGTCTAAACCGGCTTCTTTGATCATTGCCGCAAGCTCACGCGTGGTGAGGACCCAGTCGACATCCTGCAGCCCTTCCCTCGACAGTTCTTCACGCGCACCCTCGTACTTCTTGGCGGTACAAGGCATGATGGAGACAACCACAATATTCTTTGGATCTATCCCCGCTTTCTTGGCGAAGAAGGACTTCACCATGGAGCCTTCCATTTCATGCGGCGATTTGCAGGTAGACAGGTTACCCAGCCTGTCAGGGAAGTTATGCTCCATAAATTTCACCCAGCCGGGGCAGCAGGACGTCATAAGCGGCAGGTTCTCTCCGCTGCCAAGGCGGGAGAGCAGTTCGGTCCCTTCTTCCATAATGGTAAGATCGGCACCGAAATTAGCATCAAATACTTTATCAAATCCAAGCTTCCGCAGGGCTGCGACCATTTTACCGGTAACCCGGGTTCCAACCGGCAGGCCAAATTCTTCTCCCAGGGCTACACGAACAGCAGGCGCTGTCTGGACAACAACATATTTGGCCGGGTCTGCAAGATCATCCCACACATCGTCGATGTTCTCACGTTCACTAAGTGCGCCTACAGGACAAGCCATAATACACTGGCCGCAGTTGACGCAGGTGGACTCGGCAAGCGGACGGCCAAACGCGGTGGAGATCACCGTATCAAACCCGCGCTTCGCAAAGCTGATCGCACCCACGGTCTGCATAGTCCCGCAAGCCCCGACACAGCGGCCGCAAAGGATACATTTCGATGCATCACGGACGATAGCCGGAGAAGTATAGTCTTTCTCCTGGCTGGATTTCTCACCGGTGTAAGTCACTTTACGGATATTAAGATTACTGGAGACGTCCTGCAGCTCACAGCCGCCGCTGCGGGAGCAGCTTAGACATTCCTGATTATGATCGGACAGCAAAAGCTCGACGGAAGCACGGCGGGCATCCCGGACCTTCTGGGTGTTCGTCTGAATCTTCATGCCTTCTTCCGCAATCAGCGTGCAGGAGGCAATGAGCCTCGGGCCCACTTCAACCACACATACCCGGCAGCTGGACGAGTGGTTGATTTCTTTCAAATAACACAGGGAGGGTATATCAACACCTTGATTACGGGCTGCTTCGAGCACAGTTGTACCTTTGGTGACTTCTGCCTCGATCCCGTCAATCATGAATTTAATCGTATCCAAAGTAATCACTCCTCTCGTCAGACTATCGCTACGGCTTTGAACTTGCATACATCGAAGCAGACCCCGCACTTGATGCAGACCGCCGTGTCGATGACAAACGGTTCCTTCATTTCACCGGAGATCGCATCCGTTGGACACTTTTTGGCACAAAGGCTGCAGCCCCGGCACAGATCAGAATCGATCTGATAAGAAATCAGCGATTTACAGACGCCTGCCGGACATTTTTTGTCGACAATATGGGCCATGTACTCTTCGCGGAAATACTTGATGGTGGACAATACCGGATTCGGAGCGGTCTGGCCCAAGGCACACAGGGAGGCATTCTTGATCTGGACCGAGAGATTCTCTAGCTTCTCGAGATCCTCCATACTTCCTTTGCCTTCAGTGATCTTGTCGAGCAGCTCCAGCAGACGTTTGGTGCCAATGCGGCAAGGCGTGCATTTCCCGCAGGACTCATCACGTGTGAAATCCAGGTAGAACCGGGCAACGTCGACCATGCAGGTATCTTCGTCCATGATAATCATACCGCCGGAGCCCATCATCGAACCCAGACTGGTCAGCGTATCAAAATCAATGCTGCAGTCCAGGTGCTCTTCTGTCAGACAGCCGCCGGAAGGCCCTCCGGTCTGTACCGCCTTGAATTTTTTACCGCCCGGAATCCCGCCGCCGATTTCAAAAATAACTTCACGCAGGGTTATTCCCATGGGAACCTCAACCAGGCCGGTATTCACGACTTTTCCGCCCAAAGCGAATACTTTGGTGCCCTTAGATTTTTCGGTTCCGATACCTGCATACCATGCGGCACCCTTCAGAATAATCTGGGCAACATTTGCCAGGGTTTCAACATTATTGATGATTGTCGGCTGCTCCCACAGACCTTGAACGGCCGGAAAAGGCGGTTTGGGGGTTGGCATTCCCCGGTGACCCTCCACCGAGTGAATCAGAGCTGTTTCTTCTCCGCAGACAAAAGCTCCGGCTCCAAGCCGTACATCAATGTTAAAGCAAAAGCCGGTTCCCAGGATATTATCGCCGAGCAGACCATATTCGCGGGCTTGGGCAAGCGCTTTCACGAATCGTTGGACAGCGATTGGATATTCCGCACGGACATAGATGAAGCCTTGACTGGAACCAATGGCATACCCGGCAATCGCCATCGCCTCAATGACCGAGTGAGGGTTGCCTTCGAGGATTGAACGGTCCATAAATGCCCCGGGGTCCCCTTCGTCCGCATTACAAATGACGTACTTTTGCTTCTTATCCTGCTTGGCTGCAAATTCCCACTTCAGACCTGTGTTGAACCCGCCGCCGCCGCGTCCCCGCAGACCCGATTGCTTGATGGTATCAATCACCTCCTGGCGTCCCATGGTCTTCAGCACCTTGCCAAGCGCCTGATAGCCGTCACTGCCGATGTACTCATCAATATTTTCCGGGTCAATAACCCCGCAGTTGTGCAAAGCGATCCGCACTTGTTTTTTGTAGAATTCCGTTTCTTCAAAGTTCAGGGTTTCGCCGTCCTGCTTGGTCTTCTCGTAAATTTTCTTCTCGTAAGGTTTGCCATGGAGCAGATGTGCTTCCACCAGCTTCGGAATATCCTGAACCTCTACCCTGCTATAAAATATACCTTCCGGATAGACGATGACGACTGGCCCGAGCTCGCATAGGCCGAAGCAGCCTGTGCGCACGACCTCCACCTGCTCCTGGATGCCGTGGCCTGCGATTTCCTGGTTCAGCTTAGCAATAATCTGATTGGAATCAGACGATGTACATCCTGTCCCCCCGCATACCATCACTGACCTGAACCGGATGGAATCAGGAGATTCTCCGGTGATTTTCCGGTTATCCAGACGACCTTGCGTAAGCGTTCTGATAGCATCAAGATCCGTTAAGAGCTTCATACTCATACCTCCCGTATCAAATGCGCCAGAGGCGCAAGAGCATCAATTGTATTCCTTCAGAATTTTCGGAATGTTATTGGGTACCAGCCGTCCATGGACTTTTTCGCCAATGGTCATGACGGGTGCAAGGCCGCAGGCCCCCAGACAGCGGGTCGCTTCCAGTGTGAATTTATTGTCTTCGGTGGTTCCTTGTACAGGGACCTTCAGCTCCGTGCTCAGCCGGTCAAGCACACCTTGTGCACCCTTGATATAGCAAGCTGTGCCGAGGCACACATGGACCACATTCTCCCCTTTGGGGGTCAGCGAAAAGAAATGATAAAACGATGCCACACCATAGATTTCACTCATCGGCAAGTGAAGTTCAGCAGACACGATCTGGAGAACGGGCTCCGGCAGATAGCCGTAGATATCCTGAATTTCATGAAGCACGGGAATCAAAGCCCCCTGAATCATTTTGAATTGCGAAATCGCGGCCTGGACTTTCATCAGCTTCTCGTCGGCCTCCGCTACGCCCCCACTGTTACTGATTGGTTGTTGTTTCATTAAGAATGCTCCTTCCACTCAAGGTAAAAAGTTGAGCGCGATATTTAGAAATGCAACATCTTTTGCTGAAATCCAAATAGAATATATTGAGAATGATTTTCAGTTAAAAAGGATGAGGATGAGGCCAACCCCTTTATCTGTCGGCCTCTACACAACCCTGCCCTAGGGCAGTTAGAGCAGCGAACTCTCATTCTTGAGCTTCAACCGGCTCCAGCGGCGTTCAATTTCGGCTTCGAAATTTTGCAGCAGCTCTTCATCCTTCAGCAGATGTTTGGTTTTGCCCATTCCCTTCAGCCACTCTACTGCCGGGATGCGCTTGCCCTTCAATTCCGGATTGTAGGTGATGCTCGTGATGCCCTGTTCAATTTCATACAGCGGGAAGAAGCAGGAATCCACAGCCGCTTTTACCAGATCATAGCCGCTATGGTCACTCGTCTTCCAGTTCAGCGGGCAGGCGCAGAGCAGCTTTCCGTAGGCAGTACCGACGTTGTTGGCATACCACTGTGCCTTGGCAGCCTTTTGCAGCAAATCCTGGGGGTTGGATTCAGCACCGGTAAATACATAAGGAATGTTGCAGGCCGCCAGAATTTGCGCCGTATCCTTGTGATGCCCTTTTTTACCCTTCTGCGCCTTCCCTACCCCGGAGGTGCTGGTCATGTGCCCCATCGGAGTCGAGTAAGACAGTTGGGAGCCGGTGTTCATGTAGCCCTCGTTATCATATTCAAGGATGATCATTTTATGGTTGCGGAGAGCCGCGCCTACGGTTGCCCCCATGCCGATATCCATACCGCCGTCGCCGGACACCATCACGAAGGTGATGTCGTCACTAATCTGGACTTCGCCGCGCCGCTTCAATTCGTAGAAGGCATCCACCATTCCGGCGAGTGTAGCTGCTCCGTTCTGGAACAGGTTGTGTACAAAGGTCTGGTTATGGGAGGAATACGGGTAGCTTGCCGTTACCACATACGCACAGCCCGTCTGGAACAGGACCACCATATCGCCTTCGATTCCCTTGAAGAACAGCTCCAGTGCCGAAAGTGCGCCACAGCCGGGACAGGCGCCATGCCCCGGGGCCAGGCGGTGCGGCTTGGCAGTCAGTTGACGGAGCGGGGGAAGCTTCACTTTCAGCAGGCCGGTATCTTCACTGGGAGTCACCTCAATGAGGCCGCTTTTGTACGCATCGCCATGCAGCGGTTCCATCACAGGAACAAGTGCATCCTTGGCATCCCCGGGGTAGTAACCATGATAGTCGAACGGTTTCTCGGCATACCCTTTAGCCGCTGCATCCATAGCCAGTTGAAAAAAGGCTTCTGCATCATCCGCATAGAAATCCTTGCCGCCCAGACCAAAAATACGGGAGAGGATGATTGTCTTGTTGTCCGGATCTACCTGCAGCGCAGAACGGATCTCGTGGGTCAGATTACCGCCCTGGGCCCCATAGGAATCAGCGCGTTCACCGACAAGCAGTGCCTTGACATTCTTAAGGGCTTGCCGCAGCTGCTCCGCCGGGAACGGACGAATGAGGTTGGGACGGACCAAGCCTGCCCGGATGCCTTTAGCCCGAAGCGCGTCTACGGTATCCTTGGCGGATTCCCCTGCGGAGTTCAGCAGGAACACAGCGACTTCGGCATCATCCATACGGTACAGGTCGAGAACTTTATGTTCACGTCCTGACAACGCGGCATATTCCCGGGCGACCTCCGCATAGACCTCACCTGCTTTTTCCAGAGCTACCGATAGCTGATAGTGGTTGTTCAGCAGGTCATCACCACCCATATGCGCCCCTATGGTCACCGGATGGGCAGGGTCCGAGACATTCGGATAGTTGGGATTGGGATTCGGACCTACAAAATTTTGTACAACTTCATTCTCTTTAAAGTATTGGACTTTGCGTTTCTGGTGGGAGGTGAAGAAACCGTCATAAGCAACGATTACAGGCAGACGCACCTCAGAATGTTCAGCTATTTTGAGGGCCATGATATTCATGTCATATACAGCCTGCGGGGTGCTGGCAGTCAGGATCACCCAGCCTGTATTAAGACCGTAGTACAAGTCAGAATGATCTCCACGGATATCAAGCGGCCCGCTCACTGCACGGGTAACGAGGTTAAGCACCATCGGGAACCGTGTCCCGGACTGGGTGGGAAGCTGCTCCAGCATATACAGAAAACCTTGGGAACTGGTTGCGTTAATCACGCGTGCACCCGCCATAGCCGCACCGTAGCATATCCCGGCAGAACCATGTTCACCATCTGCTGCGATTAGTTGAATATCGTGTAGACCGTTCGCTTTCATCTGATCCAAGTACTGGGCAACTTCTGTAGATGGTGTAATGGGAAAATAACCCATAATGTGGTAATTTATCTGGGCAGCCGCAGTAGCCGCCATTTCATTACCGGATTCGAAGTGAGTGACTTGTTCAGCTACAATGATCTCAGTCTGTGCATCTTCACTAACAGCCATTGTTGTTTCCTCCCTTTCCATCACTTGAACACTTGGGGAACGCGATGCTCTTCGGCAAAACCCACTTCTTCACGGATACTGGTGAGGGCTTCTGTGGGGCATACTTCAATGCATTTCAGGCAGCCTTTACAGTAGTGATAGTCGATGCCAAGCAGGATCTGCTGGGGCCGTCCACGCTTGTCTTCGCCTTCCTCCCAGACAAAACAGTTGTCAGGGCATACATTGTCGCATGCCGCGCAGCTAATACATGAATCCACATCAAGGACCGGCAGTACACCTGAACGCGAGCCGCTCAGATCCTTCTGAATACTGTTGCCCTGCGCGAGAATCACACCGCCGGGAACTTGTGTCTCGTAGCCGAGCAGAGACTGCGCACGCTTGAAAGGTACAGCCTGTGTCCCTGCAGGCACTTCGTAGGTTTTGAATTTCACTTCGTTATATCCCCGGTCGAAGGTGCGGATGTTCGGTTCCACCAGGTGCGGATATTTTTTCTCAAAGGTTCTGCGGATCACCTTGCGCATCGCTTCCGGATCAAGGAAATCACAGATACGGAACATAGCGCCAAGCATCGAGGTATTGACTTTCGTCTGCTCCTCAACGGCGATCCCCATGGCATCCACCAATGCAACCGTACCGTATTCCAGCTTCAGATCTGCCCGGACCTCATCGAAACCGCGCGAGGTATTCACCAGGACAACACCGTCCGGCTGCAGGCCACTGACCACGTTAACCGTCTTGTACAGGGCCTCATGAAAAACAGCAACCAGATGGGGCTCTTCAATTGGACTGTGGTCCCTGATTTCGACTTCTGGATCACAGAAGCGGACGAATGTTTTGATAGGAGTCCCTTTTTTTTCGGAGCCGTAAGATGAGAAGTTGGATGCATTGAAGCCAAGCTCAATCGCACCGGTCTCGGCAAGCATTTTACCCGCAAGGTTGGCCCCAAGTCCGCCGATGGATTCCAGACGGATTTCATAAAAACCCAGCGCATTCTTTTTTGGCAACGTTGACATTAAATCTCCTCCTAAAAGTTATGTCAGCATCCTTCTATGAGATCACTTCGTACAAAACTAGCTCCGGAAGCATGAACTTAGTTATGTCAGCATCCTTCTATGAGATCACGATCACTTCGTATAAAACCCTCTTGGCTGCATGTACTTTTATCTCCAGGCCATCGAACGTGAAATTATTCACTTATAAGCCTAAAATAAACCTTTCCCTCTAGCTTTTCTCTGGTGTGCGGTTGAAGCTGCAGTGATCCCCTCTAGTGAGATCAATCTTATAGCCGGCGGCTGCGATCCTCATCTCCATACAGCTTCTGCATTGGGAAGCCTCGTCCCCCGTGCAAATCTTGTTCTCATATAGCGCATATTTCCTGCGGACGCTCAGTGGGGAGAGTATGGGCATCACTACGTTACTACCCGCTGCAAGCGCCTTTTCCCTGCCTGTATGATCAAGAGTTCCCATTGCCGTTGTGGCAGGCATCAGCGCATCCGGAATGAGCAATCTTGCCATTGCAATCATCACGAGCGTATCTTCAACCGTCCCTCCCTGAGCATCTTTAAGCGGAGTTGCGCTATGCGGGATGAACGGGCCGATGCCGATCATTTCCGGATGGAGTTCCTTCAGAAAAAGGAGATCCTCTGCCAGGTGCTCATGGGTCTGTCCGGGAAGTCCCACCATAAAGCCGGCTCCAACCTGGTAGCCAATTTTCTTGAGCGTACGCAGGCAGTTCACACGGTTATCGTACGACATCCCCGGATGCAATGACTGGTACAGCGAACGTGAAGCTGCCTCGTGCCGAAGCAAGTACCGGTCAGTTCCGGCATCAAAAAGCGCACGATAAAAAGCTTCGCTCCGTTCTCCAATGGATAAAGTGATTGCCGCCTCAGGAAAACGGATCTTCATGCTCGTGACCAAGCGGACCATCCGTGCTTCCGTGAAGTGGAAATCTTCTCCGCTCTGTAGGACAAATGAACGATACCCGAGACGGTATCCCTCTTCTGCACACTCCAGAATCTCCTTCTCAGTCAGCCGGTAACGCTCCGCCGCAGCGTTCGACCTGCGCAGACCGCAATACAGGCAGTCCTGTTTGCAAAAGTTTGAAAATTCAATTAGGCCCCTCATAAAAACGTTTTCATTATAGTGCAGCTTCCGGGTTTGTGCCGCGAGATCAAACAACCGGACCTTGAGTTCAGGAGTCAGATGCTGCAGAAAATAGACTATTTCTTCTTGATCCAACTCGTTTTGCTCAACTAATTTGCCAAGCAACCCTTCCATCGAGCGTGTTCCTCCATCCCGCATGTCTGCCAAGAAAAGACCTCTTTTTTCTCCGTCCGTTACCAGGCAAAACAAGCTTGCAGTGAACGAATTACTCTAGATTATGCAGGGGGTGTAGGTAACATGACGGCGTGATCTGCACATTTTTCGCTTTTTATGCCTTTCTTTAGAACTCCTCCATGAAGTCCCGTAAAAAAGCCAATTGTGCTTGTCACCATAGCGTCGGGGGAACAATATTTTTCAGGGACAGGAATCAAAAACAGCGGGTTTCCGACAATCGGAAATCCGCTGCTATCTTAGATTTCGAACACAGCCGGGAGCTTATACGGGGAGAGAATTCTTGGGCCAGAGGCAAGCTCAAGTGGAAAAAGTGAACTTAATACTTCCTTTTTCTATCCCCCGCAAACGCTAGTTGGACAAAGTAAACTTAATCTGGCCCATTCGCACACGTACGGGTAAATCCGCTTAGATTAGGTCTACTAATTCCCACTAAATCCACTTCCCAACGCCTTGGAGTCCCATTTAAGTTCACTAATTCCACTCCGATTTCCCACGGCGCCCAGCAACCCTCCATTCCCATATTCACACCGAAGGAAGACCCTAATTTCCTGTGAAAAGCAAAAAGGCCCCCACTTGAGCAGCAGCAGTCATGCACAATGGGGACGCTTGGGGAGAATTTCTCTTATAGGCTTGGCCTCAGTTCCGGATGTCCTGTCTCTGTCAGCCTTATCCTTCACCATGGCCCAGTTGCAGCTTCAGTCCTGTTACCGCGAGGGTCACATTTCCCGGAAGGATGTAGTCTTTTCTGAAGTCCACATCATGCGACATATGGGTGTACACGGCACGGATTGGCTGTACGATGTCCAGCAGTTCTGCAGCTTCGGTCATATCATAGACTGAACGGGTGGACAGCTCAGCAGATTCATAATAAAAGCTTGTTCCCAGCACCAGAAGGTCCGCCCCATGCATATGCTTCATTTCCTCCGGCGAGAGGGAAATAGAGTCCGGGCAATAGACCCAGGTGTAGTCGTCCTTTTCCAGCCTGTAGGCATAGGAATAGCCGTTCTTCCCATGGTTGACCCGCCAGGTGCGGATCTGCCAGCCGTCCAGTTCAATTCCGTCATCACACGGAATCATATCGATGTGGCCGCCAAGCCACGGATACTGCCGCTGAATCACCGGAATCACCTCGGCCGGCGCATAGAGCTCCCCTCTATACCCCATCCAGCGGCAGCTGTCTGCCCATTCCGGCAATCCGCCGATATGGTCGAAATGGGCATGCGTGACCAGCAGCCTGCGCATGCTGCGCCGCCCCTGCAGCTCCATCTGGCGCCGCCAATCCGGACCGCAGTCTATGACCCAGAAATCACTGGCGTTATCAATCAGCACTGAGGAGCGCAGCCGGATATTTTCTCCGTTGCTTCTCGCCTCCATGCAGGTCTCACAGCTGCAATATACCCGGGGTACGCCCATGGCGTCCCCGGTTCCCAAGAATACCAATGTGTCCACAAGCCAGCCCTCCTTAAATTTCGCGTCATGCGTCACGGATGTTCAGAAACACTTTATCATTATAGAACAGCTCAGCCACCTATTGCACCCTACGGTAAGAAGTGGCTCCGGTCCATCGGACTACCCCCCAACTGAATATAAAAAAGAGCGGCCTCATCCGCAGGTTTGCCCTGCCGTGAGACCCCTCTTTTTCATCTGAATTCTCTATCCTAGATTCCAGCCAGCACCTGATACCAGATGCCCCGCTTCGAATACAGTGTAGTGCGAACCTCATTCCAGCCGCCGAGATACGAAATGTCGAACAGACCCGCAGGAACCGGATAACGGCTCTCATTCTCTGCATAGACCTGCTTGTCAACGGGCCGGAACCCGTATTTGGCAAAGACCTCCTGCGCTTCCGGTGTAGCCAGATAATCCACCAATGCGTCCGCAGCTTCGCTGGTACCATGTTCTTTGGCATACTTATCCACGACCGCAGCCGGATTTTCAATCAGGATCGTATTCTTGGGAATAACCACCTCATATTTCACACCTTTTGCAATCCGGGCCAGCAGCTCATTCTCGTAAGTGACGATCACATCGCCAACCCCGTATTCAAAAGCCGCCATGGAAGCCCGTCCGCTTTTGTCCAGAGACTCTACGTTCGCGTGTATGCTCTCCAAAAATGCTTTGGCGGCAGCAGGGTCTTTCACCCCCTCCTGCTCCTCAGACAGCTTCAGACCCGCCCCGTAGATGGCGTTGATATCCCACTGTGCCCCGCCGGAGGTCTTCGGATTGGGATAGAGTACCTTCACCCCAGGCTTCGCCAGATCCGCAAAATCATGAATGCCCTTCGGGTTGCCCTCCCGGGTACCCAGTGCTACCACTGAGCGGGTCACCATTCCGTTCACCCCGCGGTCCTTCCAGCTAGGTTCAACAAGTCCAGCCTTAACCAGCTTCTCCACATCGCCTTCCATCGCCAGCAGCGTCACATCCGCTTCAAATCCGCCAACAATGGCCCGTGCCTGGGTTCCTGAAGCCTCATAAGACTGCTGAAAGGTGAGTGTCTGCCCCGTTTTGGCCTTCCACTCTGCTGCGAACAGGGGCAGAATCTCACCCATGGCATCCTTCGCAACACTATAGGCTCCAATCACTAGCGTAAGATCCCCATGCTGCGGGCTGTCAGCCGCCGTACTTTCCTTACCATTCCCGCAACCGGCCACGGCCAGTGCAAGCATTGCCAGCATTAAGGGCGCCAGCCATCCGTGCAGTTGTCTGCTCCTTTTGATAAGCCTCATCCCGGCGACACATCCTTTGACAAGATACCCCACAAAGTGGAGATTTGACTTCGAAGCGTACTCAAATACTTGCGGGAACCCCGATAACCTAGAAATCCTTCTAGTATTAGATAAATACAGGCATTGGATCTTCCTTCAGTCCATTCTCTTGAATCCAGCTCCGATCGTCATTGAACAAGTAGGCACGGTGGACAAGCACAGCGATTTCCTGACCCGGCGTAAGGGTTTCTTTCTCCAGAGAACGGTAAGTCACCAGCTTGTGGCCGTTCACTTCCACCTCAACCAGCCATTCACTGCCGCGGAAATGCAGATGTTTCACGATGCCCTGCTCCGTGGCCGAAGCCATTTTGAATTCATTGAGGTTGCCTACTTCGATGTATTCCGGACGAATCAGCGCCTTGGTAGGCTTGCCGCCACCTGCATTGTTGAAGCCCTTTAGCTCGGAAGCGCTCCCGATCAGTGTGGATTCCCCGATAAAGGTTGCCACAAACGGCGTTTTCGGCTCTTTATAGATATCCCAAGGTGTACCCTTCTGCTCCAGCCGTCCCTGATTAATAATCATAATCTCATCCGCCACTTCAATGGCTTCATCCTGGTCATGGGTCACGAAAATGGAGGTGATGCCGACGCGCTCAATCAGCTCGCGAAGCCATGAACGCAGCTCCTGCCGGATCTTGGCATCAATCGCGGCGAACGGCTCATCCAGCAGCAGCAGCTGCGGCTCAGGTGCTAGCGCCCGGGCAAAAGCGACCCGCTGACGCTGCCCGCCCGAAAGCTGATGCGGATAGCGTTTCTCAAAGCCCTTCAGTCCCGTAAGCTCCACCAGCTCGGCCACCCGGTGCTGGATCGTGTTTTTGTTCACCTTTTTCACCTTAAGTCCAAAAGCAATATTCTCATACACAGTCATGTGCTTGAACAGCGCATAGTTCTGGAATACAAAGCCGATCTCGCGTTCCTGGGGCGGTAGATTATTTACAGTCTTGCCGTGAAAAATGATCTCGCCGCTGTCCGGTGTCTCAAGGCCCGCCAGCATGCGCAGTATCGAGGTTTTGCCGCCGCCGCTTGGACCGAGCAGGCCAATAAGATGGCCTTTGGTAATTCCGAAGTTAACGTCCTTCACCGCATGAAAATCTCCAAAATGCTTATCGAGTCCCCGGACTTCCACATGCATATTAATGCACTTCCTTTCTTCTTTTACTCCATTCCATAAGCAGCAGCAGACCCGCGGAGAATGCGGCCAGCACCAGCGCTATACCGCCCGCAGCCGTTACATTGAAGTTCTCGACGTCCTGATAGACCAGGGTAGTGGCCGTCTGGGTTTTGTTCATGATATTCCCCGAAACCACCAGCACTGCCCCGAATTCACCCAGGGAACGCGCAACCGTCAGAATCACACCGTAGATCACAGCCCAGCGGATGGAGGGCCAGGTTACCTTCCAAAAGGTAGTCCAGCCATACGCACCAAGCGTTGAAGCTGCCTCCTCCTGCTGCGACCCGATCTCCTGAAGCACAGGCATGACTTCACGCACCATCAGGGGAAAAGTCACGAAGAGTGTGGCAATGACCATTCCCGGAAAAGCATACACAATCTTCATCCCGATTTGCTCAAATACAGCACCCAGCGCACTATCCGGCCCGAGCAGGAGCACAATCATCAGTCCGCCAATAACCGGCGATACGGCATAAGGCAGATCTACAATGCTGTTCAAAAGCCCTCTGACCCGTCTGCCCAGCCAGTTCGCCCTTACCAAATACAAGGCCATCATAATGCCAAACAACGTATTGAGCAGCGTGACCACCACAACGACGAATCCTGTCATCATCAGCGCGTGCAGCGCCTCCGGCCGGGTCAGCGCAGCCCAGAAGCCGCCGAAGCCTTCACTGAAGGCACCGATTGCCATTTTCCCGAGAGGTGCAGCAATCAGCAGGAAAAACACAAGATAAGTCAGTCCGATCCATAGTTTCCTCATGCTCTTCTCCCCCGCATTTGCAGCATATTAATCAGCCAGAGAATGAGAAAGGACAAGGTTAACAGGATAATGGACACTGCTGCGGCACCGACCGGATTGTCACTTTCAACTTCACCGAAAATAAACACGGAGGACACTAGTGTCCGTCCCGGAATATTGCCCGCTACGAGCACGACAGCTCCAAATTCGGCAAGTGCCCGGGAGAATGCAAGCATGCCGCCACTAATCATCCCGGGGGCCATGGAAGGAAGAATAACCTGCCAGAATACCCGGCTGCGTGTAGCCCCCATCGTATAAGCCGCTTCCTCTTCAGAGGGGTCCAATTCCTCCAGCAGCGGCTGGACCGCACGGATCACAAATGGAAAAGTTACAAAGACCATGGCAATCACAATAGCCGGCTGGTGAAATACAATCTCAAATCCCAATGCTTCAGCCATGCCGCCGATCAGACTGCCCGGACCCAGCAGCAGCAGAATCATTAGCCCCCCAACCGCAGTCGGCAGCGCAAATGGCAAATCCACAAGACTGTTCAGCAGTGCCTTACCGGGAAATGGATAGCGGATCAGCACCCAGGCAATCATCGTGCCGAGCAGAACATTAATAACTGTAGCAATAACGGCCAGTTTCAATGTCAACAGTACCGACTTCCAGGCAATCGGGTCGCCGACGCTCTCGGCAAAGTTTCCGAAGCCCAGAGAGAATGAGTTGTAATAGACACCGAGAATCGGCAGAACAATAAGTACAACAAAATAAAGAAGTATCGTCGTGCGGAATCCCCAGGTCCATCCCTTGTGTCTAAGCAGCGTATTCAAGAATAAGTCCCCCCACCTCCGGCTTACCGGTCGGTATACTCGCCTTTACAGCCATAATTATTCCTATTAATATACTTGGTTTAAAGTTATCACTACTTTACCAAATGCCCCTTGCCCCGTCAATTACTTTCATGCTGTTTTGGGGTAAAATATAGTATATTGGCAACACAGAGAGGGGATAACGTTATGCTGCACACTATGGAGATCAGTACCAGCAAACGGGATGAACTGCGGGACATCACCCGCGAAGTCATTTCCTATGTCAAAAAGAGCGGTGTACAGAATGGCATCATCGTCGTCTACTGCCCGCATACCACAGCCGGAATAGCCATTAATGAGAATGCTGACCCTGATGTCAAGCATGATGTGCTAATGAGGCTTGATGAGGTTTATCCTTGGGAGCATCCCAAATACCGCCATGGAGAAGGCAATACTGCTTCCCATCTGAAATCCATCACCGCCGGCACCTCACAAAGTATTATTATTCATGAAGGAGCACTGCTGCTGGGACGCTGGCAGGGTATTTATTTCTGTGAGTTCGACGGGCCCAGACACCGGCAATGCCATTTTAAGATCATCGAGGGCTAAGACAGCCTTAACCGCCAAATTTCAAAAGCACTTCCCTGCCTAACAAAAATAGCGGCTCCGCCTGGTCCGGCGAGCCGCTATTTATACACCTATACCTATGAGAACTGCCTTCGCACTTTCACCATTGAAAGTAATAAAGTAATACCAATGCAACGCGCTAAATTGATAAGTGATAAAAAAACAAGCCCTACAAACTGCGGCTTAATACCTTGACATGCATGATTGCAGCCTGCCTGACATCTTCGAAGGATACCTTATCCTGAATATAGTAAGAAATAAATCCGTGTGCAGACAAGAACAAGGTTAACGGGATGCTCTGCCAGTCTTCGGACACATACCCCTCTTCCTTCATATGAGAACGCACAATACCTGCGAATAACTCAAAACATCGGCCCTGTTCCGCACGACAATAAGCAAGCAGCTCTTCGTCACGGATCATGAACATAATTTCATACTGATAAGGATGATCCAAGCCAAAACGGATAAATTCCAGAATCAGCTGTTCCACCCGGGTCATTCCCGTTTCAGGAGGAGTCTGCATGACTTGATTCAGCAATGTGGCTACATGATTGAAATCCTCGACGACGATGGCGTAGAACAACTCAGCCTTTTCCTTGAAGTGATAATAGAGCGACCCATGGCTGTACCCCAAATGCTGGCCAATGCTGCGCATCGATATGGCCCGATATCCCTTGGTAATAAATAAATGCCTGGCCGCTTCCAGGATTCTTTCCCTCGACAATTCCTGCTCGACTGCTCTTCTTGCCATATCTTATTCCCCTTCGCTGTAGTAAAGCCGCCGCCCTTCTGTAACCAGTGCTTGCCCCTGGGTAAGATCCGTTATCCATGCCATAAATGTGTCGCCATCATCATTGCGTGGAAGACACAGCAGCGTAACCTTATCCGTAAATAAAGTTTCACCCGTCTGAATGCCTCTTCCTCTAAGCTCGTTCTCAACCTTGCCCAGCCAGGTATAGTCGATTTCAACAAATACCTCCCGCCTCAGCACACGGGTGATCACTTCTCCAGCTTCGAGTGCCAGCACAGCGCCGTCCGTATAGGCCCGGATTAATCCGCCTGCACCCAGCATAATGCCTCCGAAATAACGGGTAACAACAATTGCGACATTTTTAACGTTTTGGCTGCGAATTACTTCCAAAATCGGTTTACCGGCCGTTCCACTCGGTTCCCCGTCATCCGACTGTCTCTGGATCTCGTCCCGCTCACCAATCATATAAGCAGAGCAGTTATGTGTGGCATTCCAATGCTGCTTCTTGATATTCTCGATAAATTGAACTGCTTCTTCTTCGTTCTCTACCGGCATAACATGACCGATAAAGCGTGACTTACGGATTACGACTTCCCGGGAACCGGGAGAGCGCACCGTCCGGTATTGTTCCAGCATCATTATTCCATTCCTAACATCTATATAATAACTTGATATATATTAGGAGCAGGCCATGGTATTGGATTACCTATGGACTGCTCCCGGGTGCTTACTGCTTGTATGAATGATCTGCGGTGTTCGGCAATACTATTCGGTAAGTCTGGCTTCGAGCTCTACTTTTTCTTTCTCATAGCCCGGTTTGCCGAGCAGCGCGAACATATTCTTCTTGTATGCTTCTACGCCCGGTTGGTCAAACGGATTAACGCCCAGCAGGTATCCGCTGATTCCGCAAGCTTTTTCAAAGAAGTACACCAGGTACCCAAAGGTATAAGGCGTTTGATCCGGGATGGTCACGATCAGATTCGGCACTTGTCCGTCTGTGTGCGCCAGCATGGTACCCTGGAACGCTTTTTTGTTGACAAAATCCATGGTCTTGCCAGTCAGGAAGTTCAGACCGTCCAGATCATCCGGATCATTCTCAATCGATACATGATGCTGAACTTGTTCAACCTGAATCACTGTTTCAAAAATATTACGGTTACCCTCTTGGATGAATTGGCCCATGGAATGCAGATCCGTGGAGAAATCAACAGAGGATGGGTAAATACCCTTGAAATCCTTGCCTTCGCTTTCGCCGTACAGCTGCTTCCACCATTCGGATACATAGTGCAGGGAAGGTTCGTAGTTGACGAGAATTTCCGTTGTTTTGCCCTTACGGTACAAAGCATTGCGGACTGCAGCATATTGATAGCTCTGGTTGGTAGCCACATCAGGATTGTTGAACTCATCGGCTGCGGCTGCGGCCCCTTGCATCATTTCTTCGATGTTGATTCCGGCCACTGCGATTGGCAACAGGCCTACCGGTGTAAGCACGGAATAACGTCCGCCTACATCGTCAGGAATAATGAACGACTCATAGCCTTCTTCATTCGCAAGCTTCTTGAGTGCGCCCTTCTCCTTGTCAGTAGTGGCGTAGATACGTTTGCGTGCTTCTTCTTTGCCGTATTTCTTCTCAAGCGCAGCGCGGAAAATGCGGAATGCGATAGCCGGCTCAGTAGTTGTTCCGGATTTGGAGATAACGTTCACGGAGAAGTCTTTGCCTTCTACAAGGTCAAGCAGGTGTGTGATGTATGTCGAGCTGATATTATTCCCTGCAAAATAAACTTCCGGTGTTTTGCGTTTGTCTTTGGAAAGGTTGTTATAGAAGGAATGCGAGAGAGCTTCAATCGCTGCACGCGCGCCCAGATAAGAACCGCCGATACCGATAACGATAAGCACATCGGAATCCCCTTGGATTTTCTTGGCAGCCTGTTGGATACGGGCGAACTCTTCCTTGTCATAAGCTGTAGGCAGATCGATCCAGCCCAGGTAGTCGGAACCTGCTCCACTTTTGTTATGAAGCTGCTCATGGGCCAGCTTCACCGGGGCGGCAAAGTAGTCAATCTCATGCTGGCTAAAGAAGGAAAGGGCTTTGGTGTAGTCAAAATTAATCTTCTTGGACATCGGTATTGGTAACCTCCTGTATATCTCTTTAGATTTGACACCGTTTGTTACAACTTTATAATAGGATACTTTAATTTGCCTGTACTGGCAAGGTCTTAAGGCACATCCCGGGCTTTAGTACCATGTTTTTGAAAGTTTTTGTGGAAGCGTTTGCCGCTAGAGCAAAGCACGGTTGTGTGGAACAAGCCCTGGGGGCGTGATAGAATATAACAAAGCATGCCATTTCAAAGAGCGAAGGTGGAAACGGAATGAAACAGATCGGCTTTATCGGACTCGGAACCATGGGTGCACCTATGGCTTCCAATCTGCTGCGCAGCGGATTTGGGGTTACAGTGTACAACCGGACATTAAGCAAAAGCGAACCTCTCAGGGCAGAAGGCGCCCAGGTGGCTGCAACATCTCAAGAAGCCGCCAAAGGCAAGGATGTTATTATTACCATGATCAGCAACGATGATTCTATCCGTGAAGTATTCTATGGCGCAAACGGTATCCTGGATGCGATCAAACCGGGGGCAACCGTAGTCGATTCCAGTACAATATCTCCTGGTTTGGCCCGTGAAATTGCCGCAGCCGTGGAGGAACGGGGTGGAAAGTTCCTGGATGCGCCAGTAACGGGCAGCAAACCCGCCGCCATTGAAGGTACACTGGTATTCATGGTTGGCGGCAGTGCTGATGTCATTGAAGAGCACCGGGATATCTTCGACTCTATGGGCAGACTGCTGCTGCATATGGGC
Organism: Paenibacillus helianthi; assembly: GCF_001909055.1. Classification (GTDB taxonomy): domain Bacteria; phylum Bacillota; class Bacilli; order Paenibacillales; family Paenibacillaceae; genus Paenibacillus_AQ; species Paenibacillus_AQ helianthi. Next base: position 62,923 of record NZ_LVWI01000092.1, read on the forward strand.
GGCAACGGCAGCGGTGCAGTTGCGAAGCTGGCACATAACGCTATGGTCGGCATTCATAATGTCGCGCTCGCTGAGGGCTTCTCCATCGCGGTGAAATCAGGCGTTCCCGCTGACAAGTTCCTGGAACTGGTGAAGAACGGGTCGGCCGGCAGCAAACAAGCCGAGCTGAAGGGCCAGAAGATCATCGATAATGATTTCAGCAACCAGTTCTCCCTTGCGCTGATGCTGAAGGATCTCAAGCTGGCCTCCTCACTCAGTGACTCTACAGGTGTGCCTTCACCTATGCTTGGCGTAGCCAAAAGCATGTTCCAGGCCGGATTCAACCACGGCTTCGGGGACGAAGATCTGTCCGCAGTGGTCAAATCCTATGAAGAATGGATCGGCCAGAAGATCGGCGATGGCGCAAGCAAGGAATAAGCATACTCTTCTCACATACCCAGGTTTTCATTTGGCGCAGCTGGAATTTCAGGCTGCGTCTTTTGATGGCTAAAATCCCAAGGAGGAAATCCATATGCTGTTTATCCAGTTAGCTGATCCGTTAGACGCCCCTGCGTTAGCGAAAGTCCAAAAAGTCACATTTGATCACGACGCCCGGCGGTTTCAGAACAAAGCTGAAGACGGACCGCCGGGATATAGCTCCAGCTCCTGGCAAAGCGAGATGATGGAGAAAGGCCTATATTACAAGCTGCTTGCAGATGACTCTATCATCGGCGGAATGCTTGTATTCGCTTCACCGGATGAACGGGAATACCATCTCGGCCGTATCTTCATTGACCCGCTGTATCAAAACCGGGGGTACGGGCAAGATGCATTCAACTTCCTGTTCAGCACTTTCCCCAATGCGCAGAAATGGACACTGGATACCCCTTCATGGGCGGTCAGAAACCAATATTTCTATGAAAAGCTGGGATTTGTGCAGATCGCCGAGGTTTCACTCGAACCTAGTGGAGAAACACTGATTCAATATGAACTCATAGATTGCTGAAGATACTGAATAGTCTGCTTCTTAAGCCATAATGAATAGGATTGCATTGCAGAATACAGCCCAACCTCTTTATTCTCAGACCTGATCCTGGTGCGGTTTGTCCCAGCGATTCCAGGTCGGGGTATTGCTTCACTACTCTCTCAATATCCGCATTACCGTATAGGAATATACCTGATTGGGGTTCACAAGGTTTGTAGCAACATAAAACTTAATAAAAATAACGTAACCTTATGTATTTCCTTGCAAAACCCTGACTTTATCACATTCCCATCTCCCATTCTATCTGCTTGAGGCACTCTGGCCCCTCTGGTAGCTAGTGAAGCATATGAGAATGTATTCATGTCGTCAATATTAATAATTAGTAGATTTATCTGCCTGAAACAAAAAAAGTGTCCCAGCAGCCGAAGCTGTTGGGACACTCTTCATTCCTTGGCTTAAATTACAAAATCGGGTAAGAACAGCAATAATCAGTTAATGCGAATACTTCCAGCGAAAATTTGGAGTTGCCGGGAACGTGGAAGGTGTCTGTACCCTTGATTTCTTTCCAAATGTCTGAGCCGGGAAGCAGCACTTTTAGATCGCCGGACAGAATTTCCATCGTCTCAGGGCCTTCGGTACCGAATTCATACACTCCAGGCAGCATGATGCCGAGCGTCACCTTAGTGCCGTCCTGCAATGTAACTGTACGGCTGGTAACTTTTCCATCGTAATAAATATTAGCTGCTTTTTGAATTGTCGCGTTGGTGAACTGACTCATCTGCTTATTCTCCCCTTTGTCCTTAATCCGTCTATTATAGCAGGGCCTTCACGCGGCTGACTACATTGTCAACCGTAAAGCCATATTCTCTGATTACAGTATCGCCAGGTGCGGAAGCGCCAAACGTTGTAATACCCAGGATATCACCCTGATCGCCGGTGTAACGTTCCCAGCCGAAGGTTTGCGCCATTTCGATAGCCAGCCGCGCTTTGACTTCAGGCAGGATAACGGAATCACGGTAGGCTTTATCTTGCTTCTCGAACAAATCCCAGCTCGGCAAACTAATAACACGGACATCGATGCCTTCTTCGGCAAGAGCAACCTGTGCTTTCACAGCCAATTGAACCTCGGAGCCTGTTGCGATAATTTGTGCCTGCGGTGTACCGTTCTTGGAATCGGAAACCACGTATCCGCCGCGTTTGATGTTATCACGCACTCCGTCTACCGTGCCTTGCAGGATCGGCAGGTTTTGGCGGGTCAGCACCAGCGCTACCGGATTTGAAGTGTTTTCCATTGCATAGGCCCAAGCTGCAGAGGTTTCATTGCCGTCAGCCGGACGGATCACCGTAAGGCCCGGAATGATGCGCAGGGAAGCGAGCTGCTCGATAGGTTCATGTGTCGGACCGTCTTCACCAACAGCGATACTGTCATGCGTAAGCACATAAGTTACCGGAAGCTTCATAATCGAAGCCAGACGAACCGCCGGACGCAGGTAGTCGGTGAATACGAAGAACGTACCGCCGAATACTTTGAGACCACTGTGCAGGGCAATCCCGTTCATCGCCGCAGCCATACCGAACTCGCGTACACCGAAATAAATATTGCGGCCATGATAGGAATCCGGAGTGAATTGGTCGAGACCGTTCAGATGGGTCATTGTCGAGCTTTCCAGGTCAGCAGAACCGCCCACCAATTGAGGAACTCCCGCAGTCAATCCGTTCAGAGCATTACCGGAGGCAACACGGGTGGACACCGCTTTGTCTTCAGCTTTGTAGAATGGCAGATTCGCATCCCAGCCTTCAGGAAGTTCACCCTTCAGAGCCGTTTCGAACTGTGCTGCAAGCTCTGGGTATGCTTTTTTGTATGCCGCGAATTTCTCGTCCCATGCTTTGTTGACTGCAATGCCTTTTTCCTTCACTTCAGCAAAACGGGCACGGACTTCATCAGGCACAAAGAAGTTTTCTTCATATACCCATTTGTAGAAATCCTTCGTCAGCTTGGCTTCGTCTGCTCCCAGCGGGGAACCGTGAGTACCACCGTGGCCGCCTTTACCTTGTTTGTTCGGGCTGCCATAGCCGATAACCGTCTTCACTTCAATCAGTGTTGGCTTGCTGCTGTCGGCTTGTGCTTCACCAATAGCCTTGCCCAGTGCAGGAAGGTCGTTGCCGTCTTCCACACGCAGAACCTGCCAGCCATAAGCTTCAAAACGTTTGGCAACATTCTCGGAGAACGCAAGATTCAGCTTGCCGTCCAGCGAGATATCATTGGAATCGTACATGACAATCAGTTTGCCAAGCTTCAAATGGCCGGCAAGCGAAGCAGATTCGGAAGAGATCCCTTCCATCAAATCGCCGTCGCCGCAGATTGCGTACGTATAGTGGTCAATTACATTGTGTTCGCCTTTATTATAGGTAGCGCCTAGCTGAGCCTCAGCCATTGCCATCCCTACTGCCATCCCGATACCCTGACCCAGTGGACCGGTAGTGGCATCAACACCTGCAGTATGGCCGAACTCCGGATGTCCCGGTGTCAGGCTGCCCCATTGGCGGAATTGCTTCAATTCTTCCATCGGCAGATCATAGCCGCTAAGGTGCAGCAGGCTGTACAGCAGCATGGAACCGTGTCCTGCGGACAATACAAAGCGGTCACGGTTGACCCAGGTCGGGTGCTCCGGATTATGATTCATTGTCTTCGCAAACAGCTGATACCCCATTGGAGCTGAACCCATCGGCATTCCCGGGTGTCCGGAATTTGCTTTTTCAATCGCATCGATAGCAAGCGTGCGGATCGTCGTGATGGCCAGGTTGTCCACTGTGGAGTTTTCTTTTTTGTGGATGGCTTGTTCTTTTGCCTGTTCAGTCATGAAAATAATCCTCCTCGAATTCAAGAATGTCATTTTGACTATTATTGTATCACTAAAGTGGAAGCATTTCCAATTGTTTTTGCAATCTCAATGTTCGAACAGCTTATATTTTGCGGTTTCAGTCTTATCTATGCATCAATTTTCCAGTGACTAACAACAGCTCCCTCCCTTACAACAGCAGTAAAAAAACAGCCCGCACTATGAAAAGAACAGGCTGCCAGAGTAAAAATAGAGTATGATAGATTCATGAATGAAAACGTTTTATTTTAGATGTAACGGAGGAGTTATCCTCTTAAATATTCTGCAACATACATAAGACCAGTTCACAACTTAGGCTTTGGTCCAGTACCCGAATTAGACTAAAGTTTGTTTTACGATGCTGGAATATACAGTAAGATGGAATTACTTAAGTGAGCGGTTATACCAAATTATTCATATTTCCAGCAGAAAGGAATCGCGAAAATGACAGCAAATCATAATATCTACGTTGTGCTTACCGGAACGGGCACTGCTTTTAGCGGGCTCATTAAATGGTTTACCAAAGCCGAGCTCAATCATGCTTCGATTGCCTTTGACTGTGAACTTCGTGAGGTCTATAGCTTTGGGCGAAAAAAAGCCTATAACCCCTTTGTCGCAGGACTGATCCGCGAGGACTTTATCCATCCCTTTTATAACAGTGCGGACTGTGCAATCTATCAGCTCCGAGTGAGCAAAAACGAATACGAAAAGATGTACAACCACGTGAAGGGCATGATGGAGCATCAGGACCGCTACAAATACCATTTGTTAGGCTTGATCGGAGTTCTGCTGAATGTGAAAATCAACCGGGAAGACGCTTATTTCTGCTCCCATTTTGTCGCCTCTGTGTTCGAAGAGTCTGCTGTTCATCCGGTAGCCAAGCCCTCCTGCTTCGTGACTCCCGAAGATTTCGCTGACTCTCTGTGCGCTCACAAAATCTTCAGCGGCAAGCTGTCCTACTATATGCGCAGAACACATAGAATGACAGGCTACGCTTCTGGTGTACATACTTCTTCAGGGTCCGCAGTTCCGGCTTCCGTTGCGGCACGATTGATGAGGCTGCAGGATCAACGTGCGGAAGAGGTTGTCTGAACACCCGCTCTCCGCGCGCTGCTGCTTACAAAAAATGCCTCACATCGGTCAGGTTCAAGATGATCAGGTTCAAAATTCACAATGCTAAAGCTTGCGTATCCTCATCTTTCTATTTGACCCTATGGCTCTGAAAATATTCTGTCCAGTCTCCCAGCACCGTAACGGTTACCGCATCTATTTTGGTGTTATATTCATTCTTTGCGGTGAAAGTAAACGTAATTGGACCGTCTGGCAGTTTTTCAAAAATGGGATCGTACAATTCACCGTTCCATAATGTTTTACCGCTGTCTATAGGACTAAGCTGTGCCGTATACCCGCCAGACATTACTACATCAATCGTATCTGGCAGCCCGGTTGCATTCGCTTGCAGCACAAAGCGTTCTCCCGCCCAATACACGCTATACCCCCGCGGACTCTCTGCACTCCCGGTTTTATTCAAATTGTAGGCTTGGCGATTGGCATTCCATTCTGGTGTATGCTTGACCCCGCCCTTCACCGTAAGCAGATTGACCATAAAGTATTTACGGAGAGACACGGTGCTCCAGTTGAAGCCGTCATAGACCTCTACCTCTGCAGCATACTTCTGATTCTCCACCAAGGCGCTGGACGGTATTTGCCACTGTTCATCGCTTGATGCTTGTTCGCTGGACTGCACAGTGACCGCTCCGGTAGTCAGATTAATGATTCTTACCTTATATCGCTGCTGGAGATCTCCGTCTTCGTCATGATAATCCCATTTGATGATTGGAGTCAGCGTACTGACGATCGTTGGACTAGCTTGGCTGGCGCTGGCCGGGTATGTGATATCAGCCGTAGGGATACGGTTCACAACCGTAAGAGTTTGAGTCAGTTCCCGGTACAGCCCCAATGAATCCGTAACCCTCTGCCGCAGGGTAAAAGTACCGTTCGAACTGAATTGCTTGGTAAACGTGCTCTGCGTACCCGCCAAGCTCTCCGCCCCACCTGATGGCTTCAGGTAATATTGATACCCGATACTATCACCTTTCGGTAAATCGGCATCTGTAGCTGTACTTTTAATCTGGAGTACATCTGTCCGGTAGATCGGCACGGTAGTCGCGTCACGTCCGGTATCTGTGATCAGGGTAAAGCACGGATGCGGTGGGTTGTCGATGATAAATGCTTTCTCATTCGAAAGATCCGACCAGGCCTCTTTAGAGAATACACTCCCATATAGGTAGAAATATTTAAACCTCTCAAAGGTTTGATCAGGAACTTGATATTGCCGCAGCGATCCAGTACTGTCCGGATTTTCTACAGAAAAACTCAGTAGATCATCTTCCTTCGAGAAAAAATCCAGGTGGAATTTCTCCTGAGCATCATTCTCCGGATCAGAATAGGTCCACTTAATCAAAGGATCTCCTTGAAGCTCGGCATCTATAATCGTTGGATTACTCGGTGCTCCCGGAGGGGAAGTCAGGACCATAGATGGTGCAAGATTCTTCGTCACACTCACTTGGAGCACGGCCACATTGGATTTATCTCCGATTTGGTCTATGGCCCAATGCTCCATGGTGTACACTCCCGGCTCTGGAAAGGTAAGATTCACATTTGATGTGCGGTATGACTTTATGGCCCCATCACTGTTTGTTACTTTCCAGTAGTAGGCTAAGGAGCCTTGATCGGATGTATCTTCGTCCACATCATCAGAAGAGTAGGACAGGGTATCATACTGATGGGCCGTTGCAGAACCGTTTATTGCGGCTACAGGCGCGTGATTCTTTACAACAAATGATCGTGTAGCATTGGAACTAAGCGATCCATCCGAAGCCGTTAGCCTCATTTCCCAGCCGTCTGAGATTGCCTGCTTCGGAGAAATCCCATTACGGGCAATGAGGTCCCGAATGGTCAGGGATTGGTACCGATTGTTACCAGACCAATAATACGGGCTGCTGTTAACCCTTGCATTCCATGTGTACGTGAGTGCATCGCCATCTTCATCCGGATCAGGTGTTTGATTATCCAGGGTGATCAGCGTGTCCCTATAGACTTCATTGGGCATGTTAAACGCGGCTACCGGTGGATGATTTACTACCTGTACGTTTTGGCTATACGTATCGGACCATAACCCCCGGTTATCACGCACCTGTAAGCTAATTTGATAATCTCCTACCCCATATGCTGCGATATTGGGCGGTATATTCGCGGCACCATAATGCGACCATACCGTGTTCCAGCCATCCTTAACCACATTCCATTTGTATGTATCCAGGGGGTCATTGTCCGGATCAAAGGATTTATCTATAATCGTTGTGGTCTTATGGTATGACACAATGCTGGGATTCACGGTGAACATGGCAACAGGCGGTAAGTTCCCCGCAGCAGTTCCCACCGTTCGCTGGCACCAATCACTCCATGCACCTGCCCCGTTATCTCCATCCACATCCCGCACCCTTAGCCGGATATCATAATTATCTTTGCTTGAGACTGCACCGGTTGGTTGGCCATCGGTCCACATTTCTTCATAGCTTTTTTTGTACTGCCACTGCCATTGCATGAGTCCTTTATCTGCTCTGGATACATGGTCCAAGTCGTATGAGCTATCCGCAAGCACGATGGAACTCCCGACAAGACGCGCTGTAAATAGTGCAATCGGCTTTCGGTGAACCTGGAAGCTCATCGTGGAGGCAGCATCCTTACTCCACATTTGGTACTCAGCGAAACTACTCTCGGTTTTTGGGATATCTTTGGCCTGATACGTCACTACATATTCCCCTGTATAAGGAAAGGAGTTGTATAGGCTCGTTCTCCATAATCCGGAATCACTGATGATGCCCCTAGAATTCTCAAAATAGTTAGGATCGTGCTGATATCTGACTCGCTCTATCAGTTTCGGATCACTCTCATAATCCGTATAGGTTGTGCCGCTGTTTTCAATCGGACTGTTAACCAAAACGTAAGCATTGCGTTTCAATCGGTTCCTTACTTTTACAGTCATTGGTTTGGATTCTGTCATATTGGAAGGATCAGATACCTTCACATTGATTGTATAGTCTCCAGGGGGTAAGGAATCCTCAATGGCATCTATAGGGATCGAGAACGGCTTGTATCCTTTGGTTTGGGTTACAACTGTCTTTTTATAGAATAAGTTAGGGATTTCTGCGCTAACGATGAGATCCTCGTTATCCGGATCATGAACGTATCCCTCAATATTCATGGTGTTTCGTCCGGGTTCATTTTGCAACACCTGATCATTTGGTGAGTTGATGCTAATGGTTGGTGGACTGTTGGGAATCAAGGGGAATATGAGGTTAAACCAAGTCATTATCGCTGGCCCCCCTAGTCCATCTTCTCCACTATAGCCGTCCCTACCGTCATTTTGTCCTGCTGCATATAAATATTGTACTGCAATGCCGATTGGAAGCTCGCCATAATAGTTCATACCAATATCTTTTTTATAGGGAGCTTCTGTACCCAGGTTAAATGTGGTCGTAAAAGAATTACTCTCAAAAGGACCATGAAAAAACCCTAGGTCTAGTGGGGTCCAACTTGTATGCCAAATATAAGAAGAATTCCACTGGCCTGGACATCTATAAACCAGAGGGTCATCATCCAGTGGTTGACCTTCAGGAATGCCCGCTACGCATACCCCCGCCTTAGCGACTCGTTTATCTAGGCCACTATTTGAGGGTACCAAATCAGCAGAGACAGTTAATGTTGCTGTTGGACTGATATCAAAGGTCAATTTTTTTGTTGTAAGATTGTATTGGATGTTACTAAATTGCTGGTCATTTATAGATCCCGATATAGTCCCAGTATCTGAATAGGATTCCGTTTTGTAATGTGCAGGAATATTAATATTTCTATAATGAATGATATTAGGATCTCCTGTATAAGCCTTTGCAATCATAGGTCCAAAAGGAAGATTAAAGAGCATTCCAATTAGAAATACCATAAAAAATAGAATAAAGGTAAGCTTGTTTTTATTCATTGTTACTCCTCCTTACCAAGACCAATCCACTTCTGGTGCCCGGTTTTTCACTTCCACAATTCTTTCCGATTGTACCTGCCCATCCGAATTTGTGGATTTCCGGTCACCCGCTGTTACAAATTCATCTATCGTAGGTTGGCCAAATTCTTCAAACACGGTTAATCGCACTTCGTACTTACCTACTTGGCTCAATTCCATATTCAAGCGCTCTTGATTTGCATCACTATACATAACCCAAGTTTCGTTATTAAAATTACCATCATTATTTGAGTCATAGCGATACTCCCATACTCTCCGGCCAATGACATCTTTATCTGGCGAATAGGACATATCATCAATGGAGACAAGAGCTTTGTTAGCATTTTCCGGACTTCGGTAAGCTACACCAGCCATGGAAAAGTAATTTACTGGAACTTCATCAGGGACAATGGTAAATGTAATGGAAGTACTTGAAGAGTAGCCAAGTGTATTCTCCACATAAACTGCAGCCTTATAGGTTCCGGGCTGTTTGAATAGCAGCTCTTTTGTCTCAAATTGTCCTAATGTTCCGCTATACTTAATGTCCGCATTTGAACCACCCGTAAGAGCAGTTAAAACAACATATGTTTTTTCTGGAACCAACGGAAAACGTGTGGGGCTGGTACTACTATTCGTGAGTATGACTTTCCGGTTTTGCTTTAACGTTCCCCCCACACTTAAACGTGCGTATGGTTCGGGTTTGATTACTGTAATCTCTGTACTCGTGCTACCGAACATCGAATCATTATCCACAACGGTTAATAGAATATTGAACGTTTTACCAACATCCGATTGGCTATACCATGTAGTTCCATTTGGGGCATTTCCTATTTTTTCTTGCGCTCCAGATGTATCCCACCAATAATCTTTGATATACCCATCGGGATCATAAGAACCATTCCCAAAGATTAAAACATCATCACCGGCCTTCACTTCACTAGGAGCTCTAATACTGGCGATAGGCGGCTTTCCTTTAGGGGCTGGTGGGTTTACAACAGGTGGAAAGGTGACTGTCGGAGTATTCTTGTATACCCCTGCCGAAGTTCTCAGTTTAACTTCTAGCGAATCAATCTCTCCTGCTTTGGTATAAACCTTTTTATTGAAACGCACGATTACTGACAAATCATAATTTTGAGTAAATTCTTCCCCTGAAAAATCAGCCGTGGCAATTTCAAAGTCAAACTCTTTGCTTGCCGTTAAGGACTTGGCATTTTCCTTTTTCGTCTGCAATGTCCCGTTTTGGTCTTTCTTTTTAGCATAAAACACCCATTCTTTGATATTCGCTACATCTGAGTAGGCTTGTAGTTCACCTTTTACTGAGATTCGGACGGGTACTTTATCCGTGATTTTTGCGGGATTGGGATTGGGCTTAATGAGGGTAACGTCCCCTGTAAGGGTCGGTTCCGTGGGGAGATTGTAGTCGAAAGAAACATTGCCGCTGTATTTGTAGGAGGTTACGTTTGCGGAGGCGGTGAAATAATAATTCAGCCATGTTCTGTAACGCCTTCCTGTAGCCCATCCGCCCTTCCAGCTATCGGGTAAATTCTCCGCATCATAGTTTGTAGCTGCTGCATCCGTTTTATAATAAATGATAAACTGACTGCCGTTCACAATATTATGACTAACATATTGGGGTGGAAGAGACTCCTTTAACACAGTTATTTGAACAGACGATTCTATGATGCTCACAGGGTCTATAACTTGGTCTACACTTTTGTTATACCATTTCAAGCCATCCCTAGACACATCCGACTTGGTTGCAATTGTCATGTCAGGGGGATCATCCCTAGGTACCCCCGAACCTAGACCATTTACATCATTATGCTTTTGAGTATTCGAATACTGATCCCACTGATTAATTTGCCAGCGTATTCCATCTGAGTATCTCCAAATAGAGTTACCTGGTGTTGTAACAAAAGGGGCTTGCCATGAAGCATTATAGCCTAATATATTATCAATTCTTTGTTTTGCTTCTACTCCTTTTAGTGTCACCTTCACTTTGCCATTTTCAATGGAGAGAGCCACTTTTTCATTTGTGCCATTATATTTTAACGATGACGTATTAATAGAAGAACCGGAGACTCCACTAGGCAAAGCTAAATAGTATGTCTGCTTGCTTTTAGTTCCAGTAAGTATTTCCGTTGGTATAGATATTGTCTTGTTTTGTGAATTCGCAGCCTTCATAGAAATCGGGATGCTAAGGAATAACAAGATAACGGCAAGTAAAGAAATGTATATTTTGTTCATTTTTTAATCCTTTACAATTATTTCTTCATCAAAACCGCCACCGACATAAGTACGAACAGCTATAAATGTTGGTTCTTTGAAATATCCATACATTTGATAAGTAGTTAATTTTTCACCCGGTTTTAATACCCAAGTATTTAAAGCTTCTCTACTATTTACTACTTCAAATACTTTTTTAGGAGCTGGCCAATTAAGGTTATAACCATCGAAACATAAAAACCACTTATCTTGTTGGTCTTTAGCGTTTCGTTGCACAATCTTCTTGCTTTTATTTTCAATCGTAATTTTTGTCCATACCATATACTTAGTTGGAGTTTTGTAGAGACGATCAATATATCCATATTTCTTCATCAGCGCCTGTGCATCATTGGAATTGACATCGTAAATCATTAACTTTTCCAGCGTATAGCTGAACCCTCCGGACGTAATGGTCACCGGCAACTCAACTTCCTTTTTCAGACCAAACTTAAATAGGTTATCTCTGATAATCGGTGCAGGAGTTGCTTCAGCTGCATTTGCATTTGAAATCTCCCACTGACCTGCTACTGTACTGATTAACATTGTTGCTGCCATAATTGCTTTCATCATTGTCTTTTTCATCTTCGAACACTCCTGTTATTGTATTTGGATGCAGCCTGCTAAGGCTCGCCTCAGATCATAATTACCAATCCGAATGCTAAATCACTTTTTACTCGTAGTATCAGTCTCCAGCTTTGGAGAAAAAGCACCAATCATTATCTTCTCCAACGTATAACTCAACCACGAGTCATCACAGTAGCCGGTAACTCATATCCTTCATAAGTCCATACTTTGAAATATTATCCATTCTAATTGAATGATTAATCATTCATCTTATACTCCTGCACAGCAGGAACGATGATGGCCTCCTGAACCTTCGCCCGGGAGATGAGCACCGGATGGGTCGTCTCAATAACGGCAATTACCGACGGACCTTGTATGTATTTAGTGATACCATAGTTGCTATCCTCGTAGAGAAAAGGAAAAGTAACTCCGCTGGATTGATCGACAATGTCGAACTTTACAATTTTCACTTGAGTTTGAAGCCTGCTGCCCGCCAGAGGGGACAGGCCGTCGTCCAGTCCCAGATTCGCTCGAAGGGATTGCCGGAATGTGGCAAAAGCTTCAGCGGGATCGATGATCAGACGGCCTTGTGCCCGTGCGGACTCATTAAGCTCCTGTGATGCGTCATGGACGGCTATGTTATTAGCATCCTTGAGCATGCTGCGTAGCATGTCCCATTCCTGATTCTGAATCTGAAAAAACCAGGAATAGACGAAGATCAGTAGAACAAACGCCAGCTTAATAATATAGTCCATAGATTAGGCTCATCCCTTAATCAGTCGAGATACTCACTCATGATAGAACCGTGCCCGTAATAACGCGTGGGCTGGGCCACTCCGGAAAAATTATACGGGAAAAGATTCATTCGTGGTGCTGAGATATACACATCCATGCGGCGCTTGCGTTCCTGAACAGTTTCCGTGCTGCTTGTGATATGAATCGAAGCCTCAGGAAATCCAACAGCCTTTAGATTCGCGATGACCTCACTTTTCATTGAAGCCGTGACCATCCCCTCCGTTGCCGCTTTTTGCGTAATATAGGAGGTATTGGCCTTGACCTGCAAATCGAGCAGATAATCAATGTAGGTGAAGATGGGCTGCAGGATAATGAACAAGACAAGCCACATGAATAATGCCCGGAGAACGGTAGCTTTCAATGCCTACGCCCCCTCTTAATACTGCTCGACTTGTTTGGTGTGTGTGATGATATCGTCCTGGCTGCTGCCGATAATGTTAGTTGCCGCTGCGATGAACATGCCCGCAATCACAAAACCGATAGCCAGAAACATTGCGACTGATATGGAGTCTTTTTTCATCGTGATTAGACCGAAGTGTGGAACTGGGTCTGGGCGAGTGTAGCCGATGGCCCGTCCTCTACCGGTTGCACCATAGTGACGCCTGGTATGGTTGGTCTGTTGTCGTCCGCAGAGTTAATGACATCCCGAACAACCGGAATCAAAATGGCAATTACGATGGCAACACACAGGAATCCGATAGCGATGAACAATCCAGTAGAAATGGCGTCTTTTTTCATTGTTAATATCTCCCTTTTCATTTTATATTTTTAAATGATTCTTGAATATAGAAAATTTCATACGATGCAATTCACCCACTCACTGAAACATCCCCACCCCATTGAAGTTGCCTTTGATTAGCAAAATGTACTGCATTGCCAGCGACACAATCATTAGGAAAGTGGCGATGGAGGGAATCACGTTGATGATGGTGGAGACGTCTCCGATGAAGGACCATTTTTTCAAATACTGATCACTGGAGATCTTGGTAATGATCTTGCCTTGCTCCCGCAAATAATTGGCTGCTTCCGTATCATCGTCCATCCCCTCCGTAGCCAGCAGAATAGAACGGATATCGTTGATAAAAGCGTGATTGTCCGGGAATTTACCGCAGAACCATTCAATCGCCCGTTCAGTCCCTTCATCGACTGCACGTTCGGACAGCTCATACAGATCCTGGCGAATGTAATTAAAATGTCCGGCCGTTCCGGCGCAAAAAGCTCCAAACTGCACGTAACCCCGCTTGCGCAGCCGATTGTTCTCATAGAGCCGGATGAAGGAGATCAACTCACCGTCTTTTTGAATAAGGGTCTTCTGATGTAGCCAGGCGAGCAGCCACCCCAGCGGAAGATATCTTAACGGACTGGTGATCAACAGAATCAGAGCAGCAACAAGTAGATCATAGATAGAAAAAGATTCCGAACGCAGGAAGTCTCCTGCCCCCTGAACCAACAAATAGATCATTGCGGCCGAATAGCGGAACAGTGTGATTTTGCCTGCGGAAAGGGTTAGTCCGCTGTTATTCAACAGCAGCTGCAGCCGCTCATTGTGCATCCGTTCTCCGAGTATCTTCCACCTTGTACCCAGCCGAAGCAGATAACGCTCCTGTCTTGAACTGCTACTCACAAAAACCAGCAACGAAAGATATACAATTCCCAGTACAGCAATCAAAAGTAAGAGTCTGTCCATAATTCATTCATCACCTTAGTGGTAGTCCAGCTTTGGCCTGGCGAGTATGGTACTGATCATGAAAGAGATGAACAGTCCAGCAATAATAATCATCAAAAACGTCAAACCCACAGTGGTCTGAAACTGCAATTTGAAATAAACATCCGGCTTCAGCATGTAAATAAACGTACCGACGGATGATACGAGAACCACCAGATTGCCGTACAGTCCAAGACTAATCGCGTCCCTGCTGCCCGCCTTCACTGTCAGGATCGTCTCCCGCTGCTGCTCCATGGAGCGGCTTAGCATCATAAGCGTGTTCTTCAGATAACGGGTGCCCTCTTTCTCGCAGTAGAGCAAATCCGAGACAAATTCCACGGCAAAGGTAGTTCCAATAGCCCCCGCAAACCGCTCTGCCTCACGGGTCAGCTCCCGTTCATTGCTATAGTTGGAGAAGGCCGCTCCCAGCAGTCTCAGCGGGGTTTTCAGCACACTTTCTTCCGTTAAGAATTCAGCGGTTTTGGTTAAAATCGAGTCTACCGACAGGTGAGTAAATTTGGTGGCGATTTTGATCACATCCAATAGATCGTAGCTCCCGCGCACCTTGCGTTGAGCATAGAGGTATCTCGTCCGCAAATAAGGAATACTGGCTGCAATGACTGCAACAAAGAGCGGGAAGCGCCAATTCCCCTGAACCGGAATCCGTTCATCGAAGCTGATGCCCTCCAAAAACGGATTACTGAAGCTCAAATGTCCCGGCAGTTCGCTTAGGGTCAGCATTCCCGAGAGAAACACGGCGCTGAACAGAAACAACGTGTGAATCAAAAAACGCGTGACACTAATCCCCGGCTCATACTTACGCTTAGCAAAATAGAGCAGATCGTCCAAATGCCGGTACAGCCACCTCCGCTTTTTATTGCTGCTGACCCTTTTACCAAAAAGACTAATCCGCAGGCTCATCCGCTGGTCGATCTTTTGTCCAAGCTGCCTTAGATGCCTCTCAATGAGCGGCTTCACCAGCAGCCACAGGCCACCGGCAATCAATAAATGAAAGGCAACCTGAAGCACATAAAATAACAGCTCCATACGCTCTCCCCCTCATTTCATTCGTTCAGGACAATCTTAGACTTGAGACTCTCCTTCAGCGGTCCGTCCATCGGTTTCAGCGCAGCCAGATGCCCAAGCTCCTGCAGAAACACCCGCGAAGCGCGCGGATTTTTCTTCTTCATCTTCTGCATCAGGCCGGCCGTCAGCTTGTCGTTGTAGCTCCAGGCGGACTCTTCTTCTTCCCAGCGCATCAGATCATTGGCAAATACGGAGTTGGCCGCTTCGTCATAGTACACCTCTGAGATCCGGGCCAGCCGCTTTTTTCCGTCCGCTACACTTTCCAGAATAAACACCAGCTCACAGGACTTCAGCGCAGAGATCAGATGGCCCTTCAGGCTGCCGCCGATCCGGGTGGACACCGCAAAAGCGCCCTGATAAGGAATATCTTCCGAATCCACCGTATGAAAGGTTCCTGTAATCCCGTCATAGCCCTTTTCACCGCTCCACAGATAAAATTCCCATTCGTTATACCGCATTTCCGTCATATAGAGAATGTTCGGATCATGCCGCAGCGACTCTACCCCAACCTCCATCAATTCCTCATTGGCTGCCTGGATCGGGATAATCCGATGGCCTTTGATCTGATACGGCAAAATCGACTCCGGATGCTTTTCGATCATCACGACTCCCATGCAGGAAGAGGAACCGAGCAACTGCTCACCTACAACCGTGTTGGCAAAAGTGGTTTTACCTGATCCGATTGCACCGGCGATAATGGTGTTGCGGAACGTACCCGACAGCGCGCGGATCAGCTCAATAGCTTCTGCAGGGATACATTCGGTACCGGCCTGATCCTCCAGATCCAGGAACTCCACTACCTGCCGCCGCAGCGAGATCGTGGTGAAGCCCTCCCACACCCTGGGCGATACCCAAATCGCGAGCCGGATGAAGCGGCCGGGCCAGAGGGGATCATCCATTTTGAACTCGACGGAGGGGTTATCCTTGTTGAGTTTTTTGTTGGGGTCGCTTTTCAGCAAGGAACGTTTGAGCTGTTCAACCCGGTCCAGTGAAGGCATCTCATAGGGATACACCACAAATTTCCCGCGATGGTTATAAAAAATCTGACGTCCGATCATCTGCAGCCCGGTAGATTCGCTATAGGCCCGGTCAGTGAACCAGCGGTAGGCAGGTCCAAATCCCTTCCATTCGTGAAACAGCGCCTCTGCCGCTGTCCCGTAGGCATCCGGCACTTTGCCGGTAAACGGTGTTTTGCGCAGATATTTCTCGATCTCATTCATAAAAAAGCTAACGGCCTGCGGATCCCCGATCAGCGCCTTTGCATTTAGCTCAAAGTACCCGTCGTCCTCTCGCTCCAGCTCGGCGTTCATGTCATTTTTCATTTTTTGCAGAAAACCGTAAAAGTCCTCCTTGCCCGGCTTGCAGGTACTCAGCACTTTTTGCTTCAGTGAAAACAGCCTATGGTTATCCTGTAGAATCGGCAGCCGCAACGGCTCATGTACATGTTCCAACGCTCCGACTTCAAGCTTCGTCTCCTTCTGCTGCTTCCAACTTGCCGGCCATACCTCATCCCGATATTCAATCATTGAAAAATCCCCTTCTTTCGGGCTTCCGGTGCCATACCGAGGGATACCAGCAGCGCGTGAACCTTGTCGTCCACCTGCTGCAGCTCTCTTTTGCCCAGTGGAAGACTGTCCTGAAATGGCTGGTAATAGGGCAACTCAAGCAAAATCTCACTGCCGAAGCGGAGGGCCAAATTCTTAGGTGAGCTCATTTCCTCCACATTGCTGCGGTTGATGATCCACTGGAAATCCTGCGGATGCAGATCCATGTGTCCGGCAAGCTCCATGAGCGGCTGAAGGCGGTACTCATGCTTCGGATGCGTAACCATCATGCGCAGAGCCGTTTTCTGCATCCCCACATACCATGCGGCACTCTCGGGAATGGACCCGAAGTCGGCGACTACCACATCGGCATTCCCGGCGGCTTGGGTAAGCAGATACTCAATCTCCTCCTCCTGGTAATCCTGAACACTTAAATAATCAAAATTGCCCGGCAAATAGGCGTACCCCTCCTGCTTAACCAGACTTTCAAAGTCCGCTGCCTGGAGCATTTTACCGGTCATCCGGGGGCGCAGCCTGTCGAGGCTGATGGCCGTCTTACGGTCGAATCCGGGATCATACAGATCAAGTCCGAGCAGAATCACACGTTGGCCAGCAGCGGCAATCCGCCGGGCGAATAATTTGGCGATACTCGTACAACCGATACCAGGACCGGAGCCGAAAAATCCGACGAGATTACCGCGCTCTTCATGCTCATCCTCCAGAATGTAGCGCAGCTTCTCCACAATCGCTGAAGAGGTCGCACGGGGCGGGATAAAGAAGATCCCCAGACTTTCACATAACATATGAATAGCCTGATAGCTCCTTACCCCCTTTTGCCGGTAAATATATAATATGGAGGAGTTCGGATAACCCTGCCGCAGTTCACTTAAGCCTGAAACGGGCACCTGTTCGCTTGTAACCATTAGCATCTGCCCCTGAGTCTGTGAAGGCTCGGGCAGGACATTCTGCGTAACCACCGTGAATCCGGCAAGCTTGAGCTCATTGATGGTCAGCTGATCCATCCCATAACTGAATATTTTCATTTCATTCTCCTCCTTTCCCTTTTACTCAACACGCACTATCCACAGCTTTTTACCTTGCTCCAGATATTGTCCAAGCCGTTCGCCGTCACTTTTTTTCAGCTTCAGTTCGGGTGCAGCTACCTTGCCTGTTGAGGTGAAGCGGTTGTTCGTGTTGCCATTCTCGGAATCCTGGACATCATTGTTGTCTTCAGTTCTTACATAATTAACAGTGACTCCGGTGAGAAACACCTTGCGCGGAGGGGCGGGGAGCTGTGATTCCAAGGCTCCTGTCCCTGCTGTTGAACCATTTGTGCCGGATTTCCCATCACCTGCGGTTGCGACTGAGGCTCTATATCCGCTATTCCGTGCCTGATCCGCCGAATCGCCTTCGACGAGATAAATATCCACCTTGTCTCTGCTGCGCAGTGAGCCGTTGATCGCATAGATCGCTTCCTTGGGAATCGGGAAAATCCCCTCATCCTGCTGCGGCTCCAAATCACTGACATCCACAAGAGCTGCCGTCAGAATACTTCCGTTCGTCAAATTAACATTAGTGATCTTATGCTCCACCTGACTGATGTCCGTAATTACCCCTGAAGGAATATCCTTGGTCTGGACAGAATCCAGATAAAGATCACTTGGCTTAAGCTCATAATTTTTAGGCAAAAAGCTGTCCTGGGCCACTTTGATCTTAACTACAGTCTGCGACAGCACGTATGGCTTGAAGTACAGATCGTAGCCGAGCAGACCGCCGAAGCCGATAAGTAAAATGAGAAAAGCAAACAAATAATTGCGTCTTAACAAATGTCTCCGCTGTGAAACCAAGCCTTTTACCCCCTTATAAATGAGTTAGTGAACACGACAAAATACACTTTGGCATAGTGCGCCAAAATGTCCGGTAAAATGCTTTTTCACCTGTTGTGATTGAGAAAAGTATTAGATTATCAATGAGGAGTTACTGGGCTTGAGGATAACTGCGGGAGCAAGCTCCCGGCAGGAGAAGGATTCCGGTGAACGGCAGACACTGTCAAAATACAGCATGACTGCTGCTGTTCACCGGAGAAATTCCAATTAATTAAAAACCACTGTCTTGTTATGATGTACAAGAATTCTGTCTTCGATATGCCATTTGACCGCCCGGGCCAGAACGACCCGCTCAATGGTACGCCCGATGCGTTTTAGCTCGTTCACGTCATCGCTGTGGCTGACCCGCTGCACGTCCTGCTCAATAATGGGACCACCGTCCAGCTCTTCTGTAACATAATGGGCGGTTGCACCGATAATTTTCACTCCGCGCTGATAGGCCTGGGCATAGGGCTTGCCGCCAACGAACGCCGGAAGGAACGAATGATGGATGTTAATGATCCGGTGACGGTAATGCTCTATGAACGCTGGTGAGATAATCTGCATGTAGCGCGCCAAAATAATCACATCAATGTCATCTCCGATGACCTCAAGCTGGCGCTGCTCCGCTTCCACTTTGGTATCTGGCGTGACCGGAATATGATAGAACGGAATACCGAAGGATTCCACATAGGCCTGCATATCCGTGTGGTTGCTGACAACCAGCGCGATATCCGCATCGAGATCCCCGGCCTGCCACTGCCAGAGCAACTCCACCAGACAATGATCCTCTTTGGAGACAAAGATGGCCAACCGCTTCTTGTGGCTAACATTGAAAATTTGCCAGTTCATCTGGAAACGTTCAGCAACCCCGCCGAAGATCGAACGCACCTCGTCAATCCGCTCATCCAGCTTGGGCAGGTCAAACTCCACTCTCATAAAAAACATTCCGCCATCCGGGTCCATGGTATATTGATCCGACTGAACAATATTCGCGCCGTGCTGGTACAGAAAATGCGATACTGCAGCCACAATCCCCGGCCCATCCGGACAGGAGATAAGCATGCGTGCCCGGTCCGGGTATTGTCCGCTTGACGAATGATCTCTTTTCACATGCAACACCATAGTTCTCTTTCCATCCTCTCATCTACTTGCGCATTCTGTAGTTTGGCTTATGCGTTCACGAGTAATTGCTTGCCTGCCAGCCAGGCAATAAGCCGCTGATTGACAGCTTCCTCGCTTAGCTGCGGAAACAGCTGTGCCTCGGCAACCGAATCGTACAAACGTTCCAGAGGCTCACGCGGGTCCGCCTTCTTGGCCTTCGCATCGTTCTTCAGCAGTTCCCATACATTCAGCACATACTGGCGGGGATCAAGCTCCTGTTTGGCAAAAAAGGCCTGCAGCTGCTCAACCTCACCGAGGAACTCCGCTCCGAACCGTTCAGCAACGTTGCCGCGAAGCAGCGCAATTTCCACCTCGTACATAGGACGCAGTGTCTTCGCTTCCTTCCCGATCCAAGGCGTCTCCAGAATGAACGGCAGACCCGCAAGAGCTTCGTGGTGAACTACCTTGTTGATGGTTTCAAAGCCAATGTACCCTGAGCCGATAGGGGTATGACGGTCTTTGCCCGCTCCGCGCGGATTTTTGCTGTCGTTGATATGGACTACGCCCAGCCGATTCAGGCCAATGATCCGGTCAAACTGCTGAAGCACACCATCGAGGTCGCCGACTATATCATATCCGGCATCGTGAATGTGACAGGTATCGAGGCAGATGGACAGCCGCTCATTATGTGTGACCTTATCGATAATCGAGGCGATTTCTTCGAAGCTGCGGCCCACCTCTGTCCCTTTACCTGCCATCGTTTCCAGTGCAATATGCACTTCCGTCTCGTTCGTACCGTCAAGTACCTCATTCAGGCCATCAGCAATCCGCTGTACGCCGTATTCGGCATCCTTGTCCGTATATGCTCCCGGATGGAGTACAATATGTTTCACCTCAAGCGCATGGGTACGGCGGATTTCCTCTTGCAGAAAATCAACAGCCAATTGATATGTGCTTTCCTTGTAGGAACCCAAGTTGATGATGTAGGGGGCATGGACTACGATTTCTTCCACACCGTTCTCTTTCATTGCCAGCTTACCTTCAGCGGGATACATCGATTCAATTGGTTTGCGGCGCGTGTTCTGCGGCGCACCTGTATATATCATAAATGAGGTTGATCCGTACTCGTTTGCTTCATTGGCCGCACTCAGGAGACCCTTGTCCGCACAGGACACATGTGAACCTATTTTCAGCATGCTTTTTTCCCTCTTTCCTTCACGAATTAACCCTTATTCTACCGTGATCGGGAAAATAAATCTAGGCAAGCTCCATGTACCTGCTTCCGCTTCGCAAAACTATAGAAATACGCTATACTTTAGATGAGAATGAAGTTTGTGACAATCATCATTGTCAAAGGCGGTGTAATCATGTCATTTAAATCAAGCTTAAGCTTGTTATCCGCAGCACCGAGCAATTGGTTTATGAACTCCATCGCATTTTGGACTTTTTTGCTGCTGGGCTGCATGTGCATCGGCGGCTATTTTATGTTTCGCAAATTTCTCAAAGTGCTGCCCAAAGCCGATGGCAAATCCAAGCTGGACTGGCAAAATTATTGGGTCGAACGCAGCCGTCCTCTGTGGAGCGACGAGATGAAAGCTTTTCTGGATCAGCTCGTCCAGCCTGTGCCGGGTCCCTTCCGCGATATCGCCAAGCACTCCATAGCTGCCGAGATTGGCAGGATCGCCGTGGAGAGTCATGCGCCGGAGGTCACCCGCGAGCACTGCATCAGAGGCTATATCGTGGCTACACCACGGCGCGACAACCGCTTTCTCATCAGCTTCCTTGAAAAGAACGGCATTGACTACTCTCCTTACCAGCATCTGATTAAGTAACCGAAGGAGCGATTGTATGAAATACGTAATCTGCGGCGGCAGCGGATTTATCGGACGCGAGCTTACCGAATATTGGCTCCAGGGCGGGCATCAGATCATTGTTGTCGGCCGCAAGCAGCCTGAATCCCAGACCGCTGCCCATCCAGGCCTTAGCTTCCTTACCTGGGACAGCCTAGCGTCAAATCCGGAGCTAGCCGAAGGGGCAGATGCGCTGGTTAATCTTGCCGGTTCTTCACTCAGCCAGCGCTGGACCCCAAGCGGCAAAAAGGCCATTATGCAGTCCCGTCTTGAAACCGTCTCGGCAGTGGCCAAGCTTCTGAATGCACTGAAGAACAGACCTTCCGTAGTGATCCAGTCCTCTGCCGTAGCTATTTACGGAACTTCACTGCAGGGTACCTATGACGAAGCCTCTCCGGCTCATGTCATGGACTTTCCGTCCGAGGTTGTTAAGGCTTGGGAAGCGGCTGTGGACGAAGCTTATAAGAACGCAAGAGTGGTCAAGCTGCGCACAGGAGTAGTGCTCGGCAACGAAAGCGGCGCTTTCCCCAAAATGAAGCTGCCCTACATGCTAGGCTTCGGCGGTAAAATCGGCAGCGGAAAGCAGTGGCTGTCCTGGATTGATCTCACTGATATCGTCCGGCTGATCGATTTTTGCGTCCAAACTCCCGGAATTGAAGGTCCTGTCAATGCTACTGCCCCGAACCCTGTTACCAATGAGACATTTGGCAGAATGATCGGTAAGGTATATCATCGGCCACACTGGTTCCCCATCCCGTCGTTTCTGCTGAAGGCTGCCGTCGGTGAACTGTCGGAAATCTTACTGGAAGGCCAGCGGGTACTCCCTGCCAAAGCCTTGCAGCACGGGTTTTCCTTTACTTATCCTACCTTACAGCCATCATTGGAACATCTGAAATCGGAATAACAGTCAGCCCCGCCTCTCAGGCGGAACGGAAAGTATAGCATCCTTTTACTATAGTGAACATCGCTCCCTCAGTCAGCGGATACTCCTTGTATGGAATCATTGCCTCTCCCTGAAACAGAGTTCCATTCCTGGAGTCCAGATCCTTCAGGATATATCCTCCCGCACTCTTGGAAATCTCTGCATGGACTCTTGAGACCCCCTCAGACTTCTCCACATACTGAGCAACATCAGGGGATCGGCCGATAAGAAAACTGGGACGGTTCAGTTCGATCTTTTCCGGAATCCCACCTGCGTTTTCCTGAATTCTTTCAAGATAGGGTATCGCACGCCCCCCTTCCTGCTCCTGTTCCTTCCTGGAGTGGGAATCATGCTGTAGCAGTGCTGTAGCTTCTACAAATAATGGAGGTGTTGGAACCGGTGCTTTGGCTAGACTGCGTTCCGGCCATTCGGTTTTCGTCACCGTAGTGTGAATGTCATTGTGAATAGGGTGCTCCAAGTTTCGTACCGGAACGGGTGCCCTTGAAGTATCTACTTTATTAGAAGAAACTGCAGTGTTTCGGACAAAGTCCCAGTCCAGCTCTTTAGGAGTCCTCCGGCCCTTAGCCCCAATCTCGTCTCCTGCCTCTTCATCTGCTTGGGTACCACCCAAGATCAGCCTTCCACTCCATACCAGCCAGCAGAATACACCTAACATGAGCGTCGCAAGTATACATACAACCATCCAAAGCGGTTTGGGATGGTTCAAATATAGAAACTTCCACAACACCGCATCGGCCACAACACCACCCAGCATTGCATAGGTTCTGTAAGCAGAGGTATCGGGAGCCGCTTTGCTCCCAAGATCCCGATCATCCGCCAGCAGCTGCTGCTGTTCCTCCTTCAGCTTAAGCCTCGGATAGCCGCTCATCCATGGAGTTGGCTTGGGAGGCTCTGCAGCCACACTCGCGAAACTCTGATCCGTGCTGCGCTGCTCTTCACCGGGTAGAGTAACGCCAGGCAATGAACCACTCCGTTTCTGAATACTTCTCTCTACAGCGGGTACATGTACATCAGGCATAAGGGTACTTGGTGCAGGCCGGACAGTATCCGAATGCCATTTTGTCCCTCCACCCTCTGTCAACAGCTCTGCCAGAAGTTCCTTTAGCCCTCCCGGAGTGAACCCCTCCTCCCCGCAGTATTGCAACAGCCTCTGAACCCCGTCACCGGACAGTTCTCTCACGGACGCCATAAGCGCCATAATCAATGCCGTTAGCGCTCTTCCGGCACTCACTGAATTCTCAGCAGACTGCATAGGGAGATAAGTGAGGTATACTTTGCCGCCATGCAGTGGCCCATCAATAAAAATATAATCCTCATGCAGCAAATACTGTTCAGCCTGCAGCATGTACAGGCGCCCCTCTTCCATCCCCGACGCAATCTGCAGCAGCAGTCCGAAGAAATCGGACAAGCCAAGCTTCTCCCCTTTCAGGAGATGACTGAGCATTTTCCGGCGGGACAGCGCATATTCCAGGGTTACCTGCAAATCTATTTCCCGGAGCTGCAGCCTCAGATGATGAGGAATTCCTGAATTCATCAGCATCCGGGCCTGAATCATATTAAGCTCTGCCGGTCTTAGCCCCCCAGGCTTGCTGAGCAGCATCGAAATACCGTCCTGCTGTACAAAATCACGGCTTAATCCGAACAATACTCCTCACCTCTTCATTATAAGTACAAATAAGCACAGATGAACCCCGGCATAACTGCCAGCATAAAAGGGAATTTCAACGCTTCCTTGCTGCCGGTCTTCAATATCCGGGGATCCCGGAGCATTAGAAACCCGGCACTTCTGCTGATAATCCCTCTTACCCGGCTTCCCGTTTCATGTTTTGCGAGAACGATAATCCAACCAATTACTGCACCGAACAATACAGAATAGACAGTGACCTGCAGTGTGAACAATATCCCAGTCCAGGCACCGATTCCCGCAAAAAGCTTCACATCCCCAGCTCCAACCGCCCCCAGAACATGCAAGATCAGCAGCAGTAAAAACCCTGCACCTGCACCGCATATAGCCGTTAGGATTCCGTGACGTCCATTCATCACACCTTGCGCAATCAGTCCTACAATCAATAGCGGAAGCGTAATCCAGTTCGGTATTCTCATGAAACGGATATCCATAAGGAGTGCCGCTGCGAGAAATAGCAGGCAGCTCCAGAATGCCCATACCGTCATTATCATTTCACTTCTTTCACTTGATTTCTTTTCACCACTGTAAAGGTCGCCTCCAGAGAGGTTCCATCCTCCAGCTGAATAACAAATGGCCATGTACCCGGAGTAGTGTTAACCCCGATTTTCCATTCCCACTCAAGATATCCGTTCGCATCCGCCTGCTTCCACCCTAAATATTTAGCCGTACTCTGACCGCTCTTGTAGAAGATAGATAGACTGGCAGAAGCATTAGGCGGTATCTTAACCCGGATCCTGCCCTGATCATTCGCTACTCCTGGATTTGGTTTCTCCAGAATCACAATAGTGCTATGGTCGTCTTCACCTGCTGAGCTGTCTTCATCGCCTTCGGCATCTGTATTCCCTATCCACAAGCGCTCCACCGCACTGGCCTCAAGCACGATGCGCTGATTCAGAAAAGGTACCTTCATCGGCAGCGCATAACTCACCACAAGTCCAAAGTATGGCCGCGACCCCGTCTTCAGGTCCGGGACAATCACATTCGAAACATGTATGCGGTCATAATCCAGCCAGTCTGTGGATAGATAAGGCTTCATTACAGGCTTGAGCGCTAGATCCAGTACGCCTTCGGATGCCTCTGCCTGTAGTTCCTGCAAAGGTTCTTCCCCCCGCTTTACGGCCGCGCTGACCCAATCCGCTATTGGTTCCGGCAGATCTGCCACATAGCTGTCACTCCACTCTTCAAGCGAGAGCCGCGGAACGCTCCATTTATCCGTGGATGCAGCACCGTCCGAAGCCGCTCCCGCTCCGCCAGGACCACCGGCAGCATCTCCTTTCTTGTCCTCCCATTTCTGTGCTGCCAACGCAGCAGGGTACATATGAGTCGAGATCACTTTTACCGTATCCGAAGCCGTGCTCTGCAGCGCAGTTGAATATAAGGTCATTTGCACGATGAAGATCAGGAACAGGACAAAGAGCAGAAACATAGGAAGGACCATTGCGGCTTCTACTACCATACTGCCTTCAGATCCCAGATTTTTTTGCTTCCGATTCCCATACCCCACCTGGTTCCACCTCCCGCTAGTAAGAAAAATCAGCCTGCACAGTCCGGTAATATAATTTGCCCTGCACTTCACCGGAAAGACCTGTACCATAATCCAGCAGCTTCACCACTCCCGGCAAAAACCATAATGGCATAGCCATTTTGATATCCGCTGCTGTGTATGTAAATTTCTCATCCAAGTTGCTTCCTGTGTTCAGCCGGATTAAGGCCAGCATACGCGACAATTGAACATCGCCCCCTCCATGCAGCACCAGAAAAAGCCGCAGATAGTCCCGGTAGCTCAGCTTGACAGGTATGTATTTGGACAGTGGAATTTCACCATTTTTACATAACAGCAGCATATCCTGTACTGCCTGCTCAACTCCGTACAGAAGTGCTGCTGCCAATATCAGCAGCGGATTGGCAAGCCCCGCACGTTCTGTAAATCCCTCCATGGTACGTATAGCCAGCCGCACTGCAAAAATCTCCCCGTAAGCTGCCGCTATATTCCCGGCAGGGTTATAAAATCCATACAGAATATACTCCAGCTCCTGGGCATTAGGATCAAGCTGATCCGCCAGCCTTCCTGCTCCTTCATTTACAGAGCCTGAGGCCAGACCGGCCAGCTGTGAAATATCAAAGGGAGGAAAATACAGCGCCGAATACTCTGTCTGAAATAGCCTGTCCCTGGCCCCCTCCAGCACATTGCCCATTGCAGCATAGAGACTGTCCACTTTAACCATAGAGGCGCTTCCGGCAGTATAGGGATTCTGATCAGCAGTCCCTGGCTCAGTTGGCTGATCCACTCCCGTGTTGAAAGCGATATTGTCGTTGTAATACTTATGCAGAGTCTGATAACGTTTCATAGCTTCCCCGGCGCTCGCGCCAAGACCGCGAATCTGATCCAGCAGCTTCATGGCCTCGCTAAGCTTGCCTTTAGCTTCCTGCTCCACTTGCTTGCGCTGGTTATCATATGTGCGATGTGCTTCAATTTGAGCACTTTCGGAAGCAATCAGCGTCCCCGCGTTTCCATAATTGCGCAAATAATTATTCACCGCTTCCGAAGCGTTGAGAATACTGGCATTCATGCTGGAAACGTCGGCATTAAGTCCCGAAGCCGGGCTCAAGCTTCCTGGCAAAAGAACCACCTTCGGTACCACGGCCTGTGAAGCTGTCAGCTGTGCTGACAAGCTATTTTCCATCGTGCTGACCTCGTTTGCTGTGAGGATAAGCGAATCTTCCTGCTCGCGCAGCTTTTTAATGGGATCTGCACTTAACTCAGCTGAAGTGTCCGGGATATCCCAGTCTCGGGCTGAATTCTGCGCATCGTCCGGCCCGCTGTTTCGTGACTGCTCAAGCAGGCTTTTCATTTGGGCATTCAAAGTTTTCGCCCGCTCCAGCGCGGCTGCCGCCTCCTCCAAATAACGCGATTGTTTCTCTTGATAAGAAGCCTGTGCATCAGGAAACCGGGCAAGCAGTTCACCGGATTGCTGTATATAAGCCGCCAAAAGCCCCTGGTACTGTGCAGACCTTTTCTCATCACGATACAAATCAGCATAATATTTGCCCACATAGTCGCCGTACATAGCCGCAATATCCGCAGCAGTGCCAATGGTGCCTAATGTAGCGGGTATCATTCTACCACCAGGTGGATTCATGATCAGCTCCTGCAGTGCTTGTCCACTCTCCCCTGCCTGCTTCCGCGACTTCAGCATCTGATCCAGCGCTTCCTCACGCTCATCATACAAAGGCTGAAGCTTGCCGAGCACCTTGGTTGTCCGTGAAGCCTCACCCATGGCCGCAGACAGCGGCTTGAATTTGCCAGCCAGCTCTAGGGCGAAATCAATCGGCGCCTTGTACTTCATCTCTTCCACAATCTGCCGCCGGAAAATGTCATAGCTTCCAAGCGGACGGCTCCAGCTTAAGGAGGAGGAATCCAGACCCAAGGGCAGAAGATTAAAAGAATCACCGCGCCCGCTCTCATACAGATTATCATTCAGCACACCGGCCAAAAGCTGATCACCGTCATTGCCGCCATAGGCGAACAGTCCGTATTTATCTTTCAGTTCGATATCATATGAAGACATTACTGAGCGGACTGCAGCTCTGGCTAAACGCTCTTCCTGGACGTTTACAGCCGCAATGCGCGCATAGTCAATCAGCACTGCGGTAAATAGAAAGACAAATGCCAGCACCATAATTAAAAAGATAGAGACTGAACCTTCGGATCGGGTATACCCGCTGACCATGTATCTTACCACTCTTTCAAAAGCATGCCCTTTCTCTGCCTTCAAGCGTGTCATATCCCCCTTTCGCCCCTCAGTTGCTGTCCCATATTCATTAGGAATTAAGCTAATTCAACTTGTTTAATGCAGCTTGCTCATCATGACGGCAGCATTTTTCTTGTCCATGCCTGTCCCTGACTTGGTGCTATCCGCATTACCCTTGAATTTGGCTCCATAATAACGCATAAGATCAACGGTGCGGATGAATTCAACAGGTTCAGCAATTGCGGACCGGGCCTGCACCACCGGCACTGCCTTGTCGGACAGAATTTCGTTCAGCACAGGCAAATTCAGTACCCGCTTCAGCTCTGCGCTTACTTTACGGCCCGTAAGGCTATACGTATAGTTCATCTCTCCTGGCATATTTGCCGGAACCATAGCGGATGCATGCGTAAGCTTGACCACAGGCAGAGTGCCTCCATCCCCGGCAGCAGGCAGCGTAATAGCTGCTCCGCCCTCTGGCGCACCGATACCGAACAAAGAGGAGAGCAGATCGTCGTCGCCAATACGCCAATAGAGAGAATCATATTCGCCAATGGCGTAAGAACCCTTCGTTTCTTTGTGGCTGTTATCCCAATTGTAAGCAGCGCGTTCCGTAGCGGCTGAAGCTACCTGCAGAAGCATCGACTTCTGGTAGCTGTACAAGCAGAAGAACAGCAGCAGCATAGTGATGCACATAACGATCGGCAACAATAGAGAGGCTTCAATAGTAAAGCTGCCCTCGTCTTTCCGGAGTGAGCTCACTCAAAAACTTCCTGGCTCTTTTCACCCGCTGTAGCAATCAGATCTTTTACGACCTTCACAATTTCCGTACGGAATATTAATACTACTGCAATCAACACAGCGATGATCATAATCATCTCCAATGTACCTAGTCCTTCCTCATCCTTCCAAAAGCGCTTTACAGCTTCCACAATCATTGAACTCATACACAGCTTCCTCCTCTACATTTTGAGCATCATGAGCGCCGGTGCTCCCACCAGCACAATAACAATTAAAAAGATGACCACCATCGGAAAAACCAGCTTCGAGGAAGCCTGTTCCCCGCGCGTCCGGCTGACAGACTTCCGCTTCTCCCAGAGTATCCGAGAGAGGTCACGCAGCGACAAGACAAAATCCGCTCCACCCCTGCGGTAATTAAGCAGAACAGTGGTAGTGAACAAAGAAACCTCCTGTACCGCACAGCGTTTACTGAAATTCTCAAAAGCTTGCTGAAACGAATAGCCGCTGTCCCACTCGGCAGTCATTTTGTGCAACTCCTTGTAAAGCGGATGTGCCATGTCCCCTTTGCGGCTTTCCACACAACGGATGATTGCTCTCTGCACCGTCTCACCTGCACCTACCAGGAGCACGATGCTGTTCAGCAGATCCGGCAGCTCAAGCATGATATTCTGCTCCCGCAGACGCACCTTCTTATGCAGGTCACTGACCAGGGCAAACGGCAATATTACTGCCAGCATCCCTCCAAGTGCAATCCCGGCTTTCTCCCCGCTAAATAGCGCGTACGCACAGCCAGCTGTCAGGAATAGCCAACTGTAGGTGATCATTTCTCCCATGAAAAGCAGTGTCCGCTCTGCACTGTAACGGTTGCCGTAGGTCCGCTGAAGTGAGCGCTGAATCCGGAACATGACAGATGGAATGTGGCTTCCAAGCTTCCAGGTGTCGATCAGCCAAAGGAAGGGTTCACCCAGCCGACGCAGGCGCAGCCCTTCCATTGGGAGTGAGCGTAGCCCGGAGTAGCGACTGCCGCATTTCAGGTGGAGCAAACCCCAACCAAGTGTCAACACCAACGTGATGGTGCCGCTTAGCCAAATCATTTATTTCACCTCCTTTACAGTGGAATATTCATGATTCTGGAAGTCCACAGATAACACAGAAACAGCAACCCGAGAGCAAGTGTAGATATCGCTATACCTGCACCTGTATACATAGGTTCCATATAATCCCCTGCTGTCAGACTCATGAACATCACCATAATGAGCGGGGAAACTAGTAAAGCCTTGGCCTCGAATTTCTTCTGGGCGATGCTGACGGCTATATCTTGTTGAATATCCAGCTTCTCTCCGATAATGGTTGAAGTACGCCTCACGATCTCTACCAGGTCACCTCCAGTCCGTTTGCACACGGAGAATACATCAGCGAACCGTTCGACATCTTCCATGCCCGCCCGCTTGCTGAAATCCTCCAGTGCTTCTTCTACCGGCTGGCCATACTCCATGCGCGTGCAGATAATATTCAGCTCGAAGATCATATCGCCTCCCCCCTCGGGGTCGAGCATAAGCAGATCCTGCACCGCTTCACGAAATGCATTCTCAACAGAGCGGCCGGCCGACAGCGATGAAGACAGCGAGAACAGCATTTGCTTGAATTGCAGATTAAGGGCAGTACGGCGCCGCCGGTGCAGGTAGTCACGCAACAGCCGTGGAGCATATACCCCGCCCGGCACCAGCAGACAAGACAGCAGCCCATTGTGATAAAAAAGGTATCCTATTGCCCATAACAGCGTTCCGCCAGTCAGCATCGCCGTGATCTTTTGCAAGGAGGTTAGGACGTACACCGTATAATCTGGCAGTTGTGCCTCCGCTCCGGTATCACGCAGTCCTTGCGGCTTTTGTCTCAATGAGATCAGAGCACTTCCTCCTTCTTATCAATTCCGGCCATTCTGAGTTTGCCGGTATGCAGCATCGGATTCCCGCTGGGGATCAGTCCCCCTTGGACCCGCCCGTTCCTCTCACCTGTTTCACGGAATTCATACAGCGGATTAAGCACCACCTCCCCTTCTTGAACCCCGGTAACCTCACAGATTTCCACCACCCGGCGTGAACGGTCACGCAGACGCGACAGATGCACAAAAATATCAATTGCGGAGCCAATCTGCTGCCGGACTACTGCCACGGGCAAATCGGCTGCACTGAGTACCATCGTTTCGAGACGGCTGAGCATATCCTGCGCACTGTTAGAATGGCCAGTACTGAGTGAGCCATCATGTCCAGTGTTCATCGCCTGCAGCATATCAAGGCATTCTGCGCCCCGGACCTCGCCGACCACAATGCGGTTCGGCCGCATCCGGAGTGAGGAGCGAATCAGATCACGGATGGTGATCTCGCCGCGGCCTTCCGTATTCGCATTTCTTGTTTCCAGGGAGACGAGATTCGGTACAGTCACGATCTGCAGCTCCGCTGAATCCTCTACAGTGATCACACGTTCCTGCGGCGGAATGAATTGCGACAAAGCATTCAGGAAGGTGGTTTTGCCCGAACCGGTGCCACCGCTGATGAAAATATTGTATTTGGCCACCACAAGCATCTGCAGCATTTCCGCTGCTTCCGCGCTTATTGCTTCCCGGCGGATCAGCTCATTCATCGTCATCGGGGTTTCGGGAAACTTGCGGATTGTCATTGCCGGCCCCTTCAGTGCTACCGGCGGCAGAACGATATTGACACGGGAACCATCCTTCAGCCGCGCATCAACGATTGGCGAGGAATCATTAACCACCCGGTTCACACCCGATACTACGGACTGGATAATATCCTCAAGCCGGCTTCTGGACTCAAAAGCCAGCGGCAGACGCCGGATCTGCCCCTCCTCCTCTACGAAGATTTCATCATGACTGTTAATCATAATCTCGGTGATGGCCGGATTATCCACCAGCGGCTGCAATACATCCAACCCCCGGAAGGAGTCGAACAGCTTCTTGACCAAGGCATGTTTCTCTTGAGCCGTCAGATGCTGAAGGTTGTCCCGTGCAAGAACCGTCCGCTCAATATACGCGGTAAGCTCACGGTTGCCTACAGCAGACGTCAGATCCAGCCCGGAACGGATGTCACTGCGCAGCGACCTGAACATTTCTTCATTCATATACATTCCCGGTAAAGACATGCGGCAGCGCCGGTTCAATGATTTCCGAGCACAGCTGCTGCACTCCGGCCGTGAATTGCGGGGAATTCAGGCACAGCTCCACATGATGCTGTATGGCCCATGATGGGATATAAGGAAGCACAGCATCCATCTGCATCCCTTCAGGAAGAATCCCCGCGTTATGTGCATCGGCTGCGAGGTTCATGACAAACCTGCTTTTGACGGGTACCTCCTGAAGCATGCCAGAATGCGGATTACTGCAGTGACCCAGCCACCCGGCAGTCTTATGGTGACTGGTCTTAGCACCTGTCAATACCCAGAGCAGAAGTCCACATCTATGCAGAACTGCCTGGGTTTGTTCCTCCTCAAGGGCTCCCGTATCAACAATGACAACATCATAGCGTCCTGCCCCGGACAGCTGCTCCAGAACATCCAGCGTATCCGTACGTGTCATCTGCAGTTTTTCCTTAAGATTCTCTACCGGTCTGAAGGCTTCACTCCTTAGACTCTCGTGTCTGATCACATACCTTTCAAGCTCCAGCTGTGTCTTCACTTTGCTCCCTTCCCCTTCATTCGCCTTCAGTTCATAGAGCAGCCGCTCCAGACCGGGGGCGTTTCCGTCCGGCACCCGCAGGAACAACCCGCTGCTGTCCACACTCTCCAGGTTCAGATAAAAAACGGACAGTCCCAGCCCTCCAAGCTGCTTGGCCAAGTTGAGTGCAAGCGTGGTTTTGCCGCTGCTGCCACTGGCTGAAACAACTCCAATCAGCAGTGTCTCCTCCTTGGAGATGGACGCCATTCTGCTCCGCTTCACATCGCACAGCTGTAGAATGGCATCCAGCAAAGAAGGAAGCGATTGATACTTTTCAATCACTTGTCCCCCCGCCAGATTTCCGGAAGGTTTGCCGCGGACGTCCCCTGCATCGCTGAGAACCGCCCACGGAATGGTACTCTTCCCCTCCACCAGCCAGGCCTCGATGAAAGAAGGATCTGCTACCACAGCATCCGGCACCTCCTCCCCCTTCATGAATTCCATAAAAGTATCCAACCGGCTGAAAGCGCTGATCCGCAGCATTCCTCCATATTCACTATGGTGAATATAGTGCAGCAATGGCTCAATGTATTGACTCTCCCGCACTGCAAGTACGATTCTTGCCGCCATGATCCCTCTCTCCTTTCTGCATAAAGACAGCAAAAAAGCACCGCCAATAACCGTGGGATACGGTCATTGAACGGTGCTTCCGTTACTAT
The DNA here is from genome assembly GCF_001909055.1 of Paenibacillus helianthi. Taxonomy (GTDB): domain Bacteria; phylum Bacillota; class Bacilli; order Paenibacillales; family Paenibacillaceae; genus Paenibacillus_AQ; species Paenibacillus_AQ helianthi. The sequence goes on from NZ_LVWI01000092.1 coordinate 96,109, forward strand.
TCCTATAATTTACAGCAATAGTAGCATATATATAAGAGTACAGCAATAGCTTTTTTTTCATTACCTCAAAATCCCACGAACTCCCATATCCAGTGCTGGATATTCCCAAGTTCTCTATCCCCCTGTATAATTCATACGTTCATCATTCACCTAACTCAAAACCATAACAAAGGGGATTTACACCACATGAAATTCGTACCCGGTTTTCTTGCAGTACTAGCCTTATCCGGTGCCATCACCGTATCAGCAGCAGCAGCATCAGACCAACCTATCACCGTAACGATCGATCAGCAAAAGCTGAACCTAAGCACCAGTGCACCGGTCAAAGACCATGATGCCATCCTCGTTCCTATGCGTCCTATTTTTGAGAAGCTGGGCCTCAGCCTGGTATGGAATGCCAAGACAAGCACGATTACAGCCTCCAAGGAGGGCCTGACAATCACCCTGCAGCTTGGAAGCAAAAAAGCAAGTGTGAACGGGACTGTGAAGCAGCTCACTTCCGCACCCAAAATGATCAACAACGTTACCTATGTCCCTCTCCGGTTCGTAAGCGAAGCGACAGGCAACAGTGTCACCTGGAATGCTAAAGCTAATACCGTAGAAATCAAAAGCAATCAGAGCAGCGCCGTGACCAAGGGAATCTCGGAGCTTTTTGATAAATACACCAGCTATTCCAACAAAAATGATTTCGCCGGATTCCTGGGTCTGATTGATCCGAAATCACCACTTGCCGCAGCAGCCCCTGCACTCAAAGAGCAGATGGAAAAATCTGATACCACCACAGCGATTGCAAAAATGGACATTATCGATGTTCAGGCAAAGGAAGCAACGGTGGACGTTGTGGAAACAACCGTTAGAAACAGCGGAGCCTTTACACCTAACAGCACCGCGGAGTACATTTATTCACTTACCAAAAATGCTGGCGGCTCCGACTGGCTGATCAGCAATGTGCAGATTAAGGCCATCAAATACTCCCTGCCTGACGGCACACTTGAAGCCAAACCTCCTGTTCCCGCGGCTGATGAAGATCAAATCAAGGCTGTGCTGCAGGCCAATACAGATTTCTCCAACAAAGAAGACCTGAGCGGCGTACTGTCTACAATAGACGAATCCTCACCAGCCTATGCACAGAGCGAACAAACCTATAAGCAGCTTTTCGCCGCTTATGATTTGGAGTCCGCTGTGGAATCTTCCAAAATCATTTACTACAATAATAACGAGGCCGCCATCTATGCCGTATTAACATCCAAAAAGCTGAAGGGGCCACAATTCACCGATTACCGGGCAGAAACCGTGACAACCGTCAAGAAATCAGCAGATGGCAAATGGAAGCTGGTTCAAACCTACAATCTAAATATCGAACCGCTGACCAAATAGGCTAAATGGACAATTTCCTGATATAAAATGAAACGCAGCAGACTCCCTGCCAGGAGCATCTGCTGCGTTTTTATTTGGAACCATATCCCCTCACAGAAACCGTTGGCGGATCTCTGGCGTTGGGACCAGGCACTGATCATCCCGGCCGAACCAACGGTAACGGTTCCTGGCTACAAATCTGTACAAGGCACTGCGAAGCGGCCGGGGGACAACAATGAGCAGATAGGCAGCCGGCCAAGGAAAACGCAGCCTGCGCGCAATCCGCAGCACCGCAGCCGACTCCGTATAGAAGACCCCATCCTCGATCAGAACTACCGTGCTTAGCTGACCAGGCACAAGACCGCTGTCTCTCAACAGTTGATGAGAAACCTCGCTCTGCAACGGGGCAAATAGAAACCTGCCTTTGGGATCGCGCGGAATAATAAACCGGACCATACCTTGACACAGATGGCAGACCCCGTCGATCAGCACAACAGATTTGTCCTTCATCATAATTCCCCTCTGTTCTTCCTTCATTGCCCTCTCCCCCTTCCGTTAGTCACAGTATATCCAGAACTATGCTTAGAAAAAAACAAAAACGCGGGATAAGCTCCCGCGCCGTCATGATCCGTCCGTTTAAGTTATTCTGCGATTGCCTTGTCGATCCATTCGTCCCCGAGCATTTGCCCTTCGAAATCAGCTGTGAAAGCCTCCATGCATTTACAGATGAAGTCTTTGCGGCATACCGGACATGGTGTCTTAAGCAGGCGGCTGATGTTCGTCATTTTCCATTCCGGAAACCGATTGTAGAACGCGCGGCACTCCGTTCCGTCAGCAAGCTTGATAATGAACTCGTACAATCCTTCCTTATCGTTGCTGCTGGCTTTGGTCACATTCGTAATATTCGGTCTGTAAGACATCTTCATCACCCATTATTTAAATTTTTGGTAGTTAATAGCACACGCGACATTAACAGATACTTAGACATATTAAAGAATTTTAGGGGTGATGTCAACCAAAGCAGACTCTCTGGACTTGCATTTATGCGTTTACCTGAATTTCCCGACTCCATTTAGACATTATTTCCAGAAACCTTATATATATGCCATCCATTTAGGGAGAACACCAAAAAACCGGACATATCTGTCCGGCTTATTTTAGATATAAACATTACTGTCTGCAAGCCACTCCTTACCATTGTTACAGCACGTTAAGTTCAACCTCTATATTGCCGCGTGTTGCCTTAGAGTAAGGGCAGAAGGCATGAGCCTTCTCGGCCAAATCCTCCGCCTTCGCACGTTCAATTCCGGGCAGGCTCACATCCAGTCTTACGGCCAGTTTGAAGCCTCCGTCGCTCTCATCCTTGCCGATCAGCACATTGGAAGTCACGACGACATCCTGAAGCTTCACACCCTCTTTACGGGCAATATTCGCCAGCGCACTTTCATAACATGCACCATAGCCTGCAGCGAACAGCTGCTCCGGATTTGTACCCATGCCCCCCGGTCCACCTAGCTCCTTCGGCATTTTCAAATCATGCTTGAGAGCACCGTCCGAGGATTCCACTGAACCTTCGCGTCCACCCCGTACCGTAGCTGAAGCCGTGTATAATGCTTTCATTTTCAATGCTGTCATCGCCTATCCGCTCCTTTTCAAGCCAAATTTTTACTTCCGCATACTTCTAACTTAAACCACTGGCACATTTTGAAACGAATACGCAATATTGTTACAGCCTTTTAGCTTGCTTCTTTTAATAAATAGTGTAAAATTAAATTGTGATAAATCAATGTTCGGGAGGAATTATCCATGAGTATTTATGATTTTGAAGCAAACACACTGCGAGGCCAGGAAGAATCACTGTCCAAGTACAAAGGCAAAGTGCTGCTCGTCGTCAATACAGCCAGTAAGTGCGGATTCACTCCTCAGTATAAGGGTCTCCAGGAAGTGTACGATAAATTTAAGGACCGCGGTTTTGAAGTGCTTGGTTTCCCCAGCAATCAGTTCGCCGGCCAGGAGCCGGGTGAGAGTGAAGATATTGCAGAGTTCTGCGAGATCAATTACGGCGTAACCTTCCCGATGTACGAGAAAGTTGATGTAAAAGGCAACGAAGCTCATCCGTTATTCAAATACCTCTCCAAGGAAGCACCAGGCGTACTGGGCTCTAAGAGCGTCAAATGGAATTTCACCAAGTTCCTGGTTGACCAGGAGGGCCGGGTGCTGAAACGGTTCTCCCCGCAGACTACACCGGATCAGATTGAAGCGGATATTGCCAAGCTGCTTGGAAAATAATCACCGCGTAAACAAAAGAGACTCTTCACGCAGGGCCCGGTGCCTTGCGGGATAGAGTCTCTTTTTGATACGGACTATATACTTTTCCTCCACATTATCCTTGATAAAAAAATGCCTGATGTTTAAATTCCTCCCACTTCGGAGTCTTGAATGCAGAACATAACCCTTCACTTTGGTAGTAAGAGATCGCTCCAGTCAACTGCTCCAGATTACATGGATTCCCTGTGCGATTCATTTCACCGATTATTTCTATCGTCTTTTCAACGGCTTTCGCCTTCACAAAACAATTCAGACATTCCCAGTACAGCCTTGGTTCTTCCTGTAATGCTTGTTCCAAATAAATTCCCCACTCATACCACCCATACTCGTCTAAATCAGTCAGGTTTTCTATGGGCAATTGCTTTGGAGCCAACATCGGTGGATACGCACAACCACTCTACGATGTTATAACCTTTGTCAAAACAGGATTGAACGACTGCTGAAGCGGCCTTGTTGGCCAACCCCATTTTTCTGTAGCTGGAATCCGTGTGAATTCCCACAGCAATTCTGTCTCTGGCATAACAGTCGCTTATGGACCAACTGACGATTGTATCCTGATAACGAATATAGCAGCCGCAACCTGCTTTATCCAAATGCTCATCGCTCCCCCATGCCTCTACCCAATCGTAAATTTTGTCTGCGTTCACGTAGTTTTTATGCCGAAGCACCTTCAGATCAACCATTTCCAAAACATAACCTTCAGGCAGAGAAAGAACAGCCGGAGTAAACTCTTCGCGGGTTAAGGTGTAATCAATCATGTTTAGAAGTATCAGAAATCGAAATAAATGAACTATAGCTTTTTTTCATCTCAATTCCTCCTATTTGTACTTCGTACAGTGAAAGATCACTCATAAAATCATTCACAAATATATACAGATTCGGGGTAATACCTCAATTTTTGTTGAATATGCATTATGAAATCAAGCCAATTACGTCCACTAGCTGCAGGTTCCATGTATTCCAAAGGGATTTTCAGGTTCAACAGCCGGTTATTTACAGAAAAGTGCGTAACTCCTGTTGGTAACTGGTCCTTTCTAGACACAATATTATTTATCTCTTTCATACTAATGTTATAAAACTCAACCAGTACATCGTCCCCAATAATCTCACTCTTGCTTAACTCACTAACTCTTACAAAATATTTGCTGCTATATTTTGCAATAATACTATGCATTGCTTCCACAAAGCTCATTAATTTTTGATCGTCAATTAAATAAAAATAAAAGACTTCTTGTTTTGAGTCTGTTATTTTAAACGCATATCTTTGATTACCGAGCTCCTTCTTTGTTCGTATCACATTTTTATCTGTAAAATCTTTTAACCATGCACCTGCTTTTACAAGATGAGACCACATTGTAAGTTCTACATCATCTTCCTCTACAATTTGACAAGCAACCGTTCTAAAGCCCAGCTCCTTTAAAGATAAAAAACGATGAACTCCATCGATTATCATATAATCATGTTCATTAATTCTGGTTGTGACTATAGGGTTTATCAATATTTTTTCATTTGATATAGCTGACATTGTTATTTCCAATCTTGTTGCCTGGAAGCTTTCATGCATTTTAATGTTATCGACAGACAACAGTTTTAATGAGGTTTTCAAATCAATCATACTGTCTCCTTAATTACCAATAGATTTAGTAACAATAATCTATTAATTGTTAGCATTTTGATGTTACTCATTTAACAATCCCCCCATTAATAACGTACTTCACCGCAACTAAATCCATATATTTAATATTCAACCAACAAAAAATATTACATGCGGTGGCCGGGCAGAATCACCCTTGCCATAAGAATCTGGTACGAGATATTCATAAGGGCACCGGTCAATGTATTTCGGCCGCCACTTTGACCAGAGGCGGAGGATCAACGCTAGACATAATAAAGATAATTAATAGACCTCAGTGTCTTTATCTTAGGCTAAGCAGGCCTTTAAAGTAATGTGGAGAATTATATTACAATAAAAAATAAATTGATGACAGGGATACTTATGCTGTCCGTCACTCTGTGCCTTTCAAATGAACACTCATCCAATTGGAGGAATTAATTTGTCAATACAGTTGCCATTAGGTGATTCACCAATAAATGGATATCAACATCATGCTTTTCCTCTTCTTATTAGCTCTTTACACCCCGATTTTTTTCAATGGTTTAATTGTAATTATATTCAAATATACTGTAATAAGGATATAGGATCTGGACTAAGTTTTAACTTTTATGACTTTCCAAGCCTAAAATCAAAATCACCATTTCTAGGCGAAATGTACATCCCAAAAAGTTTAATTGAACGATATGTTAATCCTATAAAATTTCTAATCGATTCATTGGAGAATAACCACTATATAGTGACGTTTGTTGATGAATTTTATATACCTGAAAGAGTTGCGTATCAAAAATATCATTATATACACGACATCCTTATATATGGATATGATAACACAAGGAAAATTTTCAACGTTGCTGGATACAATAACAAAAGAGTTCTTGGAACTTCCGAAGTAGAGTTCTTAAATTTCGAAAAAGCTTTTTATAGTACATTAGCAACAGGAGACTTAGCTAAATGGGCTGATGGCATGCACTTATTACAATTAAAACCGGAAAATTCATACAACTTTGATTTAGAGATTTTCATAGAATTTATAGAAGATTATTTATCTTCAAGTGATACCTCTTATAGATTAAGAATGTACGAAAATAACAACAATAAATTCATTTATGGTATGGATACTTATAATTCAATTATCAAATACCTTATGCATATAGAAGATGAAATAGATATACGTTTTTTTCATATATTCTATGAACATAAGAAATGTATGTTTTCTAGAATACGTTTTTTAATCGATGAATTGGGTATCCATTTTAACCCTTTAATCCTAGAAGAATATTTTGATATAGAAAGGAACGCCTTGATATCTCGAAATCTCAGTTTGAAATACGAGATTATACGACAAGAGCAAGTAATCAGTAAAATCATACAAATCATAAGAGAAATTAAGTGTAAAGAAGATCACGCATTGAATTTGTTGGTTAATGATTTAAAAAATACATGAAAACAACTATTACCGGGATATAAGCACACAGAAGGCAAAGGCTTTTTTCCGTGAGCTTTACGGCTCTCCTTAACCTCCTGCTCCAATTCCTGCAGATGGGTTGGGGCGTTTCCTTAGAACCTCAAGCGTGTAGAGGTTTTTATTGGCATTGGCTGGATAAGCATAGAATCGGTAATCAGTAGACGTTTTGTAATTATGTGGTGGAAGATCGCAAGCCGGACCAATTCATCAAAGATATCCTGAAAAACAGAAGTTCCCACAACCAGTTATTCCGGTTCCAGCTAATGGTGGAATGGGCGGGAACCCGCTCAGGCCAGGTTTATATCGATCTCTTTTACCAATACAGGTTCCGAGCGGATGCCAAATCAGCATCATTTTAAATAAACGGACGGGTGAAATCTAGAGCCTTCCCATGCTAGAGCCATAGAACAGATGAACTTTTCATTAAAAAAACGAAAAATTCATGTGCGAATGAACTGACGCAAGAGGTGATACCGGATTTAGAATTCCTTATAGGAATAACTTATTGAGGAAGACCCCCTTTCCCTTAGATAGCGCTTTCATCTCACTTCAAATTAGTTCGTATTCTATTGCTTTACTTCCCCGTTCTCTCGTGGTTATGTATTTTTGTTATTACTGAGATTCTGTTTGGATATAATGAACTAAATCATCAATGGTTTGTAGCTTTTCCATAGATAGAAAGTCATCAGATACTTTAATCCCAAATTCCGACTCTACGTTATAAATAAGCTTAATGAAATAAATCGAATTAATTCCGTTACTAATAAATTTATTGCTAAGTGATGTTAACGTTGAAAGTTGAAGCAATTCTTTGATCATGTTTTCAACTCGTTGCCTTACTTCAAGCCAAGGACACTGTATTGGATTCAGCAAAGTATTCGTTGTTGAATCCATAGCTTCGAAACCGATATCAATTAACTTTTCTTGACCCATTATATAAATCGCAAGCTTCGCTCGTTGCTGTCGCTTATCGATTTTCTTAATACGGTCTTCCATTCCGACCAATGGACCGGATAAAATAGTCAATTTGTTATTGCACAACCAAAATTTTGAGTATTCTATAGTATCAGTTTTAGGGTCGATTAGCTCAAAGAGTACTTCCATTTCTTCATCAGGGATCCACTTAAAAAAAACATCTTCATTTTGAAACTGAATATCCTTTTTGTTTCTGTAGTTAAGGAAAGATATTATATAGTGTATTTTTTTGATTTTATTGTATTTAGAAAAATCCATTTTAGTTTGTAAAAACACATAACCAGGAAACATCATTTTAATGACATGCACTATTACGCCACTTTTCTTTTCAGGAACCTTTCTTTTGGGGATAAAACATTTGCAATCTACATTTCCCAATTCAATTTGAATCTGATACCTTACATATTCTTCCTCGCCGTTTTTTACAAATAACGCGTACCATTTCATCTAAATACCACCTACTAGAATATTGAAATGTACTATTTTAATCAATTCAAATCCTTATATAGAACTGTTTCTCATACAATAATCTTGAGCAAGGATCAGCTCTAGTGTTCGGGTATATTATCTCCTAGAATAATATTTCTCCTTCTTGAAATTTCGCAATAAATTTCACCCATAAAGTGATATTTAATTCACATTCATTTATTATTATATACCACCCTCCCAAGTCCATCATTAGGATATTTTGTAGTATTTTTCCTAAATATGTCGAAAAAAGTAGCTTGCTAAATTATCGCAGCAAAGGTAGAACCACATCAAACAGTGAAATTAAACCTGCGCGTTTGAGTCTGCTCCGGTCTACACCCTGACTTGTGGCGATCCCCCACAAAACTCGGCTGGCACGTGGTGCGGCAAAGTCAAATAGTAGCCGGGGTGAATCTTTTTCCGATCCAAAACTTGCAGCACTCAACTCAATTTCTCGTTGAAGAACAGCCCCCCGGCTAATACAGTCCCAATCTCTGACAACTTTTCACAAAAACTTCACGTGAACGTTATGGCTATTTACCAGTTACCTACTGTTATTCACCTGCCATACCGCTCTATTTTTGTAGAGGTGAATACTGCCCAACTTGTTAACAATGGGCTACAAATCCGAACTCATCTATAGCCACCATCCCCCCCCTTTCCAATTTTAGTATCTTGTCTGCTAAGGAAAAAAAACGATCATCATGTGTAATCGCAATGATGCATTTCCCGCTATTCTTAAACCGCATTAGCATTTCTTGATAAAAAAACTCCCTGAATTCAGGATCCTGCTCGGCAGCCCACTCATCAAATAGCGAGACAGGCTTATCTTCCAACATACTCACTAACATAGCTAAGCGCTTCCTCTGTCCAGATGAGAGCTTTGTAGTCGAAAACCGTCTATCGGTTACTTTCACCTTATGATCGATCTGTAACAGTTTCATGCTGCGCTCAAGCTTCTCGTCTATAGCAGCCTCGTTGATACCGTATAGTTTATCGAACAGATGATAGTCACTAAAAATGACCGAGAAATACTCTCCTAACATGTCCTGAGAGACAGGCTGTCCATTCACGACAACTTCACCTTTGGTGGGAACATACAGGCCCGTAATAATTTTCGCCAATGTCGATTTCCCGCTTCCGTTTCCCCCGGTAATAAAAATAAGCTCACCCTGATTAAACGTGAAGTTGATGGGCCCTAAATGAAATGTTTCGCCATTCTCATCTGTATAACTGTACTCAACATTTCTTAACGCGATAGAAATTGGCATTGCGTCATTCACACCGATGTTAACATGGGCTTTCTCTGCATCCATAGAGGAAATATGCTCTTCAAACCTTTCTAACCGTTTCCATATTACCTGTAGCTGCATGATACTGGGAATAAAGTTTAATATGCCATGTACCGGCCCTACCATATACAAAATAACCAACACGTAGTTTTGTAGAATATCGTTTGTCACATTAGCAAACATATACGGAAATCCGAATACGATTGTTCCCAACACAAACGTAAATAGCAGTTCTCCAATAACGAACACATTTACGAATTTCAAAGATCCTTGCACATTGGTCGAGCGGTTGTTTTCACAGCTTTCCATAATATCTTGCCTAAAGGATTCCCGCTTATTTTGGTGCAGATTGAGTTCTTTCATACCATGCACGAGATCATTAATGAATCCAAAGAACGTTTCTTGTGTGTCTCTATTCCGGTTCCAAAAAACATTGGCTTGCTGCCCAATATATCTATAGAGCCCCGCGGCAAGCAGTATGACACCGATTGCAAGCAGCAACCCAAAGACATTCTTGGCTCCTAAATATATAAAACAGAATAGCACTGTAACCAAACACGTTACACCATTCAAAAGCATTCGTGGCAATTCACTTATCGCTGCAGTATCGTTGTTTAAAGCAGTATGGATTGCACCACGGTCTAATTCTTCGAATTTATGATAAGAAGCATGAAGCAACTTATCGATCAAAACACTTCTCTTCTTATAAACAACGTTATTCGTTAGAGTGATAAGATTAGCTTGTACGAACTTTGAACCGATAACATATACCGCTACTGCCATAATAAAATATAAAAACCAATCAAAACTACTTCGATTATCGGCTTGATTTAACTTCTCATTGATAATAAAGATGACAGAGGCATTTCCCAGACCAGTAAGTAACCCGACTGTTGTAAGCTGGAAATATAACCGTTCGCCTTCCATAGGGAAAAAATGGGTTAAAAGAATATATGCGGAGAACAAAACCTCTACGACGAGTAACATGATGACAGCAGGGATTATTGTAGCAGGTCCCCATACCGAAACTGCTGACCAAGGCATTTGTTCAAAGAAGACATTAGGCATCTGATATATAATATACATGAAGCCACCGAGCACCAGCACAAAATAGAAGAGCTTGTATACACTCTTACGGCCATTATGCATCAATCTTCTCTTGCCGCGAAGCAATTGATACATCATCCGGCTCAAAGCAACTGTAGTCGCCCCAATCAGTGTCAGTAAAAATAGAATGACAAGGCTCATCATTTTGTCTATGTCGGCAAGATGATCCGAGCTGATTTTCGCTACAGTCTCATTATCCAATATACTCTCAATACCTAGTGCTATTCCTTTGATATAGGAAGTGTTGATATTGGACATTACCCCTATACCTAGCCCCGTCTCTGGCCGAAGCAATATATATGAGGAATAGTTCGGATTATTCCCCCCGTGCTGAAGCTCGCCGCCCCCATTTTGTATAATTTCCCAACCACCTGCATATGATGCTCCCTCTATACTAGGAGGCACTTGGCGGTTTGGCAGATGCGTCTTATGGATAGCGTTTAAAATAGGACTCTCATTGGCTAATTCGTTTCCTCTGAATTGAACCAGCATCCACTTACCCAAGTCGTCTGCATCTGTAATAATATAGCCTGCTGCCGTATTTCCTCGATAAATCGGTGCATCATATGCAGTTGGCCTAAAAAATCTCATTTTGTAGCCTGTGGCCATTTCGTCTAAATGCGGTTTTTCGACCCCGAAATACGTGTGATGAAGCCCTAGTGGCACCAACAGTGAATCTTTAATGAAACGTTCAAACGACATTTTGGTAACGCTCTCAATTACAAGCGCTAGCACATCATAATTCAATGTTGCGTATTCGAATTTCTGTCCTGGATAAAAATCAAGGTTGTGATCCAACAATAATCTGACCGTTTGCTCTAACGCGTCATCCTTTGTCGTTTCCGGTATATACCCGATCATTTGGGAGGATATGCCGCTAGTATGGTGCAGCAATTGCTCTAACGTAATATCAACGTAATCATCATAAGCGGCATTTTTATATTTGCCTTTAAATTTCAATTTCAACCACGGTATATATTTGCTGACCGGATCACTTGTCCGTAAAAGCCCTTTTTCCTCCAGCAAATATATACCCGCAGCTGTGTATGCCTTACTATTTGATCCCAATTCGAATAATGTACTTGCCGTTACCTTTGTGGAATGTTCTTTATCTGCGTATCCAAACCCGTTGCTGTAGATAATACTATGATCCATAGCAATAACCAAAGCAAATCCAGGAATCTTACCTTTCTTCATCTGTTTCTTAACATATGTGTTAATTTGTTCGAGCTTTTGCATTTCACTGTCATTAGGTGGTGTTACACTCTCGGCTTCAGCAGGAGCTGATAGTAAAAAATTTATGCCCAGTAGAATCGTAATAAGAATTGTCGTTATTCGGATAAACATCGCGTACCTCACTTCTATTGGAGTCGGCCACACCAGTTGACTATTGAGAGAAGCACGAGGGCAACTAACTCATTGCCAACGTTTTTGCTATTACCTTATTAATCTCAGCTTGGTGAGATTGAATAAAGAAGTGCCCGTCCTCGTATAATAAAAAGCGAACATTGGTGTCGGGTGAGCTGTATTGGTCCCACTCCTTTACTTCCTCTAAGTTTAATGTATCTTTGGTTCCGTGCATAACTGTAACATTGCAGCCAAATTTCCCTATCGGGCCTTCATGTTGATACTCTTCAATCATTTTATAGTCAGACCGAATAATGGGCAGAAAAACATCCTGCAACTTTACGTCCTCAAACAGATCTTTTAAAGTTCCTCCAAGATCTCTAAGCTTATCAATTAATTGTTTATTCGACATAAGATGGCATTTAATACCACTTGACATCAAATGCGGCGGTTTCTGCCCCGATAAAAAAATATGTTTGGGCTGAACAAGGTTTAATAGTTTAATTTTCCGATATAATTCATACACAATTGTCGCCCCCATGGAATGGCCAAACAGGGAGTAAGCCGAACCATTGAACACAGAATCGGCTACCATTGATTGAAATATATCTTCAACACAATCACTTAACGTTTGGGCAAAAGGTTCACCAAACCTCTTACCCCTCCCGGCTATCTCCAATGGATCGATTTTAATATGATCATTGTGATACTTCTGCCAACTCATGTAAATCGATGCTGAACTCCCCGCATGAGAAACACAACATAATCGAATAGCCTGATTACTCTCCTTTTCTACCCTTGTGCCATTAATCATCTAATCGGACTCCGTTCCCAGTCGATAATGCTTTCTTGTAGTAGTAGGAAGCCACCGCAATATCGAATACGGCCATCCCCATAGGATTAAAATAGATGGGATCACTTTCTGCGAACCGACATTTTTCAGCCACACATACCATTTCTACAATTGATTTGGTTTGATCCTTGGTTAATCCCCTCTCCTTTGCCAGCATTTCAATATCTGTATTCTCTCTGCATACTTCATCCCAATCATCAACGATGATAGACGAGGTGTGATTGATGATGTCAGGTTTATAATCTCTAAGCGACACATTGAGCAACAAGGATCCTGGTTTGGGCGGTTGATCGATATACCGATGCTTTGATACTGTGCAAGTAACGACAATGTCCGAAGCTTCATATGCCTCAACCCAATGTGCTGCGATGACGACTTTATGTCTGATATCCTCGGAAAGAGCATTAACGTTAACACCAGCGATATCATAAAGGATGAATTTATTTATCTTGTCTCCAAAAAGGTCCTGTAGCATTTCCAAATGAAGTTGGCCTATCGGCCCAAAACCGATTATGCCTACGACGCCATCATTCCAATTACGTATTGTATCGTAATATTGAACTACAAGTCCTGATACAGAAGCCGTACGAATGCCACTGATCAGCGCTGAATTGATAGTTGCTAGAGCTTTACCTGTTGATGTGTCATTCAAAATAGTAACCGAGTGGGCTCTCTTCATCCCTATCGCTAAATTTCCAGGAAAGCTGGCAATCCATTTGATACCGGCAGCAAATATGTCGCCTCCTACGAAGGCAGGCATAGCAATAATTCGATTAACTGGATCATAGTAACGCAGATAAGGCTTAATGGGCTGATTGTAGTCATTTGTATGCAGCAATCGTACCGTTTCTTCGATAACACCTACTGTTTCACACCAATTCAATCCACATTTCACCAAGTCCGCTGTGTTCAAATACAACATATATCTCAGCCTCCGCTTTCCATTTCGATATCTCTTATGAAAGAACTGTTGTTGCATTTTCCATCGCATGTAACCACTCAAACCATTCGGAGTTGTAGACTGTATCCAAATAAGCTGTACCGCCATCTGCACACAAAAAAACGACATTGGGCTGTGAGCCTATGTCGATTGAATCAAAATATTGTTGAATAGCATGATACACACTTCCGGTTGAGCCCCCTACAAACAGACCATGACATTCAAACATTAGATTGCAAGAGGTTACTGCGTCAACCTCCGATACAAATATAACCTCATCAATGCTAGCCTCTCGCAATATGCTCGGCTTAATGCTTGAACCTATCCCCGGAATATGCCGTTTCCGAGGTGCCTGATCAAAGATTACCGACCCTAGAGTATCAACGCCGACTATTTTTATACCTTCTAACTTCTCTTTCAGTATTTTCGAAAGCCCCGTAACCGTACCCCCTGAGCCGACGCCAATGAAAGCATAGTCTATCTTATCCAAACTACTGACCAATTCTTCACCTAAACCATAATAATATGCACGATAACAATCCGGGTTTCCGTACTGATTGGTCCAGTAGCTATCGCTTATTTTATTTTGCAGTTGCTGGACCATGTGAATTCGGTTTAACAGATACCCCCCGGTTTCATCACGATCCGTCACTTTGACGACATCGTAGGCAATTTGTTTCAAGAATTTCTCCGATGTTGCAGAAATATTGGGATCAATTACTGCAATAAATTTTGTGCCAATCATTTTACAAATTGTTGCAAGTGCGATCGCAAAGTTACCTGAAGAAGATTCAATCACAACCGTATGCTCTGTAATTTGACCTCTCTTTACCGCTTCGCAGAGCGCGTATAAAGCTGGCCTAACTTTAATACTACCGGTTATGTTCAGAAACTCAAGTTTGCAATACAAGTTGATATGTGGATGATCCAGCTTCATTAATGGCGTATGGCCTACAATCCCAGCTAAATCTGACAGCTTATTTAATGCTCGTTCTTTCCATTGGAGTTGTCCGGTCAACATCCTTGCCTCCCCCTATCACATTCATGTCAGTATCATGTGTCGTTGTGTAGTCAATCATCTTCTGAATAAATACAGCCATTATCGGTTGCAGCTCTTCAATCGCAACAGTTATATCGGATGGTTTCATACGCTTCTTTCTATAAATGCTTAACACAAAGTTATTCACCAACCGGCTTGAGATCGTTATAATCTTATCGCCTAATTGGCGGAGCTCTTGATTATCGGAAGGAACGTACCAATCAAGCAAGGTCTGCACCCATAGCTCTTTGCCGCCAAGGTTTACATATATTTCATTCAACGCTTCCTTTAGTTCACTTTCCTCAAGTTCTGGACGTTCCACTAGAGCATATATATTTTCGAACTCTCTCCCTACCTGCTGCTTGTCCTGCAATGCCAACAGCAGTCGATTCAATTGCTGCGCATAATCAAACTGGAGCGGAGCTTCGCTGTCCGGCACCCGTTCAAGTGTTAGAATGCATCTGGACTCTTCCGGCAGGAATGCATAAATCTCTTCGATCGTTTGATAAGTTGTCATGAACTGACCATACGAAACTTTCTGATGGCTCGTCCTTGCCAGATGATTATGGTTGATTATCATATACAACTTTTTATCCGCATCGTACTCGGTAAGTATGGTCAGGTGATCCGTATGCTCTTTCATATAAAATGGCGTATAGAACGTATAATACTCGTCAAATGAAACCATAACTGGCATTTTATTATCTAGTTGACGAGTAATCATCCTGTGCAGCTGCTGCATATCGTCAACCTTCTCGGTGCGAACACAATAACCGAATTGTTGAAGTAACTCGTTGTCGGAAGGGTACCCACTCACTTCCTCTTGACTATAATAATCGAAAGGGTAGCCTTCATCCTGCAAGTCAAACCCCCTCTTCATCCCCAGCAGCAGCTTGAAATGCTGGATCAACGATTCGTCAGCCGTCATCATAAGTGCTAATCCCCTGTCATAGCAATTGAATTGGCGCCAAGACAGCTGATTGGCATAATTATATTCACCTTGCTGCTGTCCCCTTGCAGCATCAGCACCAGATGTCCGGTTTATGGAGGGCACTTGCGGTTGACCCTGCTCCTCTATTTCTTGCTTATCCGTTTCGGTTTCGCCAGCCGGAACTAGAAATCGGGCAAGTTCGGCTATTGTCAAATAATTAAAAATGTCGGTAACGTCAACCTCGCGATTCATATAATGCGCAATATGGCTAGATAATTTAACCGCAATAATCGAGTCTCCGCCCAGATCATAAAAATTGTCGTAGACGTTAAGCTCCTCGATACCTAAGATATCTCCCCATATATCAGCCAACTTCCGTTCCGTTGGCGAAATCTCCTCTTCCTGCTTACCTAGCAGACGTACACACTTAAGCTGAGTGCCAGAACCAAAGCCTTGTCGGTCGGACTCATATACTCGCTTATCAACTTCAATTTGAACCGCATTGGCAAGCATAATCGGATGCTCGTTCTTCACTGTACTGATACGGTCGTAATTGAGCTCGCCAACCGTAACCTGCCCATTCGAAGCCATTAATAACCGTCTGAATGCTTGCAATGCAATAGCAGTAGAAAGGGGCTTAAATATGGAATTTTCCGTTACTGCATTATAATCGACCGCCATCCCGGTCTCCTTCCATGCACTCCACGCGATTGCAAGAGTAGGCTTACCGCGCATGGTCCGGGCTTGTGCGAATGCATCAAGATAAGCACTTGCCGCCGCGTAATCACCTTGTCCTACCCCGCCAAGCCAGCCGGTTATCGATGAGAATACAATAAAGAAATCGAGCTCGTCGGATTCGGTGTGCGAATCCAGTACGATGGCACCACGTACTTTCGGCAGCAACACGTCAGTGAATCCAGACTCCTCCTTCCTGAATAAGAAGCCGTCTCCTGCTATTCCAGCACCATGAACAATTCCATTGATACGACCAAATCGTTCCCGCAACCCTACGAATAACGATTCAATTGCCGAAGAATCCGCAACATCTACCGTGAAGCTAATTATTGTCGCTCCCGTAGCCTCAAGGTCGCGGATCTTCTGAATCCGCGAGGTCAGCTTATTGTCATCCGACGATGCGGTGATATCATCCCATAGATCTCTATGAGGCAATGTGGTTCTGCTTATTAATGCTATTGTCACTTTCGAATTCAAGTCGGCAAGGCAGGAGGCGATTTCCAGTCCGATTCCACCTAGACCGCCTGTAATGACATACACGCCATTTGCCTGTATGGATAACTCGTTAGTTTCAGGAGTCACAATCGACCGATCTAACTCCATAACATAGCGATTGCCGCTCCGGTAAGCGACCGGAGATTGCGTATTTAATGCAGACTCTTGTCTGATCATCCTTAAGATATCGACTTGTCCATCGACATCTATGCATATACAGTGCAACGTCTGGTGTTCTTGATTGATGACGCTGCCCAAAGACAATAGCCCCCTGTTTCTCGGTACTACTACCGCATCCTCTACTGTAACTTGGTATGCACCTTCAGTCACAATACACAACGTAAGTCGTTCATGCAGCTTTTCACTGACTAAGGCGCGGAACAGCCGAAACAAATCAGTTATGACCTCTTCATCGGGCGTATCATTGTGCCATTCCGCAGGAGCCATATATATGACAGTTTCAATACTCTTAGCTCTTAATTCAGACACCATTGCATTGAACTCAGCCTGATCCTGCTGCCCGTTCATGATATTATCGAACACATTCAGACGTCGGCCATTCTTGTCACGATCAAGTCTATTGCAGCTATCCCCTTCATAACGGAACACAGCAATAGGCACGTCAAACGACGGATCTTCATTGTAAGGTTTATCCTCTCGCCGCCAAGCCAACCGCCAAATTATATTTGCGGAGGTATCCGATAAGTCAAGAAGACGTTGGGCTGAAAGCTCGTTTACCCGTTTGACCGAGTATTCATGAATTTGGGCCAGAACCTCTCCATATCGATCCATGATAGATAGATTGAATTTCACAATTTCTCCCTGCACGCCGGGATCGTCAATTCTTGTGCAAACACAATATATTTCACTTGGAAGCGCACGATAAAAAGAAACTTCTTTGTAGGTGAAAGGAAGATACAACTCGTTGCCTAATAAGCCGCAATACACCATACTTCCTACGGCGCTGTCCAGCAGCCCGGGATGCAGACAATAATGATTCAGATCTTCGGTATCGGCCAGCTTCAAGTGGCATAGCACCGTATTACCATTCACCCATACCTTCTTTAAATTTTTGAACCGGGGACCGTAATTCTGGTCAATATTCCCATTATAAATGTCCGTAGCGTGAAGCACATTGTGAGCTTCCTTCTGCATGTTACTGAAGTCAATGGTAGGGTCGGGTAACAGAAGTCTGTCGAATTCGAGCTTAGCTTGTGCATGCTCCCGCCAATGATGTTCACCTTCACGCTTGCTGATTACTTTGAAATGGATATGCTCGCCTTCTCTGCGAATCATACTTTGCACCCTGCAAGATGTGTTCTCAGTCAGAATAATCGGCTCCAGGAATACGAAGTCATACAGTTTCGTAACAGGAAGCCGTCTATAGGCTTGGCCTGCCTGCATCGCCATCTCGATATATGTAGTTCCCGGAACAACAAATTGACCGAACAGTTTATGTTGCGACAATATCCAACTGTCTGTACTAAAATTTGAAATGAATAATGATTGATCGGTTGCTTCCCACACGTTTATTTGCAGTAGCGGGTGTATGTACTCTTCCCCGTAACCGAGAACCTCTGCGCCGGATGAACTCGGTTTGGCTGCCCGGACAGCGCTCAAGTCCGGCCAGCATCGCTTCCGCTCAAACGGGTACGCCGGTAAATGAACCCGTTGGTTTGATTTAAACGAATATAGGCTTTTCCAACGAACATCTGCGCCTTGCGCATACAATCTTGCTAGTTCTCGGAGCCCATCTATGGTCGAATCGGACGTTCTAACAAGCTGCTGCACTAGGCTCTCCGCGAGACGACTGAAGTCTGTACTACTTGCAGCTGTAGGTTCCGTTCCGGGCCCTCCCGGTTTCCTGTTCGATGCTTGTTTATGCCAGCCGTAATAAATATCTGAATGGGTAAGCGTATCCAGATCGCTGTCACAGGCTGTGTCAATCTTAGATATCAAATCCTCTATGCCGACATAAACAATCGATAATCGATAACTGTAATGACTACGGCCGACATTGGCTGTATAACTAATGTTACGCACGTCTGAGAAATGTCCACTTTGCGCCGCGAACCATGAACGATAGCGCTTCAGTAAATCTTTCAAACTGTTCGCCGTCATCCCTGACAATGTAAAAATACCTTCGTAACAGGATGACATCTCATCTTCGGACGAAAGCTTATCTTCTACATCAGAAGGCGCTTCTTCCAATACGAGATGTACGTTAGTGCCACTTAAACCAAATGAACTAATTCCTGAGAGTCGGATACCCTTGTCCACTTTCCAATCAGCCAGCGTATCATTTACATATACTGGGGAAGACTCGAACCGAATATTTCGATTGGAGCTTTTGAAATGTAGGTGTGGCGGCAGTTGTTTATTCTTCATCGATAAAATGACTTTTATCATACCGGCAATTCCAGCAAGATGATCGGTATGCCCGATGTTAGTCTTCACCGAACCGATCGCGCAAAACTGATGACGATCCGTGTAATGACGGAAAGCTCGTTCTAATCCGTCTATTTCTATGGGGTCCCCTAATTTGGTCCCCGTTCCATGCGCTTCAATATAGCTCAGCGTGTTCGGATCTATTCGAGCCTCCTTCCATGCCTGAACAATGACATCTTGTTGAGCGATGGAATTGGGAGCAGTCAATCCGGCCGAAGCACCATCTTGATTCGTTGCGCTTCCTTTAATAACCGCATAGATTGGATCCCCGTCCGCGATCGCTTGTTCCAACGGTTTTAATAGTATAGCACCGACGCCCTCACCAATGCCTGTCCCCTCCGAGTGATGATCGAACGCTCTGGTTCTACCATCCGACGAAAGTATGCCGAGTTCATTGCTGCCGTCATCTAGAGCCATTAAAATGACTTTTACACCGCCGGCAAGTGCCATATCGGATTCCCTTCTTCGAATAGACTGACACGCCAAATGTACAGCCATCAGAGAAGAGGAGCATGCGGTGTCTACCAACATGCTTGGTCCTTTAAGGTTCAATAAATACGAGATGCGCGAGGCAATGACCGATTTGATATTGCCAACCGCAGACAGAGACAACAGCTCTGGATCGATCTCCTTAATCATCCGCTTATATTCCTCACCAAAGTCACTGCTGAACCCAACGAACACGCCGGTGCGGCTGCCTGCAAGACTGTCGCCCCCATAGCCTGCATCCTCTATGGCCTCCCAGCAGGCTTCCAGAAAAAGCCGCTGATTAGGATCCATTAGCCCTGCTTCTTTCGGGGATAAACGAAAAAATGCCGGATCAAATTTATCAATTTCCTCTAAATATGCCGCTTTTCGAAAGCGAATATTTTCATCATCCATACCTTTTTTTCGAATTAGCGGCAATAAATCCTGCTGCCTCCCGATTGGCATATCTATGATGCAGTCTTCTCCATCCCTCAGAATATTCCAGAATTCAGTTGGACTATTCGTCCTGCCGAACCGGCACGCCATTCCTATTACAGCGATACCTCCGCTCACTGCGTTGTCCCGGCTTTCGGGCTGGGAAGATGTATGGCTACGATCCAGCTTAAATCTGTCCAGTCCCAGAAACTTACCCACACCTAATTCTCCTTCCTATATACCTGCCCTTTGGTTCAGGCATTAGTTAACACTTTTTCCGATACCAGGTTTCGATGCCCCGTCTCTTGAAACAGCTGATTATAGCGGATAACCTGCTCCTCCATCGGCGCTTGCTTCGCAATCATCATACTCATTAGCAATGAATAAGCAATGTCTACTTCCGTTGCGGTAGCCTGTACTTTCCCGCTTTCCAGACTTGCTCTCAATGCGAGGAGTTCTGCGTATGGGCCTAACACACCGTGCTCGTATTCGTCAGCTTGCGGGTTCCGATTCTTGGTGCAAACAATGATTGCGAGAGCCCTATCCACTAACTGTGTAACCGACGATTGCATACGTTCCTTCTCGTCTTCGATTCCTTGCCGAAAGCCGAGTATGTCTTCCAGCTTCTCGAATCCGAATACCTGGAAGGGCGCGCTGCGTGCTAGATTTTTTAGCACATTGCGCGGACCGATCTCGATAGCTGATACTGCATGTACAGCAACATAGTCCATGACTGCCTGCCAATTCACCGGTAATATAAGTTGGCTAGCCAGCTTCTCTACAATATCATCAGTCGCTTCGTACAGCCGGCCTGTCGTACTCGATAATACCGGCCACTTAGGGTCATGGTACTGGAATTGGCCTAGCACCTCCCTCATGCGGCTTACTGCAGGCTGCATTAATGGCGAATGGAACGGTGCACTGACTTGAAGGCCAACTACGGAAGTCGCTCCTAATTCCAGGCATGTCTCTCCCACCTTCCGTACCTCTTCGGCATGACCTGAAATAACGATCTGGTGGGCCGCATTATAATTTGCAATAACAACAACTCGTTCGTCTAGAGAATACTCCTTGCACAATTGCTCGATAACTTCGGCCTTCAAGCCGATGACAGCTGACATCGCACCTTCTTTTTCTGAGACAGCCTGCTGCATCAGCTGCCCTCTGCTCCGCACGATTTGCAGTGCATCTGCATAGCGAATAGTCCCCGAACAAGTAAGGGCTGTAATTTCTCCTAAGCTATGACCCGCAGCAAGTGCAGGCTGAATATTAAATTCTTGCTGAAACACTCGGAACGCAGCCATACTAACTGTCAGAATGGCAGGCTGGGCGAATTCTGTCATGGAGAGCTGTTCCATGTTACCGGAGAAGCACATCTCTTTAAGCGAATACCCTAACGTATCCTCCGCTTGTTCGAATGTCTCTCGTGCAATCGCGTACCGATTATAAAAGATTCGTCCCATCCCCACATATTGAGATCCTTGCCCGGGAAATAACAACGCCAGGTTGTCCATGTGTGTCTTCCTCTCTTCATTAAGTAGCATACTCGTCAAGCAGCATCATTAAGAGCTGCTCATAATCATCAAGTAATGAGCTAACACCACGTTGATGTAAGCAGGAACCATTAAATACTGTGCGGAATACGATGCCATCCGGCATCAGTTCCACAACGTGGACAAGATCATGCTCCATATTATTTAGGCGTGAATAGTTGGACAGTTCGCTGAACAATGGAATTATGTCATCTGCTTGCCGGTTCTCCTGCTTTTGCTTCCTCCAGAACGAGTCATCCCATTGGCTTAAGGAGGCAAATAGCCGCTTCTGATGAATGAGAAGGAACAACTCAGAGAAATTACTGCAGCGATTCAGCTCAATACGAAGCGGACGAATAGTCGGACCGTAGGAACCTTGTACCGCTTGCTCCAAATAAATATCCTCACTACCCATAATCTGCGACAATAGGTGCACGTATAGGGCAAGAAGAATATCAATAGCCTCAACTTTCTCGTGATCGGCCGCCCGCTGCAGTCTTGCATACCGCTCGCCTTCAACATGGGAGCTCAGCATAATCCGCTCTTGCTTAACCAGGCGAGCCTGCTTCTTATACTCACGCGGCAACCGTAATATAGGCCCCTCCATCTCATACATCCAATAATCGCCATCGTCTTCACTAAAATTAATTTCCGCTCCCATTAACTGATCTTCAATAAATTGGGCAAGTGACGAAATCGTCGGATAGGCAAACAGATCTACAATGCGAACTGTACCAGGATACAATGCTTCCAGCTTCTCATGCACCAGAACAATTGCAAGCGAGTTGCCGCCCATCTCAAAGAAGTTGTGGTAGACTCCGAGAGCGTCTGTTTGCAGTAACTCACTCCAAATGTCCCACAACTGCTGTTCAATTGAAGAAAGCGTGCTTGTGGCGCCTGCCGCCACAGGTGACATAATATTGCGTGTAGGCTCCGGGAGCGCTAGCCGATCCAACTTGCCGTTCGGTGTCAAAGGCCAGTTCTTCATATAGGTGTAAGCCAACGGCACCATATAATCGGGTAAAGTCTTGCTAAGGAGAAGCTGCAATTGCTTGGTCTCAATCTCGTAATCTCCTATATAGTAAGCTGTCAAATAAGGGTTCGCTGTTTCCTGCCCTGCCAAAGTGACTACCGCCTCTTGTATGCTGTCATGTTTACATAGCGATTGCTCAATCTCTCCCAATTCAATCCGATAACCCTTCACTTTCACCTGAAAATCGTCACGTCCAGCATATTCGATGCTTCCGTCAGGCCTCCATCTGGCCAAATCTCCGGTTCTATACATTCGTTGTCCCGGATTGAAGTGACAAGGGATGAATCGGTCGGCCGTTAGTTCATTCCTGCCATAATATCCTCTCGCGACGGCCTCTCCTGTGATATATAGATCACCGATAATATTAATACCTACCGGTTGCATGTTCCGGTCAAGGATATAGACCTGCATATTCGGAATCGGTCGGCCGATCGTTACCTTGTTCGCGCAGGTCAGATTTTGTACCGTAGACCAGATCGTGGTTTCGGTCGGGCCGTACATATTATAAATTTTCGCTTCGGTCTTTGCTTGAAGCCGCTGCAGAAGCTTAAGAGGAAGGGCCTCCCCTCCGACATAAATCATTTGTAAACGAAGAATGGCCTCTGGCAGACTAGAATCTTCAAGCAGCAGCTGCAGACGGGATGGCGTCAACTGAATCATATTCACGTTATGATCAAGGATCAGTTGCTTGATCGAATGTGGATTAATCTGGTCATGCTCCGAGGCAATCATGACTGACGACCCGTTAAGTAGTGGCAGAATGGTTTCAAGAATGAAGATATCAAAGCTGATTGTCGTTAGTGCAAGCCAGTTCCCACCGTAAATAAAATCGGCTGCAGCTTCAACTCCCGCTTTAAATGCGGTCAGATTCCGGTGTTCTATCATGACGCCTTTGGGCCTGCCCGTTGATCCCGAAGTATAGATCATATAAGCGAGATGTTCAGACGTCGCCTGAATAAGCGGGTTGGTATCGGACTCAGTTCCATCGTCCATTTCATCCACATGAATGATTGCAGACATGCCGCTCAGCTTGTGCGTCAACGAACGGTCAGCTACAGCCAGGCTTAATCCGCTGTCTTCCAAGACGTAATTAATTCGCTCCTCAGGATAATTGGGATCGATCGGAACCAATGCAGCTCCAGACTTTAATATACCTAGTAGGCCGATCATCATATCAACTGATCTGTTCATTAGTAGTGCAACGAAACGATCCGGTCTAGCCCCATTCTCTAACAACCTAGCAGCCACACGATTCGCCCTCTTGTTCAGCTCCCCGTATGTGAGCTCGCGCTGCCCGTCTTGTACCGCGCGAAGAACCGGATGAAGACCTGCACGCTCCTCGAATAATTGAACAACCGTCTTCTCCCGCGAATGAAGCGTTTTGTTAACGTTCCATTGGTCAATCAGGAGCGATCGCTCTTCGACGGACAATAATGATATCTGACCAATTTTTTGATCCGCCTGCTCTACTAACGCTCGCAGAACCGCAGTGAAGTGACCTGCCATAATTTCGATCGTTTCCTTCCGGAACAGTTCGTCAGAGTACTCAATATCTACGATAAGCCGCTTATTCCGCTCGATAATATCGAATGTCAGATCGAACTGTGAGGAACGCTGTTCGAATGGGTATGGATGGATCTTCAGCTTATCATCATGCTCATGCAGCACTTCTTTAGCATCACCTGTATTCTGCAGAATGAACATGATGTCGAAGAGCGGATTACGGGACGTATCCCGCTGGAGAGACAGTCGATCAACTAGCATTTCAAACGGATATTCCGAACGCGAAAGCGCAGCCAGCGTATTTTGTTTAATCTCTTCCATAAAATCGGCTACCCGACTGTCTCTTCTGGGAAAGTTCCGCATTGCAAGCGTATTGAGGAACAGGCCTGCTATCCCTTCCAGCTCCACATAATTTCTTCCGGCAACCGGTGAACCAATAATAATATCCTCATCACCACTATATTTGGCGAACATAATATTCAGCGCAGTCAGCAGTGTCATATATAATGTCGTGCCGCGTTGCTGGCCAAAACTAATAATGCTATCGGTCAGATCAGCACCCACCTCAAACGTCAGCACGCTTCCGTTATAGCTTTTCACAAGCGGTCGCGGGAAATCGGTCGGCAGGTTCAGTACGGGCAGTTGACCCGACATAACGGAACACCAATATTCCTCTTGTTTCTTAAAGCTTCCATCCTTCAGCCGATTGTTGTGCCATACGCTAAAATCTTTATACTGAATACGAAGTGCAGGTAAAGATTCAGCACGATAAAAATGGAAAAATTCGTTAATAAGAATACCAATCGATACACCATCGGAAATGATGTGGTGCATATCAAGCACCAACACGTGTTTATTCGGCTCTATGCGGAACAATTTGCTGCGTAGCAGCGGTGCCTTCGTCAGATCGAACGGTCTAATAGCCCGATTCAATTCGTCTCGGATGACGGATGCCTCAGAGAGCTCCTCGTATTCAAGTGTGAAATCGGCCTCATCCATAATTCGCTGTACAAGCACGCCGTCGTTAATTGTAAAGCATGTACGGAATGATTCGTGCCGTTCAATTAACAATCGAAACGAAGCTTCAAACCGTTCCCGATCAAGTTCCCCTTCAAGCTGCAGAACAGTCGGAATGTTGTAGGCTACCGAACCATTTTGCATTTGTTCCAGTACGTAGATCCTCTGCTGGGAAGAGGTGGCGGGATAATATTCTGCCCACTGTGCTATCGGGATGGCTAGAACCTGCTCTTCAACACTCACTGACCCAATGATTGCTGCAAGCTGACGAATCGTCGGGTTGATGAAAATATCGTTGATCGTAACCGCAGCCGAAGCATGCTTGGCCAGCCGTGTCACAATACCGATCGCCAGTAGAGAATCACCACCTAAAGCAAAAAAGTCATCGTCGAGACTTAAAGTTTCATAGCCGAGCACTTCAGACCAAATCTGGCCCACAGCCAGCTCATCGGCTGTGTATGCGCTTCCATCCTCCTTGCCAGTTAGAACCACGGATGAATCGTTCCTGTTAATCGCCGAACCTTTCAGTGTGTGGATATTCGGATACTCCTCCCCCCGAACGAAAACGTCATCCGAGAGTCTAATCTTTAGGGAAGGCCTCCACTGCTGCAAGATTTCCAAATCAAACTGTCCGATAACCATTTGATTGACATCTTTAGACAGGATGGCGTCAAAAGATTGCATTCCGCCTGCTATCGGCATATAACCAATAAAGCCGGGCCCTGTAATTCCCTCGAATGCATACCAGTTTATTGCAAGCGCATGCTTACCTTTGTAACGGCGATACGCACTATATGCATCCAAAAAGCTATTCGAAGCGACATAGTCACTTCCCGTCGCTCCTCCCCATATGGATGCGAGCGAAGAGAACATAATAAAGAACTCCAGGTTCTCCGTTTCCACAAGAACGTCTAAGACTACTGTTCCAGCCAATTTCGCCTTCATTCCATCACGGAAATTGTCAAACGATTTGACGGCAATAGGGTCGAACGACTGCTGCATGGCGCTGTGAATTACGCCGTTAATTGGACCATAGCGATGCTTAACCTCGTGTAAGATCGTCTCCATCTGATCCGGATCAGATACATCTGCCGCATAATAGGCCACCGTCGAGCCCATCCCCTCAATCTCGAGCATTGCCTTCATCTTGGCCGCTTCCGCCAAGCTGCACCCGGGGCGGGTAATCCAATCGTTCCATTCCTCCTTCGGCGGGAGCGAGGTACGGTTTACGATAATGAGTGTAACATTAGCTTTGCTTGCTATATGCTTGCCGATTTGAAGTCCAAGCTTACCTGCTCCGCCTACGAGTATATAAACGGCGCCGGCACGCAGGGTGATCGGTGTAACTATATCGGGAATTACATCGATATCACTTCTTCTCATCTCGGGAACGATCCGTTTATCCCGATATGCAACCAACGAATCTTCATAATTAAACCTAATTTCCTGTACTACCTGTTGCGCAAGTTGTGTTGCTGACAATTGCCCGATCGCCAGATCCGTGACGTAGCATTGAAGCCTCGGATTTTCTTGCGGGATCACTTTGGCTAAGCCGACAATCGGTGCCTGGGCAGGATAAACCTCTTCGGCTATGGACACAGCCTGTGACCGATCAGTAACAATCCGAATTTCAATAGAATGGTCTACATTTAACGCAATAAGTGCTTTTGCCAAGTGAAATAAACTATACGATCCGAGCTCCTGAGCGCTTTCAATTTGCTCTGGAGTATATGAATTGTCTTGATAAGGAATATCTAACGACCACAAATGAACAATACCACTAATGTTGACATCTTGCTCTTGCAGCAAATGGAGTAATCTCATGTAATCACTATTAGTCGTAACGTTCATAACAAACCAGTCGGCTTGCTCTTGAGCAAACGTTTCCCCCCGACTAATTGTATAGACGCTATTGCCGCTAGATCGGAGGGATTGCGCCACCGCATCTCCAATCCCATATTCGTCAATGAATACAAGCCAGTTTCCTCGTAGTGAGGAGCGGGTAGAAGATGGGGACAGCTCACTTTGTTTCCAAAAAATCTCATACGTCCAATCTTGATACGCTTGCGGATAATAGCTAGATTGTCCGATAACGAGCATCGTTTCCGCTAATTCTCGGGACTCTCTCTCTACAGGATATGAGCCGACAGCCTCGTAATTGGTATCCCTCAATGCTTTCTCCCAGCGCAAGTGGTCAATCAACGGAGTATGTACCCGAAGCTCAACATCTTTAAACGCCCACCAGCCTTCGGCAAGCCCCCATATCAGGTTAGTGGACGCTCTGTTTTTAACAAGCTCTAGGCTACACAAAATCCCTTTACTCGCAAGCAATGTATGAAGCATTAGCAGTGAACCGCGAATATCTTGCGTTGCATGAATCACATTATAGGCAATTATGATGTCATAGCTATGGTGCTTGAAGCCCTGCTCGCTTGGCTGCTTCCCTATATCCAGTAATTTGTAAGTCAAATTTGGATATTCGCCTTCGAACTGCTTCCGGGCTTGGATTAGTTGAGAGTTTCCGATGTCGGTAAACGTGTATTCGTACTGAGCATCTTTTATCTTAGGAAGCAGCAACTGTGTCAAGCTTCCTGTACCGCCGCCTACTTCGAGAATACGGACTTTGCCGCTATAAGATCTTATATATTGTGCAATCGTCTCAACGGCCATTAATCCGCACAGATCCCCGAAAGACTTGCTTTCATCTTCGAACGATTTGAAGAAGTGCGATGTTCCGTCAGGGTATAATACCTGCAACGGGTTGATAGCGCCAGACAAAACTTCTTCATAGTGGGATAGACAATGCTTCAACAAACGCCATGTCCCTTGGTTACCGGGGAACCGAATCAAACATTCTTCGAAGTAAGCCTCCACGTCAGCAGTTTCGGCTCTGGCGCTTATCTCATACTCCGAACCATTTAGCGTCACGTAACCGGTCTCAACGAGCAGGCTGAGAATGTATCGGAACAGACGTACCTGCTTCGTATCCAAGCTTACGGCGGCGCATATTTCATCTAAGGTATGACCCTTAGCCTCGCAGAACAGCCCTTTACCCCTAAATAACTGCATGAAATAGTTGGCGACGAAAAGCGCCTCTTCATCGAACATATCGGCAGGCTGCTTATATCCGGCATGTGCAAGTAAACTCTCTCCAAATAGAAATGTCGAACGTGCAATGTCGTGAATGTCCGCATGTTCACGGACTGAATCGGTCTCATCAATTTCAATTGCTGTAGCTTGCTCGATCCCAATCGCAGCTTGTTCAGTATGGTGATTAGCCCAATGGCGTGTTTTCGAAAAAGGGTATGTAGGAAGTGGTACTCGTCTCCATTCCACCTCCCGATAGTACGCCACCCAATCGATGTCGCTGCCGCCGGCAAAAGCTCTGCCCATCGCCTCAGCCTTCGTATCCTCCTTGATCATCCGGGCACTAACACAAAGTTCGTCGGTATTGCCTAGATAGATGCCTTTTCCTGTGAAGGATGGCCATCCTTCTTCCGGCCATTGTTCTGTAAGCTGTGTCACTTTGGTTCTTAGTTCTTCTTTGCTCGCAGCTGCTATTGCAATACGATAACGATGTGCATCCCTTCCGCAGGTAGAGGTGGCACATATATCAATCAGGTCATACTCGGTGGACGGCATATATTCAGCGAATCGCCGCACGTACTCCCGCAGAGATGCCAAAGTCTTGGCTGACAGCACCAGCACAGCCTGTGTTGGCTCAAGTGAGCGGTTGTGTCGTTCCTTTGAGTCCGTTTCTTCAACTATAATATGAACATTCGTTCCGCTTAGACCGAACGCACTTACGCCGGCTCGGCGGACAGGCTGCCATTCACACGTATCCCATGGCAGCAAAGTCTCGTTAATATAAACGGGCGAATCTATAAAAGGTATTAATGAATTCGGCTTCGTCACGTGTAGCGTCGGGGGAATCATGCGATGCTGCATCATTAATACAACCTTAATAATACCCGCTATACCGGATGCGGCAACCGTGTGTCCAATGTTGCTCTTTAACGAACCGATTCCGCAAAATTGTTTTTTGTCTGTATAGAATCGGAAAGCATTCTGGAGTCCTTCAATTTCAATAGGATCGCCTAACCGGGTGCCCGTACCGTGCGCCTCAATGTATGAGATTGTCTCTGGGTTAATATTGGCCCGCTTCCAAGCCATGCGAATTGTATCACTCTGTGCAATTGCATTTGGCGCGGTTATACCGCTAGACCGTCCGTCTGAGTTGACAGCGGATCCTTTGATTACAGCATGGATGAAATCGCCGTCTTTAACCGCCTGATCGTAAGCTTTTATGTATACAATTCCGAGCCCCTCTCCGGTGACCGTTCCATCGGCCGAATCATCAAAAGCCTTCGTTCTGCATCCTGAAGATAAAATGCCGAAGTCAGTGTCCTGCTCAATTGGAAATAGAGATAAATTTACTCCGCCGACTAAAGCACGATCGCAATCATTGTTCTGAATAGCTAAACAGGCCTGGTGTAGCGCTGTTAGGGATGATGAGCATGACGTATTAATGAGCTGGCTTGGCCCGAGTAAATTCAAATAGTGCGAGATGCGTGAAGCAATTATAGCCGCAATGTTACCTGCCAGTGACGACGCGTCAACTTTCTCCATATATCGCTGGTACTGAGATTCATTGTCGCAATACCCAAGGAAGACGCCAGTTCGGCTACCGTTCATCATCGCAGAACTATATCCCGCATGCTCAATCGCTTCCCATGCGAGCTCCAGAAACAGCCGCTGATACGGGTCCATACTGCGGGCCTCAGCAGGAGAAATATTAAAAAAGGCATTGTCGAAACGATCGACATGCCTGAGATAACCAATCTTTGCGAAACTGTACTTCGCTTGTCCGAATAATTCGTCTGCAAGTACGGCTATGTCCGGTACTCGTTCTGCCGGCGGAGCTCCGATCGATTCTTTGCCAGCGGATAAGTTGCTCCAGAACTGCTCAAGGTTATCCGCATCCGGTAATTTACAAGCCATACCGATAATTGCAATATCCGAATTGACCGCTTCGGCGCTACTTGTGCCCAAATTGGTAAGCTCCATAAGCATTGCAAGCGCATCCTTCTCGCCCACACGCTGAGCAGCAAATTGTTCGAGAATGTACGTTTTCGTAAGTTTCATTTCAATTCACCTCTCATCATTCTAACTGTTGCGCACCCTCTTCTGCGGTAATAACGCCTTCCTTGACTTTTCGAAGCAAACTCAAGATATCTGCCTGACTCGTTTGGAGTTCTAGTTCCGCCTCCTTTATCGGGGCTCCTTGTCGTTCCAGAAAGTCGGCTAATGTAGCAATGGAATGGAATGTGAATAGCTGAGCAACAGTGAGAGAGGCATCAATTCGTTCGACAATTTGAGCATGCACTTTAAGGATGAGAAGCGAGTTCCCCCCGATTTGCAGAAAGCTATCGTTAATGCTCACTCGACTTAAACCGAGTACTTCTTTCCATATTTCTTCAAGCTGCTGCTCCATCTGATTTCGAGGAGGCTCATAATCGGTATCTGGTTCACGCCTGTCCGATATAGCAGCTAGCTCTTTACGGTCGATTTTTCCGCTTTTCATTAGAGGCATTTTTTCGAGCTTCAAAAATAATGAAGGTACCATATACCGCGGAAGTCGCTCGTGTAAGTAAGCATTCAATTCATTCGGAGTCGTTCCTTTGTCCCGAGGGACATAGAAAGCGACCAACATACGTTTCTGTTCATTAAAAATAACAGCTGCTTCCTTCAACTCCGGATTAGCGAGCAACGCGGCTTCAATTTCGCCAATTTCGACCCGGTGGCCATTGACTTTAATCTGGTGATCGATACGACCTTCGAATCGAATCAGAGCATTTATGTCATAGCGCCCAAGATCCCCCGTCTTATACAGCTTGGAGTAACCAATTTCAGGATAGGGATTCTCGACAAAATTCTCTGCTGTCTTGTCCGGATTATACAAATATCCAAGCCCCAAACAGTGTCCTGTTATATAAATCTCCCCCTGTTGTCCAAGAGGAGTAAGGTTGCGATGTTCATCCAGCAGCAAGATTTTAGCATTTGCTATCGGCCTTCCAATTGGAATAGCGCCTTCATGATCATGACTGACTTCAAAATAGATGACGCCTATCGAAGTCTCCGTGGGACCGTACAAATTCGTCATACGTATGTCAGGGAACCGCTTCTGGAATGCCTTTACGGAACGGGACGTCATCTCTTCCCCACCTATTATTAGATGCCGCAAGCTTTTCATATCTTTTGATATATTATCCTTGAACTCCATTTGTTCAACAAGCAAATTAAAAAGAGATGGGACAAAATCCGTAATCGTTATTTTTTGGCTAGATACGATGTCCAGTACATCGGTTAGCGTCATTTGAAACTCCGGCGTCGGCAGAACGGTACGTCCGCCATGGAGAAGTGGCCAGAATAGCTGCCAAACGGCACTATCGTAGATATGCGGCGTCGTCTGTAAAATTGCGTCCTGTTGGCTGCAGCCAAAATGTTCATCCATCCATTGAAAACGATTCGTGATCCCGATATGCGGAATAATCGCCCCTTTGGGCTTGCCTGTAGAACCTGAAGTATAAATAACATAAATTGGATCCTCCGGTGCGGCTGTATGCGCCAATTCCAGCAGCGTCGGGGACAGTTCCGTATAATCCACAACGATCATCTTGTCGGACAGCTCCATGTCTGTGGGCTGTTCTCCGCTTATTAACACGGCGTGAGCATCCAAATCTGCAAGCAATGTACGCAAACGTTCAACAGGACCGGTTCCATCCAGCGGAACGAATGCAGCTCCAGTCTTCATCACCGCTAATAAAGCCAAGGGTAGATTGAGTCCATGACCGATCAGAACAGGAATATACGATCCTCTGCCTATTCCGCGATCATGAAGCTTCCATGCAAGAGCATTTGCTTTCTCATTCAACGCATGGTAGGTTAATGACTCATTGCCATATACAACTGCCGTATTGAATGGCGTCTGCTTAGCCTGTTGTTCAATCCGGCGATAGATCGGATCTGACAGACTGTACGAACGATCGGTTTGATTACGAACCAACAGAAGTTCATGCCTCTCCATGGTTGTAACCATCTCCATTGAGGCAATCGTCTTATTCGCATCCTCCGCGCTTTCCTCTAACAAGCGAAGGTAATGGCCGATCATGGTATTAATGAATTCGGTCGTGTATGCTCCCGCACGATACTTTACCCGCCCAGTTATTCCAACATTAGACTCGTTAACTATGAACGATAACGCCGCAGGCAGTTGTACCAAAGCTGACTCGTCCTGCATGCCTTCCATCATAAAAGCCGTATCTAATACCGATGTCAGTTTCTCCTGATCCAAACCCAGAAACTCGACTATTTTGGCAAATGGAAAGTTGTGGTGGTCTGTCGCTTCCTTCATAACTTCCTTCAGCAATTTCATTAAAGCCGCCAGGTTCAAGCTTTCATCGAATGTTGTTCTAAGCGGCAGCCCAAAGTTTAATGAGTTCAGGGGTAGCGGATGATGAAAAACCGGAGTAAGGATGATTAGATCCTCCATCCTTTTGTACCGGCGGATAAGCACGAAATAGTTGGACAGTAAATACAGAAACAGCTTGACCGGATGAGATGAATACTGCTTTTTTATGAGTTGAAACGTCTGATTCGGCACCTCGAACGCGGATTCCTCATATGAAGAACTTTCCGTAGTGATCGATGGAGGGCTATAATTCCGGATTAGTGACAACGTATGGTCCATTCCGCTCAATTTGTCTCTCCAATATTGTTCCTCCACCCGAAAATCATAGCTATTCAGTATAATATTATGATTCAACGTCGGTTTCACAGAATATGTCGCCTCCTTGTATGTGCAACAACGGTCTATACGTCGAACTCCCAATCCAATGAAGATCTCTGTAAGAATACAATGTCACGATTTAGATGCAATTCGCTTAACTTTGCATACCGATCGTTTAGCACTTGTATTATTAACGCCAAATAATCCTCTGTCATTTGCACAGTGGTTTCTCGTTTGTATCGGTCGCTGTTATAATCCAATCTGAACTTCAGACAACCATCAGAAAGATAAGACTCTAAATGCCAGTCTACTTTAGTCTTCTGAGCCTGAAGCAGATAGCTGCTACAATGCATCCCGCCAATTTCTACGGCCGCTTCTGGGCTTCTATCATCGTGAAATACAAACATGGCAT
Organism: Paenibacillus helianthi; assembly: GCF_001909055.1. Taxonomy (GTDB): domain Bacteria; phylum Bacillota; class Bacilli; order Paenibacillales; family Paenibacillaceae; genus Paenibacillus_AQ; species Paenibacillus_AQ helianthi. The sequence goes on from NZ_LVWI01000092.1 coordinate 129,692, forward strand.
TGAACATACCCGAGTTGCTGGCTGGTTGTTCAGACGGCAACTGCTCAACTGGTAAATCAACCATTTCAAGTGCAGAGATAACCTGCTTTCCCACATCCGCCAAGTAAAAGTTGAAAGCCTTGTTTTCCGGTACGTGATTACGAATCGGAAGTGTATTAATAAACATCCCGATTACATGCTGAAGCTCACTGAATTTGCGAACAGAAACAGGTGCGCCTATCACGATATCTGAATTTCCGCTATACTTATGCAGCAGCAAATAGTAAACGGATAGCAGTGCGACGAACAGTGTCGTACTCTGCCCGGCAACAAGCTCCTCAAGCCTACGTGACCGCTCGGGATCGAGTGTGAAATCGACCGTTGCCGCACGGTATGCCAATTTCTCGGTGCACTGATAATCACAAGGAATAGCAAGCTCGGGAGCAGGAGAACGGAAAAGTTCCGACCAATATGTGAGTTGCTCCTGAAATGCATATGATTGCAATTGCTGATTTTGCCATACGCAATAATCTTTGTGCTGCACAGAAAGGGCAGGCAGATTTTCACCTTGATACAGCCTGGCTAGATCCCCAATCAATATATTCATGGACAATCCGTCCGCAACGATATGATGTATATCGATCAGTAACACATGGCGTTCCTTCGATAGCTCGATTAAACCAACCCTTAATAACGGACATTGAGCAAGATCAAAAGGCCGAATGAATTCTTGAATCGCATCGTCCAATTGATGCTCATCGGCATATAACCGTTCGATCTCAAACGTAGCAGAGGGGGCAATTCGTTGAACGACCTTGTCTTCTTTAAACGCAAACGAAGTTCGGAATGCCTCATGCCGTTCAATCAGCTTCTGAAAAGCACTCTGAAGCCTGTCGCAGTCTAAAGCTCCGTTAATGATACGTACACCGCTAATATGAAAGCTTGTATCCTCGGGATTCAACTGTTGGCGCACGAACATTTTCTCCTGTGCCGGCACAACCGGATAATAGGTATGGTTCGGAGCCTTCTCCAATACCACTCTTCCGCGCTCTCCCTGTTCAACAAGCCGTCCCAGCGCTTCAATAGTCGGATTATGAAACAACTCCCCAACCGTAACGTCAACTCCGAACCGATGGGAGATCTCCAACTGAAGTTGGTTTAGCTTTAAGGAGTGCCCCCCAAGACTGAAGTAATGGTCCTTATTGCCTATCTGGTCCGGTTGCAAACCCAATACTTTGCCCCATATTTCCGTTAATGCCCATTCCGTACGCGTCAATGGTGTCACGGACTTGGCGCCAACCGCAATATCCTTACGCTGTGGTGTGGGCAATGCAAATCGATCCAGCTTACCATTCGTATTAAGCGGAAACGCTGTGAGTTGGACCATATAGCTAGGGACCATGTATTCAGGCAGCTGATCTAATAAATATTGACGAATTTCGTTCCGGCTCAGTTCCTGATCCGATTTCAAATAACAGCATAGGTACTGCTCTCCATTATCGTGCTGGAAGACGGCAACCACAGCTTCGCGGATAGAAGGATAGCTTTCCAATGCACACTCTATCTCTCCTAATTCGATCCGATAACCACGAATTTTTATTTGATCATCCAACCGCCCGAAGTATTCGAGGTACCCTTCTTCATTCACTCCCCCTAGATCTCCGGTCCGATACATGACTTTATAATGCAAGTCGTCATGCAGCTTATCATAAGGATTCGGGACAAATGATTTGCTTGTACGTTCCTTGTCGCCATAATATCCATATCCCACGCCTGGGCCGGCAACACATATTTCTCCTTTGACTCCTATAGGGCACATTTTCAACGCGGAATCAAGAACGTAGATAGCCGTATTCTGAATAGGTCGGCCGATTGGAATGGCGCTTGTATTAGCCTCAGCCGGCTGATAGATAAAGTGATGCGTAATATCGTCGGACACTTCAGTCGGTCCGTATGCATTAATGAGCGGGATCTGATAATGGTTGAACCACCGATTGACAAGCGTAACGGGCAAGGCCTCTCCCGTTACCATCATCCACCGCAGCGCCGGCAGCGCCCGGCTTTCCTGCGCCCTGGTATCCACATAGTTCAATAACTCTCTTAGCAGAGATGGAACCGCCTCCACAATCGTCGTTCCACTTTCCAGCAACGTGCGCAACAACGATTCCACATCCATGACGATATCGATGTCAATAATCCGTACAGATCCACCTACCAACAACACCGCTAAATACTGCCATACTGATATATCGAAACATAGTGAAGCCGTTTGGGCGACGATATCATGGGGATGAAGATGAAGTGCCTCGATCTTCGAGAATATATGGTTTATCATCCCGCGGTGGTGCACCATCGCCCCCTTCGGCTGCCCTGTCGTACCGGAAGTGAAAATTATATATGCTAAATCTGCTCCGCAGCCCGCCAATTCAAGATTAGCCACAGAATAATTCTGAAGCTTAAGATCATCTATCCCAAAACAAAATTTATACTGAAGTGAATCTAAGGCCTCGCATAATAGAAGCTTGTTATCTTCGTCAAATGCGTTGGAAATAACACCTGATATTTCACTTTTCTTCACAATGTAATCAATGCGCTGTAGCGGAAAACCCGGATCGATCGGAACATAAGCTCCGCGCACCTTGAAGATTGCAATAATTGCTGTAAGCGTGTCCGTACTACGGTTCATATAGAGGCCGAGCTTCTCACCAGGCTTAAATCCTTGGTCCAGTAAATATCGGGCCAGTTGATTAGCCCGTTCGTTTAACTCTCGATAGTTCAGCGTCCGCGTTCGGTCTGCAACGGCAATACATTCAGGGCTACGGTGTGCTTGTTGTTCGAATAAGCGGCTATAGGGTTGTTCGCTAGGGAACGGCACTACATTATCATTGAAATTTGTAAGGGAACGAAATTCTTCGTTGGATACTAATTCAATCTCAGAAAGCGACATGTCAGGATTGGTCATCATTTGCGTATAACTGGCGAATACATGCTTACAAAATCGCTTGATCATCGCCATCTGGTACTTTTGGTTATTAAATCTAATATCCACATAAAGTGACTGTCCGTCTTTCCTGAAAGAAAACCTCAGCTCACTCTCAATGAATTGAAAATATGCGGGATCGTGCAGACTTTGGAATAGGCAGGTTGCTTCGAAGAATCGGGTGCACTTCGTGCGCCCCTCTCCATAGATCTGGTCGATTAATGCCAGTACATCGTAATTCTGATGCTTTATTGCTTCGGACAATTGCTGTTGAGTATGAGAAAGCAGCGTCCGCAGCGTGTAAGCATTTGACATCCGCAGGCATATCGGGAGCACCAAATTCAAGTACTCTTTCCCTGCTTCCTGCTTCATCACAGGTATGCCGATATAAATATCGTCATGACCGGTATATTTGTGCAGCACAAATCCAAATCCGGCCATCAGAACCGTGAATAGCCGCTGGTCAGACCCGTTACTTATTTGTAGCATTCGATCACTGACCACAGAAGGAAACTGCAGAGTCATCTCTGCAGCCTCTTCATTAGATAGGGTCTGAGCGGATCGGCGAGTCGGAAAATCTAACGGATGATACGTTCCGGTAAGTTTATTTCCCCAGAATTGTCCGGCATCCCCTAGTTTACCGCTGGCTTGTAAAATATTACGCGATACTAAATTGTTCATTCGATTTCTCTCCTGTCCTCAGAACCTTCTAGAAGACAAATTCTCCAGCATCCCATTCACCATTGGCGAGTGCTACTCCATGATTTAACTGAATACTGCCGATCTCCATTTGTGGTAAGGCGATGATTTGCTCTATAACTGCGATAAAATCATTATTCATTCTGGCAATCGTACGCTCATCGAACAAGCCGGTATTGTACTGCCAACTAAGCAGCAGACCATTCCCCTTATCAATGACTTCCAGTGCCACATCAAGCATCGAATACTGCCGTTTGTATGGATAACTCGTAATCTGTAGGCTGGAGCTCCCCCTTGTCGGTTGCTCAAGCTGGTGAAGTGTAAGCATCGACTCTACAAGCGGGCTTCTTGCGATCTGCCGATCATACTTCACGTGGCGAAGCAGATGGTTAAACGGATATAATCCATGTTCCAAGGACTTACTTACATTCGTTTTTATCTCAGATAGGTAGTCGGTTACGGCCAACTGCTTGTGTGGCTTCATATAAAGTGCAAGTAAATTTGTGAAGGCTCCAATCGATCCATAGAATTCAGAGCGATTACGGTTATCCACATCGCAACCGATGACCAGTTCTTCCTGATTACCGTATTTACTGAGCAGTATTGAATATGCGGTCAGAAGCATCATGTATAAAGTACTTTTATAATCAAGACCAAATTGGCGCACTCTCGCTGACAAACCTTGAGACATTTCGCTTCGAAGCTCAGCGCCTGCGAAGGTCCTCTTCCCCGTTCGTTCGTGATCGGTCGGCAGCTGCAGCAGCGGCGAATGCTGCTTATAGACCTGGAACCAATAGTCTTCTTCCCGTTTCCATGAGGTCGACCGTTCATACTGTCTTAGCCATACGGCGTACTCCTTCGGTTGCATCAAATTATTCGGAAGCTGTGTACCGTCGTACAGGCCTGTGAAATCCCTAAGCAGAATCGTCTTTGATATAGCATCAGAAATAATATGATGCATATCAACAACAAGCAGATGAACGCCTTCTTCCATCTCAATAAGTCCAATCCGGATTAGCGGAGCAATGCTTAAATCAAACGGACGGATAAATGAACGAATCACCTCATCGATCTGCTGATCCTCCAGCTTGACGCTCTCTATCCGCAGCGAAGCATCGCGATGAATTCGCTGACTTACTATACCTTTGATCTTATGGAATGAAGTCCGCAGCCCTTCATGCCGTTTGACAAGCTCTGCGAGCGTATGATTAAGCTTTTGTCTGTCGAGAGGTCCCTCTAATCGGAGCACACCTGGCGAATTGGAGCCCGGCTCATCTCCTTCAATTTCTCTTAATGTGTAGATTTGCTCTTGGAACGGCGTGACTGGGTAATACTCCGCCGGAGCTGACTGCAATATGTCAACTTCATTGTCGCTTTCGGATATGACAGCAATATGTTCTGAAATGGCCCGGATCGTTTGGTGCTCCAACAACGCTTGGACACTCAACTTAACACCTAACTGCCGACCTAACACCGATACGAATTGAATAGCCTTTAATGAATGTCCACCATGCTCTAGAAAGTTGTCATCGATGCCAGGTAAAGATACCTGCAGCACTTCTGCCCAAATGGTTGCAAGCTGTTTCTCCATCTCATTCCGGGGAGAAACATATTGGCTCCCGGCTGTACAAACTTCTCGTGGGTCCGGTAGCGCTTTGCGATCGATCTTACCGTGAGGGGTTAATGGCATCTCCGGAAGTTGAATAAAATAGCTTGGAACCATATAAACCGGCAGCACTTCCTCTAAATAAGCACGCATACTTTCTGTCACAATTTGATTTTCACGACATACATAATAGCAAACTAGATCGGTAACTTCGCCCTCAGATGATGCAGCAATTACTGCTGCTTGACGGACATTCGGGTGCTGCAATATGGCACGCTCTACTTCTTTGAGCTCCACCCGATAGCCGCGGACTTGTACTTGATCATCTTTACGGCCCCAATACTCGAGAATGAAGTTTTTATCCAAACAGCCGATATCGCCAGTACGATATAATCGCTCACCGGTTACAGGATGAGAAGTGAATTCCTTTTGGGTCAGATCAGGCCGGTTCAAATAACCATCCGTAATTCCTGATCCACCGATACAAATCTCTCCCTTAATACCTGGCGGGCAAAGCTCCCCCGACTGGCCTAATACGTAAATGTGTGTATTGGAAATCGGCGCACCGATCGGAATGTTGCTCCGCCTGCTTAATGGGGCATTCATGCACAAATAAACCGAAGCATAAATTGCTGATTCGGTCATACCATAAATATTCGCAATACGCGCTCGTTGGAAAAGTCGGTTCCAGTCTTGTACTAAATCAGCCGAAATCGCCTCACCGCCGTTAAATACCCATCGCAGCCGAGGAAGTGGATTGAGTTCGTTGTGTAACTCGACGTATGATAAGAACAATCTCATCATCGCCGGTACGAATTGAGTTATAGTAATGTTCTCGGTTTGGAGCCACTTGAATAACGACTCGGGACTTTTCCCCTCCTCATCCTTCAAGATGGAGAGCTTCGCCCCTACAATCAGGGGCCAAAATAGTTCCCATACCGAATCGGTAAACGATATCGACGTTTTCTGTGCAATCACGTCTGATTCATCAAGAGGGAACTTGTCGTTTAGCCAGAAAATTGTATTCAAAACTTGTCTATGTGTAATCGTTACACCTTTCGGCTGCCCGGTTGAACCGGATGTATAGATGACGTAGGCCGTATCAGATTCCTTACCGCTTGATGCATACTCCGCAACCGGCTGCTTTAAAATATCAACTTCCGAATAATGATTTAATACCGACATCGTCTGATCAGTCTGATCCAGACATAGGATTGACTCCATACTATCCGGCAGATCGATAGTCCATTTGTCTAAATGAATGGTTTGCGTAATCAATATCTTACAGCCGCTATCCTTTAGCAAAAGCTGAATTCTTTGTCGCGGATAATGCGGGTCTATCGGAACATATCCCATGCCATTTTTGAAAATAGCCAGCGTAGATGCTACAAATTCGGCACCTCTATCGGCCATAACCGCTACCAGGTCCCTTGGAGCACCACCAGCTTGTAGCAGAAGACGGGCTATCTGATTGGACTTCTCCTCCAGATCCTTATACGTCACCGTGTGCTCACCATCAATAACCGCAATACGATTCGGATTCAGTTTAACCTGCTCGACGAATAAATCTGCAATCGTAACCTCGGTCCGATATGCAGTGCGAGTATCATTGAATTTCTCTAATTGTTTCGATTCATAATCGGACTGTAAGTTGAATTCGTTCAGTCCGATATCAAATACTAGCTTATCGTCCATCCTTTATCCATGTCTCCTACCGTTTCGACTTAAAAAATTGTACCATCCGATCGATACCTTCCTCATAGTCAGCTGTTGAGTAAGATAACCGCAGCATACTTGGAAGACCAAAATCTGATCCAGGGACTGTAGCAACATGCGTTGCTTGAAACAGCTCCGTCGCCAGTTCTAGCGAATTTGCAATGTTATGTCGCCCCATAAAGCGCTGGCAATCGATTGTGATATAAAATCCGCCTCGGGATGGCAAGGTTCTTACATCCTCAACATCCCGGAACGCTTCTAGCGTATACTCCCTGCGCATTTTATAGATGCTGACCAGATGTTCCACCTCATGCTGATGATCAAGCGCCGCCATGGCACCGAATTGAACGATCGGGTCTGCCGTCAGTAATGTATGATGCTGAATGACGGTGAGTGGCTGAACAAGTTCATCCGGCACGATCGCATACCCTACACGTTTGCTGTACATACGGTAACCTTTGGAGAAGGCATCCGTTGTCACAAATTGAGATTTGGTATTCTTCAGCTGCATAACGGATTCACACTTATCGTCGAAATATGTGTTGGCATAAATTTCATCGTTAATAATTGTAGCTCGTCCATCAACGATTCGGTCGATCATATTTAGCTCATCCCGAGTAAGTATATTTCCCAGCGGGTTACCTGGCGTGTTAATAACTACAACTTTCGTCTTATCGGTGTAATTTTGCTCAAATGATTCGACATCAAGCGCGAGAGTATCCAGATTAATTTTGTAATGCCGGACTTTTGCTCCGACTAGCAGTGCACTAAAGTGATACAGCGAATAATACGGGAAAGGGAGTAATACCTCGTCGCCTTCTTTCAACAGCAAATAAAACAGATTACGGAACACAGAGCTGGTTCCAACGCTTATTATAAAGTTGTCTGGTTTAATCGTTACATTGTACTTCCGTTCATAATGACCCGCTAATTTTTCTTTCAGCTCAGGTAGTCCACCCGGATAAACAAGCGTATACTTTTCAAACGTCTGAAGAGCCTCCTGCATGGAGCTGATGATATCCGGATGTAGCGGGAGTTCCGACTTTCCCAGTGTCATCCGAATTGCTTTTCCACCCTTACTTTCCAATTCGTTAGCCATTTGATCAAGTACAAACATCAAAAATCTTTCGTCATGGAAATTAATAGATGATCTAATGATCGTTGACATATTTTTATTTCCCCTCAAGTCAATTATTTTGGTACTTCTGCAAGCTTATTTACAATGACCATGAATCGCCGGGCTAGCGATTCAACCATATCCTTTTCTACTCGGATCTGATCATAGCCGAATATGAATTGCATCGAGCCTCCATATACGAAGCAGCTTATAGTTAACGGGCAGCCTGTCATCATTGGTTCGCAATAGTCGGTCAACGTTCCGCTCCATACAGTCGACTGCCGGTCCGGAAGGAATGCTTGTGCTACAAACAATGTTGGCCACGACAAGATGGAATCAGTTTCGAGGCAAGTTGCAGGGTAAGCAGTTAGTGCGGCCGCCTCTTCTAAGGCCTGGCTAGTCCTATCGAGCAGTTGAACAAAAGACGCTGCCCCACGCGTATCAAGAATAAATGGTACATAATTGACGAAATTACCAATTGTCTCTTGGTATCCTTCTTCTGGTCTTCCATTAACAGCGACTCCTGCGGAAACAACAGAACCCTGCGTCATCTGCTGAAGCAGAAGCACGTACGAAGTTAAGAGAACCTTTTCGACGCTGCGCTTCGTATGCTCGACGAACTGCATAAACATAGCAAACCTATCTCCGCTCAGCGAATACATTACAGAGGCGCCAGCCTTGCCGCCAACGCCAAATGGATACTCGAACGCCTTAGTACGTTCAATCCATTTCTTACGCTCACGCTCCAATAAACCATATTTCACCATTCGCTGCTGCTTATATGCGAAAGAGGCGTAAGTATGATTATTAGCAACTTCAGGAGCCCTATCGTTCAACAGTGAAGTGTAAGTAGCTTTCATTTGCTCGATAATAAAATTGATACTGTGCCCGTCGCAAACCGAAGCATGCAAACATCCGATGATACGCTGTCTTCCTATACCGATCCTAACCAGCATGAAACGGACCATCTTGCCTTCCGCCACGTTTAAAGTACTGCTTATTTCAGCTTTCATCAGCTTAGTCAAGTATTCATTACGCTCTTCCTCGTTCATTTTCTGCACATCTACTAACTTAAGATGGTATTCTTCGATGCGATCTGAAGGCCACAGCAGCGGATTGAACCGCAGCAGATGATAAATCGATTTCTCAAGCAATACACCATCAAGCTCTTCAATACAGTCGACACCGAAAACAACGTTCGCAGCAGTTCCCTCCATTTGCTCCTGCATTACCCATCGGGTTTGAATGAAGGACCTCTCTGTTGAATACAAGCTGTCCTGTTCAATGTTTATCACTTGCTGACGTTGGTGTTCATCTGTCCCGTCTGCCAAGAGTAAATAATTGGCTATTGCAGGCCGTACGTAGATACCTTGTACGTCTGCGAAGTCATAAGCAATACCAACTGTGGCAAACCTGTCGATGCATGTGACAATATCTGAAACCGGATGTACGATTTCCGTGATGCCGCTTCCATACTGCGCAAGCATTTGTTTTAATTCGCCGCTTCGGGGTGCGGTCAATTCTATGATTGAGCCCCCATCCTGATGCAGCACAGCCACGAAATGATGGGTCTGCATACATACATATTGATCCGCTAACTTATAGCCGAACTGGTGTAAACAGTGCACCGAACTTTCGATCGATTCCGTTAATAAACGGACCGTCGGGACGGGACCTGCCGTATCGTTCATCTCTGCTGATATTGTGCTTCCTGTCTCAACCAGTTCTACTAAACCTAACCCCTTCATATAAATGAAGATAACCATAGCATTGTCGAACAAGACAGCCGCTTTCTTCTCGCTAACTGCTTCATATTGAGCACCGTGTGTATTCAGTTTATGCAATAAACGATCAATATCCGAAACAGCGAAACAAAGATGGTACGGAATGGATCCACGTTCTTTCAATATTCTGAACACAGGGGACGCCGAATCGACAGGTGCAACCAACTCAAAGAGTATGCCTGGTTCAATCCTACCAATCGAAAGCAATACATTCTGTAGAGGATCATGAAGAACAGGCCCCATACCAATCCCTAGTTCGCCGTACTGACGGTGTGAAGCTTCGATGTCAGCTACCGCAACGCCGATATGGTGCAGCCGCACATGAGGTTCCTGGTGTTCTGCTTGACCCGAGGCTCCTTTCATGATCAATATGTCAGCGAGCCGCTGTCCGGGATCAGTTAGCAGAGCGTCGAGCACCAGCAAGAAGTTGTCTGAGAAAACCTTCATAGTATCCTGTCTGAACAATTGCGTGTCATACTCCAAAACGCACTGGTATGAGCTCGGTGTAGGTGTAACATCGATCTTGAAATCCAGTTTAGATGTACTAGACTCATACGAAATTTGTTTAAGCTGTAACTCTTCCGACATACTCTCAAGTTCTTGCTCACGCTGATTGTGATAGATGAGCATCGTATCAAACAATGGATTTCTACCCGGTTGAATCGCTTTGCCGAAATGCGAAACTATCTCTTCAAGCGGGAAGGTCTGATTGTCATAGGCTTGCCATACCGTCTCTTGTACTTCTTTGAGAAAATCAACATACTTGACCGATCTTTTCGGATAACAGCGGATCGGTAAAAAATTTACGAATACTCCTACTATATTGTTCAGATCCGGATGGTCTCTACCACTAACCAGAGAACCAACGACTAAATCCTCTTGTGTTGTATATTTATGAAGTAATACATAATAAGCTGACAATAAGACTATATTCACCGTACTGCCGCTTTCACTTACAAAATGATTTAGCCGATTGAATAAATCACTCTCAATTGTAAAGAGGTGATGACTACCTTCAAACTTCTTCACTAGCGGCCTTGTATAGTCTGAAGGAAAATGCATGACGGACAGCTTATCCTTGAATTGATTTATCCAGAACGACCGTTGATTGTTCCAGCCTTCTCCATCAGCCTTAGCCCAGAACCAGCATGTGTAATCCTTATACTGCAAGTTAGCTGCCGGCAGCATACTCCCATGATACAACTGAATAAATTCATTCATCAGGAGGTTAAGTGAAGTACCGTCCAACACAATATGATGAGAATCGAACAGCAAATACTGTCCTTCATTTTCTGTGTCAACAAGGGCTACCCGCAGCAGAGGCGCCTGGGACAGATCGAACGGACGAATATAACCCTGTAAGACTTGTTCAATCGTCCTCCCATTCATAACCTCGCTATCAATATCGAACGCAACCTCATTCAGAATGCGTTGATACACTTCTCCATCCTGGAGAAAGAATGAAGTACGAAATACTTCATGACGGTTAATAATTCGTTGAAAAGTATTGAACGCTCTGCTACGATTCAGAGTGCCCGTGATTGACAAGATTCCGGACATGTTATAACTAGTACTCTCTTCTTCTAGATGCCGCAGTATAAATATTTTCTTCTGCGCGGAAGAAGCACGATAATACGGCTGAAGCTCAGCTTTCGGTATTGGAGCTAGTGTCGTTTGGTGTTGTCCGCCTCGTTCTGCAATATAAGCCGCCATTTGACGAATAGTCGGATATCGGGCAACATCTTGCAGGGCAATAACTACCGACAGTTGAATCTGTATTCGCGTGGCAAGTTCTGCAGCCTTCAGGGAATGTCCACCAATGGAATAAAAATGATCATCTATATCAACCTTTTTCACATTAAGAATCCTGCACCAAATACTCGATAATTCAACCTCCAATTGATTATTGAAGTATCCAGTGCGACCGGTTTCCGTGACTACATACTCCAACTGCTGCAGGGCTAACTTATTCAGTTTGCCGCTTGCCGTATACGGTAGCGCATCCATCCTTTTATACAATGATGGAACCATATATTCCGGCAATTGTGACGAGATATAATTTCTCAGGTCATCACGGTCGATCATGCAGTCATCAACATAGCACAAAGCCAGCATTTGATCGTCTCTAACCCGCACGGCTACTACGGCAGCTTCTTTAATAGCCGCATGACTTCTTACTACAGCTTCTATCTCTTCAATTTCAACGCGGTTCCCGCGTATTTTAACTTGAAAGTCTTTGCGCCCGAAGTACTGAAGGCTGCCGTCCTCCAGCCAGCGTGCTAAATCACCCGTACGATAAAGACGGCCGTATACAGTCTCTAGATAGGAGGCTGCCGTTCTGGCTTCATCTCCTATGTAGCCTGCCGTAACCCCCATCCCACCTAAATATATTTCTCCAGTACTGCCTTTCGGCAGCAGCTGCATGTCCTCGTCCAGTATATACACGCTTACGTTATAACTGGGCTTACCTATCGGTATAGGGCCATCATGTACCACTTGCTCCGGTACAAGGTATCCCGAAGCTGAAATACTATTCTCTGTAGGACCGTATAAGTTATACAGCGACGATTGCGGTAGTAGGGTATAATGATGCTTCGCCAAGCTAGCCGTCATCATTTCACCTGTGCAAATCACTCTCTTGACAGAAGAGAGCGCCCCTTCCGGTGCATGCTCCGCATAATCCAGCAGCGCGCGATACATCGTCGGTACTACCAGAATGAAATTAATTTGATGAAGCTGAATCAGATCTATCAGCCTCTTCGGCGATTTATTATCGTTTTCTTGAAGCAGATGAAGTGTTCCGCCGGTTAGCAGCGTACAAAAAATTTCTACAACAGAAGCATCGAACGTTAAGGTTGCGATTTGTAATGTTCTTGTTTCGGTATTGATGCCAACAAATTCATTGTGCCACCACAACGAATTGATCAATTGGGAGTGATTGACTATAACCCCTTTCGGCTTCCCCGTAGATCCGGAGGTGAACATTGCATATGCAGGAGATGTTGACGCAAGGGCAGTCTGTTCGATTGTTAATGCATATTGTCCCTCCCAGTTGCTACAATCCTGTACATTAAGCAACTCTAGTTCCAATTCGCAAGCTAATTCCATGTTCGAGTTATCTGTAATTAATAGCGCCGGTTGAATCCGATCGATAATTTGCTTTATTCTTACGGTCGGTATGAGCGGATCAAGCGGCACATAGAATGAACCACTTTTTAAAATTCCTAGTAGCGTGACAATCATTTCTGTCGAGCGGCCGCATAATACTGCGACCGGCCGATGGTTACCTGTGACCTTCGATGAAATAGCCCGTGCTAATTGGTTCGTTATTTGCTGTAACTGGGAATACGACATCTGCTTATCGCTGTCTATCAGTGCCGTGGCATCTGGAAATTTATCCGCCACTTGATCAAACAACTCATGAACGCATTGGTCAGCCGGAATACTGACAACGTCCATAGGGGCCGAAAGCAATCTCAACTGTTCCTCGACATCAAATATAGGGGTGTTGACGATCTGACTATCCGGCTGAAAGATCATTCCTTTCAGTACATTGCTGTAATGCTTTGCAATCCGTTCCACTACTGCTTCCTGTAATAAAGAGGTATCGTAGTTGAAATGGATTTCCAAACCATCATCATGTTTTATTTCCACTACCAACGCATAGTTAGCCGTCTCAAACGATTGTATTTCCTCAATTTCTATGCCAAGATTCAAACTTCGCAGCGACTTATTGATTGGATAATTCTGAAATAGAAACAAGCTGTATGTAAGCACGCTGTGTACATCGATTCCCGAATACCCCTTCAGCTCTGCAACTGATACGTTAAGATAAGGGGCTCTTTCATGCTGCTCCCTGCTCATTACAGCAAGTAAACTGTCAACCGTACTCGTTGCATCCCATTTTACTCGCTGAGGACAGGTAGAAACGAATAGGCCCACCATCTCTTCTATACCGGCAAGTGGTATGCTTCTACCCGTATGCGCCACCTCGAACAGTACATCCTTCGTTCCACTATATCTGCCTAATACCACGGCCCAGCCTACCTGCAACAATGTGCTCAGCGTCACCTCATAATCTCTGGACAATTGTTCCAGGCCTTCCGTCAACTCTGCATCGAGACAGATACGCAGCGAACGATGGCCTAGAGGGAATCCTTCCTGCCGATGAAACGGAAGCTCTGTCGGTGTGGTAAAGTCTTTAAGATAACTCTTCCAATAGAACGCTGTTTGGGTGTTCGACTTCGTATCCTTTAGGTGGCGCAGATACTGCTTATATTTCATTTTCGGGCGCTGTGCAACTCGTTGTTCTTTTATCAGGCTGCCGTAATTAGTAAATATTTCGTTTAACAACACCCCGGAACTCCATCCATCCATGATAATATGATGGAACGACCACACGAGAACATACTGATCTCGCCCCATCCTGATCGTGCGAATTCGCATCGTGTCGCCAGACTCCAGCTGAAAATGTTCCTTTTGATCCTTCTTCAGTAGTTGGTTCAATCGTTCCCGCTGATTGTCCTCCCGACATGCCGACCAATCATAATACGGAATACACATAGCTTTGTATTTCATAATAATCTGAACCGGAGATTGAATATTCTCCCAACGGAACACGGCACGCAGCATTTCGTTAGTATCAACGACCATATCTACTGCCTTGTTAAAGCAGATGGGATCAAGTTCCCCACGAAGATAGAGAATATGCTGTCCATGGTATTTCGTCGAAGCAGGCTCTAGGCGATAATGATACAGCATGCTCTCTTGGGTCGGACTTAACGGGAGTATATCAGCTACATCCGCCTTTTTCATAGATTCACTCCCAATCGGTTATAATACTAAAGCGACAGAAGATACTCATTTGTTCCATCATCTACCGCTTCTCCCGACTCATTTACGTAAGGGAGCCCATTATACTTAAGCACATGGTCAAGGCAATACATTTCGCCTTGTTTGTAATCGAGCAGCAGAATTTCTTCCGGCAAGGTCGGAACAAGCTGTTTCAGACGTTCAGGCAAGTACTGCGGAGCAACCGCTTGATGCCACTTCAACACGATCTTCTCCGGTTGCTTTATACTTGGATAGAATCCGCAAATCTCGAATTTGCCGAAATCGTGGGACGTCAGCAGGACACCTTTCTTTTCTAATCCACCAAGATTCCGTTTAGACTCTGCCACGTTTTGGAATGCTTCATCCAAGGTCAATGCATACTGCTCTACGCCGCGAACCGGCATAAATACCGTCATATAATAGGAAATGATTTGATTGTCCAGAAACTTGCGCTGCAAATCAATCAGAGTTTTGACCGATTCATTCACTCCACGAATGATTGCAGGCTGTCCTCTAACCTGCACACCGACTTCTTGCAGTGCCCGCGTTGCTTTGATTGCCAGTGGGCCGAACTCACCCGGATGATTGAATTGTGATATGACACTAACTTGCTTACCTTCCACACGACTGATTTGTCTGAAAAACTCCAATAACTCCTCATCAAGGAATCTCTCTGGGTAATAAGCTAACCCCTTCGTCGCAAACCGAACTAAACGGACATTCGGTGCCGCAAGCAACGAACCAATGAGTTCAGTTAACTCGGCTGTCTTGCGGAAAGAAGCAGGGTCGCCACCAGTCAGAAGGATATTATCGACATATGGGTTTTTCTCCAAATATTCAAGTGCTGCATTCAGTTTATCGTTTATTTTTTTATGCTCTTGCTCTTCATGCCGAATTTCGTTTACTTTGTAGCAGAACTGGCAATTGGCGATACAATAATCATCAATATGCAGAAGCAGCGTCTTTTTATATTTATGCTGAAGAAACGAAGTATCATCCTGACGATATGACCGATTACCATACGGATCAAATCTACCCTTAAAAGGCTTACTGCCCGGTGGAGGAAGCACAATATTGATCATTTGAGTGCGGTAAGGCTCAGTCTGTTCAGCAATTAGTTGGGCATAATAAAGTGTAACTTTAAATGGCATATAAGATTGTTCCAACAGTGTGCGTCTCTCTTCTTTTTCAGCTTCGCTCATCCCAACAATGACCGAAAACTCCTCGAAGCCTTTTTTGCCAACGAGCAATTCAAATTTCACAACCTATCATCCTCTCGGAATTATTTGTATTGAACTAATTGAGTGATGCATGACTGGCTTTCAGTAGAATAAAGCTAGCGATCGACTCCAATGTTGGATAATCGTTGAAATCGAATGTATCTTCATTAAATTCAATGTCGTAATGCTCTTCTACCGCGACGATGAGTTTCAAATATTGAATAGATGTAACACCCAACTCGAACAAATTTTGCTCCCATATACTGTCGTTCAGTTCTTTGCCCTGGGAAATTTCACGCGCGATTTGTAGTACCGTATGCTTAACAGCTGTTGTATCCATCATAATGCAACCTTCCTCTCTTATTGTTCGGCAACCTGGTCAATCCAGGCCGCCAGCTCTCGAATCGTGCTTAATGTTTTTATTTTTATGGAGACCATGTCATCAACCGGCATTGTAAACTTGTTTTCTACAGCTATCTCTAGCTGCACCGCGTGTAAAGAGTACCCGCCTAATTCGAAAAAGTTATCCAGAACAGATACCGAATTAGTCTGAAGGATTTCCTCCCAAGTCTCAATCAGAAACATTTCTGTCTCCGTCAATGCTTGCTCCGGTACCGCTGCTTCCTCCTTCTTGCAAGCATGTAGAGACTGTAGCGCTTTTCGGTCCGTCTTGCCATTGGGCGTCAATGGAATATGATCGACAGTAATCCATGTCCGGGGTACCATCGCGAACGGCATTTCGTTCACCAGATCATGTATAATGCTCTCCATCTCACTCGAATCAGACGGCAAAATATAAGCGGTGATTGATAGCTGATCGTTTCCATCGCTATTTACCGTAACGGCAGCGTTCTCAACATTTGGATGGCGTCTAAGGCTCATCTCTACTTCACTGAGCTCAATCCGGACACCTCGAATTTTCACCATATCGTCCGCTCTTCCGATATAGCGGAGTATACCGTCCGGCATGAGGCTAACCATGTCCCCGGTATGATATAGCAGTTGACCGTCATCGAACGGATTAGGAATAAACTTGCTGCTGGTCAACTCTGGCAAACGCCAATAACCCCGAGCCACTCCCAGACCCGAGATATACAATTCACCCGAGGCTCCAAGAGGCTGGAGTTGATAATGTCGGTTTAATACATATATTTTCGTATTATGGATCGGCCGTCCCAATTGCACGGTATCGGTAGCAGTAATTGGGTGAATTAATGACCATACCGACGTCTCAGTCGGACCGTACATATTATATATCGATGCATTCGTCCTGCTTCTCAATTTCGCTGCGAGCTTCGCCGGGAACACTTCGCCGCCAACCATTATCGACGTGAGCTTACTCCAATAATCAGGGCTCTCCTCGAAAGACAATAAGAATGTTAGCAGAGATGGTGTCAATTGAAGCATCTCTACATTATGAGTCGTTATCAAGGCGCCAATTTCTTTCGAATTTTTGCTCTGCCGATCGTTAGCCATTACGATTCGCATGCCGCATCCTAACGGGATGAGGCTTTCCAGGATAAAAATATCAAAGGAGTATGACGTTAATGAAATCATACTCTTGTTCTCGCAATACTCAATTTGGTCGCAAATGCCTTCGAACAAATTTGCAAGCGATCCGTGTTCAATCATGACACCCTTCGGCGTGCCTGTAGAGCCAGACGTGTAGATTAGATAAGCCAAATCTCCATAGCGGCAGGCTATCTGCAGATTATCTGAATCCCCCGTATATCCTGCTTCCTCATCCATTAAGATTAATTCAACAGGCTGTTCCTCTAAATTATGCCTAATCGCCGACTGTGTCAGAACGATGTTGCAGCTGCTATCTTTAAGCATATAAGATACCCGGCTGATTGGATAAGATGGGTCGATGGGGACGTAAGCCGCTCCTGCCTTCATAACAGCTAGCATCCCGACGATCATTTCCATGGAACGCTGCATATATAGACCAATAATTGTATCCCGTCCAATGTTCTTTGTCCGCAGCTTTCGTGCCATTTGATTCGCCTTCGCATTAAGCTCCCCGAAGGTTACCCGGCTTTGCTCGAACAATATGGCAATTCTGTCCGGATCCTGCGCGACTTGCCTTTCGAAACGTTCAACAAGTGTAAGTTGCTCGATAGCTATCTTGTCAGTCTTGTTCATGTTGGCCAGCAACTGTTTCTCACGTGCCGTCACAATATTTGCTTCCGCTAGCGGTTTATCCGGCTGCAGCAGCAGGCTCGGCAATACTTGCTTCACACGTTCATGCCAAAGCTCGATCATCTCCAGCGTATACAAGGTTTCATCATATCTGCTCTCAATTGTTATCTGGTCTTCATGCAGTTTGAACGAAAAGATCAAATCCACAGTAGCCAATTCATCTAAAGGTGTATCAGCCCATACATTATAAGTAATGACAAACGGCATACTTGGACGTTGCTTCTGTAAATTCAACATCGCTTGGAAGCCAGTAAATGGGTACGAACTGTACTTATGTGCTTCTTGATACTGCTCTCGCACCTCATATAAGTACTGCCTGAATGTCTGCTCTGGGCCCGTTATAACTGTACGTAACGGAAGCAGTGCCGTTAAGCCAGCTTCGCCATGCTCTGACGGAATCATAATCATCGCATCTTCTATGTTATTATAGCGAGAAAGCAAATAACTGGAAGCAGCCAGAAAAATAGCGAATATCCCCTGCTCCGATCGATTCCCAATCTTGAGGAGTAGCTGCGAGACTTCATTCGATAATTCACTCCGGTATAAGGCGTAGCATGATTCTTGCTTCTCATAGCCCACCTTGTCCGGCGGTAAGCCGGTCAGTTGATCGTGATCTCTCAATCTTTCCGTCCAATATTTCTTCTCTGCAGAAAAACCCAGTTCGAGCACTTTAGCCTCATAATCCAGTGTCTCCATAGGATACCTCCCTAGAGTAGCAATGGCTGCCCTCTAAAAATCAAATACGATCGACTCCTTGTGATTCGCGTCGGCTATATCACTTCCTACCAGCCTTATCTGTTGATACTTCACTTGCCGGTCATTCAGGATGGCCAGCAATATTTTGCGATAATGCTCCATCATCTTCGAAATCGTCTTGGCTTTGAACAGCTGTGTACGATACTCAATACGGAAACGTATTACTCCGTTTGATTCCATTGCTTCCCATGTCATATCGAATTTGGCCGTTCCATTTGAGTACGCCGTATTGATTTCTTGTATTACAAACTGCTCCAAACCGGATTCATAAACCGCAGCGTTTTGCAGAATAAACATCGTGTCAAATAAAGGATGCCTTCCCGGTTCATTTTTCAGACGAATTTTGCTCAGAAGTTCGTTGAACGGATATTGCTGATACTTGTAGGATTGAATAAGATCCGATTTAACCCTCATCAAAAAGTCTACATACCGCTCATCGTCCTTCACTGTCGTTTTGATCGTAAGCGTATTAATCAAGCAGCCGATAATCTCTTTGAATTTCCTCTCACTTCGTCCTTCAATAGGAAACCCGATTACAACTTCACGATCGCCGGTTATTTTTGTTAACAAGATGCTGTAGACAGACAGCAGCACCATGTAAAGCGTCGTTCCCGTTTCCCTACACAGTTCTAACGTTCGCACGGAAATCGTCGGGTCCAGCTCAAACGTGAGAGAATCGCCTTCCCAGGTAGGATGAACCGTTCTTGGGTAATCAATTGGGAGTTCTCTTCTTGGTGCCTGTTGCTCATACAGGGCAAGCCAAAAACGCTCCTGCTCCTCAAACGATTGACTTCGCTCGAACTGTCGCTGCCAATGAATGAAATCTTTATACTGATATGGCAGAGGCTCAAGCTCCAGCCCTTTATAGAACGATTGAAAATCCCGAATCATAATTTCGATCGAAGTACCATCAGCAATTAAATGATGCATATCAAACATTAACAAATGTTTATCCGTAGCAAGCTCGGCGTATTCAATCCGCATTAATGGCGGATTGGCCAGCTCAAATGGCCTTACAAATCCGCGAATATGCTCCTGAACATTCTCTTCATCGACTTTTCCGTAGACAACTTTAAGCCGTATATCATCCGATTCAAGAAACTGTATATACTCGTTATTTATCTGTTTAAATCCGGTACGGAGTACATCATGGCGCTCTATTAATTTTTGAACTGCAAATTCAAGTCGGTCCAAGCGAATTTCGCCGGTGAAAATATAGAAGGAAGGCAAGTTATAGGCTGTATTAATCAGACCTCCCCGCTCAGCCAATAAAATGCTCCGCTGAGCGTACGAAACCGGATAACTTTCCTCTCCAAGGTTCCCTTTGTAATCAGAATCAGGAACGTGATCCGAAAGTCTGCGTTCGCCGACGCTGTCAATAAAACCTGACAATCCACCTATGCTCGGATAGTTGAAAATGGTAGACACATCGAGAACACTACCGTATTGCTTGAACAATTTCTCGTATATTTGCAGTGCAAGTATGGAATCTCCGCCCAGAGCATAAAAGTCGTCATAGATATAAATAGACTCAAGTCCGAGCACTTCCGCCCATGCATGAGCTACAATCCGCATCGTTTCAGTAACCATTTCACCCTTACCTGCCGATACCTGAACCTGTTTGCGTGCAGTTACCGGTTGAGAAGTTTGATCCGTTCTGTTGCTTTTGCTACCCGTAGACACTTTACCTGCGATGCTGGTATGTATCCCGAAGTAATAGTTGTGCTTCATCTTTGCATCGAACAGCTTGTCATTCAATTGGCCATATAGAACGTTTCGCCTTTGCTCCAATAATGCCGTATCCATCACTTCCAACGCTTCACTTGTTCCTAGCGGTATGATGAAATAGTTTTCAATATCAGATTGGTTCGCAACTGACATACCAGTCTGGGACCACGGTGGCCAATTGATTGCAATCGTCGGTTTACCTCGCTGATTTCGGCTATCGCAGAACGTGTCCAAATAGCAATTGGCCGCAGTATAGTCCGATTGCCCCGCTTCGCCTATGAATGACATCGCTGAGGAGCTGACGAGGAAAAAATCAATTTCCAAGTGACTAGTAAGATTATCAAGCAGCCACGCCCCATACGCCTTGGTTGCAAATACTTTCTGCATATCGGTATGTTTTTTAGTATAGAGCAGACCTTTACCGGCAACTCCCGCATTATGAATAATGCCATTTATTTGCCCGTATTGCTGTAGAATATCGGTAACGATTTGTTCCATTCGAATCGGGTCGGCAGTATCTCCCTGATATAACTTAACCGTAGATCCTGTATCCTCAATGTACCGGATAGCTGAGATTTTTTCATCGATATCCGGGCGGTTTGACTTGGGTTCGATATCAATGTTGCGATTGATTAAAATGAGATGCACAGCCTTCTTCGCTGCCCAATGCTTGGCGATCGCCAGCCCAATACCACCCAACCCGCCCGTAATAACGTAGACGCCATTCTCGGTAATATCCAAACTTTGGGCATCGACAGACGGAAGACTCGGTGCCAACTCCGGCTCATAGGCAGTTCCTTTCCTGAATGACATTGTGAAACGGGTGCTCCGTAAGGCAAGTTCTCTCATAAGCGCTTCTACAGTGGTGTGTTCGTCTATGTCTATGCAGCGGAACGTCCAATTCCGCAGCTCCTGCGATGCCCCTCTCAGCAACCCTATAGCTGCTGCAAGATGAGGATTCAGCCGCGTATCGTCTCCGGAGATAGCATATGCATTGCGCGTAATTAAGGAAACCTCTAACGAATGATCAAGCTGAATGGTAGTCAACTGCTTCATCAAATGGAACAGATCGTAAACGCCTCTTTGCACATGATCTTGAAGATCTCCGAACGACTCCACCGGGTCGGTTAAATCAAGAGAGCTGCAATGAATCAATCTACTAATTTGAGCTTCTGCACAAATATCGGCGATCGATTTCATCCCTTGCATAGAGGGATCCACAATATAGCTTTGTCTATCCAATCGTTTGCCATCGATACCGCCTGCGAGGCCAATTTCAATCTCGAAGACCTCATTGCCTTGACGCTTCAACGAATCGATGATACTCTCGCTTACTCCTTTCTGGTCCTTAATAACCGCAATGCGCGAAGGGCTTATGACGCTTCGGTCCACTTCCTCCATAGGCTTCCACTGCACATTGTAATAGGAAGAGCTAACCGGCTTCGATTCCACTTGGAGTGACGGCTCAGAAATCCGTTTTATCACATAATTATCCAGGACTCCGAATACTTGCCCGCTCATATCGATTAATTGGATATCAAATGATATCGCTTCAGGATCTTGCATATCCGGTGTTTCATGTATTTTAATATAGCTGTAGAATTGTGACCGTTTTCCTCCATCAAATAAAAACGAAGAGGCTGATAAGGGCAAGTAGGTACCTCGTCCAACATCTTGGCTCGCTATATTTAACGCTGTATCCAGTAGCGCAGGATGTAAATTATAGTGCACCATATCCGATTGATACACCTCAGGTAATCGAATGTGCACCAATAGCTCCCGGTCACCAAATCTAATTTCTTGTACATTAGACCAACGAGGACCGAATTCGAATACACGGCCTGCCGTTTGCTCTGAATCAGGCCGCTGCAAATACGGCTTGACTGCCAACCGTAATTGCTCCAAATCGATTACACCCAGACTCCCCGTCCAGCTCTTTACTCTAGCCTTCGCATGCAGTTCCCAGCCCGTCGATTGCGAGGCAGGCTTGCTCGCTACCGTGATACTGTAGCCCTCCCGCTCTTCCAAGACGGTGGTATGAACCTCTCTTGCCTCTCCTTCCCGACATATTAATGGATTGATCAACAGAAACTGCTCAAACTCTATACTATGACCATTTATCGCCAGTTGCCCTGCCTGACGCATTAGCTCCATCACAGCCGTACCAGGTAAAATCGACTGACTCCCCAGTTTGTGCTCACTCAGCTCCCAATGCAAATCAGGCGACATAACATTCCTATATATCGTTTGATTATTGGATACAAGCGCTAGTTCTCCGAGCAGAGAATGGTTGGATAGTCGGTGCTGCGTAATCGGAGTCACTCGCAAAGCGTCTGCCCAACATCTCACTTTCGAAAACGGATAGGTCGGCAAATGCAGGATTCGTCTCCGTTCGCCTTCATACAATGCCTGCCAATTCAGGCTGCCCCCGCGAATATATAGCTGGCAGGCGTTCAGTAACGATTGTTCACTGGACCGAACATCACCGGATATAAGCAGCAATGAGAGTTCGTGATTAAGCTGTTGCAGATCGAACGAAGTCAGTTCTCCCGCGTCCAGCACCTTTTTATCATCAGCTACTATTCTATAACTACCATATAATACACGCTGTTCTCCTTCTGCTACCCTCTCGCTGCGGACCCAACACTTCAGCATGTGTACTAATTCACCAGTACTCGCAGCAACGATGGCAAGCCGATGAAAGGCATGCTTCCGTCCTGTATTGACTGTGAAGCATATATCATGAAAGCGAGGTCGATGATGCTCTATATGTGTAATGTGTTTTTCCGCCAGCTCACGCAGCGTCTCTTGCGAGTTCGCCGAAAGCGTGAACATATCGAGCCCTTCCTGTTGCTGCTGACAGCCGGTATCCTGCAGCGGTGCTGGTGCCTCCTCCAACACAATATGGCAATTTGTACCACTAAACCCAAATGAACTCACGCCGGCCCTTCTCGGCTGCGTTCTGTGCTGCTCCCACTCTTTACGCTGTTTAACTACATAGAATGGAGAATCTATAAAGTTAATAAGTGAATTGGGTTCATTGAAATGTAAACTGGCCGGCATCGTCCGATACTTCATGGACAACACAACTTTAACAATCCCGGCAAGGCCCGAAGCTGCGACCGTATGTCCCATATTCGTTTTGATTGAGCCTATTCCGCAAAATTGTCTGCCTGCCGTGTAACGTCTGAACGCTCTAGTCAATCCTTTGAATTCTACGGGATCTCCAAGTACAGTCCCGGTTCCATGCGCTTCTATATAAGATAGCGATGCCGGGTTAATCCCAGCATCTTCCCATGCATCAAGATATAACTGTTCCTGAGCGTCGGCATTCGGAGAAGTTAATCCCTTGGAGGCTCCATCACAGTTGATCGAGCTGCCTTTTATAAGAGCATAAATATCGTCTCCATCAGCCTTCGCTCGTTGTAGCGGTTTCAAGATGAGCGCAATGACGCCTTCCCCTAATACAGCTCCATCCGCTGTCTGATCGAAGGTAGACACTTGATTGCTTGCAGACGACACAATATTCATACCATTATCTTTAAGCGGTACAAGCTGTATATTCACCGCTCCTGCAACGGCAACGTCGCAATCTCCATTTAGCAAGCTTTGTTTCGCTTGATGCACTGCAACAAGTCCCGACGAGCATGCGGTATCAATTACAGCAGACGGACCCTTGAAATCAAAGTGATGTGAAATTCGTCCGGATAAAATACCTGTATACGATCCGGTAAGATGCGATGGGTCCGGCTCCATTACCATTTTATAGATAGGTAGATCCGAATGATCCCGACCGATAAAAACCCCTGTTCTGCTTCCCTTTAATTTATTCCCACCGTATCCGGCATCTTCAAGCGCTTCGGATGTCACCTCCATCATGAGCCGTTGAGCAGGCTCCATATACTTCGCTTCTCTAGGAGATATGTTGAAATAAGCGTAATCAAAGTGGTCAATTCGTTCCAAATAACCACCTAGCGAAAAAATGCCTTCATCCACATCGGCTGATGAATCTCCGAGAAAGAAGTAGGCTTTGTGCGGATCCTGGAATATTCTCTTGACGTCTTGTCTTCGCTGGAGTGGAAGCTCCCTTATGCAATTCCAGCCATTATACAACACATCCCATAGCTCATCCGTATTATCCGCATTTGGAAATCGGCAGGAAATTCCTATTATTGCAATATCATCATTACGATTCGATGTCCCATCAGAGCTCATTCGTCATAGCCTCCATCTCAACAATAATTGAGATCTAACGCACCCTACACCCATCCGGGATCCGTTGTCTCTTGCATCAGTTTGTCGAATATATCACATTGAACGGAAGCAGCAAGTCCCTTCTCCATCATCATTTGTTTAATAACTGTAATGGCTTCTATCATTTCTTCCTGAGCATTCTCTATTTTCTCCGAACGCTTTTTCAGCGTCTGCAGACGCTTATACATATTTGTAATTGCGGTCAGGCTCTGCTCTGACTGTTGCCCCCGATTTGGAGTCGCTACCGCAGTGGCAAGACACCAAGATATTACCTGAGAAGGCATGAGCGGCGCCCACTTCATACGTTTCAGTTCAGCTAGATCGCCCGGATCATCGAACGCATAACAGCGCAAATCATTGTCCGTGTTCTTAAATAAATTTCGCAGTGTGGTGCCAGGCCCTAATTCAACGAACCGGTCGATACCTTGCCGAGTAAAAAAATCCATCGATGCCTTCCACTGAACGGTGGCCGATATTTGTGAAGCAAGAGCAGTCTTTAGCTCGGAACTTCTTCTGTAGGGTAATCCGGTTAAATTAGAAATAACTAATTTATCCGTTGAATACAGCGTGTATTTATCAAACTCTTTCCTGAACGTTTGTGCCGCTCTCACCATTAAGGGGGAATGAAAGGGCGCCCCTACTTGAAGAGAGATCGCGGACGCCCGAGCGAATTGTTGCTGCAGCCGCTCGGAAACTTTAATAACAGCCGAACGATGACCTGAAATAACGACTTGATTATTGCTATTCACGTTCGCTACTGTGACTAAACCACTCTCGTCGGATACCTCTTCGCAAGCCTCGTAAATCGAGGTAATGCCCACGCCTCGTATGGCCTGCATTAATCCCGTTCCAGCTTCAACCGCTTCATACATCAGTTGGCCACGTACCTGTACCAACCGAAGCATGTCGTCGAATCGAATGACGCCGGCACAGCATAGCGCGCTGTATTCTCCCAGACTGTGACCGGCATAATAAGCGGGCGTTATACCAACCTCATTCACGAAAATCTGATACGCTGCTACGCTTAGGGTGACAATGGCGGGCTGTGTAATGCGGGTATCAGCGAGTTGTTCTGTTTCCCCTTCGAAGCATATACGCTTCAAGTCATATTTCAATACTTCGCTTGCTTCCTCGAATACTCGTCTCACTATTGAATACTCCTTATACCAACGCCGACCCATCCCGGAATATTGCGACCCTTGACCTGGAAATAAACACGCTAAACGCTCGATTTCTCTCTCCTCCTACCTAATTGCTTAACGAATCTCATGAATCTGCTTGAAGCGCTTCATTTGTACCCACACCTCATCAAGCCCGCCAGATAAACGCAAGGATTCACCGACGAGTCTACAGTTCGACTTTATTTCTTCACTCTCCAGCACTTCCTTAGCTGTACTTGCCAGCGAATGAGGGGTAATTGTATCGAGTTCGAGTTTCATTCCCACGCCTAATTGTTCTACTCTTTCGGCTACTAGAAATTGATCTACTGCTCTAGGTATGACGATGACCGGCACGTCATGAAATAACGCTTCGTTAATACTATTGAACCCGCCGTGAGTAATAAATAAAGTTGTCAGCCTCAGTAGCTCTTGTTGTGAAACCCAAGGCATAAGCTCAATATGACACGGCAGCTCAGTGTGCAAATCCAGTTCGACGTTACCGGTAGAAATCACTACACGTCCATTAAAGTCCCTGAATGCTTCAATACACATTGCGTAAAATTGCGGTTTATGATTAAATACGGTACCAAATGAAATATAAATAAGCGGAAGCCGTTTATCGGCATCCGCTTGCTCCGTTATTGTATGATCCGAGAATGATGTTTGCTTTATAAGCGGTCCTACAAACCGAAAAGAGGAGTCAAATGAATCCATATGAATCTGAAACAATGAAGACGTATATACAAAATTCAATTCCTGTTTATTAACAAGCAGATCGATCAAATCGTCGCTTTCCTCTGTTAAGTCTCGCATTGCTGCAAACATAAGCTTCAGCATTCTCTGTACCGCACGTCCCTGCTTCGGAAACAAAGCATTCGGACTGTCAGTCGGCATTAATAATACGTTCTGGATGAACTGCTCCGGGTACTTATCATAAATATCCTGGTTATACCCGAATGTCGTGATTGATGATACGGCCGGAAGTCGATTGATACGCGCCGTCATTTTACCCCAGCTGCAAAAAGAGTCATGGATAATGTAATCAATATTACTGCTTGAAATCAACGCATTCAAGACCGGTACCAGCCGTTCCCGGGCTTGTAATAGCTCCAGAAGCAAGCCAGCGAATTCCGAAAGCTTATCTGTTCCAGCTGTTTCTGACCCGGATGGTGAATATTCTTCTTCTGACGCCAGGAATAACGCTCCGCTATTTTCAATGGCTTCCCGGAAGTTTTCATTGCCAAAAAAATATACGGTCTCACCGTGTTGAACCAAAAGGCGGCTTAATCCGAGTAACGGCCTCATATGACCAAAAAGAGGAAATCCTATAAGTAATACGTTCGACATATCGACCTCATCCTAGAATCTTTTTCGTTTTCGATCGATCGATTGAAACAGCTTCTTCATTTTCACCTTCTGTTTCAATTGTTCCCGCTCATTTTCTTTACGCTCTAGATGCTGCGATTCTTTTTGGAGCTTCATGTAGCTCTTGAATCGCTCGGCGCTAAGCTGGCCTGATTGAATCGCTCTTTCAACCTCACACCCCGCTTCTCCTTGGTGAAGACAGTCTCGATACTTGCACCTAACAGCGAATGATTGTACATCTTGAAAGTTATAATCTACCTGCTTATTCGTCCACAACTGCAATTCGCGCATACCAGGCGTATCGATAATCATTCCGCCTCTAGGGAGCATTACTAATTGCCGATGCGTCGTTGTATGTTTGCCCAACCCGTCATGTGCCCGCACAGCGCCTACAGCCATTATGTCTTGCTCACTTAAACAGTTCATTAAGGTCGACTTGCCAACACCTGAAGAACCCAGCATTGCGATCGTCTGACCGGGTTGACAGTACACGTCTAGCGCTTCAATCCCTTGTCGGTTCACCACACTAATGACATGCGTTGGTATAGCGGGTGCAAATTGCTGCACGAGACTAATTTTATGTTCAACATCATCGCATAGATCGGCTTTGCTCAGCACTATGACTGGATTTGCACCGCTCTCTCTTGCCATAACCAGATACCTTTCCAGCCGGCGTAGATTAAAGTCATTGATTAAAGAATTGACCAGAAACACCGTATCGATATTCGCAGCCAGCACTTGTTCTTCAGTGGTGTTACCAGCCGATTTCCGAGAGAACTTACTGAACCTAGGCAATATCGAATGAATAACACCTTTCTCCTCTTGATTAACCTGCCGATAGATGACCCAGTCTCCCACAACGGGAAAATCACGTTTATTGGCAGCTTCATAACGGAACCTTCCGGATACGTTTACATGAACCTTTGTATCTGTGCCCATCATGATTGTATATAGATTCCGCTGTTCTTCGATTACTCTTCCGACCTGGAATCCTTGTTGTTGATACGAATAAAAATAAGGATCGAATTCTTGCCTCCATCCTAACAAGTCAAGATTCATTTAACCACTCCAAATATTAATGTACTAGAGAATAATATTCGCGTTCGCAAGATAATATTGGTATAAAAAAACTTTCTTCCATACATCAATTTATTTTAGTGAGTAGCATCGGACAATTTCATCACCAATAATCTCTCCATTAATATGAAATCCCATCATCTCATATAAGTTAGCCGCAGCAACATTATTGGCCCGATGTCCAAGTTTTATTTTGTCCGTATCGTACTTATTCTTGAAATAATGGATGAACTCAGTAAGCGCTTGCATGGCATAGCCTTTTCTTTGAAACCTTTCATCAATCATGAACGTCGTTATCCAATACTCGCCATCATCCGGATCTAAATTGTAGATTAGAAAGCCTACCATAACTTCGTCGGCATAAATTGCCTTCAGACAAAAATGAGTGGCATACTTGGATTCTGCAATCCAGTAAACGATCGGGCATGGATACAGGCTAAGCTGCTCCTCACTTACGCGAAGTTGCGTCGCCTCATACCAGTTGTGCTCTGTAATTTCTTCTAAATGAACGTTAACCTTATTCAATACTAACTCCTCACTTTCATAGTTTACAAAATGGGATCAACGCTTCGGTTGGATCGATATAAGTCGATTTGTCCACAGCTCTGTTAGACTCTCAATCACTGGTGCTGACAATTCACTTAAATCCGTATTCTTTACGACGGCTTCATATAATTCCTCAGTAATCGCAGATTCGCTTCCCGAATAACGATGTCGAATCCCATAGCCAATTCCCCCTGTATGATGAGTGCCACTACAAACAATCTCAGCATATGGCATAAGCACAGCCTCGTACGAAGCCCAATCTTGATATTCCGCGGCCTTCTTGCGGATAACATAATTCCCTATGCATAATCCATTAAGCTCTGTTGTCAAATAGCAGGCCAACGCATCGTGAACCGAATTTACAATAGGTTCCGCATTGTTATTGAAAGAAGTATTCAGAACGATCGGGATACCTGTTCTCTGCTGAAAATTTCTTATTAACTGATAGAATAATGGATTGGTATCTTTCCTTACCGTCTGTACCCGAGCCGTACCATCGACGTGAGTAATGGCGCCAAGTTCGGAGCGCCACTGCTCTTTCACATTCAATACGAACACCATATAATCAAGTGAGCTGCGCCCATCTATGACGTCGAAATAGGTAGGTGCTTCCGATGCTAATACAGCCGGTGCGAATGGCCGGTAACCTTCACGTTTCTTTACCATTGAATTTATAATTGTCTTGTTCTCGCTAGGGCGGGGATCGGCAATGATGCTGCGATTGCCAAGGGCTCTAGGACCGAATTCAGAGCGTCCCTGAACCCATCCGATTACTTTACCCTCCGCCAGCATTTCCGCTGCTGCTTCGGTAATATTGTCTACCTGCGCAAATTCCACCAATCCATTCCACTTAGCAAGCTCTCTTTCAACAGATTCATCCGGTGGTAAATCAGTACCCCAGTATACATCGGTTATTTGCTCCCGCTTCCGCTCAGGCTTATTCGTATAATATACATGAAGGGCAGCCCCGAGAGAGCAGCCCGCATCATGAGCTGCCGGTTGTACAAATATCTCGTCGAATAAGCCGGAATAGTAGATTTTTCCGTTCATTGAGCAATTGTGCGCAACCCCGCCTGCCATGCAGAGCTTCCGGATCGATGTTTCTTTTTTGAAGAAAGTCAACATATGCAGTACGATTGTCTCCAGCATTTCCTGCAGACTCGCTGATATATTTTGATGCACTTGAGTGAACGTCTCCCCCTTCCGGCGAGGCGTCAAGTATTCATAGAGCAATCCTATTCTTTTCGTATGCAGGGTATACGTACCATCTGGATGTAATGTATAAAATTTTCTGAATACACTGCGATATACCGAAGCGTCACCATATGGAGCAAGCCCCATCACCTTATACTCATCGAACAGCTGGTAACCAAGAAACTTGATGACTTCCAAATAAAATAGACCTAAGGAGTTGTCCTCCGGAATAGTATGCAAAGTGTTTATTGTCTGGCCATCCACAGTAGATTGAATTAATCCTGACAGGCCGTCTCCAGTACCGTCCAACGACATGATGAGACTTTCGTCGTATCCCGATGCATAGTAAGCGCTCATCGTATGGCAAATGTGATGAGGGACGAAAATAATTTTCTCAGCAGAAAATTCACTTCCCAAATACTTTTGTAACTTCGAGGCCATATAATTTCTCACCGAATGAATCAATGGCTTGTCCGGGTGATTCCACGTATGTAATTTCAACAGTTGATCGATGTAATGCTCTGTACCGTATACCGCTATATAATCAATATCCTGCAGGGTGACCTGTCTCTCAGTTAGACAAAATTCAATTGCGGCTATAGGTAAACGATTTGTATGCTTAATGCGATTCAATCTTTCTTCTTCTATAGCAGCAACTACATGACCATCCTCAATTAATACGGCTGCAGAATCATGGGCCTTGCCGTAAGGAAACTCAATGATTGTGTCATGAATACTATCTATGCCACCCGATATGCCGAGAATTAGCATCTTCTCACCCTTTTATCATAGTTGGAATAGCTGATTAAGCTCTTCTGTCGATAAGCCGGCCAGTTCGAAGTCGGAGGACGTGAACTCCAGTTCTTCTGTAGTTCTACAATGCTCGGCTATTGACTTGATATGCTCTAGAAATGCTTCCATAAACCGTTCCATATGCTCAGTAGTTAATCTGTTTTGATTGTAAGTAATTTGTATTTTTAGCTTATCGGAAACTACCAGGCAGTTCAATTCTATTAAACTGCTAAGCTTATTCGCGCGACTCGATTCAACGCCGGTCTCTTCAAATACAATTTGGAAGTATTCATTGTCTACTGCCTTAGAGAACTCTCCTAAATAATTGAAACGAATGACATCAGACTCGCTTTCCTGTACCATGCCGCAAATGTACTTATATATGCCGTAATTTCTTCCATTATGAGGAATCCGTCTGACTAGTTCCTTTACCTCCTTGATCTGCTCGTCAAGCTCATTGCTTGTCAGATCAGCATGAAGAGGATAGAAGCTTGTGAACCATCCGACGGTCTCGGTTAAATCCAACTGCGGGACACCCTCCCTACCATGCCCTTCAAGCTCTAGCGTTATAGCCTGCATAGATGTCAGTTCTCTGATCGTGCGCATTAACGCCAACAGCAGCAGCTCTTTTGTCTGCGTATTATAGGCGATGTTCGCGTTGGTTAATAGATTGCTCGTGATGCCCTCCGGTACTTCGGTATAAAGGGTATAAGCCTCATCTGTCGAGCTCTCCGCCTCGATTGCGTATGGATACTTGAATAGACGTCCCGCCGAGTCCAACCAATAGTCCAGCTCGTTATCCGGCATTACCTGACTTTGTAAATATAAATCCTCGGCCCATGCCTTGTACGAAGATGTTTTAAATGGCAGTTCCAACTCTCTTCCTTCCCGAAGCTGCTTCAATAGCATATACAAATGCGATAAAATAATCCGCCATGATACTGAATCCATCACCAGATGGTGAGCGGTCAGTAGCAGATGGTTGCCTTGCTCACCAAGCTCAAACAAACATGCTTGCACTAGCAGATCCCGGTTAAGCTGCGTTTCACTCTTCATCTTCGTTGCCATTTCGATCACATATTCAGCTTGCCGGTCCGGCGCAAGACTAGATAAATCATACCGTTCAATACTCTGCTGATGAATTAAATGATCTTTATTAAAAAACAATCCGTTGTTTGAATCGTAGTTGAGTCTAAGCGCATCGTGGTGTCTTATAATTACGTTCCAGCATAGTATCAGTTCATGTAGCGTTACGGTCGGCGAGATCGAGATCATAATGGACTGATGATAATGCTCCTCGTGATTCAACTGCAAGGACTTAAACCACATAATTGGAGGCGTTTGCGGCAGTATTCCGCTTATTTCATCACGCGATCCAATAACCTTGTACGCTCTTCGGACAGATAAGCTCATTTCTCCTATGATAGGACTTTTCAATATTTCCGCCGCAGTTATTGTGAACCCCAAACTTTTCATCCGTGATGATATCTGAATCGCACTGATAGAGTCTCCACCCAGATGAAAGAAATTGTCGTTTATTCCGATGCGGACAAGGTTCAACGTCTCTTGTATTGTTTCAACCAGAGCGACTTCGATTTCATTGCGTCCATCGACGTGATTCTGCTGATCACCTTTCATTACCGGCTTTGGCAAGTCACGAATATCTACCTTTCCATTGATAGTCAATGGAATCTGTCGAAGAGGCATAAAATAGTCCGGAACCATATATGCAGGAAGTTTCATTGCCAGGTATGATGCCAGGTCGTTATCCTGAATGGATGTTTTCGCAACCAAATATGCACACAAGTGTGAATTTCCTGTCGGGCTTTTAATCTCGGTTACGATCGCCTCCCGAATGGCGGGATGGTTCAAGAGATGATATTCGATTTCATTAAGGTCAACCCGGTTCCCCCTAATCTTCACAACCTGATCCGCTCTGCCCTCGTAGAAGAGAATCCCGTTTGGTGAGGTATGAGCCAAGTCGCCTGTCTTGTACAATCTTTCATTCAAGTGAGGGTGATGAATGAAAGACTTAAATGTTACATCCGGCAGGTTCAAGTATTCCTTCGCAAGTCCGCTCCCGGCAATATAGATCTCCCCTGTAACCCCTTGAGGAACTGGCATCAGATCAGGGTCTAATACATACACTCGAATATTATCAATAGACATACCGATTGGAACCGAAACCTCTTCAGAACAAGCAGGATCAAATTTATGAATCATGCAGCCCACCGTAGCTTCAGTAGGACCGTACTCGTTATAAATCTCAACGTCATGTCCGAATGAACTCATGATGGTTTGTGCCAGACTTACTTTCAAGTCCTCGCCACCCACAATAAATCTCTTCACACCTGCCGCAATATAATTTTGATGCGCAATCAAAGAGAGATGCGATGGGGTAAGCTTGATTACAGTCGATTTATTCTCCCTCAATATCTTATATAGTACATGTTCTTCTGCGACCGGAGGGTATACGATAATTTGCCCTCCGCTAACAAGAGGCGTGAAAATCGATGTAACTGTCAGATCGAATGCCAGCGAAGTGAATAGTGAAAAAACTTCAATCTCACTCTTCACATAAGTATTTTTCGCCCATAGAATATAGTTCAACAGCGCTTTATGATCAATCACTACACCTTTTGGCTTTCCCGTCGAGCCCGAGGTATAGATTACATAGGCGGTTCCGTCCAACATATGTTTAGCAATGTCCGGATCGCACGTATTTTCTTTGGACCACTTATCTGCTTCACGCAAATCGACGGTAATATCCACCTTTATTGGATTTATCTTATATCGATCCTCATTAACAAGCACAACCGAAATATCAGAATCAGCCAAAATCAATTCTATTCTTTCCCTTGGTGAATCCGTATCGATTGGGACATACGCTGCACCTGCTTTCATTACGCCTAATATACCGACTATTGATTCGATTGAATGGACCGTAACTAACCCAACCAGATCACCAGGAGCGATATTACATTTCATTAAATACCCAGCCAAGCGGTCTACTTCTTCATTCAACTCTTTGTAAGTTAACCATCGGTTATTTAAAGTGACAGCAATCCGGTCAGGTGTCTCCGCTGCCTGTTTCTCGAACAACTGTATTACGTTCGTATTGGGCAGCTTTGCATCTTGAGCACGATGACTGGAATCAAATAGCTTGTCCATCTTAGTTTTAGACAATAGCGTCAGTTTACCAACTAATTCGTACGGATTTTCCGTAATTTGATCGATAAGACTGTTCAGTTGATCGTGCAGGGCTGCAATATCCGATCCGGAATAGTTCTTTTCTTTATAATCGTATTCTATTGTCGCAGTATTCTCATCCCCCCATTCCCGGATGATCATTTGCAAAGAATAAGATTGTCGGCCGTTATAAAACTCCACGTTGTCGACTTCCAAATGTCCAAGCTCTCGCCTAAACTTTGTATTATAATAATTGACGCATATGTCAAACAGCCGATTGTCCCCGTGTTCACGTGCGAAGTTAATATCCTTCATCAATAAGTCGAATGGATACTTTTGATGTTTGTAGCAACTAACCGCTTCAGTGTATACGAGTTTGAAAAACTCATAGGCTGATAAAATGCCATCGATGTTTCTAATTCGGATCGGTAAAGTATTCGTAAACATTCCGAAAATACCCTTTTCAATCCGGCTCATCCTGTTTAATGCAGGCGATCCGATTATTACATCTCTTTCGAACGTCGTTTTGTATAAATAGATCATTAAAAGTGCAATGTATATAGAATTAATAGAACAATTGGTATCCGAAGCCATTTTTTTTACTTTCATAAATTGGGGCTGATCCATAAAGAAGGTCATACGCCTGCCCTTAGGATCATCCATAGATCTAAACGGAAGTTTGGACGGTAGATCAGCATATTTAGTATTCCAGAACCTTTTATCCCGTTGAAATCTGTCTGATTGCAGATAATTCTGTTCCTGATTAATGTAAACCGTGTAACGGTTTTCGAACATCTCATGCGCAGGTTGCCCATTAAGAAGCGCCAAATATAGTTCCGCTATTTGATTGGTTAGAATTTCACATGACCAACCATCCGCAATTATATGATGCATTTTAATAAAGTAACCACCCGTACCGCCTTCGATTGTGAATAGGGTAAAATAAAAAAGCCTATCCTCCAAAATAGAGAACGGCTTTGCCGATTCATTAACCATAAATTGCTCAATACTTTTCTTGTCATCTTCTAACTTCTCAAAATGAAAGTATGGCAATGCCTCTTCCCGGTGCTCCTCAACATACTGCCTGACTTCCCCATTATGTAACTCGAATCGTAATCTTAAACCTTCATTCATACGAACCGCCAATTGTATGGCTTTTTCTAACGCGACTAAGTCTATCTCTCCTCTGAGGAATACTGCTCCACCAATGTTATATATTGATGTGGAAGGGGAGAGTTGCTCCTCATACCATATTCTTTTTTGAGCATGGGTTAATCCGTAATATACCGGGAAACTCATTATTCATGCCTCCTAAAAAATATGCTTTATTCAAGTGATTAGAACGCATAGCTTCGCCCTTTCATGTATTTAAACAATACACTACAGAACCGACCTTTATCCTCATCCGTCCGCTAACGTGTCGAAACATCGATTAACCTGCAAATGATTTATATATTATCGCATATTTGTAATTTTGAAACATATTATTACTATTATATCATTA
>NZ_LVWI01000093.1 GCF_001909055.1 Paenibacillus helianthi
CATTACCGAAGCCAAAGCTGCGAAGGCTGTCCGCTGAAGGAACGCTGCACCAAGGCAGCAGGAAATCGGGAAGTGGTTGTCAGTCTGGAGAGGCTGCGGTACCAGAAGCAGGCTCGGGACATCCTGCGAAGCGAGGAAGGTTATGCCCTGGCCGTACGCCGAATGACGGAACCGGAAAGCGTATTTGGACAACTGAAGAATAACCGGGGCTTCCGGCGCTTTCTGCTTCGCGGCATGGAAAAAGTGACGCTTGAGGTCGGTTGGCTTTCGCTTGCCCATAATATGCTGAAGCAAGCCACGGTGGACCAAAAACGCAAGGCCGCGATTCTCCAATAACAGGAGAATCGCGGCCTTGCTGTCTTTTTACTGCCTCTTGAATACATATGGGCTGTTTCTTTTTTTTGAAAATCTACTTATGAGACAGCCCCCATAGCTCATTTAAGTATTGACCTGCAGAAGGCTGCCGTTTTTTTTACAGTGCCATTGTATAAATTTCCACAACGTCTTCACGTTGCAGCTTGCGGAAATTCCCAAACGGTCCAAAGCGGACAGCTTTGTCGGCCATGTTGCCAATCTCGCTGTTATCGATATCATAGTCGCCCAGTGTCTTCGGCGCTCCGATGGAATCCCAGAAACGGCGCAGCGCTTCGATACCCTCAAGACCCACCTCTTCATCGGTTCTGCCCGCAGCATCAATGCCAAATACATGAACAGCCAGCTGACGGAAACGGGCAGGGTTCGTGCTGAGGTTGTATTTCATCCAGTGCGGGAAGAGAATCGCCAATCCGCCGCCATGTGGAATATCGTATACAGCCGATACGGCATGCTCAATATTGTGGGTTGCCCAGTCTCCCGCAAATCCCATGCTTACCATTCCGTTCAGTGCCATTGTGCCGCAGTACATAATCGTTTCGCGCAGTTCGTAGTTGTTCAGGTCTTCAACCAGCTTCGGCGCAGTGGCAATCACTGTGCGAAGCAGCGCCTCACAGAACCCGTCCTGCACTAGTGTATTACCGTCAGTATGGAAATAATGCTCCAGCACGTGGGACATGATATCCACCATCCCGTAAACGGTCTGGTCACGCGGCAGAGTGAAGGTATTCTCCGGATCAAGAATCGAGAAAGCCGGGAAGGCGTGAATACTGCCCCAACCCATTTTTTCTTTGGTGACTTCATTAGTGATCACGGAGCCATTGTTCATTTCCGAGCCTGTAGCAGCCATAGTGAGCACTGTTCCCAGCGGAAGAGCCCCCTGAGGAGCGGCCTTGCGCTCTACAAAGTCCCACATATCCCCGTCATATTTCGCACCCACTGCAACCGCCTTGGCACAGTCCAGCACGCTTCCGCCGCCTACGGCGAGGATCAGGTCAATATGATTCTCACGGCACAAGGCTACACCCTTATGTACGGTGGACAGACGCGGATTCGGTTCTACACCGGACAATTCCGTAACTACTGCACCAATGGCCTTCAGCTCGTTGATTACATTCTCATACAGACCGCTGCGCTTAATGCTGCCGCCGCCGTACATAAGCAGTACATTCTTACCGTATTTGGGCACTTCCGTCTGGAGTGCACTAAGGGTACCTTGTCCAAAAATCAACTTGGTAGGATTATAAAATTCAAACTTGCGCATAAGGACGAACCTCCGTTTAGTTCAGGAATGTGATGCAATATTCTATTATAGACCTCTGATCGGCAGCATTCAAATCAGTTCCTGGTGAACAGAAGCTCTGCGCAAAAAGATGCCCCCGTGCCAAGCAGCAGGGGACATCTCACAGGGTAGAGCTATTGGATTAGCAGGAGCCGTGTTGGCTCACCGGAAGCCAAGGCTGTTGGCAAAGCGGTGGAACGCCGCCTGACCTTCCGCGGTACGCTTATACACACCGGCATGCTCAAGAATATGGGTGAACTTGATGCCGACCTCATTTTGTACCGTCTTGACTGCTTCTTCACGGTCCATGGCAGTACCAAAGCGGACAGCCAGTTCCTGAATCCATGAAGCATGCTGTGCCAGTGCGTGATCTGCCTGGGACTGGACAGCATCCAGCAGCGCCGTATCTCCCGCCAGAATACCGGCAATGGCATCCAGTTCTTCCTTCAGGCGGCCTGGAAGAATCGCGAGACCCATGACTTCGATCAGGCCGATATTTTCTTTTTTGATATGGTGCATTTCCCGGTGCGGGTGAAAAATCCCTTCAGGGTATGTCTCGCTGGTCCGGTTGTTGCGCAGCATCAGATCCATTTCAAAACCGCCGTCCTCCGCCCGGCGCACGATAGGCGTAACGGTATTATGCCGGGTCTGCTCCCCGTCCACCTCGCTTGAAGCCAGGATTTCAGCTGCAGAATCACTATAGGTTTGCCAGGCTTCATAGATCGAATTTCCGCATTCCAGCAGCACTGCCGGATCTGCACCCTGCAAACGCAGTACCGACATCGGCCATTTCACGATACTGAGGCTTACACCCGGATAAGCTTCGTGAGTGAAGGTGGCCTCCTTTGGCGCCTTCTGGATCGGAAAGGTGTGGCGGCCGCCCTGGAAATGATCATGGGTCAGAATCGAGCCGCCGACAATTGGCAGATCCGCATTGGAACCGATGAAGTAATGCGGGAAGGTCTCCACAAAGCTCAGCAGACGCTTAAGCGTATCCTTAGTCAGCTTCATCGGCACATGATCGTGATGGAACACGATGCAGTGCTCGTTGTAGTAGACGTAAGGGGAATACTGGAGGAACCATTTCTCATTATTCAGCTTCAGCGGAATCACACGCAGATTCTGCCGGGGCGGATGATTGAGCCTTCCGGCGTAACCGACATTCTCGCGGCACAGCAGGCATTTCGGATAGACCGGAGGAGGAAGCAGCCGGGCCATGGCAATTTCCTTCGGGTTTTTCTCCGGCTTGGACAGATTAATCGTCATTTCGATGTCACCGTACGGAGATTCCTGCAGCCAGAACACATTTTTGGAGATCCGGTCCATGCGGATATAATTGGAATCTATGCTTAACTTGTAAAAGCGGTCCGTCGCTGCCTGAATACCTTTTTCAGCTGTGAGGCTGTAGAATTCGGCATTTACCTCGGAAGGACGGGCCATGAGGAGACCCATGATTTTGGCATCCAGCAGGTCGCGGTACGTATCCGAATTTTCGGGAATCAGGCCCATTTCAAAGCCATAGTCAATCAGAACATCCAGCGGAGCTTGCGGACTCTCCAGTGGAGCTTCTGCGAATTCGGCAGCGTACGGCTCGCTGAAGCCGAACTGATCCAGCAGTTCATTGCGGCTGTAGTCCATGTCCGCAGGCTGAATCAGCTGCTTGTGGATAGCAAACCCTACCAGTTGCTCGATCGCATACAGCGCCTTTTCCGCAGATGGAGCGGTATTATTATCGTTATTCATTTCAATTCTCCTTCATGTGCCGTAGCTTATTCCCCGTACCCTTGCGGATTGGCCGAATGCCAGTTCCAGGCGCTTTGAATGATCCCCTCAACATCGGCATGCTGCGGGTTCCAGCCAAGCACAGATCGGGCTTTGTCGGAGGAAGCTACCAGTACAGCCGGATCTCCGGCGCGGCGTTCCTGAATTACCACCGGAATATCAAGGCCGGTTACCTTTTTCGCAGTTTCAATGACCTGCTTGACGGAGAAGCCCAGCCCGTTGCCCAGGTTGAAAATATTGCTGGCGCTGCCGCTGCGCAGATAGTTGACGGCCCGTACATGGGCATCGGCCAGATCGCTGACATGGATATAG
The DNA here is from genome assembly GCF_001909055.1 of Paenibacillus helianthi. Taxonomy (GTDB): domain Bacteria; phylum Bacillota; class Bacilli; order Paenibacillales; family Paenibacillaceae; genus Paenibacillus_AQ; species Paenibacillus_AQ helianthi. The sequence goes on from NZ_LVWI01000093.1 coordinate 3,749, forward strand.
TCGCGCACACAGGTTCCGTCTTCTGTCGGATAATCGTCACCGAATACCGCAATGCTCTCGCGCTGCTTCAGCGCGGTTTGCAGCACCAGCGGAATGAGATGGCTCTCCGGACGGTGGTCCTCGCCGATCTTGCCGCTGGCATGTGCACCTGCGGCGTTGAAATAGCGCAGCGCCACATATTTGATGCCCAGCACCTTGTCGAACCAGGACATCATCCGTTCCATAGTCAGCTTGGTTTCGCCGTATACATTCGCCGGCTCGGTGCGGTCGGTTTCCTCAATCGGCACCTTTTCCGGTTCGCCATAGGTTGCGGCTGTCGATGAGAAGACGATTTTGTCCACACCGGCATGCTGCATCGCTTCCAGAAGGCATTGTGTGCCGTAAACGTTATTGTCGTAGTATTTGACCGGGTCCTTCATGCTCTCGCCAACCAGTGAGCTTGCAGCAAAGTGGATGACGGCGTCGATCTTATTTTCCGAAAAGAGCTTGGAGAGTGTTACCTTGTCGCGCAGGTCGCCCTCATACAGCTTGCCGCCCAGAAGCGCCTCACGGTGCCCTGTCAGCAGATTATCGATCACCACTACCTCTTCGCCACGTTCCAGCAGCTCCGCTACTGTATGAGAACCGATATACCCTGCTCCACCTGTTACCAGAATCGCCATCTTACTTCACTCCTTTCAGTTCTTCTACGCCATTGCCGATTCCGCATACATAGAACTCACCGGTAAGGCCAGTTCTGTTCTTGTAGGCTTCTCCTACTTCACGGATAAACCGTTCCACATCATCTTCATGCACCAGCGATACGGTACAGCCGCCAAATCCTGCGCCAGTCATACGTGAGCCGAGCGTACCAGGAATCTTCTGTGCTTCTTCCACCATGACATCCAGCTCTTCGCAGCTGACTTCATAGAGGTCGCGGAGCGAGACGTGGGAGTCATTCATATATAAACCGAACTGCTTCAGGTCGTTGTTCTTCAGCACTTCTACGGAATCGAGCACACGCTGATTCTCTTCCACTACATGGCGGGCACGGCGTCTTACCGTTTCGTCGGTGATTTTATCCTTGTGTATTTCGAATTGTGCGGGTTTCATCTCTGCCAGGTAAGACAGGGAAGGAACCTCCTGCTTCAAAATCGCCAAGGCCTCATCACACTGGCTGCGGCGCTCATTGTATTTAGAGTCCACCAGGCCTCTCTTCTTGTTCGTGTTGCCGATCACCAGCTTGTAGGAGCCGGTTACAAAAGGAATCAGGCTATACTCCAAGGTGTCGCACATGAGCAGGATCGCCTGGTCACGCTTGCCGTTGGCTACGGCGAACTGGTCCATAATTCCTGAATTTACACCTACGTACTGATTCTCCGCGCGTTGGGACAACAAAGCGATTTCTACAGTATCCGTATCTCCGCCAAGCAGCGTCAGGAAGGCAAACCCGGTGACCACTTCGATGGAAGCCGAGGAGGACAGGCCTGAGCCGTTCGGAATTTCGCCATGGAACAGGAGGTCGTAGCCTGCGGATACCGGAAGATCTTTTTTGGCCAGCTCCACCATCACACCGACCGGGTAGTCTACCCATTCGCCAGTTTTGGCTTTGCCGATTTCACTGTAGTCAATCGAGGCCTCATATGGAAAATTCGTCGATGCGAACCGAACCTTGCCATCCTTGCGCGGACGCACAACCAGCGTGGTTCCGAAGTCCAGCGCTGCCGGAAACACGTAACCTCCGTTGTAGTCCAAATGCTCACCGATGAGGTTTACCCGACCCGGAGCATAGAATACACGCGCCTCCTCTGTGCTCTCTCCGTATTTCTCGATAAATTTGACTTTCAGATCCTGTATGCTCATTAATGCCACTCCATCCTTTCGCTGCTTCTCGTTTTAACTTTTGGAAATCGTATTGCTTCGTTTATGCTTACATTATAATAAAATCAGACTTGCCCTGATAATGCAATCATGTGTGTAATGCATGGACAAATGTGACTTCCCGTAAAAGAAGCGATATAATCAAAAGTAAGATTATTCTTCTCATTCACCCGCCCTTAGGGCTATGATTGCGCTAACGGGGGAAAGGCGGTTCCAGTGTGGAACATACTTATTCCGTAGGATCAAATCCGGTGGTTTACGACCATCAGCATTTACATGTGCTTTTTGCCGGCGAGAGCCAGACGCTCCCGCTGCATCAGGCCGGCCCCAAAATCTATGATTACTTCCTGCTGCACTTCATCGAATCCGGCTTCGGAACCTTCCGGACGGAGGAGCGGAAATACGAGCTGGGACCGGGAGACTGCTTCCTGATTCATCCCGGACAGCTGGTCAGCTATCTCTCTGATGAAGACCAGCCCTGGCGTTACCGCTGGGCTGCATTCACCGGCACGGACGCAGACGCGCTCGTGCTGCAGGCCGGCTTCACTCCGCAGAAGCCGGTCCTGTCCACCCTCGAAGGCAGTGCCTTTCCCGGCGCACTGGCCGGGATGATGCGTGCCTTCTATGCGGGCAAAGAGAGCGCCCATCTGACCTCGCTGGGCTATCTATACCTGATCGTCGGCGAAGCAGCCGAGCTGCTTCTCTCCTCCTCCCGGCTCCCCGGCGCGGAATCCCAGGTGAAGCGCACCGTGAAGCAAATGATCCACTACATGGCTGCCCAGTATGCCCATCCCGTCTCCATTGAGCAGATGTGTGCCAGCCTTGGCTACAACCGCGCCTACCTCTCACGCATCTTCAAGCAGGAAACGGGCCTCTCGCCCGTCACCTATCTGCTCAAGCTGCGTATCGAGAAATCACGGCAGCTCCTGCGCGAGCGCCCGGAGCTGTCCGTCGAGCAGGTGGCCGCCTCGGTCGGACTGACGGACGCTCTATACTTCTCCCGCCAGTTCAAACGCCTCTGTGCCCAGTCGCCTACCTCTTACCGTATTACAACGGCAAGGCATGGAGAGAAGAAATAGGCTGTTGATATTCTGTAACTTAGAACAAATATATGTCCTTTGACTAAGGCCGGAGCTTGCAGGCAGGAGCCTGCCGATGGTAGGTCGCCGAATGGCTCACTGTTGGCCGCTGGATGGCGCACACGTTAGGCCGCCGGATGGCGCACGTTAGGCCGCTGGGTGGGATGATGTAGGCTGCTGGATGGAACGCGGTAGGCACTGGATAGCGCACAGTAGCCCCCCGGATGGGACGCAGTAGGCTGCTAGATAGGCGCCAGTAGGCCCACGGATGGCGCGCAGCAGAAATTTGGAACGATCCGGTGCGTTGATCAGACCAACTCGACTGCATCCAGCACCCGATAAGTGCTAAGTTGGAATTTGTATCACTAATCTGCAGAATTCTACCTCGCACAGATGCTTAGTGGATTTTGTACACCTATTTTGAGCCAAATGAGGATAATTACCTGATATGGAGCAGATTAGGTCTACTTATTCCCACTATTGCCGCTTGAATGGCCAAATGTCTCGAATCAGGTCTACTTTTTCCACTTCCCCCACGGATCTTCTTCCATCAGCACTATTCTGAGACGGCACTCCGCAGCAAGTGCCTCTCATCGGATTGCAGCAAAAGCCCGTTTCCGGTCAGGAAGCGGGCTTTTGCTATGTGAGTGCAGATGATTATAAAAGCGGCTGTTCTCAGGACTCGCTGTCCGTCTTCAGGATCGTTTCGATCCGGTCCAGCTCCTCTTGTGAGAACTCGCCATGCGATAATGCGGCAATGTTCTCCTCGATCTGGCTGACCCGGCTTGCGCCGATCAGCGCGGAAGTGACTCTCCCGCCGCGTAGGGTCCAGAGTAGTGCGAATTGCGCCAGGGACAGGCCGCGCGAGACGGCAAGCTGATTGAGCGCGTGGATCTTGCGAAGCACTTCGGGTGTAATCCGGCTTTCGTTCAGAAATACGGACGGGCCTGCTGCCCGAGAATCATCGGGAATGCCGTTCAGATATTTATTGGTTAAAAGGCCTTGTGCGAGCGGGGTGAAGGCGATGCTGCCGACGCCGTGCTCCTCCAGCACGTCCTGGAGGCCGCCTTCGATCCAGCGGTCAAGCATGGAATAACGGGGCTGATGGATCATCAGCGGTGTGCCAAGGTTTTTCAGAATACGTACGGCCTCCACGGTCTGCTCCGCTGTGTAGTTGGACAACCCCACATACAGCGCTTTGCCGGAACGGACAGCAGTATCCAGTGCCCCCATCGTTTCTTCCATCGGCGTCTCCGGGTCAGGACGGTGCGAATAAAATATATCCACATAATCCAGCCCCAGCCGTTTCAGGCTCTGATCGAGGCTCGCCAGCATATACTTGCGTGAACCCCAGTCCCCATAAGGACCCGGCCACATATAATACCCCGCCTTGGTTGAAATAATCAACTCATCACGGTAGGGTGCCAGATCGCGGGCGAGCACCCTGCCAAACATCTCCTCCGCAGACCCCGCAGGCGGGCCGTAGTTATTGGCCAGATCAAAATGGGTAATTCCAAGATCGAACGAACGGGTGATCATGTCCCGGCCATTCTCATAGGCATTGATCCCCCCGAAGTTATGCCAGAGTCCCAGTGAGATTGCCGGAAGCTTGAGGCCGCTTTTGCCTGTACGGTTATAACGCATCCCTTCATACCGTTCGTCGCTAGCCACATATACCATTATCCATCCCTGCCTCTCGTTTCGCTGATGTCGCGCAATACAAGATGAACTTGAGAATGGATAACGATCATTGCGGAATCGCCTTAAATAATAAGGCATTCCGCCGCAATGATAGGCCCAGCATTCTCAAGTTCACGTTCTATACCCTATTTTAAACCTCCCGGGATCAATGTAATCTCCCAGGATCAGGCAGCATGTATTACAGCGACCGTATGGCGTTTGCTGAGAGCTACAGCAACTTCTGTATTCTGCCCATCACTTCGCCGATACGATCCGTCAAGATCAGGTCTGCCTTATGATCATACGGGGTCGGCTCTCCGTTCAGAAGCACTGTGTGCCGGCCACGGAAATAAGTAATCAGGCTGGCAGCCGGCTGCACAGTAAGCGAAGTACCTCCGATGATAATCATGTCTGCAGCCGCGATGGCCGCGACAGATTCCATAAGGACATCATGATCGAGCTCCTCTTCATAGAGCACCACATCCGGCTTGATAATCCCGCCGCAGGCCGGGCAGCTCGGAACGATGTCCTTTATTGCAAGCACCTGATCCAGCCCATACGGAAGCGAGCAATCCATGCAATGGTTGCGGTGAATGGAACCATGCAGCTCCAGCACGCGCCGGCTTCCGGCAAGCTGATGCAGGCCGTCGATGTTTTGCGTGATAACGGCCTTAAGCTTGCCGCCGCGCTCCAGTTCCGCCAGCAGCAGATGCGCACCATTCGGCTTCGCTTCGGGATGAATCATTTTACTGCGGTAGAAGTCAAAAAATATGTCAGGTGAGGACATGAAAAAGCTGCGGCTCAGCATCACCTCCGGCGGATAAGGCGAATTATGCTGCTCCCTATACAGACCTGCCGCCGAGCGGAAGTCCGGAATCCCGCTTTCCGTGGATGTGCCGGCGCCTCCAAAAAAAACGATGTTGCCGCTGTCCTTGATCCAGGAAACCAGTGTCTGCAATGAATCCATAAGTCTGCACGCATCCTTTCTATATATAGCTCAGATTGTGAGGCGAAGCTGATGAAAACCAGAGATAACAGTATCCGCATCCAGTAAATGGGCGGTGCTCCCGGCTGGGGATATGCCAACGGACAGCCGCAGGCCTGCGCCTTTGCCGAGCTGCATGTCGGCATTGCTGTCGCCGATAATAACCGTCTCTGCAGGTCTGAGGCCCAGCTCCCGGCAGGCAGTCTCCGCCATTTCAGGCGCAGGCTTGCCGTGGGTCACACGGTCTCTCGTAACCACAGTGTCAAAATAACCCGTAATCCCCATCCATTCCAGCTGCTCCCCGGTGGTAGAAGAACCGTCGGAGGTGACTACGCCAAGCTTCAATGAAGCTGCCGCACATTGCTGCAGAAAAGGCAGCAGATCGGGCAACGGCTGTGCCGACTTGCGGCGGCGCAGCTCGTTCATCGCTTCCTTGCCGATGGCCGTTATACGGGCCAGGGCTTCATTCCAAGGAACTCCTGCTGAATAGAGCTGCCAGGCCAGAATGCCGCCCGTCTCCTCTGCGGTAGCCATGGACAGCGGTCCGGCAGGGTCATAGCCGATCACTTTCCCCGCGGCGTCATGGACCGTGCCCAGCACCTTGGCGATGCCTGAGCCCAGGCGGTTTTCTTTTCCAATAAGTGCGAGTTGATTCTCCAGTCCTTCCAGCATCAGGTTAGCCCAGGTTCCCCAGGTAGCGAGTAGATCAAGCAGAGTGCCATCCTTATCGAACAATATACCCTTGCAGGGTACAGCTAACTCATTTACATGCAGTACGGCCATTCTTCGGCTCCTTTCCTGTGGACAGGATACGGGTTAACGCAGATTGCCGAGCCAATCCAGCACTGACCGTGCGGTAAGCGTCTGCTGCTGATCCTCTGAGATGGTTGCTTCCCCGTCACCCTTCTGCTTGCCATAGCTTCCGAACTGGGCATGATTCCCGCCTTTGACCGAATAATATACGGTATTGCTTGGCAGATAGGAACGTCCTTTATTGTAGCTAGCCTGATCAACCACTTGATCCTCGGTGCCCAGAACCGACAAAACGGATAAAGTTGTATCTTTCAGACTGCCTTTCTCATCCGGATAGGAGGCCAGAAAATACACGCCCTTCAACTGGTCTGCATGCTCTGCCGCAAAACGTGAAGCCATAACCCCACCCAGCGAATGGCCGCCCAGCACAAATGACAGCTTCGGATGCACTCGGATGATCTCTTCGGCGGCATCGCTTTTGATCACTGCGAGATTCAGCGGCATTTTGGCGATGTAGAAGGGATGCCCCGCAGCGGCGATTTTTTGGGCCAGGGGAGCATAAGCCTCCGCTTTAACCAGCGCACCCGGATAGAAAATCACAGCCGTTCCGAACGTGACGGAAGGCTCAAACGAAATCCAGTTATCATTTTGCTCCACGCTGACACCACCTGCGGAGATCAGTGCATTCTCAGCCCTTATTCCCGGTGTGTAAGGTGTCAGATATCTCCATACCCAAAAACCCGCCGCAACCAGAATGATAAGAATCCCCAAAAGAACGCGGCGCTTGGTTATTTTTTTTCTCAATGGTGTTCACTCCCGATTACTGCATACAGAAAATTATAGAGGAATCAATGAAATCAAACAACCTTCAAGACATCGCCACAATTATCCGCTATGATAGCGCTTACTATAGGTAGTATTGTGATGTATTTCACAATTGTTTTTACAGAAATCTTGTATTTTAAAATTAAAGTAATTTGCTAAACGCAACCAAATTGGAGGTTAGTTCATGGCAGGGGAAAGCTCGCTCGCAGCACGCGGAGAAACCTTTTTTCTCAACTTGCGCTTCATGCTTATTGTCACCGTATTTGCCGGCAATGCGATTGAGCCTCTGATTGGCACCCTTAGCGGAATGCACAGCCTGTATTTGTGGATTTTCAGCTTCCATATGCCGCTGTTCGTACTCGTAACAGGCTATTTTGCCGGAAAAAGCCTCACTGGAGCTGCTGGCCGCAAGGTTCTGCTTCAGATTGGACTACAATACCTTATTTTTCAGACTCTGTATTCAGCGCTGGACGTTTCCGTCTTCCGCGTATCCAATATTCACCACTCCTTCTTCGCTCCTTATCTGCTGCTATGGTTCCTGGCCAGTCATGCCTGCTGGCGCCTCCTGATGCTCGGCATGGGCAGATGGAGCAAAGCCGCACAAATCATTTTCGCAGTTACTGCTGGTGTCGCGGTCGGCTATTTGCAGCTAGACGGTGTCTGGTTCAGCATCAGCCGTACCTTTGTCTATCTGCCGTTTTTCGTCATCGGCTATCATTTCTCCTTCGAGGCGCTGGCCCGGATCTATACCAAAACTGTCAAAATCGCTGCCGCTGCCGCATCTGTACTGCTGCTCCTGATTCTGGGCATGCTCGGTTCAAAACTCCCCCTGGGCTGGCTGTACGGCAGCATGACCTATATGCAGCTTGATGCTCCTGAATGGTATGCGGGAGTGTACCGGCTGGGAATGTACGGACTGCAGCTTGCCGCCTCCCTCGCTTTTCTGGGATGGGTGCCTTACCGGCTGAGCCGGATGACGGACTGGGGCCGCCGCACCCTCTATGTCTTCCTGCTGCACGGTTTTGTGGTCCGCCTTGCTGCCGTGTCAGGGATTTACACGTATCTTGACAATGCCGCCGGAGCTTCGGCCCTGCTGCTCTGTGCTGTCTCCTTCACGGTTCTTCTGGCCCAGCCAGCAGTCAAACGCGTGCTTCATCCCCTGGTCGAGCCTTCTGTAGACTGGATGATTACCCTGCAGCGTGCGGCCCTGCGCCGGTCACTGTAACATAATTCCAAATAAGCCTTTCCCCTCCGGGATGGGCTTTTTTTCACGTCCTGCAAGGGGGTCTCCTCTCGACAAACTTCACATTGTCCGGTAGAAAAATGAGGCCTTTTGTGATAGACTCTCTAATAACGTTCGTATTATATCCGCTGATATTTTATAGAAACGGCTTCGCCCTCCTTCTGTTTCCGCAAGAAGCTGGACCCCGTTCCTTCTATAAACCGCAGATACGCAGCTTTTGGGATTGTAATGCGTTAATGCGACACTATATCCGGTTTACATTTAATTAGGAGGGGAATATCATCATGGCAGACAAGAAAATGCGTTCAGACATGATCAAAAAGGGCTTTGACCGCGCTCCGCACCGTAGTCTTCTGCGGGCAGCAGGCGTAAAAGAGGAGGATTTTGGCAAGCCGTTTATCGCGGTCTGCAACTCCTATATCGATATCGTTCCCGGCCACGTGCATTTGCAGGAATTCGGCAAAATCGTCAAGGAAGCCATCCGTGAAGCCGGCGGCGTTCCATTTGAATTCAACACAATCGGCGTCGATGACGGTATCGCCATGGGGCATATCGGGATGCGTTATTCCCTGCCAAGCCGCGAGATCATTGCCGATTCTCTGGAAACTGTCGTTTCCGCACACTGGTTCGACGGCATGGTCTGCATCCCCAACTGTGATAAAATCACCCCGGGCATGATGATGGGCGCCCTGCGCGTGAATATCCCGACCATCTTTGTCAGTGGCGGGCCAATGAAGGCTGGTGTAGACAGCAAGGGCAAAAAGCTCTCACTCACATCCGTATTTGAAGGCGTCGGCGCTCACCAGGTCGGCAAAATCAACGATGCTGAGCTGCTTGAACTTGAACAATACGGCTGTCCGACCTGCGGCTCCTGTTCCGGGATGTTCACAGCGAACTCCATGAACTGTCTGGCTGAAGCGATGGGCCTCGCCCTTCCGGGTAACGGCACTATCCTCGCCGTAGCAGAAGAACGCAGAGCCTTCGTACGCAAATCAGCGACTCAGCTGATGGAGCTGATCAAGCTGGATCTGAAACCTCGCGATATCGTAACTAAGGAATCACTCGACAATGCCTTTGCACTGGATATGGCGATGGGCGGTTCCACCAATACTGTGCTTCACACGCTGGCACTCGCTCAGGAAGCTGAAATTGATTATCCGCTGGAACGCATCAATGAAGTTGCCAACCGCGTCCCTTACCTGGCCAAGCTGGCTCCGGCATCCGATATCTTCATCGAGGATGTGGACCGGGCAGGCGGCGTAAGCGCCGTGCTGAACGAGCTGCTCAAGAAACCGGGGGCAATCTTTGGGGATTGCATGACGGTTACCGGCAAAACACTGGCTGAAAATGTCACAGGGCATGAGATCCAGGATACGAGTGTTATTCATACGCTGGACAATCCTTATTCCGTAGTAGGCGGTCTGTCTGTCCTCTACGGCAACCTTGCTCCTGAAGGCTCGATCATCAAAGTCGGTGCTGTAGATGCTTCTGTTGGCGGCTACCATAAAGGTCCCGCCATCTGCTTCGATTCACAGGAAGAGGCGCTGGAAGGTATCGCCAACGGTAAGGTCAAGGAAGGGCATGTGGTTGTTATCCGTTATGAAGGTCCTAAGGGAGGACCAGGCATGCCGGAAATGCTCGCTCCAACCTCGCAGATCGTCGGTATGGGTCTTGGCGCTAAGGTAGGCCTGATCACCGATGGCCGCTTCTCAGGCGCTTCACGCGGAATCAGCATCGGGCATATCTCGCCGGAAGCCGCTGAAGGCGGACCGATTGCCTTTGTCGAGGACGGCGACATCATCGAGCTTGACCTCAACAACCGCAAGATCGAGCTGCTGGTTGATGAAGAAGTACTGGCTATCCGCCGCACCGGCTGGAAAGGCTTTGAGCCGAAGGTAAAAACCGGTTATCTGGCCCGCTACTCCAAGCTGGTTACCAATGCCAGCAAGGGCGGCGTGCTGAAGATTTAATATTGTTCTAAAGGATAGCGTACTATAAAACCAGGCTGTCTCATACGTAGATACTCCTACAACAGAGACAGCGACTTATTCACTTGAAAGAGTAAAAAAGCAGAAAAGGGGCTGTCTCATAAGTAGATTTTCAAAAAAAAGAAACAGCCCATATGTATTCAAGAGGCAGTAAAAAGACAGCAAGGCCGCGATTCTCCTGTTATTGGAGAATCGCGACCTTGCGTTTTTGGTCCACCGTGGCTTGCTTCAGCATATTATGGGCAAGCGAAAGCCAACCGACCTCAAGCGTCACTTTTTCCATGCCGCGAAGCAGAAAGCGCCGGAAGCCCCGGTTATTCTTCAGTTGTCCAAATACGCTTTCTGGTTCCGTCATTCGGCGTACGGCCAGGGCATAACCTTCCT
>NZ_LVWI01000094.1 GCF_001909055.1 Paenibacillus helianthi
CTTTTCCAAAGCTGTATTGCTTACCTACAGGTTGCTCCATGCGATGAATTTCGCCTTCCCGATACCATTTCATCCACACCTTTAGTTGCGTCCTATTTCGTATGCCCAGCTGTTTCATAACATCGCTCACGGGTACTCCTGCCAATCTCATTTCTATAGCTTTCATCTTTATTTCTACGGGGTAGCTCACTCTGGTTGCCAACGCAAAAACACCTCCAAGATTATCTCCCTATCTTACGATAAGGTTTCATTCTCTTGAAGGTGTTTTGATTTGTCTCACGTTACGGGGTCAGTCCCCACAATAAGCAGGCCGGTGATGGCTTTTGAACATTTTACTTATACAGCTCTTATTCCCCTACGCCCACCACATATCGAGCGGCTGCTCGCGGATCAGGATGGACTGCAGGTTGGTCACTGCGCGGTGAAAGCCTTCATCCACAGACATCAGCGGATCTTCATGCTCAATGCTTACCACATAATCATAGCCATAGGTGCGCAGCGCGCTCATGATATCGGACCATTCGGACAGGCTGTGCCCACAGCCGACTGAACGGAAGGTCCATGCCCGGGTCTGCACATCGCCGTAAGGCTGCATATCTGTCAGACCATACATATTGATATTGTCCTGATCCAGGTATGTGTCCTTGGCATGGAAATGGTGAATCGCTCCGGCCTTGCCGAGAATTTTGATCGCACCCACAGGCTCAATGCCCTGCCACCACAAATGACTCGGGTCCAGATTCGCACCAATCGCCGGTCCCGTTGCTTCTCTCAGCTTGAGAATCGTATACGGAGTATGGCACAGGAAGCCGCCGTGAAGCTCGATGCCAATCTTTACACCATGTTCTTCCGCAAGCTGGGCGATCTCTTTCCAGTAAGGAATTAGCTTGTGCTCCCATTGCCAGGTTAGAATATCGCTGTACACCGTAGGCCAAGGGGTGACCGGCCAGTTCGGTGCTTTGGCCTCGTCGCTGTCCCCGGCTGTGCCCGAGAAGGTATTGACCACGGCAACGCCCATCAGTGAAGCGAGCTTGATCGACTTGCGCAGGATTTCATCGCCTTGGCGCGCTTCTTCTTTATCCGGTGAGATCGGGTTGTTATGGCAGCTGAAGGCGCTGATCATAATGCCGCGTTTCGTGAACTTTTCCAAATAGGCCTTACGGGCCGCTTCGCTCGCCAACAGCTCATCCGTAGGACAATGCGGATTGCCGGGATTGCCCCCGGAACCGATCTCGACGGCATTCAGGCCGGCGGCAGCGATTTTATCCAGCATCTCATCCAGGCTCAGACTTCCAAATACGGGATCAAATACTCCTAATTTCATCTAGATTCCCACCTTTTCTTTGATTGGCTCCAGCGCCTCGGAATGTCCGTACACAGGATAGCCGCGCTTGGTTGGCGCACACCAGTTCACACCGTTGATAATGACCTGTTGAATCTCTTTGTTGTAATAGGTCGGATACGATTCATGTCCGGGCTGAAAATAAAAAATCTTCCCGTTGCCGCGCCGGTACGTCGATCCGCTCGGAAATACGTTTCCGCCTTCGAACCAGCCGACAAAAATCAGCGACTCCGGTGCCGGAACATCAAAGTGCGCTCCATACATCTCTTCCTGCTCCAGATCAATATACTCACCTATACCTTCGGCAATCGGATGGCTCGGGTCCATGACCCACAGGCGTTCCTTTTCCCCGGCTTCGCGCCATTTCAGATCACAGCTAGTTCCCATCAGCTTCATGAAGATTTTGGACATATGCCCTGAATGCAGCACTACCAGCCCCATTCCCTGAAGCACACGCTGATGAACACGGTTCACGACCTCATCGCTCACTTCCTGATGGGCCACATGCCCCCACCATACCAGCACATCGGTGTTATTCAGCACTTCCTCTGTCAAGCCGTGCTCCGGCTCATCCAGCGTTGCCGTCGCTGTATCTAGTCCGGCTCCGCTGAGGAAGGAAGCTAACTGGGCATGAATGCCCTGCGGGTAGACCTGCCGGATGCGCTCTTCCTCACGTTCATGACGATATTCATTCCATACGGTTACTCTGGTCACTATGAACACACTCCTGGCTCTCATGTCGTTGATAGTATTCGGGATTTTCCCGTTATTTTTGCATTACCCTCATTATGTTTCAGGTTCAATCTATCTAGTCAAAAAATACGGGCATTCCCGTCTCCGACGATTTGTAAATGGCCTCCAAAATGCGGGTAACCACCAGCGCCTGCTCCGGCTTCACGACCGGCTCCGTGTCATTCACAATGCTGTCGATCCACTGCTTGGCTTCAGCTACCGCAGGATCATCCCCAGCGCCGTCGTAGAAATCCACACCGGCCGCATCCAGGCCAATATGCTTCTCATATGTTTTGCCGTATTCTTCTCCGTTGATGCGCAGCCCCTTCTCCATATCCGCTCCGCCTTCTGTGCCGCAGAGCACAGTTTTGGCTTCACCCACATCCAGGGTATTCAGCGCCCAACTGGCTTCAAGGACAATGGTCGCTCCGTTCTCCATGGTAATGAACCCGATAGCAGAGTCTTCAACAGTGAATTTCTCCGGGTCCCATGGCCCCCAGGCATTCGCGGCGTTCTTACGGCCGGACAGCTTGTGATAAGCATTGCCCACAGCATATTTAGGCTTGTAATTGTCCATCATCCACAGGGTAAGGTCGAGGGCATGGGTCCCGATGTCGATCAGCGGTCCGCCGCCTTGCGCCTCCTCATCCAGAAATACTCCCCAAGTGGGCACCGCGCGCCGGCGGATCGCCTTGGCTTTGGCATAATAGATTTCTCCAAGTCCGTTATTCTCACATACGGTATGCAGGTAAGCCGAATCCGGTCTGAAGCGGTTCTGGTACCCGATCGTCAGCTTTTGGCCAGTCCGCTTAGAAGCATCAATCATCGCCTGCGCTTCCGCAGTTGTCTTGGCCATAGGCTTCTCGCACATCACATGTTTGCCGGCTTCCATGGCAGCGATGGAAATTTCCGCATGGGAAATGTTCGGTGTGCACACATGAATCACATTTATACTTGCATCCTTAAGCAGCTCTTTATAATCGGTGTAGACCGCAGCGCTTTCATTACCGAACTCCGCTTTTGCCTTCTCGGCTCGTTCAGGCACGATATCGCAGAAGGCTACCATCATGGCTCCCTCCACTTTTTGCAATGCGGGCATATGTTTGCCGTTCGCGATTCCGCCGCAGCCGATAATTCCTATTTTCAATGTCATTCAGGCCTAACCTCCACTGGTTTTGATATCTCTATCATACAAATCCGCCCCGGCGACTTCTTCCTGCATTCTTGCTGAATTATTCCTGAATATTGTCTTATGGTATTTCAACGGAGATATTCCGGTTGCATCCTTGAAAAAATGATGAAAGGTCTTCACGCTTCCAAACCCCGCGGCTTCGGCCACAGCAGACATGGGCAAGTCCTCATTTAACAGAATCCACTTCGCTTTGTTCAGCCGGTATTCATTCAGGAAAGCAACAAAGGTCATCCCTGTATTACGCTTGAACAGCTTGGTGAAATAATACGGGCTGAAGCCCATGTAACGGGCCACCTCGTTCAGGGAAATCGCCTTTTGATAATGCTGCTCCACATAGGCAAAAATCCGCTCCAGGCGCTCCATCGTTTCCCGGGACTGTGTCAGCGTATCCTCGGAGAACTTAGGCTCCCGCTTGACTCTGCTTTTCGGAATCTCCCGCAAAATAACGGTCAACAGCTCGAACATCCTCGCTTTGATCATATAGGCATAGCCTTCCCGCCGCTGGGTATCTTCCTCGTAGATGCTCTCAATCAGGGGAATGATCCGGGCAGCCGCCCCCTCCGGCCATGACTGGCTTGAGTGCTCCATCTCCGTAAACAAATCCCGCAGGGAATAGCCGCTGCCTCCCAGGGCAGCAACTTCCTGAAACAAATTCAGGTCGAACTGGATCACCACCCGCTCACTTTCGGGCGAAGCGAGAAAATAATGCACGTCCCCGCCGTTAATGAACTGAATTTCGCCCTGTTCCATACGGATTGGGGTATCATTAATTCCCAGATTTAGTCTTCCCTTAGTAACATAGATGATTTCGATTTCCTTATGCCAATGCGGATAACAGAGCTCATCCCCTCCACAAATCAGACTGCGAAAGGGAAAATGCTTATCCACATCCGGAAGTTCCAGATAAATACTCATGAGTGCGGCTCCTTGTCCGTATGATCCACTGAAGGTAACATATGATATCTATACTTATACCATCTATAGTTATATAGTTGGATAGGGTTCATTATTTATATCGTCCTCCAAAGAAAATTCATGATTCACAGACATTAGAGTAAACGTTTGCTTTATCGTAGACTCCTCTTATTTCTTTGTCAATCGCTGTTCTATTCTCTATAAAGATTCCGGGGTCTGCCAGAGGGCTTTAAATTTTTTGTAGAATCTTCCCGTTGACAAAAATATATCTTGCCTTTATATTTCAGGTAATCGTAAGCGTTTACGTTATACCTTAAATCCGAATGAAACAGAAAACTGAGGAACTGCCTTATGAATCCTACGATCAAAGATGTCGCCCAGAAAGCAAATGTATCCATTGCCACAGTGTCCCGTGTGCTGAATAACCTGACCGGCTACTCGGACAAAACAAAGCAGAAGGTGAATCAGGCGATCAAAGAGCTTGGGTACCAGCCCAATGCTATCGCCCGCGGTCTCATCAACAAGCGGACACAGACTATCGGTGTGATGTTTCCTAATGTTTCCAGCGCCTTCTCTTCAGATCTGCTCCACGGGATTGACGAATTCGCCCATGACAGCAATTACAGTGTAGTCGTCTGCAACACAGATAATGATGGCAAGCGGACAATGAAGTATTTGCAGCTGCTGCGCGAAAAACAGGTAGATGGCATCATTTTTTCCAGTGAGGTGCTGAATAAAGAGTACTATGAGGTGCTGGAGAGCATGAAGATACCGGTTGTTCTTGTCTCCTCGAAGACGGATTTTGCCAAGGTGCCCTATGTGAAGGTAGATGATTACCAGGCGGTCTATGACGCGATTCAATATCTGATCTCCAAAGGCCACCGTAAAATCGCCATGATCAGCGGAACCAAAAGCGATCCCATCGCCGGGACTCCCAGAGTACAGGGCTACCGCAAAGCGCTGGAAGCGAGCGGAATTACTTTTGACAGCAGCCGTCTTGTGTATGGAGACTTTTCATTCGAGAGCGGTGGCAGGGCAATGGAAGCCATATTACGCAAAGCGGGAGAGGCTACCGCAGTCTTTGCAGCCAGTGATGAGATGGCCATTGGCGCTCTCTCCGCAGCCCTGAAACACGGTCTGAACGTTCCCGAGGATATCTCGATCATGGGATATGATGATCTCAAACTGGCGCAGATGGTTACACCTCCGCTAACGACAGTCCGGCAGCCGCTGTACGAAATGGGAAAGATCGCCTCCGAGAAGCTGATCCGGATGATCGAAACCGGGGACATTGCCACAAACAAGATCATTGCTCATTCGATTGTGGAAAGACAAACGGTAAGAACACTTACCTAAGTCTTTTATCAATAAAACGTAAACGTTTACCCTAAAGGTCCCGATTGTTGACTATTTTTCCGAGAAGTACCCGTATTCACAACTGGAAAATCCAGTAATCACAGGTAGTTAATCTTGGGATAGTTTGGTTGGGACGTAGAGTAAACGTTTACTCCAATGGCAGTAGACTGCTAAATTTAGTACTCAGGGGGATTCCATCCATGAAAAAAACAATGAAACCCGTAACAGTAAGCCTGCTGGCTATGTCACTGCTCAGCGCCTGCGGCAATAATAGCGGAAGCAACGCTGCTACCGCTGATGGAGGGAACGCGGCTTCCGGTGACAAGGTCAAGATTGAGTTCTTCCAGAACAAGACGGAAGCCAAAGCCACCTTCGACAAGCTGGTCGCCCAATTTAACGCCGCGAACCCTAACATCGTTGTCTCGCAGATCAACCCGCCGGATGCCGAAACGGTGCTGAAGACCCGCGCCGCTAAACAGGATCTTCCCGATGTCATCGGCCTTGGCGCCACCGACACTTACAAGACCCTCTCCGCCAGCGGACTGTTCGAGGACTTTACCGGTGATCCGCTGGTCTCCTCTATCCAGCCCGCTTATGTCAAAATGCTCAATGACCTTACGGGGTCAAGCGAACTGAACGGTATTCCGTTCTCTGCCAATGCCAGCGGTGTCATCTATAACAAAGCGATGTTCAAGGAAGCTGGCGTTGCCGTGCCAACGACTTGGGATGAATTCATCGCTGCAGCCCAGAAGTTCAAAGACAGCGGCAAGTATGCCTTCTACCTGACGCTGAAGGATTCCTGGACCTCACTTACCCCCTTCAACTCCCTGGAGCCAAGCATTCTCGGCACTGATTACTTCAAGAAGCGCACCGAAGGCAGCGTGACCTTCACGGACAGCTTCCGGGAAATCGCCGAGAAGCAGCTGAAGCTGACAGAATTTGCCCAGAAGGACATTTTCGGCAAGGGCTACAATGACGGCAATACGGCGTTCGCCAAGGGTGAATCTGCGATGTATCTGCAAGGGGTATGGGCAATCCCTGAAATCATGAAGGCTAATCCATCTCTTGAGTTGGGCGTATTCCCATTCCCGGCCACCAATGATCCCACAAAAAACAAGGTCATTTCCGGTGTGGATACCCTGCTGACGATCTCCAAGGACAGCAAGCATAAGGAAGAAGCGAAGAAATTCGTCGAATTCCTCCTTCAGCCGCAGAACGTAAAGGCATACATCACCGAGCAAAAAGCATTCCCGGCGGTGAAGGGTGTGACTCAGGATGACCCTGCCATGGACGGCTTCAAGGAAGCATTCACCTCCGGCAAGCTGGCCGATTTTGCCGACCATTACATCCCTGGGGCGATGAAGGTCGATACGATTATTCAAAGCTTCCTTAACAAAAAAGACATCGACGCATACCTGAAGCAGCTCGATACAGAATGGGATAAGGTAGCTAACCGGAAATAAGATTGCCAATCCATAGCATGAACTACAAGCATCAGGAGAACAGGGGCGGCAAGCCCCTGCTTCTGCGCTTTTTTCTAAGGAGGATTAACTGATGGCCAAACGGCAAGTCGCTTTTTACCTGATGACTATACCAGCACTGCTGCTGTTCTTCGCCTTTCATACGTTTCCGGCGCTGCAGGGCATTTATTATGCGTTCACGAACTGGGATGGTTTCAGCAACAGCTTTGATTATGTGGGGTTCAAGAATTTCATTAATATTTTCAAAGACGAGAATGTACTGAACTCTTATCTTTTCACCTTCAAATACGCCATCGCTACAACTGTTCTCATCAATATTATCAGCCTCCTGATCGCACTGGGACTGAATGCCAAGATAAAGGCCAAAAACTTTTTCCGCGGCGTATATTTCCTTCCCAATATCCTCAGCGTGCTGATTGTCGGCTTTATCTTCAACTACCTGTTCTCCAATGTGTTTCCGGTGTGGGGCCAGAAGCTGGGAAGTGATTTTCTCTCGCAGAACATTCTCGGCAACTCCGATTGGGCCTGGATTGGAATCGTCATTGTTGCGGTCTGGCAGGGCATCGCTTATAACACCATTCTGTATCTGGCCGGATTGCAGACGATTCCCCACGATCTTTATGAAGCTTCCAATCTGGACGGCGCCAGCCGCTGGCGGGAATTCTGGAGCATTACCTTTCCGCTGCTTGCTTCCTTTTTCACGATCAATATGGTGCTGGCGATGAAAGGCGGATTGATGGTTTTCGACCAGATCATCGCCCTGACAGGCGGGGGTCCCGGCCGTTCTACGCAATCCATCGCCCTTTTGATTTACACCGGCGGCTTCCAGGGCGGAGAATTCGCATACCAGTCGGCGAACGCCGTGATTTATTTTATCGTCATCGTCGTCATCTCCGCCCTTCAGCTTAAATTCCTGCAGAAACGGGAGATGGACCTATGATCAAAAAATCGACGAACTGGCCGGTTACGGTAATTATCGCGCTGTGTTCCCTGCTGATCCTCTTTCCGCTGTACATGACGGTCGCCATCGCACTCAAAAATCCCGAGGAAATGGCCCGCTCCATTTTCTCCCTGCCAACGGGGCTGCATTTCGAGAATTTCGCGAACGCCATCAAGGCGACGAATTTTTTCAACGCCCTGGGCAACAGTGCCAAAATTACTGTGACAGCGGTTGTATTTATTCTGCTCACGAATTCTATGGTCGCCTACGCCATTGCCCGAAATATGAATAAGCGCTTCTTCAAAACGCTCTACTTCTATTTCATCAGCGCTATGTTCATTCCGTTTCAGATCATTATGCTGCCGGTGGTCAAAGTCACTACCGACCTGCATATGAACAATATTCCCGGGCTGATTATTTTGTACATCGTCTATGGCCTTGCTTTTAATGTCTTTGTGTATGTCGGTTATATCCGCTCCATTCCGTATGAGCTGGAGGAAGCGGCTACAGTGGACGGGGCCTCGACCTGGGGAACCTTCTGGCGGATTATTTTCCCGCTGCTGGCTCCTGTCAATGCGACCATCGGCATCTTGGCCTGCCTGTCCACCTGGAATGACTTCATGCTGCCGCTGATTCTCTTGGGTAACCAGGATTCCTATACGCTGCCGCTTGTGCAGTATGTCTTCCAGGGCCAATTCAGCACCGATTTCAACCTGGCTTTCGCCTCGTATCTGCTGGCTTTATCCCCTATGATAGTTATTTATCTATTCGCACAGAAATGGATTATCGGCGGCCTTACCCAAGGCTCCATTAAGTAAATTTACGTACCGCAGTTCATATAGAGACAGGAGTGCAGAACCATGAATAAGCAATGGTGGAAAGAAAGTGTAGTCTACCAAATCTACCCCCGCAGCTTTCAAGACAGCAATGGAGACGGCATCGGTGATCTTCAAGGGATAATATCCCGGCTTGATTATTTGGAGCTACTAGGCATCAACGTGGTCTGGCTGTGTCCGGTATACCAGTCACCCAATGACGATAACGGCTATGATATCAGCAATTATCAGAGTATTATGAATGAATTCGGCACACTCGCTGACTGGGAGGAGCTGCTTGCCGGGCTTCATGCCCGCGGTATGAAGCTGATTATGGATCTGGTGGTCAACCATTCCTCGGATGAGCATGCCTGGTTCGCTGAATCACGCCAATCCCCGGACAGCCCTTACCGGGACTATTACGTCTGGCGCGCAGGCAAGGACGGGCATGAGCCTAACAATTGGGGCTCCTTCTTCAGCGGCCCGGCCTGGGAATATGATGCGCAGACCGGCGAATATTTCCTGCACCTGTTCTCCCGGAAGCAGCCAGACCTGAATTGGGACAATCCGAAGCTGCGGCAGGAAATCTACGATATGATGACCTGGTGGCTCGATAAAGGCATCGACGGGTTCCGTATGGACGTCATCAACCTGATCTCCAAGGTTCCAGAGCTTCCCAATGTGTTGAAAGACCAGGAGGACGGCGAACGGACCTATCACTTTGGCGGTGAATATTTCGTAAACGGTCCGCGCGTGCATGAATACATCCAGGAAATGAACCGGGAGGTCCTGTCCAAATACGACATCATGACTGTCGGCGAAGCCATCGGCGTCACCCCCGAGGAAGCGGCGCTGTATGTCGGCGAAGACCGGAATGAGCTTCATATGCTGTTCCACTTCGAACTGATGGAGGTTGATTCCGGGCCGGGTGGCAAATGGGATGTGCAGCCATGGAAGCTGGCGGACATCAAGTCTATCTTCTCCAAATGGCAAACCGCGCTGCATGGCAAGGGCTGGAACAGCCTTTACCTGAACAATCATGACCAGCCGCGCATGCTGTCCCGCTTCGGAGATGATAAGCACTATCCGAAGGAGTCGGCCAAAATGCTGGCTACGCTGCTGCACACACTCCAAGGCACGCCTTACATCTACCAGGGCGAAGAAATCGGCATGACCAACGTCAAATTCGACTCTATCAGCGACTATAAGGATATTGAAATCCTGAATATGTATAAGGAATACCGGGCCGCGGGGCATGCGGAGGAAGAAATTATGAACTCCATTTATGTCAAAGGCCGCGACAATGGGCGTACCCCGATGCAGTGGAGCGCGGAATCACAGGCCGGATTCACCACCGGCACACCTTGGCTGGCCGTGAATCCAAACTATACGGAAATTAACGCCGAGCAGGCTCTGGCTGACCCCGATTCGATTTTCCATTACTATAAAAAGCTGATTGAGCTGCGGAAAAGCCATGACATATTTGTGTACGGGGATTATGCGATCCTGGCCGAGGAGCATGAGCAGGTATATGCCTATCTCCGGACACTTGGAGAAGAGCGGCTGCTCGTCATGCTGAACTTCTTCGGCCGGCCTGCCGCCTTCGAGCTTCCTGCCTGTGTGATCTTTGAGGAGAAAACACTGGTTATCGCCAATTACGGAGTACAGCCGGAGGAGGATATCCGTTCTCTATCGCTGCGCCCTTACGAGGCCCGGGTGTATAGGCTGAGATAGTGCTTTTGCACGTATGGTTCTAATTCCGTTCAAAAAAGAAGGAGCCTCCTGCTCAATGTCATTAAGTTAAAGCGTAGAGCCAAAAATCATGAAAAAGAGCAGGTTATCGAAAGATAGCCCGCTCTTTTTTTGCACAAAAAAGAAGAATAAGACTTGAAAAGCAAATAAAAATGTGTGGCGAAGCCCCTTGAAACAACGAGGAGTTTACGCCAATGAATGAGTACGCGAATGCGCTAAAAGAAACGCTGACATCCCTCATACGAGAAATGTCAGCCGAACCCGCACCTTTTGTTAAAAACCCAGAAAACGATTTTACCCGAAAGAAAAGCTGCCCTTTGAAACGGTTATGCACCTCCTGATTTCTCACCCAAGAGATATTCGCAAAAATGATCCTGTACAATTTCGCTGAAATGACTACCTCGCACGTAGTCATTTCCCAAACGGATAAACGCCACCCTTACCAAGTCAACTTCACGGTTGCCGTTCATGTTTGTAGACATTTCCTGCGCTCACGGGACGATGAACCCCCACCCGATGTCGAAGCACTGATTCGAAAAAACATAAGCGGATATTTTATCGCTTTGTTTGTTGTAAGCTTTTTTCCTTGTTTGCACAAAAAACAAACGGCACAGGGCTTTCCCCATGCCGTTTTGGATTCCATTTTATGGAAAGTCTTATCTTTGAGCTTATCTTAATGACATCGGCCTACCGGCTCCTCAGATTGTGCTATTAATAATTATACGTGCAGTACCAGCAATCAAAGCTTAATCTTCAAAACCACTTTACGCACCGCTTCGCGTTTCCCCGCCTCAATCCCCGTCATATGCCCGTCCTGCGGATAGCAGACCACTAGCGCTCCCGGTCCTGCGGTTACTGTGGATTCCACTTCACCTGTGAAGAAAATCGCATCCTTTTCTGCGCTGTAATCGTCCCGCACCTCAAGGTGTTCGATAGCGGCGTAGCCGATCCGCTCCGTGCCTTCCAGAATATAATGCAGGTCCAGGTTCACTCTGTGCGCTTCCCAGAAGCACTCCCCGGCATCCTTGGTTTCATATTCATTAATGAAATAAAACATTTCATCGTCCACATCATGGCGTCCAGCCGCCTGTCCGGCAAAGTTGGTATCGCGCAGGAACTGCAGCCCTCTCTGAATCTTCTCTCCGTAAGCCGCCTCATTCTCCAGCAAATGTCCCAATGTATCCACAATCATCGCCGATATCCCCCTGTAATCTCTAGTTTGTTCCACCTTGCCGAATAGAAAAATAATATAGTATCCGCAGAAGCACAGTCTATGTATTTGTTCACGGCCCTTGAGCATATCTATTACTATTGGAGGCATACGCTTCCAAAGTAAGTTTTGCACGAAGAGAATTCACAGGAGTAACGCTCACAAAACTTGGCATATGCTTCCGAAGTAAGTTTTGCACGAAGAGAATTCACAGGAGTAACGCTCACAAAACTTTTAGGAGGCGGCCTAATGCTCTATTTCCTGATGTACATGTTCGCCGTATTGGGTATTTCATTGCTGCTCACAGCAGCAGTGCTGCAAATCAAACGATCTCACCCGTCGTCCACCCGGAACATGTCGGCCTATGGCTTAGCATCCTTCAACTCCAAATTTCACGAGCAATATATCACCCCGGATAAATCCCATATCATCGCTCTGGATGAAGAAGGTAGACATATGGCGGTCGGCATCTATGATCCCTTCAGCCCAGAAGGCACAGCACCAGCGATGTTCCTGTATGAACATATTCTGGGATCGGAAATTGTAGAAAATGCACTAACACTCGCCAAAGTCAGCAAAACCAGCCGCATTACGACCAGTGCGGTCAGACGGACTCCGGGCATAGTCGCCCATTCAAGCACAATCGAAACCAATCCTGGTGCTGAAACTGCCGAAGAAATCAGTGAACTCACTCTAAAAATCTATCTCGACAGCGCGGATACTCCGGTGCTTTCCATTCCGTTCCTTCCGGGACCGTCCCCGGCCAAAAAATCCGATTCCGCATACTCCCAAGCCTTCTCTGAGGCTCAACAGGTTCATGAAATGCTCCGCGGCATTGTGTCGGCGTGACTACCGGACTGCCGGTGTGAAGCTCTCCAGGGTCCGGCCCTTGGTTAGCTTATCCAAGATATTCAGCAAAAAACGCTCCGCGAGGCTGCCCTTCAATATGGCATCGGCGGCCTCCTCCAGCGGGAACCACTGGGCGTGGTCCAGCTCCGCGCTCATTCCGCTCAAATCCTCCGTATCCGCAATACTAATGAAATTGAGCATCAACGTACTGGAAGGAGCAAAATATTCGCTGCGCATATATTCATATGCGATGATGTCCAGCCCTGCCTCCTCTTTCACCTCACGGATCAGCGTTTCTTCCGCGTTCTCGCCTTTGTTCACATAACCTGCCAGCAGGATGAAGACGGGACGGTTATACTGCTGAATCAGCAGTATTTTGTCCAGCCCCCGGTTTAGAACTGCCGTACTCATTGCTGTACTAAAGAGCGGGAACCGAAACACCCCGCAAGCCTCGCAAAAAGGAACCTCTCCCTCCCCGTTGCATTCCTGCATCACCAGCTCTGTTCCGCATTCCACACAATATTTCACAGCCATCTCTTCTTTCTATGATTATTATGATTACATAATCGAACTTAAGATTCGTCACACAGAATAATGATTACAGGCGGAACCAGGTGGAATTTCTCCACTTTAACCCTTAGCAACCAGCCATCCAGAACCCTCAAGTGGAATGTATCCACTTACATTGATGAAAACTGCCCAAATCCACCGTTTATTCTTGATTTAGGTTCACTCTTTCCACCTATTTCTGATTTTCACACCTGGATTGGTGAATTAGTGTACCTTTTTCCACTTCATTCCTTAGGACAACGCGTCAGACTGCTCATTGTGGAATCTCTCTCTGTCCATCCCGAGACCGCCCCTTCCCGCTTATTGAACATAAAGTTTATTTTAA
>NZ_LVWI01000095.1 GCF_001909055.1 Paenibacillus helianthi
GGCGGTAGTCAAGGGAAAAGGCATTACCATGAGCATGTCCCGTAAAGGAACGCCCGCTGATAATGCCCCCATTGAGTCGTTTCATTCCACCCTAAAGTCTGAAACGTTCTACCTCGAAGATCTTATGTGTACAACGACTGCAATCGTTGAACAGACCGTTCGAGACTACATCACCTACTATAACTCAATTCGGATTCAGGCGAAACTAAATAACCAGTCGCCGGTGGATTTTCGGCGACTGGCTGCTTAAACTTGCAAGGTGTTTTGATCACTGTCTCACAAACAGGGGGCAGTCCCGTGCAGGCAGTGATGGCTTTTTCTTCGCTTGCCCACCCTTGCCCTACTGATGCTTATAATAAATCACCGTGGCGGACATTTTCCCATCACCGGAAATTACATAATCCGGGATTTTGCCTGCTTCCACAAATCCGCGTGATTGGTAGAGCAGGTTGGAAGGATCACCCTCGCGTGTGTCCAGCACCAACAATGTCCGACCATTTGCCGCAGCTGCCTGCTCTGCGGAATCCATCAGCAGGCGGGCAATGCCTTTGCGGCGGTGTCCCGGATGCACCATCAGCTTGGCGATCTCCGCCCGGTGCGGGGCGTTCGGCTTGATGACGGGGTGCAGCTGCACCGTGCCAACAATACTTTCACCCTCCATCGCGACCCAGAGCAGAATGCCAGGGGCCAGGACCCCCTGCCAATAGGTTCCTGCCTCCTCTGCCCCAAGCGGAGGCAGGAATCCGATAGAAGCACCATCTTCTACGACATCTATAATCAGTTTGTTCAGTTGCTGCAGGGTCTCCGGTTGTAACTCTTCAAGCTGTGTGATGGTAATTTCATGGTTCATCCGTTGTTCATTCCCTCCGCCTAAAAAATATCGTATGAAATTCATTATAACGATAAGATGGAAGTATTCAATTTTAACTGCTGCAAGGAGAGGATATATAACATGCTACTGGAAGTTATTGCAACGACGGTGAGTGATGCGGTTATAGCTGAAAAGAACGGGGCGGACCGGATAGAGCTGATTACCGGCATCCGGGAGGGCGGGCTGACTCCAAGTCTGGGATTGATTGAAGGTGTGCGGGAAGCCGTCAATCTCCCGGTAAGGGTGATGGTGCGCCCGCATGCACGTTCTTTCCGGTATGATGAGCCCGATGCGCAGACGATGCTGCGGGATATCCGTCACATTGCAGCTATAGGCGGATTATCCCTTGTCATGGGAATGCTCCGTCCTGACCGGACAGTTGACGAAGAACTGCTTAAGCGGCTGCTGCAGGCTGCGGACGGGATGGAAGTTACGTTTCACCGGGCTTTTGACGAGGCAGAGAATCAGCTTGCAGCATTGGAGATATTGTCGCGCTACCCTCAGATTACGGATATTCTGACTTCCGGAGGACGGAATACGGCGCCCGAGGGGAAAGGGCAGATTGCACTTCTTGAGCAGCTATCTTCTGTTTCTTCCGTCTCCATCCTTGCGGGCAGCGGCTTAACCGCCGATGGTCTCAGTGAGTTCATCACACAGACAGGAGTAAGCCGGGTGCATTTTGGCTCTGCAGTAAGGGAAGACGGAGATCCGCTGAAGCCGGTAGACCCGGTGCGGGTTCAGTCGGTACGCAGGATTCTGAATTCACTGAAGGGAGACCGGCCGATATAACTTTGATATTAACAACTTGATAATATCAACTACCTGTGCTAAAATGTTGTTAATAACAAAATGTTAATAACAAAAAGAGTTAACAGGAGGTAATCCCTATGTTCGGATTCAGATTCGTGAAATTCCAGCCCAGTGACTATGTGCTTAAGGTGAAGAACGGCAAGGTAGTGCGTGAGGGAGTGGGGCTTTCTTTTCATTATTATGCGCCTACGACCTCGGTTGTTGTGGTTCCGGTATCCTCGATTGATGTTCCGTTCATGTTTGAGGAAATTACGAATGATTACCAGACAGTGACCGTACAGGGGCAGCTGACCTACCGGATTGTCGACTACCGCAAGACTACACAGATTCTTAATTACACCTACAATTTGCGTAAAAATACGTATCTCTCGGACGATCCGGGCAAGCTCGCGCAGCGTGTGATCCATATCGCCAAGGTGCTGACGAAGAAGCAGCTGGAGCAGCTGCCGCTGCGCGAAGCGATTAAGTCCAGTGAACGTCTGGCAAAGACCATTACCCAGGAGATTGGAAGGAATGAGGAGATTGAGAAGCTGGGCATCGAGCTGATGGGTCTGTCGATTCTGGCCATTGTCCCGAATAAGGAAACGCTGCGCGCTCTGGAGGCACAGGCCCGGGAAGAGATTCTCCGGAGTGCGGATAATGCGCTTTATGAGCGCCGCAATGCTTCCATTGAGCAGGAGCGCCGCGTGAAGGAGAATGAGCTGAATACGGAAATTGCTGTCGAGACGAAGAAAAAACAGATCCGTGAAACCCAGCTGGACGCCGAGCGGTCGGTGAAGCAGAAGCAGAATGCGATGATGGAGGAGCAGCTCAGCTTCGATACTGCGCTTGAAGAGAAGAAGCAGGAGCTGATCGGGCTGACCGTAGCCAACCAGCGGGCTGAAGCAGATGCCAAAGCCTATGAGCTGTCGGCGGTGATGAATTCGCTGCAGGGCGTAGCGCCTGGTGTACTGCAGGCCCTGACCAATGTAGGCATGAAGCCGGATAAGCTGATTGCAATTGCCTTCCAGGAGCTGGCGGAGAATGCAGGCAAGATTGGGCAGCTGAACATTTCGCCGGATCTGCTTCAGGGACTGATGGGCGGTTCGACCGGAAACGGCGGGAATGTTGCAAGAGGAGGCGGGGGACGATGAGCGGGACCCGAAGCTCGGAGAACAAGATCATCCTGATCCAGCGAAAAACCCGGCTCGAAGAACTGGTGGTCCGCTACAATACGATTCAGCAGGCGCAGTTCTATATTGAACGCTTGGGAGCGGATTTCAGCGATTATATCAGCGAGGACTTTTATTATCGCAAGGCGGTGGAGACCGCAGTGATCGAGCTGGGCGCGGTGGGCCGGGTGCAGCTGCTGGAACGCCAGCATGTACCGAACTTCATTTTTGGGGAGCAAGATACCGTAGTGGTGCTGGGGCAGGATGGACTTGTGGCCAACACGCTAAAATACCTTCACGAGCAGCCGCTGATCGGGGTCAATCCCGATCCGCAGCGCTGGGACGGTGTGTTGCTGCCGTTCACCGTCAAGGATCTCCGGCATTTGGTGCCGGAGGTGTTCCGGGGGCAGCGGCAGGTGCGTGAGGTCATGCTTGCCAAAGCGCAGCTCAACGACGGACAGAGCCTGTATGGCGTCAATGATCTGTTCATTGGCCGCAAGACCCATGTGTCCGCCCGCTATCAGCTGGAGCTGAACGGTGTCACCGAGCAGCAGTCCTCCAGCGGGATTATCGTCTCCACCGGCATGGGCTCCACCGGCTGGCTCAAAAGCGTGCTCGCCGGAGCGGCAGGGATTGTTCACAGTGCGGCGCAGCTGCAAAAGGCAAGCGGAGCACGCACAGCCCCGGCTGCAGGAAGAGGCGGACATCCGGCAGGACAGCCGGTAACCGGAGCGGATGAGGTATACACCGCGGTGGCAGAGCGGCTGCCTTGGGATTACCCGAACCTGTACTTTACGGTTCGGGAGCCTTTTCCCAGCCGGACGACTTCCGCTGACCTGGTCTTCGGAGAGATCGGCAGCCAGGCCCCGCTGAAGATTACCTCACAGATGCCGGAGGACGGGGTCATCTTCAGCGATGGGGTCGAAAATGACTTTCTGGCGTTCAACTCCGGCGTGGAAGCGACGATTACGCTCGCCGAAAAGCGGGGACGGCTGGTGGTATGAATGCAACATTCAGCAGTAACGGGTTCGGTCTGCTTGCCAGCCGGACAACAGAAAGGGTTCCCCGTCAGCCACAGAGAGGCTGCTGAGGAACCCTTTTGAAATTGAAGTGCTGTTGATTACTGGAAGCTGCGGCCCTGATTCATGGATGAACCAAAGGATTGATTTGGAGACATTGGCGAATGCATTTGCTGCGAATTGAAGGAAGGCATCATTGGGATATGTGGCACCTGTGATGGCTGTTGGTTCATGGAAGAATGGAAGACCGGGCTATAAGATGGGTTAAATCCTTGAGCCCCTGTGCCGATTCCAGTGCTGAAGCTGGAAATCTGGGAGTTCTGTTCCATCTGTCTAACCAGTTGGGATACATGCTGCAGCTGTTGTACAGCCGTTTGGTGACCCTGCAGGGCCTGCTGAATCATTTGACTGGCTTTACGTTCACGGTCTGCCAATTCTTCCAGCTTGGCAGCATTTTGCTGTTCCTGTTGAAGAAGCTGTTGATAGTTTTGGCTGGCTTGTTGTGTTTGGGAGACCAGCTGCTGAATAATTTGCTCACATTGGTTGATCTGGCTGGAAATGTTGGAATTCAAAATTTTTTGCCTCCTTGGCATTTCAGTTTGGTCATGCGTTCTTATTATCTCTGAGAAAAGTACTGAATATTCATGTGCTTGATTTGCTTGAGCGGACAGCTACAATTCCCTCAATTACTCCTTCGCTGCCGGAAGGACGGGCTCAAAAGAAAGGTACAGGCTGCATAGCAACTTTTGTGGCCTCCTTTCGTCTATCTAGAAAACAGTATCCATAATCACCCATAACCTGGAGGAGGGGCAGCATGAATCTGCATGGTTTATTTGCTAGACCAAAGGCTTTTTGGAAATTTAAGAATTTAGATGCTTCACGTTACAAATTATCCTTCTATTTCTCACTGAAACGGAGTATTACATTACCGCTTGTATTTGTGCTTCTGTTAACATTAAGCTTCCCGGGAGCGTCAACGGCATCGGCTGCATTGTCCTCAGAGCTGATTATTGTGAACAAAAAGACGAATACGCTAGGCTATTTCAGTGGCGGCAAGCTGGTCCGGACGTTTCCGGTTGCCACAGGCAAAAGCAAAAGCCTCACTCCAGAGGGCAGCTTCAAAATTGTCGTCAAGATCAAAAACAGGCCTTATTATAAGGAGCACATTCCCGGAGGAGATCCTGCGAATCCGCTTGGGGACCGCTGGCTGGGACTCGAAGTGAACGGCACAAAGGGAACAACGTACGCCATTCATGGCAATAATAACGAGTCGTCCATCGGCAAATATGTCAGTGCCGGGTGCATCCGTATGCATAATGAAGACATCCACTGGCTGTTTCCGCAAATTGCCAAGAATACAAAAGTGGTGATCATTTCATCATCACTCAGCCTGGACAGCATTGCTGCCAATAACGGCTATTCCCTCGGGGTTACCGCCTTTGCAGGAACCTTCATCATTAATGGTAAACCGCTGAAGCTTAAGGATGACCTTATCCTGGAGAATTCGCGTGTTTTTGTTCCGTTGAGAGAAACAGTGGCCTTGCTGGGAGGTACGCTGAAGCCGCAAGCTGGAACCGGTGCGCTGGAGATCACCATAGGAAAACGTACGGTGACACATAAACCGCTGACCACACAAGCCGTGGTACAGGGCCAAACCCTATCTATGATAGCGTCCAAAAATGTGAATAACCGTCTCTATCTGCCGCTTGGCAGCCTGACAGAGTTGTTCGGTCTTTCGTTCAAGTGGAGCAAGCAGGAAGCCACAGTCACTTTCTAGGACGGATCAGCTTCATAGTATCCCCGGACCGCAGCGGGCAGAGGCCTGCTGTGTTTTTTTGTAACCCATTCTATGTACAGCAGCTTCGAACGGGCAGGAGTTTCAGGATATATATTGAAGTTATAGAGAGAAGAACCTGCCGCTAATGATGTAATAACGGAATGGGAAACTTTAAGTATAAAGGTTCTTGACCTTGTTTATGCTTGAGGAGTTGCATATGATCTAAGTAGTATTACATTTCGGACAATTACGGAGGTTCACCGAAGCGATGAATAACTAACACGTTTCCTTCTCAAAAGACCATGAACTAGGGATGTGCTTATGCACAAGCCACGGGACACCCTTTGGAATAAAGCAGGTAAGGACGGCGCAGCCGTTGCTGCTCGGGGTGTACGGTCAGGGGATACGTGTGTCGATCGGGGACCTTACGATGCTTGATTCAGATGAACGCAGCTGATAAATATACGGTTCGCCTTGCGATGAAACAAGGGAGCAATATGTCTGCAGCGTTGTTTCATGGCATCCTCCTCCTTCATACATGCTCTGCCGCAGGCCGCTGGCTGCGGTTTTTTTGTATTTTTACGGAAGCGGAGGAATGGATATGACCATAATCAAGGTTAAACATATACGTAAAGAATGGAACGGGATTCCCCTGTTCGCAGATGTCTCTTTTGAAATTGCCGAGAGAGAACGTGTGCTGCTCTTCGGACGCAACGGGATCGGCAAGACGACGCTGCTGCAGGGTCTGCTCGGACGTTACACCTTCGAGGAGGGCAACGTTTATCACGGTCTGCCCCCGAAGGAGCGGGGAGTGCTGGATCAAGAGCTGGAGATTGGGCCAGATGTCAGCGCGCTGGAGTATGTTCTGTCCGGTTCGCCGGAAGTGGATGACCTTAAGCGCAGGCTGGAGCAGATGGGCCGTATGCTTCAAGAGACTGGCGGCAGCGATGAAGCGCTTGTGGCCGAATACGGTGAAGTATATGAACGTTATCTGCAATTGGACGGGTATGGCTGGGAGGCCAAGGCAGAACAAAGCCTTAGCCAGCTGATGCTGAATCCGGAGGTGTGGACCCTGCCATACCGCCAGCTCAGCGGGGGGCAGAAGACCAGGGTTCAACTAGCCGCGCTGCTGGCCCGTCAGCCGAAGCTGCTGATCCTGGATGAGCCGACGAACCATCTGGATGAGGAGACCATGGTCTGGCTGGAAGAGTGGGTACGGAATTATCCGGGGACGGTATTCTACGTGTCCCATGACCGCAGATTCATTGACCGGACGGCAACGACAGTGCTGGAGCTGAGCCCGCAGGGCTGCCGGCGATATCCGGGAGGATATACGAAGTACCGGGAGCAGAAGGAGATAGAGTCACGAACGCTGGCGGTGCAGTACAGAAAGCAGGAGCTGGAGAGGGAAAAGCTGCTGGCGAGCATCCGCCGTTATGCAGAATGGTTCCAGCAGGCCCACCTTGCCGCCGGCCAGAACGATTTCCGGCGCGCCCAAGCGAAGAAGAACGTCTCCCGGCTCCATGCCAAGGAAGCGAGTCTGGAACGCCTGGAGCAGAACCGGGTGGAACTGCCGCGTGCCATATCCCAGCTAAGCATGAAGCTGGAAGGTGAAGTTTTCCGGGGAGATTCGCTACTTGAGATGAGCGGTATTCATTATGCTTACGGCGGCGTTCCTGCGCTGCTGGAAAATTTCAATCTAACTTTACGGCGCGGGGACCGTCTTGCTGTTCTTGGACCGAACGGTGCCGGCAAATCCACGCTGCTGAAGCTGATTGCTGGTCTGCTGGAGCCTGACGGTGGCGAATTGCGTATGCATCCCCGCACGCGGGTGGGTTATTTTGCCCAGGAACTGGATAATCTGCCCCTGTCATCCACCCTACTGGACAGCTTGCTGGAGCTTCCCGGCATGACGCAGACGGAGGCGCGGACCATTCTGGGCTGCTTCTTATTCCCACGGGAGGATGTGTTTAAGCGGATCGGTGATTTAAGCCTTGGTGAGAAATGCCGTGTTGCCTTCCTGCGGCTGTATTTTGGCCGTGCCAATCTTTTTGTGCTGGATGAGCCGACCAACTATTTGGATATCGATACCCGGGAGCGGGTGGAAGAAGCACTGGCTTCTTATCCCGGCGGGCTGGTTATCGTCTCGCATGACCGGTATTTGCATGCTAAAGTGGCCAACCGGCTGCTTGTACTGGAGCGTGGAGGGAACCCCCGTCAGTTCACGGGTACCTATGAGGAATATTCGTCCAAGGACCGGAGCCGGGTGCTTACACCGGAAGAGCAATCACAAGAAGGAGAACTGCAGCTGATGAAGCTGCGCCTGGCCCAACTGATGCACAGTGAAACCAGGGAGACGGTGGAAGAGGACCGCGAGCTGATGACCGAGATTGTGCAGCTGCGGCGGACCATCCATGAGCGGCAATAACTGCCCGTTCCACCCTGTGGTGACGAGATAGCAGAAAAACCAAAAAAATACAGATGCGGTGAAGGGTTATGGCATATTTTGGCGAAATGTATAAATCATACAGCTAAAATATGAGGGAGGCACTCTCAAATGCGTAATAAGGGAATCAGAATCATGGTACTGCTGCTGCTCCTGTTCAATATGGCCATACCGGTACAGTCCACTTCGGCGGCATCCAAAAGCATCAAGGTTAAAGTAACCTTAGTCAGTGCGGAGCTGACTGAAAACAATCATGTGGGTAATGAGTGGTATACCACGGCATATATTAACGATAAAGAGATCGGTGAGGGCTCATCCGTGGTTCTGGACCTGAAATCCACAGAAAGTGTTCAACTGAAGGCGTATGCGGAAGAGCAAGATAAAATTCCGGAATCCGCCAAGGCTACCGCTTCTGTCAAAGCCTCAGCAATAACCAAAACCATCAGCAAAGCCATAGAGGTGACCGTCGTCGAAAACCGGGGGCGCTATTCCGGCAACACGGCCACATGGACGTTCACATTTAAAGTTCAGAAGCAATAGACCAGAATAGCAACCTAGGGGGAACAATGAATAAAAAAGTATGGTTAAGAATGGGGCTGACGCTAATTATACTTGCGCTGCTCTATCTTTGGATGAGGCCGCAGCAGGTGGAGCGGGAATACGGAAGTGTTATTTATTCGAATGAAGCCGGCATGATCAAAAGCATGACTATCCACTTTAAAGGAAAGGTTGCCCGGGGCGTCCTCCTGTTCTCCAAAAGTACATTGAACGGAACGCTTACTGTAGACCAGGACTTGACCTATAAGATAAAGCTGAAGGATAACGGAGGTTATTATCTGGGAGTTATGACGGCATGGGATACCGATCACTCTACACGTACAACCGGGGTGATTTCTGTAGCGAAGAAGCTGGACCGGTTCTGGATTACGCTAACCGATCTTGATAAGCGCTATAACCTTAAGAACGGTGAGGGGAGTATTTCAGGTCCGGCAAGTACACTGGAAGAAGCGAAGCAGGTAGGAAAGGATATTTTGGCTGCGTACAGATCTTAACACTGGAGGTACAACATGGATCGAAGGGTGGAAGAAGAGCTGGTTCCAGGGGACTTCACAGGATTTTGGAAAAGAGTGCTGATCAGTATTGTAGATGTTCTGGTGCTTCTTCTTCCGGCCTATGTTGTGAATAAGTTCTTCGTCTGGGCGACAGAACATTATCATTCGGGGATACCATTGTTTATCCAGTTTGCGCTGCTGTGCGCATTTAATATTTATATGGTGGTCAAATATGGCGGGACGCCCGGAAAGCTGCTCCTGAAGGTCAGAATTATAAATGCGGACGGACAGCTGCCCTCGGTGAAGCAGGCATTGATCCGGGATAGCTTCTATATTCTGAACTCATTTTTGGCGGTCATTGCAAGTTTGAGTGCGTACAAAACCCTGTCGATTTCCACTCATGCCGGGGAATGGCTTCCGCTTGTGATTGGTTTGAATGCATTTTTTGGCTTTGTGATTATAGTGGACTGCCTATGCGTCGCATTCATCAAGAATAACCGGGCCATACATGATCTGATGGCGGGAACGTACGTGGTTGATAAGTCGGCGATGGATAGTCTTAAGCCAGACAAGATAAGTTGATATGTTGCAAAAGGGATAGAACCGGCAGTCCGCTGCTGAGTTCTATCCCTTTACTGTTTTAATCCAATTGCAGCTAGTGTTGCGGAAGAATTCAACAAAATAAAATAAATATTCGTTATTATCATTTTTTAATATAAAAATTAAAGGATTTGTACCACCTGCTGTCGAATTATGGAACCCATAAAGCCTATATGCCCATTCATCTTAGAACGATTAAATTATTGGAGGCAGCGATTATGAAAATAAGGACCAAAAGGTCGAGTTATTCACTATTTGGTGTGCTTTTGCTTGGAATGGCAGTGTTCTTCTGCTTACGCCCTGTACATCTGTATGCTGCGGGTCCGGCGCCAGACAGTTTCACAACCTCCAGCTATACCAGCTTGCCTTCAAATGCAATGACTGGTATGGCCTACGGCAACAATGTGTATATCGCAGTCGGCTACTACGGGGCCATTATCAAATCGGCTGATGCGGAAACCTGGGTGAATGTGAAAACCAAAGCTGACATTAACTATGCAGGAGTGGCAGCTCCCGATTCTTTTACTTTTAACGGGGCAGCTTATGGAAACGGTTTATTTGTTGTTACGGGAAGTGAAGGGGTTATTCTGACCTCGCCGGACGGCAACAACTGGACCCAGCGCACCTCCAATGTCACATTTGGCATTTCGGGTGTTGAATTTCTCACTTTTAATGGGAACAGTGCTTTTTACGCTACAACACAAGGGAAGCTGCTGACCTCAACAGACGGGATCAGTTGGACCGCTCTCGTTCCTACAGGGCTTGACCCCACGGCATACGTAACCAGAGTGACTGTAGGGAATAGCGGCACCAAATTGGCTGTAGGGGCATCAAACGGAAAAATCTACTCTACGATTAATGGCTCCACCTGGACCTGGACGCAGCCCTCTACCGCGGCAGGACCATCCACCGGTACCAACATGCTGTCCTGGATGAACGGCCGTTACTATATTTCAGATCCTAGTGCTTATCTCTGGACCTCTACGGATCTCTCCACGTATACGCTGATGGGACTTCCTTTTAAGCAGAATGCCTCACAATACAACAATCAGATGTTTAACGGGTTTTATGATGGTACGAAGGTCTACTTGTTCGGTTATGAATCTCCAAACTATGGAGCAGTGTACACATCGACGAACGGAACCACATGGACCATGCAGCCGTTCAAAAATTATTTTGTTACGCAGAACCCGCGTTTTCTGAACGGGAAATATTTTCGCTTGGGCAATGAAGGAATGATGGTTTCCTCAGATGGGGTGGATTGGCGCTATAAATGGGGAGGCGCTTTTACTGAGATTGTTCATGGCAGCGGATCACAGTATATTGCTGTTGGGAAAATGGGCAGCGACGGGGCGATCTGGAACTCGGCTGACCTTGCGAACTGGAACCAGGTAACACTGTCCTCAAGAGTGGCCGGATTCTCGGCGGCGGCATACGGTAATAACACCTATGTGGCGATTGGCGAGGCCAATCAGACAAGCACTACGCTGGCTACCTCGACGGACGGATCTGCCTGGACGCTGCAAAGCAGCTTGAATGATTCGACAGCTATAACGGACATTGCTTTTGGGAATGGGAAATTCGTTGCGGTCGGTTCAAGTGCGGGAGCTCCCAAAATAAAAACGTCGGCGGACGGTATCACCTGGCATGAGCCTACCCTGCCTGCGCAATCGATAGATGCGGTGTATTCCATTGCATATACGAATAATCAATTTATTGCCTTGGGGTACGGCTATGATAACCAAGGTAATATAGATGCATCCAGCATTTGGACTTCGGCGGATGGGGAGACTTGGACGAATCGTTCAGGAGCTTATCCTAACCAGACGGATGTCCTGAGTAATGTTCTGTATGACGGAAGCAAATATGTTCTGACTGGTTATAACTCTAGCACTTATGAGGTGTTCTCACGTACCAGTGATGATCTCACCTCTTGGAGCTCACCAACAATGACGGGTTTGTCCACCTTTTACTCAACCTCAGCTATGATGGGGCAAAAGGGCAACAACCTCTACATGCTGGCTTATGGCAGTAACAATGTTCCGGTGGTATATTTCACGGATGATCACGGTTCGACCTGGCAGGATGCCGGTGTGGACTTGTCCTCCATTGATCCGAATGCAATCTATTCGCTGGTGGAGGCGAATGGCAGAGTGGTTCTCTCCGGGAACTCACAGTTGGTTATGACGACAACGGGAACCATGGCGCAGGTAGGTGCTCCGACAGCAAGCCCAGTCGGAGGCGCAGTAGCCTCAGGCACGACAGTGGCGCTGAGCACCACAACTAGCGGAGCAGCGATCCACTACACGCTGGACGGCAGTACGCCGACGAGCGCCAGCGCGGTATATAGCGGCGCGATCCCGGTGACGGGCGCGGTGACGATTAAGGCCATCGCCGTGAAGGCGGGGATGACGGACAGCGCGGTAATGAGCGAAGCGTACACGATCATGGCACAAGCGGTTGCACCATCCGCCAATCCGGCGGGAGGCGCAGTAGTGTCAGGCACGACAGTGGCGCTGAGCACAACTACAAGCGGAGCAGCGATCCACTACATGCTGGACGGCAGCACGCCAACCAGTGCCAGCGCCGTGTATAGCGGGGCGATCCCGGTGACGGGCGCGGTGACGATTAAGGCCATCG
The DNA here is from genome assembly GCF_001909055.1 of Paenibacillus helianthi. Lineage (GTDB taxonomy): Bacteria > Bacillota > Bacilli > Paenibacillales > Paenibacillaceae > Paenibacillus_AQ > Paenibacillus_AQ helianthi. Next base: position 12,367 of record NZ_LVWI01000095.1, read on the forward strand.
CCGTGAAGGCGGGGATGACGGATAGTGCGGTAATGAGCGAAGTGTATACGATCATGGCACAAGCGGCTGCACCATCCGCCAATCCGGCGGGAGGCGCAGTAGCGTCAGGAACGACAGTGGCGCTGAGCACCGCCACCAGCGGAGCAGCGATTCACTACACGCTGGACGGCAGCACGCCGACCAGTGCAAGTGCGGTATATAGCGGCGCGATCCCGGTGACGGGCGCGGTGACGATTAAGGCCATCGCCGTGAAAGCGGGGATGACGGACAGTGCGGTAATGAGCGAAGCGTACACGATCATGGCGCAAGCGGCTGCACCATCCGCCAATCCGGCGGGAGGCGCAGTAGCGTCAGGCACGACAGTGGCGCTGAGCACCGCCACCAGCGGAGCAGCGATCCACTACACGCTGGACGGCAGCACGCCAACCAGTGCCAGCGCGGTATATAGCGGCGCGATCCCGGTGACGGGCGCGGTGACGATTAAGGCCATCGCCGTGAAGGCGGGGATGACTGACAGTGCGGTAATGAGCGAAGTGTATACGATTATGGCGCAAGTGGCTGCACCATCCGCCAATCCGGCGGGAGGCGCAGTAGCGTCAGGAACGACAGTGGCGCTGAGCACCACAACGAGTGGAGCAGCGATCCATTACACGCTGGATGGCAGCACGCCGACCAGTGCCAGCGCGGTATATAGCGGGGCGATCCCGGTGACGGGCGCGGTGACGATTAAGGCCATCGCCGTGAAAGCGGGGATGACAGACAGTGCGGTAATGAGCGAAGCGTACACGATTATGGCGCAAGCGGCTGCACCATCCGCCAATCCGGCGGGAGGCGCAGTAGCATCAGGCACGACAGTGGCGCTGAGCACCACAACTAGCGGAGCAGCGATCCACTACACGCTGGACGGCAGCACGCCGACCAGTGCCAGTGCGGTATATAGCGGCGCGATCCCGGTGACGGGCGCGGTGACGATTAAGGCCATCGCCGTGAAAGCGGGGATGACAGACAGTGCGGTAATGAGCGAAGCTTACACGATTATG
>NZ_LVWI01000096.1 GCF_001909055.1 Paenibacillus helianthi
TTTGAGATTCAGTCCAGCCAGCCGTATAATCTGCTGTCCATGCTCGTAACCGCTTAGATCCCCTACTTCTGCAAGGAAACCCGCCAGCGTAACTACAGCCACACCCGGTACGGTGAGCATCTCTCCAGTGCCCGGAATTTGTGACAGTAGACGTTCCACCTCGGCCAGAATCTCTTCGAGCTGTCTGGCGAACATTTCGTACTGTTCCAGGAGCGTTTGAATCTCTATTCTTGCTGCAGGAAGTCCTTCGGTCAGTCCGATGGAACTCCTCGCCGTATCCATAAGGTGCTGCGCGCGTTAGGCGAGTTTCCCACACCAGGTGAAATCATCGCACTCGGTACAGAAGCCATCGTTCAGCGGTGGAAGAAAGACGTGAAACGAGCCGTAGGCACTACGGCTTGTTTGCGTGTTACGATATGTCATACGTGCCAAGGACCAATAATGACCATGAACGGTTCATCCGCCGGACCAAAACACGTCACCGCCGAATGACCGGACTACGCAGTTGGAATCGCTACATCTGGCGCAGTGGAGAATTTGTCATTTGGGTAGATGACGCTTTAAAGCAAGAGAACCTGTTGAAACGGCTGAGCCGTGTAGACTATGAAAGCTACCTCCACGAACGTAAGGGTTGGGAATCTCGACTTCTCGAAGGTACAAAGCGTCTTCGCTCCCGCAGAGACCCTAACCTTTATTTAAATCGCCTCGAAAACCGTGTCTGTTTGTTAATTGGGCAGACCTAGTTTTTTTTGTGTGGGCGTGGGGGTAGTGAAGGACTCTTGAATTAATAGTGCCCACAAAATGCCCACAAATAATTAGCGGGCGCTATTCGAGGATAGATCTCATGTGGGCTTCATACTTCTCCATACTGCTTTCTTCAATCTTCTTGGAAACGTGAGAATACACATCTGCCGTGATTCTCATGCTGCCGTGTCCCAAGCGTTCTTGTACATACTTCATATCATTACCGGCTTCCAGGAGTAGTACGGCGTGTGTATGCCGTAGGGAGTGGATCGGCATAGACGGAAGACCTGCGCGTTTCAAAATACGCGAAAAGGAATTGAAAAGAGAAGACTTTGGCATGAAATTCCCGTCGTCCCGACAAAGGACCAAGTTTAAATTATGCTTGTAGGAGCCCTTCCAGGCCAATTTATTTTGATTCTGATATTTTATGTGCTGCTTCAAATCCGAAATGATTGACTGACTGATTTTTATCGTTCGCTCCGAATTAAATGTTTTCGTATCCCCGAAAAGTTCAGCTTCATCCTCAGCAGCGAAATCCAGCGTCTTATTTATGGATAGTGTACCGGCTTTCAAATCAATGTCATCCCAGGTTAGCGCGGCAGTTTCCCCTTTCCGCATACCTGTTTCAATCAAGACTCGGTAGAAGATCCAGTAGATGTAACCATACTGGTGAGCGGATCGAAGAAAAGCAGGTATATGTTCAGATTCAATAAACTTTAGCCCTTTCGGTTTGACGCTTCCTTTAATTGTAACCCCTTTACACGGATTCTTTTCCAACTTCCCAAGGATTACAGCTTTCTCCAAGGCCCCGTTCATCGTATTGTGAATAATCTCAACAGTACTTTTACTATAATTATCCGCAAGCTGATTCAAAAACTGTTGATACCGGATCGGCTTCACTTCTCTGAGCATTATTTGCTGGAAGTAGGGCTTGATATGGTTCTCAATGTTGTTCCTGTGCTGAATTATGGTGTTTTTTCGAACTGTACCTACTTTATATTCTTGCACGTATTGCTCCAGATAATCGAGTAGGGGGGTGTCTGTCTGCTCATAACCTTCGGCTATTTTCCTCTCTGTGTCTGCCGCAGCGATCTGCGCTTCTTTCTTTGTCTCAAAACCGCGTTGCGACTTCTCCTTAAATTTTTGGGTAATTGGATCTTTATATCGGATTCGATACTCCCAACCTGTGGTTTGCTTCTTAAAACTTGCCATGTACTAAAAAAACCAAACATATGTTCTATTTAATGCTATAGTAAACAGCCTTACGACTGGTGAGTGTGAAAGGTTATATCATTACTCAGGATTCGTCAATTAAATGAAGCAATCCTGCCCGCCAGCTTAATGAAGCTTTTTCATCAAGAGTCATAATGATTGTTGCACAGTACGACGAAATGACGCACTAGGCCGATAGGCCACCGATACGACCGAACAACCTAACGAAGTGGGGGCCGATACCCGGCTCTGCCCTATAACAAGGAGGATATAACCGTATGGACCCATTGCGAGAGGTAGGGAAATTACTTAACAGGGCCGGGCTTTGGGAAACAAGATCAAAACGAGCATCTCTCAAGGGAGATTATGATCGGGCAGGAGAATTAAGAAATAAGGCGTTTCAACTTGCAGCTAAGGCTAGAAGAATCGAAGAAAAATACCGAGAGGAGGTAAACCACCAATGACCCAAACACCCCGGGACCGCACCCTTTACCCAGATACCCCAGCACCCACACCAACGGAAGAATATGAAACTAAGACGAACAGTCGCAAGCCGTTTTTCACAGGATATAAACCGCAATTCATTGGGCCACGCAAAGAGACATCCGCCGCAGATAAGTTGCTGCGATTGGATGCAGAACGAATGGTAAAACAACATGAAGATGCAATGAGAAATCCCAAAGGGGCCCCAGCACCCAAGGAAGGAGATACCAATGACACCAGAATCCGCAGCCAACGCCCTTAAAGAAATGACTAAGCTGTTCAATTGCTCTTATGAAACGGCATGGATGAATTATATGCACCCTACGATCACGGAGAAATTCACTTATGAGGAAGTCAGAAAGCACATTTAGGTATAAGGGGGAGAAGAGGATGAAGGAAGTAAACGCGGATTTGTACCATCTGCTCAATGAAAATGAAACAGGCCTATATACTCAGGAATTTCATAAGAATAAAACGGTATACGCCTATGTTCATTTGGATTTCACTGATCTGGCTAATTTTGTGGAAGCCGTTGGGACATACCCGTTTGAAGAAGGCGGAATGAAAGTAACTATGTTCGAAAGATCAATCTGTGTTGATCTTAACGACATCATAGAAGGCCACGACTATAAGCTGAGTAGTTACAAAAAATGCTTTGATGAGGACGATTGGGAAAGGTATAAAGAGCAGATTGAAGAGATGGAACGTGACTATTAGGCCGGAGGCCATCAATCGACAAAATAATCCCAGCGCAGCGGGGGCCGACACAGGGTTAAATTAATTGTCGTCAAGATGCTTAGGGGTGGTACTAGTATATCCCTGCTGGTGAATTTCCCCATCGTTACAGACACCATATTCATATGGATATCCGATCTCATCATTAAATGTAACCTCTGCACCATATCGACAAATACTACTCTTAGAGACAGAACCTTTAATACTGTATATTTCATCTTCTGTGTAGTTCTTCTTGGTAATAAGATAAGCTTTAATTTGCTTGGCAGCTTGAGTTTTTTTATAAGGCACCCCATTTATAGAAACATAGCCGACAAGAAAAATAATGATTAAAGATACTAGCGCTGCGATGCTGGATAGGACAACTTTTTTGATAATAAACACACCTTTCGCTTAAGTTAATTAAGAGATAGGAAACATCCTATCTCTTAATTGCAGTAAATTTAGAAATTAGATCCAATAATGGCAACTCTAGTTAATGATGATTGATCTGGTAAACTGTATGGTAAAAATAAAATATTACCTGCACCAGGATTTCCGAAGCTAACACTTGCTCCGTAATAGTAGGCATCCCATACTATTTTAGAACAATATGTCTCAGTGTAATAGTCGAAAATATTGTTAATCAAGCCATAATGAACCTGATCTTTATAGAGAGATTGATAATTACTTGCCCATGTTGCAGCTTGTTGAGCTTTGGTAGGGGAAGAAGTATATCGCAGTACTTTTGTATTGGCATACTTTGTATACCAATCAGTAATTGGCTGTCTAATCAAAGGTTTGTTATAACCTTCAATAGACACTATTGTTCCGTTATCAATTAAAATACCCGCATGTCCAGTATACCCAAATCCAGAAGAACCAGTACTGTTTGTCACTAGAATGTCTCCTGCTTGAATAGCAACATTTGTACCTTTATAAGTTTCTCCTGGAATAGAGAAGGGAACTAAATCAGTTAAGGAAGGAGATAATGAATCATTTTCTATAACTGTTGTGCTATTAACGTCCGGGATAGGTGCAGTTATAGTACTTGATGCATTGACTTCAGGTACAGGTGTTGCACTATCAGCACTAGCCATTCCTAGTGAAAAAGCAGATAGAATTACTGTAAGTGAGAATGATAGGAGAAATTTACCTTTTTTCAAATAAAACACCCCAGAAGCATATTTCGTCTCACGGCCGGATTCGATAGATTAATACTAGTTTAGAAAAATATGGATGTCAAAGAAAAAGATTCAACGAATATTGCAGCAAATTAGTATAATAGTCGATAATTATCATAAAATAGCATAATTTGTGGAAAAATAGAGGTAGATATATAAATATAATAGATATAATGTTAACAACTAGTGAATAATGACATAAATAATAATTATATGATTTTATGACGATTTATAAAATAAGTACAATTAAGTGGAATTAATTGAGTAAGAACATTTTTATTTTGAATTTTGCTTCTAAAGGAATTATTTTGTGAGAAATATAGGAGAATTCTGAAGGAATTGAGAGCTACGTACGACGAAGACCGGCGCTTGTACATCGAAGGTGAGTTGTACATCCTAAATTACTATATCGAGAACTTGGAATCTCACACCTTATACCCTACTCCGGTAATCAAAGATGAGTAACAGCCTGCTGCTATTTATAGCCGGGCTTGCAACAGGGCAGTTTTCATTCCTGGGAGCACTGATTTTATTCCATTGAGAAGAGGCTGATCTTAATGAGTGACTGGTACGCAGGAATCAAGAACAAAGCGAATGAAGTAGCCGGCGGTGGGCAGGGAGTTATTAAAAGCTCGCAGTTGACTCAGGGGGAAAGGGCAGCGCTGGATCTCAAGTATCCGCCTCCAACGGGAAAAGCAGCTGTGAGACCATTTGTGATCCGGGGGACTGTCGAATGACTATGAAAGCCTATGAAGCACGTAAAGCACTTGATGCCGGCCATCGTAAATTTGTTATGGTCCACTCCCCCGAAATCGTCGAGGTACTTGACTATGGCCCTACCTGGGTCAGATACACGGCATCATATATCAAACTTTTCATAAGCACTAATATGTTCACATAGAAAAAAGCCCTGACTCAGCATCAGGGCAATAAGCAGCAACTTTTATCCTCAACAGATTATAACACAACCAGGGAGGGCATACATTGTGGAGGATATTATCTTGAGTTATCGTAAAACCCGGAAGATCCTGAACGAATGCAAGAATTCGGCGGTGGTGATTAAGGTGAAACTGGAAACACTCATTGCCGCCAAGCGGAAGGCCGAGGAAGATTTCGCGGAAGTAGAAGCAGAACTGGGTGCTATTAATAACCATATATCCAAGCTGAATAGTATGATATATGATGTACAACTAGCCATTGACTGGCTACGTTTGGGGCATAACCCGGGGCCGCGCCGGGGCATACATCGGCTATCTATGGACCAGTTAACAATCCCAGTAGATCCATTACGGATGCAGTCTTACGCGCAACCGGCAGCGTGCGGCAGCCCAACAACACTTACAGATTCGGAGCGGAAACAGATTGATGATGCCATGGCTGTACTCTCGCAGCGGGAGAAGCAGTGTTTCACTCTTAAACATGGACTCTGCTTATCCCTGAAACAAATTGCGGATGAGCTGCAGATATCGAGAGGCGCCGTTCAAGAGTACATTGAAAAGGCGGAGCGGAAGCTGAAAGAGCCCATTCAGACAAGTTTATTCCTGATAAGTAGCTGAAGATGGCTTTTTACCCCGTACACTTGCCACCTATTTATAGGAGGAACCTATAAATGGTCCGATTCTTATAGTGAATGGCGTATAAAACTGACCATGACTCTTACGAGTAACAAGCATAGCGCTTAAACATCAGGTCATTTTTTACACGCCAGCCGATGAGCTCACGGTTAAGTGAGCTCGACAATCCCACTATAATTACATTAACCCTGGTCTCCGATATATCTTTTGAAAGGTTGTGAAGATTATAGTGGACAATAAAATGAAGTTATTGCAAGAAATTGTTGGAATTAGCATGGATGCGAATAATAAAAAAATGAAGAGGTACATGCAAAATGGAGTAATTGTGAGAGTTGCAGTTGTCAGCCTTAGCTTTTTAGTTACTCTTCTGAGTGGGTGGGATGTAAAATTCGGAGAATTTAATGCAGCTTTATTATTCTCTGCATTATTAACAGGGGTCACATCGTTAGAATCCTTCTTTCTCTTTAACAGAAAGTTTAGGATATACTACGACAACATTACTCGATTATCTGTTATAGATACTAAAATAGGTATGGCTATAGCCACAGAAAGCTATACAGAACCGTTGTATGAAGAATGGCTCGGAGAGTACATTGATATACAGAAGATTTTTCACGAAAACAGAATTGACGTTATGAAAGCTGCGGAAAGTATAGGAATGTAGAGTCTCCATTAGGCGACTTTTTATTTGCAAATAACCCCATAATCTAAACCCCAAAAGCTGCAGAGGTGACGGCGAAGTAAGGTACATGGGCATTGAGGGGGGAAGTTATCCCCTCGCAAAAAATCAACAACTTTTACGTCTTGCCAGTACGTTCTCAAAACGAATTATTTGATCATCAAGCCTTATATTTACAAGTTCTTCAAAACTTATAGTGAATGTATAAAGGGATGATTTGAAGTTGTTGGAAACGGTTGAAAAAAACTTCCTGTTAGGATTTTCTAGTAAAGCGGCTAAAATTGCATTTGTCCATTTAATGTGGGGAGATGTAACCTCTTTAAGTGGGAGTCTTAATTCTTGGGTGAGGAGTTTTGAATGTTTCTTTAATTTGAATGACGTTGCCTTAATCTTTGCGGGCTTTGGCCATCCTTTTGGAGTTTCATCTTTTATCGCTCTCAAAACATAAAGGAATTGCGAAAGTTATGTTGAGAAGAACACTAGCAACTTCTCCTGAAAATCGTTGTCCTAAGACGTTGACATAGAATGACAAGGAAAAACCAAACAAAATAACTAAACCAAAGCTAATAAAAGTAGCAAATAATGCTTTACTGCGTGAATATAACCAACTTGAATGTTCCTTTCTCATTATCCTTTTACCTCCTAATAGTTATAAAGTAATAAGTACAATTACTTATTGAATCGGCGTTATTGAGTAGTTTATAAATAGGTGTTTTGGAGTAAAAAGAGTTTCGGAATACAGGGAAGGTACTTAGAGTGCTTTTTTATTTTTGGGGGTGGTGAAATGTAGTGGGGAAGAAGAGAGACCCGAAGCGAGCGGAAGCGGAATATTTATGGATCGGCAGCGGCGGCAAGCGGGACATTGTTGATATCGCAGTCAGCCTTGGAGTGCCGGACGGTACGGTCCGAGGCTGGAAGAGTAAGGATAATTGGGAAGCCACCCTGAACGGCGAGAAGGAACCGAATCCGCCGGGTAAGTCCAAGAAAAGCAAACGGAACGTTTCAGAAATGAATACGGAACGTTCCAATCAGCAGCGGAACGTTCCAATTCGGGAGCAGCCGCCACCGGCGTTAGATGAACCGGACACTGGTGAACCGGATGAAGACGGGCTGACCCCGAAGCAGCGGATTTTTATTCTCGAATACCTGCGAACCTTCAACGCTACAGGAGCGGCAATAGCTGCTGGGTACTCCAAGAAGTCTGCTTACACCATTGGCTGGGAGAACTTGAGGAAACCAGAAATTCAAGCGGCTATCAAGCAGGCCAAGGAGCAGTACACCGAGGAGCTGGGTTTGGACCTCAAGCGGATCATTGCCGAGTGGATGAAAATCGCCTTTGCGGACACCGGTGATTACGTTAATTTTGGCAGCCGGGAATTTCCACTTCACAACAAAAAGGGCGATCCTATTCTAGATGAAGACGGCAAGCAGTTGACTGGAACCCAGAACTTTGTGAACCTTGTCAATTCCGATGTAATAGATACCAGCATCATTTCTGAAGTAAAGGAAGGCAAAGACGGCTTCAGCGTGAAGCTCTATAACAAGATTGAAGCGCTGAAACAACTGGAGAAATATACCGACTACATGGATGAAGAAACCCGCTTGAAAATCCGCAAGGCGCAGCTCGAAGTTGAGAAGCTGGGGGGCAGTGGTAACGGTGAGGTTAATAGCTGGGTGAATGCATTGATGGGCGTTGCTGAGAAGCGAAAGGCGAAGGTGATGAGCGATGAGCGCTAAGCCTTACAACGTGATTTCATCAATGGCAGCCCTAAGACCTATATTGGGTTGAGCCGGCTGCATTTGCAGAGGATATGCTTGATTTTGATGCAGACGAATGGCAATTGGCAGTAATGTACGATGTGGCTCACTCGCGATTTGTAACGGTCCGCTCCGGTCAAGGTGTGGGAAAGACCGCTCTGGAGGCCGCATTGGTTATTTGGTTCTTGTGTTGCCGGCCCAATTCCCGGGTAGTGTGTACCGCTCCTACCCGCCAGCAGCTCCATGATGTACTGTGGTCCGAGGTGGCTAAGTGGTTGGAACGTTCAAAGGTAAAAAACCTTTTGAAGTGGAACAAGAACAAAATTTATATGATCGGTCAGGAAAAGCGCTGGTTTGCTATAGCTAGAACGGCGACCAAGCCAGAGAACATGCAGGGCTTTCATGAGGACCACATGTTGTTCATCGTAGATGAAGCATCTGGGGTCAAAGATGATATCATGGAGGCTATATTCGGGACTCTTACCGGTGATGATAATAAAATGCTTATGTGTGGCAACCCCACGCGAACAAGCGGATTCTTTTATGACAGTCACCATAAGGATAGGGGGACGTATAAGGCGCATCGAGTATCAAGCCGTGACAGCAAGCGGACCAATAAGAAAAATATCGAAATGCTTGAAAATAAATACGGTAAAGATAGCGATGTGGTCCGTGTACGGGCAGACGGAGAGTTTCCGAGATCCGAACCGGATACCTTCATTCCTTTGGAACTTGCGGAGACAGCGGCAGCAAGAGAAATTTATGTTCAGATTCTTGATGAAGACACCGGAACATGGGAATCAAACATTCCGGATATCGCCGAATTGGAAATCGGAGTAGACGTTGCCCGCTTTGGTGATGATGAAACGACTATCGTCCCTCGGATTGGTGCTATGTTTCCTTACATCCGTCATTATTCCAAAAATGACACGATGGTTACTGCTGGCTGGGTTTTGATCACTGACAAGGAATGTATGGAGCAGTTTGGACGGCCTCGATGCACTGTGAAGATAGATGATGACGGGGTTGGCGGTGGCGTGACAGACCGAGTGAGGGAAGTTGTTCGTGAGGAAGGGCTGAATATTACCGTTGTGGATTGTCATAACGGCGGAAAAGCACTTGATACTGAGCATTACGAGAACTGGGGTACTGAAGCCTGGGCTAACGTTTGTGATATACTGCAGTCCGGTGATATTCAAATTCCAAACGATGAAGATCTGATCGGCCAGCTTTCAACCCGGAAATATTCAGTCACTAGTAAAGGGAAAATCATTCTTGAATCGAAGAAGGAAATGAAAAAGCGTGGTCTCCGGTCTCCTGACCGAACGGATGCGCTTATTTTGGCGTTCGCAAAAACGGGGGCGGTAATTGATCCGGTTGCCGCATCACTGTTGGGAGGAGGGAAACTATATGGCTAGATGGACATTGGTAGATCGAGTAGTTGGAGAAATGTCCAAACTACGGCAAGGAGTGGCCGGGCTGTGGGGAGTAATCACAGGGACACTGGGCGGTACCTATCGGCTTGATTTAAGTCGCGTAGACTATGCCAAGGCGCGGGCGCTTTACGATAACACAGAAGAGAATTATAAACTGGGAGCCGGCTTTGCAAAGAAAGTGGTTAATGCCACTGTCGGCTTTGTCGGATTGCCTGAGTTCAAGTCAATAGGCGATGATGCCCAGAAAACTGTTAATGATTTTCTGAAGAAGAACGAATTCAAAGCGCAGCGGACCCACTTAAATGCTATCAAAGAAGGTGATTGCTTCGTATGGCTTACCCGGGAGAAAAACGTCTCCAAACTATATCCAGAGAAGGAGTCGCGCTTGGTCTACAACATTATTCCACCAGAACAGGTCAAACGAATTGACAGAGACCCGCTCACTGGAGAGCCGATGCAGTATGTGCTTGAGGCGGAACATACCTGGTATGACGAATCCGGGACTAAAAAACAATGTAAAATCAAGCAGAAGATAAGCGCAGAACAGCGCCTCATTGAAGTTAAGGCGATGAGCCCCCTAATTTACAAGTGGGTACATAAAGTAACAGGAAGGTGAATGTGATGCCATTCTCGTACAAGCCCTTATGGGTGTTACTGTCAAAGAATGAAATGAAGAAACAGGATTTAAGAGAAGCGCTTGGCCTCGGGCCATCCACTATAGCGAAGATGGGCAAAGGGGAATATATTTCGCTGGAGGTCTTGGATAAGCTTTGCAGCCATTTCAGGGTACAGCCAAACGATATCATAGAACATGTAGAAGAGCCGCCACAGGGATAACCTGGACGGCTCTTTTGAACTATTTAGTTGCCCACAAAATCGCCCACAATATGCCCACATATAATAGAAGGAAGGCGGTACATTTTAATAGGTTAAAATCAGTACAAGCCTTTTATATTATGTATTCAATGGCATTCAAGTTGATACAAGGATCCCCAACTGTAAACCGCACACAAGTAAACGAATGGGAAAGAGATCAATACATGACTCTTTACTAGGATGAGCAGCCCTTGGCGCCGTTGGCGTTGAGGTTTTTTTTGTATGTGCATGTGGAGTTTTATGAACCCTTCAAAAGGCGGCGCCCATAAAATGCCTTCAAGATCAAAGCAAACTTCGATTTAAATAGCCAATTAGGGGTACAAAATGAAATGAATTGATGTTGTAAAAAATCTTTTGGATATTAACGGTTGCCTAACACATACATTCCCTTGCCTCAATAGGATGTTATTGTTCACTACTATAAGGAGGCGGGCTACGAATGCAGAATAAAAATCCTATACTAAAGAAAGTAAGATCTGCTAAATTGACGCAGAGGCATGTCCATGAATTTGAGGGTAGTACCAAACTGGCAGAAGAAGGAGCAGATCGACATAACCATCGGTTCGCAGGCGTTACAGGGCAAGCGATTCGGGTAGGAAAGAGCCATGTTCATGAAATTGATCTCACTAAAACGGATTTCTTAAACCATTTTCATAATCTCAAAAAGATTAGGACGGGGCCGGCTATTTCGGTTGGTAATGGCAAGCATGTACATTTTGTTACGGGTCTCACTACTTTAAATGATGGCCATCAGCACCAATTTAATTTTGCCACTTTGATTCAAGAACCGCTTATTTAAAATGAGCATTGCCCCGTCAGTGTAATGACGGGGTTTTAATGGTGGGTGTGCTTAATAAGAAAGAGGGAGAATGAGTATTTTATTAATGTGGATGGGCTACCGGCGTATCGGAGATGTACTATTCATTCACAGAATGTCCCAAATCAATTATACTTAGGCTGTTATTTACTTCTGATCACAAGCGTAAAGGGTTTCACGATCAAGCCGTTCTAATCAAGCTGTCTATGAAGCTTTTATAGAATCGTTTACTGATCATTGGGATTTCGCTGGCCACCTTAGTGGAGCTTAAGGAGAAAATAAAGTCTCATTGATTGCAGCCGTGAATAATAGTGTGAGGAGTGAATCCTGTGAAAGGTGAATATCTCCAATATTTTGGCGGTTTGTTATTGGTGGCGGGATTAATTGTCTCTATTACAATAGCAGTCGACGCAGAAAGTGTACTGACTGGTGTGTATATAGCTATGTGGTCGTCTATTGCGGGAATGTTTTTTATTGGTTTTGGGGAGTTGCTCCGTTCTATACTGCTGATTGAACATCGGATCGCGGGTCCACGTCCCCGCTTTGATCCACTGACCGGGCAGTATGTAGATACCCCGCGCGACAAGCACTAACCGATTCAACTTAAAAAATACGCGGATAACTAGGTCGTGTCTGAAAACTTTTCATTGAGTCAATTTGAAAATGGCAGCTACGTATACAAACGCCAAGAATGACTTGGCCAATTTGTCGTAACGAGTAGCCACACGGCGAAAATGTTTGATTTTATTGAAAAAGCACTCCACTAAGTGTCGCTCTTTGTACCGATACCAATCGACTTTCCATGGGTTTTGACTATTCGCTTTAGGCGGGATAGTGTAGGATGCCTGCTTAGCTGTAATCCAATTCCGAATCACTTCTGAGCCATAGGCTTTGTCGCCAAGAATATGACTTCCTGTA
>NZ_LVWI01000097.1 GCF_001909055.1 Paenibacillus helianthi
TAGAAATCCAACAATGCAGCAGTAATCGAACAAGTTACGTCTTATAGAACCCCGTCATAAAGAACAGCGGCCCGCCTCCCCACTAGGAGGAGCACAAGGCCGCTGTTCTGCTCTTACAGACTGCTGGAATTAAAGTGTTGAGATGTAGACAGCAGGTTTACAATGAAGACCAATGCTCAGGACGTGCGAGTGCGTCAGGAAGCTTGGTTAATGCATCGCCCTTTGCAGCATTGAGCTGGGATTGGGTCAGGAAGAGGGTATTTGTGAGATCGGCCCCGCAGAGATTCGCGTCTCGGAAATCAACGCCAATCAAATCGGCTCCCCTCAGGTCAGCCCCGCTGAGGTCTGCCGCAATCAGATAAGCTCCACGCAAGCTAACACAGCGCAGATCGGATTTTTTGAGCTTTGCTCCGATCAGGTCGGCACCTCTGCCATAGTTTTTTGGTCGTTTGGGGATATTGGTCAGTTGACGCCTAGCGGCATCACGTGCCAGATCGCTTGTCTGCAGCAGCAACTCGTTAATTTCTGCACGGTGAGTAGGCACATCCACCTCCAGCAGCTTCTCGGCCGGCAGTAGAGTCATCCGCGTAGTCTGCTCAAGTGCGGAATGGAGCTGGCTATGGATCGGTTCCGCGGCCGGTAACTCAAGTGCTTGGGTCAGATAGTACATCAGCTCATGAAGATGACGCACTACCGGGAAGACCTCGAACATTAGAGCCGCTGATTCCGGAGCCGCCCGCCAGTCCCGGCCGGCAAAGGTGTGATGGGAAACCTTGGGGCCTGCACCGAAGCATTCGTATACCGTACATCCTTTAAATCCTTTGGCTCTCAGGCCGGTATGAATCCCGCAGCGGAAGTCATCCCGAAGATTGGGACAAGGCTGGCCCGCATTTTTGTTAATAGCAAAATCTGTTGATACAGCAAAGGGCAATGCGGCGCAGCAAAGGCCGAAGCACTCTTCACAGTTGGACTGTAAATCCATAGGATGAAACATTTGAGACAATAAACTCCCTCCGTGGATGGGTATTCAGCTCTCCAGACGCCGCTCAATTGCTTCAGACATTGTTTTGTCTGTAAGATGGGCATAGACTTCCGTTGTTTCCGTTGAGGCGTGTCCGAGCTGTTCCTTCGTTTTGTAGATATCATTTTGCAAATAATAGTCTGTGGCAAATGAGTGGCGTAGCTTGTGCACAGTCAAGTACGGCTTACCGAACCGTTTGGCGTATTTGATAATCATCTCCTGGATTGCACGCTTGGTCATCCGTTTGCCTTCATGACTTCCGTTAGGCAGAGCAATGAACAATGCCTTTTCTTTCTTGGGCGTTTTGTAACGGGACTGGCGCAGCGTTAAATAAAGGGAGAGATCATCTTTGGCTTGCTCCCGGAAGTAGACCGGTGTCTTGAACGTTTCATCATTGTGACCCTTACGGTAGACGTACAGCAGCTTGTTATTCACATCCAGATCATCCACATTAAGGTTGACCACTTCTGAGACACGGAGGCCGGAGTTGAGAATAAGGCTGGCGATACAGGCATCGCGTTCACGGTTGAGTTGAAACGAATAATAGGCTTGCTTATTTGCTTCAATATCGCGCCCATACCCTTCATAAATATACCCTACGAACTCCAGCAGTTCTTCGTCCTCCAGAATTTTGCCTTTAAGCTTGGCGGCGGTATCCTTAGGTTTGTGAATACGCTTGATCTCAACCTTGGCCATCACGTTGCGTTTGAGCAAAGGATAGAAGTTCTCGTCCTCAGCGATCTGGCTTAAATAATGGAATAGTGAACGAAGGGCAGACAGCTTACGCGAGACGGTAACTTTGGAATTTGTACCATCTGCACGTGTTGTCAGATGCAGGCGGTAACCGACGATACTGTCCATATGCAGCGTCTCCAGATCCAGCAAAGTAATCTCTGCCAGGCTGGCGGCCTGGGTAAGTCCCTCGCCACGAAGCCAGCCGAAGAACGATTCATAGTCGCGGATATACTCCAGCAGGGTAGAGGGTGAGAGATCTGGACGTTTGTAGTCAATGAACTGCTGCACAAACCATGGCATGTGAAGCACTTTTTGGTCGAGATGTGTGCGGTCAGTGTTTTTTTGAATGCTCAAAACTTGTTCACCTGCCTTAAGGGTTCTGGTATTCAGCGGACTAGTCTTTCTGATTTCCTCCTATTTTATCATGTTTCGTGGCTTTTGGCCGGAATTCACAGCTCTTATAAGGGGCCTGCCTTGCTCCTGAAGGGACAAAGTTATAGAATGTGTAATAAAAGTGAATCTCAGAGGTGACCCCATGGAACTTGGAATCGAGCTGGTTCCCAAAGAGCAGCGCCAAACCATCAGCAGGTTGATGCAGTTTTATCTATATGACTTTACCCGCTATCTGGAGCTTGAGGTTGACCGTGACGGCATGTTCCCGCCATATCCCGGCCTGGAGGCTTACTGGAATAGCGGTAACAATAAATTCGCCTATGTATTTACGGTGGATGATAAGATTGCCGGCTTCGCCCTAGTGGATAGGCTGCTTCGCAGTTCGGAGGGGCAATTTTACATGACAGAGTTTTTTGTGATGCAAAAATACCGCCGCAGCGGGGTAGGCACATGGGCAGCACACCGGTTGTTCGATATGTTCCCTGGTGACTGGAAGGTATCGCAGATTCGCGCCAATACTCCCGCACGCAACTTCTGGCACCGGGTCATCGGTTCCTACACAGGCGGTGAATTCAAAGAACGTTTTAATTCCAGGCAGGGGAATCCCAGTCAATATTTCAGCACATTAAGTATTAATAGAGTGAATAAATAAAATAACCAAAACAGGATTGAATATACATCTCATTCATTGAGCATAAAGCAGCAAAATCGTTCGATAAAGTGCAACATGTAGAGATTTCCAGCGTCTGGATATTGAGGTGATTGTTCATGTCCAGCATCCAAAAAATCTTCTGGATAGGCTGCGTATCTGCTATGGCTACGATAAGTTCAGGCTGTAGCAGTAATTCAAATTCTCATACTCAGGAGTCAAAAGCTAATCCGACACAGGTTAGCTCCGCTCCATCTGCAACTGCGACTACTGTGCCTACTGCTGGGGCAACTTCTTTGCCTGCGGCAAAATCAGTCTCATTGATCAAAGACGAAGTGCCTGAATATGACGGAAGCGGAAGGGCTTATATGACTGGAGGAACGGAGCTGAAGGCCGATTATTCCAGTGACCGGAATTTGCCGCTGGCGGTATTTATGCCGGAGAACTTAATCCGTTTTGAGAGGAACGGCAGAACTGCATGGGGGACAAGCGACAAGTCGAACTGGATCTCTTTTCGGAAAATTCAGACAGATGATTCTGCTCTGGCAGGTGCATACAAACCTGAAATAGCCGATGGTGCTGCTGCTCTGCTTCAATATAAGGAATACCAGGGCGGCTATCCCGATGGAAACAGCAGGGTGGATGTATTCAGAATCCGAGCCAAAGAAGAAATCTATCAAGCTGAAATCCGAACCACACCAGCGCAGCGGGAAGAGCTCCTACCCCTGTTCATAGATATCCTGAGAGAAGTGCAATACATGAAGAAACAGACACCGCTGGTTGCCGGAGTTTTTATTCAGGAGCCTAATGTTGGAGTGGGCAAAGAGAACAGACAGATGCTGAATGAGGTCATGATCTGTCTCCAGGCCATAGTTGCACATGATAAAAAAAAGTTTATGAGCACTATGTACTCACCGGAAACCGGAGACTACCTCAGCTTCTTCATCAATACCTCGACATCTTACCGTTTTACAGAGATGACCTATGAGGGTATCCCTGCAGAAGGTACACAGCGGGCAAATTTCGATGTAAGCTTTCAGTATATGACGGATGAAGGCTATCAGGCCGACCAGAGCTATACGATCTCATTGCTGCGCACCAAGCAAGGGGAGTGGAAGGTTGCGAATATCGATTGACGATGGAATGAAGATAGGGCGTACCGTATTATAACGGTATGCCTTTTTCCTATTTTCATGCAAGTCTAAGCTGATTGGAGCCAATCCTACAAAGTAAGATTACATAATAATAAATATGTTAACTATAATCGGGTTGCGTTAATCAGGATTTATCTATAATTCTTTAGGACTCTTCAGGTCTTACTTCTTGTACACCGACTGCTGATACGGGGGTAACCCAAACTTTGTACAGTATGCCTTCACGGGTATAATCATAATTTGTGTACACCAGAAATTGAGGATCAGAAATTGTATTCCGCCAAGTCCATTCATACACAAGAACATGGGCCAGCATCCAATTCGTTGTTATATAGCCGTCGTAGAGATATCCAATCTCGTTGTAGGGTCCGCTCATTATCCATTCATGTGCTTCATGAAAGCTGTCTACACTCATATTTTCGGTATGCCAGATTATATCTTTTGGTTCTTTCCTGTACCGGGAGTGGGGAAGATCAGTCCTATTCGGAACTGGCTTGACTGTGAATTCCACATAGGTTGCATCTACCTTTTCGTCATCTTTCAAATTAGATCCCTCCCCATCGCTATTTACCTTATTGTAGCAAAAAGGGACCGTGAAGTCGGGCGATTCGCTGGAAATAGGGGTAAAGTGGATACTTTTGATGATAAAAAACAACAAAGTTAACATAACATTAAATACGTAAACTATACTCAACGGTAATGTAATCGACAAGCCGAATTATCAAGATTTTGGATAATCAATTCTCTTATTTCATCATATGAATAATTCACAATAGCAAAGCAAACCCAGCAACACCTCCCACCATACATCGCCTAAACACAACAATAGACGATCCAGCAATACTAAAACACAGAAAAAGGGTGGGGGTGCCTGGTTTCCTTATTTGTTCTGTAATCTTCAAGACAATTTGTGTGTAATCTCAAAAGCAGTTTCCACAGCAAGCACAGCTTGCTTCAGCGAGATCATCGACGTTGATCCGTCCCGGAAACATTGGAGTGCATAGCACAGGCTTTTCTCATAGGGATTACTCTGTTCCAGTACAAGCTCCTGTTTCCCGGAAACTCCATACTCATACAGTGTGGCATCAATCTTGCCGTCCGGATAATCTATTTCATGAAATTCAAGCTTGGCTTGTTCAAAATAGGCTTCATAGCCAACAGTGAACGGATATGAAGCAGGCATTTGTGAGGTGACTAAGATCTCTGCTGAAACCTCTGGTGTACCTAAAAGCGCATGAACCAGCGCCTGCCCGTCTTGTCCGCTGCTGCTTCCCCATACTGAGGTGAGCGGAGGGTTATCCAGCAGCCAGCATACCATATCCAGTTCGTGAATCATCAGATGGGTAGCAATTTTACTTAAACTAAGGTCGCCCCATAACGGTGCAGTTTCTCTTCTCAAGGATATGTGAAGCAGCTTCCCATATTTCCCGCTCTGCATTACCTCGTACAAATAGGAATACGCATGATCAAATTTGATAAACTGGTTGACCATGATCCGTTTTCCATAGATTTTCTCCGCCTGCAGCATAGCCGCAGCATCTTCGCAGCTCAGACAAACCGGTGTTTCGCAAAACACATGTTTTCCAGCCTTCAGCCCCTCGATAGCATATTTAGTGTGCAGGCCGGAAGGGAGGCAGATATCAATCACATCCAGCGTGGCATCCGATAGGATTTCGTTGATGGAGTTAGTGATTTCAACCCCCAGTTCTTCCTTCAGCTGATTAAGCTTGGTTTCATTCCTACCAAAGATAACAACCCGGTTGATACCTTTCATTTTTACCAGCAGGCTTGCATGATAAGCTCCAAAGCCAGTTCCCAGTATGCCAATATTCATTTACAGCAGCTCCTCTCTCTGATACATTCAGCATACACTTATATTGTTGACATCAGAGTGGCAAGAATAGAGCGAGAGCGGAAAATCTTAATCTTTTACTAATGTATTAGGGGGCTGGAAATGAGGCTGCATCGCTTGATTGCAATCCTTTTACTACTGGAATCCAGGGGGAAAATAAAGGCGAAAGAGCTGGCGGAAGCGCTGGAAACCTCCGTTCGTTCGATATACAGGGATATTGATGTTTTGGCAGAATCGGGAATCCCCATGGTGACAACTTCCGGGCCGGGTGGCGGGATTTCCTTGATGGAAGGATACACCGTTAATCTTCAAAAGCTGCACGGGGAAGAGGTAATTAACCTGTATTTGACGGGAATGGGGATTCCTTTTGATGCATGGACTGAATCAGGACTGATGCTTAGGAATGCGCTGCTGAAGCTGGAAAATACGTTGCCAGCTGCCTACCAGGAGGATATCCGCAAGGCCAAAGACCGGTTTTATTACGATAATACTCCATGGTGGGAGGAACGGACCGAGATTCCTTGTCTCGAGCAGCTTCGGTCTGCGGTCTGGAGGTGCAGATGCATTCAGATTCAATACCGTAAGGTAAATGGGGGTCTGACTTGCCGTAATGTACAACCCTATGGACTGATTGTGAAGCAGGGAGATTGGTATTTGGCGGCATACTGCGAGTCAGCAGAAGCTATTCGTACATTCAAGTGCGAGCGGATCACATCAGCCGAAGTTACGGAAGGCAATTACATGATCCCAGAAGATTTCGCTCTGGAGGAATATTGGCTGCGAGGGAGTGAGTCTTTCAAGCAAAGCTGCAAGCAAGAGGAATACTATCCTGTAGTTGTGAGAACCGGAAAGGACCAGCAGCGGCGGATGAAGCAGTACGAAATTGTCGGAGTATTGGAATCGGATGAGCTCATGGAGTATACGCTGAATCTGTATAGTTATGAATCCGCGTGCAGGCAGGTAATGAATCTGCTGAACGAAGCAGAAATCGTCACTCCCCCGGAAATTAGAAGATATATTGAGGAACAGCTTGTATTCCTGCAGAAGGTGTATTCTTGAAAGAAGTGTTGCAATATCCACAGGAAACATATTATATATTATGTTAACCCGGTACAACCCTCTTCCTCATAAACAAGACCCGCTAAGCGCTTTGGCTTACACGGGTCTTGTTTCATGCTGTTCAGGAGAGGTCCTTTGTGGAGTCAAGCACTTTGCGAGCTGATTTTTGCCTCTGTGCGCTCTCTGGCAGTCAGTCTTTTGTGTGCGGTAATGAGGAAAGGAAGCCCCAGTGCTGTACTTAAAGCGAGCGGAACAAATACAGCCGGGCCATTAGTGGCGCCAAATTGATCCAACAGCAGGCCACCGAGAATAGGAGCCATTACGTTACCCAGGTTATTGAAGCCAATCGTGCCGAAATACGTACCTTTCCATTCAGGCTTGGCAATTCGGTCGATCAGCATATCCATCATAGTGAAGAGCAGAACCTCACCGATCGTGAACAATACCACACTGAGCATTAAAAGCGCTACTCCACCGGCAAGCCCGAACAGGAGCAGGCTCAGCGCCACACAAATATTCCCCAGAATTAACGGAATAAGCGGCGGGAATTTGCTTGCTGTGCGGACAATCGGATACTGAACGACCAATACGGTGATTGCGTTAAGTGACAGCATGTAGGAAAAGACCTGACTGCCGTTCGAGAAATGCGTATCGACCGCCAGATACTGGGCCAGCGTAGAGCTGAAATGACCATAACCCAGTACACAAAAGATGGTCCCCAGCAGCACTGGCAAAAATACCCGGTCCCTGCTGGTGACTGCCAGAGCTTCACGCAGCTGTGGAGCGTGTGCTTCTGAGCGGACAGGCAGGCTGGCCCGATGGACCGAGAATTGCAAGAACAGCACGATTCCGTAAGCAATATAGACGACTCCAGCGATCACAAACGGGAAGGTGGACTTAGCGGAGCCCAGCTGCAAACCGATAATCGGGCCGAATACAACACCCAGATTAACCGCTGCATACCGCAGATTGAAGACCAGCAGCTTATGAGCCGGAGGGGTGATATCCGAGAGTAGTGCACGTGACGTTGGCTCGAATACGGCACGGCATAGGCCATTCAGCGTATTCACCAGGAAGAAAACCCAGATATGCTGCGCTGATGCGAAGCCGAAGAAGACACAGGCCCAGCCGAATACAGAGACCAGCATGACGATTTTACGCCCAAAGATATCCGATATGTATCCGCCATAGAAGCTGATCAACACACCTGCCAATGAGCTGACGGCCACCGTTATGCCCGTCTGCGAGTGCGAAGCACCGAGAACTTGGGTTAAGTAGATGGATAAGAAAGGAATACTCATCGAGGTCACGAGGCGGCCGAACATCGTGCCGATAATAATGGTCCAGGCCAAGGGATGGATGTGCCGCAAATGCTGTTTCATGTGATTGAGGATCTCCTAATCTTACTGATGAATTTGGGATTGCTTATGAATGCTGCTATGAAATAAAAAACGACTTGTGTATAATTGTAATGATAAAAGGGGGAAATAAAAGTGTAAGATTTATTCGATGTATTTCACCTTTAATGAGGAGCAACGACAATGGATACCAGCACCGCACACTTTATACATTTAGCAAGAACGTTTAACATTCCTTTTCGGATCCATGAGCCTGTTCCTGTAACGATAGACAGCTTGTCCGCCGCCCTGTGCTGTACTCCCCGTAATGTGAAATTTATTTTGCGGAGGCTTGAAGAAAATGCATTTATTCATTGGAAGCCGGGACGCGGGAGAGGCCATACTTCGGAGTTGACTTTTTTGCGGGGAATTGACGAGGCCATTGAGGATAACTTTCAGGAGTTGATGGGAAAAGGAAAGATTAAGGAAGCCATCGAATTGATCGGTGTCACTGAAGCCAATGAAACGCTAAAGGAACGGCTGCTCAGCTCGCTGAATATACAAATGGGCTTTCATAGTGAAGCGGAAACCGCCTCCAGGCAGGATGTCCTGCGTATGATGCGCGGGCGCCGTTTGGAGAAGCTGGACCCGGCTTTTGTGATTACGGCTTTTGAAGCTTATTTGCTAGGGCAAATCTGCAGCACGTTAGTCACCTATGACGCCTCAACCCAGACTTTTCTTCCGGGACTGGCTCACACATGGGAAAGCAGTGAGGATTATAAGATATGGGTATTCTTTCTTCGTAAAAGCGTGCGATTCCATCATGGAAGAGTGATGACTTCGCGGGATGTTAAGGAAACCTTGCAGCGTTTATTCGATCTGAACAGTCCAGCCATCTGGAACTATGAGGACATCGAGCACGTGAGTGTAGAGGGGGATCACTGCATTCGTTTCCATCTTCGTCGTCCGAATCTATTCTTCTTGCATTTGTTTAGTTGCATGCACATGAGCATTCTACCTTATGATGTAGACATCCGTACGGAACTAATCGGGACTGGACCCTACCGTATCAGCGATTTGAATGAAGATGTGCTGGTGCTCAGCGCATTTGAACAATATTACGGGATTCGCCCGCATCTGGATCGGGTGGATATTTGGTTTGTGCCGGATCACGGCCCGAATGAACGTCAATATGAGCTGCCGGGTGCGTACCGGATGAAGCTCCCTTCGGAAGGTTCCGTGACGAACAGCATTAACTACCCGGCTTTGGGTTGCAAGTACATGCTGGTTAATTTCCGTAAAAAGGGAGTCCATCATCAGCTCGCTTTTCGGCAAGCACTACGAATCCTGTACAACCAAGTGGCACTCGTAAGGGAATTGGGCGGCAACCGCATTACACCAGCAGACAGCTTCCTGCCTTGGAAGAGCGCTCAAAGCGACTGGACAGAGCCTCCATTGGAACAGGCGCGCGAGCTGCTGGCAAGCAGTGGTTATCAAGGCGAGAGTATCCTCCTTGCATATACAGTTCATAAAGACCTGGAAGAAGCAGACTGGCTTAAACGGCGCGGAGCAGAGATCGGGCTGCGTATTGAGCTCCAGTCCTATATCCAATCACATGCCAAAGACGCGCTGAGCTCAGCCGAACTGATTATGGCGGAGGAAATTCTGGAGGATGACTGGCAATGGGGATTAATTAATTATTTTAGGAATAAATCCAATTATTTACACGCCTACCTGGAGCCTGCCCAAAGCTCTTTACTGGACCGGGAACTGGAGGACTTTACACTATTAAACGGAGAGGGACGGGCTGAGCTGCTGGATAAAGTGGAGGGAATCATCCGGGATCACTGCTGGCTTCTATATGGTTCTCATGTTAACAAAAGAGCACAGCTCAATCATAGCCTGCTCGGGTTGCATACCAGCTCATTTGGTTTCCTGGATATCTCCAAGCTGTGGATCAAGCCAGCGCACTAAGGTTCAGATTCTCTTGAATTTGCCTATACTCTGAAAAGAGACTGAATCGAATTCCTGTCCATGAAACGGTCTATGCCCGGTTAAACGTATAGGAAAGCCGTTCTGCTAGCAGCGATACTCCAGTCTCATAAGGAAAAGGAAGTGCCGCAATTACAGCACTTCCTTTTTTTAAGCCGATGGTATCGAATAGAAGGTCCCCAGGGTGGACCTTGTTAAACTGCTTGCTTCCCATCGCATTTTTTACAGACGGTGAGCTTCTCACCGGAAAGGCCTTTACCGAAATACAGAAGCTTGATTCGCGTGCTGCCGCAGAGCGGACATGTTCCTCTGCTCCGGGATGGAGTACGCCATAGTGCTTTGCCTCGTTTGTTTTTAGACATACAGATTCCACCTTCACTCTTGATACGCTATCTTATGCCCAGGCAGAAGGTAGCGTTCCACGGGCAATCTTTGGCTGTTGCGAAAAGTAGAGCTTTGGTAAGAAATGCTTGAATACAGCTTATTTGTGGGTCAGAGATTGAGGAATAAATCATATATGAATGGAAATAATATGTTTTATATGAAATAAAGTACATTCAGATATAAATCAGACAGTCAGAATCAAATAGTAAATAAATTCAGAAAGAGCTATATTTGTGTAGCTTTTTCAGCTGCTTATTCACCGGCAGAAGTAGAGGCAAGCGTTTGATGTTCCCATCCAATTACGCAGAACTAAGGAAATAGATGGAAGGTGGGGAAGAAATGTTTGTGCGTGCTGATGATAAAATTACAACAAGACAGACATCACTATTCTTGACGAATTCGGTACTAGGGGCGGGGATTCTCACTTTGCCCAGAGATGTGGTGGAATCCGTCAAGACTCCGGACGCATGGATGTCTGTTGTGCTCGGTGGCATTATTGTAATGTTGGTTGCTGTGATAATGGTGAAACTGAGCCAACAATTTCCCGGTAAGACCATTTATCAATACTCCAAACGGATCGTAGGGGGGTACCCAGGAGGATTTTTATCTTTGTTATTAATTTTATACTTTCTATTGAGTGCCGGATTTCAAAATCGCGTACTATATAAGTTGAACTAGAATTATTCAGTAAGTCGGTCGTTTTCCAAACGAAGGGAAAGACGATCAATAATTGTCTGAGTATCGAGAGCAATGTTTTGCATAAACGCAGCCACTTTTTTGCGGATTTCTGAGACGGTATGGAAAAACACGTTGTTAATGACATCTGATTTCAGCCATTTCCAAAGTCCCTCAACCAAGTTTAGTTGCGGACTATAGGGAGGTAAGAAAACCAATTCAAGACGTGCTTTGTAATCTTCCAAAAAGGGTTGAAGTAATTTCGCATGATGAATACGAGCAT
>NZ_LVWI01000098.1 GCF_001909055.1 Paenibacillus helianthi
TTGCTCGACACTTCCATTTTACCAAAGGGCGATTTCTTTTTGTGATTTTTGAAAGAATTGTAGGAACGTTCCCCCGCTTAAACAGCGGAGAGGACGGACTGATTGCGGAAAAGCGGTAGCGGTCGCCTTGCTCTCCGGATTTTTACCGCTACGGGAAATAAATAAAATCTGGAGAGCACAGCGATTGTAGCAACGGTCCGTTCGCGGAGCGTCCGCACCAAGTGCGCAAGTCCATCCAACTCAAAAACAGCGGGGCTGTCTCAAGTAGCCATTTCATGGCTTTTGAGACAGCCCCTTTTAAATTCCCCCGATAATCCAACTAGCGCATACCTATCAGTTAAAATTGATCTAAACTATAATTTCTCGAATATTCAGATTACGTTCTTTTGACAAATCTATAAATACCTCTTTCACTTTCACAAGGGGTCTGAAAAAATCCATAGGATTGTTCAATACAATTTCTCCTATGTGTCCATTGCTAAGCTGTACCTTTTTTCCAATCATATTAGGGAGCAGATTATGTATTAGCGCTTGCACGGGCTTCTCGTTCAATTTACCGAATCCAAGCTCATAAATTTCTTGAAGCACTATTGAGAAGTTTCGCCTCGGCTGTTCCGCAGGAGTAAATGTCTTGCTGATGAATTCATTGGCCACAGCAACAATCTGGGCATAGGGATGGATTTTATCTTTTTGTAATCCGAAAGGATAGCCTGTTCCGTCCTCCCTTTCGTGATGCTGCAGCGCCACTAATGCAGTTGTATCATTGTTCAACGATTTGCGGATAATCTGATAGCCTGCCGCAGTATGCTTCTGAAGCACCTTTTCTTCCTCATCATTTAATTGGCCGACCCGGTTACGGATGGATAACGGAACGCGACTCTTCCCGATATCATGGAGGTATCCTGCCTTGCTAATTTCAAGTCTTTCACTCTTCGGATAGCCTAGCCACGCAGCAATATAGTATGACAACAAACCAACCTGCAAGGAGTGATTGTAAATGGTCTCATCTTCTTTTTGGAAACTGAACAGTAGTGTAAGCACGTCTTTTTGCTCATCAAGCTGTTCCAACAAAGGCATTAGCGTCCATTTCACTTTCGATTGATCAAACTCTCCCGAGATTACAGCCTCCAAAAAGAAGGCTTGGTATTCCCTAATAGATTCATCATAATTATGTTTGACTCTCAGAGGACGTTCAGTACCATTAAATACCTCTCTTGCTATACGTTCTTCTACACTGCCCTCAACATCCACAAATTTAATGTTATGTTTATTCAGTAATGCAATATCCTCAAGACGGATTTTTGTCTTTTTTGCCAGCACATGAAGACCTTGACGGTTAAAAATATCGGTTTTCAGAACATCGCCGATCTTCAGTTTCTTAATATGTATTCTCACCTTGTGTCCCTCCGAAATAGATTAAGTCTTTATTATTCTATCGTATGAACACAACGTTTTATAAATAGTTCTTAACACCCCTCTCTGACCGATTCCGCATAACTTAATGCGCATCTTCTAACAAATGTTACCATGAGTAGGGTAATATAAAACCCTCGCCTCAATTATGGAGACGGGGGTTCATATCCATTATCTTGCGTTGTAGACGACAGGTGCTGAGACTTGCCTAGTTGTCCCTCACCCCAACTGCATCGTCGTAACGCAAGTATCGTCCTTCTCGAACGTGGAAATCTCGGATTCGGCTTTTTTGCCGTCATGCTCGATCGTTACCTGATAGGTCTGGTCCCGCGGCAGCCACAAATCGATGAATCCGTTGGGCTGGGATTTCACGGTTTGGTTGTCCATGACCTTAGTGCCGTCCGCGTCTTTGACCGAAATATTAAACTCTTCCTCGACCATCTCTCCCTGGCATCCGGTCAGATTATGGGTTGCACACGGATGTGTTTTCTCAACATAGGGGGCGATGGAGACGAAAAATTCGTCTGCCGGCAAAGGAAAGGTCGTAGATTTGCCATCACTCTCTTTAACAATAAGCTGTGTGGATGAAATAGACGCCGACTCGGCTTGTGCGGTCCGCATGCTGTAGCTTTGCACCATTTGCTTGAAGCTTGGGGTGTCCATTTCAACCGCAGCTGTATCCGGTTTGCTGCTCCCGTTCTTGTCTGTGGTTCCAGCTAACATATATGTTCCTATGGCAATAACAACCACTATTCCTGCGGCTACCAGAACTTTACTTCTCATCTGGACAATCCTCCTCCTGTCTCTTTCCCCTATTATAAGCGGGCGAGGACCGCTATAGACAAGACGAAAGCGTGACAAATCTCTGAAACAGCCCCTTTAGAACTCAAAAGAAAACTTGGCACTCCAATTCGCCCCTGCATCTTTGGTAAAATACAGGGTTGAGCTATTCAGATCCCGTACCGCCAGCCAGCCCTGATTATCATCTACGAAGGAGATGACACCTTCAAAGCCCAAAACCGTCTTGGAGTTGCTCCATGCCTGGCCGTTATTCTTGGTCACACCGGTGCCCACCATCTGGGCCGCAGGCTGATAGCCCACCATGAAGGCCGTCGTTTTGCCGACCAGCTGCATATTTCCCGGACTGCCCGAACCCGGTCCCTTCTTCACTTTGGCCGCTCCACTCCCTGGTGCCGGGCCGCCACCGGCAGTTTCCTGAGCAATGACCCGGGTCCAGCTGCTGCCAGCATTGGAGCTGCCATAGAGTGAATACGAGGTCTGCGACATTCCCGAACCACCGTAGAGTACGGTATACACCTGCGACGCATTCGCGTAAACTCTAGCATACTTCGGATCGCTATAAGCCGCGTTCATCATCCGCTTCCAACTGGCCCCGCCATCGGTGGTTCGCATCACCTGGTAGCCCCTACCTGGAACGATAACTACCGCCCAGCCGCTATTGCGGCTTGTGAAATCAGCTCCGCGCGTATTGGCCGGTGTAGTGATTTTGCTCCAACTGACCCCACCATTGTTCGTATAATAGGTAGAAGCACGGTTATAGCCAAACCCGGTTGTACTATCCAGGAATTCTATGCGTTCAAAAGTTACCATGTCAGAACCCAGCCGTTTCCAGGTTGAGCCGCCGTCCGTCGTTCGAATCAAGTACTTGGCTTGTCCATCCTGAACGGTTGCCAGGGCCCACCCATGTACATTATCCGGATAATCGATCTGCTGAAAGCTCCATTGTCCCTGATAGATCTCCTGAAAGTGACAGCCGCCATCCGAAGTCCCGATGAGAAAGCCGTTACCGGCCGCCCGGCCCGTATCCGCGTTCAGAAAATCCACAGCATCGAAGGTAAGTGGCTCCGAACTCCCATCTGTATGCTTCTTCTGCAGCTTCTGCAGAATTCCGTGATCCCCGCTACTGCAGGACGGTGTTGGTGTTGCTGGCGCCGCCGCTGCTGTCATTGAAGCTGCTGTCCCCCACCCTGCATAAGTGAGCAGACCTGCAGAGAGAAGGGTTAACGAGGTTAGCTGTAATCGTTTGGTCCATTTCATAGTTACACCTCCTAGGGTATATTTACCCTGTTTGGCCATCACGAAGCGTAGGTTGCAGGCGCCGTTCCGGACTTCCGGCGGGTGCTACTGATCAGCTTGTAATTAGGCTTGGTCATGAAGAGCCTCCTGAGTGGCTGGCAGCGGGCGGGAAGATGGGCTTGCAGACATTAAGCTGGAGAGTTTTTTGTAATTGAGCGAGAAGAGAATGCCCAGTACGGCTTCTGCAAGAATGATGAAATCCCTATTGGAGGTCACCAGCGGAACCGCAACAACACCAACGACGATAAGAACCCAAGGGACCGGATGATCCATGTAATGTTCTATGTAGCGGCCCAGCCACAGCAGGATTCTCATCGCCGCATAGGTGCAGACCAGAGCCAGACCCCACATCCATACAATATATAAGCGGCCCAGACCCAACCGGTCAAATGCCAGGATTAGGAACAGATGGGTAAACAGAAATAGTAGCGAATGCTTGCCGAAATACAGAATCAGATTTGTGGAAGTGTAGCTTTTTTTGCGTCTGAAGAGGTAGAAGACCCCGAACAACACCACCAGCGACAGCAGCAGATATTGCACGGACATATTATATTTAACAAAATCCGCTTCATGCACGCCTCCGTAACTGACTACGGCAAGCAGCAGCCCTGCACATAGAGCTAGAATGAGATTCACCCGATTACTGCACCGGTAGGCAAAGATTCCGGCCACAAACGCAAACATCCAGGGGAAATACGTAAACCCGATCGTCTCTGTGAACAAAACAGACTTGAGAGGGAAATCCGGCAAGCGGTGGCCGATGAAACCATGTACCGAATACGCTATCAGCGACAAAAGGAGGTATAAATAGAGTGGAGGTTTGAGGTATTTCTCCAGGAGGTATACACTGAGTACCCCGAGTGCGATGATCTGAGGAACATCCATAATCTTGAATGCCTGGATATCCGGTCTCCACATGAGATTATAAGAGAAGCCAATGACAGCGAACAGTGCATAAAAGCTAAGCATCGATCTGAAGCTTCGCCTGCGTGCCTGCAGCGTGGTTGTCACCCCCGAGACCGCAAAGAAAAGTACAGGAGCCAAACCGGCAACGATCTGAAACACACGTTCATTGCCATTAAAATAAAGCGGAATATGCGCCATAATCATCAAAATACAGCTAATCCCCTTGATTGCATCCAATGAATAGTCATATTCCTTCATCCGCTCACTTTCCTTTCATTTCATATGATTACACATCAATTATAAAAAGAACCCCAACTCCCCCTATTTATATAACGATCACGTAAGTATATCAACCAACTAAGGTAGTATTTGAAATAACTAGTTTGCACCATTGTTCTTACCTATTATTTCCTATAACCTAATGTATAACTTATATGTTAGGGGGCTGCCGCCAAGCCATGCAAGCACCGGACACATCTTCAGTGACAACTGCAGCAGAATCGACTTCCGCCACCGTAAGGACCCCTCGGCTCAAAGTGATCGACATGGTAAGAGGCATTACGATTCTGCTCGTTGTAGTAGGACATGCCGGCCTAACTCCAGTCGTTCTGAATGATATGTTCAGAGACTTCCGGCTTCCGCTGTTCTTCATCGTCTCCGGGTACCTCTTCAGCGCCTCCAAATATTTTGACAATTTCACCTCCCTGCTGCGTACCCGAATCGTTACCCTCGTCGTTCCCTATCTCTCTGCCGGACTCCTAAGCTACCTACTCTGGCTTACACTCCGAACCCTCGAGACCAATCACACCCCGGACATCGCTTGGCATGAACCTCTAGTGGCTATCGCTTACGGAACCTATTCCGGCGGCCTGCTCCTGAACATTCCCATCTGGTTCCTGGCCTGTCTGTTCATGACCCAGATTATTTTCTGCCTCAGTATGCGTTATCTGAGTGGACGCCCGCTCCTCCTGCAGCTTGCCGCCATGCTCTCATTAAGCCTGTCCGGCTATGCTCTAAGCACTGTAGCCTTCCTGCCCTGGAACATCGATGTCGCACTCGTTGCCCAGCTCTTCGTGTTCATCGGCTACCAGCTTAAGCAGCGTCAACTGCTCGGCAAGATCCGTATCTTCAACCTGGGCACCCTCCTACTAATAGTCATTTTCCTAGCCGCAGCCTACTTCAACAGCTATGTAGATATGAACAATAGGGAATACGGCAATCTGCTTCTTTTCTACACCGCCGGGATCGCCGGCAGCCTGCTCACCATCCAAATGACCCAACTGCTCTCCAAATCCAGATTCTTCACTGCCTTCCTCACCTACATCGGCCAAGAATCTCTCGCCATCCTGATCTTCCACTATGGTATCTTCATCCTGCTGCTGAACTTCATGGAGCACAACCTCTATGACAGCTACCTGAGCTGGTTCCCAACCACAGTGATAGCTGTTGCAGGGTCGCTAGGGCTCAGTATGGTGGTGAAGCGGGTGCCGGGGCTGGGGTTTTTGGTTGGGGGGAAGGCTTGAGCCTTATGCACACTCAGTTCCTAAAACAAAAAAATGGTGGAACAGAGATATCCTCTGCTCCACCATTACATCCATACCATTCGCATAGATTGTTGCAATCCTACTCTTTACTTGGTGCCGGGGTGTAAATGACAGTCTTCTCCACCGTAGTAACTTTTCCAAAGCTATTGGTAACCTTGAATACAAATTTGTTGCTGCCTTCAGCCAAAGTAACCGATTTATAGAAGCTTCCATAACTGCCTACCAGCTCGTCGTTCAAATAGATTTTTGGATTGCTGTCATTCAAGTCCGTAGCATTGCCGCTAAGCGTAAGCTGTTTGTTACTAGTCGTTTCGGGAGTATAGTCCAGAGTAAGAACGGGTGCGCCTACCGAAAATGTAATAGTCTTCGTAACAGGCTCTGAGCTTTTACCTAAATTGTCAGTTGCTTTGAAAGTGAAGACGTTTGCCCCTTCTTTTAGCGTTACAGACTTATTAAAAGAACCGTAACTGCCTACCAGTTCGTCATTCATGTAAATTTTTGGGCTTTGGTGATGACAGCCGAGCTTTTGCCATTCTGGAGTTTTTTCTAGTATTCATGGGTTGAGTTTACCATGTCCACTTTTCCAGTCTAGTTTAAGTCAGTTGCAAATAAGTAAAATATTTCCTTAGAATACTATTTTTTTCTATTCTTCATTTGTACAGCTACTAGCGGCTAAATTTCCGAAACACAGGTGGACGCTATCGCTCCCTGCAGCCCCAAAATCCCCCTAACAGCTACGTTCCCTCAAGTTTTCAAGTTCAATATAAAGTTTTAGTGAGAAAATCATAGCTGCTATGCAGTCATTTATGTAAATCTCATCCTTCAGTGTCCTGTTTGAAGTTGAATTTTTGCTGTTACTAGTCTTTAGAATCCAACCTATGTTTAGTTTTCTCCGACTTTACTCTCCAGCAAAAATTAAAAGTCAAATAGTATCCTTTTCTAAATCTATTCTCTAGCAAAGACTCAAAATATTTAGACTTAGGTGCAAAAAAGTTATCTACGCCTAAACCGTTGTAACTTCAGAGGTTTTGTAACCATTTGGATTTTTAGTTTGCCATATCCACGCATCGTAACACATTTCTTTGATCCCCTTTTCAGCCTTCCACCCTAATTCTCTATTCGCTTTTAGCACATCTGCATAACAAATAGCTATATCCCCTGGTCGACGTTCAACAATTCTAAAAGGAACCTTTTTACCTGTTACTTTTTCGAATGCATCGATTAATTCCATTACACTGTAACCAGAACCAGTACCTAAATTATATGCTTCATTTCCCTTAGATTCCTTCACCCTATTGATCGCACACAAGTGACCTTTTGCTAAATCAACAACATGAATATAATCTCTTACACCAGTTCCATCAAGAGTATCGTAGTCATTACCAAAAATTTTGAGTTCTTCTAACTTTCCGGAAGCGACTTGAGATATATAGGGTACTAAATTATTTGGAATCCCATTTGGATCTTCACCTATTAAACCGCTACTATGCGCACCTATTGGATTAAAGTACCTAAGAGTAGCAATACTCCAATCATGATCAGATATATATATATCTCCAAGTATCTTCTCTATCATCAATTTAGTTCTTCCATAAGGATTTGTTGCACCCAAAGGAGAACATTCACTGACCTTACCAAATTTACTTTGTGAATATACAGTAGCTGATGAGCTAAATATAAGCTTTTTCACATTATATTCAGACATCACCTCACACAGTGTTATCGTTCCATTTAAGTTATTTTTATAGTAATTAAGTGGATTAAGTACTGATTCGCCAACTGCCTTAAAGCCTGCTAAATGCACAACAATGTCAATTTTATGTTCTAAAAATATCTTTTCAAGTCTATTATGATCACTTAGGTCAAAATTATAGAATTTTATTTTTTTTCTCGTGATTTCTTCCACTCTGACTATGGATTCAATATTACTATTGGACAAATTATCAATTACTATTACTTCGTACCCATCATTTAATAGTTCTATGCATGTATGACTACCAATAAACCCGGCTCCCCCAGTCACTAAAACAATCATGAAAAGCCTCCTTAATCCATAATTTTATTGGCGATTCAAAAAAACATTTAATCAAATTTTAGAAACTGCTAAGATATTGACAATAGTATTAATCACAAAATCCTGATCTTCCACAGAAAGGTCTGACCCTGAAGGTAGACAAATACCATCTAAATAAAGTTGATCTGACACACTCATATTTTCCATATGTTTAAAATACTCACAATCACTAAACAGTGGCTGTAAATGTAGAGGTTTCCAAACTGGTCTGGATTCTATATTGTATTTTGATAATTCGTTAATCAGTTCTAATGAGGAAATACCCGCCATCTTTTTATTGATTGTTAATGTAGTCAACCATCTGGTAGAACGACTCTCCTTTAACTCAGGCATAAAATTAAACCCCGGAATGTTTGATAAAGCAACATGATATCTATTAAAAACTTCGCGCTTTGCATTTATATATTCATCTAATACTTTTAGTTGACCTCGCCCAATCCCAGCCAATATATTACTAAGCCTATAGTTATACCCCACTTCAATATGTTCATAATGTAACACTTTTTCACGGGATTGAGTTGACCAAAATCTTGCCTTCTCAATAGATTCAACATTATTTGAAATTAGCATTCCACCACCTGAAGTAGTTATTATTTTGTTACCATTAAACGAGTACACCCCATATTCCCCAAACGTCCCACTAGCCTTTCCATTATAAGTAGCACCTAAAGATTCCGCAGCATCCTCAATAATAGGTACATTATATTTCTGGCATAAAGGAACTATAGAGTTCATTTCTGCACTTTGTCCGTAAAGATTCACAACGATTATTGCTTTAGGCAAATTATTCATTGAATTAGCTTTATTTAGTGCCTTTTCCAGCGCAACTGGAGACATATTCCAAGAGTATGGTTCCGAGTCAATGAATA
Source organism: Paenibacillus helianthi (assembly GCF_001909055.1). Classification (GTDB taxonomy): domain Bacteria; phylum Bacillota; class Bacilli; order Paenibacillales; family Paenibacillaceae; genus Paenibacillus_AQ; species Paenibacillus_AQ helianthi. The sequence continues at coordinate 8,904 of NZ_LVWI01000098.1, forward strand.
CTGGTTTTGCTCCTAAGTATAAAATTGGATTTGCACTAGCAACAAAAGTTAATGAAGAGCAAAAGACTATATCTCCTTTACCAATCTCTAATAGTTTGAGCGCTAAATGAATTGCAGAAGTACCGGAACTTAAAGCTAGACCAGCGTTAGAATTCACGTAATTGCATAGCTCTTTTTCAAATTCGTCAACATTGGGTCCAAGTGGAGCTACCCAGTTAGACTCGAATGCTTCATTAATATATGTTTGCTCGTATCCACCCATGTTTGGTGGCGAAAGATATATTCTCTCACGTTTCATTTTTCAATCTCATCCTTTCCAGCAACTTTTATATATTTCTATATTGGGGAAAATAGTTATTAATTGAATTTGGATTACTCATATTTCGCAAACTGCAGAGTAAATCATAAAGATACTTATTATGAATTTTCTTCCCCACAAAAAAAGGAACTTCATTTAATGGTGCAAAACTTTTTTTGTAATTAAATATCCCATCGTTTGCCGTATATCCTCCACCTAATAAAAAATATCTTATACCTTTTTCCTTAGCCCATAAACTCACTTTATGCTTTAGTAAGTTATTTGGGCAGACCTGGAAGTACTCCGATAAAGTACCACCTAAAAAAGAATATATACAATTTCCGTCAAATAGCAACAATTCTGTGGAAATAATCTTGTTTTGATAAACAGCATGAAAATATACTACATTGTGTCTCATTTTATTTATTGATTCAAAAAACTCAGCAGAGAAATAGTAAAACTTATCCGCTTCATTTCTATTCATAGTATGATTATATATATCAAAAAACTCGTTGAAATGAACCAGATCAGTATCAATAATAATCGAAACTCCATTTTGCATTGCCTTTTTTATACTTTTCCTATTACTATGTTTGTAACTTTTCAGCAATTCTTCTTCTGTATTAAAATCATCAAAGTCCAGATATATATTCATATTACTAGTTTGAACATCCATGAATTTTGTATAAATTTCTTTATCATGTATTAAGGGGTGGAATCTTACAAATTCAGATACAATATTTTCTTTAATACAATAATTGTTGAACTCTTCATAGAATATCTCCAATAACTCTTCGGTCCTACTTCCTATTGTGAGCTCTATGAGCGGTCCTCCATATCCATAAGG
>NZ_LVWI01000099.1 GCF_001909055.1 Paenibacillus helianthi
CTACTATACCAAAGTATTCTAATGCACAAATAATTCAAGCAGATTTATTAATTTATGTATTAATGTATTTTTACAATCTCAGTGATGATTATTTTCAGTGGGATCTTTATATGGGCCCATATATTAGAGAGAATACAGTACCTTTTTTCAGGAAATTACGGAAGAAGAGTCACTTTAATGATGTACAAGAACTTTTTGGTGTGGAAAATGCTACTCAGATGAGTGAAAAAATGAACACTTTAATAGAATATACCAATAAAAATTATAGAAATCATTCTAGATCAGGTATACATAGATTAGCGGCTGTTCTTGTTCCTAACGAAATAAATAAATATTAAATTAGATTGGTACTAATTATACTTCATCAACATGTGGTATATTATGAAAACAATTTTGGTTACCAGGTGCAGGAATTGTAAGATTTTGATTGCTTTGACTTTGCATAAGCCGGTCTATGAAGCCGGCTTTTTATTATCAGTTAACTATTTCAAAGAGAGCATCTAAACTGACTCTCTTTATTAATTATTAATTTTGTCATTGATTGCAATGGAACCAGTTTTAAGTACAGTAACATTCAATCTCAATAGTTAGCAAGTTGGTATATATGACGCATAGACTGACAGTGACTGGTTATGCAATAAATGCACTTTTAAGTGGGGGTTCGTGATAGCTGAATAACAAGGACTCTTACTCTAAAATCTTAAACAGACCCACATTTATCATTTTTGACTAAACCCTTGATCCAAAAGGGTTCCGTTTAGTCAGTACACCATCATTTCTTAAGTTCAAATTATATAGATAAAAGTGCTTTCTCAACCAAGCCGTTAAGTGGCATCATCTACAATACTTTGAACTGATTTGCAATGAATTCGTATTGATACGGGAGGACGGCAATTCTGGAGTTTCTGGTAAACAAATAGGTGAGATAAGAGGAGGAAACTATTGTGAAAAGAAGTTTTAATATATTCGAATTAATGAAAAATGAGCCTATGAAAAAGATAGTTATATCAGTTGGAGAAGCAGGGTTAGATCAGGCATACGATAACGGGTTAATAAAGAGCATTCCAGTTCTGAGAACAATTGCTGATACATTAGAGTTAATCGACAGTATTCGTAATAGACATTTGTTTATAAAGCTAGGTTTATTTTTTGAGGAGCTTTATAACATTCCTTTAGAAGACAGACGCCGCTTTATCGAAAAACATACCAAGAACCAAAAAAAACTGAGCCAGCAAATCTTAGTCTACTTGGATAGACAAGAAGCAAAGGAAAAGGCGAAAATTCTGGCCAAAGTCTTTTCAGCTTTTTTGTACGAAAAAATTGACTCTGCCACATTTGCTAGATTGTGTTCCATCCTGGATAAGGTTGTTATTGAAGATCTGAATATTCTAACAATTGAGTTCTTAAGACAGACTGGTTCAACAATTGAAGATAATCAGCAAATCTGGTTTTTGGGAACTGAGTATGAGCACTTAGTTGCAACTGGTATGGTGATCGAAAATACAGGCTTCGGCTTAAATCCGGGCCAAGTCTCTATGAACTACTTTGGACTTGAAGGTGAGGTATACGAGTATTCTCAATTTCACTTAACTCACTTGGGAATAAAATTAATTAAATATGGATTGCTGGATTAACGTCTAGTTTCCTTATTAGGAACAATTGCTTCTGCAAATTAAGCAATAGTCTTGAACTTTTACAGAATACAACTAAATGCTTTCCACCTGCTGAGTACAAAGCTTTGATAAAACAGGTCCCAAGAAGAGAAAGACCAGCCCTCGATGTGTTGCTCCAAATTTTTCTGTATTCCCATTTCTTTTCTGTATTCCCATTTCTTTTCTGTATTCCTTTTTCGCTACTTAAGATTGTCGGGTCACTGTTTAGAAAGTATAAGCATTGCTATTCTAAGTTTATGGTATTAAAATACCGCGTAAAAAAACGATCGTCGTGAGACACTCATATGTAATATAAATGCTGAAATGTGAGAATCACACTGTCCAATACTGGTAGTACCGTACGTGAAGGAATCATATAAGTAGTAGACGTATAAGGTGTATATCCTGATATGCAATAATTAAGAAGCAGCAGGGAGAGTTTTACAGTATGGAGCTTCATATATGACTCTCTTGGCCATCTTTAATAAGACGAGAGTGATAGTTCACAGCAATTATCGTAGTGGTCAGGGTGATCTTATCTCACTAACGAGCAAGTGAGTAGGAACTTCCTTATCGGCACCAAAAGAAATTTATGTAAAAATCTCTAAAGTGCCTCGTCAAGCTTTAACATCGAATATTGTGAGAAGTTTGAGCAACTGAGATCTATACGATATCGATATATGAGATATCGTAGACTAAAAAACACTATATAATGACGTAATGGTAACTGGGAATAAGCCTAAGAAAGAATAAATAAAGGAGGTTTTGATTTGACATTTATATCCGTTAACAAAGAACTTATTTGCAGTAATTTAAGCAAGAATAAACTGAATAGAATTATAAATATTTACTATGGTGAAAAAGTAAAACGTGATGAGTTAGAAGGGTATGAACAAGGGCTATACGATTATTTAAAAGAAGAATATCCTTCACGTGAACGATTGGAGCAAGCATTAGGTGAAATTCAACATTTCAATGATTTATCGAAAGACTTCTTGGTGATGGCTATTAACTTTCAGATTTCCGCTGCTGAAGTTGTTTATTATATGGCCAGCGAGTCAAGCATAGCTCGCCTAGACACACTTTTTTTCCCCATGGTGTACCTGTACAGACAAAGTATAGAACTTCTGCTCAAAGCGATTTATTTTCAAGAGGTACAGGATCAATCAGAGAGAAAGTTATTCATTGGAAGAACCCGACATGATTTGAGCACATTATATCAAGAAGTGACGGCCTTATCTATTAATCCGGATCAAGATAAGGCAGGATATACATGGTTAGGAGACTTTTTTGACAATATAAGCTTGTTCGATAAAGTGTCGGATTCTTTTCGATACCCTTACAAGTTTCATATGACTAACGATGTGTTTGATCGACATTTAAAAGTTAAGAAGGTGTTCGAAGAACGAAAAGATATAGATTTAATTAAGATTTCAACAAAGTTTAGTTATGCTTTTGCTTTGCTCCAACGTTTAATAAAAGAGTTGCCTCAAGAATGTAATGAAATCCCTTATGCAGTTGACAAGTTAGGCGATTTCATTGATAACCCTGATTGTAGTTCCGAATTTTTAGAAGAGGGTGGACATTATTATTTGAGATGTGTTATAGGTGAAGATTACAGACCAACAGATTTCAATCGCTATGCGGATGCGTATAGCGATTGCGCCGAGTACCTATATAAAAAACGCATAAGCGATTTTACGGAGAACCATAAAAGTAACATAAGCTGTTATCATCCTGTTTGCTATTTATTACGCAATGCGATCGAATTATCTTTAAAAAAGCTTTGTGCAAGATGTGCAGAATACGATGGATGAGGCTATTGAGTTAATAAGCACAAAGAAACACAATCTGCTTGGACTATGGAATGGTTCTAAAGATAAGCATGCTGAAGGACCAATGAATTTTTTTTCGATTCCACACTCAAATCAAATTGATTTTTATGTAAAATTGGTAAATGGAGTGGATGAAACTTCTTCACGTTTTAGATACCCGACAGATAATAATCTTGAACATTATAACCCTGTTCCTTATCGTTATCATTTCGGTATCCATTATTACTTGTTAAGTACTTGTTTTGAAAGAATCCGGGTTACTGAGTATATTATTGACGAAGCTACTGACGGTAGAGAAGACTATAGGGAGCTTCGAATCTGAATACTCTGTGTTTTAAAAATAAAGCAGGTTTTTAGTATTTCTAATCGACATTGACCTATTTTAAAATGATACTTCTTCATATTTTACGGCTAGAGGATTGCATCAAGAATGAAGATCCTCATAACTTTTACTTATCACATGATTTCGATTTATCTCAAGTAGAATTTTTTCAATCATAATTACGGCATGTTTCTTATGGGGTAATCGATTTATTACTCGTAAAATTTGATGATACCGATTAAAAAGTGGCACTATTAATAATCTCCTATATGGAATAACTGTGAAGATACTAAATGCATTTAACAGGAAACATACTGTTGAAAAGAAAAAGGGGCTGTTCCAATTTGGTGTGGCTTCTTCTTATTTGTTAGAGACTATCACCATTACATGAAAATACTCAGTCCGTAATCTTCCGTTAACATTTTTATGAAGGTATAACAGAGATCTTTGTCGAACTTGTGTTTAAGCAATTTCTATAAGTACAGAAGGGATGCGTTCAATTATGAGTCTAATAAATGAGAATCAACTTGATGAGTGGGTACGTGGAAATACACGAGAAGCTCAAGGGAAAATAGTTGAACTTGTTTGGCGATTGGTTGCTGTGTCTTCTCCAAATCCGAAGGAGCGCAGGTTTCCACTAGGAGATAGTATTGGACAGCCAGGTCCTGACGGATTATTAAATACTGAATATAGTTTCGATCCTTTTGTACCTGAAGGAAGATCGTTCTGGGAAATTGGTACTGGATATAACGCCAGAGACAAAGCAACATCGGATTATCATGGATTGACTGACGCAACTCCAGAAGAGGTAAGGAAAGAATCAACATTTGTCTTCGTTACACCGCTTTCTGGTAGAAGGGATTGGCAGCATACATGGAAAGAGAACGCGCAAGCTGAATGGTTACATAGTAGACGGCAGAACAACGAGTGGGCCGATGTTCGTGTAATAGATGGATCCGTACTTATAGATTGGTTGCACCATTTTCCCGCTGTAGAAACATGGCTTGCAGAGATTATGAATTTACCTATCCAGTACATACAAACTGCAGAGCAACATTGGGGAGATTTAAAAACTATAGGAGACCCTCCCCCTCTTACACCAGAAGTCTTTCTTACTAACCGCAATGGGGCTAGTGATAAATTGAATGAACTATTTTCTGGAACATTGTTTCAACTTAAAGTAGACACCCTCTTTCCTGAACAGGTAGCAGATTTTGTTGCTGCTCATGTTGCATCCTTAGATGAAGAATCAAAAGTGGATATCGCCGGGCGCTGTCTTATCATTTCGAATGTGGAAGCTTGGAATGCAATGGTTTCTCTGAAAACACCTCATTTTCTAGTTGCAAATTTTGACCTTGATGAGACAGAAACAAGTACAAAACTTCTGGAAAGAGCACGTAGAGGCAGGCACTTGGTCATCTTTAGCGGAAGACCAGGCGGGATTCCGCATCCGAACAGAGTTACTATTCCAAACCCTAAAAGTTATCAATTAAAAGAAGCTTTGGTTAAGGCTGGATACAACGAGGAACGAGCACGTACTCTAGCGCAGAAAAGTGACGGTAATTTAAGCTCCTTACTTAGATGTATCCAACATCTTTCATTGATGGCGGAATGGGCTCAAAGAACGGATGCAGCTGAACTTGTTATTGCAGAACTACTTGGTGCATGGAATGAACGGTCTGATGCAGATAAATCAATCGTGGAGAAACTTTCGGGAAACCTTTACGGGGATTGGATCGGAAAGATTCGTGATATTTCGCTTCGTCCGAACAGTCCCCTAATCAATAGAGAGGGTAACTGGAAGTTTGTTTTGCGATACGAGGGATGGTATGCTCTTGGACCACGAATATATGATGAACTTCTCGACCGATTTAAAGAAATTGCATTGACAGTTTTAAAAGAACGCGACCCTCAATTCGATTTACCTGGTGATCAGAGGTATGCGGCTAGTATATACGGTAAGAATTTAAATCATTCTAAGCTAATTAGGAAAGGGATAGCAGAAACATTGGCATTGCTAGGAAGCCAAGCACAAGCGTTGATATCATGTTCCTCAGCAAAAGCTGTGATGACGGCCTCCACAACAATTAGGGAACTCTTTTTTGGTGCAGACTGGATCCTTTGGGCCAGCCTGAATGATCTTTTACCATTATTTGCTGAGGCAGCTCCAAATGAATTTCTTGGTTCAGTTGAAGAAGCATTAGCAAGTGATTACTCTCCATTTGAGAGCGTTTTTTCGCAAGAGGGTACAGGATTGATGGGGCACAATTACATGACAGGATTACTTTGGGCATTGGAAACCTTAGCTTGGGATGCTGAATATTTAACCCGTGTAGTTATGATACTTGGAGAACTTGCTCAAAAAGATCCAGGTGGAAACTGGGCTAATCGTCCTGCTAATTCTCTCTCGACTATCTTATTGCCGTGGTTGCCTCAGACTAATGCCTCAGTTTCAAAAAGAAAAGTAGCTGTCTCAACCCTTTTCCTAGAGTTTCCTGATGTTGCGTGGAAATTACTATTAGAGCTTCTTCCTAGTTCACATCAAGTCTCATCAGGTTCTCATAAGCCATCGTGGAGAGAACTAATTTCAGATGATTGGACTAAAGGTGTTACGAATCAAGAATATTGGGAGCAGATATCCGGATATGCACGATTACTAATAGAAGCTTCTAAGCATGATTTATCAAAACTAAATGAATTAATTTCACGTTTCTCAGACTTGCCCCAGCCAGTGGGTGATGAACTGTTAAGTTACTTGAGTTCTCCAGAAGTTCTTTGTTTACCTCAAGAAGCTCGCTTTAAAATATGGAATGAACTTACGGTTCTTATTTTAAGACACAGAAAGTTTTCAGATGCAAAGTGGTCAATACCTTCGGAAATGGTTGATAATATCCAAACTGTTGCCGACAGTCTTTCTCCCGTAGACCCATTTTATCGAAACCAACGAATCTTTAATGACTACGATTCACATTTATTTGAGGAACTTGGGAATTATCAAGAACAACAGAGAAAGCTAGATGAGCTTAGACAGAAGGCTGTAAAGGAAATCTTGGTTTCAGGAGGTGTTGAAGAGCTTCTAAACTTTGCTAAGGTTGTTGAGCATCCAATGTATGTAGGACTTGCTTCAGGCGTACTGGGTGAGGATGTTATTGAAAAAGCTATTCTTCCAGAATTAATTATTTCGAATATGGATTCATTGTCGAGGTTTGTTGGTGGCTTTATATTGGGGGCATTCCGTAAACATGGGTGGCAATGGATTGATAATCTCGATTTTTCAAATTGGAGTAAATCCCAAATAGCGCAACTGCTTGTATATCTACCTTTCAGTTCTGAGACGTGGGGGAGGTTAGAAAATCTTCTTGGAGAGGACCAAATACTATATTGGTCTCTAACAAATGCAAATCCATATGAAACAGAAGAACAATTGGATTGGGCAATTGATTGTTTACTTCAATATAATCGACCGCATGCCGCTGTCAAATGCCTGGACAAACTATTACATGATAAAGGCACTATTGATAGCCAACAAGCTGTGCGTGTGCTACGAGCAGTGCTTGCTTCCCCTAAGGGTATTCAATCAATTGATGCTCATGACATTGTAGAGATTATTAAGGCTCTACAGAATGAAGAGAAAACAAACCAAGATGAGCTTGCACAAATAGAATGGAGTTATTTGACTTTGCTTCGACATTATCCTGATGCAAAACCAAAAATTTTAGAGCAACAACTAGCTGAACAACCAACTTTTTTTTGTCAGGTCATACGCACAGTGTTTCGCTCCAAAAATGAAGAGCAACAAACTGAAGATGATTCATCGGAGGATAAGAAAAATATAGCATCAAATGCTTATAACTTACTTAGAGAATGGAGTAAACCACCAGGTAGTCGGGAAGGGACATTCGATGGAGATTTTCTGATTAATTGGCTTGAAGAAGTGAAAAAACTTTCTCATGAATCTGGCCATTTGGAAGTCGCACTTACTATGGTTGGACACGTGCTCATTTATACACCTGCTGATCCAGATGGACTTTGGATACATCATTCTGCAGCCAAGGTATTAAATGAAAAAGATGCTAAGGATATGCGGGAAGGTTATAGAACTGAATTGTATAACTCGAGAGGAGTTCACTCCTGGACAGCAGGTAAAGAGGAGAAAGAATTAGCTGAAAAATATAGGAAGCAAGCAGAAGAAGTAGAACTTCACGGGTACCATCGCTTAGCAGACGTACTTCGTCAGTTGGCCTCTTCCTACGATTATGAGTCACAACTTCAGGCATCTGAAGATCTTTTTGAGGACTAAGGCCTAACAAAAGCATTTTACTAGGTCCCCGGAATAAAATTTCGGGGATTTTTCGAACAGCAATAATATGAAACAATGGCAAAGTAACATTTCAAATATAAGAAATATCAATTTATAGTGACGCATCAAACTATAGGATTACTTAAGTCATATTAAAATTACGTAAAATAATAATTTGACGAATAAATATTAATGAGATATATTGGATTTACGGAGGTTGATACATATATGGATAAACAGATAAAAATGCACTACATTCAAAGAATTGATGAGAAACTGTCTGATTTGCCTTGGTATGTTACAGAATATATAGATAGTAAAAAACGCAAGTTATCTCCGATGACTCTTCTTAATTATTGTCATGATTACATTATCTTTTTTGATTGGCTTATCGCTGAGAATATAACTTCATCAATCCGGAAAGAAATACAATTAGAAACACTGGAGCGATTAACCATCCGTGAAACCGAAAACTTTTTGTCATTCCTGGATTATCAGCTTGGAAACAAGAAGCTTACTATTAATCGAAAATTGTCATCGCTAAAATCTTTGTTTGATTACCTTCAGAACAAGGCTGAGACCAGTGACCTGAAGCCTTATATTCAACGAAATGTTATGGCCAAGATGGAGCTGAATGCCGTTAAAGAAAGCCAGGAAACCATTGCAAACCGCATTGAAGGAAAGATTCTTAGAGAAGACGATTTTGAATTGTTCAGACAATTTGTAGCCTATGATTTTGGCGAAAAGCATAAGGAGAATAAACGGATCTTTACGTTTCATCAATTCAACCGTGAACGTGACACTGCGATTGTTTCGTTGATATTAGGTTCCGGGCTTAGATTATCAGAGGTTTCAGGCATTAATATGGATGACCTGGATTTGAATAAAGCGTTAGTTCGGGTGATCCGCAAAGGTGATAAAGAACAATACGTTTACTTTAGCAAACAGGCTTTAATGGATTTAGAAAGTTATCTGCAGATCAGAGAATCAAGATATTTACCAGAAAAAAACGAAAGCTTTTTATTCATTGCAGCTCCTGTTGGCCGTAAAGGAAAAAGCCGGCGTTTGACTGGGCGCTCGATTGAAAAGCTGATTGAAAAATACGCTACTACATTTGGGAAGCCCTCCCTAACAGTACATTCGCTTAGACACTCGTTTGCAACGCGATACCATTTGGAAAACAACGATGTACCAAGATTGAAGAATCAATTAGGGCATTCATCTATACAAACAACTATGATATATACACACTTAACAGATGAAGAGATGCGTAATGCTGTAAACAACATGGATCGTTAAACCCGCGGTGCTTCGCGGTTTTTCTCTGACATCTGCACAAAATCCATATTTTGTACATATGTACATAGTAAAATGAATTCTGTCCATTAAATAAATGTTACGCTTCTTTGCTTGGAATGACGTCGTCACCTGTTTCAATTGGATGTGTCCCTATCTTTATATGAGGTTATATGAGGTGCATACTGTGTGCCGAGTGAGGAAAAGTTTTATTCTTTTACTTTTGTAAGTACACCATCTTTATTTTCGTACGTTCTTTTTTCATTTATTTCCATTTTACGCATTATCTCTTCTTCCAAGTTAATTCCTAGAAGTTCCGAAAGTCCTATTAAGTAGAGTGCAACATCAGCCAATTCTTCACCCAAATCGTCTTTCTTTTTCAGATAAGCTTCGCAAGCTTCTGATAATTCACCATATATAAAACAAAATTCTTGGAAAATATCAGTAACATTAAATC
>NZ_LVWI01000100.1 GCF_001909055.1 Paenibacillus helianthi
TCTACGGCCATGGCGACGGCGGCGGAGGTGTCACCCGCGAGATGCTGGAATACATCCGCCGTGCAGACCTGATGGTCGGCCTGCCGGCCAGTACCTTCAGCAGCGCCGCGGATTTCTTCGCAGGCATGGAGGAGCGGCAGCCCAAGCTGCCCGAATGGCGCGGCGATCTGTATCTGGAGCTGCACCGGGGCACCTATACCACACATGGCCGCAACAAGCGGAACAACCGCAAGGCGGAGATTCTCTACCGTGAGGCTGAGCTGTGGCAGACCCTGGCCGCTCCTGCCATGAAGCCCGAGCTGCGCAGCAGCAGTGCCGAACAGCTGCATCACGGCTGGAAGCGGATACTGCTGAACCAGTTCCACGACATTATTCCCGGCTCGGCCATCCCCGAAGCCTATGAGACTTCGGAGAAGGAATACCGCGAGGTGTTCGCCCTTGGTGAGGCAGCGCTGCAGCCGGGGCTGGAAGCCCTGGCGGCTCAGGTCACAACAGCAGGCGAAGGCCAGCCTTACGTGCTGTTCAACAGCCTCGGCTGGGCGCGTGATGCAGTCGTTTCCATTCCATGGGCAGATACAGAAGCATCAGATACAGAATGGACCCTGGCAGCATATGACGCGTCAGGAAATGCACTTCCGATAGATCTCGTAATCGGTTTGCCCGCTGCGGACGTTGCGCTGGACCCGACAACAGATCACCGGACCGCTTACATTCATGTCCCGGCCATCCCGGCTATGGGGTATAAGACGATCTGGCTGAGACGCGGAGAACGGCCAACACCGGGAAGCCCGGAAGCAGTGAATATGCCAGATCGCATGCTAGCTGCGAAAATGTCCGCCGCCGGGGCATCGGTGAAACATCCGGAAGCAGCGGCCATACATGCGGATGCCTCTTCCGCACGGCCGGAACGCACCGTCCTGAATGACCGCTGGGAGACCCCGCACTACCGCCTGACGTTCAATGAACGGGGCGAAATCACCAGCCTGTTCGACAAAGCGGCCGAACGGGGAGTGGTGCAGCAGGGCGGACGGGCCAACCAATTCCACTTCTTCCATGACCGTCCGACACTCTGGGATGCCTGGGATATCGACAGCCGCTATGAAGCCCAGCCCGCCGGCGAGGCCGAGCTGGTGGAGAAATACGTACTTCACTCCGGCCAAGTCCGGGATGTGCTGAGATTCCGCTGGACGCTGGGCCAGTCGCTGATCACCCAGGATCTGATCCTGTATGCCCATGACCGCAGAATCGATTTCAAGACCCATGTGGACTGGAAGGAAGCCCACAAGCTGCTGAAGGTCGGCTTCCCGGTCGATGTGGTCGCAGACAAAGCGACCTATGAGATTCCCTTTGGTGCGCTGGAGCGTCCCACGCACCGCAATACCAGCTGGGAACAGGCGCAGTACGAGGTCTGCGGACACCGTTTTGTGGATGTATCCGAACATGGATACGGCGTCAGCCTGCTGAATGACTGCAAATACGGCTACGACATTCAAGGCAGCACGATCCGCCTGTCCCTGCTGCGTGCACCGCAATGGCCGGACGCCACTGCGGACCTCGGCACTCATGACTTCACCTATTCGCTCTATCCCCACCCCGGCGATTGGCGGAGTGCCCATACGCTGCGCAAGGCCGCGGAGCTGAATCATGAGGTGCAGGTCACCACAGCCGAAGGGTGCCGGGGTTCTATACCGTCCACAGGTTCTTTCATCCGCTTCAGTGGGCAACATGTCGTGCTCGACACCGTGAAGCCGTCCGAGGATGGACAGGGCTGCGTGCTGCGGTTCTATGAATCCGCGGGCGGACGGGAAACCGTGACGCTGGGCTGGAATCAGCCGTTCAGCGAAGTGTACCGGTCCAATGCGCTGGAGGAGAAGCTGGAGCCTGTCGCCCATCACCCAGGTGAATTCGAGCTGCACTTTGCTCCTTTTGAGATCCAAACGATTTACGTGAAATAAACGACTATTCGAACAGAAGGAGTGTCCCTTCCTTGGAACAATTCAGATTACCGAAAATCCCGATGCCGAAGCTCGAACTGCCGCAAGCCGTACAGGAGGTGCTGGCCGAAGCGGAAGAGAAGCTGGCCCACCGGCCCAAGCTGCTGCAGCTGTTCAAAAACTGTTTTCCGAACACCCTGGAGACCACGACGAAGCGGATGGAGGATGGCACCACCTTTGTCATTACCGGAGATATCCCGGCCTCCTGGCTGCGCGATTCGGTGGAACAGGTCATCCATTATGTGCCGTTGGCCAAAAACGACCCGGATCTGCAGCGCATCATCGGCGGCTTGATCAAACGTCATATCCAGTACATCCACATCGATCCGTACGCCAATGCGTTTAATGAATATGCCAATGACTGGCACTGGAACACCACGGACGTGACCGAGATGTCCCCGTGGGTCTGGGAGCGCAAATTCGAGATTGATTCCCTGTGTTTCGTGGTGCGGCTGGCGTATACCTACTGGCAGGAAACCGGGATTACCGACTTCTTCGATGCAGAGTTCAAGTCTGCCCTGCGTACGATCCTCGAGGTGTTCAAAAAAGAGCAGCACCACTTCGAGCAGTCGCCGTACCGCTTCACCCGCAACAACGGCATTCCGGAAGACTCGTTGCGAAATAACGGACTTGGCATGCCGGTGAACTATACCGGGATGATCTGGTCCGGGTTCCGTTCCAGCGATGACGCCTGCGATTTCCACTACAACATTCCCGGCAATATGTTTGCCGTTGTCGCCTTGCGGCAGATGCAGGAATTCGCCGAGTGGGTCTTCCGGGACATGGATCTGCTGGCCGAGCTGAAGGCGCTGGAGTTCGAGGTGGATCACGGCATCAAGCTGTACGGGATTTACCGCCATCCCGAATTCGGGCCGATGTACGCTTACGAGACCGACGGCTTCGGCAATTACTGCCTGATGGATGATGCCGGAACCCCGGGGTTGATCTCCATTCCGTACCTGGGCTATTTGAAGAACGATGATCCGGTGTATCAGAACACGAGACGGTTTGCGCTCAGTACAGAAAATCCGTTCTATTATGAAGGAACCGCAGCCAAAGGCATCGGCAGTCCGCATACACCGAAGAACTATATCTGGCATATGGCCTTGTCGATGCAAGGGATCACGGCGGACACGAAGGAAGAGAAGTTGGCGGTGATTAGCATGCTGGAGGCCACGGACGCCGATACCGGCTTTATGCACGAAGGCTTCCATGCGGACGACCCCTCCGTGTTCACCCGCAGCTGGTTCGCCTGGTCGAACAGCCTGTTCTCCCAACTGATCTGGCGGGCGCTGCAGGAAGGAATTCTCTAAGTGATTTCAGCTACGGATGACAAGATGGAGTACATTACTTTTTTAGATGAAAAGGAGACATGAACATGAGTACGATTATTGGAGAAAATCTGTCAACTATCCCTTGGGAGGAGAAGCCGGCAGCCACTAGCGCACCCGTGTGGAGATATTCGGCCAATCCGATCATTCACCGGGATGCCATCCCGAACTCCAACAGTGTGTTTAATTCGGCGGTCGTCCCTTTTGGGAAGGGGTTCGCCGGCGTCTTCCGCTGCGATTCGAAATCGGTCAGCATGGATATCTTTGCAGGCTTCAGCGAGGACGGCGTGAACTGGACTATCCAGCATGAACCGATTGTTTTCCAAGGGGACGAAGAGGTCATCAAACGGGAATACCGCTATGATCCCCGGGTCTGCAAGATCGATGACCGTTACTATATTTCCTGGTGCAACGGCTATCACGGGCCGACCATCGGACTCGCGTACACCACCGATTTTCAAACCTTCCATCAACTGGAGAACGCTTTTCTGCCGTATAACCGCAATGGCGTATTGTTCCCGCGGAAGATCAACGGGCATTATGCCATGCTAAGCCGTCCAAGCGATACCGGGCATACTCCGTTTGGAGATATTTTCTACAGCGAAAGTCCGGACCTTACCTTCTGGGGCAAACACCGCTATGTGATGGGCACGGTGAATGGAGATGCCTCCGCCTGGCAGTCCAAGAAGATTGGTCCCGGTCCGATTCCGATCGAAACCAGCGAGGGCTGGCTGCTCATCTATCACGGCGTAATCAACACATGTAATGGATTTGTCTACCGCATGGGCTGTGCGCTTCTGGATCTGGATCAGCCGTGGAAAGTAAAAGCCCGTTCGCGCAATTATATTCTGGGGCCGGAAATGGTGTACGAATGTATGGGAGATGTGCCTAATGTGACCTTCCCTTGCGCGGCTTTGACCGATTCCGCTACAGGACGGATTGCGATCTACTACGGGTGTGCGGATACGGTTACGGGCCTTGCTTTTACCACTGTGGATGAATTGCTTAAATATATGAGGGAGTTCCCTTTGGAGATTGAGGGATAGTATCGGTGAACAGTAACAGGGCGGTAACATTAAGGCATAATCATGGCGACAGGATTTGAACCAGCGGCTCCTTGCTCCCGATATAATGGGGCGGGGGGCTTTTGGTGTTTATGGGGCTTGGATTTGAGAATAGGAATGAATCTATGAACGGAGCCCCTCAGTTGAACTTATGAGTCATATAAGTTATGAGGGGTTCTTAGCACTCCCTAATTCGGAGTGTTTTTTTGTTTTCAGACACCAGCAGTGCCACCCATTGCATATCAAATGGAATTTTTGCGGAAGGACGGGCGTTGGTAATCACCGTTTCAATACAAGTGGCAAGAACACTTCGTCCACAAGATTAGCAATCGTCTGCTCGGACATTGGTTTGTTATACAGCATTAGCTCATGGCGGGCCAGATCTGCCGGCAAAGTAAGCATCCGGGGTGTAACGGCTTCGGCCGACACCTCTCCCCGGTCAACGGCCCGCTGCAGTACAATCGTCATTGTCCTGTTATGACGCCCTTGGGGGAATAATAAGGATGCAAGCGGCATGGCGCCGATTTCCGTTACGAGCCCATAAAAGGCCTTGATCATCACTTCGATGTTATTCTGATTCATTGATCGAAGCACGCCGCAAACATCGTCCCTCAAATTCCCGTAATCGGGTACCTCCTCCAGCGGGAGAGGCACGCGTTCCCGGATCGCCGCGAGTACAATCTCAGCGCGGTTGGCCCATCGACGGTACAGCACGGCTTTGCTTGTCCCCGCCCGTTCCGCCACTCCATCCATCGTAAGATTAGAATAGCCTTGTTCAGTCAACTCTTCCCGTACGGCTTGCAGGATAGCCGCTTCCAGCTCTTTGCCTCTGCGTCTGTTTTTCAATTTATCGGGGTGTTGAGAATTGGACATGTTGTTCTCGTACTCCTTTAGAAAAATTCGTTGCGTTTCATATAGGGATAGTATATCATAAACGCAAATAAGAAACCAAAAGTTTCTTATTTTTCGATCAAAGGGAGGCAATCAACATGCAAAAACAAGGTTCTACAGCGCTTGAATCGGCTGAACAGCAGGCAGCCGAGAAGAAATTGATGTGGATTCTAATGGTTGGCATTCTGGCTCCGCTATTCGACACGACGATAACGAATGTGGCTATTAATACGCTGGTTCGGGAATTCAATACCTCGGTGTCAACCATTCAATGGGTTATGACCGCTTATCTGCTTGCGCTTGCTATGGTCATTCCCTTCAGCGGCTGGGCGGTGGAGCGATTCGGGGGCAAGCCTATGTGGCTATTTTCGCTGGGCATGTTCTTGCTCGGTTCTGTGCTATGCAGCTTGGCATGGAACGTGGAGAGCCTGATTTTTTTCCGTACCATTCAAGGGATCGGCGGGGGATTGCTGATGCCCATTATGCAGACCTTGGCAGTGCGCGCCTCTGGAGGACGAAATATGGGCAAAAAGATGGCTACGGTGGCTTTACCGGCGCTGCTTGGGCCGATACTCGGGCCAGTGCTGGGAGGCCTTATCATCAACCATCTGAGCTGGAGATGGATTTTCTTTGTAAATATTCCGCTCTGCATCGTTGCCATCATTATGGCGTGGAAGGGGCTGCCTAATGAAGAGCGCGGAACCCGAACGTTGCGGCTGGATCTGCCGGGACTGATGCTGCTCTCCCCAGCTATCGTGCTCATTATTTACGGTCTTGGAGAAGTGAGCTTGAGTCACGGTTTTGGACATGCTGCGGTTCTCGTTCCCGTTATAGCAGGGTTATCGCTTCTAGTTGTATTTGTCGTTTATGCCTTTCGCAAAGGAAACGAAGCGTTGCTCGATGTTAGGTTGTTCCGTGTGCGTTCCTTTACTGTATCCGCGGCACTGCTTTTTCTATCCGGCCTGACCTCCTACGGGGCAATGCTGTTGCTGCCGCTGTACTTCCAGCAAGTCCGTGGCGAATCGGTGCTTCTATCCGGTCTGCTGCTCGTTCCGCAAGGGGTAGGTATGCTGCTGACAAGATCGCTTGCCGGCAAACTAACGGATCAGATCGGTTCGAGGCCAGTTGTTCTTGCCGGAACCCTCCTTACCATGCTTGGAACATGGCCGCTTACGCAGCTTAGTGGAGATACGAGCTATTATTATTTGAGTGCGGCATTGATCGTGCGGGGAGCAGGATTAGGCGCTGTTTTTCTGCCGGTCATGGCTTCCGCCTATATTGGCCTGTCTTCGAAGCAAATCCCGCATGCCAGCAGCACCACTCGTATTATGCAGCAAATCGGCGGCGCCTTTGGCGTATCGGTTATCGCTATTATTTTGCAGAACGAGCTAAATTCAGTCTTGTCACATGACCCGGCAGCTGTGGCTGTTGCGTTCGATCATACGTTTATCTGGTCGATTGCCTTCTCAACATTGGCGCTAATTCCAGCGGCATTTCTGCCGAGAATAAAAAGATAAATTCGAGTGAATTCACTTCGTGATAGCCCCTGAGCGTAAACTGTATAACTCGTAGAAATCTAGTAAAATAAGGGGAATGGCTGTTACCCGACTAAAAATCTAAACAAACGGAGTTTGGTCCCTTTATTAAGTAAATGGGTGGCAGAGCTACGTCGTATAGCTTAATTTCCTTCTACCAGAGTAAGGGATTTGCTTTAAATTGCGTACTATCTATTCAGAAGAGTTTATATATAGAAAGCAATTAATAAGCTAACAAAGTCTCCCGAATCAGCAAATCGGGTAATAGAACGGCAGACACTGCTTCAACTCCTTACCGTGCGCGTCTGTGATTCCCAGCAATATGAGCGTTTGCGTAAATTGCACTTATGCAGTTGCAATGCCGTATACCGAACAATACGTACGGTGGTGAGAGGAATGCGATATAGTCGCCAAATTTTTTGTGCACTCCGTCAATTTGTATAGCGGGCGTACTGCCGCTTTTTTTCTTTGATAAAATACTCATAGCCTTTAACTCCTCCATAAAGAGAGAGCTTGTACAGGATTCTAAGGACGACACTCCTGAACAAGCTCTATCGGAAATGTTTCAATAAATCTACTGCTTTATGATGTTATGACAATCCTAAGATTGGCGGGGCGAGGCTGGCCCAAGCCCAATGGAGCAGAGCCAATTCAGCGCTACCTCATGCAGCACGTTGATGTTGTCTACCTGACAGTGTTCTAATCCGCCAAGTCGTCTATCCTCTATCGCGTAGAATGTCTTGTTTTTCGAACCCGCCTGCTCGTAATTCTTCATGGCTTGTGTCAGCGGATTGGGCTGAACCAATATCTCTTCCGCTCCATGCATGACAAGCAGCGGACATTCGATCTGGTGGAGTACGCCCTCAAGATCATAGGCAAAACGCGGATTCCCCGCAAAATCCTCCAGACTTTCTGCCCCCAGAATTCTCATGCCGTGTGCGGCCAGACTTGGCGGCATCCATGTAAGCATGGCTTTCCAGTCGAAGGCATGCGTACCGCCGTCGGAGATGACGGCAGCAATCCTGTGATCGAACGAAGCGAAACGCAGCGAGTCGTAAGCCGCAAAACTCTCCCCGTGCACGATAATCTTATCGGGATCGACTTCCGGCCGTGTTAGAAGAAAGTCGATGGCCCGGGAATGGAAAGCCTCGCTGTCCGCCCGTCTCCCCTTCCCCTTTTCGTACAGCGAGAGGCCGGTGCCGGGCTGGTCATAGACCAAAAAGTTATATCCACACGAAATGAAGGCAGGACCTAGCCAGAAATAATTTTCAATGGACCACTCGTCACCACCGTTAAGCGCAAACACGGTCGGCTTTGGGCCTTTGATCCAGGAAGGGGAGAAGAAGTATCCCTCCAGCTTGACATCCTCGTAATCGACCTCGATTTTCTCCGGGCGGACATCGAAGTACTTTCCGGCAGCTTCGAAGAGTTCATTAACCTTCTTAAAAATACGGATTTTCTCGGTGTCATCATCCATCACCGCATACTCTGCGATTCTGTAGTAATTGCAGGCACGAATGTAGCAGTTCCGTGCGGTATACCAGTTTCCGGCCGTTTCGGCCTCCTTGCCGTGTCTTTCCAATGCCTGAGCGGTGATGAGCCATTCCCTGTGCCACGTATCCTTGTCATCGGGATCGATTTTTTTGCAGGCCTCGTAGATTTCGGTGACGTCCGTAGCACCAAGGCTTGCCATACCCAAAGCTTTGGTAACTTGGTATGACATCATGTAGTTATTGGGCCAGCGGCTGAACTCAATTGACATTTCGACATCCTCCTTGTCAAGTTCCAGTGATTGTAGTTTTTTACTACAAGTAATTTTTACATCCAAAGATAAAGCTTCTTTAAAGGAAAAATAAAGGTTTATAA
>NZ_LVWI01000101.1 GCF_001909055.1 Paenibacillus helianthi
ACTGTACCAGTTGCTCCAGACCTGTTCGTGTATTGGAGAATACACAATCTTTCCCCAGTTCAATTCCCCGAAAGTCAATGGCTCGGGCCACATGGGTTTCCTTAGCGATGTCTGCGCCTACGACAAGGGTCTTGTCGGAAATTCTCATAATCCGTTGATTCTGTTTCTTCGATTGTTTATACTTCATGTTGAGTGCCTCCTGCGCTGGAATTTGTTCTCTGGACGGAACGTTTCCCAGTATACAGCTGGCGCTTTTTTCATTCAAACCTCAAATTAATTCATTACAGGAATGGCTCCTTTAGTTGAATATAGGTTTTTTGCGATGTTTTGTTATTTGTTCAAAAGAATAAGCTATGCGAATTAAGGTGGGTTCAGTAAATGCTTTTCCGGCAAAAGTAATGCCAAATGGTCTGCCGTTTGCTCCGTACCCTGCGGGGATAGCAATAGATGGATAACCAGCTTTGGCACATATATCCGCTCCAATATAAGTTGGAAACATTATCGCATCTAACTGATAACTATTTATCGCATAATCTATTCCTTCGTTCTGGGCTAGATATAAATCCATAATTGATTCCATGATATAGTCTTTATTTTTCAAGGGATCGGTTAGCCCTTCCCGGAATTCTAATATATCTTGACCATATTTCAGGGCTGCATCTGCATACTTTTCATTCCAATCGATGAGTTCGGACAATGAATGAACCGGCATGTGTGCCGGGAGGCGCTGCAAATAATTCTCCACTCCATGATTGAATTCTAAATTCATCTTGTTCCAATGCCATGGACCATGAAACGAAGGAATGTCGATATTTTCTCCTACTTCGGCTCCTGCTTTTATCAATTCGGAGGATGCTTGATGAAATAGCTCCTCATTATATTCACCAGATTCACGCTGGGAATCTGGCACTTCACAAAAGACCCCAATTCTAGCTCCCTGTAGGCCATTCTTGTCCAAGAACGGTGTGTAGTCCTCTATAGCATGGTCATTACGCCAGGTTGCTGGGTCGCGCTCATCCCTTCCAGCTAATGCGTTAAGCAGAACAACCGCATCTGAAACCGTCCTTGCCATCGGCCCTGCTGTATCTTGTGAATAAGAAAAAGGAATAAGTCCTGAGCGGCTAATTAAGCCGATGGTCGGTTTAATGCCGACAATAGACATCTGTATGGCCGGACTTAGAATTGAAGCGGAGGTTTCTGTGCCTATCGCCGCCGCTGCAAAACTCATGGCCACCGCTGCTGCCGATCCCGTACTGGATCCGCCTACGAAAAAATCACCATAGGGGTGCGCGACCTGCCCCCCCTTTGAACTATAACCTGCCCACATCGTCGAGGAAATACCGTTAGCCCATTCTGTCATATTCGTCTTGCCCAAAATGATGGCCCCCGATTCTCTTAATCGGCGAATCAAGAAAGCGTCCCTCGTACTTACATGCTGTGCTAGTGCTAAAGCTCCCGCACTGGTACGCATCTTGTCTCCGGTTTCAATATTATCCTTAACGAGAATCGGTATGCCATGAAGCGGTCCTCTACTCCCCTTGCGCTGACGTTCTATATCGAGTGCTTCTGCGATGAAAATGGCATCGGGATTAATTTCCATGATGGAATTTATGTGAGGGCCATCCTGATCATATTTTGCGATACGTGATAAGTAGCAAAACACTAATTCTTTTGAAGTAAATTCACCTTGTTCCATCGCATTTTGTAATTCGTATATACTTGCTTCTTCTATATCCAAATTCATCAGATTAAAGGGATCCTTCATATTCAAATCACGTCCCATCAGAAGTGTTATATTGTTTATTGCATTCAATAATACCACGATGGATAGACAAAATAATTAGGATAAAACAAACATAATTAAACTATCCTCCCGTTAGTGGAATAAAATCTGTTTGTAATCTATGGCACAGTTCATGCAACTTTTTTTACATATGAAAGCTACTCGGCTAGGAACTTCGCCGTTTCTTAATTCTCCTTCTATACATACCATGTTTCGAGGGGGTGATACACTATGGCAAATCCGGTTACCATAGGCTCCAATTGTATTGCAAAAATAGGAAGTAAATTTTTTCTAATATCTGAAATTGAAGCGAAAACGACAGGGGTAGAAATAGACCCGATTTTCGCGGTTAGAACGACTACTGAACAAGCACGCCGTCTAATACGTGCGGGTGTAATGCGTTGCAAAATTCAAAATACTGTTCCAAGACCAACCCGCGGAAAAGAAGTTGAGCTTAAAGGAGTACTGTTCGCCAATGGGCAGATCTTTTCAGTATTCGACGTTGAGAACTCTACCGATGTAGCAGTGCTCGTTAGAATAAATGTGGCTCAAGCACAAAGACTGATTAGTAAAGGGGCACGCATTATTAAAGTAATTCGCCGTCCTTTTAAATGAATCTAACAACCCCCATATTTTAACAGGAGAATAGTAGTAGCAAGTCCTTTTATATAAAAGAGCTGCACTAAACTGCCCAATTAGTAAAGAAAAACAAAAGCGGTTCCCGCAAGAAACCGCTTTTTCTATCGTTTTCAGTTAGCTCTAAGCCATCGAGTAGTAAATACTTGCTAATTGTCGTAATTGTCGAAAGTGCGAAGTAACTTATAGTTTAATTTATCAAATTCTCTCATGAGATCTACGGCATTTCTAGAATATTTACTTTGTATATAGAACCTGCTGCAGGTATAAAAAAGGGACCATACTAATTCTTTTGAAACCATTTCTTCTTTATGAATGGATTCCTTGTAGGCATCCAACGTTGTATGAAGATGTTGAATCAAGCCGTGATCAATCAAAGCATTCCCATTTCCGCCTCCGTTCCCCCTTAACTTCACATAAAGGTCTGTACATATTTCCTTTAGCTCCTTCTCCAAGTCAGGTTCCACATGATACCTCCATTCTCAAATTAATTCTTATGTCTATCTTACCATTGACTGGAACTATCCTTCCTCTATGAGGAATTGTGTTGAATTCTATTTATATCTGCCTGCCGGACTGAATTGAGCCCGAGGCGTAAATATTGTGTTATGTGAAGAACTATGGACTTTACTGAGTCAATTTACAAATACTAATCAACAAAATTACCACTCCCTCCATTCTTCTGTAATATCTTGATCCTCCTCAATTTCTAATCCAGCTAGCCTAGCTGCCTTGTCAATGAAATCAGCCAATTCTTCGCGCTCCATTGTTTCAATAAAATAGCCATTGTCCTCATTCATTTCATTAACGTAACTACAATTTCTTCCACAGCCTTCATAATACTCTCAGGATGTTTAGTTTCTTGTAATAATAATAATCGGTTTATAAATTTATCCAGGACTTTATCAGACATTAGTAATCTCTCTTTCGTAAAAAACTCATCTCCATCTACTGACATTCTCTCATTCCATAATTTAGTTGGTTTTTCGTTAAATAAGTTTTGTAACGTCATTGAGCATATCCCTCATTTCCTTGTTTTTTAATGGTATTTCACATAACGTTTCTGTCTTTATGACATCCTGGGTCGGTTTAAAAAAACATCCGAGTCATCGCATTTTTTCACTTCCATCATGCCCAGTCAATATCCAATTAATATATCCATATTTTACTTGTCATCATTTTTGCTAACAAGTATTCTCTTCTGTTTTCTCACCCACCAGTGTGTTCCAAAAGCAACTTTTCCCCCTTGTATCTTTAGTAGAAGAAAATAAGCAAACAAAATGCATAAGCTCAAAATTTAATTGGACTAAATCAAAGAAATCTCACATCCATTATCCTGCCCATTAGCTTAAAGAAAAGCAACCGATCTTTTGAGCGGCTGCCTACTTGTTCCTATTGAATTAACGTTTTCCGTTAGTTGAGTCTAACAAATCTAATTATTGCTTTAGTTTTTACACTAAACTTGTTCATGCATATAAGGGAGTCAACGGAACAGGGTAACATCAGCGCCTAACAAGGCTAAACAAATTGCCTTCTTACCGTGAGAACCAAGTAGATTTAATACTTTCTTACCTGATGGATTACCTATGTACTTCAACCAATACCTTAAAGGGTGCCGAGGATCTGTTTTTAACGTTTGAGCAAATTCATTAGGAGATCCATGGTACTGTACCCAAGCCTGATAAGCTTTCGTTTCCCAAGCAGCCTTATTGGTAAGCGCAAATTTTTCCTACATATAGCCTCCTAGATAAATATTGTATTAGCGCTCGCTTATTATACTGCACTGGAATTAATTGTAAATGTAAATGGTTGTACGGTCCTGCTGTTCCACAAATCTGCCGTTACTTTCAAAGAAAAAAGCAGACTGCCAATGCAATCTGCTCATTTCCGCTTATTACTAGGAAGATTCTTTAATTAAGTTGTAGAAAACGTATGATTTCACCATCAATAATTTCATCGCTAGCCCTCTGAAACCCCAAGGATTCATACAGGTTCCCAGCAATCAAGTTGTCAGGTTTGTGCCCGATCATTAATTTGTTACAACTATTCCCACTCATAAGATCAATTAATTTTTCCATTGCTAATTTGCCATAACCATTCCCTTGATGATTCTCATCAATCATGAGTGCAGGTATCCAGTGGTTACCGTCTTCGTCGGGGGTTTTACAAAAGACCATAAATCCGACTAGCAACGCCTCGGAATATATTGCACGCAACTCAAAATCATGAACGTATTTAGATTCTGCGATCCAATAGACAACAGGAGCTGGAAACACACTTTTTTGTTCTTGCTTTACATTTAACTTGGTACAATCGTACCAGTTCTCAAATGATACTGGCTTTAATTCAATAACCACATAAATTCCTCCGGAATTTTGATATCACAGAGGAATTCCTCTGCGACTATAATTGAACTTCCTCCCTAACAACCGTGACAGCAAAAATATTCTTCATACCTCATCACTCCCTTCAATAATGGACACTCATCCAATAGTATACTACTAATAAATTTTTTGCGATTAGTATAAAACTGTTATAAAAAAGATGTCGTGAGTCCTGTCTTAGTCTGATCATACGCCACGTTATAGTGACCTTTAGTTAAATAAGAGCAGCCGATCGCGTTTACTGACCGGCTGCCTTATCGTGTTTGAGCTAGCGTTTCGTTAGCATAACGGGATTTCGAGTTGCAAGTCAGCAAGGATATTTCCTAATTCTTGCCGAGCAACTCCATCTAAACTTTTTAGCGGTAACGGAAGACTCGGATTGTTGATCAGCCCCTGAATTTCCGCAATTGTAGCAACGACGCGTAAACTACCATACTTTTGAAACATTTGCCAAAGAGGGGCAAGAAAAGCAGATTGTCTCTCAGCATTGACCGAATTCCCGCCCAGAGCTGCACGGGTTATACTTATGCAAATATCAGGATACAAACCACCAAGTACAGAGTACCATGCCTCGCATCCAGCAGTTAAACCAACCACTGCATACGGATCTCCACTAGTTCCTATAGAAACATCCTTTGGTATATGGGCACGTAGTTGTTCCACTCTCTGCTTAGCAGAATCGAAATCCGGTACCCCGGGTATCTTTATGGAATGGACTATTGGTAACCGCGCAATATGCCCATGCAAATGATCACTGAACCGGAATTGAGTTGTACTTGGGTTATCGTACACACACAATGGTATAGAAAGAGATTTTGTTACTGTCTCATACAGTGAGAACACCTCGTCATCAGTAAGTTGCTGATAGGAAACTGGCGCTAGGAGTACAGCATTCGCCCCTGCCTTCTGAGCATCTTCGGCTAATTGGAGAACATCACGTGTACGTAAAGCACTAATTCCAATCATTATTGGTATCCCCTCGGCGTACTCAATTGCGAGTTGAGTAACACGCAGTCGTTCTTCCCGATTGAGATAAACATAACTACCAGTCGACCCTAAAACTCCAATTGAATCTACTCTTGCTGAGGCTAAACGTTTGAGTAATTGCACTAAAGCCATCTCATCTATTCCGGTCTCATTCATTGGAGTAAGAGGAAATGCAGATAAACCTGTAAACATAATAAATACAACCTTTCAAAAGTAAAATGTCTTTTATTACGAGCATAAACCTCTCAAAAAAGATTAGAAGGTACAATTTTCATTTATTTGACTAGGCCAGTCTATTTTAATCTTCAACGTAAGCTGCCCTTTACTTCAATGAAAAAAGCAGACTGCCAATGCAATCTGCTTTTCCTCTATCATTTCCCATTACGTAATTGAAAGTAGCGTTCCCACCTTCACGAACCTTCCGGGGTTTAGTCTTCTCTTTCTCGATTAATCCACAATTACTAAGTTTTTATAATATGAGCCATCGCCGATGTTATCAGCGGACAACCATTCATAATAGCTTAATCCTAGTTTATTTGCGATAAAATAAGCTGGAGGCTCTTCACCAATATCTTCCGCTAAATCTAAAGCTTTTTCCAAGTCTTCAATTGAATTACCTTGCTTAATAATTAATTCTCTAAGGAGAACTATATCAAGCTTATCTTTCTCAATATGTAGTTCCTCAGTCCAATCGCACTTATATGTAGATATGAGTTCATCCTTCTCAAAAAATGATAGTGCCCATCCGTGATCTTCCATATATGAATAATGAACTAATAAGCCTGGATTTAGCGATACAATCGCTTTCCGGATACCAAATGCCGGTCCCTTAACAATGAAAGTCACCCAACCATTAGACTCAGGGAAAACAAATCCTTTATTGTTTGAAGCTCTAATTAATTCAACGGCTTTTTGCTGATCGCTTGTCTGTAAATGATAACTTGCACTAAATTCGCTCATCATTCAGCTCCCAGAAAGTTTTTTATAGCGTACCACCACGTTCTCTTTTATGCCTACTAGCTCAATGGTTTTTCAACCATTCTGCTGAAATGAAGCGGAGAATTCATCAATAATTTCTACAACTTCGATTTGTCCGTTGATCAACAGCTCAGGAAGATTGTTATGTATATTGCCTTTCCAATATTCTCTGGCTTGTTCGATTTTTTGGGAGAACGGAATTCCATCTTCCTTTGGTAAAAGATTGCCGTCACCTTCAAAGATAATCCCAATGACCCGAAGTTTAACGATCTGCAGAACTTTTCGATGGTAAGCATCGAATAGTTCTTTCCATTTCTGAGCGTCTTCATAGCTCTTCGCAGCATACAAGCAAGACAACCGTGAAGGATATTCAGGATATTCTTGCAATCTAACCATCTCACATATTGCTTCTCTAATAGCCCTGATTGTCTGCCCCATATATCTAATCGCTACATCTGCATTCTCTTTATCCATCTTTAAGCCGTCATTTGTATAATGACCATGCAAAATTTGAATCATATCTTCACCTTTAGAATTCATCTGTTCCTTCTCAAAAAAGAAGTGATATAAGGTGTTTTTTTGATTTTTGTCAAAGCTAATGATCTGTCCAAGGTCCATCTTTTTCCTAGTGACAATGTGATAAACATACAACTCGCTTCCTTGCATGGACTCCCCCCTATTCACCATAGTTAACATAGGTAAATTCGGCATTTACCAGCATTATCCTGCCTGTTCATGTGCCTTGCGGTCAGTCTATCCCACAGCACAATAGTAGGGTAAGACGAGGGATTACTCCCTCGGACTCCCCGTCAAACCGTGCATGCGGATTTCCCGCACACGGCTTTCCTTCGTCAGTTCCCCATCTTCAGGAGTGAGTTTCCTTCATCCGTCGCCGGATTGCTTATTTCACTCCTGAATTAGGAACGTGTGGTGAGTAAGCTTGTTAGAAATACCATTCCGGCTGATTCCAGTACTTTGTTTGGTATCAGCCGGTTTGACACCGTAGATCTCTTTTTGCGCATAAAGGCTCGCACCCTCATTCGCGTCCATTGATCCAGACGTTCAAA
>NZ_LVWI01000102.1 GCF_001909055.1 Paenibacillus helianthi
ACATAATACCCTGCTGATTGAATTCCTTCTAGTATTTCAGAAAATTCCTGATCAGAAAAAAATTCATTATTTTCGGAATAATCAAAAGGCTGGTTATTGAATATTCTAGTTTTAGAACGTGAATTAGTCAGAAGTGCAATCTCATAGTACTTTTGAATATGCTGAGCTTTATCTTTCATATCGTTAACTAAATTATAAATCCCTTCCATATAAGAACCCCCAAATAATTCATAGTTATTTGGAGGTCTCCAGCCGGTTTCTGGGGTTGAATTGGGAGAGGACGTCCCGCTTTCGTTTGACTGAGACCTCGGTGTAGATTTCGGTGGTGCTTACGCTGGAGTGGCCGAGGATTTCCTGGACGGCGCGGAGGTCGGCTCCGTTCTCCAGCAGCTGAGTGGCGAATGAATGCCTGAGGTAGTGAGGCGTTGCCTTTTCGTTAATGCTGGCTAACTTTCTGTATTTGGCAAAAATATCTTCAACTCCGTAAATCGATAAGGCCTGGCCGTATTTATTAACGAACAAGGTATCGTTCTTCGGACGGAACTGCTCTCTGATCTCCATCCAGTCGTTGAGCTTGCCGATTAGCTCGGAGCTGGACAGATAGAGCAGCCGCTCTTTGCGCCCTTTGCCGAAAATAACAACCACCTGATTCTTTAAGTCGATATCCTGCAGATGAATTTGTGCAAGCTCTCCAATACGAATGCCGGTTGAAAATAATAAATCGATAATGGCATCGTTGCGGATGGACAGACGGGTGCGAAACGGCGTGGTCAATTGCTTCCGGTCGATCAACGGAGATTGCAGCAAGCGTTCAATTTCTTCAACGGCCAGTGTCTTGGGAATTCTTTTGGCGGTTTTGAACTTTTTCCCGAAGTTGTGGAGCGGGGATTGTTCAATCCAATTTTTATGGACCAAAAATAAAAAAAATGACTTAATCGATATGTACTTTCTCTTGATCGTGGAATCCTTAAGCATGCCTGCACTGTTGAAGCTGTGGAAGTAATGATGGAGGATGTCGCTTGTAATAGCGTCCACCTCATTTTCGGTTAACCAGTTGTGGAGCATGTTAAGGTCGGACATGTAGGCTTTGATGGACTTCGGGGAGAGGTTCTTTTCAATAATCAAAAAGGATACATATTTCTCTAAGTATTCAGTGAATTCGGATACGGAAACGGCCAATGCTATTCCTCCTGGATGTATAGTTTCTAAGGTCAGATGTTCAGATTATATCAAAGGCAACCGGTAAAACGTGGGAATCCGAAATTTAAGAATACAATTATGTATAAAGTGTGAACTGTAGTATATTGGACATAGATTGCTTAGATCAAGGAGGGTAACTCTATGTCGATTGCAACAACGATGATTATCCGGCTGGAAATCCGCAAGTCGGTTGCGACCTTTGGGGATGTGGCTTCGAGGCTGGCTGCGGTTGGTGGCGATATTGTGGCCATTGACGTGATTCGCGCAGGCAAGGATGTAACGACGCGGGATATTACGGTAAATGTGCAGGATGCTTCAAATGACAAGATTATAACGGTACTTACAGACATGCCGGGGATTAAAGTCATCAATGTATCGGACAGAACCTTTCTTGCTCACATCGGCGGCAAAATTGAGATCACCCCAAAGATGCCGATCAAGAACCGTGAGGATCTGTCGCTGGTCTACACACCTGGTGTGGCGCGTGTCTGTATGGCTATTGCTGAGGACCCGGGGAGAGCCTATTCACTAACGATGAAAAGAAATACGGTAGCTGTCGTTACCGACGGCACCGCGGTACTGGGTCTCGGCGATATTGGGCCGGAAGCGGCGATGCCTGTGATGGAAGGCAAAGCGATGCTGTTCAAGCAGCTGGCAGAGATCGATGCTTTTCCGCTATGCCTGAATACCAAAGATCCAGAGGAGATCATTCGTATTGTGAAAGCGGTTGCTGCCGGGTTTGGTGGGATTAACCTGGAGGACATCAGCTCTCCCCGCTGCTTTGAGATTGAACGGCGGCTGTCCGCTGAACTGGATATTCCGGTGTTTCATGATGATCAGCATGGGACGGCAGTTGTAGCTTTGGCCGGTCTGTTGAATGCGCTAAAAGTGGTTGGGAAAAGAGTAGAGGATTGCCGGATTGTCGTTGTTGGCATCGGAGCAGCAGGCGTTTCGATCTGCCGTCTGCTGCTGGCAGCGGGTGCACAGAAGATCTATGCTGTTGACCGGACAGGCATTCTGCACAAGGAGCAGAGTTATGACAATGCGGAGTGGAGCTGGCTTGCCGGGGCAACCAATCCTGAGGGGCTGACTGGAGGACTGACGGAGGCCATACGGGAGGCGGATGTGTTCATTGGCGTCTCTAGCGGAGGCATCCTGAAAGTAGAGCATGTTCAGAGTATGGCGGAGGATAACATCGTGTTCGCCATGGCTAACCCGACCCCTGAGATTGAGCCGGAGCTGGCCGAGCCCTATGCCCGGGTAGTGGCTACCGGAAGAAGTGATTATCCGAATCAGATCAATAATGTGCTTTGCTTTCCCGGGATTTTTCGCGGGGCACTGGATTGCAGGGCCAAAACGGTCAATCTGGAGATGAAGCTGGCTGCTGCGCAGGCGATTGCTTCTGTAGTTCACCCGGATGAGCTAAATGAGCAATATATCATCCCGAGTATTTTTAATGAGAAAGTGGTCGAAGGGATACGGGACGCGGTGATTCGGGCCGCAATCGCAACGGGTATCGCACGGAGAATTCCACCAGACATTTCGGAGTGAGACCGGATATAGAAAAAAGGTACAGTGAGAAGTATCGCTGTATCTTTTTTTGAATATATGCATGATTTGTTACACGGTCTACTTAATGCATATATAGGAGGGTACATGTACAGCAAAATTCATATTTTGGGAGCGTCAGGCTCTGGAACCAGTACATTGGGCCGGGCTTTGGCTGAGCATCTGCCACATTTGCATTTGGACAGCGATGATTATTTCTGGGCGCATAAATATACCAAACAGACGGAGATTAATGAAAGGCTGCGTACGATCCACCGTGATCTCGACCAGAAGGAGCCATGGATATTGTCTGGTGCCGTTTGTGGTTGGGGTGACGGGCTTCGTCCCTGGTTTGATCTGGTTGTATTTCTGTGGATTCCCGGGGAAATCCGGCTCGAACGCCTGCGAGCAAGGGAAGCTTTGAGGTATGGTGCGGAAATTCTGCCTGGCGGCAGCATGTTCGATGAGGTACAGACCTTTATGGAATGGGCGGCTTTG
This sequence comes from Paenibacillus helianthi, assembly GCF_001909055.1. Classification (GTDB taxonomy): domain Bacteria; phylum Bacillota; class Bacilli; order Paenibacillales; family Paenibacillaceae; genus Paenibacillus_AQ; species Paenibacillus_AQ helianthi. The sequence goes on from NZ_LVWI01000102.1 coordinate 3,247, forward strand.
TACGATACAGCGGGTCCGGAAGTCAGAAGCAGAATTCTTCATGAGGAATGGATGTCACAGCTGCAATGTCCTGTATTGAGACTGGAAGGGGATATGACTGTCGAAGAGCGAGTGGAGGCTGTGCTTAAAGAATATAATGCTGCTGGAACGTGAGCTGCGGCGAAGGGGATTCAAGGGCAGAAGGATGCTTCATCCCCAGAATGGAAAGCTATATATGTATGAAAAAGAATAGCTTGATCAATTAACAGAAAGCGGGGGCCTGCATATGGTCACTATTAAAGAAATTGAATTCGAATCCCTTGATGCACTGAACAAGCTCTACCATGAGCTGATCGACCGTCCTTCGGACCCGAAGAAGCTGGAGGAGGTATTTCGTTCAATTCAGGCGGATAGCCGTTACATACTGTTGGGCGCTTATGTGGACGGGGAACTGCTGGGTTCAATGATGGGCATCGTGTGCCAGGATCTCGTTGGCGATTGCCGGCCGTTTATGGTGATTGAGAATGTGGTTGTCTCTTCCCGGGCACGGCGCCAAGGCCTCGGCAAAAAGCTTATATCTGCCCTGGAGTCCATCGCTCACGAAAAAGAATGCTATTACATCATGTTCGTCTCGGGTGAGAAGCGTAAGGAAGCGCATGTCTTTTATGAGTCGATGGGCTACCGGGAGGAAAAGGTGGAGGGATACCGCAAGCATTTGAGCTCACATTAGTTAAAAACTTGCGGTTCTTTCACCAGCTTATTTGCTATGAACCTACAGGGGGGCGATTATGGTTTGAATAGCATACTCTCGAAACATCAGCTCCCCGTGCTCTTATAATGCCTTACCCCAAAACGCCAGACCAGCAGCGACACGCCCAGGAACACAGCTCCGGCGGGAAGGGACAGATAGCCTAGCCACTCAGGATAACCCCAGCCGCACACCGTGGCCGCAGGATAGAAGCTGATAAACAGCATAGGCAGCACAAAGCTGAACATGGACTTCAGCGCCTTAGGCATGTAGGGCTCGGGGCAGCGGGTGATTTGATAGCTGGCATTGGTCAGGATATAGATCCAGTCCAGGCCTTTGATGGTAAAGAATGCGAGCCCCGAGGTAAGCACGAATACCCCGCAATACATAATGCACCCGCCTGCCAGGGCCATGGTCAGAATGCCGATCTTCCCCAAGGTTAGTGAAACGCCAAGCTCTGAGAGCGCCCAGCCTGCCGCGCAGATTCCCGTGATGGGACGGACCAGACGGTGCAGATGGAACCTGGACGCTGCGACCTGGACGAACAGGGAGCGGGGACGGAGTAGCAATCTGTCAAAGTCACCGGAGCGCAGCATCTGCCAGGGAAAATAATCAAAGCCGCGGCATAGGCTCTCCGCAAGTCCAAAGGAAGCTACAGCCAGTGAGTAGACCAGAATAATATGGGCTACAGTCCATTCTCCGATATTGCCGAAGCGTGAGAAGAGCAGCACGGTGGCGATGGGGTCCGAAATGACAACAACAAGCACCTGGATCAGCATCAGCCACCAGCCTTTATATTCCATCCCCGACAACAGATGCATCCGCAAATATTTGAAATAGATTTTGCCTTCAGCAATCATCCTTTGGTTCACCCTCCCTGCACGATAATACTTTTTAGCTTGCGGGTCATGATGGAACGTCCGGCGAATATAAAGAGAGCACTCCAAAAAAGCTGTAACCCGATTGCAGGCAGGGCACCCGATGGCGCGAGACTGCCGATATACAGCTGAACCGGTATATCTGCGAACCCGCCAAAGGGCTGGAGATACAGAAAGGTCTGCATAAAGTCAGGCCAGAGACGGAGAGGAAGATAAGTGCCGGACAATATCCCGCTGAACAGCAATAGCATATACGTTGGGCCATCACCCCAGGTGATGTTCAAACGTATAGCGGTGACGAACATGGCAAAGGCGGAGCACAGCACAAAGGCCATCACAACTGACAGAAGAAAACAGGCAAATCCAAGAGCAGATGCAGGAGCTCCCAGCGCGTAGCTGACAGGCATCATCAATCCGGCCAGGATGGTGGCGAGGCTGCGGAGCCAGGAGGTTCCAAGCTTGCCTGCTGAGCTTTTGACGAACCAATGCGTGTACAGATTCATCGGGCGGCACAGCTCCACACCGACATCACCGTTGTTGATTTTGGCCATAATCTCGCCGTCAATATTCATGGATTGCAAGATAAACAGGCCTTGAGCCAGCCATACGTAGGATATGGTTTGGGATAAGGATAGACCGTTATTATTCCAGGCTCCGTTATCGCTGTATGTATAAAATACGGTGAACAGTACGCACTCCAGGAAACCCCAGAAGACACTTACAAACACGCCGGATATAGCAGAAGCCCGGTATTGCAGCCCTTCGGCCATACGGATGCGGAAGAGGGAACTGCTGGCCTTACAGGTATTCCGAAAATTCATTTCACACCTCCTAAAAGTTGTTATACCAGCGACAGGTCGTTATACATCGCAGCGATCATGGCATCCGTATTCACCTTCATAATCACTTCTGGAGCATATTTCTCCTGCAGGCCGCCAAGCGGTCCGTCGTACAGCAGTTGTCCGTGCCCTATGACCATCACCCGTTCACAGAGCGCTTCAATGTCGTCCATATCATGGGTGGTCAGCACCATGGTTACCCCGTACTTGCGGTTTTCCTCCTTCAAAAAGTTCCGGAGCGCAAGCTTGGATACCGCATCGAGGCCGATGGTAGGCTCATCCAGGAAGAGGATTTTGGGCCGGTGCAGCAGGGCAGCCACCAACTCGCAACGCATCCGCTGCCCAAGCGAGAGCTGCCGCACTGGCGTCTTTAAAAGCGCTTCCACACCAAGGGTTGCCGTCAGTTCGGCAAGTCTTGTCTTGTAATCACCCGGGGGAATGGCATAGATATCTTTGAGCACATCAAAAGAGTCGGCCACCGGTACATCCCACCATAGCTGGGAGCGCTGCCCGAACACGACACCGATTTTGGACACATGCTCTACACGGCTCTTCCAGGGAACCTTGCCCATAATGGTGCACTCACCGCTGTCTGGTGTAAGGATGCCGCTCATCACCTTGACCGTAGTGGATTTGCCGGCACCGTTAGGCCCGATGTACCCGACAAGCTCACCTTGATTAATCTCAAAGCTGATTCCCCCAAGCGCTTCCACTTGAGTCACATTGCGCATAAAAGCTCCCTTCAGCAGCCCCCACTTTCCTTCGGGCCGTTTGTACACCTTGAACGTTTTTCGGATATCTTTGACTTCAATTTGCATCTAGTGCACCTCCTTCGTGCAGAAGATCATAACATTGTCGATGGCTGAGTTAAAATGGAATTACGCCCTCTGTTGATCCAACTTTGCCGCTGTGGTGGGGATATGCTATTGATTTGCTTCAATTTCCATAAAAATGCTTGCTATCTTGACATTTCCGTGCTATATTAATTTTATAGTTAACGCAGGAAAAATGAGTTTTATTTTACATGTATATCTCAAATATGCTCTTTACTACCGGTGATGATTTCACCGGTTTTTTGTGTGCGCCTCACAGTCGCACTATCTAGGTGGTTCAAATCCACCCGGTGACTTTACCCTTTAAAGTGCCGTAGCCGAAGCAGACTTCCGGCAACCGAAGGTTGCCGGAAGGGCAGGGTGTCTTCCGTAAGGAAGAATCCGAAGGGCCTGCAGGCAAAGTCCAGCCCGGAATGCAGTGAACCAGAGGTGGCGGCGATGCTGGGTGACCCGCCGTAAAAACGGGGAAACCTATACGAAATCGTATATCTTACAGGAAAACACACAAAGGGAAATGACCTGCAAGACTCATCGACGT
>NZ_LVWI01000103.1 GCF_001909055.1 Paenibacillus helianthi
TCCCGTTGAATAGTTGATTTGCAATCCAGCTACGCCCGCTTCGCGATAAGCACGTAAATATTTATAGACTGTTCGTTCCGTTCTGCCAATGATCTCTGCGATTTCTTGTGCATTCTTCCCTTTCAAATGCAGAAAAATGGCTTGGTAACGCTCAAACATACGTCGCTCTTTTTCTTTTTTCATTAAGCTTTCAATTTCAATAAAGGTTTGTGTCGTTTGCATGGTTTCACCGTCGCTTTTAGGTTGTACTTTTTTATTCGACAGTGTGCAAATGAATTCCTTTAGTTCAACTTATATAGGAGAAATAATGATTTTTTTTCTACTTCAAGGAACACCCATTTGGGCAATTATCATTCCCTTCATCTGGATTGGGGCCTATATGGTGTTTGGAGGCATTAATTCCATCGCCAGAGCCTATCAAATTATTTTCCCCATAAGCTTCTTTATCTTGATCTTATGCTATGTCCTTAGTATCAGAATATTTGATGTTAACCATTTGCGTCCTGTACTAAGTGAAGGTCTCATGCCTGTAATCAGGGGACTGAAATCCACAGTACTTGTCTTTACGGGATGTGAAGTGGTGATGGTTATCACAGCCTTCATGCAGCATCCGGAGCATGCGATCAAAGCCATGTTAACGGGAATTGCCATACCTATGATCTTATACATTCTCACTGTGGTTATGGTTATCGGAGGTCTGTCTATAGATTCTGTGATCACGAGTACCTGGCCTACTATAGATTTAGTGCGCAGCCTAGAGATCACTGGATTCTTTTTTGAACGCTTCGAATTCCCGCTATTGGTGATCTGGATGATGCAGATGTTTTGCATCTTTAGCAGTTTTTACTTTAATGCTGCTTTGGGGATCTCGCAGGTGTTCAAGATTAGGCTTGTCCCTGTCATCTTTGGGCTAATGCCGGTGATTTTCATTACGGCCATGATTCCCGTACGAATCAATGATGTATTTGCCGTTGGGGATGTTATTGGAAGGATGGGAATCCTATTGTTTTTTTTGTTGTCTGTGTTGCTTTCAGTGGTGCTGATCATTAGAAAGAAGGTATTGAAGCAGAATGTGTAAACATCAACCTCTCTTTTTCAAGATGGACCCGTTGGCGTTGCAGAGACATAAAAAATATATTAAAGACAACTATGAACCTATAAAAAAACAGCGTATAACATAAATTATACGCTGTTTTGGATGAGATCGATTTTATTTATGGAATAAGGCACTTGTACGACTCGAATCCATTGAATAAAAAGGAAAAAAGTAATATTTAAGTATAAAGCTAACAATTATATGTATTCACCGAGTATCGCTAAAAGTTTCGAAATCATCTTCTTCTGGGTCATGCTATAATGATTCAAAAAACAAGTAGGTGGACTCGTTGACATTTAGCAATTCCAAACGAAGCTGGAGATCAGACAAACTGTCCCGGCTGGGTTCCTCCATTTTTGCAGAAGTGGCAGCATGGAAAGAGGAAGCATCGCAATCCGGACTAGATGTGATCGATCTGGGAATCGGCAGTCCGGACCAGGCACCCGCTCTACAAATACGTCAGGTTCTGAGTGAAGCTGTACTTAGGGAGAATAGCTACACCTATCCATCATCCAGAGGAAGCGTGACATTCCGGAAACAAGCAGCTGCTTGGATGGAAGCAAGGTTTGGTGTAACGGTAGATCCGGAGGATGAAATCGTGGCGCTCATGGGCTCACAAGATGGATTGGCACATTTGGCGCTTGCCGTCTGTAATCCGGGTGATCTGGCTATCGTGCCTGACCCGGGGTATCCTATTTATTCCGGTTCATTAGCGATAGCAGGAGTAAAAGCCTGGACACTGCCGCTGCTCGAGAAGAACGCCTTCATTCCTGATTTGGACAGCATACCGGATGAGGTATGGCAGGAGGCTGTTTTTATTCTGCTCAGTTTTCCCGGCAATCCGATATCTACAACGGTGGATCTTACATATATGGAGAAATTAATCCAATTAGCCCGTAAATGGAATGTGCTGGTTATACACGACCTGGCGTATTCGGAAATGGGTTTTGACGGGTATAAGCCAGTTAGCATTTTGCAGGTGCCAGGGGCACACGACACTGCTGTTGAATTTCATTCCTTCTCAAAAAGCTTCAACATGGCTGGCTGCCGGATAGGCTTTATGACCGGTAACCGTGAGGCGGTTGGAGCGCTGAGGGAGCTTAAGAGCAATGTAGATTATGGTGTGTTCGACCCCATCCAGGAAGCAGCTGTAGCTGCATTGGAGATGGCGATGAAAGCGGGGGAGAATGAAGGAGTTGCACCGTTGTATGAACGGAGACGGGATGTATTTATAGCGGCATTGGCTCGGCAAGGCTGGGTAGTTCAGAAGCCTAGAGCGACTATGTTCATTTGGGCACAGCTGCCTGATGCCTACAATACTGGACAGGGACAAGGAAGATCACACAGCTTCGCACACGACCTTTTACTGGGAACAGGAGTAGCAGTCATTCCTGGAGCAGCCTTTGGGGAACAAGGGGAGGGATACGTCCGAATTGCACTGGTAGAAGAGGAAGAGAGGCTTTTGGAGGCCGCCCGGAGAATAGGGGAGTATTTACGAATGAACGGCTAGATTCTCCCGAGAAGAGTAAATTAGATAACATAAATAATATTATGTAAACTAAATAATTCACCTGCCGCTGGATCAGCTCAAGGAACATGTAAGCAAGAGAACTTCCTTCGGATCATTGAAGGACATGCTGGTCCAAGCGACTGAGTTCTATGCACAGCGCAAATAACGGGTGAAATATAGACAATAGAATATGTAACCTCATGCAAAAAAACAGGCCCGCACCGGAGAATATCCATTGCAGGCCTGTTTGCTGATGTATATTAATGAAGTAAACGCTAAACCTGACCTATTGACGAAGCCAACTGGTAGCCAGCAGGATAGCCCCTTTTTTGGCATTAGTTTCAGCCAGGGCATTCAGCATCACGAAGTCATGAATTATTCCCTGGAAGCGAACCGCGGTTACGGATACACCGGCTTCCCGCAGTTTATTGGCATAGGCTTCGCCTTCATCGCGGAGGACATCGGCTTCGCCGGTTATGATTAGTGCTTCTGGTAGTCCACTTAGCTGCTCCAGACTGGCACGAAGCGGCGAGGCTGTGATCTGGTCACGCTCTTCCTCGCTGATTGTATACTGATCCCAGAACCATTTCATCCCGGTCCGCTGCAGGAAGTAGCCTTCAGCAAAGAGATGGTAGGATTCGGTGTCAAAAGAAGCGTCCGTTACCGGATAGAACAGGAGCTGCTTGGAAATCTTTGGGCCGCCCCGCTCCTTGGTCATCAAGGTTATGGCTGCGGTCATATTTCCGCCGACACTATCGCCGGCTACGGTTAATTTACTGGTATCAAGGCCATATTCTGAGCCATGATCGGCAATCCAGGTCAGTACCGCGTAAATCTCCTCAATGGCTGTAGGATATTTGGCTTCGGGAGAGAGACTGTATTCAGGGAATACGAGGGCTGCTCCAGCACCTGTTGCCAGCTCGCGGATCAGCCGGTCATGGGTATGGCTGTTGCCGAAGACCCACCCCGCACCATGGATATACAAAATGACAGGCAGAGTTTCACTTGAAGTGTTCACCGGGCGGATGATACGTATACGAACTTCACCTCCGGGTCCACCAGGCACGGTAAGATCCTGAAGATCTGCTTCCGGTTTGTAAATTTCACTGGACTGCACAGTGTTCACTGTTTCACGTCCTTTTTCAGGTCCCAGGTCAGGCAGAAATGGAGGTTCGGCATTGTCATCGGCAAATTTTCGGGCCGCAGCTTCGAGAATGATTTTATTATCTTTTGGCATGGTCAATCGTCTCCTTCTATCCCATTTTGGGCAGTCTCCTTTCATTCATAACCAAGTTTTCGTGAACTGAAACGGCAGGGGCTGGTTCTATTTGGAATTATCCAAGTGGCAGTGAACTGCAAGATACACCTTGATATAGATAATTAGCAACCTTTTAATGGAAAACTCGTCTTATAACTGAGGTGAGTAAGTTGATAAAATATTTCAGCCGGATGGTTTTGTTGGTTCTTGGGTTGATGTTTGTGGGCTATGCAGCAAATCAAGCCATTGATCCTTCTATTAAAGGGAGACAAGAGAAGCCAGAGCATTCTGTAGAAGACTTAGAGGCAACATCGACAGGAACAAAGGAGCCAGCAGATAACATGGAGTCATTAGGAGTTCTCTCGGCGCTACCAATCCCGAAATCATCAAAAGCTGTGACACCAGCAGGCCAGCCCCCTCTACCCATAGTAAGCACACCAATAACTTCAGTGCATGTAGTACAGAGCAGCTATTGCTGGGACACGCTGGGTTGTGCTGATTATGTGGGTGGCAGAGCCATGCTAAACGGTGAGCCCCCCACAGTTATTGATCCGGGGGATCGGATCAGCATTAAGCCTAACTACGAACCACTGCCTGCTAAGGTATATGTTTCGGAAATTAGAGAAAATAATGTATATCTTCCGGTCGATTTGTCGGATGGGGTGTTTGAAGCGCCCAAAGTGAAAGGATTATACTATTATCTATATGAGGCCACTTGGCTGACTGAAGATGGGAAATATACACTGAATCAAACCTCGGCAGTTTTTGCCGTAGAGATTATGTAAGCTTGTAAACAAACAGGCCGCATCCGTCCTTGTCAGCAAGGTCGCTGCGGCCTGTTTGTTTTGCTGGTGGGTATACTTATCACACATCACGGAATATTTAAAGTACGTTCCGTTTAACCTCGTCCGGATCTTCTGGCAGTGGCTCCAGATGGGCTGTATGGCGATCCGCTCTGGTATAGTCAATCAGGAAGAAGAGGGCAGTAATCAACAGCGGATAACCAATCGCTAGGCCGGTAAAAGGAAACACACCCGCTGTTGCGGCGAATGAGATCCAACTGATCACAACACCCGTGCGGTTGCCCTTCAGGAGACGGATTCCCGCAGCACAGCCCCCGATATATGTCAAAATGAAGGTGGCATTTGGAAATTGGATCAGCGTCGTAATGGAAAGCAGTCCGCTGCCGTACAGAAACAGCACTGTGACAAAGCACAATAGCAGGAAACCGATGGCCCCTGTGGGGGTCTGATATCGCTTCGACATACGGCCCATCCATTTAGGGGCATAGCCCTGCCTGGAAAGTGCAAAGGCTACTCGCGAAGCGGCCCCGGTATAAGCGATAATAGTCGCGGTGCAGATGAACAGTCCGGTCAAGCCGGCGATGAATCCGCCCCAGGAGCCAAGCGGCTGGCTGATGATCCAGACCAGGGAGGAATCGGCTCCGCCCTTCAGATAGCTCTGGGTACCGACAGTAGCAAGTGCGGACAAGAAATACAGTACTCCTACAATAATGGCGGCGATGGTGACGCCCTTGACTGCAGCCCGCTGGGGGTCCTTGAACTCTTCAGACAAATGAGACACGGCTTCCCAGCCGATGAAGCACCAGAACAATATGGCTGCCGCCTGGCCGACACTCATCCAGCCGTGCGGAGCAAACGGTGTAAAGTGGACACGTTCTATCCGGGGAATTGCAGCGGCAAATGAAAATACCAATACAGCGACGATGGCAATCACCACAGCAATCTGTACTTTCCCGGCTACCTGCATTCCAATCCAATTCGTAACCAGGCCAATTCCCAGCATGGCTGCTGCCAGAGCAATTCGGGCATTGTCCCCCCAGCCCATAGCTGCCGTCATATAACCGGCTCCGGTTAATGCGGCGACGGGACCTCCGATCGGGACCGACATCAGGAAGAACCAGCCAACCAGTGCGCCCGCCTTTGGGCCAAATGCCAGTGTGACAAAATGTGAGACTCCCCCCGCATTTGGGAATTTGGCGGATAGGAGACCCATGGACAGAGCCAAGGGGAGGATCAGCAGCGTCATAAATCCCCAAGCGAGAAGAGAGGCAGGCCCAGCCAATTCAGCCGCAAGTCCAGGGACGATCAGAACCCCTGAACCCAGCACGGCCCCAATATATAGGGCAATGGCCTGCGGCATTCCTATATTGCGTTGCAAAGTTTGTTTCATAATGAATATGGCCTGCTTTCCTTGTATTTATATATAGAGTATCAGATAATAGATCCATTGGAAAAACGGAATAAACAGATAACATCCATCTGAAAAACCGATAGATAATCATTATATATGAAGGAGGGGTCTCCCTGGAATCACGCCATCTGTTTACATTTCTGGTCGTAGTCGAAACCGGCAGCTTTACACGTGCCGCCCAGAAACTGGATTATGCGCAGTCCAGCATTACCGCCCAGATCCAGGCGCTTGAAGCAGAGCTGGGCCAGCCGCTGTTTGACCGTATCAGTAAAAAGATTATCCTCACAGATGCTGGCCGCCGTCTGCTCCCGTATGCCCAGGAGATCTCCCGGATGCACACTATGGCTGAGGTTGCGCTGCGTTCGGAAACCGAACTGACCGGAGCGCTGCGGATTGGGGCACCTGAGTCACTGGCTGCTTTTCGGCTGCCTGGCATCATTAAGGAATTCCGCGGAAGGTATCCTCAGGTGCAGATCACACTGAAGCCTGGCGCCTGCTGGGAACTAACCGAGTTTGTCCGCTCCGGTGAGCTGGATCTGGTATTTTTGCTGCAGCCCGAGACGGAGTATAAGGATCTTCATACCGAGACGCTTATTCATGAGGCGATGACACTGATTGCTCCGCTTGGTCATCCGCTTATGAATCTGGATGAGGTTCTGCCGCTTCATCTGAAGGACGAAACTATTCTGCACACCGAAACCGGATGCACCTATCGTACCTTGTTCGAGCGGCATTTGAACAGCCACGGCGTGTTCCCCGATCCGAAGCTGGAATTCTGGAGCATAGAAGCGATTAAGCAATGTGTGATGGCCGGACTGGGTATTTCTTTTTTGCCCCTGATTACGGTCCGGAGTGAGCTGGCTGAAGGCAAGCTGGCCCGTCTTCATTGGAATGACGAGTCGCAGCGGGTAGCTACCCAAACCGCGTACCATAATAAAAAGTGGAAATCACCGGCTTTGGCAGAATTCCTGACAATTGTAGAGAATCATGCGTCTGCATGGAGAACCGGGGAAACAGACAATAATAAATGGGAGGGAATTTGACATGAACCAACCAGAGCCTGACTATGAAGAAGAGCTGGATGCTTTTTTAATCTGGATGAAGGATGCCGGCTTTACCCCATATACACAGAAGTCCTATCTTGCCGATGTGCGGGAGTTTCTGGTGAGTCTGAACGGTAAAAGTCTGGAGACCGTCAAGAAGCTGCATATCGTGTCCTACTTAACCTCAGTCCGTGAGCGGGGAGTCAGCGATTCAACACGTAACCGTAAGCATGCTTCTGTTAACTGTTTGTTTAAGGCACTGATGGAGCTTGAATTGCTGACTGCGAATCCTGCGGCGGGCATTAAGAAATCCAAGACGGAGAAAAACCGTGAGCCGGTCTATCTGGAGGAGCATGAATTGCAGCGGTTTTTGTCTGCTGTCGAAGGGAAGTATAGAAGCCGTAACCTCGCGGTTTTTCTGCTTATGTCCTATATGGGACTGCGGGTAGGGGAGGTTCACACCCTGAATCTGAGCGACTATAATGCCGAACGCCTTACACTTAGAGTATTCGGAAAAGGCCGCAAATGGCGGAATATTCCGGTGCCTGCGGAGCTTGCCCCTTTTTTGGAGCAGGCCCTGACGGACAGGCTTGAGCCTTGGCGAAGTAAGGAGGATGCCTTATTCATCTCTCAAAAAGGGCGCAGATTATCCATCCGGGGGATCCAGGGAATTGCTTCCGATACCTTTGGCCGTTTCCAGAGTGAAGTACCCGCTGCCCTCCGCAGACCTTACTCTAGCCACAAGCTGCGCCATTCCTTCGCTACCATGCTGCTGCGTAAGGGGGCGGATTTGCGGACTGTTCAGGAGCTTCTGGGACACTCATCTATCCAGACCACTACCGTATATACACATATCACGAGCCGGGAGAAAGAAGAAGCGATGTCCAGACTGCAGATCAGTATGCCGTAATAGTATTTTCATCATATAATAGCAAGGACCTATTTCATTGGCAGACATAACGATTCATGTTATATTTACTGGTATTAGAAACTCCGTCCTTTCAGTAGTGGGGGTTATTCTCCATGACCGGAAGGACGGTTTCTTTTGTTTTCCGGTCCTGAAGTTTGGTCTACCGGACAGCAAGTAAGAACATGCCAAAAAGACTATCTCCTCCCTAATGGAAGGGGGAAATAGTCGGGAACTGCCAGAGTACAGTCTATAGCTCCAGTTTAGAGATTTCACTTTTCAGCTTGTCACCGGATTTCTGGAATAGGGCTTTCTCCTCTTCACTGAGCGGCAGATCCAGTACTTCACGTACGCCGGAACGGTCAACTACACATGGGACTCCCAGGAAAACATCGGAGACTCCATTATAATTGTTAAGCAGCGTGGAGACGTTAAGCACGGCACTTTCGTTGTTAAGAATGGCATCTACGATCCGATCCAGTGCCAGAGCAATCGCATAGGAGGTTGAACCTTTGGCATCAATGATCTCATAAGCGGCATTTTTAGTGTCCTCAAAAATATCCTGGCGTTCGGCTTCGTCAAAACCGAGATCAATCCCGGCGACATTGGACAGACTCCATACAGGCAGCTCGGAGTCACCATGCTCACCAATGATTTGTCCGTGAATGCTGCGCGGGTCAATTTCTTTGTGAAGGCCAATCAGATACCGGAATCTTGCACTATCGAGTACTGTTCCGGAGCCGATAACACGTCTGCGGTCGAAGCCACTGATCTTGAGGGTGGCATAAGCCAAAATATCCACTGGATTCGTCGCGATCAGCAGAATAGCATGCTGGTTGTATTTCGTGATTTTTTGGATAATGTCTTTAAAAATCGAGATGTTTTTGCGCAGCAGATCAATCCGGGTTTCACCGGGTTTTTGGGAGGCGCCAGCGGTCACAATAATGATATCTGCTTCACGGCAATCTTCATAGGTTCCTGCCCAGAGCTTCACGCCACCGACAAAAGGCATGCCATGGTTCATATCAAGTGCTTCACCAAGGGCTTTCTGATGATTCACATCAATAAGAACCAGCTCCTGCATGCGTCTGCGCAGCAGCAAAGTGTAGGCCGTAGTAGTGCCGACTGCACCAGTGCCGATCACTACGACACGATTTGGTTTGAATGGGGGGGCCATTGCTATATCTCCTCCTGAGTTTTTGAATTTTTTGTGTCCAATCTTATCCATCATAAGCGCTAAGGTTAGTGTTTTCAAGCGGTCCGCATTTAATCCATTACCCGAAAATGGGCAAACTAACAAGGATTTTGGAATAACTGAGTAAGTAATGTGTAGTATTTCCATATTCCTTGTAATTATTTGGGTTATCTGTTCTTTAGTTTGGCCGCTTCTTTATAGCATGATCTATTTATATAGAAGACAGGGGAGAATGAACGAATGGATTTATTCCGCAAGAAACCTTTGAGTGCTCCAGCAAGCGCCGAAGGAGTCAAGCTCAGCAAGACATTAGGTGCTCTGGATCTAACCATGCTTGGTGTGGGGGCGATTATTGGTACCGGTATATTTGTAATGACGGGAGTGGCGGCAGCAGAGCACGCGGGCCCTGCCTTGGTGCTGTCATTCGTGCTGGCAGGGATTGCCTGTGTGCTGTCAGCATTGTGTTATTCAGAGTTCGCATCCACGATTCCGGTATCGGGTAGTGCCTATGCCTACAGTTATGTGGCTTTCGGTGAACTATTAGCCTGGATTCTAGGATGGGATTTGGTGCTCGAGTACGGCGTTGCAGCGGCAGCGGTAAGTAGCGGGTGGTCTGGATATTTCCAGGGTCTCCTTGACGGATTTGGCCTGCATTTGCCCACAGCCCTCTCCGGGGCTTATAATGCGGACAAAGGAACGTTTATCAACCTGCCTGCAATTATCATTATTTTGCTGATTTCCTTCCTATTGACCAGGGGGGTCAAGGAAACAGCCCGCTTTAATGCCATTATGGTAATAATCAAGCTGACGGTGGTCATTTTGTTTATTGTTACTGGTGTTTTCTATGTGAAACCGGAGAATTGGACGCCCTTTATGCCCTTTGGATTGCATGGTGTAGTCAATGGTGCAGCTACTGTATTTTTTGCTTATATCGGCTTTGATGCCTTATCCACCGCAGCAGAAGAAGTAAAACGGCCGCAGCGTGATCTGCCCATCGGGATCATTTCCTCCCTGGCGATCTGTACGGTGCTCTATATCGTTGTATCGCTGGTGCTCACCGGGATCGTCCCTTACCAGAGCCTGAATGTCAGTGATCCGGTTTCTTTTGCACTCCGTTTTGTGGACCAGAATATGATCGCCGGGCTGATCTCCGTGGGGGCTATTGCCGGGATGACTACAGTTCTGCTCGTGCTGTTGTTCGGCCAGACCCGTCTAATGTTTGCGATTTCACGGGACGGACTTCTGCCGCAGACCTTATCCAAAATCAGTTCTAAGACGCACACCCCTGTACGCAGCACCTGGATGGTAGGCGGCATTATTGCCGTGGTCACTGGTTTTGTTCCGCTGGACCGTCTGGCTAATCTGACCAGTATCGGTACACTTTTCGCCTTTCTTGTCGTTTCGCTGGGTGTAATCGCACTGCGGTATACCCATCCGAACTTGAAAAGAGGATTTAAAGTTCCATGGGTGCCTGTAATTCCTTTGCTTAGTGCGGCGGCTTGTGGATATTTGATGTATAATTTGGGAAGAGACACCTGGATCGGCTTTGTGATTTGGCTGGTTATTGGTTTAATCATCTATGCTTTATACGGTTACAAGAGAAGTAATCTGAATCATAACAAATAATTAATGCAGGAAGAGGAGAGGGCTTTGTCATTCAAGATTACAGGTTTTAAGGCTCTAGGAGCTGTATTTACGGTACTCCTGACCTTGCTTATACTCTCTGCTTGCTCTTCGCCTTCTCCGGAACCTTCCCAGCCCCCACAGCCGACGGAAGCGCCGGAAGAGGGGCAGACGATTACGCTGATTACCCCGGATGCCCAAAATATTGACAACGAAAAAAGTACGCCGAAATATCAGATTCAGACCCGTCTGACGGATTTTAGACTGCTGAATGATGCCATAGGGCTAGCCTGGGGCGTAACCAAAAATGAGCTGCGGATATATATGACGATGGATAACGGCAAGACATGGAGCAATATCTCGCCATCTTCGAATGTCCAGTTTTTGTCCAATCCTGTCTATGGCAAAGACATATTCTTCACAGATCCGAGCAATGGATGGATCATCCGCAGCGCATCGGGTCATACGGAAACGGTTGTACTACGCACGACAGATGGGGGAAGCAGCTGGAAAATTTCTTCTTTTCCTGATGCCAATGCGATTTCTTCGATCTATTTCAATTCCCCAGATCACGGATGGCTGATGACCTCCTGGGATGCAAAAACCACCAAAGAGAGCAAAGCACTGTATGCTACAAACGATGGTGGAGCGATCTGGAACCTGGTCATGCAAAACGAGCAATATAATCCTAACTTGCCGAATAATACGATCCCGATATCCGGTGTGATTACGGGAATGGTGTTCAAGGATTTTGGACATGGTTTTGTGACCTTACAGACCGGTGCACTTCCCAAAATCTACATGACCAAAGACAGTGGGGTAACCTGGGATCAGGGTCCGGAATTTCTCGTTAATGAACAGTTACGGGGTTGTGACCGGGTGATCACAGGGGAGCCTGATTTTTTTGACAAGGCCAGTCTGAATGGATGGATGTCTGTAGGTTGCCAAAAGGACAAGGAAGGCAGTATTACTTACAATGGTTATTTTACAGCTAATGGGGGCGGGAACTGGAAATTTGTAACCTTTGGACTGGGACCCCAGACGGGGATCAACCGCCATATTGCCCCCGCCTTTTTGAACGCACAGCTTGGCTGGACCCTGAAGAAGGATGTGCTGTATAAGACCACGAATCAGGGCCAGACCTGGACGGCGCTTCCTGCCAGCGGTGTGCTGCAATCGAAGCTAGCGGAGTATCCTGAGATTGTGAAGCTGCAGTTTGTTTCCTCCGAGGTGGGATGGCTGTTGATTGAGAAAAAAGAAGACCGCAAATCTATCCTGCTCCAGACCACTAATGGAGGGTTAAGCTGGCGGGTGATGTAAATTCAGATCGTGAATACGAGGGGAGCCCAACAACCTAATTCGGGTTGGCTGGGCTCTCTTTATTTGATAGATTTCGATTATGAAAAATGAAGCATCAAAAATCTTATTTAAAATTTTCTTTAAAAATGTGAAAAAAATCACATGACAAACGAATAATACTGTGATATATTTAACACATAGAGAACAAGTTCATTTTTTCACAAACTTTCATCCCGAATAGGAGAGATTAAAATGAAAACTTTCGAAACGGATTTTGTAACCAGAAACCTTCTGCAACTGTGCTACAACTGTGATGATGCACACCTGTGTGAAACAGAAGAACAATGCAAAGCTTGCTGGGCAGACAATGGAATGCTTCCTGAAGAAACAGATGAAACTAAGCAATTATTGGATCTCGTACACGCTTAATCGAAGTTGCCGGATCAACGTTAATGAAGACCACTTTTATCTCTGAAAAGAGAGCTGAGTGGTCTTTTTGCCTTGCCTGCAATTATAGATCATCGAAAATAATGTTTTTGTAATGCTGTATGGAATACCTGGGGCATATACATGTACAGAAGTGCCTGTATCCTGGCAGGGAACAGGAGAACATGGGGAATAAGGGGGATTAAGTCATGGGAATGGGCCCGGATCCGGCTTGGATGTTTGATCTTACGGGGACGGTAATACCGATCTTTCTTGCTGTGGTGATTGGCATTGTCGCTGTTTCTGCAGGCAGGGGGCTGCTTGTGTGGAGCCGGAATAACAGCTCGCCCCTATTGACCATCCCTGCCCGTATCGTCAGCAAACGCAGTGAACTCCGGCAACAGCTGCAGGATGACAACAATAACAGCCGGACGAACACCACCTATTATTTGACCTATGAGCTGGAGAATGGCGTGCGGATGGAATTCAAGGTAGACGGCAATGAATACGGCATGAGTGCGGAGGGAGACAGGGGTATTCTGACTTATCAGGGTACAAGATACCAGGGATTTCAACGGCAGCCCCATTACTCAACAGCAGAATAGGGAAAATGTAAGTTGTTTACAGAATCGCGGCGTATACTATAGATTCCCCTTGTTTCCGGTTCGAGGAACAAGGGGATATTTGTATGATGTGAAATTTAACTACCTATGAGTGTAATCAGAACATGAAATATCTGCAGCCTGTATCTGACTACAGCGGATAACAATTTTGTCACAGGTGCTTAGCTTGTGATTGACGGCGGAATAACACGTAAAATGATCTGTGAGCCAAAATCGAATGGATTCTGAGAACAGGAACAGGGAGAAAATTGGGCGCAGCAGTCACCTCTTAGGCGAATGCACATACAATACAGCGAGCAGTTGAGAAAGTGTAGGCTAAGGAGGAGAAAGAGTGGCCGTAATTAAAGCAAACTCGGGGGATGTAAGGGTACTTGCACGGTTGATGCGGGCAGAAGCCGAGGAGGATGGAGATTCTGGCATGCTAATGGTCGGCAATGTTGGCGTCAACCGGATACTAGGCAACTGTCTGGATTTCAAAAACATCCGCAATGTGAATGACATGGTCTTTCAGAGTCCAGGTGGCTTCGAAGCTCCTCAGAAAGGATATTTCTACCAGCGGGCCAGGGAGTCCGATATCCGTCTCGCCAGACGTGCTATCGGTGGTGAACGAACCAGGCCGGCATCTAACGCCCTCTGGTTTTTCCGTCCCGTCGGAGACTGCCCGGCGACCTGGTTCAACCAGCAGAATACCGGCCGGTATAAAGCACATTGCTTTTACACTCCCACAAGCGAGGACTGTCCTGCAGTATACTAAACCGTTCAGGTCGGCGGATGCGGATGCAGCCGGGAATTTCGGTGCTTCGCTTCCGCTGCCCAAATCTGGTTCTACTCCAGGTAGTGTTTCTCTGAGTGACCGTTAGCTTGAGAACGAGCTTCAGCTTACCTTAGGCTGTCCGAATCAGCCTGCACACCAACAATAACTAGGAGGTTTTTTAAAGATGATCGTTCAACCTTACCGCCCCGTTACTTATACGATTGGCAGCAATCCCTCTGGTGCAATGAACAACATGAACAACATGAACAACATGAACAACATGAACAATATGAACAACATGAGCAATGTAGGCAACATGAATAATATGAACGGCATGCATAGCATGAGCCCAATGGGAATGGGAAAAATGGGCACTATGGGTACTATGGGTACTGGTACTATGGGCACCATGGGTACTGGCACTATGGGCACTATGGGTGGTACTATGGGCACTATGGGTACGATGAGCGGACCGCCCCCTCAAGTCACCAGCGGCAGCCCAATGACTCCAACCGGCAACGTAGTATCGACTACCGCTCCAGTCTATGAGCAATCATACATCGAAAACATTTTCCGGCTGAATCTAGGCAAAGTCGGCACCTTTTACTTCACATACGAGAATAACAAAGATTGGAACGCCAAGGTCTATACTGGTGTTCTGGAAGCTGCAGGCCGTGACCACATTATTATCAGCGACAAAACCACCGGACAGCGCATTGTGCTGCTGATGGTGAACTTCGATTATGCTACCTTTGATGAGCCGCTTGTATATCAATACCCCGGTACGATTGGCAATCCTCCGACTACACGCAACTATCGTTAACGACAATACGCATATCCTAGTTTAACAGGGAAACGGCAACACGCCTTTACAAAGGGCGGTTGCCGTTTCTTAGCATTCCGGTGTACTGAGGTTGACGGAAGGGGTATTTAAGATTTAACCTAAGGTAGAAGAAGGATCATTCTTTCACGGAATTACTATTATTGATACAGCGCAAACAAGGATGATATTTTTACACTTGTTCGCACCTGTTTTTATACGCAAAGTAATATTATAATAATGTGTATATATATATATTCGTGATTCCAGTCAGGAGATGAATGCATTGGGAAATTGATTCAGAAAGGAACTGTTGTTGCTGCAATAGCCGACATTTTGAACAAACGAAGGAGGTGGGCCTATCCGCCTGAATCGTGGAGACGGTGGATAGGAGTATAAATTGAGCGACCCTTTACCCGGTATATTACATGTAGGTCTTATTATATTGCTGGTTCTGTTAAATGGCTTTTTTGTTTCGGTTGAATATGCGATGGTGAAGGTAAGAAGCGGACGCATAGATTCCCTGATGGAGGAAGGCAGCAAACAGGCAGTGGCAGCAAGTAATATCGTACACAATCTGGATGGTTATCTGTCCGCCTGTCAGCTTGGCATTACTCTTGCTTCTCTGGCACTTGGTTGGCTGGGAGAACCGGCGATCGCCACGATTGTGGGACCCATTGTAACAAGCCTAGGATTTGGCGAAACTTCAGTGTATGTGATTTCGCTGATTATTGCTTTTATGTTCATCACGGTTCTGCATATTGTACTCGGAGAACTTGCTCCCAAGACAATTGCAGTGAACAAAGCTGAAGCGGTACTTCTGCTAACCGCAGGTGCGATGAATGTTTTTTACCGGATCATGTATCCTTTCATCTGGATCGTTAAAGGTCTGGCCAGCGGTCTGCTGCGGATTTTCCGCTTATCGCCTGCCTCGGAGCTGGCTACAGCACATACGGAGGAAGAAATCCGCATCCTAATGCAGGAGAGCAACAAGAGTGGACTGATCGATAATACAGAAATGACCTTGGTGGATAATATCTTCGAGTTTGCCGATACGATGGCTCGCGAAATTATGATTCCGCGTACAGAAATGATCTGTCTGAACAATAATCTGACGGTTGAAGAAAATATGGAGATTGCCTTTGACGGGATGCGTACAAGATATCCGGTCTGCGACGGTGATAAGGACCACATTCTGGGCTTTATTCATATCAAGGATCTGATCCGGGACAATGCACCCAAATACAATGAACTGATTCGTCCCATTCTTACCGTTCCAGAATCGATTCAGATTAGTGCACTGCTCAAAGTAATGCAGCGTGCGAAGACGCAAATCGCTATTCTGATCGATGAATACGGCGGCACCTCCGGCATGGTTACGCTTGAAGATATCATGGAGGAGATCGTTGGTGAAATTCAGGATGAATTTGACGAGGAGCGCCCTGGGGTAGAGAAGCTGGGAGAGAACGAATTCTCCATTGACGGTTTGATGCTGATTGAAGAGATCAACGACCGGCTGGGGTTGAACATGGAAACGGATGATTATGATACCATCGGCGGCTGGTTGTATTCCAAGCTTGAAGTAAACCCGCCGCAAAAAGGCCAGACATTCGAATTTGATAGTCATTTATTTGCGGTAGAAGAAACAGACAACAAACGGATATCCCGTATTAAAGTAATGAAAGTCGAGTTTTTGGCTGAAGAGGCTGGGGCTTGATCAAATCATAGAAGTTGATCCATGACATGGCGTCAAGAAAGGCGCTGTGTCTTTTTTTGTATAAAAAATCCCTTGGAATAGGGATGTGGAGCAGGTTACTGCAAGTCATAATGAATTGAAAATGACTCTCCTGTGGATGCTTCCCGCATATGGTCGGATAACGCCAGAGGCGGGGGAGTGTTTTCAGCCTCAGGATCCCTTTACGGCGAATGGAGCCTTCTCATCAACAAAGAACTTCGGGGCGTTAGGAAAATAAGAACGTAATGAGAAGTCTGAGGTGGTATGAATGAAGGTTTGCCAATGTGAGAGTTTTAATTATATAATTTTAAAGGAAATACCATCATTTCAACAGTCCCGCCGGGACAGAAAGGAACTCTCATTTGAACAAATCTAAAAAAAACAGTGTCATGGTTCCCCAAATGAGTAAAGCGGAGAAACGCAGGGCAGAGCAGGAACAGCAGAAGCAGAAAACGAGAATTCTGATTATTAGCACAGTAGCCATTGTAGTGATTATTTTCACCCTTCTTTTTATACTTGCGTCGAAGGATTCATCTTCAAATGCAGGTTCAGGCAAAGCGGTTGACTTCAATTACAGTGAACTGCCAAGACTAGGTAAAGCAGATGCACCCGTTAAAATCGTTGAATTCGGTGATTTCAAATGTCCGGCGTGCTCCAATTTTGCAGGTGTCATCAAGCCACAGCTGGCTCAGGAATATGTGAATCAGAATAAGGCTGCTATATACTTCGTAAATATGGCCTTTATCGGTCCGGATTCCGAGACAGCCTCCCTGGCAGCCCTGTCTGTATACCATCAGAACAGTGAAGCTTTTTGGACGTATTACGATGCGATTTATGCCAATCAAGGGGATGAAAAAGCAGAATGGGCTACAGAGGAATTCCTGGTGAATCTGGCTGAGAAACAAAAGCTGCCAATCGATCTGGATCTGTTGCGTAAGGATATCAAGGAGAAGACCTATGAGAGTGAGCTGCAACGTGATATCAGTCTTGCCAAGGATTCAGGAGTAACTTCAACGCCTACTGTATTTATCAATGGACACAAAGTAGATGAGCCTTTCAAAATGGAAGCCATTAAGGCACAGATTAAGTCCGCGTCCGAAGCAGTGAAGGCCGAGTGATGAAGTTCTCTATGTTCTGCAGACGCCACTGTCTCTATCTGGCCTGGTTTGTATCTGTTATTGCAGTAGCGGGAAGCTTATATCTAAGTGAAGTGCTGAAATATGAGCCTTGCAAGCTATGCTGGTTCCAGCGTATCTTCATGTATCCGCAGCTGATTCTCCTGGGAGTAGCTACATACCGGAATGACAAAAAAATTATTCCCTATGTACTTCCATTAAGTCTTATTGGGGGCAGTATTTCTATTTATCATTATGCTGAGCAGAAGATTCCCGCACTTAGCAAGGTGCTCCCGTGTACAATTGGCGTGCCCTGCAATAAAGATTATTTGAATTTTTTCGGGTTCATTACGATTCCACTGCTTGCGCTGATCGCCTTTGCTCTTATCACGATTTTGCTCTGGACCGGACGTAAAGAGGACACAGTAGAGTAGCTGAAGCCACTGCAGAATTTAGAGCACAAATCATTCCTGAAATTTCAGACACAAATGAGGTTCAAAACCCTGAAAAAACACGTGATGACGGGATAATCGCAGAGAATGAAAGATCGCGTTATCTCTCATCTTGGTTTTGCGTAAATTGGATGTTTTTTCATTCTTTTTTCATTTTTTTCACCGCTTTACGGAAGACGTATTGTAGACTATCATTAGACCTTGTGAGAAGTTGAATATGCGCTGAATTTTCCGTATGGAAAAACGGGGGAACCAACATTGGCCTAAGCGCCAAAGGGGTGAATCGGGAACGGTCCGGAAGGGCTGCAACCGTAGGGCTACCACAGCCCGAATCCGCCAGCTAACCTCGTAAGCAATGGTGGGATAATGACGATGCGTAAGCATGCGGATCATTTCCGTATGCTTATTTTTGTGCCTGCATTTATGAAATCCACCAATGAAAACAGCGCACGGTATTACCGTTTCAACGTAAGCAAAGAGAGGAACTGTTATTACAATGGTAAGCAAGGTAAAACGACTATTGATCGGGCGTCCGATGAAGTCGAACGAACTAGATCATGAAAAGTTATCCAAGGTGAAAGCACTGGCTGTCCTGTCTTCTGATGCGCTATCGTCTGTAGCCTACGGAACGGAACAAATCCTGATTGTACTGGTGGCCGCAGGCTTCACAGCCATCTGGTACTCATTGCCAATCGCATTAGCCGTATTGGGCTTGCTGGCTATTTTGATTTTATCCTATCGTCAGACCATCTTTGCTTATCCGCAGGGCGGAGGCGCGTATATCGTAGCCAAGAGCAACCTCGGGGTTCCTACCGGACTCCTTGCTGGCGGATCGCTCCTGGTAGATTATATTCTGACCGTAGCGGTTAGTGCATCAGCGGGTACGGATGCGATCACATCCGCTTTTCCAAATCTTCATAATCATAGTGTGTTAATCGCCGTAACCGTTATTCTGCTCTTGACTATTGTCAATCTGCGGGGCGTTACGGAATCTGCATCTTTCATTGCAATTCCCGTGTATTTATTCGTGGTATCGATCTTCGTGTTGATCATTGCAGGGGTATTCAAATATGCTACTGGCGGAGCCCATGCTAATGTCCCTGAGATTGGGGCAGCGGTATCGAATGTCAGTTTGTTTTTACTGCTTAAGGCTTTCAGCTCCGGCTGTTCAGCTCTGACAGGGGTAGAGGCTGTATCGAACGCCATTCCAAACTTCAAGGCGCCTGCGGAGAAAAATGCAGCCAAGACTTTGATGTTGATGGGAATTATCCTGGGAAGTATGTTTACCGGAATCACACTGCTTGCCTACTGGTACGGAATTACACCGGATACCAAAGCCACGGTTGTATCCCAAATTGCTGAATCTACTTTTGGACGTGGCGGTTTGTACTTTTTCATACAAGGGATTACTGCTGTAATTCTGTTCCTGGCGGCCAATACAGCTTATTCCGCTTTCCCGCTGCTGGCGTTTATGTTCGCCAAAGACAAGTACTTGCCCCATGCATTTATGGTCCGCGGTGACCGCCTGGGCTTCTCAAATGGTATTATCTTTCTAGGTGTATTATCAGCCCTGCTTGTGGCTGCTTTTCATGGAAATACAGAAAGTCTGATTCCTTTGTACGCGGTGGGTGTATTTATTCCGTTTACGCTGTCCCAGCTTGGGATGATGGTGCACTGGTATAAAACCAAACCTAAAGGCTGGCAGAATAAATTTACCGTGAATACGGTGGGGATGCTAACTACTCTGACGATTACTCTGATCTTCATTATTACGAAGTTCTCCAGTGTCTGGATGGCTTTTATCTTCCTGCCCGTTGTAATGTTCGTATTCCACCGTATACACTACCATTACCTCAATACCGCCGATCAGCTGCGTATTTGTCCGGCAACGGATAAGCCCTGCATCAAAGGAAGCACCGTGGTTGTTCCTGTCTCGGGTGTGACACGAGCCGTACTGCATTCGATCAGCTATGCCAAGTCCTTAACGGATAATGTGGTGGCCGTCTATGTTGGGTTCGATGAAGAAGAAATTAACAAAATGGAACAAAAGTGGGAGGAATGGAATCCGGGAGTGCGCTTGATTGTTCTACGTTCCCGCTACCGCAGCATTCTGCGCCCACTGGTCAAATTTATTGAAACAGTCGAGTGGAAGACCGCTTCAACCGATCATATTACAGTACTTATTCCACAGTTCGTTACCAAGCATTGGTGGCAGGCGGTTCTGCATAATCAGACCAGCTTGTTCATCCGTTCTTATCTGATGAATCAAAAAGATATCGTAGTAGCAACAGTGCCTTATCATTTGCACAAATAAGATGTATTTCATAGCACGGCAGTTTCCGGATACTTCGGGAGCTGCCTTTTTTCATGGTATTATTAGGAATAATCAGAACAGTTCAAGGGGAGATTTTTATGGCAATCTATTTCATAATCTATCATATTCTGAAAGGATTAGAATGGACGAACAAAAGCAGGAAGGCATTTCCGGCATCTTATACTAGTATTCATAAAGTAGAGTATTGCAGTGAGACATGGGAAATTTCTCTGGAAAACTTAACAGAGCATCTGTGAAGAAGAACGGGTACTGCAAAAAGAAAATATTTTTATTGACATAGAGAATGAGAATCAATATCATTTAATGAGGCGCGGCGAAGATATACAACCCTCTGAAGCAATTAGATTCTACATATACAGGATTTTATAAATCTACGGTGCTAATTTGCTCTACCTGAGAGAAGAGATCCCTGTGAAACCATAAAACTTTAGGGAGTGAAGATAATGTCGGATCGATTGAACACTGATCAGTTAAGTATTGGGTATGCGGAGGCATTGATTGTCAAAGGACTGAACCTGTCTCTTCCAACAGGGAAAATCACTGCGCTAGTAGGGGCAAACGGCTCAGGGAAATCTACCATTCTCAAGACGATGGCACGTATCATGAAGCCTAAGAGCGGCAGCGTGATGTTGGACGGCAAGTCGATTCATAACCTGTCTACCAAAGAAGTAGCCCGGCAACTGGCGATCCTGCCGCAGAATCCCACTGCACCAGACGGACTTACGGTATCTGAGCTGGTGAGCTATGGGCGTTATCCACATCAGAAGGGCTTCGGTACGCTTACTTCTGAGGACCGCAGCATTATCGCAAATGCGATCTCGGTAACGGGTATGGAAGAGTTCCACGACCGCCCAATTGACCGTCTATCCGGAGGACAACGCCAGCGGGCCTGGATTGCAATGGCTCTGGCGCAGCAGACCGATATTCTTTTTCTGGACGAGCCGACGACTTTTCTTGATATGGCTCACCAGCTGGAGGTTCTACAACTGCTGCAGAAGCTTAATCAGGAAGAAGGGCGCACCATAATTATGGTGGTGCATGATCTGAATCATGCCTCCCGTTATGCCCAGCATATGGTAGCAATCAAATCCGGGAATGTGATTAGTGAAGGGGCACCGGCTGAGGTAATGACGCCAACTGTACTGCGTGAAGTATTCGGGATTGAAGCGGATATTGTCCCTGATCCACGGACAGGAGTGCCACTCTGTCTGCCTTATGAATTGGCAGCATACAAAGCGGTGTGAATTCCTTAAGAACCAGCCTTCGCACAAGGTGAGGTTATAAACGTGAAATGTAACTCATAATGATTATATATGCAGCTGGCCACAGGCTCCCGTCATTGACAAGGGAGCCTGTTCGTTGTTAAAGTTGTGGTTGCCCTGGTTAAATCCCACCTTCCTTAATTGCATATAAATAACGGGGCTCGCTCTTATAGTGAATCAAGGGACATTATTTTTATAGAGTCAAAGGAGCAAAGAACATGAATATCAGCAAAATATATGAGGATCTGCAGCAGCTGGTTCCGACGGGCATGGTGAAGCAGCGTGAGACGCTGGAGAGTTATGTGTTCACACGTATGGGAGGTCAGGCTGATATCCTGGCAGCACCTGCGACGTACGAGGAACTTCAGTCCATTGTTACATATGCCCGTGTAAATGAAATCCCGTTGACCGTTCTGGGTAATGGATCGAATGTCATTATCCGTGACGGTGGGATCCGCGGGATTGTCCTGCAGACAGCTGACTTAACCGAAATGGGACTAAGGGACAATCTGCTCTATGCCCAGTGCGGTGCAAAGATCATCGAAGTATCCAGATTTGCCTTAGAGAAGAAACTTACAGGCCTAGAGTTCGCCTGCGGAATCCCGGGAACTGTAGGCGGAGCTCTATATATGAATGCTGGTGCCTACGGCGGAGAGGTCAAGGATGTGCTGCAAAGTGCACTTGTCATCAGCAAAGCGGGACGGCTAGTGACACTCCAAGGTGACGAACTGGAATGGGGTTACCGCAAAAGTGTCTTTGCCAGCGGCGAATTCATCGTGCTGGAGGCCCGATTTGCATTGCAGCCAGGTGATCCTGTGAGTATCAAGGCGGCCATGGATGATTTGACGCACCAGCGTGAATCTAAGCAGCCGCTGGAATACCCATCATGCGGAAGTGTCTTCAAGCGCCCTCCAGGAAGGTTCGCCGGACAGTTGATTCAAGAGAGCGGACTTCAGGGAATAAGAATCGGGGGAGCCGAAGTGTCGCGCAAGCATGCTGGATTCATTGTGAATACCAATCATGCCACGGCCAAGGATTATATTGGTTTGATTCATCATGTTCAGTCTGCGGTTAAGGATAAATTCGGAATAGAGCTGGAGACGGAAGTTAAGATTATTGGAGAAGAGTAACATATTACAGGACGCAGTTCATATACCGCGTCCTGTTTTTTTGTATGGAGCATTGTTGCCTGAGAATGAGTGTATTCAGCTTTTGGAGATGGAATATTTGGCTCTATCTGTCCGCAGTTCAACCTGACCGTCATGAACTGTATCCAGTTGAAGCCCGCTGACAGCAATCTCGTAATTCAGCTGGGGCAGTGGTACAAGCTTGCCATCCCTGTTCAATGTGTTGCCTGTGCCCCGCAGAATCAGTGCACTGTCCAGATATTCATCAATAACATCTTCGGCATCACGATAATCCACGGTTGCCAGATTGAAGTGGACAGTGTCCAGGTCTTTCATCTCCTGTTTGTCAATCACCAGGGTTTCGCCCCCTTGGGCGGTCAGCCAATCCATTAATTTCTGTACACTTTGATCCATCAGTTGATCCCATCCTTATCAAGAAGATTATAGAAATTAAGTTACCCTTTTCTTCGAAATTGAATCCAGTCTTCTGAATACTGCTTTTAGTTGGATAATGGAATATAGTTTAATTACTTTAATAATTCATGACATTAATAAAATCACTGCCGAACCTGCAGATGATTGTAATATTCTTTTCTAGTGTAAATTACTATCAGGCACTTCTATTTATATCTGAGCTATTTTAGTTAAGGAAGGTGAATCTATTGTGGAGTGCTCTGTTATGGGGGGCCATTTCCGGCTCTGCTGTGCTACTTGGAGCGCTGCTGGCGTTATATCTGCCGATCCCGAACAAGTTGATTGGATTCATTATGGCTTTCGGTACGGGGGTACTCATTGGTGCGGCGGCGTATGAACTGCTGGATGATTCGGCCAATGAAGGGGGGCTTATCCCGGCCATTATCGGATTCACAGCCGGTGCAGTGGTGTTTACACTATTTGACTGGTATATCTCGCACAAAGGCGGTGCAGGACGTAAACGATCCGTCAGAGACAGCAGCAATACGAAGGCGCAGGGAGGTGGTATGGCTATTTTTGCGGGAACAGTGCTGGATGCTATTCCGGAATCGATTATGATCGGTGCCAGTCTGATCTCCGGTCAAGGGGTCAGCATGCTGCTGGTTGTTGCTATCTTCATCAGCAATATTCCTGAAGGCTTGTCCAGTACGTCAGGGCTTAAGCAGGACAATTACAGTAGGGGTAAGATCGTCTTATTATGGCTCGGCGTTCTTGTGATATCCACCATCGCATCGGGTGCAGGATACTTGTTCATGGATCATGCCAGCGGATCTACGACTGCGCTGATCGCCTCTTTTGCCGGGGGAGGAATTATCTCTATGGTATCCTCCAGCATGATGCCCGAAGCCTATGAGGAAGGCGGACCGCTGACCGGACTTGTTGCCGCGATGGGGATGCTCTGTTCACTGATTTTGGATCATCTGTGAGGGTTGTCAACCCACCGCCCGGCATGGTATAGTTCAATTCGCCAGTAATATCATAAAGAAGAATTCTGGGCCTTGAGCACAGGAGAGGTTCGCAAACTCCCTCTATAAAAAACTAAGACCGTTTTGGCATAAATCATCCCGGAAATAAGGGGTCCAGGAAAAGTGTAGGCAGCCGCCTGTACTTCTCTTCCTGTTATGCTGTGCGCAAAAAGACAGCGCCTGTCAGTCAGCATTATACATCCGTTCGAATTGGGTGGGAGGCGTTTCTTCTTAGTAGAGCCAGGTTTTCGAAACTCGTTCTTCTTTCCAGTTCCGGTGAACTGCCGGAGGAAAAGAGAGGGGTTTTTTTGTCATGTCAGAAGGCAGATTGAAAGAGGAAATGCAGGAGGTTACCCTGCTGGGCAATCAAGGAACAACCTATAAATTCGGGTATGATCCGGACATTCTGGAGGTGTTTGACAACAAGCACCCCGACCGCGATTATTTTGTGAAATTCAATTGTCCTGAGTTTACGAGCCTGTGTCCCGTGACCGGCCAGCCGGATTTCGGCGCCATGTACATTTCGTACATTCCGGAGCAAAAAATGGTGGAGTCCAAGTCACTTAAGCTCTATCTGTTCAGCTTCCGTAATCATGGGGATTTCCATGAAGACTGTGTAAACATCATTATGAATGATCTGATCTCCCTGATGAAGCCGCAATATATCGAAGTCTGGGGTAAGTTCACCCCGCGTGGCGGGATTTCCATTGATCCTTACTGCAACTGGGGGCGTCCGGGAACCAAATATGAAGCGATGGCCGAGCACCGGCTGATCAATCATGACCTGTATCCAGAGAAAGTGGACAACCGTTAAACCGGGGCAAGTGAGAGGAGAATAACCGATGAACAAAAAAGCTTTAGTCGTATTCAGTGGCGGCCAGGACAGCACAACCTGCCTGATGTGGGCATTGCGGCAGTTCGAAGAGGTTCAAGTGGTGACCTTCAATTATAATCAGCGCCACGCTGCGGAGATTGAGGTCGCCAAGGAAATAGCCGAGAAATTCAATGTGAAGCAGCATATTCTCGATTTGGGCCTGCTGAATCAGCTGGCGCCTAACGCGCTGACCCGGGATAATATAGAGATTGCCGCCGGTGAAGGGGAGGAATTGCCGAGTACATTCGTGGATGGGCGTAATCTTCTGTTCCTGTCTTTTGCAGCGATTCTTGCCAAACAGCTTGGGTATGCCAACATCATTACGGGGGTATGCCAGACCGATTTCAGCGGATACCCGGACTGCCGGGATGTATTTGTGAAATCACTGAATGTCACTCTTAATCTATCCATGGATTACGAGTTCGTCATTCATACGCCGCTGATGTGGCTGGATAAAAAAGAAACCTGGAAGCTGGCCGACGAGCTCGGATATTTTGACTACGTTCGTGAGCATACGCTAACCTGCTATAACGGAATTATTGGCAGCGGATGCGGCACCTGCCCGGCTTGTCTGTTGCGGAAACGTGGCTTGGACCAATATGAAGCGGAACGAAATGAGGTCGTATCCTGATGATGGGCGAAGTATCTGTATGCAAAATCTTTACTTTTGACTCCGCTCATCAATTGGTAGGCCACAAAGGGAAGTGCAGCAACCTGCACGGCCATACCTACAAGCTGGAGGTCGTACTGAAGGGCAAGCCGCTGGTAGGAGAGGGACACTCTGACGAAGGGTTTGTCATTGATTTCAGCGACATCAAGGCAACGGTGCAGGAGAGTCTTCTGGACCATCTGGATCACGCTTTTCTGGCTATGGGGAATGAGCCTGTATTGGAGACACTGGTAAACACAGGTTCAAAGGTGGCACTGCTGTCGTTCCGTACCACGGTGGAAAACATGTCGGCATATATTGCCTACCGTCTGAAGCAGGCCTCACTCCCGCTGTATTCCGTTAAGCTGTGGGAGACTCCAACTTCCTGGGCGGAAGTGCTGGCAGCGGATATTCCTGATGAGGGGCCATCCTACCGCCTGTATGGGGGCTGTGACTGTGAGTAAGCTGCCGGTAATTGAGATGTTTGGTCCAACGATCCAGGGTGAAGGTGCGGTAATTGGTGTCAAAACCATGTTCGTCCGCACCTACGGCTGCGACTACCGCTGTAGCTGGTGTGATTCCGCTTTTACCTGGGACGGATCGGCCAAGGATAAAGTAAAGATGCTTTTGCCTGAGGAGATTATGGATGAGCTCACGCTTCTTGCCGGGGATAATTTTGATTGTGTGACCATCTCCGGGGGTAACCCTGCACTGATTGGTGAAGGAGTGGGCACATTCATCGATTTGCTTCACGAGCGCGGGATTCAGGCAGCCATTGAAACGCAGGGCAGCAGATGGCAGGACTGGTTCTACGATGTGGATGTGCTTACCATTAGCCCTAAGCCGCCAAGCTCAGGGATGAAGACCGATTGGAAGATGCTTGATGGCATTATGAACAAACTGAAGACCCAAGGCAAGTCTGCCTACAGTCTGAAGGTTGTAGTGTTTAATGATGAGGATTACCAATATGCGAAAAGCATCCACACCCGCTATCCGGAGGTCCCGATTTTCCTGCAGCCTGGCAATGATGATGTTACGGAAGAGGGAGACATTTCGGCCCGTCTGCTGGGACGGCTGGAATGGCTGTTCAATCTGGTCATCGCTGATTCTGAGATGAATAAGGCGAGGGTGCTCCCGCAGCTGCACGCACTCATTTGGCATAATAAACGGGGAAAATAATTTATAAACTGGATAATCAGCCGGACTTCTGCACTGCAGAGGTCCGTTTTTTTTTGGATATTCGCAAGTTGGAAGCAACTGTTACAAAAATGAAGCCGTATCATTTCCTGTTCTGGTATAATTTTTAGCGTAGATATAGGGCTCGTTATTATTATATGAATGAGGAGAGATTATCCAATGGCAAATGATTCTACTGCGTTAGTTATCATCGATGTTCAAGAAGCAATGTATTCTTATCCAGACATGAAGCTGTATGAGGAGGAGAAAGTGACGGGCAGAATCGTCTCCCTCCTGCATAAAGCACGGGCAGCAGGCGTTCCGGTTGTATATATTCAGCACACAGAAGATCAAGAATACACTAAGGGGACTCCCACCTGGCAGATCAGCCGACATGTCACCCCGCTGGAAGGTGAGTTGATTGTCGAGAAGCCTACCTGGGATGCCTTTCACCGGACAAATCTGCATGATAAGCTTCAGGAACTAGGCATTACCAACCTGGTGATCTGCGGTATGCAAAGCGAGTTCTGTCTGGATACCACCACCCGACGGGCATTCAGCATGGGATACTCCAGTGTGCTGGTTGAGGATGCGCATACTACCTTTGACAATGAAAGCTTAAGCGGGGGCGAAATTGTAAAGCATCACAATTCTGTCATTGGAGGGAGATTTGCCAAACTTCTTAAGGAACAAGTGGTGGAATTCTAATGGATACCGCCAAAGCAGCCATGAAGCCAATCCGGCGTTCCCCCCTGAGACTTTTTGCCGGAAAACAGTATTTTACCTGGAAAAGATACGGGCAATGGGTAATACAAAGGAAGAAGAGAGCCAAGGTGCATCTTGCAGAAGACCTTCATTTTCGTTCCGCCAGTCATGCAACACCGCTGCTGCGCAGTCTGCGGAATGTTGATATGCAGCTCCAGTATAACAAGATAACAAACCTGAAGCTTGCTGTCTCGAAGCTAAATGGTCTGATAATACGCCCCGGTGAGACATTTTCTTATTGGCAGAACATCGGAAAGCCGACCCGGCGGAAAGGGTACCTTGATGGGATGGTTCTGTATTACGGCGGATTTCGTTCCGGAACCGGGGGCGGCTTGTGCCAGTTGTCCAATCTCATCTACTGGATGACTCTGCATACGCCGCTTTGTGTTACGGAACGTCACCGCCACAGCTACGATGTATTTCCGGATGAACAACGCACTCAGCCTTTTGGCAGCGGGGCGACCTGTGCTTATAACTATCTGGATCTGCAGCTCCTGAACCCGACCGAAGAAACTTATCAGCTTAGACTGTGGCTGGATGACACTCACTTATATGGGGAATGGCGCTGTGATGCCGAACCACTCTATACGTATGAAGTATACGAAGCGGAGCATGTGATCAGTCTGGAACCGTGGGGAGGTTACATCCGCAGAAACCGCATCCGGCGCAAGGTAATGACGCCTGAAGGCGAGTTGGTGGCCGATGAAGCGGTTGCCGAGAATGTTGCACTGATGATGTATTCCCCGCTCTTGCATGGATAAACCTGAAGGATTTGGGGGCATAACATAGTATGGCTTGCAGGAATTATAGCCTGCTGGTTCATATCTCTTCATCCGAAGGAGTGGTCATACATGATCGCAGTAACCTATCAAGGCAAGAAGAAAGTAGCTGTCAAAGAAGTTGCTGATGCCAAGCTTGAGAAAAAAGATGACATCATCGTCCGTATAACCTCTACAGCCATCTGCGGCTCGGACCTCCACATCTATAATGGAGAAATCCCTGGTATGCATGACGATTACATTATTGGGCATGAACCGATGGGAATCGTGGAGGACGTGGGTCCGGAGGTCACCAAGGTGAAGAAGGGCGACCGTGTCATTGTTCCGTTTAACGTAGCCTGTGGCCAGTGCTACTTCTGTCGTCATGAAATGGAGAGCCAATGTGATCATGCCAACGATGCCAAGGATACAGGTGGTTATCTGGGCTATTCAGATACGTATGGCGGGTTTGCCGGCGGTCAGGCTGAGCTACTCCGTGTACCCTATGGCAATTTTGGCCCGTTTGTTGTGCCTGAGGATGCAGAGATGGATGATGAGAAGCTGATGTTTCTCTCAGATATCGTGCCGACAGCCTGGTGGGGTGTTGAGAACGCCGGCGTCAAACGGGGAGATACGGTCATTGTTCTGGGCTGTGGGCCGGTTGGGCTGTTGACTCAAAAGTTCGCGTGGATCAAAGGGGCATCCCGGGTGATTGCCGTAGATCATGTTCCGTATCGTCTCCACCATGCCAAGCAGACCAATAATGTGGAGATTTTCAATTTTGAGAAAGTGAAGGACATTGAGTCACATTTAAAAGAAATTACCCGCGGTGGAGCAGATGTAGTTATTGATTGCGTCGGTCTCGATGCCAAAAAAACAGTGGTGGAAAAGGTGGAAACCACACTGATGCTGCAAGGGGGCTCGCTTGGAGCTTTCAGGATTGCAGCAGAGGTCGTGCGTAAGTTCGGAACGATCCAGTTGGTCGGTGTGTATGGGCTTAACTATAATATGTTCCCGCTGGGACATCTGTTTGAGCGCAATATTACACTTAAGATGGGACAGGCTCCGGTTATTCACTACATGCCCGCTTTATATTCAATGATTAAAGAAAATGTATTTGATCCAACGGATATCATTACGCACAGGCTGCCGATCAGCAGAGCAGAACATGCGTACAAGGTCTTCAATGAGAAGGAAGAGGATTGCATCAAGGTTGTGCTTAAGCCTTAGTATGGAACGTAAGCATCCGGATAAGGATCTTCATAAATACAGGCATGGACTTCTTCCAGGAAGCGGAGTTCATGCTTTTTTATTTGCTTATTTATTGTGAAAATGGCTGCAATTTTCTTCATTCTGCGATAAATTAACATAGTGAGTTATATCTAACCTGAAAGGAAGCCATCCGTTGAATTCAAAAAAGCCACCCGTTCCTGTCCCGCTTCTGATGCTAATTGGAATTGTGGCCATCTCGTTTTCTTCAATCTTCATCAAATGGTCGGATGCTCCAGCATCCGTTCAAGGTATGTACCGGCTGCTCTTCACCTCGCTTTTGATGTTGCCTTTTGCCAGGCCGTACAGCGGGGCGGCATTTGCGCTGCGCCGTAAGGATTGGCTCATGCTGGGAATCTCTGGCGTTATGCTGGCCTTGCACTTTTTACTCTGGATGGGTTCGTTGAAGTATACCTCTGTGGCCAGTTCAACCATGATTATGGCGCTGGAGCCTGTATTTATTATGCTGGGAGCCTACATACTGTATAAGGAAAAAAGTACCTCTTCCGCTATATTGGGTCTGGGCATCGCCATAATCGGTGTGGTCTTTATCGGCTGGGGAGATATTGGCCTCTCTGCGGACAACCTCACAGGTGACCTGCTATCCATCGGGGGGACTGTTGCGGTTGCCGGCCATTTACTGATTGGACAGAAGCTTGTGGCCCGAATGCCATCCTATCTTTACAGCCTGATCGTTTTTATTTCGGCGGCAGCAGTATTTTGCGTATATAATTTGCTCTCTGGCATTCCATTCTTTGATTATCCCCCGCGGGAGTGGGGAATCTTTGTTCTGCTGGCTGTGGTTCCCACCGTATTCGGGCATATTCTGTTCAATTGGCTGTTGCAGTATGCTTCAGCAACTACAGTATCGATGAACATTCTGGGTGAACCAGTGGGGGCGAGCATTCTGGCCTTCTTACTCCTGGGTGAACAACTGACAGGGCTGCAATGGAGCGGTGGAGTATTGGTAATGAGTGGACTCGCTGTATACTTATATGCAGGACGCAAAAAAGCGGTGAAGGTAAAGGAAGCACTTCCGAGCGCATCCTAATAGATTATTAATAGAGATAAAGGGGTTTCTATCCATGAATGAACATGAACAATTTCCAAAACCAAAACCTAACGAACCGGAAGAAAGACAAGGCGTAGTTCCTTCCAGTGAAGAGCTGTGGAATGAGGATACCTACTCCGCCTGGACCGCCCGTTTCGGCACTCCTGCTGAAGCTGCGGCGAAGCTCATGAAAGATCCTGCTGCCAAGCTGTACCCTCTGCTGAGCTACCTAGGCGAGTTTCGGGATAAGAAAGTACTAAATCTCATGGGTTCTAACGGCATGAAAGCCGTAGCACTCGGACTCATGGGAGCAAATGTGAGTGTGGCCGATTTCTCGGAAGCCAACGCCCGTTATGCTGGCGAACTGGCCGAAGCAGCGGGCGTTCAACTTCAATACATCGTATCGGATGTGTTGAAGCTGCCGGAAGAACTACTGGATAGTTCGTATCATATCGTCTTTGCTGAAATGGGAATAGTACATTACTTTACGGATCTGGCCCCATTTATGGATACTGTATGCAGGCTGTTGTCACCCGGTGGCCGGTTCGTGCTGCGTGATTTCCATCCCGTTACGACGAAACTGATTTCCTCCAAGGGATCAACGGCCAAGATCCGTAAGCACAAGGTGAGCGGCGATTATTTTGACACTTCATTGGAGGAAAAGAAGATATCTTACTCCAAGTATCTGCCTTCATCCGGAGTACCTTCGGGAGAAGAGAAACACAGTGTTGTATACTGGCGGCGCTGGACATTGGGTGAGATCGTGACAGCAGCAGCCAGAAGCGGGCTGATCATCCGGGAATTAGCCGAAGAGCCCAATTTATCTTCTGACGTTTTTGATGCAGGAATTCCTAAGACCTTCGCACTAGTGGCGGAAAAAATGTAGTAGTCTTCATAAACCAACAAGTATAGCCCTTGACGCTGTAAACAGTGTCCTCAAGGGGCTATACTTTTTTTTGAATTATTCCTCTTCTGCAATACCCGCTGCCAATTCTGCAAACGCAAGTTGTAAAGGGGTAAGGGTATAATCTTTCCGCCATGCCAGTGCGAAATCACCATGCTCGGGCTGTACACCTGGCAGCGGTATGCAGCTTAAGACTCCCGCAGCGAGTTCAGCCTCAATTCCGGTCTTTGAGCATAGCCCCACACCTCCTCCGTTACGAATCATTCCTTTCATTGCCTCGGGTGAATTCACTACAGCATGTCCCCACACCTTCACACCATTCCGCTCAGCCCATTCATCCGTAATCCCCTGCAGAAAAGAACCTGTCTCATGCTGAATCCATGGCTCCAGGACAAGCTGATCAGGCGAAATATTCGGGATGTCCGCAAACGGATGTCCTGCAGCAAACGCAATAACAGCCTCATTGCGGGCAATCGTGCGGGTTGTAAAGGAGCTGTCCTGCCCGTCATAGGTATGCAGAACAGCAAGCTGGATTTCCCTGCCCCGCAATCGCTCGCGAATGACAGTATCCGGCTGCACGGACAGCGAAATATCCAAGCCGGAGTGCTGGCGGATGAATTGCGATGCCAAATTAGGCAGAAGATAAGTACCTGGCACATAGCTTGCTTCGATTTCGAGATGACCGGAAGAGAGAGAGGAGTATTGCTTGAGGCTTCGTTCAGCTTCAGCTGCA
The DNA here is from genome assembly GCF_001909055.1 of Paenibacillus helianthi. Classification (GTDB taxonomy): domain Bacteria; phylum Bacillota; class Bacilli; order Paenibacillales; family Paenibacillaceae; genus Paenibacillus_AQ; species Paenibacillus_AQ helianthi. The sequence goes on from NZ_LVWI01000103.1 coordinate 32,413, forward strand.
AGTGCGACAATCCGCGATGCATACTGATACAGCGTACGTCCCGCATCGGTAAGCAGCACCCGTCCGCTGCGGTATTGAAAAAGTGGGGTGCCCAGCTCGCTTTCCAGGCTTTTCATATGAAAGGAAACGGTGGGCTGTTTTAAGCCCATTTCGGCAGCCACATCGGTTACTTTTTTATATTTTTCAATCAGGACTACGATTTGAAGCTTAACAATATTCACCATGTACCTCCACAAAAATAGGGATTCATTAAAGGATTTTATTCTTAATATAGATTATATCTATAGTGATATACAATTACTATTATGTTTTTTATCCTTCGCTTTACATACTTAATACTTTTCCCTGACGAACGGGCTCTAGAATAGGAAGAGTCAGATGTGACACGAACACAGTCTGATGCTTCCAAAGGTGAGTTTTGTATGAAGCAGATAACCAGCAGCAGATACTCACAAAACATAGCGGATGTTGATCCGGTGGACATGTCTATTGTTCATTCACGGCAGCAGAGGCTATACAAAACACTCAGGAGGAGACAAAAAAATGCAATTCAGAAAAACGTGGGTCATGGCTTTGGCATTAACAAGTGTAGTAGCACTTTCGGCATGCGGCAACAACAACGGTGGAAACAATGCAGCAACCAATAATGGCGGGAAAAACGCAGCTGCCACTAATGCACCTACAGAAACGAGCAGCGGTACAGATTTGAGCGGATCTATTCTGGCTTCAGGCTCTACAGCATTGCAACCGCTGGTTGAACAGGTAGCTGAGAAGTTCATGAAAACCAATAAAGGCGTTGATATTCAGGTACAAGGCGGAGGAAGCGGAACAGGTCTTACTCAAGTTGCTGAGAAGCAAGTGGATATCGGTAACTCCGATGTATTCGCACAAGAAAAACTGAAGGATGCCGATGCTGAAAAAGCAAAAGCGCTTGTGGACCATCAGGTAGCGGTTGTAGCCATCGCAGCAGTAACTCATAAGGATGCAGGTGTAGATACTTTAACCAAGCAGCAGCTTGTAGATATTTTCACAGGTAAAGTAACGAACTGGAAAGAAGTTGGCGGTGCAGACCAAAAGATTCAGATCATCAACCGTCCAAGCAGCTCCGGAACACGTGCTACTTTTGAAAACTTCGCACTTGGAACCAAAACAGAAGATCTTCAAGGATCTATTCAGGAAGATTCTTCCGGTACGGTTAAGAAAATGATCGGAGAAACACCAGGAGCGATTGGTTACCTGGCTCTGTCTTACCTCGATGATTCAGTCAAGACATTAAAATATGATGGTGTTGAGCCATCTGTTGACAATGTAATCACTGGTAAATATCCGGTATGGGCTTATGAGCACATGTACACTAACGGCGAACCAACTGAGGTAGTAAAAGCATTCCTCGATTACATGGTGTCTGACGAAGTGCAGAACGAGAATGGTGATGTAGTGGAACTGGGTTATATTCCAGCTGTGAAAATGCAGGTTTCCCGTGATGTTGCGGGTAAAGTAACTACTAAGTAATTCACAACAAAACATTCAAGTGTATCATCCATTAGAACTTCAAGTGATTAGAGGCGGAATTCTTCTGCCTCTCTTTTCACTTTAGAAAGAGGGAGCATCTTGAGGGCAAAACCAAAGAAAACAAAGATTGAAAAACATCATATAGAAGATTTTATTGGACGGGCGTATATGTCCTTCTGTGTACTGCTATTGATAGTCATCATTATATCGATGGTATATTTTGTAGCATCCAAAGGAATATCCACATTCACCAGTGGAGATGTAAAAGTATCTGAATTTCTGTTTGGCACTAAATGGTCGCCTGAAGCAGACACGCCTTCATATGGAGCTTTTCCTTTTATCGCCGGTTCCTTCCTGGTTACGCTGATTGCTGCACTGATTGCAAGTCCTCTAAGTATCTGTGCTGCACTGTTCATGACAGAAATTGTGCCAGGCTGGGGCAAAAAGCTGCTGCAGCCGGTAATCGAGCTGTTGTCCGGTATTCCATCAGTCGTGTACGGCTTCGTCGGTCTTAGCGTCATTGTTCCTTTTCTGCGTAATACGTTCCCTGGTCAGGGCATCGGGGTTGCTGCAGGCGCGCTTGTCCTGTCGGTCATGATCCTGCCGACCATTACAAGCGTGGCTGCAGACGCGCTGGCTTCATTGCCGCAAAATCTGAAAGAATCCTCTTTTGCGCTCGGTGCCACCCGGTGGCAGACCATAGCCCGTGTGATTCTCCCGACTACGTTCCCTGCGATTATGACAGGTGTGGTGCTGGGGATGGCTCGTGCATTCGGAGAAGCTCTGGCTGTGCAAATGGTTATTGGGAATGCGCCTTTCGTTCCACGGTCGCTCTTTGAATCGGCATCGACCCTGACCAGTGTGATTACACTGAGCATGGGCAACACGACGATGGGCTCACCGCAAAATAACGCGCTGTGGAGTATGGCGCTGGTTCTTATGCTGATGACTTTTGTCTTTGTCCTCCTCGTAAGAATGCTCGAAAGGAGAAATAAAATTTGAAGCCGAGAACCGCAGACAAAATTGCCACAGCACTTATCGTTTTTTTCGCATTACTTATTGTAGCCATCCTGGTAGGACTATTGGGGTACATTCTGATCCGGGGCCTTAACCATATCAGCTGGGATTTCCTAACCTCTGCACCGCAAAAGATTCGCGCAGGCGGAGGCGTCGGGCCACAGTTGTTCAACTCCATCTACCTGCTGGTCTTGACCCTAATCATTACGGTTCCGCTAGGCCTGGGTGCCGGGATCTTCATGGCGGAATATGCCCGCCCAGGCAAGCTGACCAACTTCATCCGTCTGATCGTGGAGGTATTGTCTTCGTTTCCTTCGATCGTTGTCGGGTTGTTCGGTCTCCTGCTAATCGTTAACACCTTTAACCTCGGGTTCTCCCTGGTCTCAGGTGCTCTGGCGCTTACCTTCTTCAACCTGCCGCTGATGGTGCGGATTACGGAACAGGCCTTCCGCACAGTGCCGAAGCAGCAGAAGGAGGCAGGCTTTGCCCTTGGGTTGTCCAAGTGGAAGATTGTAACTACTGTGCTGCTTCCAGTCGCGTTGCCGACCATTATCACCGGAACCATTCTGTCGGCGGGACGTGTCTTTGGGGAAGCGGCTGCGCTGATGTTCACGGCAGGCATGAGCAGCCCTCGTCTGGATTTCACCAACTGGAATCCGGCTAGCGCAACTTCGCCGCTGAACCCTTTCCGTCCGGCAGAAACGCTGGCAGTACACATCTGGAAAGTTAACAGTGAAGGCTTAGCCCCGGATGCCATACAGATCGCAGCGGGAGCTTCGGCAGTGCTTGTAATTACGGTACTTATTTTCAATCTGGCTGCCCGTTACTTCGGCCGTTTGATATACCGCAAGCTTACGGCTTCAAAAAGAATGAGCTAGCAGCAAGTATACGATGGATCATTAGGAGGAATATGAGATGGGTATAGCGGAACCAATGGTACGCGAATCGTTCCAAACCGAGGATTTGAGCATTTTTTACGGCACTTATGAAGCAGTAAAAGGGATTAGTCTTCCTTTTGCACAGAATACAGTTACAGCGCTAATCGGCCCTTCGGGCTGCGGCAAATCAACCTTTCTCCGTTCGCTCAACCGGATGAATGATGAAATCTCCGGTTCCACAACAAAGGGGAGCATCTGGATCGATGGTGTGGACATCAATGCTCCAGGTACAGATGTAATCAAGCTTCGCCAAAAAATCGGTATGGTCTGGCAAAAGCCTAACCCTTTCTACAAATCCATTTACGAGAATATCGCATTTGGTCCTAAATATCACGGGATCAAGGGCAAAACGGCTCTGGATGAAATTGTGGAGGGCAGCCTGCGCCGTGCGGCTCTATGGGACGAAGTCAAGGACCGTCTGAAGGATTCAGCGCTCGCATTATCCGGCGGACAACAGCAGCGTCTTTGCATTGCCAGAGCCTTATCGGTCAATCCTCAGATTCTCCTGCTGGATGAGCCCGCATCTGCCCTTGACCCGGTATCTACCGGTAAAGTCGAAGAGCTGATCAAGGAACTGAAAGAGGAGTTGCGGATTGTTATTGTTACACACAATATGCAGCAAGCTGCACGGATCTCGGATTATACAGCATACTTTTACCTGGGCTCGCTTGTAGAATATGATAAGACGGAGAAGGTCTTCAGCAACCCTGAGAATCAAATGACTCAAGAGTATATCATGGGCCGCTTCGGCTGATACTCTGAACAAGTATGGTCCCTCCTTGGTGAGGGACCATATTTTTTTGTTAAGCCCTCAGGCATTCAGAATTTGAAAACAGTTCCTAAAGGCTTTAATACTCAATATCCTTTATTTTCATTTTTTCAAGTTCAGCTTTGCGGTTTTTGATATGCTTTTCACGTCCAGTACCCCAGTCTCCAAGTATAAAAGAGATTAAAAGTAGAAACGGAAAAAGGGTTTTAGAATTTGGCTGTAATATGCCATTCATAAAAACATAAGCAGTTCCGATAATCAAAATTAAAGGAAGTATCCCTCCCCACAAGGGATTTTCTAATTTTACACTCAACAAATATTCTACCAACATTAATATAGCAGCAATACTCAAACCAATAATTAATTCAATCATTACGTTTCTCCTTATCTTTTTTATATTTTTCAATAATTATTTTAGCGGTTTCTAAATCAATTCGGGAATCAACTGCCAATCCCTTAATAAACGCCTGAAAAGGTTCCTCCTCCTGCTGGTCATTCATCAGTATCTTCTGAATTAATTTGTCCAGTCGCAGTCGTACAGTTGGGTAAGAAACATCATATAATTTGGATATTTCTTTTAAAGATCCCGATTTCACAACAAAATTTTTAAGAAACACGGCATCTTCTTGCTCTAGGGCAAGTATCCATACAGGTATTTTATCAATCTCCAAACCGAACCATCCTTTCGTATTATTATTAATAATGTTCATTATAACATTAATTATATTAAGGTCAATATATACAATGACTTTTACCCGGATACGTTCAATCTAAAGGGAGCCTATCCACAGGGTACGCCAAGAGCGACAACAGCGACCAGAGCTACCATCTTGGCGATTAGTTCCCTCGAAACAATGTACATTTTCCAACAGCCCATTGATACTTACAAGGACCCACAGAACACACAAAACATAGCGGTTCTGGTTCCCGTCTCCATATTGATGCAGAATTTCCAGCTGCAGCGTGGGAGTGGGGAATCGGCACGATATGGAAGACCAATCCATGTAAAGATATCTGGAAACGCTAGGATTATACTTTCGTGCCTATAGCATCGTCATCATTCCAGTGCTTCTTTTCGGGCATCCTGCGGGATGCCTTTTTGTATAATAACATGCATGATGCAATATATAATGTACATGATGACGTTTATAGATTACAATATTACCATTTTATAATGATTCAGGAGGGGGACAGGTGGGCGAGCAGAAGAATATGAAGCTGAAGCTGGCGCGGATTCAGAAGGATCTGTCCCAGGAGCAGCTTGCGGAAGCGGTAGGGGTCACGAGTACCAATCGGGCTGATTGAGGCCGGCAAATATAATCCGTCCATCCGGCTATGTATTGCCATCTGCAAGGTATTGGGGCGAACCTTAAATGATATTTTCTGGGAGGAAGAAGCATGAAGAATAGTGGTTACAAAGATGAACGCCTTACAGCCGAGAATCAAAACTGAATTCACACGGCTTTCTGATTGTGCTTGTGGGGCTGTTGATCACATAATGGTAAAGGTATTTATTCTGCAGTGGGATATAAAGTACTGGTTGGATATATTTCTTATTCTGATGGCAGCCTGCCTCTATATTACGGTTAAGGGGATTCGTAGTGGTCTCTACCTACTTTCGGGCAGAGCCGGAGAGAAGCAGAAGTTCAAGAAAGCAAATCTGCTGAGCGGTGCCATAGGGGCAACCGTCTGGACGGTCCTGATGATCAGCTATGATCTGCTGGAAAGCGGAACGACAGATTTGTTCAAAAATGTGGCAAGCGCATTGGCTGGGGGTGTGATATTTTTCTTTGGCATCAACTGGATACAGAGAGCGATGATGAGTAGATCAACCCAAAATGCTGATAAACCCCTGGACTGAATCTAATGCATAATGCTTTCTTGAATCGTATAAATCAGATGGAGGGATGCATGAATATGGACAAAAGAGCCAAGAAAGTTCTACAGACAACCTTTTGGTCTTCGGCTGGCTGGAAGAGTGCTCCAGCTGTATACACTGGTGAAGATTTTGAATATGCCAAAAGCCATGGACTGATGTTTGATCCGGTTACGATCACACATGACGAATGTGTGCGCCGGATTCGGGAGCTTCATGATAGCGCCGTCACCAAAGAACGGGTAGCGACAGCTTTTGTACATAGCCTGTCTTCGCGGAAAGTTCATTTACGGAGTGCTTTGTCCAGCTGGGCACTGACTTCCGGCTTGGCACTTCATACCTATGAACAGCACCCGTTGGAGAGAGCCAGTTATAGTTGCTGTGGAGATTGTAACGCGGGTAAAATCATGTCCGACAAGAACTATATAAATGCAGACCTGAATGTGCTTAACTTTGAAAGGGTGAAATGGGGCGGGGTCCGTCTTAACCAGCTTTTGTATTGCTGGCTGGATCTTGAACTCCTAAGTAGAGAAGAAGAACTCAGCATTAGCAGAGCAGATTTGGAAATCCTCAGACGCCTGATAGAAGCAGTGGAAGAGTGTGATCCTGGTGATACGGCACGTAAACTGGAAAAGCGCTGGAAAGACCTGTTCCCCTCAAGTAAGCAGGAACGCGATGTGCTTATGGAGATTTGGGGTTTTGCGGGAATATTGGTGCCGCAGGAAGAGCCCCGGCTGGGGCGTGGCGGAGATAGTGATTTTATCTCTGTTGCCAACTGGCGGGGTGAGGACAGGATCTCGCGGGAGAAGCTGGAATTTTATTTTGGCACTATGCTATAAAGACAAAGAGAGCAAGCTGCGTATCGTCTCGATGACTAGCTCCGGCTGATCATGAATAATCATATGGCCGCTTTGTTTAGCAATGGTGAGTTCACTGTCTGTGGAGAGGTTCAGCATGCTGCGCTGTCCGGCTTGCCAGATCGCTTCGAGCTGCTTACCGCCTGCTTCGGAAAATCCGAATGAAGCATAGTCCTGCGGAAGCCCCCGGGCAATGATACGCACCGGAAGAGCGCCGAAGGTTTGCCCGCGGATAGCATCCTCGGTTGAACTTGCCAAGGCGCCTTCTTGCTCTTTGGCGGTAAAATAGCTTGGTGTAGATATGACATTAATGAATTCACCCCGATCTTCCTTCGCAACCATACCTGCCAAAAGGCTGTTCTGGAACAACCGCATAATTCCAGAACGCTTCAATATGGTGAGCACGGCAGCTGATGGATTCCCGGCGAAGTTCTCTGCTTTTAGAATAGATGCTGTCTCCCGTTCATCATTCTCCGGTCTGGCATCCACCAGTACGAGACCCACGACATCATCCCTGTAGGTCTCAGTGAAGAGACGAGCGTACATTCCGCCAAGGGAATGGCCAACAACCAGATAAGGGCCGGGTAAACCTTCGTTCATAAGCGCGTCATGCAGCTCTCGGACGATATTAGCGCCGGTTCGCTCATTGGGAGATGACTCGCTCCATGCATAACCAGCCCGGTCATAACTGACCACAGTTGCGATCTTAGCCAGCTCTTCAGGGATATTCCTCCACGATAAGCTGGTCTCGCCGCTTCCCGCTTCGAGAATAATAGTAGGACCCCCGGAACCTTGTTTGTTTAGGTGCAGTTTGAAGCCACCGGCTTCTACCAGTTTTCCTGGTGGCGGATATTGCTTTTTAGCCATATTCGAAGCTATGGATTCGTACAAAAATCCTGAACCTATCAGGAGGATTATTGCAGATAAAACAAACAGCAGCAGCCTTTTTCCTGAGCTTTTTGCTGTACTTTTCCCAGATTTGAATCGGTTCATAATGGCAGCACGCCTCCTTTATTTAATACAATTGTATTATATAAAGTGAATAATACCACATATGGTTTTGAAAAAGTAGACTTTATATTCCTAATGTAGAATAAAAAGTTATTCTCTATGTTTGAGCATAAACACTTGATAAACTAATTACATTAGTTTATATTATAACTAATAACATTAGTTTTGGAGGGGCTCATATGAGATTAACTCAAGAAGGCCATTTGCTGCAGTTGACCTGGATGCCCAGATTCTTTCCTGTGAATTGTTATCTTATAGAAGAAGAGGATGGACTGACGTTAATTGATGCTGCGATGCCGTTCAGTGTGCAGGGCATTATGGACACGGCTACTAAGCTGAATAAACCGGTTAATCGCATCATACTGACACATGCCCATGGTGATCATGTTGGAGCGTTGGATGAACTGAAGAAGCGGCTTCCGGCAGCGCTAGTGTATATTTCTGAAAGAGATTCGGCCTTGCTTAGGGGCGACCGATCTTTGAGGGCTGACGAACTGCAGACGCCAATAAAAGGCAGTGTTCCGGCTAAAATCACCACCGTGCCGGATATCCTGCTGCGGGAGGGCGATGCTATAGGCTCGTTAACAGCTATTTCGACACCGGGCCATACACCGGGTTCGATGTCTTTCCTGGATCAGCGTACCGGCGCTCTTGTGGTTGGCGATGCTTTTCAGACCTTTCGTAGAACAGCTGTATCAGGAACGGTTGTACCGTTGTTCCCTTTCCCTGCGATGGCTACCTGGAATAAGACCACAGCACTGGAAAGTGCGATGAAACTACTTAGACTTTCACCGAAGCTTCTAGCAGTAGGACACGGAAATCTGCTTAAGGCACCGGTCGAACAAATGAAGTTCGCGATTAAACAAGCCGAAGAAATGCAGAAGAAAGGAGGGAACTGAAAATGTCACCCAGAGCTGGATTGGACACACATACATTAGTACTGGCAGCTGCGGAAATTGCCGATGAGCAAGGAATAGAAGAAGTGACCTTGGCTGCGCTCGCAGCCAAGCTGGGCGTACGTTCACCGTCGTTGTATAATCACATTAACGGACTCCAGGGTCTGCGTTCATTGCTTGCTGTACACGGCCTTGAATTGCTGTATGCCGCAATGTCTGCTGCTTCGGTTGGACTGAAGGGTGATGCAGCTGTACACGCCATGGGACAAGCTTATATTGGCTTTGCGAGGCAGCATCCCGGACTGTATGAGACCACGCTGCGGGCGCCAGAGGAAGGAAATCCGGAGCTGAAGAAAGCGAGCGAACAGGTACTATCATTAATTATTGAAGTGCTGTCCGGCTATGAGCTTGGCGCTGAGGGAGAATTGCATGCGGTCCGGGGCTGGCGGAGCTTGCTGCACGGATTCGCTGCCTTGGAGAACAAGGGAGGATTTGGCATGCCTCTGGATACCAACGTCAGCTTAAACCGGCTGATTAGCACATTCATTGCTGGTATCCGAAGCATGAGCTTAAGAGAGTAGCAGGACAAGGGTAACGAGTTGAATTTAAGGAGGAAACATTCGTGGGCAGAGTGGAAGAGCAAGGAATAGTCACGACTTATGAGGAAATGAAAGAGGTTATTGGCAAGCTGGGTATCCTGCCGCTGGCCTCACTCCTCCCGGAGCATCCTTCCGTGACCGGATTGACCCTAGATGAGAATTGGCATTCGGATACGGAGCTGGATCCATGGTCCTGGCGTGCCCGTTTCCCCGGCGAGGGTGTGGCTGCATATGGAAAGTTCATTCGGAAAAAGGCAGTCCTGGTCTCCAGTGAATGGTTCCCGGCTTACACGGCGGCTGCGGGTAGCCAGCTTTCCTTGGAGGAACGCTACGATAGCGGACTGTGCAGCAGGGAAGCATTAACCTTGCTACAGATCATTCGCGATAATCAGGGGATTGAGACACGTGAACTCCGTACGCTGGCGGATATGAAGGCAAAGGAGAAGAAAACTGCATTTGACAATGCCGTTACGGAACTGCAAGGCACATTGGATATTGTCATTTCAGGAGTTAAGGAGCGACATAATGCGGCTGGAGAGAAAAATGGGTGGAACAGCACTTCATTTGAAACGGTAAGCCACTGGATGGCGGATTATAAGATACCAGCATTTAAAGGTACGAGGGAAGAAGCAGTGACGTGGCTCCGATCGCGTATGGAACAGGAATGGCATCCCGGTGCTGTTAAATGGCTCGGGAAAGTATTGTCCTGGTAAATAGAAATAGAAACGGCTGATTCTTTCCCCTAAAGGAAGGTATCAGCCGTAAGCGTTTTCTATGGAGCATATATAATTAATCAGCTTCTTACAGCATGGGGGCCAGGTAAGCAATCAGAAAATATAGGAACCCAAAAAACAGCATGACATAAGCCGTGTACTTGATGGCATTGGAAGCAACGATGCTCGGGTCGACTGGAGCTTTGACTTCGGTGCGGTCAACTTCAGCCGTTTCCATGTCATGGGACAATGATTCTTTCATCGGGACAACCTCCTTGGAAATAGAATCCTTAACTGTATTGTGACATAATTGTGAAAAAAATTCAACAATATTGTGAATATATTTTGAACAAAACTTCAAAATTGGACTATTTATAGGATTAAAACTAGCTGGTTAGGCAAAAAAACACCCTGAAGCCCTCTTTTACAAGAGAAACTCCAGGGTGTTTTTTGTTGAAAATGGAAATGTCAAGCTATCGAGAAGTTTGGATTAAGCCCAATTTCCGTTGCGGAAGATAGGTTCAGCAATACCTTCATCCGTGATTCCATCGATATTCATCTCTGCAGATCCCATCATGAAATCTACATGTGTCAGGCTCTGGTTCATCCCGTGCTCTGCCAGTTCTTCTTTGCTCATTGTAGTTCCTTGCTCCAGGGTGAAGGCATAAGCTGCACCTATAGCCAGATGACAGGAAGCATTTTCATCGTAGAGCGTAGTATAATACAGAATACCGCTTTCCGAGATAGGAGAGTGGTAGGGCACCAGGGCAACTTCGCCAAAATAAGCCGAGCCTTCATCCATCTCCAACAAAGACGCCAGCGCTGCCTGACCTTCCTCGGCTGTGAAGTCTGTAACTTTCCCGTTTTCAAGTGTGAGGGTGAACCGGTCAATAATCTTGCCGCTGTAGCTCAGCGGTTTGGTGCTGCTGACCTTGCCGTTCGCCCCTGTCTTAAGCGGAGCTGTAAATACCTCTTCTGTTGGAATGTTAGCGAGAAAAGGAACTCCGCGACCGTTCACAGCTCCGGCTTGGCACCAGATATGGCCTTCAGGCAGTTCAAGAGTCAGATCCGTGCCCGGGGCGGTGTAGTGCAGCTTGCGGTATCTCTTCGCATTTAGAATATCACAGCGCTGCTTCAGGCCCCCCAGGTGGAGGCTCCAGGCTTCAACCGGATTCTCCTGGTCTGCTCTGACTGCTTTGAAGATAGCATCCCACAACAGTTCTACCTGCTGCTCTGGCGGAGCGTCCGGGAATACTTTGGCTGCCCAGACAGGAGAAGGGTAAGCCACCAGGCTCCAGCTGACATGGTTACCCATCAGCAGTTCACGGTAAGGGACCATGGCTTGACCTGCGGTGCGCTGATTGTCGGCGATTCGAACGGGATCTATCCCGTTCAGCAAATCCGGATTTGTTGAAACGATCGACAGGAAAGCCGCTCCGCCGCGTGCCAGATCCTCCAGCTCATCTGCCTGCCATTTTGGCGGTTCGAGGAAGCTTTCGGAAGGGGCTAGCTCATACCTTGTCCGGGTGACAAGCTCATCCGTATAATTCACTTTGACCAGCTTTGCCCCGGCTTCATAGGCTTGACGCACAACCAGGCGCACCAGTTCAGCAGAAGCAATGTCAGCGTTGACCACAAGGGTCTGCCCCGGTTGAATGTTAATTCCGATTTTTACTGCCAGCAGTGCGTAATTCTCCAGCTTTTGCTTGAAACTCAGCATAATTCCCGCTCCCCTCAATCTCTCTGTTCCGTTTCAGTTAGAACGCCCAGTTTCCCTTCAGGAATACAGGCTCCTTGGTGCCATCAGCAGTAATGCCGTAAATGTCCATCTCAGGAGAACCGATCATAAAATCGACATGGGTAACACTTGTATTCAAGCCTCGTTCAATCAATTCTTCCTGGTTCATATCCTTACCGCCTTCAAGACAGAAGGCATAAGCCGTGCCGATGGCCAGATGGTTAGAGGCATTCTCATCGAACAAAGTATTGAAATACAGGATGTTGGATTCGGATATTGGAGATTTATGAGGGACCAGTGCAACTTCGCCGAGATATTTCGCCCCTTCATCCAGTCCGATAAGATATTCCAGTGCTTCCTGGCCTTTTTCAGCTTTTACATTAACGATCCGGCCTTGTTCAAAGGTAATAGAGAAGTTATCGATGATGTTCCCGCCGTAGCTAAGCGGTTTCGTGCTTCTTACAGTTCCGTTGACGCCGGTTTTGAGTGGGGCTGTGAATACTTCTTCAGTTGGCATATTGGCGACAAAAGAATGACCTTTGGCATTGATGCTGTCTCCTTGAGCCCACAGATGGCCTTCAGGCAGCTCGATGCTAAGGTCTGTGCCAGGTGCTATGTAATGAAGACTTTTGTATTTTTTGGCGTTCAGGACATTGGCCTTTTGTTCAAGTGTATCCAAATGCTCCTGCCAGGCCGCTACCGGATCTTCACGGTCCAGGCGCACAGTGTGGAAAATTGCATCCCAAAGCTTGCTGATGCGTTGTTCTGCCGGAACTTCAGGGAATACTTTATCTGCCCATGGCTGCGACGGGATGGCAACAATGCTCCAGCTGACTTTGTCGGACATTTGCATTTCACGGTATTTGGTCAGTGCCGCTCCGCGGGTTTTCTGGAAGTTCGCAATCCGCTCCGGATCAATGCCTTTGAGAGCGTCGGGGTCCTCTGCGATGACATGAAGAAAAGCTGCTCCATTCTCAGCGAACTCGGTCATTTCTCCGGCGAACCATGTAGGTGCCTTCGTGAACACTTCCGGTGCGGCATGCTCGAATTGCTGGCGGGTGATGAACTCGTCACTCCAGTTGACTTTTACCTGGCTTGCGCCGATGGCATATGCCTTGGCCGTAATCATACGAACGAATTCTGCGGCCGAGATTGGCGCACTCACGACGAGGATTTGTCCGGGCTGAACATTAACTCCAATTTGAACCGCCAAATCCGCATATTTACTGAGCTGAGTTTCCAGTGGGGTCATTGCAATTCCCTCCAATTTCGATTGATTTAGTCTTTAGTATTAAATTATTAACCGCCGGATGAAAAAAGTCAATTGGCTTACATTAGGTAGGGAAATGCTCTCATCTCATGATATACTAAGGAGAAGTTAGGACATGATGAAGGGAAGAAACGAACATGAACGTGGAAATACTAAAAGCAGAAATGAAACGCGAAGAGGATCGAAGCTTCGTAGGGAGAACGGTCTTTACACTTGAAAATCACAGTTCCCCTTATGAGATCACATTTTTCAGCAAACGCGGCACGGAATGGGATTACAGTCTGAGCTTTGCCGGTGAGCCGGGAAGTGAGGAGCAGTTCCTGGAAACCGATGCGCTGCTTGAAAATGATGACGATGTCTACAATCTGCTGCTGGATGCTGCACTGGATACCCAGGAGATTCCGGAAGAGGCTGAGGAAGAGTGAAAAAGTAAATGCGACCCTTAATGGCATGAGTGATGTCGTTAAAGGGTCGCATTTTTGTTGTGAATAAGAAGCTGGATGAAGCGGTTTCTGCTCGTATCAGCCAATCGTGATATTGCCTTCGGGATAGCGGTAGAGCTCTTTGTGTTCTTAGGCTTGAGGGCGTAAGCCAGCGTCAACGGGCCTGTCCGGCCGACGAACATCAGAACAATCACCAGTAGCTTGCCTATCGTTGTAAGCTCAGGTGTAAGCCCCATGGTGATGCCAGAGGTGCCAAATGCGGAGACAGCCTCGAAGAGCACAGTCAAGAAATCAGCGCTTTCGGTGACCGACAACAGCATCGTGGCGGCAACAACGAGCATGAGCGAGAGTAGGGACAGAGTAATTGCCCGATATACATTTTCTTTGGAGAGGCGGTGGCGGAAAATGACAATACCTTCCTTATCCCGGATCTTGGCATAAACTGTACTGACGAGGATAGCGAAGGTAGTGATCTTGATCCCCGCCGCCGGTGGAGCCTGGAGCCGCACCGATGAACATGAGAAGGAGCATTAGGAACTGGGTGGATTCCCGCAGAAGCGGAATCTCGATGGTTGTAACTCCGCCAGAGCGCGGGGTAATCGCCTGAAGGAAAGAGGCCATTATTTTGCCTCCGGGATGCAGCGGCCTTAGGGTGTTGTTCAACTCCAGCCCAAAAAAGACAATGGCTCCGCCCAGAATTACAACGGCTGAAGCCGAAAGGACGGCAAGGCCCGTTACACAGGTTGCTGAGGTCGCCATGAACAAAGCATCAATTATAGAAATTCTCTCTCCGGTGGAAGCCGCCGGGAGGCACAGCAGGATCGTTCCGGCTGCGATCAGCAATATGAATCCCAGGGATAATATTTTGGGTGGTGTCAGGGTTTGATGTCTAAAAGGTACGATGGCCAATTGATGTTCTCCTGACGTCTGAAGATAATTTGACAAGATTATACCATATCTTCATATCCATCCTCTAAAGGGGGAGGGAATTGGCATATTTTATCGAAATGGTTAAGAGGTCCAAATATATTAGAAGTTTTATAGAGGAGGCATACTGGCTGTGACAAGTCCGATTCTGAATCAGATTGGCGCTGTTTTTATTCCGGTAAGTGATATTGAACGGTCAAAAAACTGGTATTGCAATTTACTGGGGCTTCCCCTTGACGGCGAAGTGCTGTTCAATCATTTGTACGTGGTTCCAATGCAAGGACCCGGTATTGTGCTGGACAGCAGAATTTTCACAACCGAAGCCGTACTGAAGGTTCCTTCCTTCCACCTGAACACTGAGGATATTGATGCGGCCTATGATTTTGTCAAGGAATCCGGAGCAGAGCTGCTGACTGACATCGAGCATGATCACTGGTTCAATTTCAAGGACCCGGATGGGAACATACTAATGATATGCCGATGTTAAGAGAAGCCAGAAAATAATTAATGGCATTAAATCATATAAAAGATTAACAACGTTAAATATATAACGGAGCACTTCCGATAACTCTGATCCGTTGGCTGTTCTTCACACGAAAAGGCGCTCCAAACCGGAGCGCCTTTGCTATATTTAATGTGTTTAATTATTCCGGTTATACATATTGATTTTCCGATCCGGGCTGTCCGATTTCAATCTCAACTTTACGAATCCGGTGCCGGTTCATTTCAAGGACGGTAAGCTTGACCTGTTCATGGGTCACGCTTTTACCAACTGCAGGTTCTTCCAGATGACTGTAGAGCCATCCCCCGATCGTGGTTACCTCATCGTCATGCAGATCAAGACCTGTCAGTTCCTTAATTTCCAGGACAGAGACATTGCCGTCGAATAAATAATGGAAATCACTCAGCTTCTCGATATTGCGGCGTTCGTCACCGTCGAATTCATCGCGGATCTCACCAACAATCTCTTCGAGAATATCTTCGATGGTAATCAGACCGGAGGTTCCGCCGTATTCATCAAGCAGCAGGGCGATATGCACACGCTCTTTTTGCATACGGGTCAGCAAGGTTTTCACTGGAGTAACTTCAGACACGGTTAGAAGCGGTAAAATCAGGCTTTTGAAATCAAAGTCGGGATTGTTGTCGTATTGTAGATAAAGCTGTTTGGTATTGATCATTCCGATGATGTTGTCTTTACTTCCGTCAGCCACCGGAAAACGGGTGTATTGCTCCTTACGGATGATTTCTAAGTTCTCTTTCAGGGAATGGTCGGTGAACAGGCAAACCATGTCTGTCCGGGGCACCATGATCTCTTTGGCCAGCATTTCATCGAAGGTGAAGATCCGGTTTACATAGCCATATTCGGCTTTGTTGATTTTACCGCTCTCATAGCTCTCGGAGAGAATCAGACGAATCTCATCTTCACTATGCGCATCTCCATGCTCGCTTGCCGGCTTCATCCCGAACATACGGACAAGCAGGTTGGCGGAACCGTTCATCAGCCAAATGAGCGGGTACAAAACTTTGTAGAACCAAATAATCAGCGGTGAGGTGATTTGACCGATTTTCTCCGGAATATTGATAGCGGCCGTCTTCGGAGCAAGCTCACCGACTACGACATGCAGGAATGTGGCAATAATGAATGCCAGTGCAAAAGCAATGGGCTCACTCACACTGTGGCTGATATTGCCAAGATCGAACAATGGAATCAGAAGCTGCTCAAACGCAGGTTCCGCCAAAGCCCCGATGCCCAGTGCCGTAATCGTGATCCCCAGCTGGCAAGCCGATAAATAGCCGTCCAGGTTAGCTGCAACCCGTTGTACCGCCAGGGCATTCTTCTTGCCCTCCAGCACCATCTGGCTAATCTGGCTGCCTCTCAGCCGTACTAATGCAAATTCCGTCGCTACAAAAAATGCGGTTAAAATGATCAAAATTGCCACAAGCGTCAAACTAAGTCCTATACCCATAAAATCTTTACCATCCCTCTCGTCGTTAAAATAGGTTATACTCATATTATGAGTTCATATGAACTCATTGTACGAACTTTTCAATAGAAAATCAAATGGCGAAGGGGTGCCATATATGGAAGCTTTTACACTCACACGGATTGAGATGTCGGAATTGCTGCTGTCCCTGCACGGGGCTGTGGAACGGAAGCCATTGCATATTTTGCAGGCTGCCTGGTCAAAATTTCATCATGAAGAGGTGGAAAAGGGGGCTTCGCTCCCGGCTTTTCTGTCCACGGAGATTCCTCCCATTCTGCAAAAGCTGATCAAAGGCGGAACTGTAAAGGGGCTGTCCCTTGGAGAAATCGCCACACTGGGCCACCTGATTGAGTATTCTACACTATCTGCCACTTCTATGCAGAACTGGGTGAAACGCGATTTCAAAGAATACCTGGGCTCGCCCAGGGAGGGCAAAAAATATTCCGTTAATCAGGCGGCGCTTCTATTAATGATCGATGACCTGAAAGCAGCGCTTGATTTCGAGAGTATCCGCCAGCTGTTCCGAATGCTCTTTCTCGCCCCGGATCGGGACGATGATGATCTGGTTGAACCCGCACAGCTATATCATGCCTATGCGGAGTTGTTTGAGGAAATTAAGAGCAGTCCTGTGATGCCTATCCAGGGGATCGCCGACCGCAACGCGCAGCAGGAGTTCTCCTCTAAGGCGGACAGGGTGCTTAAGGTATCGCTCGATCATATGATGCAGCGTTTGAACCATTTAACAAGGTCCCAGCGGCATGCCGTACGGAATATGCTAATGATTGCCGCCATCTCCGTACAGACCTGCTATTTCCAGGCATTGGCCCGGCAATACTGCAACGCAGCGCTATTCCTTGATTTTTGAACCCGCCAATCTTAGAATGTGTAAGTGAAACAAGCAATAAATACCAGGTTGATTAGTCGGAGTTAGGGAAGAGGTGCACAATGCTAAATAATATGTCGTTACTGCAAAATCCGAAGCAAAGGAAACTGCTGTTCAGTGCGGGCCTTAGCTGGATGTTTGATGCGATGGATGTGGGGATGATTTCTTTTGTGGTGGCGGCACTTGCCAAGGAATGGGGCCTCGGACCGGAAAAAATCGGATATTTGACGAGCATCAATTCTATAGGTATGGCAGTGGGCGCGGCGGCTGCAGGTATTCTGGCTGACCGTTTCGGACGTAAATCGGTACTGCTGTGGACACTTCTTATTTTCTCACTGGCCAGTGGATTATCGGCTTTTGCCGCCGGGTATGCCATGCTGTGTGTGCTGCGCTTTATCGCCGGATTTGGACTTGGCGGAGAACTGCCTGTAGCCTCAACTCTGGTCTCGGAAAGTATGCCTGCGAAGGAAAGAGGCCGGGCGGTGGTCCTGCTGGAGAGCTTTTGGGCGGTTGGATGGATCGTCTCGGCGTTAATCGCTTATTTCGTGATTCCGGATTACGGTTGGAGAGTGGCTTTTGCTATTGGTGCCGTACCTGCCCTTTATGCATTGTACTTGCGTCGGGCGATTGATGACTCTCCACGATTTGCAGAGATCCAAAAGAAAGCTCCTGTACCCTTGAGGAGCCGCATTGCCACCGTCTGGTCCGGGGAATACCGGCGTTCAACGATCATGCTTTGGATTTTGTGGTTCACGGTTGTTTTTTCCTATTACGGCATGTTTCTATGGCTGCCTACGGTCATGGTAATCAAAGGCTTCAGTCTGGTCAGAAGCTTTGAGTATGTACTGATTATGACGCTGGCACAGCTGCCGGGATATTTCACAGCAGCTTATTTCATCGAGAAATTCGGCCGCAAGTTTGTGCTTGTGATTTATCTTCTGCTCACAGCGGTCAGTGCTGCGTGGTTCGGAAATTCAAATACCGAGGGCATGCTGATGGCTGCCGGTATCTGCCTGTCGTTCTTCAATCTGGGCGCATGGGGCGGGATGTACGCTTACACACCGGAGCTGTACCCGACAGCCATCCGCTCAACGGGGGCAGGACTTGCGACTTCCTTTGGCCGGATCGGCGGGATTATCGCACCCACGCTGGTGGGAGTCATGGTTGGCAATGAAGTAGGGATCGGATCGATATTCATGATCTTTTTCGGGACCATTATCATCGGTGCGTTAGCGGTACTGTTCCTCGGCAAAGAGACCAAAGGAATGGAGCTCAGTTAGTCCCAATTCTTCAGTGGCAGGCTTGATGTTCGTCCGTCAAGAATGCTAATATTAATAGTAAGATGCAGACAGCGTTACTTCATACCAGAAGAACACAAACGGTTCCTTCACTTCTGTGAACAGGACCGTTTTTTCGTAAGACCGGAATGGGGGTGGGAGAGTTGAGAAGAGACGGGAAAGAGCCGCATTTTACAGAACTGGTGTGGGAGAGCACAGAGCAGAATGTGCCGATTCCTCCACGTGCTTCAGCAGAGGCCAGGGTTCCCAAGGTACCAGCGGTAATGCCCAAGAAAAAGACTCCGAAGGAGTCAACAGTACAGCTTCAACTATGGGATATGGAAGAAACTCAGGAACCGGTAACTACAACAGAGAGCCAGTTTGTTGTCCGGGCCAGGGAACTTGCGGATCACAAGGAAGCAGCAGCGCTGTTTGTTCCTTTCAAAAGCTACTGGCCGACCTATGGGCACATGACCGGAGCGCAGAGCAGATGGTATTTCTTTTGGCGGGATGAGGTCAGACAGGGCAGGTATCCAAAGACGGATCTGTCCTATATCTTTCTGCATGTCTACGAGCTGATTAATGGTGTGGGCTGGGACGAGCCTCAGGAAGGATACCGGCAGCTAAATCTGTTATGGGAAGCTTACCGGGATCAATATAAAAGACTGGATCAATACCTGGGCGGATGGATTGCGGATTTCTCATTTGTGCATCATCTGGAGGTCCCGCTGACTGGTATAGTCGCCCGTTCGCGTGGCCTTGCCGGTGATCTGGCGGAGCTTGAGCTGATGCGCTGTTTGACCTTTGCACCGGAGCAGCTGTCTTTTGAAGTATTGACCATCATGTCGGATTACGATATGAGCAAGTCGAAATTTTATGCAGGTGAAGGCAAGGCGGTGGCTGAACGTTATATCCCGCTGGTGGTTGCGCTGATTGATGCATACGTAGCCCGTAAGCATGGCTCTAATCTGATCGGAATGTTCCCTCCGGGTCCGGCAGTAGTGCGGGAACGTTATCTGTTTCGTAGTGCAGTGTACGACATCTCGTTATACGGCTATTCTGTACTGGTGCCAGTGGTGCGGATCAGTAAATCTCCTCCACTACGCAGTCTGATCACCAGGCTGTTCCGGCTGACGGAGAATAAGCTGCGCGCGCTGCTGGGCTACCGGGGCAGGTTAAAGGATGTGAAGGTTGATGCCGACATGGAAGACCTGGTCACCCGGTTTCTGCAGCGTGAATTCCGGAAGGAAGAGCAGAAGGAAAAGGGCCCGGCGGTTATCATTGACCCCCGGAAGCTGAAGCAGCTTCAAAACGATTCCGACATCGTACGGACACTGCTTACGGTAGAGGAAAACGAGCTAATGTTGGATCGGCTTCCAGAGGCAGAAGAGGAGTTGCCGGGACTCGCGGAATTGCATGTGTCTGAGGAGGAGAACCGCTCTGCGGATTCCGAAGCTTCTTTTATTATAGAAGATAGTGGCCCTATGGCTGAGGCTCTGCCAGATGCGGGTAATGGTACTCCTGCAATCTTACAGCAGTTCGCTGCTGCGCTGACTCCGCTTGAATGGGCTGTCGTTCGTGCTCTGGCAGAAGGTAAAGGAATGAATGTGGTGAACAATCTGGCTGCGGCCGGTGGAACGATGACTGAGCTGCTGTTCGATGGAATCAATGAGACTGCGATGGATCTTCTGGGTGATCTGCTGATCGATGGAGAAGAGCTGAACGAGGAATTTATGCCGTTGCTGCCATACTTGGGTGGGGTGAATGATTGATGAGTGTACTGAAGATACCAAAACGGATGACCACTGCGCTGATGAACTCGCTGACAGCGGGTGTTGTTCCGCGTATTGGTCTGGAGCATATCGCGGTTGGCCGCCGGCCCGAGGTCGAGGCCATACTCCGTGATATGGATAATATTGCCGAAGGCGGCGCAGCCTTCAAGTTGATTACCGGTAAATTCGGCAGCGGCAAAAGCTTCCTGCTGCAGATTATCCGCAACTACGCCATGGACCGGGACTTTGTAGTGGCGGACGCCGACCTGTCCCCGGAAAGGCGTCTGGTAGGAACCAAAGGGCAGGGCCTAGCTACATATAAAGAGCTGATGAGCCACCTGTCCACACGAACACGCCCGGACGGCGGAGCACTGGAGATGATCCTCCAGAAGTGGATCGTTACCCTGCAGCAAGCCGTGATGCAGGAGAAGGGCTATGGCCCGGACGCCCCGCAGCTCGGTGAAGAGGTGGAACAAAGAATCTATTCCGTGGCTTCGGAAATGCGCGGGCTTGTACACGGTTTTGATTTTGCCAAGGTGTTAGCCGCTTACTGGAACGGCCATAAGCTTGCCGATGATGAGCTCAAGCAGGATTCCCTGCGCTGGCTGCGCGGCGAGTTCGCCACCCGTACCGAAGCGCGCAAGGCGCTTGGCGTAGGTGTCATTATCGACGATGACAACTGGTATGAGTATATGAAGCTATGGGCGGAATTCACGGGTGCCATCGGGTATCAAGGGTTGCTGCTGTTTATTGATGAAGGGGTTAACTTATATAAGATCACCAACAGTATTTCGCGCCAGAGCAATTATGAGAAGTTGTTGACCATGTTCAACGATACTATGCAGGGCAAGGCGGAGCGGCTGGGGATCTTTATTGGGGGGACACCGCAATTCGTGGAAGACGGACGCCGCGGGCTGTTCAGTTATGAAGCGCTGCGGTCAAGGCTTGTAGCCGGACGTTATGGCGGGACGGGTCTTAATAATTTTACCGGGCCGATTATATCACTGGATATGCTCTCTCACGAGGAAATTCTGGTGCTGCTGCAAAAGCTGCGGGATATTCACGCCCTTCACTACGGTTATGAGGCCAAGCTTACGCAGGAGCAGCTCGTACATTTCATGGAAGAAGCCGTAGGCCGTCTCGGTGCGGAAGAACTGCTCACCGCGCGCGAGGTGGTGCGCGATTTCATGGACCTGCTGCATACGTTGCACCAGCATCCGGAAATATCGTTCGAGAAGCTTGTTGGCGAGCGGACGGTAAAGCCTGCTGAAACAGAGACGAACGAGCTGGACGGATTTCTGGCGGAGTTTGACCTATGAGCGATAATCCATTTTACAGGCTTGCTCCGTTTATTAAGGAGTTTATCTATAAGAACCGCTGGGAAACACTGCGTGAGGCCCAGGTGGACGCCTGCCGCGTCCTGTTCGATACACCGCATCATCTGCTGATAGCCTCCGGCACAGCTTCCGGCAAGACGGAAGCTGCGTTTTTTCCGGCTCTTACCCAGCTGTATGAAGATCCTTCAGCTTCGGTGGGTATTCTCTACATAGCGCCGCTTAAGGCGCTGATCAATGACCAGTTCACCCGGCTGAATGATTTGTTGCGCGAAGGGAATATTCCCGTCTGGCACTGGCATGGGGATGTACCGCAGGCAGACAAGACGAAGCTGATGCAGAACCCCTCCGGAGTCCTGCAGATTACACCGGAATCCCTAGAGGGGCTGCTCATGAACCGCCCCAACGCCATTCCGGCGCTGTTCCATGATCTTCGCTTCATTATAGTCGATGAAGTGCATGCCTTCATGGGGGCGGACCGCGGTATCCAGGTGCTCAGCCAGCTTGCCCGGATCAACCGGATGGCGGGCTGCCACCCGCGGCGGATCGGTCTATCTGCCACACTTAGCGACTACGCATCCGTAACGGAATGGCTGGCTGCCGGTACCCGCGACAGTGTGGAGGTCTCCGCACCGCAGGGCGGGCGCAAGCTGCGCCTCAGCGTAGAACATTTTTCCTTCCCGGATGCACGGGACGAGGTACAGGCCGAACATCTGGAGCGGGCGCGCCAGGCGTATTATGGTTTCATCTATGATCATACACATTCGAAGAAGGCGCTCATCTTCACGAACAGCCGCTCCGATGCCGAGGAGGCGATCCTGGAGATGCGGCGGCTTGCGGCGAAGCGGGGGGAGCGCGATGTATTCCATGTGCATCACGGAAGTATCTCCGCGATGCTGCGTGAAGAGACGGAGGCTGCGCTCCGTCAGGGAAGTGGTCCGGCGGTGGCGGCAGCTACGCTGACGCTGGAGCTCGGCATTGACCTTGGGGAGCTGGAGCGCGTACTGCAGCTTGGTGCGCCCTACAGCTGCGCCAGCTTCGTGCAGCGGCTGGGCCGTTCCGGGCGAAGGGGAGACGCCGCCTCGGAGATGATCTTCGTCACACCGGAGGAAGAGGACGAGGAGGCGCAGCTTCCTGCACGGATGCCGTGGACGCTGCTGAGGGCTATCGCGGTCATCGAACTCTATGTGCGCGAGAAGTGGGTCGAGCCGCTGGTCGTGCGGCAGCTTCCTGTCGGGCTGCTCTACCATCAGACGATGAGCATACTGAAGAGTATGGGCGAAGCCGAGCCGGAGGATCTAAAGGCAGCAGTGCTTAGCCTGCCTTCGTTCAGTAGTATTGAGCCTGCCGATTATGATGCGTTCATGGAATATATGATCGGCATGGGTCATATTCAGTCCATGGATGAGGGCAGTCTGCTGATCGGGCTGGCGGGGGAGAAGATCGTCAATAACTTCCGGTTCTATGCCGTATTCAAAGACGACGAGGAGCATGTGGTCTATAACGGCACTGAGGAGATCGGTTCGATTACCACAGTGCCGCCGCCAGGATACTGCTTCACACTTGCGGGTAAGCTCTGGAAGGTTGAAGAGGTAGACAACCGGCATAAGGCCGTGTATGTCAAAGGCTCGCGCGGTAAGGTCGATACCTTATGGCTAGGCGCGGGCGGGGATGTGCATACCCGCATTATGACTAAGATTCGTGAAGTACTGGGAGCTACGGTGCTGTACCCCTATCTGGCACCCAGTGCGGCCGCAAGACTGGAACGGGCCCGCCGCCTGGCCAAGGAGAGCGGACTGCTTAAGCATTCTGTGCTTCCTGCAGGCGGAGATTCGATGTTCATTCTCCCTTGGGCCGGAAGCCGGCAGTTCCGTACCCTGGAACGGCTGCTGAAGAATAATCTCAAAGGCCCGCTGGGATTACGTTCGGTAACCCCCATGGAGCCTTATTATATGGTTGTTGCCGGAAAAACAGATGCTGAGACGCTGGAGCAGGAGATTATAGCGGAGGCCACCGCTGCATCCAATCCGATCGCTCTACTGGGACCAGATGAAGCACCGTACCTTGGCAAATACGATGAATTCATTCCGCATGACCTGCTGCGAAAAGCTTTTTCGCTCGATGGGCTGGATGTTCCGGGGCTGGTAGAGGTGCTGAAACAGTGGGGGAGAACGGAATAAAGAAAACGTGCTGAATCAGCAAGAAGGTCTGTCCATGCTATTTATAGCAAGGCCTGTTAATGAATAGATTTGAAATTTCAAATACTCCTGCTGCTGAGCACAGGAGTATTTTTTTGGTATACCTAGAAAAAACAAACCTTATTTCTGCAGTTCCCACCTTGTTGGAAGCGCTTAATCAGAAGATAATAAACCTATCACGAACACAGGGGGCATTGATTCATGGTCAACAGACAAATGAAGACAACATTCACCGTCGCACTAACAGCAGCAATGGCTTTAAGCGTTGCGGCATGCGGCAACTCGAACGACAACAGCAAGAATAACGCAGCGGCAAGTACAGCACCTGACAGCACCAACAGCGGAACAGCAACAAATACAACGAAGAGTGACAAGAAGGTAACCATCACCTTCCAGAACATTTATCCCGATCCAACCACACCGTCCTACAAAATGGTGCATGAGCTGAAGGATCAGTACGAAAAGGAACATCCAAATGTCAAGATTGAACTGGATACGCTGAACACAGACCAGCAAAAAGTGAAGCTCAAAACGCAAGCGGCTTCCAAAGAAGTACCTGATATCACAATCGTTAACCCGGCCGCACAAATGAAACCGTTTGTAGATGCCGGACTGTTCGCTCCGCTGAACGATATGCTGGACCAGAACGGACTCAAAGACACATATCAATCGGGGCTGCTGGACTACTACAGTTTTAATGGCAATGTATACGCGCTGCCGGATGGTAATAACATCGAAGTGGTTTATTACAACAAAGATTTATTCGCAAAGGCTGGTATCGCTAAAACACCAACTACCTTTGAAGAAATGCTTAAAGATGTAAAGATCCTCAAGGATAAGGGCATTACCCCACTGGCAATCGGTGAAAAAGATTCCTGGACAGGCTCCTTCTTGTTCATGAATATCCTGCTTCGCACCAACGGCGGCCCCGGCTTCCTGCAGGACGTAATGGATGGCAAGAAAACCTTTGAAGATCCTGCTTTCGTAGAAGCAGTAGATGCTTTCCAACAGTTGGTTCAAGCAGGCGCGTTCCCTGACGGCGCAACTTCCATCGACGCCAATGCCGGCGGTAACATCTTCAAATCCGGTAAAGCGGCTATGTGGGTTATCGGATCTTGGGAAACAGGCGCAGTGGATGCTTCGTCCGTAGCTGGTAAAGTAGGAGCATTCCAATTCCCTACAGTTAACGGCAAAGGCGACCCTAACCAATTCATGCTTGCACCAGGAAGTGCATTCGCAATATCTGCTAACAGTGAGCACCTGCAGGAAACCAAAGATTTCCTCAACTTCTTCGCCAGCAATCTACCTAAGAAACAATTTGAATTGAAAAATGCTGTAGGTTTGGGTCAAAAGGTTGACGGCGATTTGAAAGCAGCCGGTTACTCCGATCTGGCGATTACCATTGCCGGTCTGTTCAACCAAGTTAAGGGCGGCGACCTTTCGTTTGACAACACGATGAATCCGGCCACCTCTCAGGTGCATCTCAGCAGTATCCAGAACCTGTTCGTGCAGAAAATGGATTCCGCTGCGGTAGCCAAAGAACATCAAACCGCATTCGAAGCTAATAAATAAGCAGCCACAATCATCGTTCACTCTCGGTGCGAAGCAAGCTGAACCTGGCTTCTTCGCACCGAAATTTATCAATGAAACATAACATCTACTATAGACAAAGAATCTGCTTGTTTAGGAGGCGGGAAAGATGAAAGTACTGAAGGTGCCAGCACGCACAATAGCCGTCTTCGTGTTGCCGTGTCTGTTCTTGTACGTGTGCCTTGTGTTTATACCCATACTGGTTTCACTGTATACAGGTTTATTGAAATGGGACGGACTTACGTCTGCCACATTTGTCGGTTTCGGCAATTTCAAAAATATGTTCTTCAATGACCCGGTGTTTTGGCCGTCTGTAAGAAGAACCTTGCTATATGCCGTAGCTTCCATGCTGGAAATTCCACTTTGCCTGGGAATGGCTATTTTGCTTAACCGTTATGTCAAAAGAGGAAACACGCTGGTTTCGATCTACTTCACACCGGTTATTCTTTCTGTTGTTATCATTGGACAATTGTGGAAAACGATCTACAACCCGGCATCCATGGGCGGTATGCTCAACGGTGTTCTGATTTCTCTGGGACTGAACAGCTGGACACACAACTGGCTGACCGAGCCCAAAATTGCGATGTTCGCTCTTTATCTCGTATCCCTATGGCAGTTCTTCGGCTACCATCTATTGATTCAGTACACAGGGGTGCAGAATATTCCGGATGAGCTTTATGAAGCGGCCAAAATTGACGGGGCGGACGGATTCAAAGCGGATCGCTACATCACACTTCCGCTGATCGTCCCGATCTTTAAAATATCGATTGTACTGGCGTTTATCGGTTCCCTGCAGGCCTTCGATCTGGTAATGGTTATGACCGCCGGTGGTCCGGCTCATGCAACCGATGTTATCTCCACACATATGTACAACAGCTCATTTATGTCTTTGAAGTATGGATACGGCAGTGCGATTGCCAGCTTCCTGGTTGTAGTCTGTCTGGTCTTTACCGGATTTATCAATACTATATTCAATAGAATTGAACGTAAATTCAATTAGAAAAGGAGTGCGCGATCATGCGAAAATTCAAAAAAGGAATCGTGTATCTTCTTTTCGCAATTCCTGTGGTGACCCAGTTATATCCTTTACTCTGGTTATTACTCTATTCATTGAAAACCAATGAAGAAATTATGGATGGCAGTTTTTTCTCCTTCCCCAAAACCTTTCAATGGCATAACTACAGTGAAGCCTATACATCAGGCAGCTATCTGAAATACTTATCCAACAGTGTGTTCGTTACCGGCATTACAATGATCTGTGTTATCGTGCTGGCTTCCATGGTGGCTTATGCCATCTCGCGTTTCCGCTGGAAATACGGCAATATCGTTATGACGATCTTCCTGATGGGCATGATGATTCCGATGCAGGCGACACTGCTGCCGCTGATGATTATTTTCAAGAACATTCACGTTCTGAACACTCATTTGTCGCTGATCCTGCCTTACGTTGCATTCTCCACACCGATTGCTGTCTTCATCCTCTCCGGGTTTATGAGAGATATCCCCCATGAGATTGAGGAATCGGCATTTATTGATGGAGCAAGCGTGTACCGGATCTTCCGCAGCATTATTCTTCCGGTGTCTATTCCGCCGGTAATGACTGTATGTATCCTGACCTTTATCAACATCTGGAATGAATACATCCTGGCGGCAACCTTTATTTCCTCCGAGAAGCTAAAAACATTGCCATTCGGGGTATACACGTTTGTCAGCCAATATTCCGTAAATTACGGCAACATCGGGGCATTCCTGGTCATGGGTGCGCTGCCGGTTATCCTGATCTACTTCTTCCTGTCCAACAAAATTACCAAAGGTATGGTAGCAGGAGCGGTTAAAGGCTAATCGTCGTTGCAAATAAAAATGGGATAGATTTATAATAGGAAACGGCAGGACAAGGTGTTGAAAGGAGAGAGTCCTATGAAAAGCGGCTTTCATTCCATCCATCATCGGTTGTTCTTGCTGTTTCTTTTTTGCATGTCCAGTATTCTGCTTATTGTCAGCCTGCTGTACTATAACCGGACTACCGTGCAATTGCATGAGAAGATCAGTGATTTGTCGCAAAAGAATGTCTCCCAGACCGCCGGGCTGTTCAGCCTGCTCTACAAAGGGTACGATTCTCTGTCCAAATCACTCAGCAACAACTTCGAGATGATTCGATTGATTAATGAAACAACGGATGAGCCGGCGGTAGCCTACATTAATGAGCAGACCATCACCAATATTATCGGTTCCATATTTTATTCGCGGGATGATCTGGTAGGCATTCATGTCATTACAGACAAGGGCAAGATTTATAATTACGGGAACTATATGAATGTCGTCGATCCGAAATACCACAGTCAGAATTGGTACAAACAGCTTCAAGCCTCTTCCGGCAAAATGGTCTGGCTCGGCGTATATCAGCATTCGTTAATCGACCAGGTGGAGGATAGCCCGGTGTTTGCTTTTGG
Source organism: Paenibacillus helianthi (assembly GCF_001909055.1). Lineage (GTDB taxonomy): Bacteria > Bacillota > Bacilli > Paenibacillales > Paenibacillaceae > Paenibacillus_AQ > Paenibacillus_AQ helianthi. The sequence goes on from NZ_LVWI01000103.1 coordinate 60,468, forward strand.
CCGGCAAATCTATGATCTGAATGAGCACAAGCCGATCGGTATTGTTCTCTACGAGACGAATCCCCAGCCGGTTCTTGACGCTCTGGAGAACCTCAAGCTGGGCGCGCACAGCCAGGTGTACTTGATGTCAGAGGATGGGCGGTTTGTGACCTCAGCAACAGACCCGGCTCCAGTGATGGGAACGCTGCCTTCCTTGCAGAGTTTCCAGGATCAGAGTGTCCGGCAGGAAGCGGGACGTCTCGTGGTGGCCTCCAAGCTGTCTTTTTCCGGGTGGTGGGTAATGAGTATTACACCGGATAAGGATCTCAATGTGGAATTGAAAGAAATGAAGCGTTATTTGCTGATTGTCATCTCGATTCTAATTATCGTTTCGACATTAATTGCGTCTATTGTGTCTCAGACGATCTCCTCACCGTTAAAAAAGCTGATCCGCGAAATGAGGCAGGTGGAGGTCGGGAACTTCCGGGGAATGGTCAATGTGTCCTCCTACCAGGAGATTAATATCCTCGTAGCTTCCTTTAACCGGATGGTCCGGCGGATTGAAGAGCTGATTGAACGCGTGAAACTGTCTTCTGTCAGTGAAAAAAATGCAGAGCTGCATGCCCTGCAGTCCCAGGTCAATCCGCATTTCCTCTACAATACACTGGACATGATCTACTGGATGCTGGATGAAGAGGGAAATGAGCAACTGGGCGAGCTGGTGCTCTCCCTGTCATCCATGTTCCGGTACAGCAGCCAGTGGGAGGATGCCGCCGAGGTTACCCTGCGTGAAGAGCTGGAGCAGATTGGTCATTATCTGAAGATCATTTCCATCCGCTTGGAAGGGAGACTGCAGATTATTATGGATATCGACGAGCGCTGGCTGAACATCCGTGTTCCGAAGATGACGGTGCAGCCTGTTATTGAGAACGCCGTCAAGCATGGACTCGAATCTCTGAGCCGCCAAGGTATTCTGAAGGTGTACACACGCGAAGAGGGTTCTATTCTGCAATTGATTGTGGAGGACAATGGCGATGGAATGAATGCCGGTCAGCTGGAGCGCCTGCTTCAGTCCCTGAACGGGGATAGGCCCAAAGAAGGCGGCAAAGGCGGGATTGGACTGCAGAATCTGCACCGCCGCCTGCAGCATATGTTCGGAGAGGAATATGGCCTGCACATTCAGAGCTTTCCCGGAGAAGGGACACAGGTTGCCATTGTGCTGCCGATTAGGTTGGAAGGAGACAACATCACGTGAATATTCTTGTAGCCGATGATGAAAGAGTAATCCGCGAAGGCATCATGCGAACCATCGGACAGATCAGTCCGGATCATCAGGTATTTATGGCGGCTAAGGCGGAAGACGCCGTCAAGATTATGGAAGAGCAGCGGATTCACATCGTTCTGACGGATATTTTGATGCCAGGGATGAGCGGACTTGAATTCATGAAGATCTCCAAGCGCCGGTACCCTTATGTAAAATGGGTCGTGATCTCGGCGCACAGTGAGTTCTCCTATGCCCAGGAGGCGGTACGACTTGGGGCGAGGGATTATCTGCTTAAGCCCATCGGCAAGAGCAAGCTGCTGGAAATCATCACTAATCTCACTGTTGAAATTGAGCAGGACAATGATATTTCCCGGCAGGGAGAGCGGCTGAAAGCGAGCCTGCGGTTTCTGAGGGAAGGCGTCTTTCAGCGTTTAGCCTCAGGACTCGATATCGGTAATTTGGACATTGAGCCCTTCATCGAAGATTATAAGCATTTCTATATGGTGATGGTGCAGCTGGATGCGGAGGACAGAAGCATACGGCTGGAGCACTTCATTGTCGAGAATGTGCTGTCTGAGCTTATTGAGCTGCACGGGCGAGGCTTTGTTGTCAGCTATGACCGCCAGAGTCTGCTTGGACTCATTACCCTGCGGGAGGATGCCACGATTCAGCAGTTTCAGGATGAAGTCAAGGAGCATCTCACACACTATTTAAAGATCCCTTTTCAAATGATACACTCCGGCCTCAGTTATGATTTCAATACTGTTCCGCAGGTCGTCAAACGGATGAGAGAAGCCTCGGCGTCACAGGCACTAGAGCTCGAACCGATGAAGGGGAGCGGGGAGAAGGCGATAGATGTGGCGCTGCATTATATTAAGGAGCATTTCTATGAAGACTTGTCCTTGGAAAAAATGGCTTCGGTAGTTTTCCTGAATCCGGCCTATTTCAGTCAGCTGTTCAAGCAAAAAACCGGGCAGGGCTACAAAGAGTATGTTACTTCGCTGCGGCTGGAGCAGGCCAAGCTGTTATTGCTTAATCCGAAATTGAAACTGGCTGAGATCGCCGAGCGTGTGGGGTATCAGGACATGAAGCATTTCACCCAGATGTTCCGCAAACGGTACCAGTTAACCCCTACCGAGTATCGCCAGCAGCAGAATATCAATATTCTGATGAGCAAAGGAACGCCGCCGCAATAATCACCCCGCCTATACTGCAACATAAAAAGGAAGTAGATACCAGGTTTCGAAACCGGTGTCTGCTTCCTTTTTATGTTCAAAATATAAGGATTTATAGGGCAGGTTAGATGTTGTTGAAGCTGTTGAACGAATTAATGCCGCCATCATAGTCATTAAAGAAAATAATTGCAACAACGACGATAGCAATAATAACCGCATAAATAATAGTGCCTACAATTCCGCAGACCAGCCCGGCAATAGCCATCCCTTTGCCTTGTTCATTACGGTTGCGGATCTCTTTGAGCGAAATCGCGGAGAGAATAATGGCAATAATCCCAAAGATCAGACCAATATAAGGAGATACGATCGATAAAATTCCCAGCACCAGGGCGGCAACGGATTTACCATTTGTTTTGGCGGGCGCGGGTGGCTGTGTGTAATATTCCTGATTTCCAAATGGCGGGGGTTGATAACTCATGTGATAGCTCCTTTTATGTGTTTTGTGAACCATGGCTCCAGTGTATTATATAATATTTTCCAACCGGAGATGTGCTCTTTGTTCAAAGATAAGAATTTTTATGTTTCACGCGATAAATTATCCTTCTATTTCTCGCTGAAACGGATACCGTCCTCAAAAGGACGGCGAAGCCGTTTCCACTTGTATTTATTTATATCGGCTGTTCTATGTAGTTGATCCAGTGTGTAAGCTTCACCGCAAGCGGCAGACCTAAAGACTCCGCCAGTCGAATGGAAGGAACATTATTATCCTGAACCTGGTATCTGGGAATATAACCCCTTTGCAGGGTATGGAATAGTGCTGTGCGTACCACACGCTTCGCCAATCCCTTTTTCCTTCCTTCTTCAACGGTATGCACACCCCCGATTTCCCAGATCTGTTCTTCATTACGGAAAACAAAGCAGGTACTCAGCGGAATTTCGCCTTCAAAAAGAGATACGGAAAAAGCACCTTCCGCAAAATAATGCCCGATTTCGTCACTGGAATAGCCATTTGCCGCCCACAACGGATATAGTCTTTCATCCGGCAGTTCACTGAGCACCGTATCCCTGTCCTCGGCAAAGGAATGAGCGGATGCTGTGCTGTAGGAGTAAAAACAGCGGGTCTTATACAGCGGATAGTGTTCAGAAAGTGCAAGTACGCTATACTCATCCTGAAGCTTGAAGACAAGCCGGGCATCCTTGGGCAACTGGTCAATTAATGCCGGGAGCAGTTCCGGGCTGCTGTAATCCAAGAGCACGATGGTGTTGGCATTGGGATAAGCTCTGAGATCATATGAGAAAGCGTTAGCCGGCAGCAGCAGCAGAATACCCCAATTGTTCTCCTGTTCGATAAGATAACTGTCCATCACTTGGTGGTGTGCAGTGAGCATTTTTAGCAAGGTGACATTTTTTAGCGGATTCATGCGCAGCTTCTCCATAATCCTGTCGTACTGGATCATTTGTGTTCACCTCCTGTCCGGTTTGAGAATCCAGAATCGGGCATTTCTTCTATATTACTATAAAATCCTCCATTTGACCTCAAGAATATTCCCTGATGTGATTCAATCCCAGTACAGTCGAAGCACGAATAGGAGTAACGCAACCGACCTACCAGGACGAAAGCTGAATAAAAAGGCCAGACCATCCATGCAAATTCTCCCGGGTGGGCTCAGGTATCGTCTGGTTTTTGACATGATTGGCTTATGTGCAGTCCATTCCACATGGTTACATGAAAAGACTGCACTTTCGTCCAAGAGCAACGAGGTGCAGCCTTTCCGTCAACTAAGTTTCATTTTTGGTAACACCATTTAAGCTTGGCACATAATCGGCAGCTTTATTGTTGCTAACCATTTGAGGCTCCTCGGTGAGATGATCGTGATTCTGCTGATTGTTTTTCTTATCCGCACGGTTATTGGCGCGGTCGTGTTTGGGATCGGCACTGTTTTTGGGCATGACGTTCACCTCCATCTCTCCAAGCTTAGTATGAGGCGGTGTTTTGTATTTTATCCCAGTATCTTATCCATCATAGGGCAAAAAGTAATTTGAGTTCATAATTGACAGATCCTGCTATAATAGTTGTGCCATACAATGCTGGTCTATTAAGAAACGTATAGGGGGTGAAGAGCATCGCTAAAAAAACTAAGGTTGTTGAAGTGGTTCCTTATGATCCCGCATGAAAGAGTGAGTTCGGCAGATTGCGCGAATGGCTGCATGAAATAACTGGTGATCTTATCCTAGCTATTGAACATGTCGGCAGCACTGCTGTTGAAGGATTATCAGCCAAACCCATCATTGATATAGATTTGGTGATGGAGAGTTATGAGGTTTTCCCGAAGATCGTTGAGCGGTTAAGTCAATATGGATATGTTCATCAAGGCAATCTCGGTATCGAAGGCAGGGAAGCATTCAATCGGGAGCAGGAAGACGGGTTCATGAAATATCATCTGTACGTGTGTCCAAAGGACGGTAAAGGGCATCTGGAGCATATTATTTTACGCGAATATCTACGGGTCAACCCATCAGCCGCACGGGAATATGAACTAGTGAAGCTGAGTCTGTCCGAGCAGTTCCGATATGATATCGATGCTTACTGCGAAGGGAAGACGGCTGTGGTCCATTCTATTTTGCAAAGGGCCGGTTATGAGGCAGCTACCCAGGTACATCACACACAAATGACTCCGTAGCTATGATGTAGAGATCCAAATAAACGAACCGTACACCTGATGAAATGTTTTTCCATGGAATAGTAAGGAAATACTTGTATTTATGTAATTTAGATGGTAAATTATAGATATAAGTTTGGGATTCTAACTGGGCCCAGCGATCACAGCAACCAACTTGAAGATGTAAGACAAAAAGGAGCATTTCCCCCAATGCTCCTTTTTGTTATGCGTAAATCTGCCCATTCCTCCGTTTTTAATCGCCTGAAACTCGCTTAATGATAGGGTAGGGTCATTTTGGGACAGCTTTATCAGAGTTGGAACAGGTGAAGTGACAATTGATCAGGAACACCATTCATAAATTAATGATTCTTTAAGAAAGGAGAGGTACACTTAGTTGTACCTGTATAGAAGTGAAGGAATGAATGAATGGCTTCACGTGGAGAGGATCACATATGAACAGAATACTATTGATTGAAGATGAGAAGAATCTGGCCCGCTTCATTGAACTGGAGCTGCAGCATGTATCTTATTCGGTTACCCGGGCGCAGGATGGGATTAACGGTCTGAAGCTGGCAGAGGAAGAAAACTGGGATTTAATATTGCTGGACCTGATGCTGCCGGGCCTTAACGGAATTGAGGTCTGCCGGCGCATCCGCAAGGTGAAGCAGACTCCGGTCATTATCATTACAGCCCGGGACGGATTATCCGATAAAATCAACGGGCTGGACAGTGGTGCCGATGATTATATCGCCAAACCTTTTGCGATTGAGGAACTGCTCGCACGTATGAGATCGTTACTGCGAAGAGCGGGCACTCTATTGGAAGGGCATCTGCTGGTATGCCAGGATCTTCAGCTCGACGCGCTGGGCCGGACCCTTACCAAAGCCGGGGAGACCCTTGAGCTCACGAAGCGCGAATTCGATATCCTGCTGGTGTTGATGCAGAACATGGGCCGGGTGATGACCAGGGAGAAGCTGATGGAGGCAGTATGGGGCTATGAAACGGATGTAGAAATGAAGGTGGTAGATGTGTACATCAGCTATTTGAGAGGGAAAATCGACTCACCTGGACAACCCAGTGTTGTACAGACTCTGCGCGGTCTGGGATATGTGATCCGTAAATGAGAAGAGTCACCACACTGCTGTCGCGGTTGTCCATCCGCTGGATGCTGGCCATTTGGTCCTCTATTTTGCTGTGTGTACTGTTTCTGAGTTACAACGGGGTGCAATATTTTGTGATTAACCGCTGGATGTTGCATCAGGAGCAGATTGCCCTCCACAAGAATATAGAGGAGATTCAAGGGTACTTCCGGGCAGAGAACGAAACGGCTGAAGGAATCGCCGGCAGCCATTCTTTTATTGAGAGCATCAACGGGAGCCATCAGCTGATCCGTATTCTGGATGCTCGCGGTAAACCGGTATTAACCGCATCTGCCCAACTGCCGGAGGAATGGGTGAAACCGCAAGTATCAATGAAGACAACCACGGACAGTATTTGGCATGAAGAAGAACATCTTCTGATCGTCAGAAGTCCGCTGCGAACCTCCAAGTTCAACGGAACTATAGAAATTGTGAACAACCTGGAAAGCTCTGATCAGCTAAGTGATCTGCTGCTGGGTGTTATGATCGCCGGCTGGCTGGGTGCTATCGTCATCAGCGGGATAGGGGGAGTTTTTTTGTCCCGGCAGCTCCTGCGGCCCATTCAATCGTTAAGAGACACCATGACCAGCATTAAGCAAAAAGGGCTGCAGGAGAGGGTACGCATCTCGGGCAGCAATGATGAGCTGGCTCAGCTTGCCAGGGTTTTTAATGATCTGATGGATCAGCTCGAGACTTCCTTTTATAGCCAAAAGCAGTTCGTTGAGGATGCTTCCCATGAATTACGGACACCGATTTCTATCATTGAAGGGCATATTTCATTGCTTAGCCGTTGGGGTAAACATGATCCGATGATTCTTGAAGAATCGCTGAATGTATCGGTGCAGGAGCTGGGCCGACTGAAAGGGATTGTCAATGAATTACTGGAGCTTACACGGGCAGAAGAGAAGAGCAGGGAGCTATACGACTTTCCTTGCATAGCCAATGATACCCTTCAATACACCCTGCGGAACTTTGCTTTGCTGCATCCCGATTTCCATTTCACTCAGAATCTCGATGACATAGACGGTGCGGTAATCCACATCGTGCCGAATCATCTGGAGCAGATTTTGCTTATTCTATTGGATAATGCTGTTAAATATTCGGGGTCTACACGGACCATTACGATAAATGGAGCTGTGCAGGAGTCCCGGCTTCACATCAGTGTAGAGGACTGTGGTATTGGAGTGCCGGAGGAGGACTTGCCCCTATTGTTTCAGCGGTTCTATCGCGTGGACAAGTCAAGAAGCCGGGAACAAGGCGGAAGCGGCCTGGGGCTCGCCATTGCAGAACGATTGGTCGCTAGATACAGCGGCAGCATAACGCTCTCCAGCATACCCGGACAGGGAACGGCAGTCACGCTGTCTTTTCCCGTTGTAGAGGAGCTTCAGAACCATTAAATGGTTCTGAAGTGTGATAAGAGCAATAAGGTAAGATAAGGAGGGATAGCATGCACCAATTACTGAACGCGATAACGGATGCCGCTCTGAATCTTGTAAATACGCTGGGAATCTGGGGAATCTGGATCGGGATGGTGCTGGAGAGCGCCTGTATTCCCATTCCCAGTGAGGTCATTATGCTTAGCGGCGGACTGCTAATTGCCAGAGGAGCGTTGTCTTTTCCGGAGGTGGTGGCCGCGGGAGTGCTCGGCAATCTCGTTGGCTCTATAGCCGCATTTTATGTGGGGGCACATGGAGGCAGAAGGTTGTTGGAAAAGTATGGTAAATATATTTTCTTTAATTCACGCCACCTGGAGCAGTCCCAGCGCTGGTTCGACCGTTACGGTGAAAGTACGGTGTTCTTCACCCGGATGCTGCCTTTTATTCGGACCTTCATTTCTTTACCCGCTGGAATTGCCGGGATGAAACCCGGGAAATTTGTTTTTTTTACAGCTCTGGGTTCCTTGCCCTGGAATATCGCTCTGGTATATCTGGGATATCGCCTTGGAGACCATTGGACAGTCGTTGAGGAGTACATGCGTCCTGTGAGTTATATCATTTGCGGTGCCGTTGTTATTCTTATCGTTCTCTGGCTGGTGCGCCGGAGAAAAGAACGCACGGCTTAACAGGTGCGCCGTCTATTCCTGCCGCAGCATTGAGCGGTATTCACTGGGTGACATACCGCTGAATTTGCGGAATTGCCTGGAGAAATACAGTGCATCGTTGAAGCCGACAGACGAAGCTACCTGATCAATGGTGAGGGGGCCGGCAAGCAGACCTTTGGCTTTGTCCATCCGCATCTTTAGCAGATACTGCTTAGGGGAGAGGCCTGTTTTCTGCTTAAAAGCCTTGGACAGATGCGCACGGTGGTAACCGAGCGTAGCGGCCATATGGTCAATGCTGATCTGTTGATGGAACTGAAGGGAGATCCAGCGGATGGCCTGGTCAATCTGCCGGTCGATGATTTCCGGCATTTCCTTAGGCCTGGCAGGCAGGATGGCCAGGTTGTCCTGTCCGAAATGGTGAAGCAGGAGCCGCGTCCATCCAGAGGCCTCCAGACTTTCCAGACGCGGATAAGCAGACTGCCGGAAGCACAGACGGATTCGTTCGTACAAGCTATGCAGCTCCAGGGTATTCTCTGTATGCAGCAGCGGCCGCTCCTTTGTAATGCCGATATCGGACAGAAGCCCGGATACACCGGTGCCTTGGAGCGCAACCCAGGCATAATGCCACGGGTTACGATCATCCGCCTGATAGCTGAAGAGGGAGCCGGGAAAGATTACGAAGGTGTCTCCGCTCCTGCACTGCTGAGAAACAGTGCTGCTCTGAAAGCAGCCCTCACCCTCCAGCACCGTATGGATCAGATAATAATCATGAACGGATGGTCCGATTTTATGACCGGGATATGGCTGGCCTTCACCGCTGAACAGAACGGCAAGGTCCTGCTCCCCGGGGAGCAGATTAAAGCCGGCGGTAAAGGAATAATGCTCAGGAATCATGGCCGGTCCACCTTTATGCAATGAATGAGACGCACTATTGTCAGGCTACAACAGGTTTGTTCTATTTGCAACATTTGTCCATATAACAATTGGTGTTCCTACGTGAGCTGCCAATGGATAATAAAGTAACAGGTATATTCCCTCTATTTGAAGCGGATTATGCCTGTTTAGCATGGAACCGGAGGAGGTGCTTTCTGCAACCTCTCATAACGAAAATACGCTGCCATAGTCTCCTTTGAAGACCGGTGTTCCAAAGGTTTTAACCCAGTCCTGATAAAGCCGCGTGGAGCTGTTGTTTTTGACGATTAAAAAGTCGGGATGGTCGAACTTCACAATATCGGGAAGGTATTCCGAGAAACCGTACATGGAACGCTCAAAAGCGGTCCAGCCCATCGGCCCGGCAGAGGCTTTGGTGATAAAAGGGTCCTGCCTTCCGTCACAGAGCACGTCACCACCGCGGTACATGACATAACCGGATGATCCATAGCTGGAGAGCACCCTAGGCCGGACGCCCTGTGCCGCATGTTCCAGGACATAGTCCATTTCTTTCACGGGATAAGCTCTGACATCGATAACCGGCGGTACGGTGAAAATACAGACGATATTAAGGGACAGGCCTACTGTCAGTGCAAACATCAGAGTCCCCCGGCCAAGACGCAGGGACAGGCTACGGAAATACGGTACCACTTCGAAGAAAACGCCTGCGAAATAAGGAATAAACAACCACATAAACAGGTTTTGCTTGAAATTGGTTACCCCCAAATAGAGAATGCCAGCCATCAGGAAGAAGCGGAAGGGCTTTTTGTAGAGTGAAAAAGGAAGGGTTACCGCAAAAAACAACAACAGCAGCAAAATAGGCAGATTCTCAATTCGGTTGAACTGGATCGGCTGCCACTCGTTGATGAGCATGTTGAAGTGATTATGGGTTACGGTGAAGATATATAGCAAGCTCTTTGCACCAGCCGGATTCAAAAGTCCGGAGAGCCAGACCAGTATGAATACTGCGGCACGGCGTAAATTTAGTTTTTTCTCCAGCAATGATTCCAGCACAGCCATGCCCGTAAACACTGCAATCACCAGCCATACTCCGGTGTGAATATTAGCTACTGCACAGGAGAGGAGCAACATCGCAGTGGCATATTTAAGACTTGTCTTCAGCTGGAATTCCCGCAGATACACGAAGAACCACACAATCATCCCGGAAGAGATCATCTGCGGCCGCCCTTTGAAATAGTTGTAATAGATCCAGCTGGTGATCAGCAGCACAAAAGGCAGGAGGAGCGGATGCTCCTCAGGCAGGCCCAGTTCTTTGCGCGAAACCTTCCCTAAACGGAGCAGTCCCATAATAAGCCAGAAGAGGCAAATGGCAGTCAACAGGTAGATTCCCGGCCACCCGAATGCCTGGTACAAGGGAGCAATAAGAAGCTGAAATCCGAACTCATGGGGAATATAGGGCAGCTTGTCATTGTAAAAGGTATGGATGGCATGATGCAGCACGGTGTGGTGGGCAATCATGTAACGGCCGAGTTCAATATGCCAGAACGTGTCAGGGTCATTGTAAGAATATTTGGGCATCAACAGCAGAATGAAGACAACAATCAGAGTCCCGTAGCCTAGCTTGAACCATTTTGTGCGCATTGGAAGGATTAACCCCTTTTAGATCTACTATAATTTCCAATCGTTAGTGAACAGTTAAAAGCTTGATAAAAACTCATATTCATACCTTTTCCCATAAAGAGGTATCAGGATACCTCATGCTTTAATGCATAGAGAGAATCTTGACAAGCAAACAAATAGTGTATATATTACACATATACAATAATTACAGTATTTACAGAGGGTGCTGATGCTGCAACATGAACATATTGATATCGAGTACATCCGGCGAGCCGATTTATGCCCAGATAGCGGGTCAGGTCCGCCAGCTGATTCTTCAGGGTGAACTGGTTACCGGGATGCCGCTGCCATCCATCCGCCAGCTAGCCAAAGAGCTGCAGATCAGCGTGATCACCACGAAACGGGCTTATGAGGAGCTGGAGCGGGAGGGTCTGATTAATTCTATCGTCGGGAAGGGTTCATTTGTATCCGGGGCAGATCAGGAGTTCATCCGGGAGCAGCGGCTGCGGATTATGGAAGGCAAGCTGAAAGAGCTTATTGACGAGAGCAGGCTTTTGGGAATGGAATATAAGGAACTTGCGGAGATGCTGAAACTGCTCTATGAGGAGGAGAAAGAATGAGTGAGGTCATTCAGCTGGAAGGCTTAAGCAAAAGCTATGACCGGTTTGAACTGCGTGATATTACGGTCGGCATTAAGGAAGGGTATATCACAGGGCTGATCGGCCCGAATGGGGCGGGTAAAACAAGCCTGATCCAAATGATCATGGGGATGGTCTATCCGGATCAGGGTGAAATTCAGCTATTCGGGCAGAACCATCTGCTTCATCAGGCGGCTATCAAGGACCGGATCGGCTATGTATCCGATGAAAATATTTATTACGAACGTCTTACTGTTAATCAAATGAAGAGGATCATTGCTCCGTTCTACAGCCGCTGGAATGAGGATATATACCAGAAGTACCAGGAGAGATTCAAGCTCCCGCAGGATAAGAAGATCAAGGATCTGTCCAAAGGGATGAAAATCAAGTTCTCACTTGCCATTGCCCTGTCCCACGATGCGGATCTGCTGATTATGGATGAGCCTACTTCGGGGCTCGACCCGATATTCCGCAGAGAACTGCTGGAGCTGCTTAGTGAACACATCCAGGATGAGAAGAAGTCCATTCTCTTCTCCACACATAACACAATGGATCTGGACCGCATTGCCGATTATATTGTGTTCATCAATGACGGACGGCTGGTTTTCAACGAGATGAAGGAATCTCTTACAGAGAAATATCTGCTGGTCAAAGGCGGGAGGGAACTGCTTGACCGGGACGTCCGGCGCTGGTTCATTGGTATTCGTGAGACTGCTGTAGGCTTCGAAGGACTGATCGGCAACCGTGCGGAAGGCGAACGCTACTTCAAGGATACCGCCATCTGTGAGATCCCTACGCTGGAGGAAATCATGTATTTTACCGTAAAAGGAAGTGAAGCACATGCGTAACTCCATTTATTTGATCCGTAAGGATTTCTTCCTGGTCCGCAAGTTTTTGTTGCTGCTGATTCCATACTATATCATTATAGGTTTTACGAATGTTGATGCTTACTCAGTATTTGCCCTGCTTCCGGCAATGCTGATATTGTTGAATGCCTGCGCTATGGACGTGCTGGATAACAACCAGCGGTTTCAGATCAGTCTTCCGGTGCCCCGCCATCAGCTGGTACTGGCCAAATATTTAAGTCTGATCCCGTATGCTATCATCAGTCTGATCTGCACGCTGCTGCTCTACCTCTCCGGGGTTTTATCCGGGCAGATTAGTGAACCGGTTGCCTGGAGAGAGTTACTATTGACCATTGCAACCTTCCCGGTACTTGCAGCCTTTTATTTACCGCTGTACTTCTGGCTGGGACAAAAAGGGATGCAGATCGTGAATTTTGCCTTTATCATGCTGATCATGTTGAATATCACTGCTACTTCTCATTTGGCAAAGCGGTTTCCGGCTCTGCTCGATTGGATTCACCCGCAAACCTCAAGCCATATCTTATTATGGGCTATAGGCGGCGTGGCTTACATATTTCTGCTGTATTGTTCTTATCTGATTTCGTTGCGGATTTTCGTTAAGAAAGACATCTAACGCGCTAATATGTCCCCCGGCGCGCTGGATAAGGCCCTCGATAACTATATACGTTATCGTAGAACCGGCTGCACTGTCCCTATAGGGATTAGCGCAGCCGGTTCTTGTCTTCATTGCTTTAGACAGGTCATGCCCGGAAAGTGCTATTTACAAAGGATTACCTGCCCTGGTCCATATGGTCAACGTAATCCTTGGCATCCTTCAGCGATAAATTCCTCGCTTCACGAAGCACCTTGATCGCCTGGATTTTCTTACCTTCAGCCAGCAGCAGATGCAGCCTTCTCTCCAGGTCCGGAGCAAATTCCATGTTCTGCACATACAGCGGTGTGGGTGTTTCCATATTTGGTTTGAACATACTTCCGCCCAATCCTGAGCGGTTATCGATCCGATCCAGCTGTGATTGCAAATCTTTAACCCTCCTGCTAAGGGTCATTACTCTGAACATCAATATTATCGAGAGAGTAAGTGCGGCGACCGGGATCCAATCTGTAGTTGGCAAGGATATAACCTCCCTGTGATCATTGGTATATTCTATATTACACAATACCCGACATGTATAACGATGTTTAGTCTGCAATTAAATAATTGCAGGCTTTTTTGTGCCGGAATTCAACATTATACAGCATAAACATTCATTGACATTTCAGAAGAGGGTAGATGATAATTTAGTAGATTCAAACGGGATATTCTGGTAAAAAAATCGAAAAGTACTTGAGAACAAGAATAGGGGCACAGATATGCTGTATGCAACTTTTGAAAAGCAATACAAGCTTTTTCTCACCAGGATTGTAAGGAAAGCGGAGCTTAAACTAGAAGGTCCGGAAGGCATATATGGGTTGAATATTAGTGTGGTTTCCGTGCCTCCAGAGGATGGACCACTGGATTATCTGAGCAAGGTGGAAAAGGATCAATACAACAGCTTCCAATACCAGCGAAGACGTAATAGCTATCTCCTCAGTAAGCTGGCTTGTAAAATGGCAGTGGCTCGTGCCGATGATGATCTAAATGATATAGTCATTGATCATGGAGTCATGGGTCAGCCATTTATACGTGGAAGTGACCGGAAGATCACCATTACCCATTGCGATACCATGGGCGCGGCAATTGATTATGACCCCCGGCTTTTATTGGGTGTTGATATGGAGCTCATAGATGAGAAGGCCATGGATGCCATAGCGAGAATTACATCCAAGGAGGAGCAATTCCTGCTGCATGGACTTGGAATACAGGCTCCCGTTTTCCTGACTTTGCTCTGGACAGTAAAGGAAGCGATGTCCAAAGTGATTCAGACCGGTTTTACAGTCCCTACCGAGCTGTTTGAAGTTAAGGGATGCGTATGGAAAGAACAAAATGTCATCACCCAATTTAAAAACTTCCCTTCATATAAGGCCATAACTGTGCTTCGAAGTACATATGTCTTTACCATCGTGCTTCCTTCCAAAGCGATGACTGAGATGGGAGAGACCTGGCTGATGCAGCAGTTGGAGGCGCTAATGCCCGGAGGTGACGGAATTGTTCAAGATTATGATCGTCGAGGATGACAGCAAAATCAGAACCTTGATCACCGATATTCTGCGCAAGTACAGCTATGAAGTAGTGGAGGTTGCGGATTTTTTGCAAGTCGAGCAGATCTTTGAGCAGGAACTGCCGCATCTGGTGCTGCTTGACCTGAATTTACCGTACTATGACGGATTCTACTATTGCCGGGTATTCAGAAGAAAAACCACGGTGCCGATCATTGTGATCTCCGCCAGAGATGAAGAGTCTAGCCAGGTGCTGAGCATGGAGCTGGGTGCGGATGATTTTATCGTCAAGCCGCTGAACATTCAGGTGCTGCTGGCCAAGATTATGGCGATTTTGCGCCGGAATTACGGGGAATATGCAGCCAAGCCGGAACCGGAGAAAGAACCGCTGCCGATACATTTGGATGACCGCAATTTCAGCATTTCCTGCAATGGTATGGTTGAAGAGTTAAGCAAGAATGAGTACAAGCTGCTGAAGAAGCTGATGGATAAGCAGGATACGATCGTCAGCAGGGAAGAGCTGCTGGAGGAGCTGTGGGACGATGTGCATTTCGTTGTGGATAATACGCTCACTGTGAATGTCACCCGGGTGAAGAGCAAACTGGCCAATCTGGGCTTTCAGGATGTTATCAAGGTAAAAAGAGGCGTGGGCTATATCTTTGATTCGGCTATGGCAGGAGGGGCACGCCAGTGAGTATCAAGCTGTTTCGGGATTTTTTGCGAGATCATTTTTCGTTCACGCTTGTCTATTTTATCAGCCATCTTCTGGTGAGTGTATACTGCAATCATTATATTAGCGGCAATATCCAGCTTCTGTACCTGCTCAGCATCAGTGTGTATGTCTATATCTTATTCATGTGCTTCCGCTTCATCAAATATGTCTCCACCCGTCGGGAGATCCAGAGGCTATCAGAGAATGTTGAGATTGAAGAAAAAGGCTTTTCCTGTGAACAGCAGTCCATCATTTCGATGATTCACCGCATTCACCACACCTACCAGGACCAGATTTATGAGATCAAAGCCCAGGCTGACAGTACTCACAAATTCATATCGCAGTGGATACATAATCTAAAAACCCCGCTGTCGGTCATCGACCTCATCTTGCAGAATTACAATATGAACACTACCGGCCACGCCCTTGCCTTGCAGCATATCGGAGAAGAGAAGGACAAAATCCTAAGCATGCTGAACCAGATGCTGAAATTCTTCCGGCTGGAGCATTTCACCCGTGATTATACCCCGGAACCCATCCATCTGCTGGAATCGCTCAGAGCCCTGATCAACAGCAAGCGGAACCAATACATCTATAACAATGTCTATCCGGTGATCGTATGCGAAGAGGAGAACGTAATCGTCATGACGGACAGCAAATGGAATCACGCGATGCTGGAGCAAATCGTCACTAATGCGATCAAATATTCGGATGCGGGAGAAGAGGCGAAATCCATCCACTTCCATATTAAGCAGAGTGGCGATCAGGTGGTTCTGTCCATCCGGGATGAAGGCATTGGCATCGAAAAAGTGGATTTACAGCGGGTGTTCCAGCCCTTTTTTACCGGGAAAAACGGCCGTACCCACCATCAGGCGACAGGTATTGGCCTCTATGTCTGCTCGGAAATTGCCCGGAAGCTGGGGCATCACCTCACCATTTCCTCAGAAGTAAATCAGGGCACAGAGGTACAGATTGCTTACCTTTCAAAATTGAAAGAAAGCGTAACTTAAATGGATGGATACTGCTCCCGGGGACTTCTACAATGAAGATATATCGTTCAATACACCCAGAATGAAAAAGGGAGATGAACCGGTGAGCATAGTACTGGAAGTCAAAGAGGTCAAGAAGATCTATGGTGTTCAGAATGGTGGTAACTCGACAGTAGCACTCGATTCCATCAGCTTTATTGTGGAAAAGGGAGATTTCATCGGCATTATGGGACCCTCAGGCAGCGGCAAAACCACCTTGCTGAATATCCTAAGCGGTATCGGCAAGCCCAGCTACGGTGAGGTTTTTATAGGCGGCAAGAATATCACCTCGTTGGACAAAAATGAAATGTCGCTCTTCCGCAGGCAGCATCTCGGCTTTGTATTCCAGGAATTTAATCTGATGGACAGTCTGACGCTGAAGGAAAATATCATGCTGCCCATGATTCTTGACAAGAAAGACAAAGAACAGATGGAAGCTAAAAGCGAGGAGATTATGAAGCTGTTCGGCATCAACGAAATTGCCGGCAAATATCCCTATAACATTTCCGGAGGGCAGCAGCAGAGAGTCGCGGTCAGCCGGGCGCTGGTCAATGATCCGGATATTATTTTTGCAGATGAGCCTACTGGCAACCTGGATTCCAAATCTTCGAGTGCCGTGATGAAATGCATCGCGAGGATGAATCAGGAGCGTGAGAGCACCATTCTGATGGTAACCCATGACGCCTTCGCTGCTAGCTTTTGCAAAAAAATCATATTCATCAAGGACGGGGCGATCTGCATGGAGATTGTCAGCAGCGGGGTCCGCAAGGCGTTCTTCGATCAGATCCTGGATTGTCTGGCGATCATCGGAGGAGAGCGCAATGACCTTTAGAGACGTCACGATTAAGAACTTCAAACGTAATGTACGGAATTTTTCCTCCTATTTCATGTGCAGTGCCTTTGCAATCACGATCTTCTTCCTCTATGCTTCCTTGCTGTTCAATAATAGTGTTCGAGAGGGCACGGCGGAGGATGTGATCCGGATTGTACTGATCTTGAGTCTAGTAGCTCTGACGCTGTTTTCCGTATTTTTCATCAATTATGCACATTCCTCATTTATCAAATCGAGAAGCAAAGAATTCGCCATCTTTATGTCACTGGGCATGCACAAAAATGATTTGCAGAAACTTATTCTGCTGGAGAATCTGATCATCAGTGTTTCCTCACTCGTCGCCGGGATCATCACAGGAGCAGTCTTTTCCCGGCTGTTTCAGAATATAGCGATTGATTTGCTGGATCTGAAGGAGGTTTCGTATTCGTTTAGTGCGGCGAGTTTTGTAGTGACTGCGGTTGTTTTTACAGTGATTTTTGCCGCCTCACAGCTGATATCAAGCGTAAAAGTCGGCAAGCTGGATATCGCGGATCTGATGAAGGATTCCCGTACGCAGGATAATCATGCGAAGAAGAATGACACTATACTGGGGCTGGCAGGCGTGGGGCTGGTTGTGGCCTCGATCCTCTTCCTGGTGCTGATCTCCAATCATGAGAGCCTGAATACGAATCCGTTCATGATCATTTCATATATTTTGATGAGCTTCACCGGTATCTACATGATTATTGCCCATCTGGGGAACACGCTGATCCGCTTCCTGAAGAATAAGAAATTCTATTACCGTCACATTCTCTCCATCACCGAAATTAATCACAAATTCAATCAGAACAAGCGTGTGATGTTTATCCTGAGTATTCTCAGCGGGGTGACCATTTTTCTCGTAGCTTCACCTTTCTCATTGCTGCAGCTGTCGGAAAGTATTGCGGAGCGGAATAAATATGATATCGAGTATATCTCGG
Organism: Paenibacillus helianthi; assembly: GCF_001909055.1. Classification (GTDB taxonomy): domain Bacteria; phylum Bacillota; class Bacilli; order Paenibacillales; family Paenibacillaceae; genus Paenibacillus_AQ; species Paenibacillus_AQ helianthi. Next base: position 78,408 of record NZ_LVWI01000103.1, read on the forward strand.
TAACAGGTGTACACACACTGGGGAGCGGACAGCTGGAACAGATGATGAAGCAGTCCGGCGAGCCATTCAAGTCGATCACAGAAACCAGCTTTCTGAATCTGAAAATGAATCTGGAAGGCGACAAATACGATGTTCTGAAGTCAAAGCCAATTATTTCACAGGATAGGTACAACTTACTAACAGGCGAGAAGGTAACCGTGGGGGCAGGAGAAGCCTTGAATATTATCACGGCATGGGAGCCGGGTTCTCATGGAATTGACCCGGGAGCAGCGATTGCGTTCACCGATGGTACCCAAACCTTTGATTTTAAGGTGAAGTCCTCCTACCATGGCAATTGGTTTGCAACAGCAAGCTCTTATCCCACAAGCTCAGGCATCGTAATCAGTAATGAGGATTACAAGGACATGGCGGCTAAGATAGACGGCGGTGCAATAGGTACCCATTATGGGATCAACTTTACAGACTGGAAGGGTACAGAAGGGATCGTCCAGAGGCTGAAGGATGCTTTGAAGGCAACAGACAAGGATGGAAGCGGCCAATGGTTTGCGGTCTCTTCCAAAATAGATGCCTATAAAGAGCTGAAAAATAACTATTCGCTGTTTGTGTTCATAACCTCTCTTGTCGGCGTTTTGTTTTTTGTGGCAGGTGGAATGGTGCTGTATTTCAAGCAATACACCGAAATAGGGAACGCCATTGTCTTTTTCCGCAAGCTGTACAAAATCGGGATCAGTGACAGGGAGATTCGGACGGTGGTATCCGCAGAGCTGCTCATAACCTTTTTTGTACCCCTGCTTCTGGGCAGCCTCTTCGGTTACTCCTTCATCTATCTGGTCACACATGTCATGAGCGGCTCCGATATCCTCGGTGAATTCATGAAGAACACTACGATTGTCATCGCTATCTATTTCCTATTTCAGCTCAGCTTCTACATCATTACCAAACGCAAGTACGTCCAAGAGGTTGTGCGAAAGCTGACCAGTGCGTCATAGAACGAATGATACGCGGGTTGGGCAAGTCACCTGGCATTGCAGGTCAGTGATCAGAAATGATCATTGGCCTGTTTTGTTTGACTGTTAGAAGGATGAAGTATATGCTATTCATATAATTAGATATCTAACTATACATCCATAGCTAAAGGAGTTTTCCCATGACTGAACAACCTTCGAACACGCCATTTTCAGATTTGATCCGGGAAATTGGATTGAAAAAGAAAAGACAGGCAAATGAAAGATTAGCGGAGCTGGGCATGAATGCACAGCAGGGGCAGATGATCGGCTATATTGCGGAAAATCAGGAGAACGGTCTGATCCAAAAGGATCTGGCGGAGCATTTCAACCGTAAGGAGGCCAGCATCACCAGCATGCTTCAAGGCCTGGAGAGAAAAGGATATATCCAACGCGTGATCCCCAAAGAAAATGAGCGGCAGAAAAAAATATATCTATTGGAGAAAGCGGCGGTTCTAGTCGAGGAGTTCAATGAGATTTTTGCGGAAGTGGAAAAAAGCATCACGGAAAATCTTACTGCGGAAGAGGCGGAAACACTGATGAGATTATTGAGTAAGGTGAATTCGAGTCTTTAGGTTGCTTGACATGAAATGCATTTCACAATTTACAGTAAAGGAGACAACATAAACTTACATGAGGAGAACTTACAATGAACATCAAGTTAATTGCAGTAGATATGGACGGCACCTTTTTAGATGATAAAAAAAACTATAATCAAAAATGGTTCAAACAGCTCTACGCTGTAATGAAGGCTAAAGACGTTCATTTCGTGGTAGCCAGCGGGAACCAGTATTATAAGCTAAAATCTATTTTTGAAGATATCCAGGATGAGCTCGCTTATGTTGCAGAGAATGGCGCCTATGTCATCGATGGGACAGAAGTGTTGTTTACGGGCAAAATTCCACCGGATCAGGTAAGGCTGATCGTGAAGAAGCTGAGTCAATATGAGGAAATTTCGGCAGTCATGTGCGGAGTGGAGGGGGCTTATGTGCTCGAGGATGCCAGCAATGATTTCTATGAGCTCATGTGCCGCTATTATCCGAGATTGCAGAAGGTAAGCTCATTTGAGCAGGTAAATGACCAGATTTTCAAATTTTCCTTACTCACTCCTGATTGGACAGCCGGTGGTGTTGCGAAATATCTGCCGCTGCTCATGGAAGAGCTGAGGGGAATGGTAGATCCTGTGACCAGTGGCCATCAGTGTATTGACCTGATCATTCCCGGTTGCCACAAGGCCTCAGGGCTTGAACGTCTGATGGAGCGCTATGGTGTGCGGCCTGAGGAATGTGCGGCATTTGGAGACAGCAGTAATGATATTGAAATGCTGAAGTTATGCAAATACAGTTATGCTATGGACAACGCTTCGCCGGAAGTCAAAGCTGTAGTCAATTATCACACGGTGAGCAATAATGAACAGGGTGTGCTGCATGAAATTTCATTGCTCCTGGGGGAGCCGTCCTTGCTGGAAATATAGATTAAAACGAATTCATTTCCTGCAATGGATAAATTAGATCTATTGTTAGCCGGGATCTGATTTTTTGTTTGACAGACGAGGATGATTCATCCATAATTCAATCCATACTAAACACATAAGATTTATCAGAAGGGGTGGGTCACTCGTGTCAAAGTTAAAAGCATCTTTTAAAAAGTCGGTTGGAATAGGGACGTTGGCAGTTCTGTTTCTGGTATTGCTAGCAGGATGCTCCGGCTCCAATAATAAAGCTGATTCAACAAATGCAGCTCAGGAGAGTGCCAGTCCGGCTCCAACTCAGAGTGCAGGCGCGGCTGGACCCGCTGTGGGTGGCACTTTTGTCTATGGTCGGCCTGCTGCGGTGACTTCATTCGATCTGCATAATGAAATTACATCGAACAATGCGTTTGCGATTGATAAAGTGTTTGAATCCCTCGTTTCATTTGACAGCAAAGGTGAAATAGTGGACTTTCTTGCCAAGTCACACAGCATCAGTAAAGACGGCTTGACCTATACCTTTGTTCTCCGTGACGGCTTGAAGTTCTCGAACGGTACGGATGTAACTGCTGAAGATGCGGTTTTTTCGCTGCAGCGGCATTTGAAGGTTAAAGGCCCGCTGGCCATTTCGGCAAAGGTGGCTACGATCAAAGCACAGGATAAACAAACGCTGGTTATTACGCTCAAAGAGCCATATACACCGTTCATCTCCGAGCTGTCCAACTTCTCGAACGGGATTATCCCGAACCATTTCGGCGGAGTTACCGAAGAAGAGTTCTTCAAGAAACCAGTCGGTACGGGACCGTTCGTAGTTGAGACCTGGGACCCTGCTGGTGATTTGACCTTCACCAAGAATCCGAACTATTGGCAGGAAGGCAAGCCCAATATTGATAAGCTTGTATATAAGCTGATTGAAGATGACAGCCAGGCGATTAACCAGTTAAAGGCGGGAGAAGTGGATGCAATTGAATCCTTGGCCCTGCAGAATGCCAATGAGATCAAGGACGGCTCTGACACAGCAGTAGTTACCAACGGGAGCTGGGTGACCGAGCAGCTGTTCTTCAATACGCTCGACGAACATTTCAAGGATGTGCATGTCCGACGTGCCCTGGCGCTCGCACTGGACCGTGACGGCTTGACTAAGGCACTTACGTTTGGCTATGCACAGACTGCAAATTCCCTGCTGCCTCCAACGATACCTTATAATGCAAATGATACGATTAAAGCGCTGAACTTCAATGTGGATGAAGCCAAAGCGGAGCTTGCCAAATCTGCTTTCCCTGGCGGGTTCAGTACAAAATTGCTTGTTGCTTCAGGCAACAGTACAAGAGCCCAGGAGGCGCAAATTATTCAGGCTGCAGGGCAAGCGATCGGCATCAAAATAGAGATTGAATCGATTGAACTTGCCGCCTTCCGTGAACGGTTTTTCGCTTATGATTTCTCAGCTATGTTGAACAGCGGACAAGCGGACTCTCCGGAAGCGAACTCGATTCTTGCTTTCCAGACGGACCCGCAAGGCTTCAGTAAATCGTATTGGACCCATTACACGAATGATGAAGTCACCAAGCTTCTATATGATGGGCAGAAAACAGCGGATGGGGATGGCCGTGCAGACATTTACTCCAAGCTGCTGCAGACACTGGCCGATGAAGTACCTTATATTCCGTTGTATTATCCTGATATTCTGATCGGTGCCCGTTCTTCCGTCCAGGGACTGGTTGTTTTACCTAACGGCAGTGTAAGATTCGACACGGTTAGCATCAGTAAATGATGAAATCTAATTCTTCATTTACTGGACGGATAGGAGGCAATGCATCTCACAAGTGGCTACTAATAGCACTTGTGAGAGCACTGGCCGTGATCCTATGCGTAATGACGGCAGTTTTTTTCATTATCCGCATCGTGCCTGGAGACCCCGCGAAAATGATTCTGGGAGAATACGGTACACCTGAGGCGCTCGAGAGTATGCATCATACGCTCGGGCTTGACCTCTCTTTATGGGACCAGTTCCTACGTTTTGTGAAGACATTGTTTACCCAAGGAGATACAGGAAATTCAATTGTTACAGGGACCTCTGCCAGAGAGCTGATCACGCAGCGGGCTCCCATTACTTTGCTGCTCATTCTGATGGCTTGTGTGCTGGCAATCATCATAGCACTTCTGCTTGCTACACTTGCAGCCACTCATAAGGATAAGCTGCTGGATCATCTGATCCGTATTTTTCCTGCAATCACTCTGGGTATGCCAATCTTCTGGGTTGGCATTCTTTTGATTCTGCTGTTTAGCGTCCGGCTTGGCTGGTTTCCTGTTGGCGGAGTGGGAGAAGGGTGGACCGGAGCCCTGCACAGCCTTGCGCTCCCGGCGATAACTGTTGCTTTTTCACAGATTCCTACGCTTGTCCGGTCGTTAAGGGCGCAGATGCTTGAAGTCCTGGAATCCGATTTTGTAGTTACCTTGAGAGCTGCCGGAATACCGGGCAGGGTGATTCTGTTCAAACATGTGCTGCGCAACTCTGCTCTTCCTACACTGATGCTGCTTGGGGTGAATATCTCCTATCTGATCGGCGGGACACTGGTTGTTGAACAGGTGTTTGGAATCAAGGGAATGGGCAGTCTGCTGTTTACTTCAATCTCGAAAAGGGATTTTCCGGTTATTCAAGGCATAGCTCTATATTGTGCCCTATCTGTTGTGATCATCAGTCTACTGATTGAAATCATTTCCTGGTGGCTAGATCCCAGAACGAAAGGAAAACAATGAACGATATACGGTTAGACCCACCATTGCAAGAGGGCGGCAAAACAGCTGGCAGCCTCAGACGAATATGGAATACGCCTTCACTTCTTGTGGGCAGCATGATGTTTGCCGTGCTCATTATCCTGGCCGTGTTTATTCCTTACTTAAGTCCTTATGAGCCTTCGGGGCAGAATCTGAGCGCATTTTTACAACCTCCGTCCGCAGCACATTGGCTCGGAACCGATCAGCTGGGACGTGATTTGTTCACGAGATTGATCTACGCTGCGCGAACCGATCTGAAAATTATGGTGCTGGCAGAAATCATTCCCTTCTGTACAGGTGTGTTTCTGGGCATGCTGGCAGGTTATTACGGAAAATGGATCGATACCGTCATTACGCTGCTCACGGATACGTTAATCGCCTTTCCTTTCTATCTGATTGTTATTATTGTGGCCTTTGCCAGTGGAGCAGGAGAACGGGGGATTTACATCACCTTTATGCTGGTCGGATGGATCGTATTTGCCCGTGTTGTCAGAGGTCTGAGCGCGTCTTTCCGCGAGCAGGAATGGGTAGCATCCGCACAGACACTAGGGTTGCCCGGGGTAAGAATTATTCTGCGCCATCTGCTGCCCAATGTACTGCCTCAAGCGGTTGTCGTCCTGATGACGGATATGATTGGTTTGCTTGTAGCCATTGTTACACTCGGTTATCTGGGCATCGGCATTGCACCGCCAACGCCCGACTGGGGGACCATGATCGCTGATGGACAACCCTTCATTACGACAGCTTGGTGGCTCTCGGCAGTTCCGGGATTTGCTGTAGTGTATACAGGCATCGCTTTGTCGCTTGTTGGTGATGGATTGGCCGATATTTGGAGGAAAAAATAATGTCAATACATCCGATTTTGCAAATTGAGGGACTATCGCTGGCGGCGAAATCCAAAGAAACATTAGTGAATAACGTCAGTTTCTCACTCGGTAAAGGAGAAAGTCTGGGCTTGGTAGGTGAGTCGGGTTCCGGCAAATCGCTTACGCTGCGGGCCATTCTGGGACTGCTGCCGCGCGGTGTTACTCAGACCGGAGGTATGATTAAGAGCGGGGCTAGCAGCGCAATGGTTTTCCAAGACCCGAGAGGCGCACTCGATCCGCTCTGTCCGGTAGTTAATCAGCTGGCAGAAGTCGTATATTACAGGCAGCAGGTCAACCGGAAAGCTTCACGCATCATTGCACTGGAACTGCTCGAGAGACTCGGTCTACCCGATTCTCTGAAGAGATCGGACCGGTATCCGAGCCAGCTGTCTGGCGGTCAGTGCCAACGGGTGGTGATCGCCATGGCATTGGCTTGCAAACCAGGCATTCTTCTCTGTGATGAGCCGACCACGGCGCTGGATGTTACGGTTCAACGGCAAATTATTGACACCATTACCGACCTTCAGCATGAATTAGGGTTTGCTATGGTTTTTGTTACCCATAATCTGGCGATTGCAGCGAACCTGTGCTCCAGACTGTACGTGATGAAAGCAGGCCGGATTGTAGAGCACGGAGATACACTTGATCTTTTACAGAACCCAACCGACCCCTATACACAAATGCTGATTGATTCAGTGCTTCCAGTGCCGGAGCTTGAAGGGAGTGGAGCTTGATGGATATGGCCCTGCAAGTACACAACCTCACCGTCCGTTACGGCGGATTCACTGCCCTGGATAAACTCAGTCTCAACCTGGAACAGCATACCACGCTTGGGCTCGTCGGAGAATCCGGTTCAGGCAAATCTACCCTGGCAAGGGTGATTGCCGGACTAATTGCACCCGATGAAGGGAAGATATTGCTGGGATCTCAAGAATTACGGAAGAAGAGGAGCCTATATCAGCATAAACAGATCCAAATGATCTTCCAGAATCCGGATGCCTCGCTAAATCCCAAGCATTCTATCCGGCAGATTCTTTCCGAAGCGCTGCTGTTTCACAACATCGTGAGCCGGTCACAGGTTGAGAAACGATGCCAAGAGCTTTTGGCCCTTGTTCAGTTGGAAGCCAGATCACTGGATAAATACCCTCATGAATTCTCCGGCGGCCAGCGCCAGCGGATCGCAATCGCGCGTTCGTTAAGTGTGGAACCAAGCCTACTGATTGCGGACGAGCCGACGAGCGCACTCGATGTGTCTGTTCAGCGGAGTGTGCTCGAACTGTTCAATACGCTCAAAGCTGAGCTTCATCTTTCGCTACTGTTCATCTCCCATGATCTGGGGGTTATTCATGCCATTAGCGATACGGTTGCAGTCATGCGGCAAGGTAAGCTGGTGGAGAAAAGTTCCAAGGACCAATTCTTCATCCGCCCGGAACATGAATATAGTCGTGAGCTTTTGTCAGCCGTTCCAAAAATGCCAAAAACAAGTACCACCAGGAGGTTATTATGAACCCGGAACATCAAGGATTTGTGCCGCTTTCACTGGCAGAGTTCAATACACTTACTGAATTGCTTTCCAAACTTGTATCAACCCAGCATCCTCCGGTTATTATCCCGGGTGAGGCCATCTTGGGGATTGAGGCGGTCGCTACCGGAATAGCTGCACCGGGTCGTACCTTTGTAAATGTGGTTACAGGCCCTTACGGCAGATTATTTGGACAATGGCTGGAGAGGGGAGGAGCAACAGTTGCTGAGGTTATAGTCCCCTTTGATGAAGTCGCTACAGCGGACCTCGTTGCAGCGGCGATTGAACAATACCAACCAGATGCCCTATCCTTTGTTCACGCTGAAGTGGTTACAGGCGGTTCTAATCCCGTCAGGGAAATTGTTAAGCTTGCACAGGAGTTCAACCTGATTACAGTATCAGATTCTGTATCGGCGGTCGGAGGGGAGGTTCTCCCCGTAGATGAATGGGGCGTAGACTTTGCGGTAATCGGTGCCCAAAAAGCCTTGGCTGGCCCTAATGGCGTTAGTGCTGTCAGTATTTCTCCACGCGGCTGGGAATTTCTTGAGTCGAATGCAATCGCCCCCCGCAATTCCATCCTGTCGTTGCTGGATTTGAAACCATCCCCGGATGGGGCTGCTCCGTTACGGGTTCCACCCAACATACCTGTTTTGGAAGCCAGAGCATTGATCCTGGCGTTGACACGAATCGAAGAAGAAGGTCTGGAGCAGGTGATTAAGCGACATGAACGTGCCGCATCCTCTGCAATCGCAGGAATCACTGCCTTGGGTCTTGAGCCGTGGCAAAAGGACAGCAGACACTATTCTACTCTGACTACAACCATCAAAATCTCGGGGAAGCAGGAATTGCTGATCCATCAGCCTGTGGGTATCGTGGCTCCCGGTGACGGTGGACTATTCGGCCAGCTTCTGCGGATTAACCATTTCGGAAAGAATGCTTCACGGAAAAGCGTAGAAGAAGCTATAACGGTTCTTGCCCAATTGTTGAAGATGGACCCTGAACAGGCATTACTGGCTGTCCGGCGGGTATGGGGAGAATAAGCATGATCCAAAAACAACCTAAGCTGCTGTCACTAGAAAATATGAATATAGCAGGTATTGAAGATAAACGATTCGATATTGTGATTAATGAGGGACGGTTCTACTCAATAGTTGAGGCTGGTCCCTATCCTAATGAATCAAGTCAGCCGGGCCAGGATTTATGGATAAGTCCTGGTGTGATAGACCTTCATACGCATCTTGCCTGGACAGATTTTGACCACGCCGATCAATTGAAGCGCGATCAACCTGAGATCGAAGCGATGCAGGCTGAAGCCTTCGCGGCTACGCTTCGGACGGGTGTCACGACTACACGTGATGCAGGCGGGATTCTGCCAAGCACGGTGCGTCATCTGGTCCGGCATTATCAGCAGCCCCTCCGGGTGCAGACCAGCAGCGATATGATCGGGTCAGCGGATGCACGCGGTCTTAAGCATTTGGAAGCTCGAATGGCTGATATCTTTGCTACAGGAGCAGGCTGGATTAAAATCATGGCGACAGGCGGCCTTGGTACGCCTACCGAGAAAGTGGTTGATCCTATTTTCTCGGAAGAGGAGTTCGCCTTCATTGTCCGCAATGCGCATGCCCATCATAAAAGGGTGCTGGTACATACGTGGGGCGGAGTGACGATTGACTGGTCCATTCAAGCGGGTGTGGAATCCATTGAACATGGAATGTTTCTGAGTGAGGAGCAGGCTGGCAGACTCGCTGAGTCTGGAGTAGCTTATGTGCCCACAACCTCGATTTACCGCATTGCCGCTGATCCGAAGGGTGTACTGGCCTTGAACCCGCTGATTTGCGATCGGGCAGCGCGTGCTGCTGAAGCCCATTCGAAAGCTATTGGTTATGCCCAAAAAGCAGGAGTCCGTTTTGGATTCGGTACGGATTACGCTACCCCTGCATTGCATGGTTACAACCTGCAAGAGTTAGATACGTTAATAGATTACGGGCTGAGCCGGACAGAAGCATGGAAGTCTGCTACAGAGAGTGCTGCCGGGATTCTGGGAAGTGGCAATGAATTAGGGCGAATTGCCGAAGGGTATATTGCAGATGCAATTATATACAATGCTAACCCATATCAGGCGCAGAACGCGGAACAGCTCCGGAAAAGTATTGTTTCCGTTATCACTGGGGCACAGGAATTAGATTTGGTCTGACCCGTCAAATGTTATATTGGCAACAACGATAACCAGCAGAGATCCGGACTCTGTTGGTTTTTTTGTTTTATAGCAAGCTAACGATCCCTTTAGTCAAGTATTTCTATGCTGTTAATCTGTTTGAATTGTTATTTTTGTTTGTGCTACTGTTAATAACAGTGTTGTAATCTTGCAGGAAACTGGCACGCTAAGAGAGAAAGAGAGACTAGAGATTATATTAGGAGTGATAAGATGCAGACGAAGATCAGCCTGGAAGGCGAATGGAAGTTGCAATTGGATAAGACAAAACAAGGACTGGCAATGCCTTTTGCTGATGTCATCTCTCTTCCGGGCACAACGTCACACGCCCTTAAGGGACCGAAGAACGGGGATATACTTGTAGACGCTCTCACAGATGAGTACCTGTTTGAAGGGCAGGCCTGGTATTCAAAAGACTTCGAAATTCCGGTAGCGCTTACCGGTAAAACATGTATGCTTCATCTGGAACGGACAAGACTTACCATGGTCTGGCTGGATGGTCTGGAGATCGGCAACCGTGACAGCCTGAATACCCCTCATGTGTACGACCTCGGACAGCTCCGCTCAGGTAATCACACTCTCACTATCCGGGTTGACAATACGGATTATCCGACAAAGGGCGGACATTTAACATCGAAGGATACCCAGACCAACTGGAATGGGATTACCGGACGTATTGAACTTCAATTTTACAGCGAATGCTATTTGAGCGGCATTCGTCTTGATCCGGATGTATCCGCGCGATCCGTACGAATTACAGCCACCCTTGAAGGCGCGGATACGGGCGTAATCAAAGTATCAGCCGTTACTTTCAATAGTAAGACTGCTCAAACTAGAGCCGTACAGGAGTACAACATCTCACGCGGGGAGTTTTCAATCAGCTACGGCCTGGGGCCGGATGCACTACTTTGGAGCGACTCCGAACCCCATCTCTATAAGATAAGCATTGACCTGAGCGGCACAGGAGAAGAGGCTTCTGATCAACATGAGCTGATTTTTGGACTCCGGGAATTCAAGACCGGCGGCGACAAATTTACGATTAACGGACAAAAAACCTTTCTCCGCGGCAAGCATGACGGTCTGATTTTCCCATTAACCGGATACGCCCCGACTGATCTGGAGGAATGGCTCAGAATACTTGGCATCTCGAAGTCCTACGGTATTAATCATTACCGTTTTCATACCTGTTGCCCGCCGGAGGCAGCCTTTGCCGCAGCAGACATGCTCGGTTTCTATATGGAGCCGGAGCTGCCGTTCTGGGGAACGATCACAGAAGAAACGGATGAGGGCCATAATCAAGCCGAGCAAGACTATCTGATCAGCGAAGGATATGCTATTCTACGGGCATTTGGCAACCATCCTTCCTTCGTAATGATGTCGCTTGGCAACGAACTGTGGGGCAGCAGAACCAAGATTGATACCTTTTTGAAAGACTATAAGGCATTCGACGATAGACATCTGTATACGCAGGGCTCCAACAACCATCAGTTTGTTCCGGAAGTTCTGGAGCATGAAGATTTCTTCTGTGGTGTGCGGTTTTCCAAAGACCGGCTGTTCAGAGGCTCTTATGCAATGTGTGATGCTCCCCTGGGACATGTTCAGACGGATGTTCCTGGCACCATGAAGGATTATGATGAGCAATTCGTACCGCCCGCTGTGGGGAACGGAGAAGACACAGCAGCGGCAACGGGGGATACCATTCAAATCCAGTACGGCACTGAAGCCAAGACCGTGCAGATCGGGGACGCATCCGGTGAATGGATTCCGCGAATTCCGGTAGTCTCCCATGAGATTGGTCAATATGCGACTTATCCGAATTATGCAGAAATCAGTAAATATACAGGCTCTCTCAAAGCCAAAAATTATGAAATCTTTCGCGGCCGGCTGGAGGACAATGGACTGGGCCATCTCGCGGCGAAATATTTTGAATGCTCTGGACAGCTGGCAGTAGCCTGCTACAAAGAGGAGCTTGAGGCTGCGTTCCGTACCCGAAGACTTGCGGGATTCCAGCTTCTGGATTTACAGGATTTCAGTGGCCAGGGAACGGCGCTGGTAGGGGTACTCGATGCCTTCATGGATTCCAAGGGACTTGTTTCCGCTGAGGAATGGCGTACTTTCTGCAGTGATGCAGTCCTGTTGGCAAGATTTCCGAAGTATAACTATGTCTCCGGGGAACATTTCGAAGCTCATGTTGAGCTGTCCTGGTACCGGAACGGGGCACCGGATATCCTTGTACTGAAATGGGCGTTGAATACAGAAGAGGGAACACTGGCGGCAGGCAGTTCAGAAGCAGGGGTACCGGCTGGTTCAAATTACATTGATATCTGTGATTTATCCATCACTCTTCCTGAGGTCGTGCAGATGACCCAAGCCGTTCTTTCCTTGTGGATACCGGGTACTGATATCCGCAAGAGCTATGATGTGTGGATATATCCGGAAAACAGCAGCGGAGTGCTGGACGGTGTACATATTTTTCAGGAGCTATCACCGGAAGCACTAGCCCTGCTGGACCAAGGCCAGAATGTGCTGCTCATGCCAAAGCCGGAGTTGCTCCAAAATGCTGTTGAAGGTTTTTATTGTACGGATTTCTGGTGTTATCCCATGTTCCGTTCAATCTCCGAGAGTATGAACAAGCCCGTACCCGTGGGTACAATGGGTCTGCTGATTGACAACAGGCATCCTGTGTTCCGTGATTTCCCGTGTGAAGAATATTCCACTTACCCTTGGTGGAACATCATTCAGAACTCGAAGTCCATCATCCTGGATGGATTCGACCGTTCGTGGAGTCCTATTGTGCAGACCATCGACAACTTTGAGCGTAATCATAAGCTAGGCTTCTTGCTGGAGTGCAGCGTCGGGGCAGGTAATCTCCTGATCTGTGCACTTGACGCGGACAAAGTAAGCGGCACACCTGAGGGCAGACAGTTCTTATCCAGCTTGACGCATTACATGAAATCCGCAGATTTCAAGCCGCAGTACCGTGCGGAGGGTTCTCAGCTTCAGCAACTGATTCAGTAAGAAAGCAACCGGGGTGTTCCCATATGCCATAATTGGCAGCGCGGGATACCCCGGTTTTTTGAGCAGGATCAATACTTGGTGTGATGAACGGGCAGATTAGCAATACGTAAGAAACAACCCGAGTTGAATTATGCTAAAATGTAGGTAATTTAGTTTTTAGATATCCATCATGAATAAAGGAGAATTGAAAATGAGAAAACTCGTTCTATTCCTGCACGCATCGCTTGACGGTTTTGTAGAAGGGCCTAAAGGTGAAATGGACATTGGCTGGGTTTCCTACGATGCTGATTTGGAGAAACACGCGAAGGAAATTCTGAGTACAGCCGACACTGTTATTTGGGGACGCGGGACTTATCAGATGATGCACAGTTACTGGCCCTCTGTGCCTTCGAACCCATCTGCTACGCAGCATGAACTGAATCATGCCGAGTGGATTGAAAAGACAGCCAAAATCGTTTTTTCCACGACACTGGAGAAAGCCGAATGGAACAATTCCAGACTTGTGAAAGAAAATGTCAGGGAAGAGATCAAGAACCTCAAAGAGCAGCCAGGCAAGGATATGGTTATCCTCGGCAGTCCTAGGTTCGCTCACTACCTTATGCAGCTTGATTTAATAGATGAGTATAAGATTACAGTTTCTCCCGTCCTGATCGGCAGCGGGTTACCCTTATTCCAAGGTGTAAAGGAGAAGATCAATCTTAAGCTTATCGAAAACAAGACCTTTGATTCTGGAGCCATAGGTCTCGTTTACCAGACGGTTAGATGACCGTTGTCCGGGTTCATCCATAGCGTCGGCTTTTAGTGCAGGAAATATCTTCTTGTCTACTTTTCCATAGATTATTGATAAGGTGGAGAGAGTATGGACTAAGAGGTGATGTATGATCATGAATAGAAAACACTGTTTATTCTGTGATGAGATGGTCCCTGTGAAGCCTGAAGGTGAATATGACAGATATGAAGGTTGTTCTTGTTCACCAGGCGGGTTCTATGACTTGCTGAGGGACAGCTATGAAGCTATTCATTCACTCCCGCACCAAAAGAAACGTGATATGCTTCATATCGTATCAGCTTATATCCGTGAAATGACCGATTGTGGTGTACAGGTTACACTATCCAATGACGATTTAGAATCCATAACAAATTCCCCGAAAATCCCTGTGACTATTGAGGACAAAGGGAACCGGTTCAATCAATATTTGTACAGGCATTCCGAAGGCCCGGGAGAACCGGTTGTCATTCAGCCACTCTCCAGCAGCTATAACCTGACGTATTCTCCCAACCTGCAAGAGCTGGTATATATCCTTGATAAACTGATCGGCGAGCAGCTGCTCATCCGGGAAGGCATGACCTTTAAGCTTACAGACAAGGGATGGAGCGAGGCCGCAGCCATCGCTGGGGGAAAGAAATTAAAGCCATGCTTCGTCCTCATTCCAGATGATGAGGATCAGCGCATAGAGTGGCTGGAAATGCTGTTGCCGAAAATCGAGCAGTTCGGTTATATGCCGCACTTGCTTCGTGATGAAAAAGCTCAGAATCAGGACAACTATTCCCTTGAGCGTATCGGGGACAGCAAATTGATGATCGCGGACTTGACCAGTCATTCTCCAGAGGTGTATTTTACAGCAGGATACGCGCTTGGATTGAACATCCCGGTGATCTGGACTGTGCACAGCAGTGAAGCCGGTAAACTGTGGGTACAAGTCAAAGATATCCGTCCAATCGTCTATGATACCGCTGAAGAACTGGCCATAATCCTGCAGCAGAGGTTGAGTTATGACCGGACAGTTGAGTTTCAGGACACGGACCGGTAAATGTAGAGGTTTCGGGAGATATAAATAAAGACTTCAGTGAGAAATCGCTCCTTTGTAGAGATGGTTGGGTGTCCCCTCCATTTATCAATAGGGCGGTTTTTTTGCTGTGTAACCAAAAAGATTTCTACCCGTATTAGGGTTATGATTAGGATGCTCATAAAAAATTTAAGCAGAGGTAATGAATGCATATGAATGAGAAGATTACAGATCAGGGTGAGACGGTGTACAGGGTGGCGGAGCTTAAGGCAGCTCAGTATTTTGCATCCCTTAATATACAGGTTATGGACAAAACGTATATCCCTGCTTTGACCAAAGATATTCTGTTGTGGAAACGGAACCATGTTCATAAAATTTCGTGGCTGTCTTTTTTTTCGCGGGGGAAGAAAAGTGCGGATTCCCGGGACTATGATAAATATATAGCATGGCTGAATGATAACGGTAAGTTAGATGACTACTTGGATCGAAGCATTTCCTATATTTATATGAGAGACTTAGGGAAAGCGCTTGACGATCCCCGCACAAAGGCACGAATTCAGCGGGTAGTCACCGACACGAAGAATCACTTGGTTCCTTCCGATGCAACCGTAAGGGGGAGCCGTCCCGAATCCATCAGCGTAGCCGGATTTTTCCGATGGGCCCAGAAGGAAGGTATAGAAACCACGGCCATTTGGCTGATAGAGAAACTTAAAAATGTCGCCACTCATATCCCGAAGGAAATGGATGCCGATCAAGCCGAACGCAAACTAATCAAAATCATTGTCGGGGTCGTCCTGCATGTGGTAGAAGATATGGATGAGAATACAACGTCCGCAGAACGTACCCGAAGACTGGATGAAGCCATTCGGATTGGCTATTCCTATGGTTTGACGTATCCTTTTATTGACGATCTTCTGGATTCTAAGGTTTTAACAGCTCCGGAGAAAGAACAATATTCCAGCATGATACGAACCGCACTTCTAACTGGGGGTGTGCCGGAGCTTAACGAGTGGCCCGGAATGAACATGGAGATCATTCAATATGTCCATGCAGAGCTAACGAATGCGTTCGAATATATCAAGAGTCTTCAGAAGCCAGAGACAGAGACAACCTTTTTTGAGCAATCGTATGTGTTTTTTCATTCCCAGGATATAGACCGCAATAAGGAGATCAATAATACGGAATACAGCAACGAGGAGCTCTATATCCCTATCATTATAAAATCCTCATCCTCCCGGTTAATTGTCCGTTCCGTAATTGGCGCACAAGCAGATGAAGGGTTTGATGAGCGGACCTTTTATTATGGTATCTACAATCAGCTGGCTGACGATTTTGCGGATATGTTTGACGATATGAAGGACGGAGCGGTAACCCCATATACCTACTATTTGAAATACCGGCATGAGCGTTCGGATCTGATCAACCCCTATGAATTATACTGGACGGTCATCTGCCATCTGATCCATAATGTATACCACTCCGACTCGAAGACCCTTGAGGTCATTCTGGACCGTGCAATTAACGGACTCAAACGCTGTAAAGCACGCATCGGCACAGAAAAGTATAATGAGATCATGGGGATTTTCGCCTCCGGGAATCCGGAATTCAATCAGCTCGTGCAGCAAATGGTTCGGAAAGCAGATCAAGTGGATTTCTTCGACAAGCTGCTGCGGGACCAGATCAATACCGATTTGAAGAATAACCGGAAGGAAAAAGAAGATTTTCAGCGTACCGTTCACACGGTGAGGGATCAAATTAACGAATTGCTGAAGATTCCCAGGCCGGACGGAATTCCTCCGATGAAGGAATCGCTGATTGAGGCTGCAAATTATAGTCTGACCGGAGACGGGAAGCGGATTCGGCCTATTTTGACCTGGGTCCTCGGGGTCGAGGTGTATGGACTTCAGCCTGCTGCAATTGAGCCGCTGCTCCGATCATTGGAATTCATGCATACCGCATCTTTGATCTTTGATGATCTGCCTTCCCAGGATAATGCATCAACCCGCAGAGGACGGCCAACCTTGCATCAGGTGCATAATAGCGCCACAGCAGAATTAACGGGTCTCTATCTGATTCAGAAGGCCATTCAAGAACAAGCGTCGCTGAAGGCTTTCAATCCGGAAACCGTGCTGGCGCTGATGCGATATTCGGCAGAAAAGGCAGAGGACATGTGCATGGGGCAAGTCATGGATTTGCAATCCAAAGGTATCCCATTAACTCTGGAGCAGTTGAATATGATGTGTTTTTATAAAACGGGGTTGGCGTTTGAAGCCTCTCTGGTGATGCCAGCCATTCTTGCTGAGGTGCAGCCTGCGGAAATCACTGCCTTGAAGACATTCGCCTATCATGCAGGCATTGCCTTTCAGATCAAAGATGATTTGCTTGATTTGGAGGGGGATCATCAGTTGCTTGGCAAAAACACCCGTATGGATGTGGAGAATAATAATTCAACCTTTGTATCTATACTTGGTCCGGAAGCTGCCAGAATCGAGATGTGGGATCACTATTGCCACGCTGTGGAAGCACTGGGTGCGATTCCCCGCAAAATCACTTTTCTGAAGCATTTATTGGACTATATCATTAGCCGAAACCGCTAAAATTAAGGAAGCAGTGAGGGGTTAATATGAATAAAACCGAACGGCAGCTCGCCATTACACTTGAACTGCAGCGGAGCAAGGTGCTAAGAGCGGAAGATTTGGCTGCTCAATTCGAGACGAGCGTACGGACGATATACCGCGACATTCAGGCTCTGAGCGAAGCTGGAGTTCCGATTGTCGGTGCCCCTGGACAGGGATATTCCCTGATGGATGGGTATTTCCTGCCGCCAGTCGGCTTCACCGCTGAGGAGGCCGTGGCCCTGATCATGGGGACGGATTTCATCGAACAGAGGCTGGATTCCTTGTATGGCAGCGTGGCTAAGACGTCCCGTCGCAAAATTGAGGCGATCCTGCCAGAGCCGGTACGTTTTGAATCCACACGGGTGCGGGAAACGATGCGCCTTCTTCACACCAGTGAACCAGTAACCGGAATTAAGGAAAGGGACTATCTTGGAGAAGCCAGGCGTGCCATTCTTGAGCGGCGCAAATTAAGTTTCACGTATCAGAAAACATTGCCTGAATCTGACGGAAACCGGAAGAGCAGACGTGAGGTTGCTCCCTATGGGCTGATGTTCATTCAGGGGAATTGGATTTTGATCGCACGCTGCGACCTTCGGCAGGATATCCGCCATTTCCGGTTATCACGGATGACGGAGCTTGCTATGCTGGAAGAGCCGTTTCTTGTACCGCCCGGGTTTGACCTGAGCCGTTACCGCCAAAAGGATGACCGGAACTTACAGGTGCTGGTTCGGGTGAACCCTGAGATAGCCGATAGAATCCTGGAGACCGGTAATTTCTATATGGAATCGACGGAGGAGAGAACGGACGGTCTATTATTCACCTTTCGAGTCCGGCACCCGGAGGAACTGCTGCCATATGTCCTTAGCTGGGGCGGGAATGTAGAAGTACTCGAACCGGAGTCTTTCCGCTGCCGGATCCGGGAAGAGGCTGATAAAATATTAAAACGCTACTGATACACAAAGTGACCATACGCATAATCCTATGGCCGCAATCGTGTATATTTATAGTATGAATAGATGGATTTTGAAACTTTCAAAATGTGATTGTAATCCTCCTTTTTGTTTAGTCTCCGATATAGAATGAAATTGCTGATAAACATTATCATTCAGGAGGCTAAGCAGATGAACACAGAATACAAGATTGCCAAAGATACTTATTGGGTGGGTAAAATAGACAACCGGGAGGTACCCTTTCATCGTCTGATCCTGGCGAAAGGAACCACCTATAACTCCTACCTGCTAAAAACGGGTAAACCTACAGTGATTGACACCGTAGATATGGAGTTCGGACGTGAATATGCGGAGCGTTTAAGCCAATTCATAGACCCTATGGATATTGAATATATCGTAATTAACCATACCGAACCCGATCATTCCGGGGGACTGGCTGCACTTTCCTCACGGGCCCTCAATGCCACGATTGTCTGTACGGCGATCGCCGTGCCGGAGCTGCAGGAAATGTACAAGCTCCACAACCGGAATTTCCTGGTTGTAAATGACGGGGATACACTGGATATCGGCGGCAAAACCTTGCTGTTCAAGGAGACACCGTACCTTCATACGGCTGAGACCATGATTACTTATTGTGTGGAAGATAAAATCCTCTTCCCTTGCGACATCTTCAGCACCCACGTTGCGGTGGAGAAGCTGTTCAGCGATGAAGCCGGATTCGACATCACGGATGATTTCAAAGGCTATTACAGTGCGATTATTCACCCGCACCGCAGATATGTCAGAACGCTGATCGATGCCGTCCAAGACCTTGATATTGAGATGATTGCGCCTTCTCACGGGTTCCTGATCCGCGAAGATATCCGTAAATATATTGATCTCTACGATGAACTTAGCCGTGAAACGTCTGAAGGCAAAAAGGCTGTAATTGTCTATACCACGCTCAAGAATAACACCAAGAAAATGGCCAATATCCTGCAGGATTGCCTGAAGGCAAATCAAATTGAGACGGAAGTATGGGATGCGGACAAGAGCACAGCGGCGGATATTCTGAGCAGCATTGCCTCTGCCGATGCCGTATTCATAGGAAGCTCCACCAGATACGCTGATATGATCGGTAACCTGGAGCCCATCCTGCAGGAGATGAAGAACATGGATTTAGAGGGCAAGCTGGCAGCGGCCTTTGGCTCCTACGGCTGGAGCGGGGAAGCGATCGAAGTGATCCAGGATTATCTGAACGCTACGAACATGATTGTACAGAGTACTTCCGAAGTCATCAAAACAACAGGGATGATCCACATCGAATTCCCGATACGGGTCCGTTTCTCGCCGAAAGCGCCCGATAAGGTACAAAAAATCAAAAATGCTGCGGAATTTGTCTCTGATCTTCTGCTCAGTTCTTACTAAGGGGGGCAGATCATGAATCGACATTATCTAATTGTTGGCAGTGGAGTGGCTGCTGTTCATGCCGCCAAGGCGATCCGCGATCAGGACCCCGATACGGAGATCACCATTCTGGGTGAGGAAGAACATTTGCCCTACAACCGGATTAAGCTGACCAAAGGCTTGTTCACCGATTTGCACAGTGAAAAGGTGCTGATCAAGAAGGAAAAGTGGTATAAAGACAACCGCATCACTGTGCAAACCTCTACCCGGGTAACAAACATTCACACAGACCGGAAGCAAGTGGTAACAGCGGACGGCAAAGTTATTCATTACCATAAGCTTCTGCTCTGTATGGGGGCGAGAAACCGTATGCTCCCAGTACAAGGTGCAGAACTGAAGAATGTCCATACGATCCGGGATATGGAAGATGCTGATTCCCTGAAAGCGAGTCTCGAAGGCGGCAACCGTATTGTTACGATCGGCGGTGGTGTACAGGGTTTGGAAACGGCATGGGCCTTACATGAAGCTGGTTATGAAGTGACGGTTGTTGAAGCGGCTCCGCGGTTAATGGCCCGCCAACTGGATGTGACATCTTCCAAGATGCTTAAACACACCCTGGAACAATCCGGTGTGAACGTTATTTTGCATTCCGGTGTGACCTCGATTACGGGTGAGGAATCCGTTGCGGGAATTACGCTTGACGATGGTTCTGCCATTGCCTGTGATCATGTAGTTTATTCGATTGGGATTGTGCCGAATACCGCTCTTGTTAAGGACACACCGATTGATACCCGTTCAGGTATTGTCGTGAATGCCAACATGGAGACCAGTGCACCCCATGTCTATGCGGCCGGAGATATAGCGGAAATGAACGGGCATGTGGAAGGTTTGTGGGGAGGAGCCATGGAGCAGGGACGTATTGCCGGTAACAATATGGCGGCTGCTGAACCTGTTGCTTACCGCAAAGCTGTTCCGGTCACCTTCTTTAATGCGTTTGGAATCTCGCTTTTTTCGATTGGAGACACCGACGAAGCACGGTGTGACCAGAGTGTGTCCGCACTGGAGAACGGGGTGTATACGCAGATATTTGCGAAAGATCACACAATGACCGGAGCTGTTTCCTGGGAGGGTGCAGCGGCCTCACTGGCCTATAAATCCGCTATCGAGACAGGCTGCAGCCTGGAAGGCATTGATCTTTCCCGAAGTATTTCAGAAATTATGACGGAAGTTAAGCGTAGATTGCAAAGCTAAATCATTGAACTTAAAAAAAGAGGAGATCAACCTAATGAAAAAATATGTATGTGAGCCTTGCGGTTATATTTATGATCCGGCGTTGGGTGATCCCGATGAGGATGTGGCACCGGGCACTGCTTTTGAAGATTTGCCTGAGGATTGGGTCTGTCCGGTCTGCGGCGAGGATACCAGTCATTTTTCACCCATCTCATAAAGAATAAGATAAAGGAGAGACCCGATATGCCGGAACATTCCTGCCAAAATGCCGCAGAGCCCTGCACCCGAAAAGTACCGATCTTCGCTTCCCTTTCTGATGCGGATCTCTCCCGGGTCAGTGCGATGATTATCCACCGGAAGTACGCCAAGGGACAGCCCTTGATTCTGGAAGAACAGCCGACGGATACCTTATACATTATTCAGCAAGGGCAAGTGAAACTGTCCAAAATGACCCCGCAGGGAAAGGAACAAATCCTGCACATTTTGACAGCCGGTGATTTTTTTGGTGAGCTGAGTATCTTCAACAGCGATGAACTCAGCAACTTTAGCGCCTATGCACTGAAGGATACCAGTATCTGCATGCTGACCAAAACAGATATGGAGCTGCTGATTATGGCGAATCCGGATATCGCGTTCAAACTGCTTAGTACGGTAACCAAAAGGCTGGCCCATACCGAGAATCTGGCGCAAAGCCTTGCTACCAAGGACCCCGAAATCCGGATTGCCTATATGATTCTGGAGCTTAGCGATGTCTATGGTAAAAATCGTGGCGGCAAGATCCATATCGATCTCCCGCTGTCCCGTGAAGAGCTGGCAAATTACGTTGGGGTTACCCGGGAGACCATTAGCCGGAAATTTGCCATCTTTGAAGATCTGGGGCTGATAGAGCTGGTTGGCAATAAGCGGATGATTATCCGGAACCGGCCCTCCTTGGAGAAATACATTGACTGAACAGTAAAGAGAAAAAAGAGTGCTCCGGAATTTAGATTCTGGCGCACTCTTTTTTTATTTTGTGTGACTAGGCTTGTTCTAATTGCATGGCCGGACCAAAAAACTCATAATGGATCTGATCCTCTTTCATCCCTATCGCCAGCAGTTCACGGATCATGGCTTCCATGAAAGGAACCGGCCCGCATACATAGGCATCACCAGCAGGATCAACGTACGACGCTAATGCTTCACGAGTGATTTGGCCGTCCGGGCCGCTTGAATAAAAGGTTTTATATTTGATATTGCTCATGTTCAGCGCATGCTTCTCGATATCATGACCAAAAGCGGCAAGCGATTCATTGCGTGCTGCATGCAGGAATACAGTAGGGCGCTCGGGCGATGACACTGCAACCGTTTCGAGCATGCTCATCATAGGCGTGATTCCAACACCGCCGGAGATAAAAGCCACCGGTGTGGTTTTTGTAGTATCCAGCAGGAATTCTCCGGCAGGTGCACTTACTTCCACAGTGTCTCCTTCGTTCACCTGCTTATGGAGGTAGACAGAGACAACACCATTCGGATCATTGTCTGCTTCCCGTTTCACCGAGATACGGAACTCATCCGGCTTCGAGGCTTGAGAGAGGCTGTACTGGCGGATCATAGTATACTGTTCGCCCGGAATCAGAACACGAACGGAGATGTACTGCCCTGGTTTGAACTCCGGTACGCCTGATCCGTCAGCTGGCTGCAGATAGAAAGAAGTAATGCTGTCGCTTTCCTGTACTTTGCGGACGACGGTAAACGGTTTGAAGAAGTTCCACCCGTTCTCTTGCTCGCGCGCTTCCTTGTACATGTTCGCTTCAACCCCAATGAAGGCAGCTGCGATCACACCGTAAGCTTCTTCCCAAGCCTTCAGGATCTCATCGGTTGCCGCGTCTCCAAGCACTTCCTTGATCGCTTTTAGCAGAAATTCACCGACAATTGGATACTGCTCCGGTTTAATACCAAGACTGACATGCTTGTGGGCGATCTGGACGACTGCCGGCAAAATGTTCTCCAGGTTGTCAATGTGAACTGCAGCTGCGTATACTGCATTCGCAAGGGCAGTCTGTTGCCGGCCTTGTGCCTGATTGGCATGATTAAATACATTTAAAAGCTCAGGGTGGGCCGCAAAGAGATTCCGGTAGAACACCGTAGTTATGGCTGTTCCATGTTCCGCTAAGACAGGGGCTGTGGATTTGACGATTTCACGTGTTTGTGTGGATAAAATGACCGTTCACTCCTCTCATTATTACAAATTTAATATATACTCTTTTGTTTTTAAAAGATATATTTAAAATACCACTTTAACAAAATGGACACTATTTGTGGTATCATTTGCAACAAAGATCACATACTTCATTTAAAGGACGGCGGAATCAATGCGGCTTACCATGTACACTGATTTTTCATTGCGTATCCTCATGTATCTCGGGGCTAAAGAGCAAAGCGAGCTTTCGACCATCCAAGACATCTCTGACGCTTATCATATATCCAAGAATCACTTAATGAAGGTGTCCCATGAGCTCGGACAAGCAGGATATATCGAAGCGGTAAGAGGCCGAGGAGGGGGAATACGCCTGGCCAAACGGCCAGAACTGATAAACATCGGTGAAGTTGTGCGCCGGATGGAGGACGATTTTCACCTTGTGGAATGCTTTAACCCTGCCGGCAACAGCTGCCCGATTACCCCGGTGTGCGGATTAAAAGGTGTGCTCGGCAGAGCACTGGCTGCCTATTTACAGGTGCTTAGTGAATATACGCTTGCAGATTTGCTGCTGAACAAGCATGATCTTCAGGCAATCTTTCATAAAGAAGTTGAACATAACCCACATGGAATCCGGTACGAATAGCATTTATTGAGAGGGCTCCTCCAGCAGCAGCCTTTCCTCATCCCTGCTGTGAATGGCATTCACTACGATAAGAGCATGAAACTGCTGAAGCACCTCCGGTGTGAGTCCATCTTCGTCAAGCATGGATTTGATATCTGCAATGATCATCCGGAGCAGCTCATGATCACGTGTCAGCTTGGTTACTGCATGCTGCAAACCGGGATTATTCATTGCCATCTCCGGGTAGAATCCCTCTTCCTCTGCTTCGGCATGACTCAGTATCCTCGTTTCCCAATATTCTACGAGGTGATCGGCTGCTTGACGCGCAACTTCGAATTCCCGTGCCTCCAGCAGGTTCTCGACTTCTTCAGTTTTAGCTATTGCACCGGACAGTCCGCCTTGATGTATGGCATGATGGGCGTGTAATTGGCGTAATGAAGGTCCTACCATTGTATATCCTCCCCCATTTTTTTCTCAGTATAACATAGAAGACCGCTGTGAAATTTCCGGTTAGGACATCCCCTTTATAAAAAGAGGGAATTCCCTAACTACAGTTGGTATAGCATACATTCCCATAACCTTATCAAAGCTCTCCTACTCCAAAGGAGGGCTTTTGACTTTTTGCGGAATCAAGGGATTTCCCGCGGGACTATAGGACATTCCCTAATGGGAACTCCGGCCGGGGGCCTCCATAATGGAGGTATTCGAATGAATAGTGAGTCGGACTCTTCCATGTCCTTCATTCTGCAAAGGAGTGTTTGTAAGCGATGAAGAAAAAATTCGGCTTGAACTTTTTTAAGCCTGTTGAAAGCTATTCCGGGAAGTGGTCCATTCTGGAGGAAAAGAATAGGGATTGGGAAGATATGTACCGCCAGCGCTGGTCCCATGATAAAGTGGTCCGCACCACGCATGGAGTGAACTGTACGGGTTCCTGCAGCTGGAAGGTTTTCGTGAAGAACGGCATTATTACCTGGGAGAATCAACAGATTGACTATCCGTCCTGCGGACCTGATATGCCGGAGTTCGAACCCCGGGGCTGCCCCAGAGGCGCAACCTTTTCCTGGTATGAATATAGTCCGCTTCGGGTGAAATACCCCTATATGAGAGGGAAACTGTGGCGGCTGTGGAAGGCAGCACTTCAGGAGCATGACAACCCCGTGGATGCTTGGGCAAGTATCGTGGAAGACCCGGAGAAAGCGGATCTCTATAAAAAAGCCCGGGGGAAAGGCGGTCATATCCGGGTTGCATGGGACGATGCGCTTCGTCTGATATCGGCACAGCTAATCTATACCATACGAAAATATGGGCCTGACCGGATTGCCGGTTTTACTCCGATTCCGGCGATGTCGATGGTCAGCTATGCTTCGGGTGCGCGGTTCATCTCGCTCATTGGCGGACAAATGCTCAGCTTTTACGACTGGTATGCTGATCTGCCTCCGGCTTCACCGCAAATTTGGGGCGAGCAGACGGATGTACCTGAATCCTCAGATTGGTATAATGCCGGCTATTTGATCATGTGGGGCTCGAATGTACCGTTAACCCGGACACCAGATGCTCACTTCATGACCGAGGTCCGGTATAAAGGAACCAAAGTGGTATCCGTAGCACCGGATTTGGCGGAGAACGTCAAATTTGCTGATAACTGGCTCGCACCTAATCCAGGTACCGATGCTGCATTGGCACAGGCAATGACTCATGTGATTTTGAAGGAATTCTATAATGAACGTAAAGAACCTATGTTCATGGATTATGCCAAGCAGTTTACGGACATGCCCTTCATCATCCTCCTGGACCCTCATGAGCAATCCTTAAAGGGCGGCCGTTTCCTGCGTGCCAGCGATCTCGGTGATTCTTCTCCACATGCAGACTGGAAACCTGTAATCTATGATTCGGGTTCCGGGGAGCTGATTGTGCCTAACGGTACGATGGGGCAGCGCTGGGAGACGGATAAGAAATGGAATCTGATTCTCGAACGGGAGGACGGAACGACGATTGACCCTGCGTTATCTGTCGATGGTCATGCCGAGCAGTGGGTAGAAATTGTATTCCCTTACTTCGATCAAGCGGGGAATGGTACATTCAGTCGGATGATTCCGGCAATAAAAATACGGCTTGCTGACGGAACGGAACGGTACGGCGCAACCGTGTATGATCTGATGATGAGTCAATACGGGATCAGCAGGATAGAGAGTCTTCACAGCGCCAAGGATTATGACGATAGCGCTTCGCACTATACCCCTGCATGGCAGGAGAACATTACAGGTGTGAAATCCAGTGTCGTGGTCCAGATTGCCCGAGAATTTGCCCAGAACGCCATCGATACCGGCGGACGCTCCATGATCATCATGGGTGCCGGGATTAATCACTGGTTCAATAGCGACACCATCTACCGCTCCATATTGAACCTTGTGGTCCTTACGGCGTCCCAAGGAGTAAATGGCGGCGGCTGGGCGCATTATGTCGGTCAAGAAAAATGCCGCCCGATCGAGGGATGGTCTACCATCGCCTTCGCGAAGGATTGGCAGGGCATATCCCGGCAGCAGAATGCTACGTCGTTCTTCTATTTTGCGACAGAACAATGGCGTTACGAAGAGAGTGGTACCGATTCGCTCAAGTCACCGACAGCAGGAGAGGTAGCCTACCAGCACCCCGCTGATTACAATGTACTTGCGGCAAGGCTGGGCTGGCTGCCATCCTTCCCGCAGTTTAATAAAAATAGTCTCTTGTTCGCGGAAGAAGCTGCTCAGCAGGGGAAGAAATCCAACGCTGAGATTATCAATCATACGCTGGAGGAGATCAAATCACGGACGACCCGTTTTGCCGTGGAAGATCCGGGCGCACCGGAGAACTTCCCGCGAACCTTGTTTATTTGGCGCTCGAATCTGATATCCAGCTCCGCGAAAGGACAGGAATACTTCATGAAGCATCTGCTCGGCGCATCGGATGGCCTGCTTGCCCGGCCGAATGAAGAGCAGAAGCCTGAAGAAATCGTCTGGCGGGAGGATGTAGAAGGCAAGCTGGATCTAATGGTCGCGCTGGATTTCCGGATGACGACAACGCCGCTGTATGCAGATATCGTTCTTCCGGCAGCAACCTGGTATGAGAAGACGGATTTATCATCTACGGATATGCATCCATTTGTTCATCCGTTTAATCCTGCGGTCAATCCGCTGTGGGAATCCCGTTCGGATTGGGATATATACCGCCAGCTCTCGGAAGTTTTCTCGGAAATGGCGAAATCAGAGCTGCCGGGTGTCTATAAGGATCTGGTTGCCACACCGCTTGCTCATGATTCCATCAGTGAGATTTCACAGCCGATGGGTTTGGTCAAAGATTGGGCCAAGGGTGAAGTGGAAGCTATTCCTGGTAAAACAATGCCGAATCTGAGTATTGTGGAACGGGATTATACCAAGATCCATGATAAATACATTTCACTCGGACCTAATCTGATCACCGGCAAAGCAGGCGCACATGGCATCAGCTTCTCCGTGGCTGAGGAATATGAAGAGCTGAAGCGTCTGAACGGAGTTTTTTATGATGATTCGATTAAAGACGGCTTGCCCAAAATTCAAACCGCACGCCAGGTAGCGGACACGATTCTTCATCTGTCATCCGCAACCAATGGCCGGGTGTCCCAGAAAGCCTACGCACAAGCGGAGAAGGATTCCGGCGTAGTGTTAAGGGATATCTCAGCCGACCGGGCTGCAGAAAAAATTACTTTCCATAGCATCACTGCACAGCCACGGGAAGTGATTCCTACACCGGTATTCAGCGGCTCTAACAAGCAAGGGCGCCGATATTCGCCGTTCACCACCAATATTGAACGTCTTGTCCCGTTCCGGACATTGACAGGCAGGCAGCATTTCTACATTGATCACGAGATCTTCCAGCAGTTTGGAGAAGCGTTGCCAATCTATAAACCTACCTTGCCGCCCATGGTATTTGGACCGCGCGACAAAGAAGTGAAGGGCGGGCAGGATGCGCTTGTCCTCCGGTACTTAACGCCGCACGGCAAATGGAATATTCACTCGACCTACCAGGACAACCAGCATATGCTGACCCTGTTCCGCGGGGGGCCAACGGTGTGGATCAATAACGAGGATGCCGAGCAGCACGGTATAGCCGATAATGATTGGCTGGAAGTCTATAACCGGAACGGCGTGGTCACTGCCCGCGCCGTAGTCAGCCACCGGATGCCCAGAGGCACCATGTTCATGTATCACGCGCAAGACAAGCATATTCAAGTTCCCGGCTCCGAGATCACAGATACGCGTGGCGGCAGTCATAATGCACCCACCCGAATTCATCTTAAGCCCACCCAGATGGTTGGGGGTTACGCACAGCTCAGCTATGGTTTCAACTACTATGGTCCAATCGGCAACCAGCGTGATGTATACGTAGCGGTGCGAAAAATGAAGGAGGTTAACTGGCTTGAAGATTAAAGCGCAAGTTGCAATGGTGATGAATCTGGATAAGTGCATAGGCTGTCATACCTGCAGCGTGACCTGCAAAACGACCTGGACAAACCGCAAAGGTGCGGAATACATGTGGTTTAATAATGTTGAAACGAAGCCGGGCATCGGATATCCGAAACGCTGGGAAGACCAGGAACTCTACAAGGGGGGCTGGCAGCTCCGCAAAGGCAAGCTTGAGCTGAAATCCGGCAACAAGTTGTCCAAGATTGCGCTCGGGAAGATTTTTTATAACCCGGACATGCCGGAAATGAAAGATTATTATGAACCCTGGACTTACAATTATGAGCATCTGACGGAAGCGGGGGAACAGAAGCATTCACCTGTGGCACGCGCACATTCAGCAGTAACAGGCGAGAAGATGGACCTGGAGTGGGGGCCGAACTGGGAGGATGATCTGGCCGGCGCACACGTGACCGGACCCCTTGATCCCAATATCCAGAAGATTGAAGAGGAGATCAAATTCAACTTTGAACAGTCGTTTATGATCTATCTGCCGCGCCTCTGTGAACATTGCCTCAACCCCAGCTGTGTCGCCTCTTGTCCATCGGGTGCGATGTATAAACGGGAGGAGGACGGCATTGTTCTGGTGGATCAGGAGGCCTGCCGGGGCTGGAGATATTGCATGACAGGCTGCCCTTATAAAAAAGTATATTTCAACTGGCAAACCAACAAAGCGGAAAAATGCACCTTCTGCTTCCCGCGTGTGGAGGCCGGCTTGCCAACGGTATGCTCAGAGACCTGTACCGGGCGTATCCGTTATCTTGGCGTACTGCTCTACGACGCAGACAAGGTGCTGGAGGCTGCTTCGACACCGGATGAGAAAGATCTGTACAAAGCTCAATGTGATTTGTTTATGAACCCTCATGATCCTGAAGTTATTGCCCAGGCCAGAAAAGACGGGATCTCAGAAGATTGGCTGGAAGCCGCCCAGAATTCGCCGGTCTACAAGCTCGCCATTGAGCACAAGCTCGCGTTCCCGCTGCACCCGGAATACCGGACCCTGCCGATGGTATGGTATGTACCTCCGCTCAGCCCGATTATGAACTACTTTGAAGGGAAGGATTCTCTAAAGAATCCGGACATGATCTTTCCGGCGATCGAGGAAATGCGGACACCGATTCAGTATTTGGCCAATATGCTGACTGCTGGTGACACGCAGACTGTAAAAGAAGCTCTGCAGCGGATGGCTATGATGCGCTCCTATATGCGAGCCAAGTCAGCCAATCTACCCTTCGATCCGAGCCGTCTTGAGCGTGTAGGCCTGACCGCACAGCAGACGGAACAGATGTACCGTCTTTTGGCTATTGCCAAATATGAGGACCGCTTCGTGATTCCGACTTCGCATAAGGAACAAACCATGAATCCTTACCGTGCCCAAGGTTCAGCAGGGTACGGTAACCGGATGGGAGATATGGGTTCCGGGTTCGGGTCGGGATGTGATGGCTGCGGACCGGCAGATGGGGCCGGTTCAGAGACGAAGACCGCGAAGGAAATCTACGAAGAGAACTTCTACGGAGGGATTTGGCGTGATTGACTTAACGAAGCTGTGTACATTCAAGCCTTCTTTCGGGTACTATGCCCTGCAGCTGATGTATCCGGAAAAGCAGGATTTTCAACAGTCTTTTCAGGATGAGGCGTTCGAAGTGGGGCATCCGGCTTACAATCATGTGCAAAGGTATGGGGCGCTCATGCAGTGCTACAGTTTGGATGAAATCCAGGAACGGTATGCAGCAACATTTGATTTTCAGCGGGACTGTGCACTTTATATGACCTATTTTAAGTTTGAGGATGCCAAGGAGCGCGGTCAAATCCTAGCGAAACTGAAAATGCTCTATGAAATGTACGGCCTTGAAATGCCGGAAGGGGAGCTGCCGGATTATTTGCCGCTCATGTGTGAATTTCTATATGCAGCTGAATGGCGTAACGATCCCCGGGCACCCGAGAATTTCCGGATGCTGATTGCGGTTCTTGAGGATGGAACGTACCACTTGCTCCAGGCGCTGGACAAAAATGAAAGTCCGTATTTTCATCTGGTGAAGGGCCTTCGGGAAACACTCAAAGCTTGCATCGAACAGGAGGCTTTCAGTCAATGAATATGTTCGATCAATTCTTATGGGTCATAATTCCTTACATTTGTTTAGTTATTTTTATCGTCGGGCATATTTACCGTTACCGGAGAGACCAGTTCAACTGGACGGCCAAATCCAGTGAGTTCATCGAGAAGAAACAGTTGAAATATGGGAGTATTCTCTTTCATCTTGGAATAATTCCGGTTATATTCGGGCATATCGGCGGCCTAGTTGTTCCGAAATCATGGATGGAGGCTGTGGGTGTAAGTGAACACACGTATCACATTGGGGCTGTATATATCGGTGGGATTTTTGGAATAGCCACCCTTGCCGGGATGCTGATTCTTACCTCGCGCCGATTTACGCTCAAGAATGTCCGGCGGCTTAGCAGCGCATCTGATTTGATTGTAAATTCTCTGCTCTTGTTCATTGTATTTATGGGCATGTACTCCACCCTTGTTACCAATGCCGTACAGCCTGAATTTGATTACCGGGAGACCATTTCCGTATGGTTCCGCGGCTTGTTCATGTTCAGACCCGATCCTTCGTTAATGACAACGGTGCCGCTTTCTTTTAAAATTCACGTCTTGTCGGGTTTCGCCATCTTCGCATTTTGGCCCTTTACCCGGCTTGTTCATGTATGGAGTGTTCCGTTGAATTATGTAGGCAGAAGTTATATTCTATACAGAAGACATAAATCGAATTAATGGAAAGTAAGTGAGCACTTCTTTCCCTGTTCAAATAGGAGAGAAAACGATGAAAAACAAGGTCGATTATCAGCTGGAACTAGACCAAATCCGTGAAGCACTAGGGTATGACTTCATGTCATTGGCACTTGCCGACCCTGCAGAATATGACTATGTCATCCGATGGAAATACGCCTCCGGCAATCTGAATTCCCGGTATAAACGGATTGTTCTTCAGTCGGGAAGAGGGGTGGCGGGAATAGTATTCAAGACCGGAAAGTCGTTTTTGCTCTCTTCAGTAAAAGAACAGGTACAGCAAGAAATGCTGTTTAATTATCCGATAGTTAAATCTGAGGAACTGCAAAGCATCGGGGCAGTACCGCTTTGGAATGATGCCCGCGTCGCTGGTGTGCTTCTCGGCGGTTTCCGGGGAATTCAGCAGGTGAATGAAATGATGTTGAAGGATCTGGAGAATACGTCACGCAAGGGTATTGGAGACTTGAACGGGAAGGAATTGTTGCTGAGTTGATGCTGCCAACCGGGATGGATTCACTAAATATTCTGATGCTGAAGCTGTTCGAGAACAGCAGGGAGGCTATCTTCTTTTTTGACAGGGAAGGAAAGACGCTGGCAATGAATCCGGCGGCCTCCAGTATTGTGGACAATGACTTTCTGAACCAGCTGGAGCAAGGGAATTCCCTTGCCCTCTGCGGTACATGCAGGGGTTATACCAGTGACCAGGAGCTCCGCACCTGTCTCAACTGCTTTTTTCATACGCCGGAATCTGAGGATTTCACCTCTTACCAGGTCTACCTTGAGACAAAATATAAAGGGATTGTCCCCTACACAGCAAGCTTTCATACCATAGATTCCAAGAATGGAATTCGGGTGTTAATGCTCCGGGATCTAACCAGACAATTCAAGACCCAAGAGAAATTTTATCAGAATAAAATGATGAAGCATGTGATTGAAGCCCAAGAGAATGAGCGCAAACGGATTTCCCGTGAGCTGCATGACAGCGTCGCACAGGAGCTTATGAGCGCTGTAGTGGATTTGCGGGTGCTTAAGTATATGACCGCAGATGACAACATTCTTAAGAAGGTGAAGCAGACAGAAGTATCCATGACGCGGCTCTTGAACGATATCCGCAATCTCTCCGTGGAGCTTCGCCCGGCTGCTCTCGATGATTTCGGACTTGAAGCAGCCTTTCGCTCACACTTTAAACGGCTGGAGCAAATCTACGGGCTCATTATAGAATTTGAATCCGATCTCTCAGAGAACCGCTATGACAGTGAAATAGAAACGGTGATGTACCGGGTCTGTCAGGAAGCTGTGCTCAATGCTCTTAAGTATGCACAGGTAGACTTGGTCCAAGTAAAACTTACCGAGCGGGACGGAATGCTGAAACTCACGATCGAAGATGAAGGTATCGGATTTAGCCCAGGGGATGAGCCGAGTGGCACCGGACTGGGATTATACGGCATGCAGGAGCGGGCAGAATTAGTAGGAGGCAGCTTCAGCATAAGGACGGAGACGGGAATGGGAACCTCGATTTTCATTCAAGTTCCTGTCGGAGATGGTAGTGGAAAGGAATGATCACCGGATGAAGATCGTTATCGCAGACGACCATGCCATTGTGCGCAGCGGTTTTGCCATGATTCTGAATTTCCAGGATGACATCGAAGTCATTGGTGCTGCTGCCGACGGGATTGAAGCCTATGCGTTGGTAGCAAAATGCAGGCCGGATATCCTGATCATGGATCTTAGCATGCCCCCAGGAGAGAGCGGACTAATTGCAACAGGCAAAATCAAGGAGGATTACCCCGATACCAAAATATTGATTCTGACCATGCATGATGATGAAGAATATCTGTTCCATGTCCTGAAGAACGGAGCGTCAGGTTATGTGCTGAAAAGTGCGCCGGATGAGGAGCTTTTACTGGCTATTCGCACCATCCATCAGGGAGGAACCTATATTCACCCCAAATTGGCTACCTCCCTGGTCCGTGAATTTATTAAAAAGGACAAAACAGCCGCTTCAGAAGACCCGTTTGAATTGCTGTCCAAGCGGGAGCTGGAGATTTTGCCGCTGATCGCCAAAGGCTACGGAAATAAAGAGATCGCTGAAAGGCTGTTTATCTCCGTGAAGACAGTTGAAGCCCATAAATCAAAGATCATGGAAAAATTACACCTGAAGAGCCGGCCCGAGCTGGTCGAATATGCCTTGAAAAAAAAGCTGCTGGATTTCTAAGCACGGATTGGAGGATATATATGCCAAATTCCGCCGGTTTGTCCGCTACTTCTCCCGCTATGCGCATTCTAGAGAACGAGCACCGCTATTTGTCCTTTCTGATGCAAGAATGGCATACGATTGTTCTTTCTTTTGAACAAGACGACCTCCCGGGCGAGGAGGAAGCCAGGCACAGGATCAGGGAGCTGCGGAGGCTCATTATGGAGTTTCAGATTCCGCTTGCCAAGCATACACAAAAAGAAGAAGAACATTTTTTCCCGCTGCTCGGAAGCTACATAGGTTTTGAACAAGGGCCGCTGGTTGGTATTCAGGAAGAGCATGTGGAGATCGATGGATATTTGGGTCATTTCCTTCACCATACGGCAGGCGATTTGGAACTGGTGCCGCTGGCAAAGATGATATCCGCCGTGAAGGATGCCGGAGAGGCTTTTGAAATATTAACCGTTCATTTGGTCAAAGAAGAAGCGGTCATTTTTCCAATGGCTGAAACTCAGCTGAGCGAGCCGGATCATAAACGGCTTTTCTCTAGAATGAATACGCTCATTACATGAAATCTGCATACGGCTTCACTGTCCCCATTGGGATGGTGGAGCTGTTTTTTTATTTTCAGGGAATACCCTCTCAGGGACAGGGGACTCCCCTATATCAGTGGCAGAGTCACGGCAGATACAATAAGGACAGGAAGTGAGTTCATACACGCAGCAGATAAAAATGGCGGAAAAGGTGAGTGGAATGATTAAAAAATTGCAATTGCCGTTACAAACCCTGAATTTGATCGTAGGCTTTATGGTATGGGTAATTATTTCATCCCTAATGCCCTTTATTTCCGAGGATATATCTATTCCATCCGGAAAACTGGCTATGGTTACGGCGATTCCCGTAGTCCTAGGCTCGATCCTGCGTATTCCTCTCGGCTATTATGCCAATATTCTCGGGGCGCGTATCATTTTTATGGTCAGCTTTATCCTGCTGCTGTTTCCCGTCTTCTATATTAGCAATGCCACCACATATATAGACTTGATTGTTGGCGGATTGTTTTTAGGGATCGGCGGCGCCGTTTTTTCCGTAGGGGTCACCTCACTGCCCAAGTATTTCCCAAAAGAAAAGCACGGGTTTGTGAACGGGATCTACGGGGTTGGGAATTTGGGTACGGCCCTTACTACATTCACTGCTCCAATCGTAGCTGCCCATTATGGCTGGGCTACTGCTGTGAAGCTGTATCTGATCCTTCTGCTGGTATTTATTGCACTGAATTTCTTCTTCGGTGACCGCCATGAGCCTAAGGTTAGAACACCCATTATTGAACAGATCAAAGGGGTAGCTGCCAACGAGAAGCTCTGGTTGTTCTCGCTCTTCTATTTCATTACGTTCGGATCGTTTGTCGCATTTACCATTTATCTGCCTAACTTTCTGGTATCCAATTTTGGACTGGAA
The DNA here is from genome assembly GCF_001909055.1 of Paenibacillus helianthi. Taxonomy (GTDB): domain Bacteria; phylum Bacillota; class Bacilli; order Paenibacillales; family Paenibacillaceae; genus Paenibacillus_AQ; species Paenibacillus_AQ helianthi. The sequence continues at coordinate 112,960 of NZ_LVWI01000103.1, forward strand.
AAGGTGGATGCAGGCATGCGCACAGCAGGGTTTATTGCCGTTGCCACGTTCTTCCGGCCGGTTGGCGGCTGGTTGGCAGACAAATTCCAGCCATTATTTCTGCTCATCGGCACCTTCAGTATTTATACGGTTGCAGCAATCCTGTTAGCATTTCTGCCCTCTATTGGATTGTACACGGTTGGATGCCTGGCTATTGCCTTCAGTGCCGGGATTGGCAATGGGGTCATATTCAAATTAGTCCCGCTCTATTTCAATAAGCAGGCGGGGATTGCCAACGGGATTGTCTCGATGATGGGAGGGCTGGGCGGATTCTTCCCGCCGATTATGCTCTCCGTTATCTTTTCCATCACAGGCCAATATTCGATCGGGTTCATGCTGCTTTCACAAGTGGCTCTGGCGAGTCTGGTCCTTGTCATTTGGCTGTATTACAACGATCGCCTGGCGCTTACTTCTGAAGTGTTCAAATCTACGGCACAGGGAATTCTTGTTACAGATGCTTCGGGTGTTATCAAGAGCGTTAACCCTGCATTTACGAGGCTTACCGGTTTTACGGAAGCAGAGGTACTCGGCAAACTGCCAAATGTGCTGAAGTCAGGAAGGCAACCACAAGATTTTTACCGTAACATGTGGGGTGAAATCCGGGCAAAGGGAGTTTGGCAGGGTGAGATTTGGAACAGAAGGAAGAATGGTGAAGAGTATCTCCAACTGCTGAATATCAGTGCTGTCAAGGATGAGACCGGCACGGATATTCGTTATGTCGGTACATTCAGCGATATTACGCAGAAATAAGTAGGGGGTCATTAGCGATAAAAGGAGGGCGTATGACAACGACACCAATCACCGATCAACTAAGACGTCCCATCCGGGATTTGAGAATTTCGGTAACTGACCGTTGTAATTTTCGCTGTACTTACTGCATGCCTAAGGAAGTATTCGGTGACAATTACGCCTTCATGCCTGCCCGCGAGCTGCTGTCTTTTGAGGAGATTCTTCGTTTGAGTAGGCTTTTTGTATCCTTGGGGGTTGTCAAAATTCGCTTGACCGGGGGAGAGCCGTTGCTGCGGAGTAATCTTCACGAGCTTGTATCCGAAATTCGGTCTATAGATGGAATAGAGGACATTGGATTGACCACTAACGGTGTCTTCCTTGGGCAGCAGGCTAAAGGGTTGTACAGTGCAGGATTGCGGCGTTTGAACATTAGCCTGGATGCGCTGGATCCGGAGATTTTCGGAAAGATGAACGGAAGAGGGACAAAACCTTCTCTTATCCTGAGAAATATCGATCAAGCCCGCGACCTTGGCTTTGAGATCAAAATCAACATGGTGGTTCAAAAAGGCGTTAATGAATCGGAGATCCTGCCGATGGCTGCCTATTTCAAGGAACGCAACATAACGCTGCGTTTCATTGAATTTATGGATGTGGGTAATGACAATGGCTGGAGCCTCGCAAAAGTTGTAACCAAAAGGGATATTCTCGAAAGCGTTCAAAGTGTTTATGAGCTTGAGGCTTTGGGGCTGGCGAGCCAGGGGGAAGTTGCTCAGCGTTACCGCTACAAGGACTGTCAGACAGAGGTCGGATTTATCACTTCGGTATCTGAATCTTTTTGCTCCTCTTGTACCCGGGCAAGGCTATCTTCTGACGGTAAATTCTACACTTGTCTGTTTGCATCCAAGGGTACAGATTTGCGGACATTACTTCGCAACGGTGCTGACAACAGTATGCTGATGAGCGTAATTAAGGACATTTGGGAGCTGCGCGGAGACCGGTATTCCGATGAGCGTCAGGAACAAAGTGCAGCCAGCAGGAACAAGATAAGTATGTCTTATATAGGTGGCTGACGGGTTGGGACACACATAATTGTATGACTATATAAAGTAGGAGTCGATGGTCACCCATGAACGGAGCAGAACTGCTGATTCAGCTATTGATTGACAAGAACGTCGAAACCATTTTTGGATATCCCGGTGGAGCTGTGCTTCCTCTGTACGATGCTCTATTTGATTGTAAAGCTATACAACATGTATTGGTAAGACATGAGCAGGCGGCTGTTCATGCCGCAGATGGTTACGCAAGGGCTACGGGGCGTCCAGGGCTCGCCCTCGTCACTAGCGGGCCTGGCGCAACCAACGCCATTACCGGAATCGCAACAGCGTTTATGGATTCTATTCCACTAGTTATCCTTACTGGTCAGGTGGCTACCGAATTAATCGGTCTGGACAGCTTCCAGGAAGTCGATATTTACGGTATGACGATGCCGGTTACTAAACATAATTATATGGTTAGGGAAGTTGGCGATCTTCACCGGATTGTAAATGAAGCCTTCTATTTGGCCACGTCAGGCCGTCCCGGTCCTGTCTTGATCGATCTGCCGAAGAACATAATGACAGCCATAGTGGCGGACAAGCTGTACAGTGAAATATCTCCGCCACCCTTACATATCCGCGGCTATCAGCCTTATTTACAAATCCCTGCCCACAGCCTTGAGCTTGCGGCAGAGCGATTCAATCATGCTGAACGTCCTTTAGTCCTTGTTGGCGGTGGCTGTATGCCGGGTGATACGCCCGCATGGTTGAAACAGTTTGTGGAGCGGTTCCGCCTTCCGGTTGCGAGCACATTAATGGGATTGGGCGCCTTGCCTTCCGACCATCCCCAGCATTTAGGTATGGTGGGCATGCACGGAACTGTAGCGGCTAATCGAGCATTGCAGGCAGCTGATTTGGTATTATGTCTTGGGGTCCGCTTCAGTGACCGCGTTACAGGCAACCGCAAGTCATTCTCCCCCGGCTCTTTTAAAATACAAGTTGATATTGATTCCTCTGAACTGAATAAGAATATTAATGTGGACCTATCCATAACAGGACTCATCTCGGAGATGCTTGCCGGATTGATGGAAGAAATACATAGGAGTGACCACTCCCCCTGGGAGAAACAAATTCAACAGTGGATAAAGCGCTCTTCTAAATCTTCCCCACAACCAGAAGCGAAACTGACTCCGCAGGATGTAATAAAATGTATTGATGCAGCTACAGACGGCAATGCCATCATTTCAACCGATGTAGGCCAGCATCAAATCTGGACAGCCAGAAATTACAACTTTACCGAACCGCGCTCTTTTCTAACCTCCGGTGGACTTGGAACTATGGGCTATGGATTGCCGGCAGCCATCGGTGCAGCAGTGGCTTACCCCAGCCGCGATGTCATCTGTATCACAGGGGATGGAAGCTTTCAGATGAATATGCAGGAGATTATGACAGCTGTTGATCTGGAGATTAACCTGAAGGTTGCCATTCTCAAGAATGGATATCTGGGGATGGTAAGACAGTGGCAGCAGCTGTTTCTTGGGCGAAGGTACTCTGCAGTGCACATCAGTTCACCGGACTTTGTGGCATTAGCCAAATCTTTTGGCGCTCACGGATTTCGGGCACAGAGCTTGGAAGAAGCAGAGTGCATGATTGAAGAAGCCTTTCACACCAAGGGTGTAGTAATCATGGAATTTGATATTACCGAAGAATCTAATGTATATCCCATCGTTCCCCCGGGGGCCGGGAATCACGACATGATCGAAGAGTAGCGGCATCACAATATAAAGAAGCGGGTTCCGGCAATCGGAGTCCGCTTCTTTGCTTCCCTGGAGATATCTATGGTTAGAAATATAAGACAATCACTGATATGTACAGCATGACTGAAAAGACAATTTCCAGCATTCCGGTCCGTTTGGCTGTAATCTTGGTTCTTGGAAGGCCCGCTGCGCGTGCCAGCAGAATCAACAGGGGGAAGACTAAGGAAGGGAATATCAATATTCCCGTAAGCAGGAATAGACAGTGATATATGACCGATGCGTAATAATACTGCGGATTATTTTTCTCACGAATAATTGTTTTTACATACAAGGCAGTACCTGCAAAATATAGGAATGCTAGAATAAATAATTCGGCAGCCGTTTCCCAGTTTGTCCCGCCGCCAATATAAAATACGGGAAACAGCATCAGGCAGAACAGCAGAATACCTGAGATATCGTTGAGCAGCGCCCGTTCGTTTTTGGTTCTGGCATAGTACAGATTTACAGCGAAAAGAGGGAGTGCCAGTAGTGCAAACCAGAGAAGACGAGGCTCGACAACAACCAGATAAATGATAAAAGGGAGGAGCAACAGGCCATACACTTGGAGCGGCTTGAGAATCCTGTCAAACCGTCTCGTTCGAACTCCTTGCAGCAGTTGGAAGATGAATAAATAAATCAGCAGCCAGCAAATGAACAAAGGTATATGGAGGAATAGCGCCCGTGAGGCTGCCATCCCTAACAAAAAAGGGAGAATCAGCATAGCCCATGCCCCGTGTTGATTAGGAATATACTTTTTCAATATTACATACCTCCTATATCATTAGATGCTGTATTTCCCCGACTCTATAAATATACGACCCTTCAGGGCACTATTTAGTGATCCCAAGCACACACTGCTGATTTCGCTAACTCATCACGATAAGCACTTCAAACAGGATATCCAGTATCGCCGCAGAAGGTCTTTCACACTATAACTACCGTCATGCAAAAAATAATACTTGCATCTGCTTGTCAAATAGTGCTATTTTAAAATAAAAGCCACACGAAACAACGAAAAAGCACAAAAGAACAACTTGGGATCACAGGAGTGATCACCCGGATTTCAGGAGGCTTACTATGAATAACCGACATCTTACCTTTCATACGGATGGAACTTTTAAAATGGTACAGTTTACCGATATCCATCTCCAGGATGGAATCGAGCCGGAGCGCGATGCCCGGACACTGGCGCTTATGCAGCGCATTCTGGAAACCGAGCAGCCGGATCTGGTTGTGTTCAGTGGTGACCTGATTTACAGCGTTGATACAGTGGACCCTAAGGCCACCTTCCGGCGGGTTATTGAGGTAGCGGTACAGGCCGGGACGCCGTTTGCCGTGATCTATGGCAACCACGATACGGAGAAGGGGGTTACACGGGCAGAGCTCCAGGCGATTTTGACGGAATATGAGTTATGTGTAGCTGAAGCGGGACCGGAAGAGATACACGGTACTGGAAATTATGCGCTACCTCTCTATAGCCATGCTGGAGACAGGGAGTCGGCGGTACTGTATTTCGTGGATTCGGGTGAATATGCGCCTGCTGCGATCGGAGGGTATGCCTGGATTCATCCCAATCAAGTCGAATGGTATTCCCGGGAATCTGCTAAGATTCGTGAGAGAAACGGCGGAATACTGCCTGCTCTGGCTTTTATGCATATTCCTATTCCCGAATACAATGAGGTGTGGCAGTCGGGGCGTGTAGCCGGGAGAAAAGGTGAAATGGTCTGCTGCTCCAAAGTGAATAGCGGCTGGTTCGCAGCGATGCTGGAAGCGGGGGATGTGATGGCAGCCTTCGCCGGGCACGATCATGACAATGATTACATAGGCGTACTGCACGGGATAACGCTGGCCTATGGCCGGGTGACCGGGCACAACACTTACGGGGCACTGCAACGCGGCGCACGGGTCATACAACTCCTGGAAGGGGAGCGGCGTTTCGAGACTTGGATCAGGCTGGAGGATGGCAGTGTAATGTAGCCTAAGCATGGATAGAGACAACAGGAGGGTATACGAAATGAAGGTAGATTTTCATCTCCATCTGGAAGAAGGACCCTATTCCCCAAGGTGGCTGCAACGTACGCTCGAGAGTCTGGCGGCTATGAAAGGCAGCAGTGAGCAGATACATACGCTGTCTTGGATGCAGGAGAGCTTTCGTCTATTGGAACGGCGCATCGCGGGCGGAGCTTTCACTACAGAGTGGCTGGACCTGTATCTGGAGCAAGCCAAGAAGAGAGGCCTTCATACTGTCGGCATCGTTGATCATCTGTACCGGTTCACGAAATATAAAGCCTATTATGAAAAGCATATGGTCCTGGATGATACCTGGATAGGCCGTTTACAGCGGGAATGGCTGGACCAAGTATGCATGGCAGATTCGGACGATTTTGTACGATGCATTCAGCTCCACAAGGAGAAATGGCAGCACGAGGGTATTGAGCTGCGGCTCGGTATCGAAGCGGACTATTTTCCGGGCTGCGAACTGGAGCTAAGCAGTATATTGGCGGAACAGCCGTATGACTATGTTATCGGCTCAGTGCACTTTGTAGATGGCTGGGGCTTTGACAATCCAGCGACACAAACGTATTTTGAACAATTCGATCTGGAAGCACTGTACGCCCGGTTCTTCGAAATCGTCGGTAATGCGATCACTTCACGCTTGTTCGATATGGTTGCCCACCTGGATAACCTCAAAGCCTTCAACTATCGCCCCGACGAGCAACGGTTGCTGTCATCGTATGAGCGAATTGCGGATCTGCTGATTGCACATGATACAGCCACAGAGATTAACGCAGGTATGGTGTACCGTTATCCAATTCAGGAAATGTGCCCGAGCCCGGCTTTCCTGGCGGTATTGGCGGCCAAAGGCGTGCTTTTCACGACCTCCACCGATGCTCATTTTCCTGAAGATCTTGGCGGCTATACGGATCAGCAGCTCGAACTTCTGAAGCAGGCGGGGATACGGGACATTGTAACCTTCCACAACCGGCAGAGGAGCCGGCACGGGCTGGAATAACGAATACATGGCGAGTCTTTCTTCTTGAAGAAAGGCTCGTTTTGTTATAGTTGGGTATGTTTTTTGGATCGGTTATAATAGAATACACAAGTTCGGTAGAGGAGAGTTGTTCAGATGAAGAGCACAATGAAAACGAATATAATAGAATACTGTTTGCAGAAAAAAGGGGCAACCCAGGAGTACCCCTTCGGACCTGAACCCTTGGTGATTAAAATTAAAGACAAAATGTTCGCTCTGATTTTTGAGAATATTGAGAAGCACACCATTATCAACCTGAAATGTGATCCTGTAATTGCGGATAATCTAAGAGAGCAGTATGAAAACGTTCGTCCAGGTTACCATATGAACAAAAAACACTGGAATTCAATAGCCCTCGATGGTTCCGTGCCCGAGCCTGATCTATTTGCTATGATCGACCACTCTTATCTTTTAGTGGTTAAAACCCTCTCCAAAAGCCTCCAAAACTCCATACTGGAGAATTAATGTTAAGGGCTTAATATCGTATAAGTGTATCCTACTCTTGCATTTGCCCTGACCTCCGGCGACGCAGGCTCATGACAACCAAGGACAAGGCAACGCCCGTGAGGATCAGCCCAAGCACCCGGAATCCCCCGAAGCTGAACTTTCCGCCCATTACAATCCCTATCAACAATGAGGAGAGAATCGTTCCAAGGTATCTGGATGTATTGAACAAACCGGACGCTACTCCGATTATTTCTTTCGGTGAGCTTTTGAACAGGGCTGCTTGCATACCGACATTATTCAGCCCATTACTTATTCCGAAAACAGCTAAAGCCACACACACACTGATCACTGGTGAATGTTGATTCAATGACACGATCCAAACGGACCCCAACGTCATTAATATGGCGGACACCAAGAGTGCCGGACCTGCCCCCGATTGATCGATCCAACGTCCTGCCAGCGGAGAAACCACTAGTGAGCACAATCCTAAGGTTAACATCAGAATCCCTGTTTGGAATTCACTGACATGACGTACCATTTGCAAATAGGAAGGAAGCCCGAAAAATACCGAATAATACAATACATTGACAAGCATGAATTCAATATTGACCCAAGTCATTGCAGGATAGTGTGCAAATGTACGTAAGGGAATAAAAGGTGAGGTCGTTTGCAGCTCGTGCCGGACGAAAGCCCAAATGAATATGAGGCCAATCAGTCCGACAGTAACCGTTAGCCATGAGATATGCCCGGATGATTTTGCCGACAGTAATCCAACGAGTAGTGCAACCAGACCTGTTGTGAAAAGCAGGATACCTGTTACATCAATCATCTGTGCCCAATTCCGAAAAGACATGTTGCTTGCGATGGCTGCTCGCGGATCGTCCTTAGGGATTGTCCTCCAGGCCATTAGAAAGCTCACCGCCACAAACGGAATATTGACGAAAAAGATAGCATGCCAATCCCACCAATGAATGATTACCCCGCCAATAAAGGGTCCAATAGCTGCTGCTCCAGATAGGAATATGGATAAAACAGATAATGCCGTCGCTTGCTTCTCTGTGATATGAACTCGCACAATGGCCATTCCAACGGCAACCATCATACTTGTTCCAATGGATTGCACGATACGGAACACGATAAGCCACCCAAAGCTAGGCGACAGTGGAGCTAAGAATGAGGCAGCGAAGGCAACACATAACCCGGTAAGGAATATTTTTCTGCGGCCGAATAAATCACTGGCTTTTCCCATGACAGGTTGTGCAACAGCACTCGCTATGTAAAAAGAAAAAATAACCCAAGAAACCTGTGTGAAATCGAGCTGAAACACCTGTTGCAGCCGTGGAATCGCAACCGAAACCATCGAAGAGTTAAGTGGATTCAAGAGAATACCCAATCCCACGGAAATCATTAACCACCAGCTACGTGAATTCATTTGTGAGTTCCTCCCCGTATTGTTTTAAACCTATCTTACTTGACATGATGTATTTACTCCAACGCATTTCATGTTATGATTTCATTGACCCAAGGGAATGAATGGAGGCTGAGAGATGGAACTTCTTCAATTGCAATATTTTATAACCGTAGCTCGATTGGAGCATGTTACTGAAGCTGCACGAAGTCTGCACGTTACTCAATCCTCTCTGAGCAAAACGATTGCCCGTCTGGAGGACGATTTGGGGGCTCCCTTATTTGACCGGACCGGAAGAAGACTGCGGTTGAATGAGTTCGGAAGCAGATTTCTCTGCCGTGCAGAACGGGCTTTGTTTGAATTGGAACAGGGCAAGCAGGAGATTAAGGATCTGGCCAACCTGGAACATAGGACCCTGGAACTGGCGGTGACCGCCGCAAGCATGCTGCCCAATATCCTTCGGGAGTTTCGGAAAAAGAGGCCTTCTGTTCACTTTCATGTTCAAATGCTTGCCACGCAGGAAATGGTCGCACTTCTTCTTAGTGGAGCGGTAGATGTATGCTTGTCTTCACCTCCGGTACAAGGGGATGATATTGAATGTCAAATTGTATACATGGACCCGATCGTTGTCGCTGTACCTAAGGGGCATCACCTAGCAAATCGAAAAAAGGTATCTTTGATAGAACTAAGGGATGAGTGGTTTGTCGGTGTAAAGAGAGGCTACGGGACTCGCGATAGAGTTGACGCGGTTTGCGAATCTGCTGGATTTGTACCCCAATATGTATATGAGGGAGATGAACCTGCAAGGTTAAGTGCTCTTGTGGAAGCGGAAATCGGTATTGCCTTCATGCCAAACAGTGCACGGAACTCACGGGAAGACATCCACTATATTCAAGTGGAGGATCACGAAATGGTAAGAGAAATCGCTTTATTATGGCACAAAAGCCGCTACATTTCGCAGGCTGCTCTGGAATTCCGTGAGGTGGTTGTGGAATATTTCCGGTCGATGTGTTGAATTCCAGCAGGTTCATTAATAACTAAAGAATAGCAGAGAAGCCCTCCAGGCATAGCCGGGGGGCTTCTCTGCTTCTCTCTATGTCAATATGAGCCTTCCTAAATTGTGGGAAACCATATTCATCACTAGCAGCATCCGGATATCCGGAGCAGTGGGTTGCGGATTTATATTGACACAGAAGTGTTTCTCTTCTCTATCGACTCAGCTCATATGATATGTTATCATGATAAACTGATAACGTGTTAACGAACTAAAGCACATGATCCAATGTGTTATCTACTAGGGGGATTTGTGAGATGAAGAGAAGAGGAATATTGGTATTATTAGTTGTAATGGCTATTACTGTAATAGCGGGCTGCTCCAGTTCAGGCAGTAAGGATGGCAAGCTGGTGATCGGTATAGATGATAAGTTTGCACCGATGGGCTTCAGAGATGATAACAATGAAATTGTCGGTTTTGATATTGATTATGCGAAAGCGGCAGCTGAGAAAATGGGCAAAGAGGTTACCTTCCAGCCAATAGACTGGTCAGCCAAGGAATCGGAGCTGAACAGTGGACGCATTGATATGATTTGGAACGGGTACACCATAACAGACGAGCGTAAGGAGAAGGTCTTATTTACCAAGCCTTATCTGGAGAACAGCCAGGTTGTAGTCGTACTGGCGGATTCAACGCTGTCGAAGCTGGATGATCTGGCCGGAAAAGAAGTCGGACTGCAGAGCCTTTCGTCGGCTGCGGATGCCCTGGAGGCCAGCCCTATCAAGGCCAAGCTTTCTGGTGTTTCCGAGTTCACGGATAATGTGCTTGCCCTGACGGACCTGAAGTCGGGACGCCTGGATGGCGTGGTCATTGATGAAGTGGTGGCAAGATATTATATGTCCAAGGAACCGGACACTTACAAGCTGCTGGATGAATCCCTTGCTCCTGAGCAATACGGCATCGGCATTAAGAAAGGCAATGAAGCACTGCTGACTGAGCTGCAGAAGGCTCTAGATGAATTGAACAGTGACGGAACGGCTGCTAAAATCTCAACGAAGTGGTTTGGAGAAAATAAAGTACTTAAATAGATTGTTTCCTTTAGGAGTCGGGTGAAAGACATGAATATTGACTATATTATTAAGATTTCCGGGCCGATGCTGGAGGGAGCGCGGACGACCGTCTTGCTGTTCCTGATTGTGATCCTGCTGTCCATTCCACTCGGAATGATTGTTACTCTAATGGCCAAAAGTGCCCTTAAGCCGCTGGCCTGGATCGCACACACTTATATCTACGTCATGCGCGGAACACCACTGTTGCTGCAGCTGCTGTTCTTCTGCTTCGGCCTGCCGCAGATTCCCGTGATTGGGCAGTATCTGGTCATGGACCGTTTCGTCGCAGCCAGCCTTGGGTTTATCCTCAATTATGGTGCGTATTTTGCCGAGATTTTCCGTGGCGGGATGCTGTCGATTGACAAGGGGCAACATGAGGCAGCCAAGGTGCTCGGACTCAGCAAATGGCAGACCCTGCGCAAGGTGATTCTCGCCCAAATGTTCCGGGTGGCACTGCCGGCGGTAGCCAACGAGTCGATTACCCTGATCAAGGATACTGCCTTGCTATATGCAGTAGCCGTACCGGAACTGTTGAATTTTGCAAAAACGGCGGTGAACCGCGATTTTACAGTGACCCCATTTGTAGTAGCGGGCGTAATTTATTTGCTGATGACACTGGTGCTTACGCTGTTCTTCAAGGGTCTGGAGAAACGTTTCAAATATGAGTAGAAGGGCTGTTTGGCTATGAGTAGTATGATTGAAGTAAAACAATTGCAGAAATCTTTCGGCAGCCTCGATGTGCTGAAAAAGATTACCTTTGACGTTAAACCCGGAGAAGTAGTGGCGGTGATCGGGCCTTCCGGCTCCGGAAAAAGCACCATGCTCCGCAGTCTTGTGTATCTGGAAGAGGTTACCGGCGGGAGCATTTTTATTCAAGGCAAGCCGCTCGTGGAGAACGGTAAATACGCTAGTGGTGCGGACATTAGGGGGATTACCGCAGCTATGGGCATGGTGTTTCAGCACTTTAATCTTTTCCCTCACCTCACTGTACGGGGAAACCTGGAACTTGCGCCGAGAACGCTGAAACGGGAGAACACTCAGGATATAACCGCTAAAAGCCGGGAACTGCTCTCCAAGGTAGGTCTTGCTGATAAAGCAGAGGTATACCCCTCCATGCTGTCAGGCGGGCAGAAGCAGCGGGTGGCTATCGCCAGAGCACTTATGCTCAACCCGGACATTCTGCTGTTTGACGAGCCGACGTCGGCGCTTGATCCCGAACTGACCGGCGAGGTGCTGCGTGTCATCCGCCAGCTTGCGGAGGAGAACATGACGATGATCATCGTCACACATGAGATGAACTTTGCCCGAGATGTGGCAGACCGTGTAATCTTTATGGACAACGGGGAAATCGCCGAATCGGGCACACCGGAGGAGATCTTCGGTAACCCGCAGCTGGAGCGGACCCGGACATTTTTATATCGGGATTAAACGTAAGTGGAATTTAAGAAAGTGCATAGCTGATGCTATGTGCTTTTTTTGTCTATCGGAGACCGAGATTTCAGCTTATAATCCTCGCTTATCCCCAGACGATCCGCGATGACAGCGTTACTCCAAGCTGCTGCAGGAACCTTTTCCAAGTCCAGCCTTCTCCCCGGAAATTTGCGGGGCGGGACAGCCTGGAACGGTGCGTAATGAATGGTGTAGGAGGAAGCCAGCCTATGTTGAACATTGGATTGATCGACTTCGGCGTTATGCACCGTATGCATTTCGGTAACTATTGAACTGAAAGCGATTTGCGACATTCTGGATTGATGAGATGAAGGAGGTGCTTCGATTGACTTTCTGACAAGCGTGGACAAGCATGGTTTTGACAGTGGGCTTAGAAAGTGAGAAAATATGGCTTTGTAGAAGAGGAGGCAGATTAATGAATCAGCGTTTTCGTATAACCCGATCCATGCAAGATAACAATGCGGAGCAAAGCATCTCTTTGGAAGAGTGCAAACAATACTTTGCATCCTCACCTGACTTTTCGTACTCGCAGGTTCTTACCATTCAAGGAGCAGATAGTATCATGTCCATCGATGGTGATTTTTTTATGTGGAAACTTGGGGATATGGAGATTCCTTTCCGGCTTTATATGGGGGATTTGTATGTAGCCATTTCAAACGAAGCTATTGTTCCCAAAATGATTGAAGTGGCTACGGATCTGCGAGCAGATGTGGTGGAAGGGTGAACTGGAAAAGCGAGTAATTCCTTGTGTAAGCAAAGCATCCGCTCTCATGGCGGATGCCTTTTTGTCTTTTTTTTATTTAAAATACTCACAGCTAAATCGTGTGAAAACAGCGTGGGAATCAGGTTTTTCTCCAACTGCATACAAGCCGATAAGTACACCTGTAAATCCTCCTGCTACTTCTGAGGAAAGGTATCTGGTTTGCGCAGCTCCAAGTTGGGTTTCTGTCCCATTGACTTGAGCGTAGAAGTGATAATGAGTAGGAGTAGACTTGATAACCAATGTAGCCTGATTATTTTGGTCCATATTTATAGCTCTTTCAATGGATTTAATATCACCGATATTCAGTCGTTCAATGACCTCGTATCCATCTTGATGTTCGCGCAGTGCCAGATCATAATGGTGGTTTTCGTCCATATAGACCGTTATGCCGGCTTCGCCATCGGTTAGGCTGATATCGCATGAAATAACCGCGTTGAAGTCTTTTTGACGAATGCCTATAAATGTAGGTGATGCCGGAACATCCAGTGTAACACCGGTACCTTTAAGCTTCGCTTTATCGGATTCCAACATATAATGCTCTGCAACCGGATGACGGAGATAACACCAGTCCAGAGTCCAATCGGTGTTCTCGAATGTGAAGAGTTGCTTCTCCTGTTGAAGGATGGTATCCGCGATACGATCGGTTTCGAAACTTAATAGAGTGGTACCCTTATGACCTGCCGTAAACCATCCATCCTCGCCAAAAGTAACCGGGGTCAGGAATACTTCACGTCCCAAGTGGTGATAAGTAAGATACAGACCCGTCTGACGGAATCCCAGATGCAACAGCCACCAATTCCCTTCGTGGTTTTGGATCAGATCACCGTGGCCAACGCCTTGAAGCTCGTAACCGCCTAAATTCCTATTGGTCAAAACAGGGTTGTTCCTATAGGCCTCAAACGGGCCGGAAGGTGAATCTCCCCGCGCATAAGTGACCATATGGCCATATTCGGTTCCGCCTTCAGCTGCCATCAGATAATACCGTCCATTTATTTTGTATAGATGAGGGCTTTCCAGATAACGTCCCCCTGTACCTTGCCAGACTGAACGGCTTGGAGACAGCTTACGGCCGGATTCAATATCAATTTCACACTGGACAATACCGGCAGCTCCATCATCATCTGTACCATTGCTCATGAAATACGTTTTTCCGTCTTCAAAATATAAATCCGGATCGATTCCCCCTTGATCAACATTGATAGGTTCAGACCATTCGCCATAAATATCATCGGTCCAGACATAAAAGTTCTGACGTGTAGTATCATTTGTGGTCGTCATGTAGAATCGGCCTTGATGGTAACGCAGGGTTGGCGCAAAGACCCCCCCGGAGCTGCTTACACTATCCAGCTGAACCTGGCTTTTCCGGGTTAAGCAATGTCCGATGGGGGTCCAATTTATCAGGTCTTGGCTCTTAAAAATCGGAACACCGGGGAAATATTGAAAGGAACTGCATACCAGATAATAGGTATTTTCCACTTTGCATACGCTGGGGTCAGGGTAAAACCCTTTGATGACCGGATTATTGTATTTCATTATATCCTCCTCATTATAAATTCATATATGTAAGAATTCAGCTTGCCTTGCTGCTAAGAAAATTAAACACCATTCGATATAAACTTTCAATGGAGGAGGGTTGAAGGTTGGTAGTAAATTTATTAAATTAATATATATATGATTTCAATATGTAACGTCAGGAGATTGTTCATGTTAAAAGCGAACGGGGAACCGAAATTCATGGCGCTATATGAAGCGCTGGCAAGCGAAGTGCGGTGGCGGATTATGGGCTTGATTGCCGATAACGAAATGAATGTAAAAGATATTGCGGCTATGCTTGAACTTAGCCCCTCCATCGTTACCATGCACATAAGGAAACTCGAGCAAGCCGGATTAATCGGGAGCCGCAGGGTCCGTATAAACGGAGGGACGCACAAAATATGCTTCCTCACACAAAAAAACATTGAGATCGAACTGCCTTTCGCCAGCCGGGCTACGAAGAGCAGAGAACAAACCATTTCAGTCGGTCATTATACCGCATTTGAAGTTCATCCTACTTGCGGACTTGGCACGCACGAGAAAGAAATCGGTGTTTGGGACGATCCGCGCTATTTTCTCGACCCCGAGCGGGTTCATGCTGCCATTTTGTGGTTCGGAAGGGGCTACGTAGAGTATAAAACACCTAACTATCTGCTTCCTGATCAAACGCCAGAGGCTATCGAGATTTCAGTGGAAATGGCTTCGGAAGCGCCGGGCCTGCGAGATTATTGGCCTTCGGACATCCGGTTCACGTTTAACGGTGTCGCACTTGGAATATGGACAAGCCCGGCAGACTTCGGAAGAGCTGCTAGGGGAATATATACACCGAAATGGTGGCATCGAAATGTGAATCAATACGGACTATTGAAGACGATCCGCATTGACGCTTCAGGTACGTTTATAGATGGAGAGTGGATGTCGGACGTAACTGTTGATGATATCAAGCTAAAGGAACAATTCTGGACCCTTCGTTTCGCGGTTGAAGAGGATTCTGTAAATGTAGGCGGATTGACGCTCTATGGGGCCGGTTTCGGCAATCATGATCAAGATATTGTAATTCGTGCATACCTTAGCGAGTGATAGACAGGTGTGTATATTATTTTATAATGATCAATTTCTACCATTCCGTTCATTAATGAACAAATCGCAGGGTATTAACAATAGGCAAGGTCTTTAATATCTTTATAATAGACGTGTACACATTAAAGTATCCATTCATAATAAAAATGAGGCTGAACATGATTTCATCTATGAACAGAAAGAAGGACATAATAATGAAAAATGAACAACTCAGCAATAGTACCATTTTCCCGTTAGGAGAGAAGGTACAAGCATATTTTACAGGTGACGCTTATCTGCAAATGGTGTTTACAGATCCAGCGCCTCTGAATACCGTGATCGGCAATGTAACCTTTGCTCCAGGGGCCCGCAATAACTGGCATGCTCATCAGATTGGACAGGTTCTGTTAGTTACAGGCGGCAATGGCTGGTATCAGGAAGAAGGCAAACCCGCCCGTTCACTCACAACCGGTGATGTGGTCAATATTCCGCCTAACGTGAAGCATTGGCATGGTGCGACAAAGGACAGCTGGTTTGTGCACCTGGCTATGACCCCAGGAACCACGGATTGGTTCGAAGCCGTCGATGATGCATGGTTTGATGAATTGTAGGAAAAAGGAGGTTAGACCTGTGGAATATATCAAATTTGGCCATACAGGAATGGACGTATCGCGGATTTGTCTGGGGTGTATGAGCTTTGGAAATGTACTGCCAGGATGGCATCAATGGGTGCTTGATGAGGATAACAGCCGTCCTATCATAAAAAGAGCTCTTGAGCTCGGGATTAACTTTTTTGATACAGCGAATGTCTATGCGAATGGAACCAGTGAGGAGATTATTGGACGGGCTCTGAAGGATTATGCGAACCGGGATGAAATTGTTCTCGCCACAAAGGTTTGGGGACGCATGCATCAAGGTCCAAATGGTTCGGGGCTGTCCCGTAAGGCTATTATGAGCGAAATCGACAAAAGCTTGAAGCGGCTAGGGACTGATTATGTAGATCTCTACATCATTCACCGCTGGGATTACCATACGCCAATCGAAGAAACTATGGAAGCCATGCACGATGTAGTGAAGTCCGGGAAGGCCAGATATATCGGCGCTTCTGCCATGTTCGCATGGCAATTTCAAAAGGCGTTACATGTAGCGGAGAATAATGGCTGGACTCGTTTGGTATCCATGCAAAATCACCTTAATCTCATTTACCGGGAAGAGGAAAGGGAGATGATGCCGCTCTGCAAGGACTACAAAATTGCTGTGACACCTTATAGTCCACTGGCATCAGGAAGACTGATCCGCGATTGGTCGGAAAGCACCCATAGATCCGAAACCGATCTCATTCAAAAAGCCAAATACGATTCGAGTGCAGCTGCAGACCGTCTGATCATTGAACGTGTGGCGTCACTTGCAGAAAAACACGGTGTACCCCGCATTCATATTGCTCTAGCCTGGCTGCTGCAGAAAGAATCTGTAGCTGCTCCTATTATCGGCGCGACGAAGCTATCGCAACTCGAAGATGCAGCAGGTGCTCTGTCGGTGAAATTATCCACGGAAGAAGTTTCATTCCTTGAAGAACTTTATATTCCGCATCCAATAGTTGGAGCGCAGTAAATGAATGAACGCAGCCTGGGAACGACATCATAAGGATGTAGTATACATCTCAGTTTCCCGAGGAGGATTCTTGTATGGCTCACCAGATGAGAAGGAAAGAAGCTGCCTGGAAGTCACGAAAGCAAGAACAGCATCCCCATGGTAAAATCAAATCGCTTAAGGTTTTGTCCAGCGAATATGAAGAGAAGCATACTACTTTGTAAGGGAAGAAAGACTGCCAGGAGAGTGCGCTGGCGGTCTTTTTTCATTAAGTCATTTCGGGACTGAAAAGAAATCGCTCCAGGGCGATTTCTTTTTTTGTGTTTTTATCAAGTGCAATGACTAGATCATGCTATTCCTATGACTTGAAAATGAAGGTTTGGCTAAATGAAAGTATACTACAATGTGGAGTGAACAGAGAGCTTGAATCTGTATAAAAAATAGACAGGAGTGCGGATGTATGCAGTACACCAATCCCGTAATACCGGGCTTTCATCCTGACCCCAGTATTTGCCGTGTGGGCGAAGATTATTACTTAGCCACAAGTTCGTTTGAATATTTTCCAGGCGTCCCTATCTTTCATAGTAAGGATCTGGTTCATTGGCGGCAGATCGGTCATTGCCTCACTACAGAGCAACAGCTTCCACTAACAGGCGCATGGAGTTCAGGCGGAATCTACGCACCAACCCTCCGGTACCACGACGGCTGGTTTTATATGGTGACCACCAATGTTAGCGGAGGCGGTAGTTTCTTTGTCAAGGCACACAATCCCGAAGGACCCTGGTCGGAGCCCATACAGGTTGCCCAGAAGGGCATCGATCCCTCTCTATTGTTTGATGACGACGGCCGTGTATATTTACAGTCTCCAACGACTGGTGTTGAAGGCGACGGCATCTATCAATGCGAGATGGATCTGGAGACCGGAGGCAGACGGTCAGAAAGCCGCTTGATTTGGAAAGGTACAGGGGGGGCTCATCCCGAAGGTCCGCATTTATATAAAATCAACGGACTATATTATCTGATGATCGCCGAAGGGGGAACCGAATACGGACACATGGAAACGATTGCAAGAAGTAATCAACCCTTTGGACCCTTTGAACCCTGCCCCCATAATCCAATTCTTACGAATCGAAGCATGGGAAACGGCATACATGCAACGGGGCATGCGGATTTAATTGAAGCTCATGACGGAACTTGGTGGGCTGTGTGCTTGGGGATAAGAACGGTGTCTTACCCTATGGGACATCATCTGGGAAGAGAGGTGTTCCTGGCACCTGTCAATTGGACATCTGATGGATGGCCCGTGGTAGGTAATAATACGCATATTGAACCAGTCATGGATGCTCCGAAGCTTCCTCAAGTGTTGTGGCCGGATAAGCCGCCCAGAGATGACTTCGATGATGAAAAGCTGGATATGATGTGGACTTTTTTGCGCAACCCTGCTGGGGGGAGCTGGTCATTGACGGAACGCAAAGGTTATCTTGTCCTCTATGGACAAGCGGCATCCTTAGATGAGGTTGGGACTCCTGCTTTTGTAGGACGTCGTCTGTGTCACTTTTCCTGCAGGGCTGTGGCTAAGCTGGAGTTCGAACCACAGCATGACGGGGAAGAAGCGGGATTAACAATGTATATGGATGAAGAGCATCATTACGATCTGGCTATAAAATTCATTCAGGGCCGCAGGAAGCTGATCTTCCGGCGGACAGTCGGCTCCATGCAGATGGTAGAGCTACGTGATTGTCCCGAAGGAGCGATTGAGCTCCAGTTTCAAGCGCTGCCTGAGAAATTTGTGGCTTCATTCCGATCTTCACAAACGGGAGAAATAGAAATGGGATGGGGAGAAACGCATCTTCTCTCAACTGAAGTCGCCGGCGGGTTTGTGGGAGTAATGGCTGCCATGTATGCAATCTCTGAAGCGCAGAACCCCGCTCCTGCATCATTTGACTGGTTCGATTATGAGCCATTCCAATAGGATACATGGTTCGATGTACAGATCAGCTCTTTCTGTCTGAACAGGCCTTAGTTTTCAGAGAATACAGGCCGCACTTGTGGTTCTTGCATTTTACGAAATGCTTTCGGGGTCATGCCGAAGCTTTTTTTGAATTGGCGTGTGAGGTAATTGCTGTCATTAAAACCACACTCGTAAGAAATATCCGTTATGGAACGGTTTGTCTGCTTAAGCAGTGTGCAGGCACGTTCCAAACGCAGCCGGT
Organism: Paenibacillus helianthi; assembly: GCF_001909055.1. GTDB lineage: Bacteria > Bacillota > Bacilli > Paenibacillales > Paenibacillaceae > Paenibacillus_AQ > Paenibacillus_AQ helianthi. Next base: position 132,154 of record NZ_LVWI01000103.1, read on the forward strand.
GAAGATAAGCAATCGGTGTCGTCCGGTAATACGACTGGAAAATCCGGTTTAAATGTCTGACAGATATGTCAGATTTGGACGCAATCTCCTCCAGAGTCACTTGTTCCAGGTAGTGGTCCTCGATGTAAGAAATTGCACTGGCCAGATGCATCAGACTGTTGGCTACGCCGTTCTCCTGGTGGTCATATTGCCTGGACAGATATACAACAAGCTCCATGAACCTGGAAGCGAGCATGGTCTGATACCCTTGTTGCTTCGTTTCATATTCTATAATCATAACCGAAACTAGAGCTGTGACATGTTCAAGGCTGGCTATCGACATGTTCAGTTTGCTTTTGTACGGATTAATGCTGCGGTAGAACGGTTCCAAAATGAAAAGCGCCTGATAACCATCCAAGGACCGTAAATCCGGTCCGGCAGACTTCAACATATCCGGCTTGTACATGATGTTGCAAATCTTGAATTCGTGCGGGGCCATATAGGCATGATGGGTCCCGCCGTTCAGGACAAATACATTCCCTTTCTTGATAAATGATTCTTCATTGTTGACGATATGTGTAGCATGACCATTTAATACGATGACCAAGACGAAAACAGTCACTCTTAACACACCAAAAGGGGGAAATGATGACCATGATTCAAAAATTGCCCAAGACCTGCGGAATAGCACTTTTAGCAAGTGCACTCCTTCTATCAGCAGGCTGCAGCAGCTCTAAAAACAATTCTGCGAATACCGCAAATGACAGCACCGGTAGTGATACCAGTCCGATAACATTTTCATTTTTTGGAGCGGATGCGAATCCGAACTGGAATAAAATGCAAGATGATGTGGGGAAAGAAATCACCGCAAAAACCGGAGTAACCCTTAATGCCGAATTTGATGTGGGCAATGGCGGAGGGGACAGGATCTCTTTAATGGCTGCCAGCGGGGATTTTCCAGATATCATCTACGCCAAAGGTGAGCTTGGCAAACTGGTGGATGCAGGAGCGATTATCGATTTGACGGATCTTATCGACAAATACGCTCCACATCTTAAAAAGGTCATGAGCAAAGATATGAACCGTATGAAATACAGCAACGAAAACCAGGCCATCTATTCGATACCCACCAACACAGGTGTTGACCAGCAGTATTTTGACGTTACGGGCGGTTTTGAAGTTCAGCTTCGTGTACTCAAAGAATTAGGATATCCGGAGATTAAAACCGTTCAGCAATTTGAAAGCGTCCTCAAAGAATATGTGGCTAAACATCCGACAACCGATGGGCAGCCGACGATTCCGTTATTGCTCAATGCGGATGGCTGGAAGAGTATGATTACCGTAACCAATCAAGCTGCGGCGACTACGGGTGGTGCAGGTGACGGTGAATACTATGTGGTTCCGGAAACCTATCAAACCATGCTGCACTACAAACGTCCGGAAGAAAAAGACTACTTCCGCTGGCTGAATCATATGTATAACGGAGGACTACTGGATAAGGATTCTTTTGTAGAAAAGGATGATCAGTATAAATCAAAAATCTCCAGCGGGCGAGTACTCGGTCTCACTTCTGTAGAATGGGAGTATGGAGACGCTGAAAATGCTCTGAAATCAGCAGGTAAAGATGGATATTCGTATGGTCATTTTCCGGTGACTATGGGCGAGCAGTACAAAGACACCCTCCAGGCCATCGGAGTTGACGGTTATGGTATCAGCATTACTACAGCCTGCAAAGACCCGGTTCGTGCCATTAAATTCATAGACTGGTTATCCTCTGATGAAGGTCAGGTACTGCGAAATTGGGGGGTGGAAGGCAAACAGTACAATATTGAGAATGGAGTGCGTGTGATCCCGGATGAGATCCGCAATCAGAAGGTGAATGATTCGGCCAATTTCGGGAAACATACAGGCATCGATCTATATACAATTTTCGGAGTCCGTTATGGAGACGGTGTAAAGGACTCAACAGGCAATTACTATACTACGAACTTCCCGGAACAAATCATCGCGAGTTACTCGGATGCTGAGAAGGAAGCATTAGCGGCATATAAAGCGACAACGTGGAAGGATCTGTTCCCGGCCGAGGATGAGTTCCCTGTCAAAGAATGGGGGGCACTGTATAACATGCAGGTTCCGACGGATGGAGATTATCAGGTCATTTACCAGAAGACCCAAGATATTGTCCACAAGCGTATTCCGGAGGCCATTCTCTCTAGCCCAGCAGACTTTGACAAAATATATGATGCATTCCTCGACGAATTGAACAAAGTTGGAGCAGAGAAAATGGAGAAGGAATATACCGAGCTGGTTAAAGCAAGAGTTTCACTTTTTACCGGCAAGGATATTAAATAACACAAGTAAGCAATGCAAGACCCTTACCTGTTTGAGGTGAGGGTCTTTATGTCTGTATATCTTCAAACCTCCAGAGTGTTCTGAAGCTTTGAATAAGTTAATAAGTGGATTTCAAGCATTTGAACTGTTAAGATAATATTTACGTTATTAAAGGTTATAGGAAAATGAGGACAACGGAATGATGAAAATTTTTAGGCATAAAGCTTATTTTATCGGAATACATGTTTTATTGTTTATTTCCTTGTTTGTGGCACTATACGCGTGCTCCCCGTCCATTCGGGTTAAAGTTAAAGGAATTATGGATCCTCCGGATAAAGTATCTATAATTGCCCATCGCGGCGCTTCCGGATATGCTCCTGAGAACACAATGCCTTCCTTTGAGCTGGCGCTTGAAATGAAGTCGGATTATATTGAACTCGACATTCACTTAACCAAAGATCATATTCCTGTCGTGATTCATGATGAGACCGTCAATCGCACAACAAATGGCAAAGGGTATGTAAGAAACATGACTTTAGCACAGATTAGACGCCTGGACGCAGGTTCATGGTTCAATGAGGCTTATCCGATGTTTGCCAGAGAGAAATATGCAGCGACACCCATTCCCACACTTGATGAGGTATTCGACACTTTCGGGAAAAATATCAGCTATATCCTTGAAATCAAGGACTCAACTAATGAGACTAATATTGAATCCTTATTAAACGAATATATTATGAAATATGAGTTGAAGAATGTGGTGTCCATTCATTCATTCAGTAGAGCCAGTTTACGTAAATTTCATACAATAAATCCGGAAATTCCGCTCTATCAACTCGTTTGGAATGATTATTCCCAGGTGAGAGTCTCAGCAGCTTTTCTGAAGGATGTGAAATCCTACGCTGTTGGAATTAGCCCCAACTTTCAGGGAATCACTTCGGCTTATGTGGCGCAGTTGAAGAGGGCCGGACTCAAAGTGATGCCGTATACGGTGAATTACCAGCTCAACATGAATAAAGCCTATCTATGGGGTGTGGACGGGGTGTATACCAATTTCCCTGACCGTTTTCTTGAAGTCATTGAAACGAACCGTATGAATGCCCAGTGGTAAAGCGATGGCCCTTACAAGCTGCTGAAGACGATATTGTGCAGCTTACGCGTAATCGCCATCGTACCGGCATCTTTTTTCTGGACCATAAACAGTACGGTCAGACCATCTTGAGGACTGTTGCTGAAATATGCCCCCAGCCACCCATCCCAGCCGTATTCGCCTTTGCCGCCGATAAATCCGGCTTTTCCGGTGTCGGTCATGATGCGCATCTGGTTGCCGTAGCTGTGCCCCTGCAATGAATGCCAAGTATCGAAGCCTTTTTGCTGACCATCCGTTAAACTAGCCGAGGTCATATATTGAACGGTTCTAGGCTTAAGCAATTGAACGCCATTATAGCTCCCTTGTTTCATAAGCATCGTTGTAAATTTTGCGGCATCGTCAATCGTAGAGACAAGTCCGGCACCGCCCGACTCAAATACCGGTTCACAGTCCATATGGTGGTTGATGCCCAGATGGCTGTCCGTGTACACCTTCAAGCCGCCTTCACCGTCATCCTGATAGACTTTCGCAAGACGGTTTCTTTTTTCTTCAGACAGCCAGAAACCGGTATCGTTCATTTCCAGCGGCTCCAATATCTCTTTTTTCAAAAATTGCCCGTACCGCATGCCGCTAACTGATTCTACAATGGCGCCAAGGACGTCTGCCGACGTTCCGTATTGCCAGTAAGCTCCCGGCTCGAACGACAGGGGGCCTTGACCCAGGCGGTTTGCGAATTCCATTGTGCTCATTGGATTGTCACTATGTAAGCGGCTGTCCAGTTCCTGGAACAATATATCTGTCTGCTGTCCGGCTGTGTCGGTTCCGCCGTATACCAGTCCTGATGTCATATTCAGCAAGTCGTGAATGGTGACATCCCGGCTGACGGGTACCCGTTCGCCGTTTTTCTCAACCCGTTGATTTTTGAAACCCGGAATATACCGGCTTACAGGATCGAACAAATCGATTTCGCCACGTTCCAGGAGCATCATAACGGCTGTGGCAGTAACCGGCTTTGTCATCGAGTATAGACGGAAAATCGAATTTCTTGAAATACGGCGTCCCGTTTCGAGGTCGGCCAAGCCATCTTCATGATAAAAGACTTCGTTGCCGTCCTTGATTACCATAAAGTTCGCGCCGGCGATTTCCTTGTTATCGATACTTGCCCTCAGCGTTTTTTTCAATAGGTTGGTTATGTTTGACTCCAGCATATTTCTTAAGACTCCCTCTCCTGATAAGTTCCCTTAATCAAAACTAACTTTATCACTGGCTAAAGTGAATATTAAACGCTTTTGGGCAGATTGTATAGTACATGGATTATAGGCTTCTCTCTAAAAGGGCCCCGACTTGCTTCGCCATCTCATGCGGCGGATACGGCATCCCATTCCTAATCCACCATTCGATGACTCCAACATACGCTGTCCCTGCATATTGCAGCATTACTTCATCACTTAATCCAGCGTTCCTATCGCTTTCCCTGTCAATCTCACCTTGGAATCCTTTCATAAAAGAAGCAAGAAGCCGCGTACTAAAAGAGGATGGTGTTCCTTTACTTGCAAGCATCGTTGAAAAGAACAAATAGTTTTTCTCGAAATATTCAAAATAAGGTACAAGAGCATCCACCCAATTCAACTCACATGCCCAGGCGTCCATCTCCCCTAATTCATTAATGTGTATTTCTATGAGCTGATCCAGCAAATCAAATTTGTCCTGATAATGAAGATAAATAGTGCCGCGGTTGACATTTGCCCGGTCTGCCAGCTCCTGAATGGTAATATCATCAAAATTCTTTTCCATCATGAGTTCAATAACAGCATTTTTTAAAGATTCTTGGGTTTTGAGAATTCTGCGATCCACTTTTCCCATCGTAAATGATCACCAATCTTTCTTAGATCATGAATAGTTTTGATAGATTTGTTTATAAATCAACAAATAACGTCTTTTTGATCATTGAACATAGACTTTTTACTTATATAATAATGGACATGAGTTGATTAAACAAACTGTTTTGGTTATGCGGAAAAATGAAAGGGGGAGGAGATCATGACTGACACAACGAAATAACTTAAGCTAGGAGTGTTTTTTTGGCTAAACCGAATAAAATGCTGGTTTTCATATTAACCTTAGGTGTATTCGGTATCATAAATACCGAGATGGGGGTTATAGGGATATTGCCTTCTCTTGCTGCCCACTTTGGTGTGAGTGTATCCAAGGCAGGGTGGCTGGTGAGTTTTTTTGCCCTGGCCGTTGCTGTTTCTGGTCCAACAATGCCGTTATTATTTTCAGGGATCAATCGGAAGCTGGTCATGCTGCTTGTGCTTGGCGTTTTTCTGCTTGGGAACATCGTATCCATATTTACAACTAACTTCACCATTGCATGGGTTGCCAGAGTAATTCCAGCTTTTTTTCATCCGATATATTGTTCATTGGCATTTACAGTAGCTGCAGGCTCTGTTGACATCAAAGATGCCCCAAAAGCTGTTTCTAAAGTTTTTATTGGTGTATCTGCAGGTATGGTAGCTGGTGTACCCATCGTGAGTTTCATCGCTAACTCCGCTTCAATTGAAATGGCACTGGCGTTCTTTGCACTTATTAATGCTATTGTATTTATCGCAACACTACTATTGGTACCATCTTTACCTGTTCAAGAAAGACTTACTTACGGATCTCAAATCAGAGTATTAAAGAAATCAATAGTTTGGTTTTCTATTATAGCTGTTATTTTATTGAACTCAGCCGTATTTGGTGTGTATAGCTATCTTGCTGAATATCTTAAGACGGTTACAAATATGTCTGCAAATTCAATCAGCATAATGTTAATTCTATTCGGCGGGGCCAATATTATCGGGAACGTTGCAGCAGGGAGATTACTTGCAAAAAATGCGAACAAATCAGTCATAACTTTCCCCTTTGCTTTAGGAACCGTTTATATTATTTTGTTCCTGGTCGGTCAGTTCAGTGTACCAATGGCTGTTCTCACTGCAATATGGGGGGTATTGGCAGGAATCGGGGGGAACTTCAATCAATATTGGATTAGTTCTGCAGCTCCGGAAGCCCCTGACTTTGCGAATGGATTGTTCTTAACATCTGCCAATCTAGGAACAACAGCTGGTGCAGCTGTAGGTGGATTGTTTATATCTAGTATGGGTACACAATATGTCGTATGGGTGGGAATCCTGTCCTTGATATTGAGTGTTGTAGCCATTTCACTTAGAAACTACTTTGCAGGAGGGTATTTATGAATAAGGTTAATGCACGTGCTACATTCAGTCCAGAAGGACCATTCAAACTGACCACGATAGAGCGCAGGGATCTAGAGCCGCATGATGTCCTGATAGAGATTAAGTTCGCAGGTATCTGCCATTCTGATATCCATACAGCTCGTGGCGAGTGGGGGCCGGTTGAGTATCCTCTTGTTCCTGGGCACGAGATCGCCGGGATTGTCACACAGATAGGTTCAGAAGTTAAAAAATATGCGATTGGTGACCGTGTCGGGGTTGGCTGTATGGTTGATTCCTGCAGAGAATGTGATAACTGCCATAAAGGGGAGGAGCAGTATTGCCTGAGCGGAATGACAGGTACTTACGGGGCTATAGACAGGTACGGGCAATTTACACAGGGGGGTTATTCCACTCATATTGTCGTAACGGAAGATTTCGTGGTTCGAATTCCCGACGGTATTGAGCTGGATGCTGCAGCTCCGTTGTTGTGTGCGGGTATCACGACGTACTCACCACTGCGTCATTGGGGAGCAGGGCCAGGCAAAAAGGTAGCTGTAGTTGGACTTGGAGGGCTTGGACACATGGCTGTAAAGATCGCTCATGCCATGGGGGCAGAAGTTACTGTTTTATCCCAATCGTTAAAGAAGAAGGACGACGGTCTGAAGCTTGGCGCGCAACATTATTACGCCACGAGCGATCCGGGAACATTTGCTGATTTGGCTGGCTCGTTCGACCTTATTGTGAATACTGTGAGTGCAAAGATTGATATTAGTTCCTATCTTTCGTTATTGGCGCTGGATGGTACTCTTGTCAATGTTGGTGCTCCAGCGGAGCCATTGCCAGTTAACGTATTCTCACTTATCGGTCAGCGCCGGTCGTTTGCCGGTTCCATGATTGGCGGTATCCGCGAAACACAGGAAATGCTTGATTTTTGCGCGGAACACCACATTGCTCCTGAAATTGAGATAATTTCCGCCAATCAAATCGATGAGGCTTGGGAACGCGTCCTGGCTTCCGATGTCCGCTACCGGTTTGTAATCGACATCAGCACGATGGAAAATGAATAATTACGAAAGTGGACTTAGCGCTGCGGCTATTATTTTAATATAAGATTATAAAGAAAGAATCTGCTATTTCCGTAGCAGATTCTTTTTTTATAACTAATTCTTACAGAGAAGTTATTGTGTTCAGAATTTTAAATGTTATAATACCCGTAGGGGTATATGTAATTCGTAAATATTAAAAGGAGAGATTAACATGGCATTCAAGATTTCAAAAGAAATCACCCCCCAGAAGGTAGCAGCGCAGCTCAAGAATGGGGAGTCCCTAAATATGCTGGATGTCCGCGAACCTGGAGAATGGAGGGAGGGACACATCGCCGGTGCTAAACATATTCCACTTGGATTGCTGTTAGAACGGCGACATGAGCTTGATCAGGCACAAGAAACGATTGTCATCTGTCGAAGCGGGAACCGGAGCGGCCTGGCTTGCGAGTTGCTGAATGAGAAGGGGTATAATGTTGTGAACATGACGGGTGGGCTTAATGCCTGGACAGATGAATTGGTGCGTGACTAAAGCCGCTACTGAAAGGACAGGACAATATGATAACACTTATATACTTTTTGACAGGAGCAGTGGTCTTATGGTTCTTACGCCAGATATGGCCCGTGCGTTCACTTTCCTATATTAAGGCTCGAGATTGGGTGCAAGTAAAAGAACGGTTAAATTTGAAAATGCTTGATGTCAGAGATGCTTCGGATTATTTGGAAGAACATATTTCCGGCTCAATAAATATATCTTTAGGGCGCCTTCCTTTTGTATGGCACCACGATCTATCCCCGGATGATGGTGTAATCATTCTGTCCAAAACAGGGTATCACAGCAATAAAGCAGCAAGAATCCTCCGTAAGCATGGATTCCGTAATCTATATACAATACAAGGCGATGTTTGGCCTACAAGAGCGTGTTTTCAAAAAATACGCGCAAACAGAGGAAGTCATTGTGGACACAGATTCAATCATTAACATAGCCGTGATTAAATGCGGGCGGAATAGAAAGATAATCTCCCTTGCAGATCTGCTAACACTTCTTCCGGTACTTCTCTAACCTTAACGTCACTACCCAGGAAAAGTATCCAATTTGTCATTTCGGTCAATTCTCCAGGCTTTTTCACATGGATAAAAGTCTTTAGAATGGCTGTGGTCTGGTAAGGATTCGTATATGAAATTGAAATTTTAAATGGATGGTATTTTTTGAACTGGGCAATCGCTTTTGGACCAAGTTCAAGGACAAGGTTGATTTCTTCTTCCTGTTTACTAAGTTTTTCAAAAATCTTTTTCTTGCTTAATCTATTTTTCTCCGGATAGGGGATAATATTGGTGAGATAGTCGACATGGAAAATCCGTTTCTTTTCTTCTTTTAAGTCAAAACCTTCAATCAGCCAAAGGTTTTTTTCACGATAAAGGTGCATGAGATAAATGGGGTAGGGCGTAATGACTTTCTCTTCCTCGATGGTAATCAATAAATAACTATCCAAAAGGAGGATTTGGATTAGTTTTTCCAGCATGGGATGGGGGAGATCGGAAAGATCAAGCAAGTCAGGATTATTAGGGTTGGTCCCTTCAAAAAATAAGGTTTGATTCAAAAGAAAAAGATCATCTTGCTGGTTTTCTGATATGAGGCCCAGTAGTTTTTCGGATAAAGACTGACGACTTTTTAGATAAGGGAGTTGCCCGTTTCTTGTGGCCATAAAGGCAATAAAAAGCGCTTTGACCTCATCATCGGTAAAGCGGACAACAGGAAGAACAGAGTTGCGCATGACAGAATACCCCCCATCCCTTCCAACTTCTGCGACAAGCGGCATTCCCATGGCCTCAATTTCTCTGATATCTCTAATAGCCGTCGAACGGGAGATGTTAAATTCCTGCATGATTTCAGAAATAGTAAAATGGGCGCGGTTGTTGATATACCTCATGATGATATTGATCCGTTCAACTTTTTTCATGGGGACTCCTAAACAGTATCATTTTTTGACATGATTTAAGGCTATCATATATTTATCAAGTGAAGAAGACAACTCATTTGATGAATCCACAAAAAAGGATGGTTTTGACTATGGAAGATTATTCCCTTGAAGAAAAAGACAGCTTTACCGTGATAGGCTTAGGAACTGAGCTCAAGAGTGATTACACAGATTATGCTGGCATTAACAAAGAAAAGTCTGACTTTTGGCAGGCCGTCAGCCAAGACGGAAGGCTTGATTATCTAAAAGGCATAGCCACCAATGACTATATTTTTGCCGTGAACGAAGCGGTGAATAACAAAATGATGCATTATGCCGGTGTTATGACCGAGGCAGCTGCACCAGAAGAAGCTAGGGTTATCCAATTTCCTAAAGGGAAATACCTGGTTGTTAGAGGAGAAGCGGAGACGGCTGATGAATTAAATAATAAGCTTGCCGGCCTTGCCTTTGGTCAAGCCTTGCCGGAAGCCAAGGATTTCGCCTATGTCGGGGGACCTAATACAACGGTGGAGATGGGGCAGCGGGGCGGCTTAGTTATTGGTGAAATGTGGATCCCTGTGGTAAGGAAATAATCTGAACATAAGAGGAGTGCTGGAAATGTCCTACACCGTTGATTTTACAAATGTGTCTACGATTGGCTTGGAGTCTTCACCTGTAGTTGATACACTTGCAGGCTTACGCGCTAATGAAGCCCGTTACTTCATGAACAAATATAAACATGAATTTGAGGTTGTGCCAGCCAGTGAGAGCCAGGATGCTCTTGATTATGTGAACCGGATTTTGAAGGAAGAACGAGATATTGTTTTTGCGGCCAAGCCTTTAGAAACATCACGTTTTCAAGTGGAAAATATCCGGTTTACCTACGTCTTTTATGAGGATGGTCTTGCGCTCAACGTGATGTATACGGTGGATGACTCCAAGAAGCGGGCTGTAGGCTTTAAGCTATCTGAGGGGATGGAGATACCACAGGAGTTAGAAGGGAAGTTTAAGTTTGCCAGACAGAAGTCTAAACTGGCGGGAACAATCCGTGGTTCGTTTTTTGTAATTAAAGGCGAATATTAGAAGTAACGAATACAGGCAAGCCTTGGCAGGATTCCTTAGGCCACATACCAAAAAAAGAACCTGATGACTTCATCAGGTTCTTTAATATTGCATCTAAACAGACGCGATGATATAATCGGTTTGCATCAAAATTAATATTTATTAGCATAGTAAAGGCATCTTATATTATTAATATACCACGCAGTCAAACTCTTGTCAAATTTTTTTCTCAATTTAATGGTTAGGGGAGATCTTGAATGAGTTCATTAGTTATCGGCTTTCAGGAAGTGGATGATACCCAGCTTCTACTTGTTGGGGGAAAAGGGCTTCATTTAGGAAAGTTATCGAAACTGCCTGGAATACAGGTACCCGAAGGATTCTGTGTTACAACAGTGGGATATCAAAGAGCCATCGAACAAAACGAAATGTATCATTCTTTGTTGGGTAGACTAACCATGCTAAATGTTGAAGACCGGGCTCAAATTAGTAATGTCAGCCGGAAGCTTCGACAAATCATCGAAGAAGCAGAAATTCCTTCGGATGTCGTGAATGCAGTTACGTACTATCTTTCCCGGTTTGGAGAGGAGCAGGCTTATGCGGTACGTTCCAGTGCGACTGCTGAGGATTTACCGCATGCGTCTTTTGCTGGACAACAAGACACCTATTTAAATATCATCGGCGTTGATGCAATCCTGCAGCATATCAGCAGATGTTGGGCTTCCCTATTTACGGAGCGGGCGGTAATCTACCGGATGCAAAATGGATTTGACCACAGTCAAGTTTATTTATCCGTTATCGTGCAAAGAATGGTATACCCGGAGGCCTCAGGGGTATTATTTACCGCTGATCCGATTACTTCTAACCGGAAGCTGCTATCCATCGATGCGGTCTTTGGGCTTGGAGAAGCACTGGTCTCGGGCTTGGTATCTGCCGATGGTTATAAAGTACAGGAAGAGAAAATCGTTGAGAAGAGAATCGCAACCAAGAAGTTGGCTATCTATGGTTTAAAAGAAGGCGGAACAGAAACCCGGCAGATTGAACCTAATCGGCAAAAAGATCAAACACTTACTGAACAACAAATTTTACAGCTGGCACGCATCGGAAGGCAGATTGAAGGTTACTTTGGCTGCCCCCAGGACATCGAATGGTGTTTGGCCGAGGATACATTTTATATTGTTCAGAGCCGGCCAATTACTACTTTATACCCGATTCCTGAAACGAACGATCAAAACAATCACGTTTATGTATCTGTAGGTCATCAACAAATGATGACGGATCCCTTAAAACCACTGGGAATGTCTTTATTCCAGTTAACCTCTTTTGGGCCCAGGTATAAAGCTGGCGGAAGATTATTTGTGGATATCACACAGCATCTGTCTTCGCCTGCCGGCAGGGCCACTTTATTAAATAACCTTGGATCCGATCCGCTGATTAAAGGTGCACTCATGACCATAATAGAACGGGATTTCATTAAATTGCTCCCCGCAGATAATAAGGAATTGAGCCCCAGTATAAACAATAAAGGGATGCCGTCTGCTGGTCTTCAGCCACAAACTGAAATCGATCCGGCAATCGTTCCTGATTTGATTAAACGAAATCAAACATCGATAGAAGAGCTTAAACAAAATATCCATACGAAATCAGGCTCCAATTTAATTGATTTTATTTTGGAAGATATCCAGCAATTAAAGAAGATCTTATTTGACCCGCAAAGTACGGCTGTGTTTATGGCTGCTATAAATGCTACATCATGGATCAATAAAAACATGAACGAGTGGTTAGGCGAAAAAAACGCAGCAGATACACTTTCCCAATCTGTACAGAGCAATATTACTTCGGAAATGGGGCTGGCACTAATGGATGTTGCGGATGTGATTCGTCCTTATCCAGAAGTGATTGATTATTTGCAGCATGCAAAAGAAGATGATTTTCTGGATGAACTGGTAAAGCTTGAGGGCGGACAGGAAACCCAAGACGCTATTCATGCTTATCTCGATAAATATGGAATGCGCTGTGTCGGAGAAATCGATATTACCAGAACGCGTTGGAGCGAGAAACCCACTGCCCTTATCCCGTTGATCCTGAATCACATCAGGAACTTTGAGCCTAACGCCGGCCATCTGAAATTTGAGCAAGGGCGCCAGGAAGCATTGAACAAAGAACAAGAGTTAATAGATCGATTGAAGCAATTACCGGACGGTGAACAAAAAGCCAAAGAGGCAAAACGAATGATCGACATCATCCGGAATTTCATCGGCTACCGGGAGTATCCAAAATACGGCATGGTAAGCCGCTACTTCATTTATAAGCAGGCTTTACTCAAAGAAGCTGAACAACTCGTTCAAGCTGGGGTTATCCATGACAAAGAAGATATGTACTATCTCACTTTTGAAGAACTTCATGAAGTCGTGCGTACAAATAAGCTGGATTACAAGATCATCAGCCAACGAAAAGAAGAGTACTCATTTTATGAGAAACTAACTCCCCCACGTGTCATTACGTCGGATGGTGAAGCAATCTCCGGTGAGTATAAACGGGAAAATATACCTGCTAATGCAATTGTAGGTTTACCCGTATCTACTGGAGTGATAGAAGGAAGAGCGCGTGTCATTTTAGACATGGAAAATGCCAATCTGGATGATGGAGATATATTAGTTACCTCCTTTACTGACCCTGGCTGGACACCACTATTTGTATCTATAAAAGGTCTAGTCACCGAAGTTGGCGGACTCATGACTCATGGAGCCGTTGTCGCGCGTGAATATGGCTTGCCGGCAGTTGTCGGGGTGGAGAATGTTACCAAACTGATCAAAGACGGACAGAGAATTCGGGTGAATGGAACAGAAGGGTATATCGAAATACTGTAGGCAGTAGTTCATCTTCAGGTTTTCTCCACACCATGGAGTATTCGCTTAGAATTGCAGAAAGCGGCCATACACCTCATCAGTATTAAAAAAGGTTACTTCCCTGTATGGCCGCATGGAGATTAGCACTTTCACTATGAACATTGAGATAAGAAGTAATTATTTCTCCCAAAGCTCGATCAGCCGGCCTTCAGGATCTTCAATCCAAACAAACTTTCCGAATTCACTAATCTCTATATTCTTGGCAAGAGTTACACCAATCTGTTCAAGATGTTGCATAGTCTCATTTAGATCATGTACTTGGAAATTCAACATCACTTGTTGTTCGGTTGGAAAATAACTGTCATTCTCAGTAAAGAAAGAAAAGATCGTCTCATTTCCTGATTCAGGTTTAATCACAGTCCCATTCCAATTGTCTATTTCAATCTTCAACACTTCACTGTACCATTTTTTCACAACTTCAAGATTCTTGGTTCTCCAAAATATTCCTCCGAAACCTTTTATCATTGTATCCAGCTCCTGTCTGTCATCAAATTTTTAGTTGTCCGATTTGATATTCGAGATCGATATTCTTCCTCCTTTTTTAATGCCCTAAAAATATATTTTATTTTCTGATGAAATGGAGTCTAAAGGATAACACACAGGAGGATAGGGCTAAGAGGCTGGATTTTGAATTTCTTGCATAAGCTCCGCGTTATAATGGAAAACTTCTGTAGTGCGAATCAACACATTGATTCGATTTCTTAGGAGGTTAAACATTATGACAACTCAGGATCCGCAGGAGCTTCTTAGGCTTAAGCACGAGCAGGACGAGGAAAAAAGACAGTTCACAAATTTTGCCCGGGCTGTCTCCGGCCACGGTGAAGTAGAAGCAGGTCAGGAAAACAGTAAAGACCGGCTGCCTGACGATCAAAACCGTATGAAATCTGTGGAGAACAGACAAAATTAAGGATTAAAATGAAGCCGATCCTTTGTGGGATCGGCTTTAAAATACATAACTTTTTTCTTAGGTTCAACTTAAATGATTTTAAAAAATAGCTTGCCATAAAAGAAAATTTATCATAAACTGTTGATAGATCAACCGTTGATCTATCAACAGATATGTTTCAGATAACTGGAAGTATGGAATACAGTTTACGGAGTAATGAACATAAGATTGCCCGTAGAAAAAGGAGAATAACAGATGACAAAGACAGCATTAGTAACTGGTGCGAATAAAGGGATTGGATTCGAGATTGCAAAGCAATTGTTAGAAGCGGGGTATCGTGTTTTAGTTGGGGCACGCGATCAGGAGCGGGGCGAAACAGCAGTAACTGCCCTCCAAGCATTTGGTGATGCACATTTGGTATTGTTGGACGTTGCTGACCCACAGAGTATTGATATTGCAGTGACAAGTATTAAGCAGAATTTCCCTGAGTTGACGCTTTTGGTGAACAATGCCGGTATTCCAGGCGATATGCATAAACTTGGATGGGAATTTGCGGTTGAAGAACTGCAGGTAACTCATCAAGTTAATTTTATCGGTCCTTTTGCACTTTCAAAAGGCTTGCTCCCCTTATTGATTGCCAATAGAGGCACTATTCAAAATATCAGTATACCTATTGAGCCGTTACCTTACTTCAATGCATTTGCCTATCAAACATCTAAGGCTCCTTTAAATGTCATGACAAAGTCTTGGGGAATGAGCTTTGAGAAGGAGAATATACCTGTAGAGATCTTATCAGTGATGCCTGGGGCGGTTTCAACAGATTTAAATGGTAATATGACAGGAGATTTCGTGAAAACAACTGCTCAAGCTGCGGAATTTATCCTTACCTTTGTTTTGGATGATAAAAATCACAATGGACAGGTCATTAATTATGACGGCACGCTAGCAGTATACTGATTGAATAATAAGATTCACTTATACATTCTGAACGACTTCAACTTCTAGGATAGCCCTTTCTCCACCGGAGAGGGCTTTTAGTTTTGGATGATATCACTTCCATATGCACGAAGAGGGATCGTTATGGCTCTAGGCAGACTTGCTTGTAAAGAAATTACGTTGTATATTGTCTATTACATTTGCAAGCCTGTAGTAATAAAATCCGATTAAGAAAGATGGGATGGTTTTGAGCAAAGATTGGTCACAGAAAGCCACGCTGTTATACCAAATGTACGGTGTAAACAATGCCATAAACACTACATTCGATGCTTACATCAGTATCAGCCAATCTCGCTTTGAAATACTCGCATTAATATATCAAGAAACCGAAATCAGTCAGAGTGCCTTACAGAAAAAAGTGACCCTTGACAAGGCAGCTGTCGCTAGACATCTCAAACAGCTTGAAGATAACGGGATCGTATCAAGAAGAAAAAAAGATGGGGACAACCGTATCATTCTGGTTAAATTAACGGATCGCGGAAGAGGATTAATCGAAACTTCACAAAAGGAGAAAGAGCATTTTGCGGAGGAACTATTAACTGATATTAGTGATACAGAGCTTACCGTGCTAAGGAAAATATTAGTACAGCTAAATAGAAATGTTGAAAAAATGAAGGGAAACGTTTAATCAGAACAAAACACCTTCTTACTAGCGAATATATACTCATTGAAATCCGCGCTGTGTGCGGATTTTTTGTTTTGCGCAGATACAGAACCATTTATCCTTGTCAGAATCAAGCTTGCAAAAAGAAAAATAATTGCTATACTAAGTTTAAATAACATTTTAAATGACATTTAAATTAATCGGATCGTTCAATTCAAACTCACATACTTGGAGGTTACACATGGAAACAGATAAAAAATTGGAAACAAAAGAGAAGATTATGCGCGCCACACTGGAGCTAACCAAACAAGAAGGCTTTGAAAGTATCACCATAAAAAAAATCGCAGAAGCCTCGGGTACGAATGTCGCCCTAGTTAACTATTACTTTGGTTCCAAAGATAACTTAATGAACGAGTCCGTTAAGCTGATATTGAACAGCTTTCAGCATACCTTTGCTGTACTTTCTGATTTTTCTCTATCACCACGAGCTAGATTGAAGCAATTCTTACTAGATTATTTGCAAGTCATCCGTCAGTATCCCGAATTGCTCTCTAGAATCATCCTAATGGGTAAGACTGTTTTCTCATCGCAACATGAATATGGGTCATTTTTAAACTTATTGGGATTTCCTAAGATCCAGAGTACGTTGAAAGAGTTAACTAATGAACAACAGCCAGAGCACCTGATGACAATGACGATGCAGATTTTTGGAGCGCTTTTTCTTCCGGCGCTTATGAGTCCTATTCTGGAAACAGGGGCTTCCGTGAAGATTGCACCTATAGAGAAACAAATTGACTTGCTTTTTGATAGATACTTGCAGTGAAAAACTAGGATTGAGGTGAATCAAATGAATTTATTAAGAAAATATTGGCAGGATTTAGGGCTCTTCATTGGAATTCTCGTATGCATTTTTGTTTCGATGAATTGGGGAACGGTTCCGCGGATTAATAGTATTTTATGGTTAAGCTTCGTGGCTATCCTTCTTCATCAGTTTGAGGAATATCGTTGGCCGGGTTACTTTCCAGGCGTATTCAACACGGTTCTGTTCAAAAGTGAATCACCTGAGAGATACCCGTTAAACCAACAGTCAGCAATGATAATTAATGTGGGCATCGCCTATCTGTTTTACTTGCTCCCTGTATTTTTCCCCTCAGTAGTATGGCTGGGGATGGCTCCTGTTTTAATGGGTTTTTTCCAGATCATTTTTCATGGTATTGTCCTAAATATAAAAGCAAAAAAGATTTACAATCCAGGAATGTTTACGGCAATATTTGTACATTTACCAATTGGGATCTGGTATATTAACTTCGTATATAAGCATGATGTAGTGTCCTTAATGGACTGGATTTTGAGTACAATTTATTTTGTCATCGCCGTCTATATTTTCATTGTGAAAGGAAACACTTGGCTAAAAAATAAAAACTCTGTTCAGATATTTTCACAACATCAATTGGGAACATATAAGAGACGGTGAAATTTCTTGATTTGGATAAAGGAAACGACCATCCATTTGTTAGGATGGTCGTTTTTTAAAAAAACTTGCCGCTTCAGCCATCGAGTTGAGGATATTCTAGATAGTTCTTCGAGTAATTCGAATTGAAGACATCGCATCATTTTTAAGATCGGTAGTACTTAGATTATCATTTGTTACTAATGTTGAGGAACGTCCTTTAAAGTCCGCATCTGAGTAACCTACAACATCATAAGGTCCAACAATCTTAATAGAACTCACTGCATCATTCATACCAATATCTTTAAAGTTCATAACATTACCTGTCAATTGCATAGAGGTCCCTGAAAAGTTAGAATCTTTGTAAATATAGACCCCCTGTTGCGCTAATGGAAAACTCGGGTTTGATATCACTTCATAATCAATTATAGCTTCTGATAAATCGGCTTTTCCTGCAATATTCCCTGTATCTAAGGGAATTACAACAGATCCCATATCATCATCCGCGTCTGACGATGATGAGTCATATCTGCGGTTTTTTGGTCACCCCCAAAAATGACGGGGTGCGGTATATTTAAAGCCGCATCCGCTTTCATCCACACTCTTTCACTTATATATCTCTTTTCACTTAATGGATATGTGTCCATACTAATATATATATCAGGTAGATTATTGCTAGGGTCCTTATAAACTTTAGGGGTGACAGACTTGAGTGTTACTTTATGTGTCCAATAAAGATTGTATACATATTCATGCGAGAATGTCCCTAATCCATTAAAGTCAATATCAAATAAATAAGCTGGATCAGTGAAAAAAACTCCCTTTCCTACCGTTCCATCTTGGTCTTTATCAGACCAGTTCCAAGGGGCATTTGCATTGTTGTTGCTTGTGTGCGTATTTGGAAAAACACCAAACGATTGAAAAGGCGTGTTGTTATATTGAAATTTCCTCTCCCATAATTCATCTATTGGCAGGATTCCATAATTATAAGTGTGTTTCCATTTTGGTGAAAATTGATTAGGCTGTCCAGTATAAGAAGGCTCTCCAAATTTATAGACAATCCCATCATCGCCAACATCTTCGTTACTAGTATAAGCTCTCACACCATGCCCATGGTTATCACCAAGACCATTTGAACTTATAAATACCTCTGGATGGGTTACTTCAGAGTATCGAACTGAAGTACTTTCAATTCCACCGTATCCTGGCTGCACATTAGAGTCTTTTAAACGATACCGTAGGTAGTCTGAATGACTAATTGTTTCCATTGCCACAAGAACACCGTGGTTTCCATCTTTTCGAACTGCCATCATCATTCCTTCTAAGTCATTTTCGTGTTGTTCGACGGGAAAAGGACCATCATCACGAGCATGATAAAAATAATAGCCTAAAAAGAGATGTGTCTTCGTTTCTTGAACAGAAGCATATACATATGGGACTTGAGGGACTACTCCTATTGTTTCCCATTGATCAGCCATGTTCCAGTTCCCATCTGCATTAAATTTCGCAATTAAATCCGCTATCCCACCAGCAAAATCCTTATTAATATCTTGATAAATAACAGGGGGAATATTTTGTAATATAGTCCCAGTAAGGTTTTCCTTCTGTGCTTAAACGATCGAATAAAGGACTGTGGCCGTTCATCGTTTGTGACTGTGCACCTTCTGCTGAATTTGAAGAATTTTCATTTAAGTTCATAGGTAATCCTCCTATAAAAATATGGTGTGATTTTCTAAACAAATATCTTTTAGCGTACATTTAAGGGGTTAGCATGTGTCCTAAATATGAGGGACTGCCTTGTCCTCATCAAATTCCAAACCCTAGTCCTCCTCACAGATTTTGTAAAACAATTTCCAACTAAACTTATTAAAGCAAGGTTGTAAATATGATATAAATTTCTTAGTGGGCCTAGAGACTTTCCAAAACTGGAGAAGCTGTTACCGGAAACAGTAGGTTCAAGTAATCGATGAGATGAAGAGGAGGAAACTGAAATGAAGACAATCAAGTGCATGATGGATCACCTGTACTGGGCGGACGGACGCATCCTGGACGCGCTCGAGAAGAATGAGACGAAGAACAAGGACCTGCTGATGCTGGTTCGGCATATCGCGGTCGCGGAACAAGTCTGGCTGTCCCGATTGCAGGGCAAGGGCAGCCCGCAATATTCGTTGTGGGAGGAAGCTGCAGACCTGACGGCGATCCGGACGATGTTCGAAGAAAACGCAGAGCGGTACCGCGTCTATATAGAGGGGCTCCAGGAATCCGATTTGGACGGGATGATCGACTATGAGAACCAGAGCGGACTTCCGTTCCGAACGTCCGTCCGGGACATCCTGTCGCAGGTCCTCCTACATGGACAATATCACAGGGGACAGATCAACCGAGCATTTCGGCTCGAATCAGCAGAGCCTGTCCAAGTTGATTACATTACGTTCACGAGACTTTAGGGCCAAAATCACCATTACTCGGAATGAGATAGTCATTATTAAGGAATTTACTGACGCCGAACTTCGGTGGCTGGCTGCTTAACATTTGCAAGGTGTTTTCTCACCTGATTTGGAACTTGAATCCTTATTTATACAGGTACTTCTTCAGTGAAATAATCCAACACCATACAACCAGCCCCCTGAGCCACAATGTTGTAGGCTGCTGTTGATTTAATTATTTCGACTTTAGTATTTGGATGAGAACTTATACGGTCCTGTGCAGTTTTAGCAGCGACATCAAAAAAACGCGGTTTCGGCACTAGTGTGCCTCCGAAAACTACAATTTCAGGATGTAATAAAAAAATCAAGTTACTAAGGCCAATCCCAAAATAATAGGCAGCATCTTCTACCACAGCTAAACAGAGATCATCGTTTTGTTCTAAAGCGTGTAAAATATGAAATAAATCAATGTCCTCAACATCATTAACTTCATATGACAGCATGGAAGATTTTCCGCGTTTTATAAGTCGGATGATTTCCTCACGAATAGCTGGCAAACTACTGTAAGCTTGAAGACATCCGTATGAACCACATGAGCAACGCCGACCGTGGATATCAATAATGATATGTCCAAAGGTATCCTCCACCTCACGTTTACTACTGATTAATCTTCCTTGTGAGATCATCCCGCACCTAATTCCAATATCACTAGATACAAAAACCAAATTGTCTGTCTCTTTCCAATAGTTCATACGATATTCAGCAAGAGCAGCTAAGTTAGTCCCGTTTTCTAAAAATACAGGTATATCCGTTTTGGCTTTTAAGGAATTGACAATATTCAGATCCCATCCACCTGCAGGAAAGTGCTGAGGGTGTGAAATAACACCTATATCGGGGTTGAACGAATCGAGAACACCAATACCGATACCTAACAAATTTACTTTAGGAATGTGATTCTGAGCTAATAATTGATCAACGCATGCTGCAATATAGTTTAATGTGAATTCTCCAGTGCATTCAGAGGTCATTTTTAATTTTTCAACGCTTATGATATTAAGCTTTAAATCAAGGAGTAAGATCGTAGTAAATAGACTTGTTAGTTCTACACCAACTAAATAGTACGAATCTGGCTTAATAATATAGGCTAATGGTTTACGTCCACCACTTGATTTTCCAATCCCACTATCATAGATAAGACCTTCCTCAACGAGCTCTTCCAGTAAACGACCACAAGTAACATGTTTAAACCCAGTATGTTCAGTTAATGTATTAATGGTAACAGGACCCAATCTACGTACTAAGCTATATAGCAGCTTCAAATTTTTTGCTTTAGGTGAGGATAAGCCCTCAAATTTATTCAGCATATTTTTTCTCCTTGATATGTGATCTGTAGGAAACCAATCCAAACAGTTATAGTTTATTATCCAACTTTTTTAATCATAGTTCCACTGCATTTGATTTTTATTCTACAAAATTACAACCATTAAATAAAACTGAATTAAATAGTTATTGCATTAATTACTTTTATAATTAAAGAATGTAAAAAAACGAGTAGAATAGAGAATAATCACTTGAAAAAGATATACTTTTTATATAAATGATAAATAGTTGTTTACAAATAGAGAATAAGCCATTAGAATTAACTACAGACAGTTCAGTAGTTAGAATTTTGAAATGTGCGTTAAGCGTTTTATAGCACAATAATTTTAGGAGGCATACAACATGCAAAAAACGGAAAATATTCAGGAAGCTAGAGATTTTATCTTAAGTAAGACCTCGTATCGTCCAACAATTGGGATGATTTTGGGATCGGGATTGGGTTCATTAGCTGATGAAATTGCAAACCCTTTCACAATTCCCTATAGTGAAATTCCTTACTTTGCAAAATCAGAAGCAGTAGGACATGCGAACGAATTAGTCCTTGGGGAGCTAAAGGGGAAAACTGTGATTGCCATGAAAGGGCGCTTTCATTATTATGAAGGCTTTACGCTTGATGAAGTAACTTTCCCTGTTCGTGTAATGAAAGCACTAGGAGTTGAAAACCTTCTTATCACTAATGCGTGCGGTGCCGTCAATAAAAATTTTAAACCGGGTGAGTTGATGTTGATTACAGATCACCTCAATTTGGTAGGTACGAATCCATTGATTGGACCGAATAATAACGATCTAGGTACTCGTTTTCCTGATCTTTCCCAAGTGTATAGTGCCGAATTGCGACAAATTGCTACGGAAGTTGCAAAAGCGCAAAATACAACTTTACGTGAAGGCGTATATTCCTGGTGGAGTGGTCCGGCTTATGAAACACCAGCCGAAATTCGCATGATTCGTACACTAGGCGCAGATGCCGTTGGTATGTCGACCGTACCGGAAGCCATCGTAGCTGTTCACGCGAACATGAAGGTCCTAGGAATCTCCTGTTTAACCAACATGGCTTGTGGAATT
Source organism: Paenibacillus helianthi (assembly GCF_001909055.1). Classification (GTDB taxonomy): domain Bacteria; phylum Bacillota; class Bacilli; order Paenibacillales; family Paenibacillaceae; genus Paenibacillus_AQ; species Paenibacillus_AQ helianthi. The sequence goes on from NZ_LVWI01000103.1 coordinate 154,545, forward strand.
CTAGATCAGCCTCTAAGTCATAACGAAGTTATTGAGGTAGCCGCTTTGGTAAGAGGAAGTTTCATTGCTTTAGTTAAGGGAATTATTGAGAAGGTCCAGTAATTAGATAAAATCTGATGAAGAAAAAGGCGGCGTTATGAAAGGGTATGTATATGTCATATTAGGTGCGATTTGTTATGGTTTATTATCTACTTTTGTCAAATTAGCCTACAAAGATGGTTTTATCGTTAATGACGTTGTTGGAATACAACTCTTATTAGGTTCGATATTATTATGGGGCGGAGTGCTTTTTACGAAAGGCACGAAGAGTACAAAACAGAAGAAGTTTGTAACACCAGGTAAAAGGGAACTGCTTTTATTAATGACTGTAGGGTCTACAACGGGACTTACAGGAATGTTTTATTATCTGTCCCTTCAATATATTTCAGCTTCATTGGCTATCGTACTCCTTTTTCAGTTTACATGGATCGGTGTGTTGCTAGAGGCAATTATCAATAGAAGAATTCCTGAAAAGGGAAAGCTACTATCCATTATTCCTTTACTTATCGGAACAATAAGCGCAACCAATATATATTCGACTGGAATTTCTGCCGTTCATTGGCTTGGCTTTTTGTTTGGTCTTCTTGCAGCGTTATCTTACTCCATTTTTATACTCGTTAGCGGTAAGGTCGCGGTTCAAGCAAACCCGATTATGAAAACAGCTTTCATGACTACTGGAGGTCTGATCATTTGTTCGATCATTTTACCTCCAACGTTTTTAACAAATGGAAAACTGTTATTACAACTGGCCATACAATATGGGTTTGTTTTAGCTTTTGTCGGTCCCTTTCTTTCCACGCTGTTGTTCTCGAAGGGTGTTCCGTTAGTGGGATCTGGAATAGCATCAATATTGGGGGCTATGGAGCTTCCAACAGCCTTACTAATGTCTGTCTTTGTCCTGAATGAGCACATTGGTGTTCCGCAATATGTAGGGATCGTCCTGATCCTAATTGGAGTATCCTTACCTGGATTACTGAAGAAAAACAAAAAGGACATTTTAAGCATTTAAAACGTCTTTAGCAAGTTAATAAATATGGATTAGGGAGGAATTTAGAATGACTAACAAAGATGAAATCTTTATGAAACAAGCAATTGAGGTTGCCCTTCAAGCCCGAAAAGAAGGAAATGAGCCTTTTGGTGCAATTTTAGTCAAAAAAGATGAGGTAGTAATGGTTGGGGAAAATAAAATTAATACATTTTGTGATCCAACGCATCATGCAGAAATCGGTTTAATCCGGAAATTTTGTTCTGAAAACAATATATTTGATTTGAACGAATACACTTTGTATACAAGTTGTGAACCTTGTGTAATGTGTTCGGGTGCCATGGTGTGGTCTAACCTGGGCAAAATAGTATATAGCGTATCACATGATCAGTTAGCTGAAATCGCTGGGAGCAACATTATGATCGCTTGCAATGAGGTGTTTGAGAAAAGCCCTCAAAGACCTGAACTGGTAGAACAAGTGCTCAACGATGAAGGTTTAAAAGTATTTGATGGATACAAATTTTCTCATTAAATTACTTATTAATAAAACAAATGTATGAGTTCATAGGACAACTTTGCTGCATAGTGGGGCTGTCCTCTTTTATGTGTATTTTAGTCTAAAGGAGTGATTGATTAATGAATATACCATTTCAACGTATTCATATCATTGTTCTTGATTCTGTTGGTATCGGAGAAGCACCAGATGCAGCATCTTTCGGGGACGGGGGTGCTGATACGTTAGGACATATTGCAGAAAGAAGAAACGGATTGAATATGCCCAATTTGGCTGCGCTTGGTTTATCAAACATTAAAGAAATAAAAGGTGTACCTAAGGCGGACCATCCATTGGCTTATTGGACCAAAATGCAGGAAGCTTCTAACGGTAAAGATACGATGACAGGACATTGGGAAATTATGGGTCTGGTTGTTGACAAGCCGTTTCAGGTATTTCCAAATGGTTTTCCTGCTCCATTGATTGAATATCTTGAGAGGGAGTCCGGTAGAAAAATCATTGGAAATAAACCCGCAAGCGGCACTGAAATATTAGAAGAGCTAGGGGAAGAGCACATGAAAACAGGAGCTTTGATTGTCTATACATCAGCGGACTCCGTTTTGCAAATTGCTGCCCACGAAGATATTGTACCATTGGATGAATTATACCGTATCTGTGAGATCGCACGTGAAATAACTAAAAACCCTGAGTATATGGTTGGTCGTATCATAGCTAGACCTTTTATTGGGGAAATGGGAACGTATAGACGTACAGCTAATCGACATGATTATGCATTAAAGCCTTATTCCAGGACAGTCATGAATGAGTTAAAGGATGCTAACTTTAATGTAATAGCCCTAGGGAAAATTTCAGATATATATGATGGAGAGGGCGTTACCGAGACTATTCGAACCGTATCAAACATGGACGGGATGGACAAGTTCATTCAAGTAGCAAAGAAGGATTTCACCGGTTTGTCTTTCTTGAATTTGGTTGACTTCGATGCTCTTTATGGTCACCGGCGTGACCCGGAAGGCTATGGCAATGCACTTGAAGAATTTGATGCTCGGCTACCAGAACTGTTAGACAATCTCACAGAGAAAGATTTGCTTATTTTGACTGCGGATCATGGCAATGATCCGATTCATCATGGGACAGATCACACTCGCGAGTATGTCCCGTTACTCATTTATTCCAAGGCGTTTTTAGAAGGCAGAGAACTGTCTGTTCGCAATACATTTGCAGATATTGGAGCTTCAGTAGCTGATAATTTCGGAGTCGAAATGCCGAAGCATGGCAGCAGTTTTATTCGAGATCTAATGTAACTATAGGTTATATCTTTGCGCTAATTGCTCTAATAATGGGGATACCTGTGCCCGAAATTGTTAAAGCTGGATCAGTCATGGGTACTAAAGAAGCTGTAAATGAATTTGTAGCCATGCTTGACTCATTTTAACAGGGACCATCGTAGGGCTGTTTCTTTCCCTTATAGAATTCCTTGAATGAATGTGTAACCCCTTACAAAAGTAAAAAGTACATTGGTTAAGAAACAAACATACAACAAGTTGAGCTCAAAAGGAGACATTAAAATGACAATGAAAACAAGACTTAGAATTATGAATTTCTTTCAGTTCTTTATTTGGGGATCTTGGCTTGTTACCCTAGGTTCCTATATGATAAACACGTTACATTTTACAGGTGCTCAGGTTGGAATAGTCTATAGCGCAAAAGGGTTAGCGGCCATTATCATGCCAAGCTTGGCCGGAATTATTGCGGATCGCTGGATCAAAGCAAACAGACTATATTTAATTTTTCATAGCCTAGGAGCGATTTCTTTATTTATAGCAGCACAAGTTTCAGATCCAACGACAATGTTTTGGGTAATATTTTTTAATTCGGTAGTGTATATGCCTACCAGTGCTTTGACAAATGTTATATCATATGTTGCGCTTGAAAAAGCAGGGCTGGATACAGTGAAAGATTTCCCTTCAGTTCGGGTGTTTGGAACCATTGGTTTCATATCTGCAATGTGGTTAGTGAGTCTCAATGGACTTGAATTAAGCAATATTCAATTATATATAGCTGCAAGTATTTCGCTTTTGCTAGCTCTATACTCACTTACGCTGCCTGATTGCCCAACATCTAACGAGAAGAGAGACAAGTCATGGATTAGTCTTTTGGGCTTGGATGCGTTTGTGTTGTTCAAACAGAAAAGAATGCTCGTCTTTTTCTTATTCTCAACACTTCTAGGGGTTGCACTGCAAATAACCAATACATTCGGCAACCCATTTTTACATGATTTCGGGTTGAATCCTGATTATAAAGATAGTCTAGTGGTACAGTATCCATCCATTTTATTATCGATATCACAGATTTCTGAAGTGTTTTTTATTCTTGCCATTCCATTCTTCTTGCGGAACTTTGGAATTAAAAAAGTTATGCTTATTAGTATGATTGCTTGGTCATTACGTTTTGTATTTTTCGCGTATGGTGGCCCATCTGGATTTGGCTTCACACTCCTCCTGTTATCCATGATTGTGTACGGATGTGCATTTGATTTCTTTAACGTCTCTGGAGCTATTTTCGTGGAAAAAGAAGTTAATCCTCGTATGCGTGCAAGTGCACAAGGTTTATTTCTAGCCATGGTAGATGGAATAGGAGCATATGTAGGAGCTATTCTAAGTGGAAAAGTTGTAGATTACTTCACAGTAGCCGGTGTAAAGGATTGGCAGAATATATGGTTAGTTTTTGGGGCATACACACTCGTACTGGCAATTGTATTCTCTGTTAGTTTTAGATATAAACATGATCGGAATACTATGAAGGATATAACTTCCAGTCATTAATTACTTTATGATGAACGAAAGGCAGCTCCTGTTCCCGCACAGTACGATTTGTATCACTGGCTGACGAAAATGGGGGTTGCCTGCACATCTGGATGAATATATTGATTCCAATGATAGTAGTGCGTTCTTATTCTATTCTGGACAAAAATGCTTAGGGCACATACGACTCGGAGCAGTAGAAGAAACTAAATTCGCTAATATAGATAGACTTATTGTGTTAGAAAATAGCAGAGGACAAGGAATAGGAACGGCTTTGCTGAATAAAGCGAAGGAGTGGGCATTACAAAAAGGGATGAAAGGATTTACACTTGAAACACAGGATGTCAATTTACTCGCTTGCCGTTTTTATTTAAAGGCTGGCTTTGAGATTGGCGCAGTGGATACTTTGCTTTATTCAAACTCCAAATACAAAAATGAAAATGCAGTGTTTTTTTATTCAAAATTCTAATACAGATGGATGAACGGTCAACCTATGGGAATTAAGCTCGGCTATTTGGTAACAAATTAAGAGGAAGGAGGTAGTTAAGAGTGATTCAAGGATTAGGGTTTAGTCCAACTGATCGGGTAGTCATAATTAATGCGGATGATTTGGGAGTGACGCGTTCCACGAATCAAGCTATTATGCAAATGTTCCAAAATAATTCCATTACATCAACATCAATAATGGTTCCGGCAGATGCTGCTCACGACGCAGCGCTACAATGTACAAAGGAAAAGGCGATGAATGTCGGAATACATATTACATTGACCAGTCACAACAATTAATTGACGATATAGCGGGACTTACATATCATTTTTCAAGCGATGAAGGTTATGAGGGAGCAAAAAAAGAATTATTGAAACAAATTTATAATCTGAAGCCTGGGATTACACAAATCACTACGCATCCAGCAATTGTATCGGAAGAACTAAAAGAACTGACGAATTATTATGAAAATCGTGAAATGGAGTATCAACTTTATAATGATCCTGATGTGAAAGAACTGATTAAGAAGCAAAATATTAAGTTGATATCCTGGAAAGAAATTCGCGATCTTCAGCGGCGGAACGGTTTAAAATAACCGCCGCTGAAGGCGTTGTTAGTTGTTATAGGAAGTGAAGTAATGGACCATGGAGCGGATCTGTAGCCCGTTGGCCGAAATATTGAACCCCTATCCAAAATTCGAGCCATATATAACAGATATTTTATAGTTTATAATGTAATTCATGAAAGCTATTTAATTACATTTAATAATTTATATTGCAATTAAAAGGATTATATCCCGACATATGAAAGGAGAATATGAATTGCCGGAGATCAATCATAATCCCGACATATGAAAGGGCTTTCTACTTAGACTTGCAAATAAAAATTACATATAGGATAGGTGAATAA
>NZ_LVWI01000104.1 GCF_001909055.1 Paenibacillus helianthi
CAATATCCTCTTGACCTGTATATTTGGACAACATGATGTTATATGCTGCTAACAACACCATATACACTGTACTTCCTGTCCGAGCTGCCATGTTTCGAACTTGCTTTCCTAAGTCTGATTCAATCGTGAATTGGATGGCATCTCCTTTAAAATCTCGCATCAAAGGCCGTGGATAATCGGTTGGCATATCCAGCACTGGCACTTCTCCAGCATAGATATCTAACCAATAATCTTCTTGTTTTTTTACGATCTCTTGATTCTGCTCTTGCTGCCATACTGCGAAGTCTTTGTATTGTACGGTGACTTCCGCTAACTCCTCTCCCTGATACAAAGACATGAGTTCCTTCATCAAAATCCCCATCGATGTTCCATCCGATGCCGAATGATGAATATCAAAGAATAAGAGATGCCGCTGATCTGTTAACCGAACCATTCCTACCCGGCAAAGTGGGCCCTCATTCAGGTTAAAAGGCTGAATCCATCCCGAAACGATGTCCTTTGCTTCAATATCATCTGCTGCTTCTTCATACATCATTTCAATTTCTACATCGTTATGAACACGCTGCATCAACTCTCCATTTACCCATGCAAAGGACGTGCGCAGTGATTCATGTCTCTGTACAATTACTTTCCAAGCTTTTTCTATTTGTGTTATATTCACAGGTCCTTTTAGTTCCATAACAAGAGGTATATTATAGGCAGTGCTCCCCTTTTCCATTTCATTAATCACAAGTAATCGTTTTTGTGCTGCAGTAATTGGATACCAATCTTGGTATGAAGCTCTTACAATAGATGAATATTCCACTCGCTCGGCTTCTTCTATTTTTTTCGCCATAGAAGCTAGTGTTGGACATTCAAAAATATTCTTAACACTAACAATTTTCCCGAATTCCTTTTGTAGTCGTGTCGATAAGAGTGTTGCTTTTAATGAATTTCCCCCTAAAACAAAAAAATGATCGTTTCTTCCTACTTCTATCAAATCCAAAATTTCGCACCAAATATTAGCTAATTTATTTTCGAACACTCCTTCTGGAGCATAATTTACTTGTATACTGTGTATTTCAATTTCTTGAATAACATTATTATATACACCTAATTTAAATTCATTAGATAACAAATATCTTTGCACCTTACCACTAGTTGTTTTGGGCACTTTTCTAATTGGTATAACGTGTGCTATGGAAATATTCATGTATGTAGCAATATTTTCTTTAATTGATATACTTAAAGAAATAAAATCCTCAATCTTGTTTTTAAAGTATACAAAAATTACTATATCATCTTGTCCCAATTCTTCATTAAATGCACCACATGCTACTACTTTTCCTAAATCTATATGATTTAAATCGGTTACAACTCTTTCTATATCGTGAGGATAATAATTCTGCCCGTTTACGATTATTAAATCTTTATACCGACCAGTAGGAATTAGACAACCCTGATCAACAAACCCTAAATCGCCAGTAATCAACCATCCATCCGGAGTAAATAAACGTTTTGTTTCTATCGAATCGTTATAATATCCTCGAGTGGTATTCCTACCTTTAATTTGAATATGCCCTACCGTACGATCTTTTAATTCTTCTCCTGAATTATTACATATTCTCACTTCACAATGTTCCATCGGTTCGCCAACACTTACAAAACTGACATGTAAGTCATTTTTTGAAACTTCTATTATTTCAGACCCAATGTTTATTGATTCTCTATCTAAATAATATATAGAAAGTTCTTCTCCAAGACCCGTGACTGTAACGGCAACTGTACCTTCTGCCAATCCATACCCCGCGGCAATAGTATTCCGTTTAATTCCAGTATGCTCGATAGCATCAAAGAACTCATTACAAAGTGATCCCAAGATAGGCTCTGCACCATTATAAATCGTTGCAACATTAGATAAATCCCAATTTTCAGATGATTTGGGTTTAAATAAAGATAAAAAATGTTTATAACCAAAATTTGGGGATGACAGCATCGTTACTTGATGTTCTGAAGCTTTTTTCAACCAAAGAGATGGTCTATGTATAAAGGTATTTGTATTCATATTATATTGGTTTATCTTTGCTTTAATTGGCATTATATGACAAACAATTAGTCCCATATCATGGGTTAAAGGCATCCAACTTAGTTGAGAATCGTGTTCTTTAACATTTCTCCCTTTTATAATATCGTTAATATTCGTTACTAAATTCACATGGCTTAAAATAACCCCCTTAGGAATACCAGTTGACCCGGAGGAAAATTGAATAAAGGCGATATCGTCGGGGGTTGCATTAAATATATTTTTCGATTCTTCCTTGAGAATAATATCATCTATTAAAATAACTCTATCATCTATAAGTTTAAATAAATTAAACGAATCATTTGAATTTTGGCGTAAATATTCTGCTGTTTTATTAGTTGTTGCAACATATGGGTTATCCAAAACACTAATAATATTAATTAATTTTAAACGATGTGCCTCATTACTTCCGAGAGTAACAGGAATAGGTATAATGCCACCTAAGATACAAGCCCAAAATAATAATACAAACTCTTTATTATCTTCGATTTGAAAAACTAGTTCATCTCTTGGCTTTAATCCTATTTCTTGAATATGATTTAAGACTTGTAATGTTCTTTTATAAAAAGAATGATATGGGATAAATTCTTCTTTCATTTCACTGTAAATAAAAGTTATACCTTTATCTGTAATTGGTTCTATTTCATGAAACATGCTAGTTAATGTACTACTCATCATAGGTCCTCCCAGTCGTATGTACTACAATTTTGCAAATAAAAGTTCTATATTGAACGCATTTAAGAAACTACCAAAGTCACTCCAATCGCCAAATCGGGTAAAGAATAGTAATAACTTACCCGAAGGTGGCGATGAACATGAGAAACGAAGAAATCGAGCGGTTGAATGCAGCGATGAAACAAACCTCGGACAAAACGACTCTACGAAAGGTACCTGGCCGTCCGTCTTCGTCTGGAAGGACATACGTTTGAAGAGATCGGCGATCTGCTCAGTCGTGCGCGTCAAACCATCGGCCTCTATTGGAAAGCCTACCAAACGCAAGGTCTGCCTGGCCTGAAGATGGATCATTCCCCTGGACAACCGACAAAACTCACGGAGGAGCAGCGAAAACAGTTAGCAGCGATGCTGGAGCAGCAACAACCGGCCGATGTGGGTTTTGAAGCCCGGTATACTTGGACCCTCCCGCTGGTGGCGGAGTGGATCAAACGAGAGTTTGGCATCACAATGAGCGTGCGTGGGATCAGCGCAATGCTCAAACGGATGAACTTCAGTTTTACCAAAGCAACGTATACGCTTGCCAACGCTGACGAGGATGCCAGGCGTATTTCAAAAAGCACACTTTTGCAGCGCTAAAGAAACAGGTTGAAGCCGAAAAAATCGATCATTTGCTTTTTGAAGACGAATCGATGATCCGGTCCTATCAAGCGCTGCAATACAATTGGTTCCCACGTGGCAGACAACGCAAAGTGCGCACGTACGGCAAGCACGAAGGAGCCAAGTTGTTCGGTGCGATTAATTATGAAACCGGGCAGGTGCATCACCGAGAAGAAGAAAAGGCTGATACCGCAGCCTTTATTCGATTTCTCCAGGATCTTCTCTCTGCGTATCCAGGTGGGGAAATCGCCTTGATTCTGGACAACAGCCGGATTCATCATGCTACGGAGTTACAGCCTTTTTTGGCGGAACATCCGCGTCTGCAGTCGGTCTTTCTACCACCTTACAGCCCAAACCTCAATCCGGTTGAAGGGCTATGGCTGTGGCTCAAAGCCGATGTAGTGAACAATGTCTTTTTTGAAAAATTCTATAAGGTTAAGCTTCATGTGAGCCAATTTATGAAGCGAATCAATAAGCATCCGCTGGGTACCGTCGATCGTCTGCTTGTTAGGTTATGATCTTAATTGCGGTCTATATAAAAACAAAAAGTTAGAGTTTAAAGTGTCTCTATGAAGAACTTTTATCAAATCACCTAAAAAACGATCTCTATGTGTCCATAAGAATTTTTTCTGTAACTTCTTCTCCTTCTAATTGAGCATAGTAGAGTGAATGATATCGACCACGAGCTAGAAGTAATTCATTGTGTGTACCTTGTTCAACCAAATTCCCATTTTCCATAACTAAGATCAAATCTGCATTTTGAATTGTTGTCAGACGATGTGCAATAACTAAAGTTGTTTTTCCAACCATTAATTTTGCTAAAGCATCCTGTACAATCTTTTCGGATTCATTATCTAAAGCCGCAGTCGCCTCATCTAAAAGCAATATGGGTGCATCTCGTAAAATTGCTCTTGCAATCGCAATCCTTTGCTTTTGTCCCCCTGACAACCGACTACCGCGTTCCCCAATCTCTGTATCGAAACCTTCACTTAATGTCATAATAAAATTATAAGCATTTGCTTTCTTTGCTGCATTAATTACACTTGTTTCATCAGCCATGAAGTTACCATCCAATATATTATCTCTAATCGTACCTGTGAAAAGAATTGACTCTTGAGGAACAAGTGAGAAGTAATCTCGATATTTCCTTAATCCCATTGACTCTTCACATCTACCATCAATCTCGATCGTTCCAATTGTTGGAGAATACAGCCCAAGAAGCAACTTAAATAATGTGGACTTCCCTCCACCGCTACCACCAACTATGGCTATCGTCTGGCCTGCCGTTGCACAGAAGTGAATATTTCTAAGAGCCATATCATTCTCAGATTTTGTATAAGAAAAGCCAACATTAGATACAGTTAATGTCCCAAAAGAACTTGCACGTCCCTGTTCTGGAAGCTTCTCATATTCCTTAGGAGAATCGATGATCTGAAAGATCCGCTCGGCACCCGCTAATGCTTGCTGCATAGATGACCAAAGCCCGGGGAGTTGCGAAAACGGTTGCACAAGATAGTTCATGAGTTGAATGAACGCGGCCATAGCACCAACTTCTAGATTCCCTTTTGCAACAAAAAAACCAGCAACAAGGATTGCAATCATAAAGCTCATTGTTGCAATACTTGCTGATACAGCGTTTGCACTTCCCTGTATTTTTCCCTGACTTCGCTCGATTTCAGATATTTTTGTACTGTACTGTTGATATTGTTTCGAAATTTTCTTCTCAAGACCAAAAACTTTATATAGAACACTGGCACCCAATACATCTTGCAAAAAAGAGGTTGCCTTGCCCATGGCTTCTTGCAGAATAATGCTTTTCTTACGCATAACTTCACCGAATAGTTTTCCTACCAATATCATTAGTGGTCCTATTGAAATAGAAATCAAGGCGAGAGGCCAGTGAATGTTTAATAAATAAATAAATGCACAAAGCGCAAGTAACGGATTTTTGAGAAGACCCATTATAATATGACCGCTTGCTTCTCCTACAGCTTGATTATCACTTGTGAACCGAGATAGTAACTCGCCTGAATGATTTTTATCATAATACGATTGAGGTAACCTTAAAACATGATTAAGTGTATCGAGCCTTATATCGTTCCTTACATTTAAAGATGCCTTTTGTTTGAAATATGTATCTAAATATGAAAAAAGAGCTATAAAAAATATCATTCCTATAGCTAAAAAAATTAAAATTGGCCACGTCTCAACTTCACCTTTTACAGCAGCATTTGTGATAAGAGATAAAAACCAGGCAATAGAGAGATCAAGCGCAGTACCTACTATCATCGTGAAAATCAAACAAGCATAGAGCAACTTATATCTTCGCATATACTTTAACAAACGAAAAAAAGGACTTTGTCTATTCATATAACACCTCTTTATATTTTCTTTAAAGTAGAAGCTATTTCTCGAAAGATTAATTTATATTAGAGACTTATCAGAAAAATCATTAAGCAATTGTTCTAGAAGTACTTGCTCATTAAGATATAATTCATTAAAGAGAATCATCAATTTGTCTGAATATTTCTCATGTTGCGTTAATGCATATTTTATATATAAATTAAGTAAACTTTCACTTTTATTCTCAAGCTTTGTAAAACCTTCGGAGAACATAGGTTTAATATCATAGAGTTTTTTTTTCTCTATATATCTTATTCTTGCAACCATGAGTTTTTTATAATCATAAAGCGTATAAAATGGCCTAATGTCCATTCGAGTGCTGTCCTTCAAGTTTAAAGAATAATATTCTATTAATC
>NZ_LVWI01000105.1 GCF_001909055.1 Paenibacillus helianthi
TGTTAGCAGCATATAACATCATGTTGTCCAAATATACAGGTCAAGAGGATATTGTGGTAGGGACTGCAGCGGCAGGACGAACTCATGCAGATGTGGAGCAAACCGTAGGTATGTTTATTAATACGCTAGCATTACGTCATTATCCGACCAAAGAGAAACCATTTAATCAATTTTTGGAAGAAGTAAAGGAACATGTTCTTCAAGCAAATGAGCATCAGAACTACCCATTCGAACAACTGGTTGAGCAGCTTGTAGTACGGCGCGATACAGCGAGAAATCCACTTTTTGATACGATGTTTTTGCTTCAAAACATGGATATTCCGAACGTGAAGATGGGTGAAGTTATAGGTATACCTTTTGGAATAGCTCATCAAGTAGCGAAATTCGATATGACATGGGAAGCAGTAGAAGAGCAGAATGGCGAGATTGAATGTAACGTGGAATATAGTACATCGTTATATAAAAAAGAAACGTTAGAACGTATGTCTGGACATTTCGTGCAGATCTTAAGGAAGGTAGTAGAGCAAGAGCAAATTCGATTATGTGATATTGAAATGGTAACAGCAGGGGAGAAGGAACAACTGGTATATGGGTTTAACCAGACTAAAGCCAGCTATCCATCTCATCAAACCATTCATCAGATATTTGAGGAGCAGGCTCAAATATCACCTGATCATATTGCCCTTGTACATGAGCAGGATTCGATGAGCTACCGTTCATTAAATAAGAAGGCTAATCAATTGGGAAGATATCTTCAAGAGTGTGGTGTTACAGCGAATAAAGTAGTCGGTATAATGGCCGATCGTTCAATAGATATGGTTATAGGGATATTGGCGATCTTAAAAGCAGGGGGAACGTACCTACCAATAGACCCAAAAGTTCCAGCGGATCGCATTAATTATATGTTAAAGGATAGTGGAACGAAGATATTGCTCACACAGCCACATCTAAAGACAGAAGGATTACATTGTGAAACCGTGGTAAATCTATCAATGGCTACAGATGGTTTTGAAGATACGAATATACTATCTACTACAGGATCGCAAAACCTTGCCTACATCATGTATACCTCGGGATCCACAGGAAATCCAAAAGGGGTAATGATCCCTCACAAGGGATTATTGAATTATTTGTGGTGGGCTAATAAATCTTATTTTAAAGATGAAGCGTATCACTGTGCGTTGTACTCGTCCATAGCATTTGATTTAACAGTGACGTCGTTATACTTGCCACTGATTACCGGAAAAACATTGTTCATATATGAGGGAACAGATGCTGCGGTTGTCCTTACCGAAGTGCTGACAGATGATAGAGTGGGAATGCTGAAAATAACACCATCTCATATGAAGCTTTTGGAAGAGCTGAAGTTGGAGAGTAAGAATTTGAAAGTTCTTATTACAGGTGGGGAAGATCTGAAAAGAGATTTGGCAGACCGAGTACATCAGCAGTTCAACGGAGAAGTTACCATTTACAACGAATATGGCCCAACCGAGGCAACTGTAGGGTGCATGATTTATGAGTATGAACCGGCTGAACAGAAGGGAATGTCCGTATCGATTGGCAGACCGGCAGATAATATGGGAGTTTATATGTTGGATGAAAAGCTTAATCCAGTCGTGATGGGAAGTATAGGGGAGTTGTGTATATCTGGTGAAGGATTAGCAGAGGGTTATCTCAATCAACCAGAGTTAACAGCAGAAAAGTTCGTAGCGAACCCGTTTAAACCTGGGGAGAAAATGTACCGGAGTGGAGACTTGGCTCGGTGGTTACCGGATGGAACTCTTGAATATATGGGACGGATGGACCATCAGGTGAAGATTCGAGGATATCGAATTGAATGTGGCGAGATTGAGGCGCAGCTGTTGAAGCATGAATCGGTTAACGAAACGTTGGTGATGGCACGAGAGTCGGAGGATGGCAGTAAGTATCTGGTTGCTTACATCGTGAGCGAGACCCAGGTAGATGTAACCGAATTAAGAAGAAACTTGGAGAAACATGTACCAAGTTATATGGTGCCAGCCTACTTTATTCAAGTAGAGCGGATGCCACTCACTGCCAACGGAAAAGTAGACCGGAAAGCCTTGCCGTTACCAGAGGAAGGCTGGATGCGAGGAAATGAGTATGTTGCCCCGCAAGGTGAAATGGAAGAGCAGCTTGCTGAGATCTGGAAAGAAGTATTGGGAATTGAGCAAGTGGGTCGAACAGATAACTTCTTTGAGCTAGGTGGAGATTCCATTAAGGCCGTCCAAGTATCTGCGAGATTGCAACGACACGGCTTAAAGATGGAGATTCGAGACTTGTTCCAAAACCCAAGCGTAGAGCAGGTTAGCCCGTATCTGAAGAGCCAGACCCAGCTGAGTCATCAAGGAGCAGTCGAAGGAGAAGTGGAATTGTCGCCGATCCAGCAGTGGTTCTTTGAAGGGCAAAAGAAAGCACGCCACCATTTTAACCATAGCGTGATGTTATATCGCAAGGAAGGTTATCGGGAAGATATTGTGCAACAAGTGATGCAGCGTATGATGGAGCATCATGATGCTCTGCGAATGGTGTATGAACAAACAGAAACCACGGTGCATCAGTACAATAAGGGCATCCAAGAATTGTTGGTAGAGGTACCGGTGCTAGAAGTAAGAGGCCAAAGCCTGGAAGAAGTAGAGAGACAAGCCACGCGTATTCAAGAAAGTATCGACCTGGAAAAAGGTCCAATGATGCGACTGGGGCTGTTCCGAGCAGACGATGGCGATCACTTATTAATTGTGATCCATCACTTGGTCGTAGACGGTGTGTCATGGCGGATTCTATTGGAAGACTTTACGGTAGGATACGCTCAAGCGCTGAAGGGTGAAGAGGTTAAATTCCAGGCGAAGACAGCATCATACCAAGAATGGTCAAGCCGGATGAAGGAGTATACCCGCAGTGAAGCATTCGCGGCAGAAAAAAGCTACTGGCAACAACGAATAAACCAGGCCAATGGGGTAGGAGCGGAAGTAACGGCGGAAGAAGTCGGACAAATTGGCGATGGAAAGTATATCGAGGTACAACTGGATGAGGACATGACGGAAAAAGCGCTCCGTCAGGTAAACCAAGCTTACAATACCGAAATCAACGATATTCTAATGACGGCACTCGCCCTGTCAATCCATGAATGGGATGGAAGGAAAGAAATATGTATTGATATGGAGGGTCATGGCCGAGAGGAATTGGTTGAAGGATTAGATATTACTCGAACGGTAGGATGGTTTACAAGTATCTATCCAGTGATTCTTCAAGTCAAAGAACAGGAACTGGGAAGACAAATAAAAACCATAAAAGAAGCACTACGTTCTATTCCAAACAAAGGGATCGGGTATGGCATGTACCGCTACTGGAGTGAGGAAGGCCAAGATCCGAAAGTATCTGGAATTAGCTTCAACTATTTGGGACAGTTTGACCAAGACTTCCAGACAGAGATTTTCAAAGGATCTTCGTTATCTGTAGGGGGCGTGGCAAGTCCTATGTTGCAACGGAGTAGCGCATTAGAAATAAACGGCATTGTGAAAGAAGGAAGAATGCAATTTGCGTTTGGTTACAACGGAAAGCAATACCGTGAGCAGGAGATGGAGAATCTTGCTGGATGTTACATGCAGAAGTTAGTAGCCATTATTAAGCACTGTGTGGAGAAAGATCGTACCGAGCTGACTCCAAGTGACGTCATGGCGCATGACATGAGCATCGAGGAGATCGAAGATGTATACGCTCTAACAGCAAGCAAAGGATTAACCATAGAAAAAATGTATCCTTTAGCCCCGTTACAAGAAGGAATGTTATTCCACCATGTAATGAACAAGGGAGACTTGCAGTATTTTGTACAAACCAGCTTTGAGGTTCGAGGGAATTTAGATATCGGTCTGTTGGAACAAAGTTATCAGGAGCTTATTAACAGACATGATGTACTTCGAAGTATATTCATATTTGAGAATATAAGAAGATCTTTACAGGTTGTAATAGAGCAGTGGAAGTTCATCATTGATGTGCAGAAGATTGCAAACAAATCTGATGCAGAGCAAGAAGAAGTTATGAGCCGTTACATGGAAGAAGATAAAAATAAGGGCTTTGACTTGACCACAACCATTCCGATGAGAGTTGCTGTTTTTGAAATGAGTGAGCAACAGTTTAAGGTGATTTGGAGTTTCCATCACATTGTGATAGATGGTTGGTGTATGAGCACCTTGTTTACAGAATTGCTTCAAATTTATGAGTTCTTGAGCAAGGGAACGTCTCTACAATTGGAGACAGCACAGCCTTACAGCCGCTTTATCCAGTGGTTAGAGAAACAAGATAAAGCGAAAGCATCGGATTACTGGAAGAATTATTTGAAAACGATCGATGAAGTGACTACCCTGCCGGGATATAAAAAGACGGCAGATGGCTACAAGCAAGAAGAGTTATGGTTTACGCTGGGTGAGGAACAAACACGAAAACTCCAACAACTGGCGAACAAATACCAGGTCACATTAAATACCATGATGCAGACGATCTGGGGGGTAGTCTTGCAGAAATATAACCGAACGAATGATGTTGTTTTTGGTGCAGTCGTTTCGGGGAGACCTGCAGTGATACCAGGAATCGAGAAGATGATAGGATTGTTTATTAATACTATTCCTGTCCGAATTTCAAGTAGCTCGGCACAACCGTTTATAAAGGTATTGCAGGCAGTTCAAGATGCAGCGATTGTTTCAGATTCGTATAGTTCATATCTGTTATATGAGATCCAAAATCAAAGCACATTAAAGCAAGATTTGATCAATCACATTATGGTATTTGAAAATTACCCAATGGATGATCGCTTGAAGGATATGAGTCAAACCGCCGGAATGGGCTTGGAACTCTCTAACTTCAATACGTTTGAGCAAACGAATTATGACTTTAATGTGATTTTGATACCTGGAAAGGAACTTGCAATAAAATTCAGTTACAATCTGAATGCATTTGAAGTCGGAAGCGTAGAACGAATGAAAGGCCATGTGCAGCATGTTATGCAGCAGATCATAGCAAATCCGAACGCAACGATGGATGAGATTGAAATCGTGACATCAGAGGAAAAAGAACAGCTGGTATATGGATTTAACCAGACTAAAGCGAGCTACCCATTAACGTTGACCATACATCAGTTATTCGAGGAGCAAGCGCAAAAAACACCAGAGAATATGGCAGTTGTGGATAAAGAGAGACGGCTGACATATCGTCAATTAAATGAGCGCGCTAACCAATTAGCAAGAACGATAAAATCTCGTGGAGTTAAACAAGAATCTATTGTTGCATTACTACTAGATCGATCGGTTGAAACAATTATTAGTATATTAGCCGTTCTTAAAGCAGGAGGAACATATCTTCCAATTGATCCAGATTATCCGGCGGAAAGAGTAGAATACATTTTCGAAGATAGCAAGGTTTCAT
>NZ_LVWI01000106.1 GCF_001909055.1 Paenibacillus helianthi
CCGCAATGGCGTATTGTTCCCGCGGAAGATCAACGGGCATTATGCCATGCTTAGCCGTCCAAGCGATACCGGGCATACTCCGTTTGGAGATATTTTCTACAGCGAAAGTCCGGACCTTACCTTCTGGGGCAAACACCGCTATGTGATGGGCACGGTGAATGGAGATGCCTCCGCCTGGCAGTCCAAGAAGATTGGTCCCGGTCCGATTCCGATCGAAACCAGCGAGGGCTGGCTGCTCATCTATCACGGCGTAATCAACACATGTAATGGATTTGTCTACCGCATGGGCTGTGCGCTTCTGGATCTGGATCAGCCGTGGAAAGTAAAAGCCCGTTCGCGTAATTATATTCTGGGGCCGGAAATGGTGTACGAATGTGTGGGGGATGTGCCCAATGTGACCTTCCCTTGCGCGGCTTTGACCGATTCCGCGACAGGACGGATTGCGATCTACTACGGGTGTGCGGATACGGTTACGGGCCTTGCTTTTACCACCGTGGATGAATTGCTTAAATATATGAGGGAGTTCCCTTTGGAGATTGAGGGATAGTATCCGTGAACAGTAACAGGGCGGTAACACTAAGGCATAATCATGGCGACAGGATTTGAACCAGCGACTCCTTGCTCCCGAAGTAATGGGGCGCATGCCATTCCGGGTGGTTCCAGAATATGGCCTGGAAGTGCTGGAGGCCCAGCCCCGAAGCGATTCTGCAAGGAACAGCTTCCGGCTGGAGAAAGAACGCTCCATACTGTTTGCCGCAGACAAGCAGGGGCAACGGACATCCGTGTACAGAGCGGGAGAAACTGCAGTCACAATACATTGAGCAAGATTTAAGGGAGAGATGGGAGTCATGACGAAGAAAAAAACCGCGCATATCGTTTCCCATACCCACTGGGACCGGGAATGGTATTTGCCCTACGAGAAGCATCATGTCCGTCTGGTACAGCTGGTGGATGCGCTGCTAGATAAATTGGATAACAGTACGGCCTTCCGCAGCTTTTATCTGGATGGCCAGACGATTATTCTGGAGGATTATCTGCAGGTCCGCCCCGAGAACAAAACAAGGCTGGAGCAACATATTCGTGATGGCCGGATTCTGATTGGCCCGTGGTATATTTTGCAGGATGCTTTCCTTACGAGCGGTGAGGCGAACGTGCGCAATATGCAGATCGGCCATCAGGATGCGTTGAAATACGGAGACCCGTCCAAAATCGGCTATTTCCCTGATACCTTCGGTCTCGTCGGCCAGACGCCCCAGCTCATGCTCCAGTCCGGTATTAAGAATGCCTTTTTCGGCAGAGGAGTGAAGCCCACCGGTTTCAACAATACCGTATCCGACGGCGGCTATGAGTCTTCGTTCTCTGAGCTGATCTGGGAAGGGCCGGACGGTTCCCGCATTCTCGGTATCCTCTTCGCCAACTGGTATTCCAACGGGAATGAAGTTCCGGCGGACGAGGCTGCTGCGCGTGAATTCTGGGACCGTAAGCTGGCCGATGCCGAAAAATATGCCTCCACTGGTGAGCTCCTGTTCATGAATGGCTGCGACCATCAGCCGCTTCAGCTGGATTTGCCGGAGGCGATTGCCACCGCGCAGACGCTCTATCCCGAGGTGGAGTTCGTTCATTCCAACTTTCCGGATTACCTGGATGCGCTGAATGCCGATCTGGAGCAGGGTGGACGTGAACTTTCATCGGTTACAGGCGAGCTGCGCAGCCAGCGGACCGACGGTTGGGGCACACTGGTAAATACTGCTTCGGCACGTGTGTATTTGAAGCAGATGAATCAGAAGGGCCAGACTCTTCTTGAAAAAGTAGCCGAGCCTCTAGCTTCCATTGCAAGGCTTGCCGGCAAAGACTATCCGCATCATCTGTTCACCTACGCCTGGAAGACGCTGATGCAGAACCATCCGCACGACAGCATCTGCGGCTGCAGCGTGGACGAGGTGCACCGCGAGATGGTGACCCGTTTTGATAAAAGCCGTCACGTAGCAGAAAGTATCATAGAAGACAGCGCCAGATTTATCGCAGAGGCTGTAGATACCTCTATTTTTAAAGGCACCCCGGAAGATATGCAAGCTGTTCCTTTTGTGGTGATGAACACGACAGGCTGGAGCCGCACAGGGACTGTCAGTGTCGAACTGGACGCAGCCCGCTTATACCTTCGCGAAGGCTTCGGCCTGGAGGAGACCTCCCGCAGAATGAAGGAATTCAATCTCTCTGGCCGAGTATTGCTGGATGACAGCGGTAAGGTATTGGCTTGCACCGTGGAGGATCTGGGCCTGGAATTCGGCTACGATCTGCCGGACGACAAGTTCCGCCAGCCGTTCATGTGCCGTAGAGTTAAAATCACCTTCGAAGCGGCGGACGTTCCGGCTCTCGGATTACGTGCTTATGCATGGGCAGCACAGCGGGAAGCAGCGGATCCCAAGAAGGCCTCACTTATTAGCGGTGGGCATGTCCTGGAGAATGAAGCAATCCGTGTCGAAGTTGCCGGAGATGGCTCTTTCAGCCTGCATCACAAGCTGAGCGGTGTGCTTTACCGTGATCTGGGCATCTATGAGAATACCGGAGACATAGGGAACGAGTATATGTACAGACAGCCGGATGGCGAGATTCCTTTGACTACCAAAGGGCTGAATGCTGTCCTTACTGTGCTTGAAGATACTCCTTACCGGGCTTCTGTTGAGATTAAGCATGCTTGGGAGGTTCCAGCTTCGGCAGACGCCACTTTGAAAGAGGAGCAGCTTGCACTGGTATACTATCCGGAGCGTAAAGCTCAGCGTAGCAGTGACACCGTGATTCTGGAGCTGCGTACTGTCATCTCGCTGGAACGTACAGGTAAGGGAGTACACATTGAATCCACGATCAACAATGTCGCCAAAGATCACCGTGTTCGTATGCTCTTCCCTACGGATCTGCAGACTTCCGTGCATCATGCCGATTCTATGTTCGAAATTGCCAAGCGGGAGAATGAACCAGCAGTAGAGTGGCAAAATCCAAGCAATACCCAGCATCAGCAGTCTTTTGTGGATGTGAGCATTGCTGAGGCCGGCATGACTGTAGCTAATCTCGGTCTGAATGAATATGAAGTGCTGCGGGACGGACGCAATACGATTGCCGTTACCCTGCTTCGCAGTGTAGGCGAATTAGGCGACTGGGGCTGGTTCCCGACACCGGAGGCGCAATGCATTGGCGAGCATACCGCCCAGCTAATGCTGATTCCGCATAGTGGAGATGGCATCACTTCAGGCGCGTACGCCGAAGCATACCAATTCCAGGTTCCATGGACCATCTTCCAGACGGGTATCCATACCGGGACAATCGCTTCGGCTTATTCACCTTTGAGCTGGAAAGGCACAGAAGCCGCATTTTCTTCTATGAAAATGAATGAAACCACCGGAGACCTTCTGCTTCGCTGGTACAACATGAGCGGCTCACACGCGCAATTAGATCTGCAATTGCCACTTCCTCATGAACATCTGTATCGCACAAGCATATTAGAAGAGAGAACGGCTCCGTTGCCGCTTTCAGGAGATACCCAGCATCAGCTGGAACTCGGACCCTGCGAGATTGCCACATTCGGTATTCATCTAAGAGCTTAACTATAATATGTTAAAAAGATCCCCCGGTGATTCCCCGCCGGGGGATCTTTAAAAGTTCAGTGTGTAAATTTGATACACGCTCACTTGATATCAAACATTATTACCCTCGACAAGAGAGGGAGTTCTATATCTCTTCCAATTCAGAGGTTTCCATCCCATTCGTGAATCGCCTGCTGCTTGGCTTTGTTGGAGCGGCACTAGTGAGTATTCCAAGGCCAGTGGAGCTTTCTATACCATTTGCCATTGAGACTCCGTATGTATCGCGGCGGATGTAGCGTCTCATTCCAAACAGGAATGATTAAGCGGAAAATGGGCATCATACTGCATGGATGCCGACAATGGAGAAAGGTTGTACAGTGGGATATAATTAGCGATCTACTGGGCTACTAGAGTGAATTATAGAACATTGAAAATAAATGCTTGCAATGAAACTCTGTACATGGTATATTCTTATTCCGGCCATGAAACATCAACGCCGAGCTCGAAAAGAAGTTGAAAAAAAGAGCTTGCATTACTCGGTCGAATGTGATATATTATAAGAGTTGCTGGTGACGAGATAATCGGCGCCGACGACGAGCTTGATCTTTGAAAACTGAACAACGAGTGAGTGGGATTTCACGCAAGTGAGATCCAAAAATAGAGAATATTTTATTCTCGTCAGATGTTTCAAAATGAGCAATCGCTCTTTCTAAATACCAATTTGGAGAGTTTGATCCTGGCTCAGGACGAACGCTGGCGGCGTGCCTAATACATGCAAGTCGAGCGGAGCTTATCCTTCGGGATAAGCTTAGCGGCGGACGGGTGAGTAACACGTAGGCAACCTACCCTCTAGACTGGGATAACTACCGGAAACGGTAGCTAATACCGGATAATTCCT
>NZ_LVWI01000107.1 GCF_001909055.1 Paenibacillus helianthi
GGACGGCCTTAATGGAATCTCCACCTAGCTCAAAGAAGTTATCTGTTCGACCCACTTGCTCAATTCCCAATACTTCTTTCCAGATCTCAGCAAGCTGCTCTTCCATTTCACCTTGCGGGGCAACATACTCATTTCCTCGCATCCAGCCTTCCTCTGGTAACGGCAAGGCTTTCCGGTCTACTTTTCCGTTGGACGTAAGCGGCATTCGTTCTACCTGGATAAAGTAGGCTGGTACCATATAACTTGGTACGTGTTTCTCCAAGTGTCTTCTCAATTCGGTTACATCTACCTGGGTTTCGTTCACGATGTAAGCTGCCAGATACTTACTGCCATCCTCCGACTCTCGTGCCATCACCAACGTTTCGTTAACCGATTCATGCTTTAACAGCTGCGCCTCAATCTCGCCACATTCAATTCGGTAGCCTCGAATCTTAACTTGATGATCCATCCGCCCCATATATTCAAGCGTTCCATCCGGTAACCACCGTGCTAAGTCTCCGCTACGATACATCTTTTCTCCGGGTTTAAACGGGTTCGCTACGAACTTTTCAGCTGTTAATTCTGGTTGATTGAGGTAGCCCTCCGCCAATCCTTCTCCAGATATACATAGCTCGCCTTTACTTCCCGTCACAACTGGATTAAGCTTTTCATCCAATACATAAACCCTCATGTTGTCTGCCGGTCTGCCAATCGGTACGGACGTTCCCTTCGCTTCAGCCGGTTCATACTCATAAATCATGCACCCTACAGTTGCCTCGGTTGGACCATATTCATTATAGATAGTGACTTCTCCGTTGAACTGCTGATGTACTCGCTCTGCCAAATCTCTTTTCAGATCTTCTCCACCTGTAATAAGAACCTTCAAATTCTTACTTTCCAAATTCAGCTCTTCTAAAAGCTTCATATGAGATGGTGTTATTTTAAGCATTCCCACTTTATCATCTGTCAGCACTTCGCTAAGAACAACCGCTGCATCTGTTCCCTCATATATAAACAATGTTTTCCCAGTAATCAGCGGCAAGTATAGTGATGTTACTGTTAAATCAAATGCTATGGAAGAGTACAACGCACAGTGATAGGCTTCGTCTTTAAAATAAGATTTGTTAGCCCACCACAAATAATTCAGCAACCCTTTGTGTGGGATCATGACCCCCTTTGGATTTCCTGTGGACCCTGAGGTATACATGATATAGGCAAGATCCTGCACTCCGTTAGAAGATAGTAAATTCGTATCTTCATAACTATCTGTAGGTGTAGATAGATCTACCACAGTTTTACAATATAATCCCTCTGTCTTTAAGTATGACTGGGTTAGTACTATCTTCGCCCCACTATCCTTCAACATATAATTCATACGATCCGTTGGAACGTTCGGGTCTATCGGTAAGTACGTTCCCCCTGCTTTTAAGATCGCCAATATCCCTATGACCATATCTATTGAACGATCGGCCATGATGCCGACTACTTTATTCGCCGTAACACCACACTCTTGAAGATATCTTCCCAGTTGATTAGCTTTCTTATTTAATGAACGGTAGCTCATTGAATCCTGCCGATGTACTAGAGCAAAATGATCGGGGAATTTCTCAACTTGTTCTTCAAATAATGCATGCAGTGTTTTTTCTTTTGGATAATCGGTCTTCGTCTGGTTAAATCCATATACCAGCTGCCTTTTTTCCTCTGATGTCACGATTTCAATCTCATCCATCGTTGCGTTCGGATTTGCTATGATCTGCTTAATAACATGCTGCACATGGCCTTTCATTCGTTCTACGCTTCCGACTTCAAATGCATTCAGATTGTAACTGAATTTTATTGCAAGTTCCTTTCCAGGTATCAAAATCACATTAAAGTCATAATTCGTTTGCTCAAACGTATTGAAATTAGATAGTTCCAAGCCCACTCCGGCGGTTTGACTCATATCCTTCAATCGATCATCCATTGGGTAATTTTCAAATACCATAATGTGATTGATCAAATCTTGCTTTAATGTGCTTTGGTTTTGGATCTCATATAATGGATATGAACTATACGAATCTGAAACAATCGCTGCATCTTGAACTGCCTGCAATACCTCTGTAAACGGTTGTGCCGGGCTACTTGAAATTCGGACAGGAATGGTATTAATAAACAAGCCCACCATCTTCTCAATTCCAGGGATTACGGCCGGTCTTCCCGAAACCACGGCACCAAACACAACTTCATTCGCTCGGTTATATTTCTGCAGGACTACCCCCCAGATCGTCTGCATCATGGTATTCAAAGTGACCTGGTATTGGTTCGCCAGTTGTTGGAGTTTTCGTGTTTGTTCCTCACCCAGCGCAAACCACAGCTCCTCTTGCTTATAGCCATCTGCCGTCTTTTTATATCCCGGCAGGGTAGTCACTTCATCGTTCGTTTTCAAATAATCGTTCCAATAATCCGATGCTTTCGCTTTATCTTGTTTCTCTAACCACTGGATAAAGCGGCTGTAAGGCTGTGCTGTCTCCAATTGTAGAGACGTTCCCTTGCTCAAGAACTCATAAATTTGAAGTAATTCTGTAAACAAGGTGCTCATACACCAACCATCTATCACAATGTGATGGAAACTCCAAATCACCTTAAACTGTTGCTCACTCATTTCAAAAACAGCAACTCTCATCGGAATGGTTGTGGTCAAGTCAAAGCCCTTATTTTTATCTTCTTGCATGTAACGGCTCATAGCTTCTTCTTGCTCTGCATCAGATTTGTTTGCAATCTTTTGCACATCAATGCTGAACTTCCACTGCTCTAATACAACCTGTAACGATCTTCTTATATTCTCAAATACGAATACACTTCGAAGCACATCATGTCTGTTAATAAGCTCCTGATAACTTTGTTCCAACAAATCAATAGCTAAACTACCTCGAACCTCAAAACTGGTTTGCACAAAATACTGCAAGTCTCCCTTGTTCATCACATGGTGAAATAACATTCCTTCTTGTAATGGTGCTAAAGGATACATTTTTTCTATGGTTAATCTTAGACCTACGTTGCTTGCTGTTAGAGCGTATACATCTTCGATCTCCTCGATGCTCATGTTGTGCACCATGACATCACTTGGAGTTAGCTCCGTACTCTCTTTCTTCACGCAGTGTGCAATAATCGAGGATAGCTTCTGCATGTAACAGTTCGCAAGATTCTCCATCTCCTGCTCAAAATACTGCTTTCCGTTGTAACCAAACGTAAATCGCATTCTTCCTTCTTTCACAATGCCACTTACTTCTAATCCACTACTTCGCTTCAGCACAGGACTTGCCATATCACCTACAGGTAACGAAGAACCTTTGAAGATCGCTGTCTGGAAGTCTTGGTCAAACTGTCCCAAGTAGTTGAAACTAATGCCGGATACCTTCCGTCCTTCGCCTTGGCCTTCCTCACTCCAGTATCGGTACATACCATACCCGATTCCTTTGTTCGGAATTGAACGTAGTGCTTCTTTTATCGTTTTAATTTGTCTTCCTAGTTCCTGTTCTTTGACTTGAAGAGTCACTGGGTAGATACTTGTAAACCATCCTACTGTTCGTGTAATATCTAATCCTTCGACCAATTCCTCTCGGCCATGACCTTCCATATCAATACAGATTTCTTCCCTTCCATCCCATTCATGGATGGACATCGCGAGGGCCGTCATTAGAATGTCATTAATTTCGGTATTGTACGCTTGATTGACCTGTCGAAGGACTTTTTCCGTCATGTCCTCATCCAGCTGTACCTCGATATACTTTCCATCGCCGAGTTGCCCGACTTCTTCCAACGTAATTTCTGTTCCTGCTCCAATGGCCTTAGTTTCGTGCTGCCAGTAGCTTTTCTCTGCCGCGAATGCTTCACTGCGGACATATTCCTTCATCCGACTTGACCATTCTTGGTATGATGCGGTCTTCGCCTGGAATTTGATCTCTTCACCCTTCAGCGCTTGAGCATATCCTGAAGCGAAATCTTCTAATAATATCCGCCATGATAT
>NZ_LVWI01000108.1 GCF_001909055.1 Paenibacillus helianthi
CTATTAAAACGATATAAATTGACTATAGCTCTAAATAAAATAAACTCTGTTGGAATCATCTCGAATTTCCACTCTTGATCAAAAAAATAAAATTCCTCTTCTTTTATGAAGCAGTTTGAAAAAATTAGATCAATGTATCCGTCGATGTAAAAATAAAAAGAGCTGTTATTATCAGCTTTATTTGGTGTTGAACATGTCAAAAGTAGATTCCAAAATTGATCAATTACTTCAATGGCTCTATCTTTTTTTCTGTTTTTAAAGAAATCAAGAATTCTATCTTCAACAGTTTCAGAGGGAATAAAATCACTAACTAATCGGTTATTATTCAAACCTTCTTTGATCATAGGCATTCCCAATTTAGTAAGTTGGATATTATTATCCTCAATTCCCTCTAAATGCTTCAATGCCTTTCTATCACAAAATTTTTCCACTTTCTTATTGTTTACTATTCTTGTATGCACTCTCAAATATTCATACCTATCGTTGTTAAAAGTAACAAAAGAAACCTTTGAATCTTCATTATAGTTAAAAGTCGATTCAACAAAAAAAGAATTAGCCATCATAGGGAACAAATTGTTATCAATCACAGCATCAATGGCACTATGTTCACTCAAATGTAGATTTTCAATTTCAGCATAAAAAGGTCTGTATCTCTTTGAGTTTTTAATTGTAGGCAAAAAATCATCTGAGAATATAACCTGTGGAAGTTTATAATCTGGTAACGGATAATAAAATTGATTATTCTTAAACCCCGAAGAGAATAGTAACTGTTCAAGTTCATCTCGCCCAAATGTTCTTACTCCCTTAGAAGAAGGATATCCAGAGATTCCATCATATCGTACATTAGTGTGATCCTCTTTAGCACCACACCAATATTTAAGTCCCAATCTATTTTCTATAGCTATTAAAACCTTACCATTAGGAGCAAGAAACTTACTGACTTTCTTCAAGAATTCGTTATAAGGTTGTTCTTCATGAGTAAAGGACCCAGCATATTCCAACACACCAATTAAAGTAATATAATCGTACTTATAGGGTAACTCAATATCGTTTAAGTTGCCGACAATTATTTCTAAATTGTCTCGATTACAATTTCTAATCGCAATTGCCTCTGCTCTCCGTTTAGATAATTCTATTGCTGTCACATGACTAGCGTTATCACAAAGTGTACCGGTAATAGCCCCCATCCCTGCACCAATCTCTAATATCCTAGACCCTTGTTTAAAAGGATACCAATTAACAATATTTTTTCTAATATGAGATAAATGATAAACAATGGGCCAACGTGTATCCTTTTCGTATATATTTTCTATTTTTGTTTCATCACCTTGTGACTCTTTTAGATAATTTATAATTTCTTCTTCAATTTCCCCATCACTATAATTGTCTTTTCCATTATAGTATTTTAAATTCAGTAATTTAGAATAAGTTTGAAACTCATCTCCAGCACTAATGATACTCACCCCATTACAAATTTAAATTAGTTATCTAAAACAACTTAAATCAATTGTTCAATTTTCATTCCAAGATCTACAATACCAAATCCTAAAGAATCATGATGAAACTTCAAATGTATAAGATCGTACCTTCTATCTAGCGGCGGAGCCTCTAATCCAGGAACATCTTCAGCTATCCCTAATGAAATAAAATAATCCCCTTCTACAAGTTGAGGAACAAAAGCAAACTGAACACAGCAAATATTAGCCTCGTTTTGTGAAGAGACCTCAATCGAATCATCTCTGGAATTATTCCCATAAACAGTAACGCCATCTACCGTCTTAATAGTTAACCCGTAAATTGGAGAAGTTACGTTATCATTAAACTTTACTTTCATGATTATTTGAAGTAATTCCGTAGAGCTACAATCGATTGGATCTGCCATATCGTTTGATAATACAAAATAATCTATAATTTCAGCTCTTTTATCTCCCCATCTAAATTCATTTTGATTATAACTCCTTCTGTTTTCACAGTTTGAGACTAAATTCTCACTTGTAATAAATTCAATCGTTTCTTGAGAATATTTATTTTGTACTTTTATATCTAATTCTTTACTTTGAATGTTTACCTCTCGAGTTTCAGTCGTATCATTCATTTTTTTTTGTTTACCATAGAGTAAATCCAAGTAAGTATTAACAACCTCTTTCGGAAGCCCCTCCTGGATTAATTCTCCTTGATTAATTAAATACGCGTAGTCACAATGTCGTATTAGAAGTTCGGTTGCATGTGTAACAAAAAGAATAGTCTTTCCTCGTTCCTGAAATTCCTTAAACTTACGAAAACACTTACTCTGAAAACGTACGTCCCCTACAGCCAAAGCTTCATCAACAATAAGTATGTCAGGATCTGTATGAACTGCAGTTGCGAATGCTAATCTAAGGAACATACCGCTTGAGTAGGTCTTAACCGGTTGATCAATAAAGTGACCTATTTCAGCAAACTTTTCTATATCACTAAATCTATCATTAATCTCTTCTTTAGTTAAACCTAATATTGTAGCGTTCATATAAACATTTTCTCTTCCGGTAAATTCCGGATTAAAACCCGATCCCAATTCTAATAATGCCGCAATTCTACCATTAACCTTAATTTCACCACTAGTCGCCTTTAAAATACCTGTAATTATTTGTAGCAGAGTACTTTTCCCGGAACCATTTTGCCCTATTAAACCAATAGTCTTCCCTCTTGGGATATTTATACTAATATTATTTAAAGCATTGACTTCAGTAAACTTTTTAAAATTTTTAAATAACGAAGAAACCATTCTATCAGCAGGACTATTATATAAATAATACTTTTTACTTATATTTTTTATTTCTATAGCATTATTCTCAGATAACATCTGCAAATGCCCCTTTCAACTTTGTAAAGAAGTAATAACCACCTACAAAAATCACAAGCGATATGGAAGTAATATTTGCCCACTGAATCCAGTTTGGCATTTCACCCCATAATACAATTTCTCTCATCTGCTGTATCACTATTCCAAGAGGATTAAAATTATAGATACCTTTCAAATAATCCGGAACATTTTCAATTGAATAAAAAACAGGTGAAAGAAACAGTACGATTTGAAGAATTAGAGTAACAATATAATTTGTATCCTTGAAAAAGACTCCTAAAGCTGCTAAAAACCAAGCCAATCCCATCGATAATAAAATGATTGGAAATAAAACAACTGGAATTAGAAGAATTGTCCAAGATAAGGCTTGGCCCAAAAAAATGTTCATTATGATAAGTACAATTAAACTTATAAGTCCATTAAATAAAGCTGTTAGCATTAAGACAACAACCAGTATTTCAAGCGGAAAGATTATTTTTTTTACATAATTAACATTTGACTGAATAATCGTAGCGGACCGACTCAACACTTCTGAAAATAAATTATATACAATCATCCCAGTAAAAAGTGTCAACCCAAAAATAAATGTACTTTCATTTTCAGTGTTTCCCCATTTAGACTTAAATATCTCACCGAATACGATAGTATAGATAATCAGCATTATTAAGGGATTTAGAATTGACCAGATCATTCCCAACATTGAACCTCTATATTTAACTAATATATCTCTTTTAGTTAGTTGTGTTATTAAATTTTTATTTTTATAGATTGATGAAAAAACCGACATTAATCTCTCTCCTTAATTTATAGATGATATAGACTATCGATATATTATATATTTTGAAACAGTACTCTGT
>NZ_LVWI01000109.1 GCF_001909055.1 Paenibacillus helianthi
TCGGTACGATTACAAGTTTTCCCCCATACAGTAAGGCACCGTACATCTCCCAAACAGAAAAGTCGAAGCAATAAGAGTGGAACATTGTCCAGACATCATTCGCATTAAAGTCAAATTCCATTTCGTCATTTAGAAGTAAACGAATGACATTTTCGTGTTCGATAACAACCCCTTTAGGTAAACCTGTGGTACCTGAAGTGTATATGATGTATGCAGCATCTTGCAGGCTATTTATATTCTCTAAATTCGTTGTCTCTTCTTCCGATATGACATCCAGTTCCTCTGAGAGATTGAATGTTACTCCGCTAAATGTAGTACTAGCAGCATATTCACCTGTTGTAATTAAAAATGAAACCTTGCTATCTTCGAAAATGTATTCTACTCTTTCCGCCGGATAATCTGGATCAATTGGAAGATATGTTCCTCCTGCTTTAAGAACGGCTAATATACTAATAATTGTTTCAACCGATCGATCTAGTAGTAATGCAACAATAGATTCTTGTTTAACTCCACGAGATTTTATCGTTCTTGCTAATTGGTTAGCGCGCTCATTTAATTGACGATATGTCAGCCGTCTCTCTTTATCCACAACTGCCATATTCTCTGGTGTTTTTTGCGCTTGCTCCTCGAATAACTGATGTATGGTCGCCGTCACGATTTCAATGTCATTAATCATAGAGTTCGGATTTGCTATGATTTGCTTAATGACATGTTGCAAATGACCTTTCATTCGTTCCACTCTTTCAGGTTCAAATGCATTCAGATTGTAACTGAATTTTATTGCAAGTTCCTTTCCAGGTATCAAAATCACATTAAAGTCATAATTCGTTTGCTCAAACGTTTTGAAGTTAGAGAGTTCCAATCCCACTCCGGCGGTTTGACTCATATCCTTCAATCGATCATCCATTGGGTAATTTTCAAATACCATAATGTGATTGATCAAATCTTGCTTTAATGTGCTTTGGTTTTGGATCTCATATAACGGATATGAACTATACGTATCTGAAACAATCGCTGCATCTTGAACTGCCTGCAATACCTCTGTAAACGGTTGTGCCGGGCTACTTGAAATTCGGACAGGAATGGTATTAATAAACAAGCCCACCATCTTCTCAATTCCAGGGATTACGGCAGGTCTTCCCGAAACTACGGCACCAAACACAACTTCATTCGCTCGGTTATATTTCTGCAGGACTACCCCCCAGATCGTCTGCATCATGGTATTCAAAGTGACCTGGTATTGGTTCGCCAGTTGTTGGAGTTTTCGTGTTTGTTCCTCACCCAGCGCAAACCATAACTCCTCTTGCTTATAGCCATCTGCCGTCTTTTTATATCCTGGCAGGCTAGTCACTTCATCGATCGTTTTCAAATAATTCTTCCAGTAATCCGATGCTTTCACTTTATCTTGTTTCTCTAACCACTGGATAAAGCGGCTATAAGGCTGGGCTGTCTCCAATTGTAGAGGTGTTCCCTTATTCAAGGACTCATAAATTTGGAGCAATTCACCGAATAGAACACCTAACCCCCAACCATCCGTCATGATGTGGTGGAAGCTCCAAATCACCTTAAACTGTTGCTCACCCATTTCAAAAACGGCAACTCTCATCGGAATGGTTGTGGTCAAGTCAAAGCCCTTATTTTTATCTTCTTCCATGTAACGGTTCATAGCTTCTTCTTGCTCTGCATCAGATTTGTTTGCAATCTTCTGCACATCAATGGTGAATTTCCACTGCTCCAATACAACCTGTAAAGATCTTCTTATATTCTCAAATACAAATACACTTCGAAGCACATCATATCTGTTAATAAGCTCCTGATAACTTTGTTCCAACAAATCAATATCTAAACTGCCTCGAACCTCGAAGCTGGTTTGAACAAAATACTGCAAGTCTCCCTTGTTCATCACATGGTGGAATAACATTCCTTCTTGTAATGGTGCTAAAGGATACATTTTTTTGATTTCTGTCTTCACTTCAAATGGTCTCCTTTAGTGGCTGCAATATAAAAACATTTAAATCACAGCCACCTTTTTATTATTATTCTTTATTAAGTGCTGCTGCTATTTGTGCATATACATCTTCGATCTCCTCAATGCTCATGTCATGCACCATGACATCACTTGGAGTTAGCTCCGTACTCTCTTTCTCCACGCAGTGTGCAATAATCGCGGATAGCTTCTGCATGTAACAGTTCGCAAGATTCTCCATCTCCTGCTCAAGATACTGCTTTCCGTTGTAACCAAACGTAAATCGCATTCTTCCCTCTTTCACCATGCCATTTACTTCTAATCCACTGCTTCGCTTCAGCACAGAACTTGCCATATCACCTACAGGTAACGAAGAACCTTCGAAGATCGCTGTTTGGAAGTCTTGGTCAAACTGTCCCAAGTAGTTGAAACTAATGCCAGATACCTTCCGTCCTTCACCTTGGCCTTCCTCACTCCAGTATCGGTACATACCATACCCGATTCCTTTGTTCGGAATTGAACGTAGTGCTTCTTTTATGGTTTTGATTTGTCTTCCCAGTTCCTGTTCTTTGACTTGAAGAGTCACTGGGTAGATACTTGTAAACCATCCTACTGTTCGTGTAATATCTAATCCTTCGACCAGTTCCTCTCGGCCATGACCTTCCATATCAATACAGATTTCTTCCCTTCCATCCCATTCATGGATGGACATCACAAGGGCCGTCATTAGAATATCATTAATTTCGGTATTGTACGCTTGATTGACCTGTCGAAGGACTTTTTCCGTCATGTCCTCATCCAGCTGTACCTCGATATACTTTCCATCGCCGAGTTGCCCGACTTCTTCCAACGTAATTTCTGTTCCTGCTCCAATGGCCTTAGTTTCGTGCTGCCAGTAGCTTTTCTCTGCCGCGAATGCTTCACTGCGGGCATATTCCTTCATCTGGCTTGACCATTCTTGGTATGATGCGGTCTTCGCCTGAAATTTGATCTCTTCACCCTTCAGCGCTTGAGCATATCCTGAAGCGAAATCTTCTAATAATATCCGCCATGATATACCGTCGACTACCAAGTGATGGATCACAATGAGTAAGTGATCACCATCGTCTGCCCGGAACAGCCCCAGTCGCATCATTGGACCTTTTTCCAGGTCGATACTTTCTTGAATACGCGTGGCTTGTCTCTCTACTTCTTCCAGGCCTTGGCCTCTTACTTCTAGCACCGGTACCTCTACCAACAATTCTTGGATGCCCTTATTGTACTGATGCACCGTGGTTTCTGTTTGTTCATACACCATTCGCAGAGCATCATGATGCTCCATCATACGCTGCATCACTTGTTGCACAATATCTTCACGATAACCTTCCTTGCGATATAACATCACGCTATGGTTAAAGTGGTGGCGGGCTTGCTTTTGTCCTTCAAAGAACCACTGTTGGATCGGCGACAATCCCACTTCTCCTTCGACTGCTCCTTGATGACTCAGCTGGGTCTGGCTCTTCAGATACGGGCTAACCTGCTCTACGCTTGGGTTTTGGAACAAGTCTCGAATTTCCATCTTTAAGCCGTGTCGTTGCAATCTCGCAGATACTTGGACGGCCTTAATGGAATCTCCACCTAGCTCAAAGAAGTTATCTGTTCGACCCACTTGCTCAATTCCCAATACTTCTTTCCAGATCTCAGCAAGCTGCTCTTCCATTTCACCTTGCGGGGCAACATACTCATTTCCTCGCATCCAGCCTTCCTCTGGTAACGGCAAGGCTTTCCGGTCTACTTTTCCGTTGGACGTAAGCGGCATTCGTTCTACCTGGATAAAGTAGGCTGGTACCATAT
>NZ_LVWI01000110.1 GCF_001909055.1 Paenibacillus helianthi
TACAGGAAGTCATATTCTTGGCGACAAAGCCTATGGCTCAGAAGTGATTCGGAATTGGATTACAGCTAAGCAGGCATCCTACACTATCCCGCCTAAAGCGAATAGTCAAAACCCATGGAAAGTCGATTGGTATCGGTACAAAGAGCGACACTTAGTGGAGTGCTTTTTCAATAAAATCAAACATTTTCGCCGTGTGGCTACTCGTTACGACAAATTGGCCAAGTCATTCTTGGCGTTTGTATACGTAGCTGCCATTTTCAAATTGACTCAATGAAAAGTTTTCAGACACGACCTAGTTACTACACCCAATGTAAATTAATGAAAACAGGGGCTTTATAGAAAATGTTACGGATTGATATAGACTTCTTACAAGTGGGAAAAATTAAAGGTTTAAGAAACACATGACATTTTATTTGATACGTTTATTTTTATTAGCTAATTATTGTACATCTAACAGTTGGTGTTATGTTACGATTTGTGGTAAAATATTCATATAATAACATACAGACAGATAAAGTTCTCTTAAAAAATATAGGGGGAATAAAAATATGGCAAGATGTACAGCACCAGTTCACGGTCATCGCACGGCAAGTGCAAGAGAAAACTGCCCAGCGTGTGGAGGTAGTTATAGAGGTAGTTATGGAGGTTACAACTCGTATTCTTCACCACATTCTTCATTATCAAACAGTTCTACAAGTCGTAGTAGTGGTGGCGGACAAACTAGGACAAAAGCACGTTGGTCTTCAGTTGGTTCTACTATTTTATATACTCCTGCGGAAATTCGAACACTTACTCCTGTGCGTGAAAATGTTGAGGAACGTTCAAAATCACCAGATTTACGAGATGTTTTTCTTTGTCACGCTTGGGATGACCGTAAAGACGCAGCTAAGGAATTACACGATTTACTTGAATCAAAAGGTGTAACTATCTGGTTTAGTGAAAAGGATGTTCTTTTGGGTTCATCTTTACTTCGTGAAATTGATAAAGGGTTGGCAAAATCTCGTGTCGGTATTGTATTGGTTACACCTTCATTTCTTAAACGTGTTAAGGGCGAAGGAATTGCAGATAAAGAACTTTCAGCTTTGCTAGCTCGTGATTTGCTTGTCCCTATTGTTCATAATACGACTTATGAGGATTTACGTGAAGTTAGTCCGTTACTTGGCTCACGAAGTGGCTTAAGTACTATTGAAGATTCAATGGCAGATGTTGCGGCTAAAATAGCGGAATTGGTTACCCCATAAACGATATAAAAAAATCAAACTCTATGGACGAAGCACTGCCTATAACGAGCGGTTTGGCACAACGGCGGCACTAGCCCCGCAGAAAAGGTAGTGCGAAATTGAAAGTTTATAGCTCGCTTGAAAGGTAGTACAAGCCACCGGTAGTTGTTGACAATGGACAAGTATAGTATAAGCATTTTCTACATATTGAAAGTAAATAAATTTTCAATCCTAAACCTCACTTATTTCTGTGAGGTTTCTTTATTTTTCGAAAACTTGGGTATACTAAATCAAATTTAATTTGAAAGGAAGTGATGCCTGTGCCTAATACTGATAAAGTAGCCAATAGTCTCTCATAAATGAAAAATGTCCATATCTACTTCAACACGCTTATAGCCATGTTAATTGGTATGCGTGGAATGATGAAGCCTTTGCAAAAGCAAAAGATAAGCCTATTTTTTTGTCTACTTGCTACTATTCAAAGAACTACCACTGATGGGATGTTCGTGTAAATCAATAAAATAATACATAATAATGCTGCCTTGTGATGGTGGCTTTTTTGATTCGCCATACTTTTGCCATGTTCGTAGGTACAAAAATATGCGAAAGTAATTTTAGGGGAATATCCTAATAACTACATAAGAATGGAGTGCTTATTATGTATTTTGATTTTAATAAATTCAACTATAAATTAGTTCAAACTAATGAGCAAATGGCTTATATTCAAAGGGATAAAAAGGCATATTCAGAAATAGTGAAAAAATGGTTGGATAATAATCTCGATGAAATTATTGAACGGAAATGGGAAATAGAGGAAATTTTATTCTTTGATGATAATAGCGATTTCGTGAAATTATTGAAGGAAGCTGAAGCTCTTTATGAATTTGGTTTTTACACCAGTTGCATTGCTTTGATTGGTATTTCAGTAGAAGATTTTACAAAGTATTTGGTTACTAAAGCCGGGAAAAATGAATGGCAATCAGAAACGCAGTATAATAGATTAAGTTTAATGTTGGAAGCCAAATTAATTTCAAAAAATTCTTATTCTCTAATGAATGATATACGTAAAATAAGAAACGATTGTCTCCATTATAATGATAACTTTAAAAAGAAAGATAATATGATTCTGAAAAGAGAAGCTCTAAGTGTCATGAATAGTTTTAAAAGTTTGTTGAAGATTTCAATAGGCTTTAAAGAGGAAATGACACTGGATATATTTGATGATATTGCGAATAAAGCAATAGATGAAATAAACGATTCGGAAAATAAATATGTAAAGAATTTTGAAGATATGATTTTCAAACAACGTAATGCTCTTTCCCAACTATTCAATTTGGATATAACCGTTAAACCAGGAACCGATCTCGTATCTAGGGAGAGTTTTTACATTATCGAAGCAATAGATTTTAGTTTTATGGAAATTACTCTAATCGATACTGCAAATGGTTTTCCAGTTATTATTGACTTATCTGAAAAAAATATAGTTCAAATCAAGGAAATGGAGCTAGTTAAGAATAGCCTTGTCTATGCCGCGGTAACATCAACAGTAGATGAATTTGGACAAACCGCAGCTTGGACTTTAACAAGAATAAAAAAACTAACCAGATGTTAGACGATCATCTCAATAGCATAAAGTTAATGGAGGAGTAGCATATGACAATTAAACCTATGGTTATTGACGATTATTTTAAATATATTTCAAGTAATGTACAACAGTTATTCAAGGAATTACCAGAGCCATTGCCCTGGATTGAACCATCTATCAATATGCTTTATCTAAATGCAGCTTTGGACTTCCGTCAAGAAAGTGGACATAAAAAAATAGATTTATGCGGTCTTTTTCTTTTGAACTTCGCTGCAAATTGGACAGGGGAAAGATAACCCAGTGCACTGTGGATTCGCTTGCGGTTATAAAAAAACTCAATATACTGGAACATCTCATCCTGCGCTTGCTGTTTTGTTTTGAATTTGGTGCAATAGACAAACTCTTTCTTTAGGATGCTATGAAAGGATTCGATACAGGCATTGTCATAGCAATTCCCCTTGCGGCTCATGCTCGCCTTCATATGGTATTTGTTCAGGCGTT
>NZ_LVWI01000111.1 GCF_001909055.1 Paenibacillus helianthi
AACCCTGAGGTAATGAAACGGCTGAAAGAGACGTATTGGTCTACCCTGTCGACAGAGGAGCAGGACCGGATCTATGCAGAGACCAAAGCGTATTACGAAAAGCAAGAGAAGGAAGTGGCAGATAAAAACCGTCTGCTGCGAAGTGGTGTTGGAAACCAGACGCTTGCCAATATTCTAGAAGGTGGAAGTAATATCCTGGTGAATGCAATCGATACGGCATCGTATGGGATGGCAGGGACAATTACGGATTGGACCATGGGACCGAAACCGGCAGGCTATGTTGACCCGACGGATAATCCGTATGGAAAGAATGCAGGACAATTAGCGGGGAACCTCATCAGCATAGGTCTACCGTTGAAGTATTTGAACAGTGTAAAAACCTCAGGTGCAGTGGGGAACTTCTCACCCACCTTAATGAAGTCGGTGGTAGCGGGAGCCATCAGCGGGACCGTGGGCGAAGCGATGGACGCGTTCAATGATTTCAGGGATGATGGAAAGCAAAGTCTGGGTGAGCGAATAGCGGCTGTGGGAATCAATACCGTTATTGCTGGTGCGGGAGATCTAATGATTACAGCAGGAAGTAAAGTGGCTGCCAGTACGATGAGATTTGTGCGAGGGAAGCTGCCGGATATCAAGTTGGAAAAGGTTGAGGTGGCAGGAAAACCCGAAGCAGAAATCGAAATTAAACCAAAGGAGGTAGAAGAACCCCATATTGAAAGGACAGGTAAAGTTATATCTGATGCTGATAGGTTGAAATTGGGGAAATGGAGGTATAGACCATCAGATGAGTTGTACATAAATTACAAAGAGGTCTTTGATAATCCAAAATATTATGACCAATTAACTGGAGACATTAAGTGGCCTAAAAATGATGGATTCGATGGCGTTCCTAATAAAGCAACGTTAAAAATAGGTACAAGAATTGATAGATATGGTTTTGAAAGCGGAAGTTTTGTTTCACCAGAGTATATTTCATATGAAATGAGATCTTTAGCTCCTGGTACAAATTCTAAGCCTTACCATGTGTACGAAGTTATGAAGGAAATAGACGCTCTCGAAGGAACAATTGCTCCGTGGTTTGATGAAACTGGCGAAGGTATACAGTTTAAACTGTATACGACGATTCAAGATTTGATTGATGAAGGCTATTTAAAGGAGGTTTTTAACTGATGATGACATTATATGAACTAGAGAAAAAGCTTTTAGAGATTAACATTCCAAACGATGCTTATTCTTTAAATGGTGGATTACCCAATGAGGCATTTTGTATTAATGAAAGTGATGGAAAGTGGGAGACTTATTACAGTGAGAGGGGTTCTAAATCTGGAACGAAATTATTTGATAATGAAGGGGAAGCTTGTGATTATTTTCTAACATGGATTAAACGGAATTTTAAAATAACTTAAGGGAATGTAGAATGTTTTGTTTGTTAGATAGATATGAAAAGGATGTGCTTACTAAGCAGAATAGTTATCAAAACAACAGAGTTAGAAAGAGTATAAATAAATACTGGTCTATTGTGGTCAGGTGCTACCATTATTGACCTGTTTTTTTGTTATCTTCGCTTTCTTAGATTTTGATCAAACCAAAAAGCCATGATACCAACTGGCTGTATCTACAAGTGGAAGGCCACGCGAATATATGGATCTGATCTCTTGGATTGCAATCTTCATAAGAAATACCCATTTGTTGTCACAGAGGATTCAGATAATAAAGTGTTAATTATTTGTGAACAGTTGGGTATGGAAATGGTAGATAGGGGTGTTTACCAAAAGTGGGTTCAAAAAAATGAAGTAGAATTAAGCTTCACTCGGAAACCAATATAGGTCTTTTTGAAACGCTTATTTCGTTTGAGGAGGAAGCGCATGGCGCCCACAAAGCTTATCTTTGATGTAGATGAAGTTCAGCGCCTGCGAACAAAAATAGGTCTGGTGAGCCAGGACACGAATCAGCTATACCTGCAGTTGAAGGGCCAGGCCAACAACTGGAGCGGTATTCCGTTGGGACAAAACCTGGTGCAGGCCCAGGTGCTCATCAATGAACTGATGGTGGAAGCAGAAAAACTGGAGGATCTCATTCGGAGCGCGGTCCAAGGTGTCCAAAGCGTTCAGGAAGAGAACAAGCGGCAAGCCAGCCAACTCACCCAGCCGTTCAGCCTCTTTGCAGGCATGTTGGGAAGTTTTGGGGGGAACGGAAGCCAAGGGAGGTATTCGATTCCAACCTTTGCTCAGAAAGCAGCGACGAAATTGATCTCCTCCATTGCTGCCCTAACAGGCCGGGATGAACTGGATAGCGATCCGATGGTAAGGAATCTTCGGGACATCCTTCAAAAGTCCGGCTTAGGGACCGTAGAAGGTATCGCAGCGCAAAGCAAGCTAAACGATATCAACGAAGCGCGGAATCTGATCGCGAAGGCGCAGACAGCCTACGAGGTATATGAAGCATTTGAAAATCAAGCGCAAATGGATGCGATGCACAAGCTGGCGGAAGACGCACGCAAGAAGCTGGAGTCCCTGGGCGTAGATAAGGCTCAATATGAGGCAGGGAAAGATTTAAGCGTGTATTTCAAGCAACCGGCGTTGAAGGCATGTGACTACGATCCGTCGAGTACGACCAGCAGTGTGCCTCTGTTGGAAACAGAAGAATATTCACTTCTGCTGCAGATGTCGAGGATGGAAGGGACGAAGGGGGATTGGGCGAAACAGCAATTGGCGCTGATGAAGCCGCAGGCCACGATAGGACCGTCTGACCCGACTAAGCAGGTGTCGTATGAAGAGATTTTAAACCGGGACAACCCTGAGGTAATGAAACGGCTGAAAGAGACGTATTGGTCTACCCTGTCGACAGAGGAGCAGGACCGGATCTATGCAGAGACCAAAGCGTATTACGAAAAGCAAGAGAAGGAAGTGGCAGATAAAAACCGTCTGCTGCGAAGTGGTGTTGGAAACCAGACGCTTGCCAATATTCTAGAAGGTGGAAGTAATATCCTGGTGAATGCAATCGATACGGCATCGTATGGGATGGCAGGGACAATTACGGAT
>NZ_LVWI01000112.1 GCF_001909055.1 Paenibacillus helianthi
ACTGTACCAGTTGCTCCAGACCTGTTCGTGTATTGGAGAATACACAATCTTTCCCCAGTTCAATTCCCCGAAAGTCAATGGCTCGGGCCACATGGGTTTCCTTAGCGATGTCTGCCCCTACGACAAGGGTCTTGTCGGAAATTCTCATAATCCGTTGATTCTGTTTCTTCGATTGTTTATACTTCATGTTGAGTGCCTCCTGCGCTGGAATTTGTTCTCTGGACGGAACGTTTCCCAGTATACAGCTGGCGCTTTTTTCATTCAAACCTCAAATTAATTCATTACAGGAATGGCTCCAAAAGAAAGACAGTTCCTCCGGGTTACATCTGTTGGGGATAAGGTCGTATTGTTGGAAGAGGTCTATAGACCTTAGGCTTTCAAGGGGAATTCGAAGGTATGAAGGACGGCCTAATCGGGCTGTCTTTTTTTGTCTACATTTGTAGAATTTCATGAAAATCAAGCTCGGTTACAGGAGGATTATGGTATTTAAGGACGAATATATATTTTCGAGGAATGAAAAAAGAGCTAAATTAGGTATCTTGGGGTAGTATTTTGAGCCTTTTTGATTCATGAGGTGCAGTTGGTTTAAGGGAAAATAGTGCTGCGATCATTTAGTTTATTTATGGCCTAATAACTATGAATTATTTGGGGGTCTGAGGAGTGTTATTAAAAAGACAGCTTAACATAGAGAAACAAATCGAAAATTTTTTTGCATATGTCAAAGGCTCCTTTATTCATTTGCAAGGTCCATCTGGAGGAGGGAAATCTAGTTTAGCATTGGATTTTATTTCGATGGTGAAGACAGATTATCAAGAATGGAATATCTATTATATAGAAGGTAAGAAAAACAATGGTGAGGCATATTCAACCATCACCCTATCAGATGGAATTAAGCAACCTAAAACAGTGCTGTCAGGTCTTAATGTTAATGTTGGATTCAGCATCCCTAAGCTATTTACATTAGGGATTACTGGTGCATTTCAAAAAAGATCCTTGCTGGATCCAAAAATTAATTATATCGTTCGTGAACTAAATAAGAACAAATCCAATGATATTTTAATTGTCGCTGACAGCTTTCAATATTGGGACATACCCTCTCAACAATTTTTAATGACGCTTAAAAATTCTAGCAAGAATTTACTGAAGAATAAAAACTTAAAGATTCTGTTAATCACCGATGAAAAGGTAACTGCGGTGTCTGAATTTATTGACATAAAGTCCTTTCCTCAAAAAGATTTACATATTCCCTTTGATCTACCACAAAGATCCGAGTTGCAGGAAGTTTTACAAGTACTTGGGTATTCTTCTGTTGAGACCGATGAAAAAAATTTAGATTTAATAATTTCTATTACCGGTGGGAATATGAATTTTATAAAACTATTTATGGAAAGTTATTACTATGCAATTAATACAAATCTTTCGGAAATAAAGGATTTTCAAGATGCAACTAAAATATTAGATTATCGAATGGAAAAATTCGGTGAAAAGAAAGATGAAATCTACAAAATCTTGCAGGTTTCCTCAATATTAAAGGGTGACTTCAAATCCGATGAGGTAAAATTTATCTATCCAGATAATGGGGAAATTGATACTTTACTCAACGATTCATGTGATGGTTCTCTTCTTAAGAGAACTAATCATTATATATTTTCCAATGTATTTATACAAGAGTTATTATATAAAAAGCTAAATGGAAAAAGTCCTGAGTTTGAATTGAAATACTCCAAATATCTACAATTATATGAACCCGAAAATTACTTTGGTCGGGCTTATTATTTATCTTCAGCGGATGTTAATAATGAATTTTCACTTGAAGTAA
Organism: Paenibacillus helianthi; assembly: GCF_001909055.1. Classification (GTDB taxonomy): domain Bacteria; phylum Bacillota; class Bacilli; order Paenibacillales; family Paenibacillaceae; genus Paenibacillus_AQ; species Paenibacillus_AQ helianthi. The sequence continues at coordinate 1,820 of NZ_LVWI01000112.1, forward strand.
TTAGTTTATATTCACTCGCATATTGCAGAAATATGGAAATGTGTATTGAGGAAGCTGAACGTGAAAGATTACACTTTTTAATCAAAGAAAAGGTGGGGAAATGCAAAGAGACTAACGAGGTTAAGTTAGTATACAGGGATTTTTTACATCTAAAGGCAGCGTACGAATTTTATTTCAGGGAAGATTATCAAAGTGCTAATAATGAATTGAATAGTATTACATCAATTGGACCTTTATTGCTAATTTCCGAAGTGAAAAGAATGAGATTAGTGATTGCTTTACTGTTAGATATGAATACAGAAAACATAAGATCTGTTGCAGAAAAGTTATCAGATATCTTAATTGATTTAAAAGTACCTGAGCAAGAACAATGGTGTAAATGTAATTTCACCTTATTCTCAATGTATTCAAATAAGTTGGATAACTATGATGAAAGCAAAAAAATTGTACGGGAACTTGAAAGCTATATACGCGCTCATTACAATACTCCATTCTCAGAATATTTAGGAAAAATCATTTCACGAAAGGCATATTTATATGAATCTCCAATAATGGCTTATGCTTTAGTTCAAGATAGTGTTGAATATTTTGAGAGGAAAAATGATGAACTTCAATACTATCTAGCGTTGTGTAATTGTTCCGGAATTCAAATTGTTATTGGTAAATACAAAGAAGCAACTCTTAATTTAAATGAATGTTTGAATATGATTGATAATAAGGATGGTTTTGTATTTCCTTCCAAGGAAAAGGTTTATAATAACTTATTTTTAAGTTCCTTTTTATCAGAATATAGAGATTTGGACAATTGGGATGAATCCGTCGTGAACAAAGCTATATACAGTTTTGAGCAAAAGATAGATTGTGCTTCTCGGGAAAGTAATGCAATTATGTTTATAAAGCTTATTAACCTTCATCTACTAAAGGGGGATTTCAGTAAAAGTTATGAGATGCTTAGC
>NZ_LVWI01000113.1 GCF_001909055.1 Paenibacillus helianthi
GACAGGAAGTACAGTGTATATGGTGTTGTTAGCAGCATATAACATCATGTTGTCCAAATATACAGGTCAAGAGGATATTGTGGTAGGGACTGCAGCGGCAGGACGAACTCATGCAGATGTGGAGCAAACCGTAGGTATGTTTATTAATACGCTAGCATTACGTCATTATCCGACCAAAGAGAAACCATTTAATCAATTTTTGGAAGAAGTAAAGGAACATGTTCTTCAAGCAAATGAGCATCAGAACTACCCATTCGAACAACTGGTTGAGCAGCTTGTAGTACGGCGCGATGCAGCGCGGAATCCGCTATTTGACACGATGTTTTTGCTTCAAAACATGGATATTCCGAACGTGAAGATGGGTGAAGTTATAGGTATACCTTTTGGAATAGCTCATCAAGTAGCGAAATTCGATATGACATGGGAAGCAGTAGAAGAGCAGAATGGCGAGATTGAATGTAACGTGGAATATAGTACATCGTTATATAAAAAAGAAACGTTAGAACGTATGTCTGGACATTTCGTGCAGATCTTAAGGAAGGTAGTAGAGCAAGAGCAAATTCGATTATGTGATATTGAAATGGTAACAGCAGGGGAGAAGGAACAGCTTGCATATGAGTTTAACCAAACTCAAACCGATTATCCGAAAGAAAAAACTTTGCATGCGTTATTTGAAGAACAAGTAGAGAAGACACCACATCACATTGCCGTGATGAAAGATGATCAGGCCCTAACCTATGCAGAACTTAATGCGCAAGCAAACCAATTTGCACATGTATTGCGTCGTAAAGGTGTTGAAAGAAACAACATTGTTAGTCTACTGATGGAAAGTTCTATCGAAAGAATGGTTGTAATGCTTGGGATCTTGAAAGCAGGGGGAGCATACTTACCGATAGATTCGGCAGCGCCTCTGGAACGTATTCAGCTCATTCTGGAGGATAGCGGCAGCAAGCATATTATTGTGGAAGATAAAGATATTCTTAGTGATATTTCAAAAGAGCAGGGAATATGGAGTTGGAAAGAACTTCATCAGTTATATGTAGAAGAAGAGAAAAGTAACTTAGGTAGTCTCAATAGCTCTTCGGATTTAGCATATGTAATGTATACCTCAGGTTCGACAGGTGTGCCAAAAGGAAACCTGACGATGCATTATAACGTGAGCCGGGTAGTAAAAGGGACGAACTATATTGAGATAACAGATAAAGATAATATTCTCCAATTATCTAATTATGCATTTGATGGGTCTACTTTTGATATCTATGGAGCACTTTTGAATGGTGCTAAGCTTGTGTTGTTGGATCGGGAGAAGATGCTAGATCCTGGGCGACTGGGCGAAGTGATGCAAAGAGAGGCAATAAGCATTTTATTTTTAACCACGGCTTTATTTAATGTTTTGGTTGATGAGAATATGGCTGCATTGAACGGGGTCAACCAGATATTAACAGGAGGAGAAAATCATTCTGTTATTCATATCCAGAAAGTACTTCAAAACACAAATTGTAGAATCATTCATGTATATGGTCCAACAGAAAGTACAGTATTTGCTACGGCATATGAAATACCAAATGTAACAGATGAGATTAAGAATGTTCCTATTGGCCGGCCACTTTCGAATACAGAAGTTTATGTTATGAATGGGGTTCAACTACAACCGATAGGCGTGGTTGGGGAATTGTGTATCGCAGGAGATGGTTTAGTCCAAGGGTACTTAAATCGACCAGAGTTAACAGCAGAAAAGTTCGTAGTGAACCCGTTTAAATCTGAGGAGAAAATGTACCGGAGTGGAGACTTAGCTCGGTGGTTACCAGATGGAACCCTTGAATATATGGGGCGGATGGATCATCAGGTGAAGATTCGGGGATACCGTATTGAATGTGGTGAGATCGAAGCGCAGCTGTTGGAACATGAAGAGGTTAACGAAACTGTGGTTATGGCACGAGAATCGCAGGATGGCAGCAAGTATCTGTGTGCTTATATCGTTAGTGAGACTGCCGTGGATGTAACCGAATTAAGAAGGTATTTGGAGAGACGCCTACCGAGTTATATGGTACCAGCCTACTTTATCCAGGTAGAGAGAATGCCGCTCACTTCCAACGGAAAAGTAGACCGGAAAGCTTTGCCGTTACCAGAAGAAGGTTGGATGCGAGGCAATGAATATATTGCCCCTCAAGGAGTAATGGAAGAGCAGCTTGCAGAGATCTGGAAAGAAGTACTGGGTATTGAGCAAGTCGGCCGAGCAGATAATTTTTTTGAGCTAGGTGGTCACTCATTAAAAGCGACTCGTCTAATAGCACAGGTGAAAAAAAGCTTACAAGTAGAGCTTGCAATCGTATTTGAACTTATTGGTTTAGTAGATATTCAACAAATGGTTAACATCTGGAAACAAATCATTCAACGTCATGAATCACTGCGTATGTCCTTTGCATGGGTAAATGGAGAGTTGATGCAGCGTGTTCATAACGATGTAGAAATTGAAATGATGTATGAAGAAGCAGCAGATGATATTGAAGCAAAGGACATCGTTTTGGGATGGATTCAGCCTTTTAACCTGAATGAGGGCCCACTTTGCCGGGTAGGAATGGTTCGGTTAACAGATCAGCGGCATCTCTTATTCTTTGATATTCATCATTCGGCATCGGATGGAACATCGATGGGGATTTTGATGAAGGAACTCATGTCTTTGTATCAGGGAGAGGAGTTAGCGGAAGTCAGCGTACAATACAAAGACTTCGCAGTATGGCAGCAAGAGCAGAATCAAGAGATCGTAAAAAAACAAGAAGATTATTGGTTAGATATCTATGCTGGAGAAGTGCCAGTGCTGGATATGCCAACCGATTATCCACGGCCTTTGATGCGAGATTTTAAAGGAGATGCCATCCAATTCACGATTGAATCAGACTTAGGAAAGCAAGTTCGAAACATGGCAGCTCGGACAGGAAGTACAGTGTATATGGTGTTGTTAGCAGCATATAACATCATGTTGTCCAAATATACAGGTCAAGAGGATATTG
>NZ_LVWI01000114.1 GCF_001909055.1 Paenibacillus helianthi
TTGGGCAACAGATTTTCCTTTGGCTACATCCATGCCAATAACGGGTTTCATCTTCTCCTCCTCATTCGAATTCGCCGGTATTCCCACAATGGTTCCTACTCCACAGCTTCGCGTGTGATACGAGGTCTGATGCCTCAACCAGCTCAAACATGGTAGAAGGGTGTAGTGGGAGAACTGTTTGTTATTCGGGGTTATCCCCAGGGGCTGTCACGTTCTCCCGGCTACTTCCATCGTAAAGCGGTCATTAAAAAAGGCCAACCAGTAATCTCTGGTTGACCTAATAATACGAAGGGGCTGTCCCAAAGCAGGTAATGGCTGCTTGGGATGGCCCCTTGTTTTTAAGTAGGATCAACGTGGGCACTTGGGTGGTCGCTCCGCGAACGGACCGTTGTTCCAATCGCTGTGTTCCAGAGATATTCTTATGTTCAAAAGATTACGCAAATGTGCAAACGATTGCCATTACGTTCTTATTCATGAAAACTAATCATATCCATTTCATCGAAAATCACATAAAATATGTTTATTATTGGTATATTCTATGGTATATTTATCCTGAACTTCATACCAAAAAATAGGAGTTGACGTAAAATGTTCAAGAAGATGAAGAAGAGTGTATCGATTTTGGTTTTGGCAGCTGTTTTTGTGCTAACGTTTGCACAATCGGTCTTTGCCAGTGACCAGCCTGTTCAACTGACTTCAGCCAATCTATATCTTTACAAGTATGGATACGTTGGATTCAGCGGCAATATCGAAGTAAGCAACCTGGGTAACCAAAAAACTGTAACTATTCACTATACTCCTGGAGACGGTCAGTGGTATGATACGAACGCCTCCTATCAAGGCCCAACGGACTCCACGCATGAAAAATGGAGTTTTATGGTTTCCACCGATAACATGAGCAATAATAATCCGCAGCTCACAAATGCCCAAACGATTCAATTTGCAATTAAGTATGAAGTCAATGGACAAACGTATTGGGACAGTAACAACGGACAAAACTATTCCGTCAGCCGTTTTAATGAAAGTTCAACCATTCTTGGTAAACCGAACGTTTTTCGCGCTTACTATGATTTATATGAGAACACCTTCTCGGGAAGTGTATATGTCAAAAATTTAGCCTACAGCAAAGAGGTTAAAATCAAATATACAACCGATAACTGGAACACAACCAGGGAAGGATACGCCAGCTACTCCATACCGGCGAACTCCGATGGCAGCGTAGAAATCTGGGATTTCAGCTTTAACAATATTGACCCAAGTGTTACGCAAATTCAGTACGCTATCTCCTACACCGCAAATGGACAAACGTATTGGGATAATAATTACGGGAACAACTATACAGTAAACCGCTATTAACACAGAAATATATCCGTGAACTTAATGCTCTTCCCCTTATTTTGGAGTAGGATCAACGTGAGCCCTTGGGTGGACGCTCCGCGAACGGACCGTTGTTCCAATCGCTGTTGTCCCCAGATTTTATTTATTCTCCTTCGCGGTGAAAATCCGGGGACAAAGGCGATCGCTACCACTTTTCCACAATCGTTCCGTCCTCTCCGCTGTTTAAGCGGAAAAAGTTTCTTCAAATCTTTCTAAAATCACGAAAAGAAACCATCCTTTGGTAAAATGGAGTTACCACACAACCATTTCAAAGGAGAGGTTTCTTTTGTACATTCAATATACCATGGACCAACTTTGCTTGCCGATCGATCTGGAAGAAGATATTCCAGAAAGTCACCTTGTTCGTGTCGTGAATGCCACCGTCAATCGACTGGACGACGCCATTTTTGACGCTGCCTATCCCGGCCGCGGCCGCGACAGCGACAGCTATCACCCTAAGATGCTTACTAAAGTCATTATTTACGCCTATACTCAGCGAATCACACCAAAAAGGGTAACCCTCCTAATCTTGGGGCGGTTACCCTTTTTGCTACAATTTAGAAGTTGGGGGAACATACAGTATACGTTTTGATACTAGATCACAATAATGTGCGTACTTCCGGAAATGTGGTGTATACATTAAACTGCCAGTATAAGCAAGTTAGCACGTAACCCCATTCAAAGGAGAGAATGACAATGACGAAGGAAACCATGAAAGCCGTTGGCCTGTATAAATATTTGCCCATTGAGAATCCGGAGAGTCTGATCGACGTGGAAGTGGACAAGCCGAGCCCGACGGGCCGGGATCTGCTGGTGAGGGTACAAGCGGTCTCCGTGAATCCTGTGGACTATAAAGTCCGTTCACCCAAAAACCGTGAGGAGAGCGTACCGAAAGTGCTGGGCTGGGATGTTGCGGGCGTGGTTGAACAGGTTGGCCCGGAATCCACCTTGTTCCGTCCTGGCGACGAAGTGTACTATGCCGGAAGCATTATACGTCCCGGTGGGAACAGCGAGTTTCATCTGGTGGATGAACGGATTGTTGGAGTGAAGCCGTCCACACTGGACTTTGCACAGGCCGCGGCTTTGCCGTTAACCTCGATTACCGCCTGGGAAAGCTTGTACGACCGGCTGGGCGTTTCCCTGAATAAGGCTGACAATGCAGGCAAGACGCTTTTGATTATCGGAGCAGCGGGTGGCGTGGGATCGATTGCCATACAATTGGCGAAGAACTCTGGCCTGACGGTTATTGGCACCGCATCCCGGCCGGAATCCGTGAGCTGGGCGAAGGCGCTTGGAGCGGATCATATCATCAATCATTTCGAGGCGTTCGTTCCGCAATTAAAGGCTGCCGGATTTGACCAAGTGGACTATGTGCTCTGCTTGAACAGCACCGGGAAGCACTGGGCGAATATGGCCGAGGCGATCGCACCCCAAGGCAAAATATGCTCGATTGTGGAGACGGAGGAATTACTGAACCTGACCCTGCTGAAGAACAAAAGCGTCACGTTCGCCTGGGAATTGATGTTCACCCGCTCCACCTACCAAACGCCGGACATGATAGAGCAGCACAAGCTGCTGAATGAAGTGGCACGCCTCGTAGACGCTGGTGTGATCCGGACGACGACGAATGAAACGCTGAGGCCCATCAATGCAGAGAATCTGCGTAAAGCGCATGCCATGCTGGAAACGGAAAGAACGGTCGGTAAAGTGGTTTTGGAAGGATTCTGATGAATTGCGATTCATGGAGTATTGGATACAATGGTCTGTAGACTTCATTACCTAAGCGAAACGGCGGTTCGGCCCGGAATGATCCGGGTGAACCGCCGTTTCGCTTGAACTGGTATTTACTATACTACTCTTCGGAATGCGCGGCTTCGTCCTTAACTTCCTCGCGGAAGCCCTTAATGCTTTCTTTACGGCGTTCGTTCTTGGCTTCGATCTGTTCACGTTCTTTGCTGCTGATTTCAGAAGAGAATTCGTTCAAATAGTCTTCAGCTTCATGCAGGTTCTGCATGGTGTGCTGAATGCTTTGCTGTAAATGCTCAACATTGTCTGCCCGGTTATCCGGCTTTGCCATTGGTGGATCGCCTCCTGTGATTAGCGCGCCGCAAGGACGCTAACCTGTAGGTTGATCGTTGCCGGACGATTTTATGCATTATTTTTCCTTGGAATCCAACATTCTTATGTGTGCACCCTCTGATCCATAGTCTGCTTAATAGACATCCCGCGCATACCGCTTGGTTAACGACATTTCTTGCACATAATGATTCGCTTCATCCGCTGTCATGCCGCCGTGCTGCCGGATTACCGTCTTTAGTGCGGTATCTACTTCTTTGGCCATTTGCTGGGCATCTCCGCACACGTAGAAGTGCGCGCCGTCCTGAAGCCAGGCCCAGAGCTCGGCTCCATGCTCAAGGATGCGGTGCTGCACATAGATTTTGTCCGCCTGATCACGCGAAAAGGCAGTATCCAGCCGATGCAGAAAGCCTTCCTTCCGGAAAACTTCAAGCTCATCGCGGAAATAAAAATCACGGTCTTCCCGCTGTTCCCCGAAGATCAGCCAATTCTTGCCCTTCGCCCCGGATGCCTTCCGATCCTGCAGGAAGCCGCGGAATGGAGCGATGCCTGTACCCGGTCCGATCATAATCATCGGGGCATTGGGATTAGCCGGCGGGCGGAAATGGGCATTCTTTTGAATAAAAATGGGAATGTCCGTATCCTCTGTAGCGAGGTCCGCGAGAAATGTGGAGCATACTCCCTTGCGGGCGTTGCCGTTGTTCTCGTAGCGAACGGTGGACACAGTAATATGGACCTCGTTCGGATTGGCTTTCGGGCTGGAAGAAATCGAATAGAGGCGGGGCTGCAAAGGCTTGAGCTGTTCCAAAAGCTCCTGTGCGCTGAGGGAAACCGGGTATTCCTGCAGCACATCGATCAGCTGACGGCCCCACAGCCATTGCTTGAGGTCCCCCAAGTTCTCACTGTCGAGGAGTTTACTTAACCGGGCATCCTGAGTACGGTCCCGGATGAACCGGAGCATATCCGGTGACACCCGGGCAATCTCGAAATGACGGAGTAGTGCTTCGGTTACCGGCATTTCTCCCTGGCCTTTGACCCTTACCGGGGTAGAGGGCTCAATGCCCAGCGTATCCAGCAGATTACGGGCCAGATCCGGACAATTGGCAGGCCACACGCCCAGCGCATCGCCTGCTTCGAACTGCACTCCGGCAGGCGTGAGGTCGAAGGCGTAGTGGCGGGTTTCTTTTTCAGATCCGGCTTGGTTCAGATTCTGCTTGAATAGCAGGCGTGAAGGTACCGGGTGGTTCCGGTGATATCCGCGTGGTTCCGAACTTGGGGCAACCTGAGCGGATACGGCAAGCTGAGGGGACAAGTTACCGCTTGCTGCGGCAGGTACACCGGGCTTCGGGCTGCTTGTAAATCCGCTCAACAGTGCAGAGATATCATTCGTCCATGCATCCACCTGCTCATGGAAGTCTGTATCGCAATGGGCACAATCAAGCAGCCGCTGTGCGCCAAGCTCCGCGAGACGGGTGTCCAGATTCCGCCCGAAGCCGCAAAAGAGATCGTAATTGGAATCCCCGAAAGCAAGCACGGCATAATGCAGATCCTGAAGCTGTGGGGCATTCTCTGCCTTGAGCGATTGGAAGAAGCTTTCTCCATTGTCCGGAGGATCGCCGGCTCCGAAGGTACTGGCGATGAACAGGACAAACCGGTTCGCTGTCAGATCACTCACGGCATAATGATTCATATTTACGAGCCGCACATCATAACCGGCTTGTTGTAGCTTTTTGGCGCAGTCAATGGCTGCACCCTCCGCATTTCCGGTCTGCGAGGCCCATAGGATGGTTACGGGAAGCTTGGTTGTTGTGGCACTGTCCGGGTATGGAGCGGTCTCTGATGGAGCTGAACCCGATAACGGTTCAGTTCTGGAGTAAGCTTCTACTCCGGGTACCGAAGTCCGGGAGAACATACCCGCGAGCAGGCCATCCACAAAGAAGCGGGTGGGTGCTTCAAAAGGCGCGGTGGGCGGCAGAACCGGAATGCCGGAAGCGGAGCGGCCAGCCTCGGTGCGCAGGCTAGTGATGAAGCCGGACAGATAAGCCTGTTCATGGCGATCCAGAGTCAGGGCGGCAGGGGCTTCAATCCCAAGCATGCCAGCGAGCGTGTCGAGCTGCTTCATCGTTATGGCCTCCTTCGGGCGGGCGGTCTCAGCGCCGGCTGGGGTTGAAGCCGGATTGCTGTCCATATCCGGCGTATGCAGTTCCCCGGCGGGCTGGCCAGCCGCCTTGACGAGTGACACAGCGCAGAATTTCAACTCGGGCTGTAACGACATAGGGTCAACGGCATCATTGGTAACGTCATTGACCGCCAGCTGTGATCCAAAGACATCATTCCAGTGAAAAGGGGCAAAGCAGTTGCCGGGGCGAACACGGTCTGAAAGGACCGCCGGGAGAATGGCCAGCCCCCGCCGCGAACGCAGCTCCACCGGCTCCCGGTCTTTAATTCCCAGAACCCCTGCGTCTTCCGGGTGAATTTCCACAAAGGGCCCCGGGTTCAATTTATTGAGCTTTGGAACCTTGCCTGTTTTGGTCAGCGTATGCCACTGGTGCTGCAAGCGGCCGGAATTCAGCACAAAGGAGTACTCGCTGTCCGGCATCTCTGCAGGCGGCATATACGGACGTGCCCAGAATACGGCTTTCCCGTTTTCTGTCGGGAACACGATATCCGGAGAACTGTCACTTGGACGCTCACTTCCGTCAATACCGCCCTGACGGTTCAAATACCGGATGGGGTTCCGGTCATTCGGCTGATCCGGCGCACTTGGCCACTGTACTGGTGTCTCCCGGAGCCGTACGTAGGTAGCCCCGCGCAGGTCGTATCCTGTTTTCGGATTCCAGGCTTGCTGGATTTCTGCATAGACCTCTTCCGATGAAGAGTAGGAGAAAGCCTCCGCATAGCCCATTTCAGCGGCGACCCGGGCGATAAGTTGCCAGTCCGGCATGGCCTCTCCGGGCGGCTCGACGGCTTGCTGCATCAGGGTCAGGTTGCGCTCCGAATTAATCATCACCCCTTCACCTTCAGCCCATAAGGCTCCGGGCAGCAGGATATCCGCATACCGGTTGGTCTCGGTATCCAGGAAGCTGTCCTGGGTAATGACCAGATCCGCCGCTTCCAGGGCAGCAATGACCTTCCTGCGGTTGGGAACGGTAGCCACCGGATTGGTACAGATGATCCAGCAGGCTTTGATCTTGCCTGTGATCATGCTTTCGAACATGGAAATGGTGCCGCCGCTAACATCCGTTCGAAGAGTGCCTTGGGGGATTTCCCACAGCTTCTCTATGAAGCTGCGGTCAGCCTCAGACACCAGAGAACGCTGCCCGGGCAAGCCCGGCCCCATGTAGCCCATCTCCCGTCCGCCCATGGCATTGGGCTGGCCGGTGAGGGAGAAGGGGCCGCTTCCCGGACGGCAGATGGCTCCTGTAGCCAGATGCAGGTTGCAGATAGCATTCGTGTGCCAGGTGCCGTGAATGCTCTGGTTGAGACCCATAGTCCAGCAGGACATCCACTCCGGCGCCTCACCGATCCAGTCAGCCGCCTGCCGGATATCCGCTTCCGGGATGCCGGTAATTTCGGAGACTTTATCTGGCGGATAGTCCTCCAGAAATGCCTCCATACTCTCAAAACCCGAGGTGAACCGGGCGATAAAGGCCGGGTCCGTATGTCCGTTCTTCACAAGTAAATGCAGCAGCCCGTTCAGCAGGGCTAGATCCGTTCCGGGTCTGATCTGCATGAACAGGTCTGCTTTCTCCGCAGTAGCCGTCCGCCGGGGGTCCACGACAATCAGCTTGGCTCCGCTCTTCACCCGGTCCATCATCCGCAGGAACAGAATCGGATGACAATCGGCCATATTGGCACCGATAACGAAGAACACATCCGTTTGATCCATATCCTGATAAGAACCCGGAGGCCCATCCGCTCCCAGGGAGAGCTTGTAGCCGTTACCGGCACCTGCCATACATAGACGTGAATTGGACTCAATATTCGGTGTCCGGATGAAGCCCTTGGCCAGCTTGTTAATTAGGTACTGGGCCTCCAGCGACATTTGGCCCGATACATAGACGGAGAGGGCGTCCGGACCGTGTTCTTCCAGAATGCTGCGCAGCCGCTGCGCGGTTTCGGTGATGGCTGTATTGATTTCCATTTTTACAGGTTCAGTCCCCCGGGAAGGGCGGCTGTAGGCATACTCCATCCGGCCGGATTCGGTGATCGCGGCGGCTGCCGTACTGCCTTTGGTGCACAGCCGGCCGAAGTTGGCCGGATGCTCCTTGTCCCCGGTGATTTTGACCACCCGGTTATCCGATACTTCGAGTACGATCCCGCAGCCAACCCCGCAGTATGGACAGACGCTTTTGATTAAGCCAGTTGTCATGTGAGTTCACCGCCCCGAAGTTTTCTATACAAGCTGATTAGAAATTAACCCCTGATTCCGCCTTCGCCCAGGATTTTCTCCAGGATCTGGTGACCGCGAAAAAGATAAGGGTGGTAAGGAGCACAATGGAGCCGACTACCAGAAATCCGGTGACCTGTGAGCCTGTGGACTGCTTCAGCGGGCCCAGGACATACGTCGGCAGCAAATATCCGCCAAGACCTCCGGCAGCACCGACAATTCCGATAATGACTCCGATCTCGCTGGAGAAGCGCTGAGGGATAATCTGAAAGACCGAGCCGTTCCCCATCCCGAGGCAGGCCATCATTACGCTGGTATAGAGCAGCATCACCAGGAATGAGCCGGGCATGGATGCAATGGCAAACGCACATACCGAAATTACACTGTACAAAACAAGAAGCAGGCGCATGCCGCCAATCCGGTCCGCGATCCAGCCGCCTAAAGGCCGGAAGAAGCTGCCCGCAATAACGGTGATGGTAACCAGGTATCCCACCTGAATTTTGGTCAGGCCCCCGGAGTGTACACCGTCGCCGTACACATCATAGAAGAAAATGCTCGCATAGTTGGCGAATCCGACAAATCCGCCAAAGGTAATGGCATAGAACATCGAGAACCACCAGGTATCCGCATGTCTGAAGACGCTGAGGTAGTTTTTAAGCGGCTTGGGTGCAGGGGCATTCGGGGCGTCCTTAGCCAATATGGCAAAGAGAATCATCACGATCGCCAGAGGAATCAGCGCAATCCCAAACACACTGTGCCAGCCGGAGGCCTGGGCGATCTGCGGCCCGAAAAAGGTAGCCAGCGCGGTTCCGCTGTTCCCTGCGCCGGCAATGCCCATCGCCAGCCCCTGATATTGCGGGGGGTACCAGCGGCTTGCAAGAGACAGCGATACGGCAAAGCTTGCACCTGCAAAACCGAGCAGGAATCCGATCATATGAATCTGCAGCAGGCTGGTTCCGCCCAGCCATCCCCACAGAAGAGGGATAACGGTGAGGAACATCCCGAGCAGACCGGCCTTTTTACTGCCGATGCGGTCAGCCAGAATGCCCATTGGAATCCGGAATATCGAGCCGCCGAGGATAGGAATGGCGACCATGGCTGCTTTTTGAGTATCCGATAATCCGAAGTCCTTGGTAATGTAGAGCGATAGAGCTCCGCACAGCACCCAGATCATAAAGCTTACGTCAAAGTACAAAAAAGCTGAGAACAAACTCGGGGCATGACCCGCCTTGCGAAAATTCTTTGCTTCCATTGCTGACATCCTCCTTTAAATGAACCCCAAGTAAGTGAATCGACAAAAAAGGGCCGACTGACAGAACCCGCAGACTCGCGGATCTTGTTAATCGGCCCCGTTGCCAATTGCAGCCACGTCATCGTGACTGACTGTATAAGTGATGTAAGAATACCGGTGCAACAAGCTATCCGTCCACAACATTGTGGGCAGAAACGGCCTGCGTCCTTCGTTGACACAATGTTGTGTCGTTGAAATCTTATATTGTCAATATAATTAGCTCGATAAGAAATGTCAACAACTATAACATAAAAATTTAAAAATATTAATTTTTATGCTTATAATAGCCTGATTAATGGATTTTGTGTTATATAATCTAACATAAACTATGCAGGTCTTTGCTGCCTCTCAAGAGAGCTGCACATAAAATGAAGTAGACTCCCCGGCCACACTTTTGGCATATATCTTCCCCTTGTGCTGATCCACAATCGACTTGGCGATGGCGAGGCCCAGGCCGTAACCGCCCTGCTTACGCGCTCGGGAATTATCCGTACGATAGAAGCGGTCGAAGATACGGGTCAAATGCTCCGCAGCAATGCCATCCCCGGTGTTCGAGACGCACAGCAGCACATCGGTATTCTGTTTTTTTAGCGTGACCGCTACCGAGCCCTTGGGATTGGTGTATTTCACGGCGTTATCCAGAAGAATCATGACCACCTGCATGAGCTGTTCGCTGTTGCCCTGCACGGTCAGGTCCGGTTCGATATCATATTCGAAAGAAATATGCTTCTCAAAAATGACGGCCTCCATGGTCAAAATGATATTCTCTACGGCATCGCTCATATTGAACCTGCTGTGGATCATGCTTGTCCGGGTATCGTCCATTTCCGTCAGGTAGAGCAGATCATTGGTCAGCCGGGTCATCCGCTCCGTCTCCGATTTGATATACTGCAGCCACTTCGCCTGATTGCCGATCGTGTCGTCACTGTTCGACAACAGCACGTCGGCATTGGTATTGATGATCGTCAGTGGTGTCTTCAGCTCATGGGAGGCATCGGCGATGAACTGCTTCTGCTTGTCAAAGGCTTCCCGGACCGGCGCAATTGAGCGGTTGGCGAAGAAGCGGCTGGTGAAGTAGAGAATGATCAGCATCAGAATGCCGACAGCAGTGAAGGTATAGATCAGGTTGGTAAGGATTTTCTGCTGGGCAGTGATATCCAGGAAGACAATGACTTCCCCGCCGCCAACATGCTTGACCGTGAAGATCCACCGGCTGTCATCCAGGGTGAAGCGTCCGATGTCCTTGCCTATGCTAAGGGCCTCCTTCAGCGCAGCCGAATAGAATTCCTCGTCCATTGTAAATTTGGATTCCTTATCGATCAGCTTCCCGGTTGAGTCGGTAGTCACCGTGAAGGAAATGGAGCGCTCTGGCGGCTGATCCCCGCCCTGCATCGGCCCGTTGTCTTTGGGCGGAATTCCGTCAGCGGAGCCTGGATGACCTGCATCGCCCGGGCCCTTCTGCTGGTAGTCAGCAATCCGGTGCAGATCCATATTAATGTCGTTTTTCACATTCAGGTACATGATCACATAGATCGTGGCGAAGGCAATCAGCATCATTACAGAGATGGTGGTCAGATTAAGAATTAAGAACCGGTTTCTGAGCTTTGTGAACATCAGCAGGTCACCTCTAATACATAGCCGACGTTTCGGATCGTGTTAATGCGTACCTCCGAGTTCAGGAAGGTCAGTTTTTTCCGCAAAAAAGAGATGTATACCTCCACGTTATTATGCTCTGCCTCGGAGTCGAAGCCCCACAGCTTCTCAATGATCTGCTCCTTCGAGGTTACCGCCTGCTTCCTCAGGATCAGCAGCTCCAGCAGCTCGTTCTCCTTCAGATTCAGCTTGATCTCCTTGCCCTTTACAGAGAGCCGCAGGTTCGCCGTATTCAGCTCTATATCCCCCAGCTTCAGGGCATCATCCGGGATGACCTCACCTTTGCGCCGCAGCGCCGCACGTATTCTGGCCATCAGCTCCTCCGACGAGAAGGGTTTGGCAATATAATCATCGGCTCCATAATCAAGCCCCGTCACCATATCGGTAATCTCACCTTTGGCGGTCAGCATGATAACAGGCGTGGATACGCCTTCGCCGCGGAGCTTCTTCAGCACAGTGATTCCATCCATTTCCGGCAACATAATATCCAGCAGCAGCAGGTCATAGATCCCGCTCTGTGCATAGTCCAGCCCCGTTCTTCCGTCATGGACCGCGTCCACGGAATAGTTCTGTTTCTTCAATATTTGAGTCAAGGCTTCCGCCAGATGCACTTCGTCTTCCACTATTAATATCCTCATGGGTATGCCCATCCTCTGCCTAGAAAGTTTGCTGATTACTTAAGCCATTATAGCAAGCTTACCTTTAACCAACCTTAACCGGATTTTCTGTGCAGGTGCGCTATAGATGAAGAATCCTGGGAGCACAGCCCATTTGTTAAGCCAATGTAAAAAGATCAAGGGGGTGTAAACTCATTTAAGATTCATTAAAGGTTCCGGGACTAAGATACATTCATAAGCAAGCGGGACACACATGGAACACACACATACAGCACATAAAAGCACTTATGAGACACTCCACTACGAAAGGATCTGAACCCTATGGCGATTGAGGTATTCAACCGATACGAGAACAAATACCTGCTCGATCATGCTGCTTATCTGAAACTCTACTATGATCTGCTGGAATATATGGAGCCGGATGCTTACAACAAGCAGCATGAATTCTACCCGATTACGAATCTTTATTATGACACCGCTCATGATTCCCTGATCCGCAGCAGCCTGGCGAAGCCGAAATACAAGGAAAAGCTCCGCATAAGAGCTTACGGCACTCCGAACCAGGACACCAAGGTGTATCTGGAAATTAAGAAAAAGGTGTTCGGCCTGGTCAATAAAAGAAGAACCTCGCTTAAGCTGCAGGAGGCTTACGATTTCGTCGCCACAGGCGTGGAGCCGGAATTCAAGGATTATATGAACAAGCAGGTGATCGGGGAGATCAAGTACATGCTAACCCGGTACGATCTGCAGCCCAAGCTGTATCTGTCCTATGACCGCAAAGCGCTTTTCTGCAAAAATAACCGTGATTTGCGGCTCACCTTCGACACAAATATCAGGAGCCGGCGGTACGATGTGAAGCTGGAGCGCGGTGCATATGGCGAACCTCTGCTGGAACCGGGGCAATGGCTGATGGAAGTGAAGGCCGAGAAGACGATTCCGGTCTGGCTGGCCAAGATGCTCTCGGAGCACCAAATGTACCGCACCAGCTTCTCCAAATACGGCAATGAATATAAAAAAATGCTCAAGAACAGCAGAATAGAAACGGAGAGTGCCCTTTATGCTTGACTCTATTTTCTCAGCCGCTACAGCGACAACAGAATTAACCTTTATCAACGCGATTCTAACCATACTTATAGCGATTGCACTCGGCGGAATAATCAGCTTCACCTATATGAAGACCAATCCGGGGGGATATTCGCAAAGCTTCACGCTCACGATGGTCCTGCTGCCGGTGATTGTAGCGATCATTATTCTGCTGATTGGCAGCAACGTAGCCCGCGCCTTCAGCCTTGCCGGTGCCTTCTCGATTATCCGCTTCCGCAGCGCGCCTGGCGATCCGAAGGACATCACATTTGTTCTGTTCACCATGGCTTCGGGCCTGGCTTGCGGGGTGGGTTCCTTCGGCTACGCGATACTGTTCACCCTCATTCTCTGCGTGCTGATGTTCATCCTGAACCGCACCGGCTTCGGTGTAAGAAAGTCGCAGCAGAAAACGCTGAAGGTAACCATTCCCGAGGATTTGGGGTATGAAGAGGCATTTGCTGAAGTGTTCGAGAAATTCAATGTCCGCTTTGAGCTGAAAAAGATTAGAACCACCGAGCTGGGCAGCTTATACGAGCTGGTCTACGACGTTACGATTGATGAGTACACGAGCCAGAAGGAACTCCTGGATGCGGTCCGCACCCGGAACGGCAATCTTGATCTGTCGCTGACCATGAGTCCAACCCCCGCGGAGTACTAAAATCGAAGGGAACGATGATATATGAAGAATTTCATTACAGGAAGCAAGATAGGGATGGTGCTGCTGAGCGCGGCACTCATGACGGCGTGCAGCACAACTTCCGGAGCGAATACCAATACCACGAACCGTGCGGCAACAGGTACAGCCGTTACAACCCGTGCACAGAGCGGAACCACTGCTGCTGTAGCTCTGGCAAACGTCAAGACGACTGACCTGGTAGCGTATGACGAAGACGATACCACTACAGACTGGACGGCAGATGCTTCAACCGATATTACCCTCGCAGGGACGACAGCGAAGATCGAAGGTGCTGGTGCTACAGCCAAGGATGGATCGGTAACGATCACCGAAGAGGGAACCTATATCCTCACCGGGTCACTAAGTGACGGGCAGATTATTGTGGATGAGCAGGCCAAAGGAACCGTTCGGCTGGTGCTGAACGGTGTGAACCTGAAGGATAGCGACAGTGCTCCTGTCTACATTAAGGAAGCGGGCAAGGTTGTGATTACTCTGCAGGAAGGTACGGAGAACAACGTCTCAGACGGGACAACCTATGTGTTCGCCGATAGTACCACGGATGAACCCGGTGCAGCTGTCTTCAGTAAAGCTGATCTGACGATTAACGGAACCGGCAAGCTGACGGTTACCGGAAGTTACAAGGACGGTATTTCCAGCAAGGACGACCTGAAAATTGTGGGCGGCACCCTGACTATTACGGCAGCAGATGACGGAATGGTGGGCAAGGATCTGGTAGCGGTGAAGGACGGAAATATTACCATCAAGGCAGAAGGCGATGGTATCAAGTCCACCAATGACGAGGATACAACCAAAGGCTTCGTGGCGATTGCAGCCGGAACATTCGATATTACGGCTGGTAACGACGGCATTCAGTCGGAGACGGCAGAAGTGATTGACGGCGGAACATTTAACATCGTGACGAATGGCGGCTATAAGAACGCAGAGGCGAAGACGGGTGAGCAAGATCCGGGCGGTATGGGCATGGGTGGCGGTAAGGGCGGCTTCGGCGATCAGGGTGCAGTAGACGGAACCTCAGCAGCTACATCCGATGATACTCCGGCGAAAACTACGGCTGCAGCTGCGACGGATACAGCAATGGTGACTACAGCATCAGTGACTACAGCAGTGGCAACCACCACAACGGCTGAAACGGAATCTACGAGCGCCAAAGGGCTGAAATCCGGTGGAGATCTTACTGTGAATGGCGGCAGCTTCACACTTAATTCTGCAGATGATGCGCTGCACAGCAACGGCAATGTCTCCGTTACGGACGGTGAATTCAAGATAACTGCGGGAGATGACGGCATCCATGCAGACAGCCTGACCTCCTTGTCCGGCGGCACCATCGATATTACCAAGAGTTATGAAGGTATTGAAGGCAGCAATATCACGATTGCCGGCGGACAAATCCACGTAGTCGCTTCCGATGACGGTGTGAACGTTTCTGGCGGGAATGACGCGAATGTTGCACAGGGAACAGCGCAGCAGGATCAGTTCACCAGCTCCGGCAGCAACATGCTTACGATCAGCGGGGGAACGATAACCGTTGATTCCACCGGTGACGGCCTGGATTCCAACGGGTCATTCACTATGACAGGCGGCACCGCCATTGTTAATGGTCCTACCAATGACGGCAACGGTCCGCTGGATTATGACGGCACCTTCGATATGACCGGCGGCTTCCTGGTCGCTGCGGGCAGCGCCGGCATGGCCCAGGCACCAAGCGAGGATTCCAGCCAGTACTCGGTCAGCATGAGCTTCACGGCAGATCAGCAGGCAGGCACTCTGGTTCATCTGGAGGACAGTGACGGCAACACCATCCTGACCGTCGCGCCCTCCAAGAATTTCCGTTCAGTCGTTGTTAGCTCCCCTGATCTGAAGAAGGGCGGATCCTATACCCTCTCAACAGGCGGCACCTCGACAGGCACCGCAGTGGACGGATTGTACACAGACGGCGAGTACAGCGGAGGCACTCAGGTCGTAGCGTTCGAAATCACAAGCAGCGTAACCTGGCTTAATGAATCAGGTGTCACAACGGCTAACACCGGCCGTGGCCCTGGTGGTGGTGGCTTTGGTGGCGGCGGAGGCACCAGACCGGATCGCGGCGGCGCTGGCGGTACACCACCTCAAGGCGGAACAGGCGGCACCCCGCCTGACGCTGCAAGTGAAACTACAAATTAAACAGCAGCTAACACCAATAAGCGGCCCATCTCCAGGTTAAAGGAGGTGAGCCGCTTTCTTTGCTGCTCAACTGAGCAATGTACAGCTACTGGAAAGCGCGGGGGCTGAGGATATTCCCTTACGTAGTCTGACTAACCATAGTTAGGGCATTGAATAAATGGAAAATAAATCCGATATATATGATGTATTTATTCATTATCACTTCAGTGGTTTCGTTAACGTAGTAGAAAAGTACATAAAGATTTATCATTTGACTGCAGGAAACCATATCGTGAGCTTATCGGAGCTGAAAAGTCGGAGGGAATAGATGTCATCAAATAAACTGGTATTCAAAGAGGATGAAGTCGAGCGCCTGCGAACAAAAATAGGACAGGTGAGCCAGGATACCAATCAACTGTACTTGCAGCTGAAAGGCCAGGCAAACAGTTGGGGGGGTATCCCGCTCGGCCAAAACTTGCTGCAGGCGCAAGTGCTAATCAATGAATTGACGGTGGATGCGGAGAAGCTGGAAGACATCCTTAGGGCTGCTATCAAGGGAGTTCAGGACGTTCAGAACGAGAATAAACGGCAGATGAGCCAGCTTGAACAGCGGTTTAGTCTGTTAGGAGGAATGTTCGGCAGATTTGGGGGAGGGAGCGGGACTGGAAGAATTCAGATTCCTCCTTTTGCCCGGCAGACCGTTACGAAGCTGATCTCTACAGTTTCCACTTTAATGGGACGGGATGGACTGCACAGCGATCCTATGGTGCAGAAGCTGCAAAATATCATCCAAAAGTTTAGCTTCGGGACCACAGAGAGCATTGCGGCGCAGAGCAAGCTGAAAGATATCTACGAAGCGCGTGATGTAATTGCCAAGGCGCAGACGGCCTATGAGGTATACCAGGCATTTGGAAATAATGCTCAAATGAACGCGGTGCACAAGCTGGCAGAAGACGCACGCAAGAGGCTGGAATCCCTGGGTGTAGACGAAGTCCAGTACCGTGCGGAGAAGGATCTAAGCGCGGATTTCAAGCAGCCCGCGGTTAAAGCGTGTGACTATGATCCGTCGATTACGACTAGCAGCGTACCGTTAGATCAGGATGAAGCGTATCTTTTGCTGCTGCGAATGGCGATGGAACCCGGGGACAAAGGGGAGTGGGCCAAGAACCAGTTGGAAATCATTCATCGCGGAGGGCAGGGAATACTCTTAGCGAATCCGAACTCGGAAGCTTGGCGGGGAATCGTGAATCAGGCGATGGTACAGGATATCAAAAACGGTCCCCCGGTGGAGGAGGTCAGAGGAGATCAGGGGGATTGGCGAAGCCGGCCGGCCAAGAAAGATTTTATCGACAAGTATTTGGTGGACCCTCTCGATGAACTGCTTACAGGTGAGAAGCCAGGAATCAAGACACAGGGACAGCAAGCGATGGAAGCTCAGTTTTTTGCAATGCAAATGGAGCAGCAGTCCGTACTGAGTGAATTCACAAGCGATTTCCAGGCCACATTGCGTGGCGCGGCGAGTGCAGACCGGATCACTGAAGTCTTGGGAATAGGTACCGTCAATCTGAAGAGTGGAACCAATAAGAATGGACAAATTCAGTCTCCTAGTGGAATGGGAGGAAGCGGATTTGGTAAAATAAAAGAGTTGGACGGAGTAGAGGTAGGTGAAATGAAGCTTTTACCTAATCACAGTGAGCTGGAGAGCGTGGATGATTTTAATCCTACGTTTAAAGGGATTGAGGGGATGGGTAAAACTGAAGTAACAAAAGCACTCCAACAACGAGTTGACGAGATACGAGCTGAATTACCAAGCTCAATCAAAAAATCTGGCAATTTAGGTGTTGCCAAGATAGAAATTAATGGACTACCTAATGAGCTTAAGGCTCACAGTAGCGTGAACTTTGCTACTGATAAAGGTTCGGACGGTTTTGTGTTGTTAAAACCAAAAGAGCAAAGGATTTTTGAAACCATAAACGTCGATAAGGACGGATATGTTGGAACAGAAAAATCTTATAGTCGTGAATGGGATACAGAAGTTAAAATATTGGAGGACATAGCATCTAAACTTGGGGCGAACACACACGCCAAGGGAACAATTGACTTATTTACCGAACGGTTGGCTTGTGCTAGCTGTAGTGATGTTATCTTGGAGTTTAGAAGAAAGTACCCTAATATACAGTTGGATGTTCATACTGGAAAGAAATGATTCTATTTAAATGTGAAGAGGGTTAATCCATATGGAAATTTGGAGTTATGAAGAGGCCAATGAAATAGTGCGTGAAAATTTTAACCAATCCTTAGCTCTTGGACTAAATATAGTCCAATCAGTTGAAAGAGCACTCTATGAATTTGAAACAGTAATGGAAGAAAATGAAATTGAAAAACTCATGATTTATATTATTTTGACAAAATTAGGTGTTGAGCACAATGAAGTTCGGCCCGATATCTGCGACGAGTTTTTCAGACTTACAGAAACTCACACTTTATTACAAATTCTAAATCAATTTGATAACACTGAACTAAATATTGTGAAAAAAGAGATAGATGAGTTACGGAGGCGGCTTTTGAAAGAAATATAAGTCAAATAAGCCTAGTAGAAGTACTCATTCCGACTTTGTACGATGCGGCGTAATAAAGGGGAAATCACAATTTGGAGGAATGGGGCTACAAGGAACTACGAGAATACGTGGGCGAAGTTTTTAGTAATTCAATTAATGATGGACTGAATGCTCTGGAAGCAGGAGGACGATGTTTGTATGAGTTTGCTAACGTGATTGAGGAGGGTGACACCGAGAAGACGATATTTTATATTAGTGTAGCTAATCTACAAATTAATAGTGGGATTCTTTCTTCTCGAATCTATGAAGTAGTTGATAATATCATTAAGTCTTTTGATTTCGATACCATTGTTGATGAGCTAGGAATTACCGATGCTAAGGATTTAAGTCTTCGTATCGAATCACTTAAAACAAAGATGCAAAGTGTTGAGGTTATTGGTTGAAAAATATCTGACCAAGGTCGTGGGGGTTACCCAGTCCCAAATGAACCCATCATTCAACAATAACACGTATAACCCATTTAATACCTGTGTAAAGTTTTCTTCAATACGATGTACGCACTTCAAAGCTTGAATTTTATACCCTAATTAACGCTACTGCTTTACATAGAACAGGTCGCTTATGGTCAGATACCACCATGATTGACCTGTTTTTTGTTATCTTTGTTTTCTTGCGGGTTTTTCAAATTTACTCGCAACTCTGCAACGATGGTATCTTTTGCTGCTGCGAATGGCGATGAACCAAGGGACAAAGGGGAGTGGGCCAAGAACCAGTTGGAAATCATTCATCACGGAGGGGAATACTCTTAGCGAATCCAAACTCGGAAATCTGAAGAGTGGAACCAATAAGAATGGACAAATTCAGTCTCCTAGTGGAATGGGAGGAAGCGGATTTGGTAAAGTAAAAGAGTTGGACAGAGTAGAGGTAGGTGAAATGAAGCCTTTACCTAATCACAGTGAGCTGGAGAGCGTGGATGATTTTAATCCTACGTTTAAAGGGATTGAGGGGATGGGTAAAGGTCATCCCAACGTGACACCTAATCCAACACACAATGCAAGGGCGAACGAATTGATAATGTAGATGTACCTAAAGTGAAATTCACTTCTGTAACTGAGTATATGAGACAAGAAGATGTGGCAATTAATAAGTATGCAAGCTTTAGAACTATGCAGAATGATACAAGTGATATAGCCAGGAATACAGGATGGAAGGAAGCCGATATTCAACAGATTAAAAATCACTTATTCATTGAAAAGCATAAATTTGATAATGGTCAAGTAAAGTCATTTGACCCGAATTATCAACAAGCTTTGGCGTGGGAGCGACTAATGCAAGGGAACTATAATAAGAATGATATCTTGTTGCTCAATCACAATCTGATTACATGAAAAAGAATGGGGCTACCTACGAACAAGGACATGCAGAAGCCCGAAAGTATTATAATTGGTCAGATAGCGTATTCGAAGAATAAGGAGGAGATTAGCTTGGCTACTTACGTTTTATTGGTTAAAGAAGAAGAAAACGAAGAATTTGTAGTGTATAAATTTGGCCCTGATAAAGATAGATTAGGGAAGTTAAGGCTAAACAAAATTAATGGAGAACCTGAAGAAATTGAAAAAGTTCCAGGAACAACAACTAATTTCTATTATTTCACAGCCGCTTCAAAACTAATTAGAATACTCAAAGAAGGCGACGGAGTTTTTCCGGATACTACATCATACGCTTCTTGAGTTAATTCGGTAAGGTAGTCCTAATAAAGATAATTTGTGATTCTGAGGGGGGCTACCCAGTCCCGAATGAACCCATCATTCAACCAATAACACACTTAACTCATGTAATACCGTATAAAGATTTAGTCATTTCGTTTGTACGTACAGTAATGCTCGAATCGTTTCTTACGGTTTTTCCAAATTTACTCGAAACTGCATAATACTGGTTATATAAAGCAAAAAGCGGCACTTCTCCAAGTTAAGAGAGTTGCCGCTTTTGCTTACATAAAATCAAAAAAGTACCGGATCACATGGAAGAACACCGGTGAGGTGTAGGCCAGGCTGTCGACGCGGCTCAGGTAGCTTGTCTGCAGGGCAGCGAATTTGTCATCATCGCCGATGAGCAAATCGCGCTTCAGCACCGACACCGTTAAGCTTCCGAAGAATCCGGCCAGACTGATCAGCACGCCGGAGAACAGACCGAAGATCGGGGTCAGCGGCGTGAAGTAAGGGTAGATCAGGTACGATACCCCTGTAGTAGCCACAAATGCACAGGCGAAGCCCTCCCAGGTCAGATTCGGGTTGGCGGTTGGAACGACCTTGCGTTTGCCGAAATAGATTGAAGCCAGATAATGTACGGCATCATTCAGCTGCGTGAGCACTACCAGGAACAGCACCAGCCCCGCGCCATACTCCGGTGTGGCAAATTGGAAGTAGGCCAGGTGGCTGAGACCGAACACCATGAGCATCAGCCCCCACTGGGTGGCGCTTACGCTGCGCAGGAATCCGAGTGTACCTTTGTTGATGAGCCGGGGCAGTGGCAGGAGCAGGAAGACATATACCGGGATGAAGACGATGAACATGCCATACCACTCTATGTAGATCCAGTAGAACTGCAGCGGAATGGACAGGTAGGCCCACAGGAACAGCCGTCGGTCCGCTTTTCGGGTACGGATCATGGAGAAATATTCTTTCAGTGCGAAGAAGGATAGTGCCATCAGGGATAGCAGGGACACGACCGGATTAATCAATGTGGCCAGACAGAAGATAAAGAGCATGCCCCACCAGGTCTTGATCCGGAAGCCAATTCCCGTGTAATCTTTATCCTTCTGGAGTCTGCTTACCAGGATGTAGAGCAAATGAATGGCGGATAAAGCGGTGAAGATAAGCACGAATGTAACGAGTGAACTGTTCAAGCCATCACCAACTTGTCGCAGGATAGGATTCCAACAAAGGAATCATATGTTAATATATTAAAAAGTACAAGTTGCATGTGAGATTTTGACACTTCGATAAGGGGACTTTCTGTATATGGAAGCTGATCATTCGGTCTATATCCTGCTCACGAATACGGGGACACTGTTCACGAAGCTTATTCAAGGCTATACCAAAGCGCCTTACAACCACGCCTCCATCTCGTTTGACCGGGAGCTTACGGAACTGTACAGCTTCGGCCGGAAGAATCCGAGTAATCCCCTGAATGGCGGCTTTGTACATGAAGATCTGCGGACAGGCACCTTCAGCAAATATCCGAATACCACCTGCGTAATCTACGAGCTGCATGTCTCTGGACGCGAGGTCGAGAAAATGCGCCGGGTCCTGCACATCTTCATCCGCAGCCGCCAAAAGTACCTCTATAATATGCTAGGTGTCATTGGCATTGCCCTCAAGGAACCTGTTGAGTTCAGCAACTCCTACTTCTGCTCGCAGTTTGTTGCGGAAATTCTGGACCGGTCCGGCATCAAGCTGTGGAACAAGCTGCCTGCGCTCGTTACGCCGGATGATTTCCGGCAGAGTGACCGGCTGGAGCTGATCTATCAAGGGAAGCTGAGTGAGTACGTGCCGGAGGAGGGCAAGTGAGCGTCTACAGCCTGTTCTTCTCCATCCATGAAGTAGCCCAATCCACCAGAGGACGTTGTTCCAGAAACCGGATATCGGCCTGCCCGACTTGATATACCGGAACATTCATTTCTTGGTCATACGCTTCTCCTAACCGGACAAAATCCTCATCTTCAACAGCCTGGGTTTCGTAAGTCACCCACTTGCGCTTGCCTTCCACCAGGATGGCACTGCTTTCAAGAACCCATTTCTTAGCGGGGAAGTCTGCTCGGGTTTCTGCCAGATGCAAAGATGTGTTTTTATCATAGCCGACGCCTGCCAAGAGTACATAACCATGTAACTGATACAGCTTATCCAGCGGTGAGCCTGAGCCGAAAATATTGCTTATGTCATGGCCTTGCGTAAGATATTCAGCATGCTTGCCAACTGCAGCGACGGATCGGGCCGGATGATCGGACCGCGCAGCCCCTGGCCATTTACGGAACATTTCGGCCACAGCACCCATCCCTATAGCCGGCGTGATTTCTTTATTATAAGCTGGCCAGTGTTCCCGGATTAGGGGCCATCCTTCGGTGGGCGCGTCCCAGTGGACGCCTGTGGATGGATCGAGATTCTTCCAGGTCTGGGAAGGCATCATCAGAGTGCCTTCTTCACCCACAATTTCAAGGAGTGAACGGATGAAGGTTTCGGGTCCTCCTACAACATAGCCCAGTTGGCTTAAGGAAGCGTGTACGAGGATATGTTGTCCTTTGGTGAGTCCACAGTTTGTGAACTGGGAGACTAAGTCCTCTTTCGTTAAAATCATGCGGTTCTCCTTACCAGTTGTCACGTGAATCTCCGCCTTTCATTAAGGTCAGATAACCCCGCTGCAAAAGCAGCGGGGTTGTCTCTTGGCGTAGCCAGGGAAGCAGTGCCCTTTGGTTATATATTCCATAAATACTATACCAGCGAGTGTCATTTGCAGCAATAGCGGATCAGCCCATTTTATGCATTGACCTGTAAACGGATACAGATTAAAATTATGGTGAATTTATAACAATATAATAACAAAAAAATAACAAATAAATAAAAGGAGAGATACACTACAATGGCAATGTTAAAGCATTATACCCCCTGCAATCCAAACGCCTCGGAAGAGGTCCGGACCGTCTTGAAGTATCTCAGCGATATTTCCGGTAATGGAATTCTTACAGGCCAGCATACCCAGACCACTGTGCAGAAGGAGCTGCGTTATATCGAAGAGGTGACCGGCAAGCTGCCTGCTCTTTGCGGATTTGAGCTGCTGGCGTATTCGCCTAATATCAATGTCGAGAAGACCACCCCGGAATGCATGCTGGAAGTGGAAGAGAACAAGAATACACTGGATAATGCATGGGATTGGGCACTGGGCCGGGGAGGATTAGTTACATTTACGTGGCACTGGTTTTCACCTTTTGGCAGCTGGGCTAAGGGTTTTTATGCGGAGAATACCACTTTTGACGCCTCCAAGGCTGTCATAGAAGGAACGGAAGAATACAAAGCGCTGCTGTCGGACATGGATGTGATGGCGGGGATTTTGAAAGAATTTTGTGACAAGCAGATCCCTATCCTGTGGCGTCCATTCCATGAATCCGAGGGTACGTGGTTCTGGTGGGGAGCCAAGGGACCTGAGGTTGCAGCGAAGCTGTACCGGATTATGTACGACAGATACACCAATCATCACCAGCTGAATAACCTGATCTGGGTGTGGAACTCGCCGCTCGTGGAGGGCTATCCGGGTGATGATGTAACCGACGTGATCTCCAGAGACCTGTACCCGCCGAAGCATGTCCACACAGATCTGCGTCCGGAATACGAGGAATTGGTTCAGATTACGCCGTCCCCCAAAATCACGGCACTCGGCGAAATAGGCGTGATTCCGAGTATGTCCCAGCTGTCTGAAACAAGAATTCCGTGGACATGGTATATGACCTGGTCTAATGAATACGGTGCATCTGAGGAATGGAATACACAAGATGAGCTGCGCCGGGCGTATCACCATGAATACGCGATCACCCTGGACAAGTTGCCTAAGCTGTATTAAGAGAACGGTAATGGAGAAGGGCGGCCGTGAGGCCGGCTGAGCCCATATCAAGCGGCATGGTCAGAGCCCGGTGGTGGCCGTGTTTACCCCTCCTCCGGCACCACTACCTGAATATGGCGGGGGAGTACGCTCAGCCGGATCGGCAGAGCCGGGCCTTCTTCGCCGTCCACGTTGGTCCTCATGACATTTGCCGAGCTTACGGTTACTTCTCTTGCAGTGAAATAATCCACGTCCTTGTGGTTCTTGAGCGTGCCGAGCAATAAAGAGATACTGACCGTAAGCGTGTTGAGGAAATTCAGATCCTTAATGATGTAGCAGTGGAGCAGTCCGTCATCAACAGCGGCATCCGGGGCCAGTTTTTCGAAACCTCCTACGGAATTGGTCAGTGCAGCAAGGAACAGCGGAGTCTCACCTACCCAGGTCTTGCCATCATGCTGTATGGTGAGCGGATGGGCGGCGTTGCCTGCCAGCTCTTTGATGCCCTCTTTGAAATAGGCCAGAGCGCCGAATCTGGATTTGTCATGCGAAGATACGGAGGACAGGGATTCGGCCAGCGGTCCGGCAGCGACCACGTTGACGAACAACTGGCCGTTTAGCCTGCCTGCGTCTACCCGTTGCACCCGGGAGGAGGCCAGTGTATGAATGGCTTCTTCCGGAGTCAGCGGAATCTGCAGCGCGCGGGCAAAGTCATTCACCGTCCCAAGGGGGATAACCCCCAGCTTCGGCTGGTGTGACTGGCCAAACAGGCCGTTGATCGTTTCATGAAGCGTTCCATCCCCTCCGATAGACACCACCAGATCGGCTTTAGCTTCACAAGCAGCAATGCAATATTCGGTGGCATCCCCTTCTTTTTGCGTCTCCTTGACCGTAACCTCATAACCCCGGCTCACCAGCAGTTCCTCGGTACTACTGACATAATCCGGTGCTTCCTCCTTGCCGGATGAGGGGTTCACAATAATCATAGCCTGCGTCATACACGACTTCCTCTCTGTTTGCAGTTATGTGTTGTACTTACATTACCCCCAAAAGAAGCCATTGAATGATAGTTAGAGTAGTATCAGTGTGCGATATGGACAATCCGGTTGCGTCCTTTATTTTTGGCCTGGTACAGCGCTTGGTCTACTTCTTCGAACAGGTTGTTGCCCAGAGAGAAGCTGCTGATGCTCAGAAGTCCCATGCTAACAGTAACTGACACGGGCTCGGCAACGTTTTCGATTCTAATCTGATTCAATTCAACCCGTGCTTTGACACGCTCGGCGATACGCTGGGCTTCAGAATGAGCGATATCCGGCAAATACACCATAAATTCTTCCCCGCCATAACGAGCTAAAACGTCGGATGGGCGAATTTCCTCTTTCAGCGCCTCCACCGTATGGCAGAGGACTTCGTCGCCGGCTAGATGTCCGTAAGTGTCATTCACTGACTTGAAGAAATCGATATCCAGCAAAATAAGTGCGAAGGGAATATGCTCTTTCCTGTTTCGGCCCATTTCATCCTCCAGATGCTGCGTCAGATAATGGCGGTTATAACAGCCGGTGAGGCTGTCTGTAAGGGCCATTTGCTGCAGCTGCCGGTTCTTCTCGAACAGCTCCTGTTGGACCTCAATCAATGAATGGTTGCGTTCCTGCAGGGCCATGTTCTGGTGATTGGTCTCATGAATCAGCTGCTGCAGCTCGGTCATGTCCTGAAACGTGACGATCCGGCCCACCCGTGACTCGCTGATCATAATGGGTGCAGCCTGAACATTCAGATGACGCTGGATACCCGAATGGAAAATCTCAATTTCGATACGCTCCAGCGGATGTTCGCAATAGGTCTGAATGAACGTTTCGATGGCTGGCGACAGATCGGAAAAAATAATATGGATGCTGAACCGTTCGCCCCGCTGCAGATGCATATAAGGATGCAGGGAACGGTTAATCTCAACCACGTTGTCATATTCATCAAGCACCAGAATCCCATGTCCAATCGTGTCCATTACATCCTGATGGGCTATGGTTACGATATCAAATACTTTGTCCCGGTTGATGGAAATGACAAAAAAAGTAGCGGACAATAATATTCCCAGTGAGGTCATTCCCGGGATGACCGGCAGGTACGGGTCCAGAACTACATTAAGCAGGATATCCAGCAGAATAAATAAGGTTATAGATAGAAGGCCTTTGAGTACCAGCATCACTTGTTTTCGTACGCGTGGGGCCATGTCTTGGACAAGCGCGGCAGAGATCACATACAGTGAAGCAGTCACCTGGATGAAGACCACAGCGATGAAGAGCCAAAAAAGGGGTCCATAGGTTCTCTGAATATAGCCGCCATTTACCGGCTGCACAAACCAGCTGTGGGGATTAAAGATGATGCCGGCTGTGGTCAATATCACCGGAATCGACAGCAGCAGTATGATTTTGCGGTGCAGAAGCCGGGCTTGTCCGGTCAGCAGAATAGTGAAAAAGATCCAGCCTGTGCTCAGCAGCGCCGAATCCACAAATGCAGCCTTGACATAAAATAATTGATAGGTAGACTGATCCGTTGTTTTAATGGCAAACTGGCAAAAGGGCCATATCATCATCGTGAAGTGGAAGGCTAAATAAACTTTATGCAGCTTCGTGATGTTAACAGTAACGAAAATATAGACGAATAGTGCAAACAGTATGAAGAATAAAATGAGATCAATCCATATCACGAAACCCAATAAATTACACCTTCCTGCTATTATTAGTCATTATGAATGTTTTTTGGGTCTAAAGTCTTGCATCTTGCCTCTAATATATAATCAGCATGCTAAGAATACAACCACCTTGGAAGTGTCATAGGCTGAAAATGAAGGAGATTGGGGAAGTCAGCAGTGCAGCCAGGAAAAAAATAGCCAATATAAGACTCTCGAAAACAAGGGGGGTTTTTGTGCTGAAGTTTGTCATTGGTTTGTCATTGAGATGCGTTATTATTCTATTAAATTTAATTATTGCAAACTTGAAAGGGTGAGGCCGACAATATGAAAAGAACTACAGTATTGAGACTATTTCTGGTTTCAGCCTTGACACTCGCTGTATTGAGCGGCTGTGTATTAAAAACAAGCTCGGTATATGTGAACTTCCCGGTTGATAAGCCGGATAGCTCAGAGCATTTGTTCTTCAGGTATGCAGATGGAAGCGTAGTCCAAGTTCCGGATGCCGGTGCGGCTTCTTCGGTAACAGCTCCTACGGATCCCGCAAAGACCATTGTGGGCGGGTATGTGAATGACAATACTATCAGCTGGGTTCCCAGTTATTCGTACAATGGCGGCTCTTATGTAACTGTGAGCAACATTAAGGCACATAAGCCTGATTATGCTGCAGATCATGTGGTGCTTGCTAAGCAGCCGGAGGCGAGTTTAGCTTATCCCGGATATATTAGTGTAACTTTTGCCGTGTACGGAGCAGATAACCAGCTGGTGAGCGGCCAGGCTGAAGTCTTTGCACATGCTGCTGATCCCAATACCGTGTTCTATAACACGGACCCTATTGATAATAATTTCAGGACCATTGAGGCTCTTGAAGGATTCTCTTCGTATACAGACCAAGGTTTAGTCACCTTTCTGATTAAGTCTCCCACTGTGCAGTTTTCATCGCCCATTTCGTTATATTCGGGTCCCAAATTAATTGCGGATAATATCTTTCACCTCACCACCGGAATCACAGTAAACGGAGCCGGAGGCGTAAGCTCTCTGAATACTGGTGATACCCTGGTGATGAATGCCGGGATAACACCGGTAGACGCAGCCAATCAAAGTGTAGTCTGGTCCGTAGTTTACGGAACCGGTTCAGCAACGATTGATGCGGTAAGCGGAGTGCTCACGGCAGGTGATCCGGGTACTGTAACCGTAAAAGCGGAAGCCACTGACGGAAGCTTAGTAACCGGCAGTACAGAATTAACTATAACGGCTGCTCCGACACCAACTGAAGCGCCGGTACCGACACCGACGCCGACTGAAGCACCAACACCGGCACCCATTGAGACACCTGCCAAGATCCCGGTTGCTTCCATTTCGATCGGTGGAGATTCTTTGGTGAAGTCGGGTGATTCTATTCAACTGGATATGGTTGTTGCTCCTGTAGAAGCAACTGATCGGACTGCTGTCTGGTCTGTTGTGTATGGAACGGGAACAGGTACGATTAGTGAAAACGGCCTGTTAACGGGGACTTCCCCAGGTACCCTTATTGTAAAAGCTACCGCTAATGACGGTTCCGGGGTATACGGGGAAAAAGAGGTTACGGTCATAGCATCCAGTGAGAGCAGCCTGCCAACAGCAACTGCTGGACCGACTATAGTACCAACCACAGCGCCGGCGCCAACGGAGCCAACACAAGCAGCAGTTCCAGCTTCAACACTGGCACCAACTTCTACACCAGCACCAGCACCAACACCAACACCGACACCAACACCGACACCGACACCAACGCCAACACCGGAAGTGCAGGCGGCAGCCCGCTTCGCTGACAATGTGGTAAATATTAAAGATGTAGTATTGAGCCTGAGCAAGAAGATCGAAAAGGCGAATGCTAATCCGTCTGCGGTGGAATTCACCGACATTTCCTCCCACTTTGCGGACCGGACGGTAGAAACCTTCGTTAAGCTGGGTATGGTTCAGGGCTATCCGGATGGAAGCTTCCACCCGAATGCAAGCATTACCCGTGCGGAGTTTGCAACCCTTATTTCCAAAGTGTTTGATCTCACCGGTACCCGCAGCGCAAGCAAATTCAGTGATATCTCCGGTCACTGGGCAGAGGCTTCGATTCGTACCCTGCAGGAAAAAGGCTTGGTCTCGGGCTATCCGAACGGCACATTTAAGCCAAACGGTGAAATCACCCGTTCCGAGATGATCTCAATCATCTCTAAGCTCATTGACTTTAACAACGCAGCCCCAGTGGCAACGGCAGACTTCTCGGATATTGATACAACATGGAATAAGGATCAGATTCAAAAAACTGCGGAAGCCGGGATTATCAGCGGTACCGGAAATGGAGAATTCCTGCCGGAGAAGCAGGCATCCCGTGCCGAAGCCATCACCATTGTGCTGCGCGTTTTGCAGATCAGCCCGGAGATTAAGGCTCTACTGGACACCTTAAAGTAAGTCTGGCACCAACATGCTGCAGCCACCGGACCGGTGATGCTAACCCCAAAAAGCCCTTTTCGCCTGAATTGGTGAAAAGGGGCTTTTTTTGTCGAAAAATTTAAATATTAAGTTCTTTATAAGAAGTCGATCTGTTAACATAAGAGGCATAGAATGTAAGGGTTCTTCCAGAATAGAGGTCATTCATCGATGGGCTACAATCTGTATTTATCTGCGCTGCTGATGGCAGCAACCTGCTGTTCACTGATATTGACATATCTTTGCTGGAAGAGAAGGAGTCTTCCGATTGCTATAAGCTATGGCCTTGGCATGCTGACCGGCTCATTGTACAGTTTTGGCTATGCGTTTGAAATTGCCAGCACTTCTTTGGAGCATATCCGTTTTTGGCTACGGATTGAGTATATCGGCATCCCCTTTGGTACAGTCCTCTGGTTTATTATGGTCCTGCAATATACTGGGCGGCAATCCTGGGTGAGCCGAAGGAATGTAACGCTGCTAATGATTGTACCGGTAATAACCTTTATCGCCCATTATACCAATGAATGGCATCATTTGTTCTATAAGAGCATGACACTCAATGCTGCAGAAGGATTTATGCTGGCTACTCTGGTAAAAGGCCCCTTATATAAGCTTCATGTCGTGTATTCGTACAGCTTCTTCGCTATCGGAATGATATTTCTGGTGCAAATGTACCTTAAGGCCATTCCCCGGATGAAGACGCCGGTGGCATTGATGATTATAGGGTCCTGGGGACCTTACGGATTTACACTGGTGTATCTTACCGGCGTGTTTCATTTGCCTATTGATATTTCGCCTTTCGGTTTTTTGTTCTCGGGGATTTTTTTCTTATGGGGGATTTATCAGTTTAATATGCTTCGGCTCGCTCCTTTGGCTCTCCAACAGGTACTCCGATCGATGCAGGAGGCCGTTATCGTTTTTGATCTCGATCATGTGCTGATCAGCTACAACCGTTCGGCCAGAGAGAGGGTTCAGGGATTAAACAACAAGAGTATAGGAAGAACGGCCGCAGAGGTATTCGCCAACTCTTCCGTATTGCTTGGGCAGATTCTGCAAGAGCCGTCCTTGTTAACCAAGCTTCAGCTTCCAAGCCCGACCGGTGACAAATTCTACAATGTACAGCTGTCCTATGTCTGGAACAACAGCAGTAAGCCTATAGGCAAAATGCTCCTCTTAAGTGAAATAACTGAAAATGTACGCACGCAGGAGAGGCTTATGGATAATGCCAGACAGCTCGGTGAGCTGAATACGTTCAAAGACAGAATGTTCAGCGTGATTGCCCATGATATCCGCGATCCCATAGCGGTGCTCGTTAACTTGATGGAAATACTGGAGGAGGAAATGCAAGGCAGCAGAGAGAACCGGGAGGAAATCGTTCATGAAATGGGCCGGCAGATCCACAATACTTTTGCTTTGGTAGATAGTTTGCTGGACTTTTTTCGTACGCAAGCCGGAGGCCTTGTATTCCATCCGCTGGAGAGGGATGTATCCTATGCCGTTGAGCAGAATTTACGCCTGATGTCGGTGCGAAGCGGACGTAAGCATATTGAAATCATTTCCGAAATTCCGGAGGGAACCTATGTGTATGCCGACAAAGAAATGCTGGAGCTGATTATCCGCAATCTTTTGACCAATGCGATTAAATTCACGGCTGATGGGGGATTTATCTTTTTAAAGGCAGAGCGGAAAGATCAGCATCTGGTCATTTCTGTAAGGGATACTGGTCAAGGCATCGCGCCTGAACAAGCCGATACGTTGCTGCAGGATCAATATCCGGTTTCTTTGCTGGGTACAGACGGAGAGCGGGGAATGGGTCTTGGTTTATCGTTATGCAGGGAATTTGTCCGT
Organism: Paenibacillus helianthi; assembly: GCF_001909055.1. Classification (GTDB taxonomy): domain Bacteria; phylum Bacillota; class Bacilli; order Paenibacillales; family Paenibacillaceae; genus Paenibacillus_AQ; species Paenibacillus_AQ helianthi. Next base: position 30,465 of record NZ_LVWI01000114.1, read on the forward strand.
CTGAACGGAGGAGAGATTTGGTTTGACAGCACACCGCTTCAAGGGAGCACCTTTTTTTTCTCGCTCCCGCTCCCGCCAGCGGGCTCAGTGGTTGCGGCAGGCAGGTGGGTGGAAGGTGGTATGAAGCAATGAAAGCGATCCTTATTGATGATGAGAAGGCCATGCACTTAATCATGAAGCGGATGCTGGCCAAAATTGATGATATTGAAATTGTGGGTACATTTGCGGAGACGGCAGCAGCTTATACCTATTGGTCCAGCCACGAGGTGGACCTGATCTTCGTTGATATCAGCATGCCGCGGGAAAATGGTCTGGAGTTTGCCCGGCGGCTGCTGGAGAGCGGCAGAGGTACGAAGATCGTCTTCATTACCTCCCATAAGGAATTTGCACTGCCAGCCTTTGAAGTGTACGCCTTCGATTACATTGTCAAACCCGTGGTGCAAGAAAGACTTCTCCACACGGTGCAAAGGGCGATTGCGCAGATTCGTCTGGAGCGTGCCACAGGAAGGGACCCGGAGCCCATTCCCCATGAGGTGCAGATCAGCTGCTTAGGCGGGATTGAAATTCATGGTGCCCAAGGAATGAAGACGAAATGGAAATCGAAGAAGAGTGCCGAGGTGTTCGGATATCTGCTGGTACATAAAGGGAGACTTGTCTCCAGAGCACGGTTAATCGAGGATATCTATGGCGGGATGCCGGATAAAAATGCGGAAATCTATTTGAACACAACGGTATATCAATTGAGGAAGCTGCTGGACACCTATGGACTGAAAAAGAGTCTGCATTCGGACAGCATGCATTATGGGCTGAGTCTTAACGGAGTGCAGGTTGATGTGCTGAACTTCGAAGAGGGCTGCCGGAGGATGTCTGTGATAGATCAGACGAACATTGAGGAGGCGCTCGAGCTTGAACGGCTGTACAGAGGTGACTTATTTGGCGACCAGGTCTATGCCTGGGCCTGGAATGAGATTGAACGGCTGTCGTTCATGTATACCTCGTTTACCCGGAGACTGTGCGTTGCCTTGCTGGACCGGGAAGAGACCAATACGGCCATGCGGCTGCTGCTGAAGCTGCTGAAACGCAATGAACTCGACGAAGAATCCCATATGCTGCTTATGAAAACATTGGCCATGCAGAAAAATAAAGAAGCGCTCAACCGGCAATACCTGCATTTTGCCGACATTTTGCAAAGTGAGATCGGAGTTACCCCCTCCATAGAGTTCAAGTCTTTTTATGCGCAGCTGCTTGCGGATATGGACTGAATTGACCTCCAGCCAATAGTACGTTAACAATTCAGTGCTATGATGAAATGACATGCCTGAAATAAGGCCAAGAGTATGGGAAGAGGGGGCTTGAATATGGAAGTAAAAAGGCAGAGGTCAGCGGAAGCTGGCAGGACCCGGGGAAAAGGGGCTGACCTGCTGGAGGTTCTGGGCGTTTCCCTGAAACTCGGACTAACCTCCTTTGGAGGGCCGATTGCCCATCTGGGCTATTTCCATAATGAATATATTCGCCGCCGGAAATGGATGGACGAGCGAAGCTACGCCGATCTGGTCGCACTGTGCCAGTTCCTTCCCGGTCCAGCGAGCAGCCAAGTTGGGATTGGCATCGGTGTGGTCAGGGCTGGCTTGCTTGGAGGAATCATAGCCTGGCTGGGATTCACTTTGCCTTCGGTGATCGCGCTGGTTGCCTTTGCCTTTCTGCTGCAGGGCTTCGACATCTCGGGTGCGGGCTGGATTCATGGACTGAAGATTGTGGCTGTGGCGATTGTGGCACAAGCGGTGCTGGGGATGGGGCAAAAGCTCACGCCAGACAGGGGAAGAGTCACCATTGCAGTGATGGCGGCAGCTATCGCACTGTCTTGGCATGCCGCATATGGTCAGATCCTGATCCTCGCCGCTGCCGGAGTGATCGGCCTTGCAATATACCGGACAAAACCGGCTAAAGGGCCGGATCTGCCGATTGCCATCGGCCGCCCTGTGGCTGTCTTTTGTCTGGCGTTATTCTTTCTTCTGCTTATCCTGCTGCCGCTGCTTAGAACGTCCGTGGAGGCTAGGGGTTTTGCGATATTCGATAGCTTTTACCGTTCCGGTTCCTTGGTATTCGGTGGCGGGCATGTCGTGCTTCCGCTTCTGGAACGCGAGGTTGTACCTACCGGATGGGTCAGCCGGGAGGACTTTCTGGCCGGCTATGGAGCGACGCAAGCCGTTCCGGGACCGCTGTTTACTTTTGCCGGCTACCTTGGGGCCATGACCTCGGGAATCTGGGGAGCAGTGATTGCGACAGCAGGGATCTTCCTGCCTGCCTTTCTGCTGGTCATCGGCGCACTGCCCTTCTGGAACGGCTGGAGGAATAATCCGAAGGTCCAGGGAGCGCTGACAGGAATTAATGCGGCTGTGGTGGGGATTCTGCTGGCTGCCCTGTATGATCCGCTCTGGACCACGGCCATCCTGAAGCCGCTGGATTTTGCGCTGGCCGCTATTTTGTTTGTGATGCTCTTCTTCTGGAAGCTTCCGCCCTGGGTGATTGTTCTGGCCGGTGCTGCGGGAGGGATGCTTATGGAGTTCATGTAGTTACATTTAAACGAGCAGCTTCTCGTATACATCGACGTGGTTTCCGTGCTGATCCTTGGCAGTTTTGATGAAGGCATAACCATTCTTATTCCAAAAAGATGCTCCAATCCGGTTCTCCAGTTGAACAGCCAGTCTGACTTGCGTTACATCCTCCTGTAATAATCTCCGCTCCAGAGCATTCAAAGCGATTGAACCTATCCCTTGCCCGGCATAGCCGTGATGAACGATAAAAAGACCGATCCAGGAATGTTTGTCACTAGGATTGCTGGGCAGATAGGTAATAATGCCAATGTACTGCCCATTCTCCTTAATGAATAGCATCTTTTCGCCCATTTCGAGATTCTGCCTGTTCTCTTCACGGATGTCCTCCGGGGTGAGAAGCTCCTGGTGCAGCACCATAAGGTTGAACGCTGGCTGTGAGTTGAGAATGGCTGCTTGAAGCTCCACACTATCTGCGGATATGGGGTCCGGTACGGCTTCTAGAATGATCAATGGATACATCTCCTTTAAGATATTTATCTAATTAGATATTAATGTAATTTGTGCATGAGTTCAAGGGGTATGCTACAATAAGAAGAATTTATTTAAGACCAAGCTGTCGATAAGAAATGGAGAAATGAGATTATGAATGAATTGCCAAACTGCCCGCAGTGCAGCTCGGAGTATACATACGAGGACGGGTCACTGCTGGTTTGTCCAGAATGCGCACATGAGTGGGCACCTGGAGCAGAGAACACAAGCAACGGGGAAGACAAAGTAGTTAGGGATGCTAACGGGAATATTTTGAACGACGGGGACTCGGTTACAGTCATCAAGGACCTGAAGGTCAAGGGCAGCTCCTCGGTGCTGAAGATCGGTACTAAAGTGAAGAACATCCGGCTGGTCGAGGGCGATCATGATATTGATTGCAAAATTGACGGCTTTGGAGCAATGAAGCTCAAATCCGAATTTGTCAGAAAAGCATAATCAATCTGACCCATTCACTGAAGGATCACAAGGGGACCACGCAGTCCCCTAAAGGGATTGGTTATTTACACTTGACTTCTATTCAGTCCCGATATAAAATCTAACTAGTTAGTTATAAATGGAGGTGGCAATCATATCACCAACAGAAGGCAAACGAAGTTCGAAAATTTACGATGCCGCCCGGACCAGGGGGATCATCCTTGATGCTGCCGAGAAGATATTTGCCGAGCTAGGCTATTCGGCGGCACGGATAGATGTGATTGCGAAGGAGTCAAGATATAATAAGAGCCTGATCTATCAGTACTTTGGTGACAAGTTGGGCCTTTATACAGAAGTGGTCAAACGCGCGGACCAGATTGGCGAACAGATTACAGGCTCGTTCATCGCCGGATTATTGAAGAACGAACAGCTTGTAACGGATCCCGCGGCCTTTCGGGAGTTCCTGGAAGTCATGACCCGGGAAACGGTATCCTTCCTCCTGGAGCATCGGAGCTACCTGAGAATTCTATTCTGGGAAGCGGCTGAAGATTGGAAGACCTGGAATCAAATTACCTATCGCCCGGATGATGCGACTCAAATGCATGATTTGGCCTTAGCTGCCCAGAAGAACGGAATCCTCCGTCAGGATTTGGATCCGGCGCTTTTTCCCATTCTGATTATGAATGTGACTACAGCTACTCTCCAGTCGTCTTCACGGTTTGAACAGCTGCTCGGTAAGCTCGATTCCCCGCAGATGAGAGAGCAGACCACCCAGCAGATTGCGAAGTTTATCATCCATGGCGTGATGGAGCCGTCTTTGCTGTAAGAGGCGGCTGTTTTTTTGGACAAAATATAAACAACTAGTTAGTTTTAAATTGAAGGCAGGAGTGAGGATAATGGCCGCAATGATTCAGACAAAAGAGTTAACCAAGCATTTCGGGAGCAACCATGCTGTGAATGGGCTATCGCTGGAGGTAGACCAAGGCGAAATTTACGGATTTCTCGGACTCAATGGAGCGGGCAAAACGACAACCATCCGTATGCTGCTGGGCATGATCCGGCCCGATTCCGGTTCCGCCTATGTGTTCGGACAGCGGGTGGATGCGGGCAGCCACAAATTATGGGCCAGTGTGGGCTACATGGTGGAAACACCGTACTCCTATCCTGAACTTACCGTACGCGAGAATCTGGAGATTATCCGCAGGCTGCGGGGCATCTCTGACCGCAAGGCGATTGATGCCATTATCGACAAGCTTCAGCTTACCGCTTACCGGGACCGCAAAGCCGGAACGCTCTCTCTCGGCAACGGGCAGCGGCTCGGTCTGGCCAAGGCCATGCTGCATGATCCGCAGGTGCTGATTCTGGATGAGCCGACAAACGGGCTGGATCCGGCCGGGATTGTTGAGGTACGTGAACTGCTCCGCGACCTGGCACTTAACCACGGTGTAACGATCTTTATCTCGAGCCATATTCTCGGCGAGGTCTCCAGGCTGACAACGAGGATCGGAATCGTTCATCAGGGCCGGCTGCTGCAGGAGACGGATGTTAAGGAGCTGCAGCATGTACTCCGCAAACGTCTGCTTGTGCAGACCCGCGACTCCGAAGCGGGCCGGAAGAGGCTGCTCCAGGCCGGCTATGATGTCAAGCTGACCGAAGCTGGCACGCTAATGATTATCGACAAGCGCGCCATAGCACACCCAGACCAGATCTCCAAGTTGCTTGCGTACGCGGATATGCCGCCTACGCTGATTCAGGTGGAGGAAGAGGATTTAGAGGCTTATTTTCTTAGAATGATCGAGGCTGAGGGAGGAATGAAAGGATGAATCAATGGCTATCGGCCTTGTGGGTGGAAATTTTGAAGCTTCGCCGCTCCAGGCTGTTTTGGATTTCACTCACCGCCAGCATACTGCTGCCAGTGATGATTGGGCTGGTTTTCTCCGGGTGGCTTGGCTCCCAGGACGCCTTTGAGGGAGAAATCAATATGCAGGGATTCATGAAGGAGCTTGGCATTGTGATATCCATGGGGGGCCTCATCGGATTCGGATTTGTATTCAGCTGGATGTTCGGACGGGAGTATACCGACCGTACGGTCAAGGATTTGCTGGCATTGCCGTTGTCCCGGTACGGAGTAGCCGCAGCCAAATTGATCGTTGCTGCTGCACTGTGTGCAGTCCTGGCAGTGCTTATGTTCATTGCCGGCTGCGTAACCGCATGGTTTGTCCATTTAGACGGCTGGAGCCTTGGAGCCATCGCTCATGGCTTCAGAGCATACGCACTGCTCAGTCTTATGATTATCTGCCTGAGCATTCCGGTAGCCTGGATGGCCAGTGCAGGGCGCGGATATCTGTCTCCCTTAGGTTTTGTTCTGCTTACGATTGTGATTGCCCAGTTTGGCGGGGGCTTGGGGATTGCGGAATATATTCCGTGGGCAATTCCCGGCTTACTCAGCGGCGCTTCGGGAGATGAGAGTTCACATTTAGGGCTTCTAAGCTGCCTGCTTCCTTATCTCACCGGCGGCATTGGCATAGCGGGTACGCTCGCCTGGTGGCGGTATGCCGATCAAACGTAAGGCAGGCGGATTTTAATAATTTTTTTAATGGAGGGGAAGAGCATGGAGAAGATACCAAAGGGAACTATTCTAATCATGGCTATTCTAATCATCGGGGCAATGGTGGGGCTGCTGAATCAATCCGCGCTTAATACAGCACTCCCGAATATTATGGGGGATTTCCAGCTATCCACAAGCACAGCGCAATGGCTTACGACAGCTTTCGCACTGGTTACAGGCATTGTGGTTCCGATTACAGCGTTTCTTATTCAGAGATTTACAACCAAACAAGTCTTTGTCTTCGCCATGGGCCTGCTTACTGCGGGAACGCTCCTGTGTGCGGTCTCGCCGAACTTCGGTCTGCTGCTTACCGGAAGAATAGTGCAGGCGGTCGGGGTGGGGATCATGCTCCCTTTGGTGCAGACGTTGGCCTTCATCCTGATCCCGGTCGGTAAAAGGGGGTTCACGATGGGAATGATCGGGCTTGCGATTAATTTCGCTCCGGCCATCGGACCCGTGTTGAACGGCTGGCTTGTACAGGACCATTCCTGGCGCTTGTTGTTCTATATTCTGTTTCCTTTCGCTTTGTTGATTACCATCGCCGGCTTATGGTTGATTAAGAACGTTACCCGGCAAGTGAAGAGCAAAATCGATGCATTATCCATGGCGCTGTCATCTCTTGGGTTCGGCGGCGTATTATATGGATTCAGCGTCTCCGGCAGTAAGGGGTGGGGGAGCACAGAAGTGCTGATTTCCCTGGGAATCGGATGCATCGCGCTTGGCCTGTTCGTATGGCGGCAGTTGACCATGGATAATCCTTTGCTGGAATTAAGAGTATTCACAAGCCCCTCTTTCACCTTGGCTACAGCAATCAGTATGATCCTTATGATTATCATGCTGAGTGCCCAGCTTCTGCTGCCGATCTATATGCAGACGATGCTTGGGTATTCCGCGCTCAAATCTGGTCTGATGCTGCTGCCCGGTGCAATTCTTATGGGAGTGATGTCACCTGTAGCGGGGAAGCTATTCGATAAAATGGGCGCCCGGATGCTGGTCATCATAGGGCTTAGTTTAACAGTAGTCTCCGCCCTGCTGTTCTCTAATTTAACGGAGCACACCTCATATGCTTTTTTGATGATCGGCTATTCCTTGCGTATGATCGGAGTCAGCCTGACCCTGCTTCCTGTTGTAACCAGCGGTATGAATTCACTGGCGCCTGATCTGATCCGGCATGGGATTCCTGTTAACACCACTCTGCGGACAGTAGCCGGTTCTATCGGAACAGCGCTGCTTGTGACTATAATGACCTATAGCGGTGGCGGACTGGGCCAGACGAGTGATGTACACAGCTTAATACACGGGATGAATGTGGCTTCAATGGTAACCGCCGGTAGTGCCGTGCTTGCGCTGATCCTGGCCTTCTTTATCAAACGCAAGGAAGCTCCGGTTGAGCGTCCGGCGAAGGGTGTTCCCGTAAAATAATTGTTGGTTCTATGCGGAACCGCCTCAATAAAATACCTTCTGCTGCAAGAGATCGAGCGCCCGCTCGATCTCTTTGCGTTCCTCGTCCGTAACGCTTCCCATCCGTTCTGCGAACTGGATAGCGATATGCTGAAAGGCTTCATTCATCATCGCTTCTCCGGCAGCGGAGAGGGTAATGCCCTGCTTGCGGCGGTCGGCCGGGTCGGTGATTTTGTCGCACAGCTGCTTCTCGCCAAGCTTCTTCAGCTCACGGCTCGTGTTCGGCATCGACATATGCATGCAATCGCTAATTTCGCTAAGGGTTACCGGCTGGCTGACAGCAATATATTCAAGGATTTTATATTGTAAGGGGGTCAGAGACTCCGATTTCACATCTTTGCTTATTTCACTGGTTATTTGGTGGACGGAAGTTGTAAATGCTACGAATTTCTGAAATAGACTGTTGTTGTCCATGGAGATCACCTCTACATGAACCTTAGCAAAAACATTATCAAAAAACAATTATCATTTGACAACCATGCATACAGATGCTACGATTTACTTATCAAATGATAATTAAAGAGGTGGCAGAATGAACACATTGGTAATCTATACACATCCGAATCATCAGAGTCTAAACTATGCGTTTCTACAGGAGGTACTCCGGGGAAGCCGGGAGAATGCACAGGTGGCAGAGATTCAGGTGCTTGATTTGTATGAAGAGGGGTTTGATCCTGTACTGGTCTTTGGTGAACATAAGCGCAGGAGGGATATGCACACGGACCCCGCTCTGGCTAAATACAGGGAGCAGCTGCTGTGGGCGGATCAAATCGTGTTCGTCTATCCGATCTGGTGGGGCCGGCCTCCAGCCATGCTGCTGGGCTATATTGATAAGATGTTCGCTTCAGGGTTCGCCTATCAGGATAAGGGAGGACTGGTACCGGAGGGCCTGCTGAAGGGGAAGTCGGCAGTGTGCATCTCCACGATGCAGGGGCCGACCCATTACCCGCTGTTGTGGCTACATAACGCGCACAAGGTGTTAATGCGCAAGGCATTGTTAAATTACGTAGGCATCCGCAGGGTGAAGTTCTTTGAGTTCGGAAACATGGAGAGTAAGCGGGGCAAGCATGCCCGCAAGCTGGAACGGATCTACCAGTTTTTCAAGACAGCCCGTTAGAAAAAATTGAAGCAGAAACGGATACCTTCCTGTATGAGGGTATCCGTTTCTGCTTCTGTATAGTCTCAGGAATGGTTCTCGACCACCCAGTCAATCAGTTTGCGGGCAATGCTGATAGGGGGCGGAATGACGGGCAGCTGATCAAGTGAGAACCAGTCGGCGTGATCCAGCTCTTCGCCGTCCACCGATATGTCTCCACTCTCATAATCGGCCAGAAAGCCAACCATCAGAGAATGGGGAAAAGGCCACTGCTGGCTGGCGAAGTAGCGGATGTTCTTGACCTTGATACCGACCTCCTCCATGGTCTCGCGCTGTACACAATCCTCCAGCGTCTCGCCGGGCTCGACGAATCCGGCAATCAGCCCGTACATATTGTTCACAAAATGAGGTGAGTGTGCGAGCAGAATCCGGTTGTCCTTAAGAATCGCGGTAATGACCGCTGGGGCAATCCGGGGATAGCTGACCAGTCCGCAGGCCGGACAGCTGCGGGAATGCTCGGCCTGCGACAGCTCGGTAGCAGTGCCGCATTTGCCACAGAACTGGTGGGTTTCATCCCAGGCCAGCATTTGAATGCCCTTGCCTGCGAGATGGAACAGATCCTCATCCAGCGGCTCATACAGGGAACGCAGCGGACGGAAGGCCATGCCTTCGGGTTCAAGTGACTCTGCCGGGACCTCTGCGGTAAAGCAGGGGAGATCTTCCCAGGTTCCGAGATACAGGGTCCTTACAGGAGCCATGGACAGCTGTTCAAGGGATGGAACAAGCGGAATGCCAGTGCCCTCTTCCGTTTCGGTAACCAGCAGCTTGCCGGAATGGAAGATCAGCCAGTAGGCAGAACCGCTGAACTCAGGCGGGGGAGTGACGGCAGGAATATAGCGCTGATAAATGCTTGCTCTTGGTTTTGACATGGCGCAGAACCTTTCTGATAACAGATCATTTCTATTTCCATTAAGAATAGCAAAAACCGGCAATGCTAACAAATATCCGGGCGTGCTCCGCTCCGCAGGACATCAAGTTGAAGCAGAACAGGGAAGCGGCACTGAGCGGGCCGTTTTTTTGTTTGACATTTTCTCAACATGTAACTATATTAGTTACAGGAAGATAAATCTGCTGCACTGCATCGGCATGCAGCAGGCTCTACGATACAACTCAATTACTTAGGAGGAATAGACAATGAAGATTGCATTAACAGGAGCAACAGGACATTTCGGTTCCATCGTGGCAGAAACTTTACTGAAGTCGGTAGCAGCAGGAAACCTGGTGGTCAGCGTCAGAAACCCGGAGAAAGCAGAACATCTCCGCGCGCTTGGAGTAGATGTGCGGCATGGTGATTTTGACCAGCCTGAGACTCTGGACAAGGCCTTTGCCGGTGTGGACCGGCTGCTGATTGTATCCGCGGATGGCGACAACGACACACGGATTCGCCAGCACAAGGCTGCCGTTGATGCCGCTGTACGTGCGGGTGTCGGCTTCATCGTCTACACCAGTGTCGGCCATGCAGACAGCAGCACGCTGTTCCTGGCACCTGTACACAAAGCTACGGAACAATTCATCCGTGAATCGGGGATTGCATACTCCTTCCTGCGGAATAACTGGTATCTGGAGAATGAGATTGGCACGATCCAGGCGGTTCAAGCCGGAGCACCATGGCTGACCTCTGCTGGTGAAGGCAAGGTGGGCTGGGCTACGCGCCGCGACTATGCAGAAGCAGCAGCTGCTGTACTGGCAGGCGAAGGCCATGCGAATACTGTATACGAATTGTCAGGCCAGCCTGCAACCCAGGCCGAACTGGCAGCCGTTGTGGGCGGGGTACTGGGCAAGGAAGTTCAAGTACAGCAGGTGGATGATGCCACTTATGCCGACATTATGGCAAAAGCCGGAGTGCCGGAGGGTGCACTTCCGATTGTAGTCGGCATTCAACGTGCGATCCGCGAAGGCGCACTCGATATTGCCAGCAGCGATTTCGTGAAGCTGCTGGAGCGCCCGCTTACACCCCTAAATGTTGGTGTAAGTGATTTGCTCGGCGTTAAGGCTTAAGACAGAGTCCGGCGGCCTTACTCCGCCGGAAGCCGAGCCGGGTAAGTATACAAGGCTCGTCCTGTCATGAGAAAGAGGCTTCCGCTTACGGTCGATGGACCGTAAGCAGAAGCCTCTTTTGGTGCGAAATTCCTGACAGCGGTCTAGCCCGGTGAATCATTGAAATGCCCCTCGACCAACTCCCGGACCGCTTCAGCCAGAGCTGCACGATCCGGGGTTTCCAGCCATTCCTGAGGAATAATAGAATAGTTTCCGGAGCTGCCCGCCAGATAGCTGTAGATAATCTGGGCTTCGTCCAGCTTATGCCGGCTGATTGCATCCGGCTTCCCGCCCGCCGGCTTACTGAAGCTGCTGCTGATGGCGGACTGGATGAACTTTTGTAGTGATTCTATACTCATCTGTCCTGTATTCAGCCTGGCCCGGTCAAGAATCTCGCTACCCCGGATCAGGATCAGCTTGAGCTCCTGTTCATGCATGGGTTCAAGCACTACAATATTCTTGTTCTGTCCGGTAAATCCGATAACCTTCTCTTTCTGGAGCAGCGAGCTGACCGCTGTACAATAATCGCGGTATTTGGCGGCGGTCTCGAACTCGAAATTCCCGGCTGCCTGATTCATCCGCCGCTGCATGTCCTCCAGAATTCGCTGGTCGTTCCCGTTCAGCAGTCCGACCACACTGTGCATGATTTCCTCGTACCGCGCCAGTGCCTCCCCGCCCCCGCACATGCCGATGCATAACCCAAGCGAGTGATTAAGGCAGAGTGTGTTTTTGGCGTGGGGTGCGCTGCAGAGGATCTTCTGACTTTCCTTGATCCCCTGTATTGCCCGTTCGACGGTGCTTCTGCTGGTATAAGGGCCGAAATACAGGCTGTCCCCGTATTCTGCAGGATCATAGGTCACCGCCAGCTGCCGGTAGGCTGTATCCGTGCGAATGGCAATATAGCTGTAGGCGAGCGGGTTTTTCATCTTTTTATTGTACATGGGCTTAATTTCTTTAATCAGCTGGCACTCCAGCATGAAGGCTTCAAATTCCGTATCGGTCAGCTTGTAATCGAGATCCCGGATGTTCCGGACCAGTTGTTTCACTTTCGGAGAATGGCCCTTGGCATTGTAAAAGTAGGATTGGACCCGTTTCTTCAGCTGCTTGGCTTTGCCGACATAGATGATATGGCCCAGACTGTCCTTCATCAGGTAGACCCCTGGAGATAAAGGGAGGCTTGCTACTTTCTCCGCCAGATTCATGAGGTTCCCTCCCCGATCATATGTACTAGTATCCTTTAGTATAAACGATCCTTGTGTACGGAGCGACTGGAAAAGCGCCGGATCTCCCACTACAATGATGATATACAGAGCTTGGCTCTCTGACAGGAGGTAATCATGATGAAATTTCAGGCTATTGTTCAACTGAGCGGGAAAACAGCGACAGGCATTCCGGTTCCCGAAGAGGTGGTGGCGGGACTCGGGACCAGTAAGAAGCCTGCCGTTAAGGTGAAGATTGGAGAATACACATACGCCAGCACGATTGCCGTGATGGGCGGCCAGTTTTTAATTCCGCTGAGTGCAGAACACCGTCAAGGCGCGGGAGTTAGCAGCGGAGATGAAATTGAAGTGGAGCTGGTGCTGGATACAGAGCCGCGTGAGCTTACGGTGCCGGCCGATTTCCGTGATGCGATAGACTGTGAGCCGGCGGCAAAACTCTTTTTTGACGGATTATCCTACAGCAACAGGCGGAGACTGGTCCTCTCCGTTGAGAGTGCCAAAACCGCAGAGACCCGCCAGCGGCGTATAGAGAAAGCCGTTGGTCTGCTGAATGAGGGACGGGTACAGTAGCGGACACGCTGACTGCATGAATGCGGGCTGAACCATTGATGTGACAAAAACCACAAAGCCCCCCATCAAAACCCTCTATCATAAATGACAGGGAAAGATAGATATTGAAGCTGGGGGGCTTTTTATGAAATATTCTATCGGAGAATTCGCCTCGATTCTGGGTGTAACGGCGGATACCTTGCGGCTCTATGAGAAGCATGATATCGTGCACCCGATGAAAGATCAGCACAACAACTACCGTTATTTCAGTGATTTGGATGCCAGAAACTTACTGTCGAGCCGGTGGTACCGGAGTATGCAGATTCCGCTGCAGGATGTAGCCGGGCTGATCAATGACGCGCCTGCGGAGCAGGTCATTCAGTCTATTGCCGCCGCGCAGCAGCAGCTGGAAGAGGAAATCAGGCGCAGTGTTATGCTGCTGGAGAAGATCAGCGAGATTCATGCAGACCTGAGCCGGATCGGCGACTCCTTTTATACCTGCCGGATCAAAGAGGTGCCGGGCATGTACCGCATCCAGCAGACGGACAAGAATCAGCTGCTGCAGAAGGAGTGCCTGAAACAGACGGTGCAGGCTTGGATGGAGCTGCTTCCCTTTACATTCTATACCTTCAGAATTGAAAATTCGGAGAATATTATGGGGACAGCAGAGCTGGAATATAGCTGGGGGCTTGCCTTGCTGGAGGAGGATCAGCGGAAGCTGGAGCTGTGCATGAATGAGACCGTGGAGTATATCGAGCCGTCCACCTGTATCTCCGCAGTCATTGCCAGCTCTTATGAGGAGGATCTGGGACGGGAGACCTTTCAGTTCATGCTGGATTATATCAGGGCAGAGGGCTACCATATCACCGGTGATATCCACGGCAAAATCCTGTTCACGGAACGAATGGGCAGAGGAACTAAAACCTATCTGGAGATCAATATTCCATTTGAGAAAAATTTCACATAACATTCATTGACCTTGGTGCCGCACCAAGGTTTACACTCTGTGTGTATTCGGTGGCCCTTCCAGAGAGAAAGGGGCCTCCAACCAACCACACAGGGGGAAAACCAATGCGCAAGCAAGCACAGAGCAAAATGTTCATGTTATCCGTGTGTCTCGTCCTCATTCTGTCGCTGATCAGCGGCTGCAGCGGCAATAATGCTGCCGAGCCGGCCGCTTCCGTGAAGCCGTCTGCATCGCCCGAGGCGACTCAGCAGGCAGCGAATGATAACGAGGTGCCGGCTTCTTTTAAAGCAGGAACCTATAAGGCGGAGGCTGATGGCAAGGACGGAAAAATCCAGGTAGAGGTTACCCTGGATGCACAATCCAAGATCACCGATATTCAGGTGCTCAGCCAGAAGGAAACCGCAGGAATTGGCGTTGAAGCCATCAACAAGATCAAGGATGAGATCATCTCAGGCCAGACACTTGCGATTGATGCTGTCAGCGGGGCTTCTGAATCCAGCACAGCCATTCTGACCGCTGTAGAAGATGCAGTGAAGCAGGCAGGCGGCAACGTAGAGGCGTTCAAGTCCAGAACCGTAGCCAAAGCCGGTGAAGGCAAAACCGAGCAGCTGTCGGCCGATGTTGTCGTTGTAGGCGCCGGAGCATCCGGTGTCTCGGCAGCGGTATCCGCAGCAGATAAAGGTGCCAAGGTCATAATTATTGAGAAAACAGCTACCATTGGCGGAGCAAGCAACCTGTCCTGGGCGGGCAAATTCTATAACTCTTCGGCGGCTGTAAGCAGCGGATTAAAGGTCAATGTGGAGAAGGAAATCGCCGACTGGATCGTTAATAACCACTGGAGAGTCGATGCGGCGGCGATCCGCCAGTATGTGACCAAGTCTGGTGAAACCTATGATTGGCTGAATAAGAAGGGCTACAAAACAACCTTCATCAACTTCGCGGGAGAACAGCTGCATATGCTTCCGGCCTACGAAACACGCCAGCCCACACTGCGGGCGATGCTGGCTGCTTCAGTTGAGAAGGGCGGAGGACAGGTGATTACCGAAACGACCGCCAAGAAGCTGATTACAGGCGCTAACGGTGAAGTGACCGGTGTAGTCGCTGAGAAAGCCGACGGCACAACGCTTGAGATTACCGGAAAAAGCATCATCATGGCAACCGGAGGCTATGCCGGCAACAAGAAAATGGTTAAGGAAGCGTTCGGCTTCGAAGGCGTCAACGGGGGGCTGGGCCAGAATATCGGCGAAGGGCTGCAGATGTCCTGGGATGCCGGAGCCAAGGTTCCCGATAATTTTGGCGGCCAAATGCTGCATCAGACCCTGGCTAGAGCTACCGAGAAACTGAAGACGGAGTATAAGCCGTTTGAAGCCAGCTACCCGTTGATGCTCTCTTACCTGCCTACATTGATGAATGTCGGTCCTTCCGGAGCAAGATTCAGAGACGAGGCAGCTACGCTCACCTCTGTAGCCGCTGCTAACACAAGTGCTTTTAACGGAGCGTATCATTTGGTTATTGTCTCGCAAGCGCAGATCGATGCCTTGAAGGCCAAAGGGATGAACGGTGTAAAAGCGCCAGCTCTGCCGGGAATGCCGCCGGAATTCTATGCTTCTTTTGCAGATCAGTTCAAGCTGGACACGCCATGGAAGGATGCGGATCAAGTATTCGAATCCATGGTTGCAAACGGCGACGGCTATAAAGGCAGCACCATTGAAGAACTGGCTCAAAAAGCCGGGCTGGATGCAGAGGTCTTTGCCAATGACTTCAAACAGTACCAGGAAGCAACGAAAACCGGTGTGGATACGGAGTTTGGCAAAGCGAAGGAATACCTGGTGCCTATGGGAGACAGCGGTCCCTACTATGCAATCATCGCCGAAGTCAACAATCTGGGTTCGGTTGGCGGACTGCTGGTCAATACCAAGTTCCAGGTACTGAATGACAAACGTGTGCCGATCAAGGGGCTATATGCGGTTGGACTCGAATCCGAAGGTGTATTGTTCAATGACACTTATGTCGGCAACGGCGTGGGTCTGGGCTATTCCTTCACCTCCGGCCGTTTGGGCGGAGAGGATGCCGCAGCAGGTGCGGTGGCTAAATAAGAAATAACGTTCAAGGGAAGGGGGAGCCGGCGGCTCCCTCTTTTGCGTCTGCAGGCCTTTATAAGAAATCGTTCCGTTTCAGCCGATAAATAGAATAACTTGAACTTTATGAACCAAGGAGGAAGGCAGTATGTATATTCCTATTACGGGAATCCAGGGCGTTTCTTTGACCCGGCCTCCACAGCAGCAGGAGTTCCACCCGTCTACCCCGGTTTCTGCGCTCAGTTTTAATGAAACCCTGGCAGCGGTTAATGCGGCAACGCAGGATCAGGCGGAGCGGATCAAGCGGAAATATGGGATTAAAGTGCGTATTCAGACCGTTTCCCCAGACGATAAAGAGCCGGAGCATTCCGGTATAAGTAGCGGGCAGGAAATGATCATTGCGCCAAACATCCTTCAGCAGATGGCCAAAGACTCTGCCCTGCGGAGTAAAGTGTATGGAACCATTGATCAGCATATTCATACGGATAAGAGGAGCCCGAACCCGCTGCAGCAGCTAAGTGGAGGGAAAACCTTGAGCCATAGTCTGATTATTCACACGGACGGTACGGTTACCGTAGGTTCTCTATGGGCCAGCCCGAAGGGAGCGGGGATCAGCAAACTTAAGGATGCAGAAAACCTGAAAGAACAGACAGAGGAGACAAGCGCGGCAGCGGAGAGGCGGCATGCCTGGGAGTCTGCGCTCCCTATTTTATCGAGAAAACTGCTGTCTGCTTCGGAAGCCTCGCTTCAGGGGGCAGAATCTGCACCGAACCCGGTAGACGGGGTAGCCGCACATGACTTCTTGCACCAGATTCAGCTGATGAGGGCCAGAAGATCCAACAAATTGCTGTAAAAGGCTCAAGCGAACAACCGCCTATTCTCCTGCATAGCATATAGCACCAACCTGCAGGGTGAAGAGAGGGCGTATGCAATAATGGGCATTCAGCTTACGGCGATACACTGGGTTTACCTGGTTTTTATTGTGTTCATTATTGCGCTGCTGATCCGGCGGCGTGATACGACGATGATCTGTGTGGCCGGGATTTTTGCTTTGGGTTTGTTTGCTACAGAGACGCTCAGCGGCTCGGTATCAGGGATTTTCAACGCATTTGTCTATGCGACCAAAGAGCTGTTAGGGACCATAATGATTATATCTATTATTGTAGCGATGAGCCGGATTCTAATGATTACTGGCATTAACGAGACCATGGTTGCCCCGCTTACCCGGTTTATTCGTACACCGGCAATGGCTTATTGGGGCATTGGACTTATTATGATGGTAACCTCTTTCTTCTTCTGGCCTTCGCCTGCTGTTGCGCTGGTGGGGGCGGTGCTGCTGCCAGTGGCTCTGCGGGTGGGGTTACCTGCACTTGGGGCCGCTGTAGCCATGAACCTGTTCGGTCACGGGATAGCATTGTCCGGAGATTATATTATTCAAGGCGCTCCGAAGCTCACCGCAGATGCTGCCGGTCTTCCGGTATCTAGTGTGATGGAAGCGAGTATCCCGCTGGTTCTTGTGATGGGGCTGGTAACCACCGTTGCGGCATTCTGGATGATGCGCCGCGACCAGAGGAACGGTACATGGAGAGATGGCCTGATTCCCCTTAAGGGCAGCACGGGCAGGCTGAGAGGGCCGGAGAGTGAAGGCGGGGAGGAACGGCCGGTTCTGCTGGACGCCCGGCTCCGGCAAGCGCTGGCTATCGCCATCCCGCTACTCTTCCTGCTCGACGTGGCGGCGATGTTCGCGCTGGGCCTGCAAGGCGGGGATGCCACAGCACTGGTGGGCGGCACTGCTGTACTGATTCTAATCTCGGTTACACTGATGGCCCACCGTAATCAGGGGCTGGAGAAAATCACTGCTTACCTGATTGAAGGCTTCACCTTTGGTTTCAGGGTGTTTGGACCAGTGATTCCCATCGCTGCTTTCTTCTATCTAGGCGATTCGGCGTTCACTGAGCTGTTCGGCAAGGTGCTGCCGAATGGCTCACACGGCATCGTGAACGATCTGGGCGTAGCCCTCGCGGATCACGTGCCGCTGAACGGCGCAGTGGGAGCCGTGACGATGACGGCGATCGGTGCGATCACCGGCCTCGACGGCTCCGGCTTCTCCGGCATCTCGCTGGCCGGCTCGATTGCCCAGCTGTTCGCCGCCGCTATCCATTCCGGCGCGGCGACGCTGACCGCCCTGGGACAGGTGGCCGCCATCTGGGTCGGCGGCGGCACCCTGATTCCGTGGGCGCTTATTCCTGCGGCTGCCATCTGCGGCGTCAGCCCCTTTGAACTGGCCCGGCGCAACCTGAAGCCGGTCCTGCTTGGCCTTATGGCGACTACGATCGTCGCCATGTTCCTGGTTTAGATTTCACCTTGGGGATAGATCCACTGTACAGCCATTTTCTGTAATGGCGCCTTCCACTTGGGTGAAGGCGCCTGATCCGTTACGATCATGTGGATTTCATCCAGATCGGCTATTTTGGCTACGGTACGCTTATCAATCTTAGAGGAATCGGCGACTACGATCGCCATCTCTGAGTTGCGGATCATTTGTCTTGTGAATACAGCCTTCTCGTAATCATAGCTTGTGATACCGTTCTCCAAGGAGACACCATCAACAGAGACAAAGGATTTATTCACATAGAAACCTTCCAGAACCTTCTCGGCGATCGGGCCGGATACCCGGAGATGCTTGGCGCTTACTTCACCGCCAATGAAGATAAGCTTCCCGTTGAACGTCCCGCGTTTTTGAAATTCAATGAGCAGCATAAGGGCAGGCACGGAATTCGTTAAGATGGTCAAATGCTGCTTGCCTTCCAGGCAATGAATGATTTGCAGCGCTGTGCTTCCTTCATCCACCACAATTACATCATTGTCCTCAATGAGTCCTGCGGCCAGGATGCCAATTTTGCGTTTAGCTTCAACATGAATGGCCTCTCTTTCCAGGAGAGGCGGCTCCACTTCAACCTTGAATTTAACCGCACCGCCATATACCTTTTTCAATTTATTCTCTTTCTCTAGCTCGTCGAGGTCTCTGCGGATCGTTTCAGTGGACACTTCGAACAGCAAAGAGAGCTCGTTTGCGATCACTTTACCTCTCTCATTCAGGAGAGTCATGATCGTCTCTTTTCTTTCTTCGCTGGCAAGAGACACCCTACCCTACCCCCTTCACGTTATGAACTATTATTATATCGGCTCTTCATTTAATAATAAAGGGCATTCATAACATCCTCAAGCACTCGTCTTTATCTATATAAGTTGAACTTTAGATTTTCATATTAGGATCTGGTCGTAACTGCGGGGAATGTTTGGACTTCCGGCCGCTGTTGTCTGCAGATTTCTTGATTTATACCGCTGTTCGCGGTGGAAATCCGCAGACTGTTTATGCTTCCGATGCGAGCTTTCCTACGGAAAGCTTTCAGGCGGTCGCTATCGCTCCTACAGTTCCAAACTTCCCCTCCGCACTCCTACCTTTTTTATGTTTTTTAAGTTCAACTTATTTATATTGCAATAAATTGCGGCCGTTATCGTTCATATCGAACAGATGGAATTTGTTCTCTTTGAATTTGATGTACACTTCATCACCAGACTCGATCTCCGCCTCATTGCCGGTCAACAGCCGGATCATCGTATCCAGCTTCCCTAACGGATCAATCACTTTGACCAGCTTGCCGCTGCCCAGGTGCTCAACCAGATCTACCTTCATTTTAATCCTCTGATGATCCGTCGGAGAGCAAATCGCGATATCATGCGGCCTGATCCCGAACTTAACGGATTTCCCCATATGCGCTTTATCCAGTCTCCGGTCAGCCGGCAACAGATATTCGAAGCCTTCCGTAACGACTACCTGGTTGCCGTTCATCTCTCTGAGCTCTCCTTGAACAAGATTCATCGGCGGGTTGCCCAGAAAGCTGGCTACGAAAAGATTCACCGGATGGTTGAACAATTCATGTGGAGGCGCGTATTGCTGAATCTGGCCGCCGTTCAGGATGGCGACCCGGTCGGATATGGCCAGCGCCTCTTCCTGGTCATGAGTCACAATAATGGTGGTCACTCCCAAATTCCGCTGAATCTTGCGGATCTCGTCCCGGACATCCAGTTTCAGGCGTGCGTCCAAATTGGACATGGGTTCATCCAGCAATAAGATTTCAGGATTTTTGGAGAGTGCCCGGGCCATAGCCACCCGTTGCTGTTGTCCACCGGACAATTGTGAGGGCTTGCGGTCAAGCAAGTGATCAATTTGCAGGATTTTACTCGTTTCTTTAGCCCGTTCATACGCTTCCTGCTTGGGAATCTTCCGTTCTCTTAGCGGAAAAGCGATATTATCTCTGACAGAGAGATGGGGATAGAGCGCGTAGGACTGAAACACCATGCCTATATTGCGGTCCTTGGGCTCCACATGATTGACCAATTTCCCGTTAAAGAGAATCTCTCCCGAAGTCGGCTTCAGCAGCCCCGCGAGCATCATAAGTGTCGTAGTCTTCCCGCATCCGGAGGGACCGAGCAGCGCTACGAATTCGCCTTTGTTAATTTCGAGATTCAGGCCGTCTACCGCTCTGCCGCTGTCTTGCTTGCCATCGTATTCTTTTACAATATTTCTTAAGGTAATCATACTTGCTTAGCCCCTCCCAAGTTGACCTTCATGAATATCTTCTGGGTGAAAATGTAGAACAGAATGATGGGGAGTGTGTAGAATAATCCAATCGCTGTTATGAGGCCATAGTTCATAATCTGGTCCTCTTTGGTCACCAACTTGGACAAGTAGCCGGCCAGTGTAAGCATATCGTCATTGAAAATAAGCAGTTTAAACAGGAACCATTCACCGTAAGCTCCGAGAAAGGAAAATACAGATATAGCGCCAATCCCGGGCAGCACGAAGGGAACAAGTACTTTCTTGAACGCCCGATAGCGGGTGCATCCATCGACCATGGCCGCCCACTCAATATCCCAGGGCACCTCATCAAAGAACCCCTTCATAATATAGACCCGCCCAGGAAGGGAACCGGTAACCGCGACCAATAATACACCCGTATACGTATTGACCAGATTCATTTGAACGAGGATGAAAAAGGTCGCGATAATGAGTGTGATCCCCGGGAAAGATCTCATCAGAAACAGAAATTTCATCGCAGATACTCTTCCTTTGAAGTCCAGCCTGGAGAAGGCGTATGCCGTCGGTACAGAGATGCAGACTTCGATCAGGACAATCAAAAAGGAATACACAAGGGTATTAAGTACAATAGGCCATATTAAGGGGAGCTTCACCCCGGCATATTCAACAGGCTCTGTGAAGAAAGAAAAGTTGTCGATTGAAAACTGCCCTGTCGTAAAATTCATCGTCGCTGCCAGGAAATACCAGATAATCATCGCGATAATCGGCAACGTAAATAATGTCATATAGGTGTGCACTAGCAACTTCTTAAGCGTACTGGTCGACATCAGACTGCCGCCTTCCCGGATTAGTCTTCAATTCTTGAAGGTTTGATCATTTGGTCAAAATCAAATAACCGCAAAAAGAGTAGCGTTAGGATAAAAGAGATAATTACAACAATCAGCGACACCGCTGCTCCATAGCCATAATATTTCAGATTGAAGGCCTGCTGATAAGCGTACAGGGACAAGGTTGTCGTATCTCTCATCGGACCGCCGTTTGTAAGTAGCATGATAAAGAAATAGGAGGATACAAAGCCGATCAGCTCCGAGATGGTAATATACATTAACGGCCACTTTAAGGTGGGCAAAATGATTTTCATAATGACGGATTTCTCGCTTGCGCCGTCTACTCTTGCCGCTTTGTACAAGTCCTCGGGTATCGAGTTGATCGCTGCGGACAAGAGAATCATACCGCCGGATATCGTGGACACGACAGTTGCCAGGATGACAATTCCCATTGCAGCCTTGGAGAACCAGGACACAGGATCGGACTCTACTCCCAGTTGAAGCAGGATGCGGTTGATTAGGCCACCCTCCGTAGGATCAAAGATATACTTCCAGAAGGTTACATAGACGACAGCGGGGATAATACTGGGAATGAGCCACAGCACTCTGTAGATGACAGCCGTAATTTTTCCCTTGAGGAAGTACTGGGTGGCAATGGATATAATCAGTGCAAAGAGCAGGGAGACCGATAAGGACAGGATGGAGAAAATAGCTGTATTCCATAAAATAGCCGGAAGATTATAGTCTGAGAATACTCTTGTGAAATTTTGGAGTCCTACGAATTTCGGCTTCATCGACGCATTCAAATCCGTGAAGGACATGGCGATAGTTGCGATGGCCGGCAAGACAAAGAAAACAAGAACCAATGCCGCGAACGGCATGATGAAGAAATAAGGGTACATCTTCTTTTTAAACGGTTTTTTGTAGATAGGTTGAACTGTAGTGTGATCCATGCCGATCCTTCACCCGCCTTCATAATATGGAACAAGAGGAAACGGCTACGCAGTCCTACAAAGGACGGTATCCGTTTCCCGTAGAGTGAATCCCAGGCTGTTATTGTTCAATGATGAGATGATCGGAAGGTACGTTCTGCTTCGCATCCTTCTGGAACAATTCGTATGCCTGTTCTGCGGATTGGCCTTTGGTCAGGATGGCATCCACACCCAAAATGTAGGATTTGGTATAGGTTGCGTAATCCGGTTGAGCCGGACGGGTCTTCGTGAATTCGAGCAGGTACGCATGATCCTTATAGAAGTCCATTTCCTTAAAGCGTTTGTCTTCTTGCGCTTCCGGTGTTACCGGCAGTTTGCCGCTGACCAGCGTGTGATTGATTTGCAGGTCCGGATCAAGTACGTGCTCGATCAATCTTTGGACATACGGCATTTTCTCGTCATCAACCGTTGGCCCCACGTAGATCATAGCCGGGTTACTGTAGGATACAGGTTTGCCGCCCTTTTCAGCAGAGGGAATAGGGATCCAGACGATATTCTTATTGAACCAGGTGTTGAAGCCTTCTAGGTCGTTCTGCATGCCATTCGCTTCACGCATCATCTGATAGAACTCGGTGCGGGCGAATTCCGCAAAAATCTCACCTTTAACAAACATAGGCGCTGCCTTATCCGTGTCTACATCGCCGATGGATTCGTTGATAATGCCGCGTTTCACTGCATCCGCCCAGAATTCATAGACGTCCTTGGTTTTTTTGGTCAGCACCATTTTATTCTCATCGACATTATAATTGTAGTTGCCAAATGCGTAATTCCAGCCTTCAAAACGTGTATCTTCTACTGCGAATCCCATCTTGACCAGGTTCTTCTGCTTCGCTTCCTCAGCCAGCTTTTCGAGATCCCCGAATGTGAAGTCGCCGGAGTCCACACGCTGTCTTAAGCCATCGATTTGCTCCTTCGTCCAGCTGAGGCCTTCGAGTGCTTTGCGGCTGATGAATACCGGGGAAGCATCCATATCCTGAATAGCCCCATAGTAGTGACCGTCGTACTTCATGATATTGGTATAGGAATCCGGCACATTCTTGAATACTTTAGAATCCTTAACCCAATCCACATCACGGATGATACCGGCATTGAGCTCCCAGCCAATATCCACGCTGGAATTCATAAAGATATCGGCTACTTTTCCAGCCTGGGCCTGAAGAATGAGCTCGTCATCGCCGATTCCCGGCCACCAGTCGATCTTTACATGAACATTGTCAGCCTTCAGTTCTTCGTTCAGGCGCTTCTCCGCCTCGATGAAGTTGTCCTTGCGCGCTCCCCAAGTACTCTCACGGACAGAAATCTGAATCTCCTTCATCTTCGCCTCACCTGCCGATGTTGCCTCTGCCGGTTCGTTACCCGATCCGCATCCCGCCAACAGTCCTGTACTCAAGACTACACTCAAAGCAGTAACAACAAGCTTCTTCATTCCTCGAAGTCCTCCTTATGGCCTTTTCACATTTCTTGTTTTCCTGTACAAGCTTAGTATAAAGGGGACATGTAAACCTGGGATTAAAACCACGTATTATTTTTGTTTTGTTGTTGTTTAATATTGTTTTTGTTGTTTTTTTAGTCATTTAAAGTTGTTTTTATGTGGTGAAGGTTATATCGATAGCTTCCTCAATAATCGTCAATGCCTGGTCCAATTGTTGCTGAGTGGTAATTAAGGGCGGGACAAGCGTGATGACATTTCCATTCGATACCTTGAAGCTCAGGCCTCTCTCCATACAGAGATACATCACTTTTTCGGTATGTCCGGCCGCCTTTTCCTTCGTGTGCCTATTCGTTACCAGTTCAATTCCTGCCAGCATTCCTATGACACGCACATCGCCTATCGCTTCGTGCCTTTGCATCATCTCCGTAAGCCGCTGCTGAAGGTAAGCTCCCATTTGTACGGCATGCTCCAGCAAGCCGTTGTTTTCGATGAATTCAATGGTGGCGAGTGCTGCTGCGCAGCCCACAGAGCTCTTTTCATGTGTATAATGTCCAAGTGAAATGTCCTGTGCCACATCCAGGCCTTCCCGGACAATAATCCCGGCCATGGGGAACACTCCGCCACCAAAGCCCTTGCCAATCACTACAATATCAGGCACGATTCCGAAGTGCTCATGAACGAACATCGTTCCTGTTCTTCCGAATGCCGTAGGAATCTCGTCCAAGATGAGGAGGACACCGTATTGATCGCAGAGCCGGCGCAGCCTCTGGAAGTAAGCTTGAGGAGGAATCTGCACGTCCGTACTCCGAACCGGCTCCAGGATGATAGCTCCCACATCCTCTTCTCTCTCCAGCATGTACTCCAGATAGTTAAGGGAATAGGTGCCATCATCGTGATCTCCGAAAATACTGCGGTAGGAATTATAGGGCATCATATGCTCCGACCCCGGCAAGAGCGGCCCTATTCCATTGCGGAACACGCCTTCTCCCCCCACGGAAATCGCATCCAGGCTTGCGCCGTGGAACGAATCCCAAGTGGATAGGGTCTTGAATTTGCCCGTTGCCTTACGGGCGAGCTTCAGCGCAAGTCCGATTGCGCTTGTTCCGCCGGGTGTGAATAATACTTTATTCAAATCGCCTGGAGCCAGCTGGACCAGCTTTTGCGCTAACCGGATGGCTACCGGATTGGTAAAGCGGCGGGGCAGAAAAGGGAGATTTTCCAATTGGGCCATAACTGCATCCAGAACATACCGGTTCTTATACCCGACCTGATGTACGCTGTTCCCGTGGAAGTCCATGATCTTGCGGCCGTCCATATCTTCCAGATAGATGCCTTCCGCATTCGTAATGACATTGAGGCATGGCGTCGACATGGACTGGTGGAGGAAATAACGGCTGTCTTCTGCTAATACTTCCTTCGTTTCGGGACTGAGCCAGGCTTCTTGAAAGCTTCGCCGCTCTGAGGATAAGTTAATATCCCCCTCCGTTCTCGTATTGGCTCTAAAGTCCACAAGGCATAGCCCCTTCCCCTAGCCGGCGGTTCACCCGTGCGATAATGTCTGGCAGATCAGATATCCGGTCAATCACATAGTGCGCTCCGTTATTCATGAATTGCTGTTTGGCAGCCTCGGCAAGTTCCCTTAGGACAGCAGGTTCCATTGCGGCGGTCTCTTCTTGCGTTAAGCCCAGCATCGAGCTGCCGTTAACCACACCCACCGCCCAGACACCGGCATTTCTAGCTTCCTGCATGTCGGACGCCGTGTCTCCAACCTTTACGACCTGTGACGGCATTCCCATATTCAGTTCAATCATATTGGAGTAAATCATATAGGGATAGGGACGGCCCTTGCCGTTCACCGAGTCCGGCGTTACCCAATAGTCCGGTGCATAGCCTTTCTCCCGCGCATGCTGTGCCACAATCTTCATCATCGTATCGTTATATCCGGTGGTAGCGCCGATCTTCAAGCCCTCCTGCCGCAGCTGATCGACGACATCCACCACATTCCCGATGGGCTCCGAGAACCGGTGCAGAATTCCCAGCAGCTTCGGTTCGAACGCTTCATGCATCTCGTCTACATCACTGTCTGTATAAGGACGGCCCAAGCGCTCTTCGAACAGCCTGCCGATCCTTGGCATTTCGAGCATGGCCTTCAGGTGATCCCATTTCAACAGACCCATGGGGGCCCGCACCTCTGCCATAGTCGGTTCTATTCCTTTGGAATGGAAGATCTCGAGGAACACTTGAACAGGAGCCATGCAGCCATAGTCCACCGTGGTTCCTGCCCAGTCCATAATGATTCCTTGCACTCTTTTCGTCATATCAGCTCTCCAGTCGCAGGGTAGTTAGATAAGAAGCTGCCGCCTCGCATAACCTTTCAATATCCTCTATGTGCACATCGCCGATGGTTCCGATCCGGAACACAAGCGCTTTACTTAATTTGCCGGGGTAGATGACGAAGCCCTTTTCTTTTAGAAATCGATAGAATGCTTCGAATGTAAATGATGTAAGATCCGGATATTCAAAAGTAGTGATAAAAGGGGAGTGGACAGACGCGGGCAAATGGGCCTTAAAGCCTGCCTGCTCCATGAATCGCACCAGTGTCTGTTGATTCCTGGTGTATCTTGCACATCGCTGTTCGACCCCGCCTTCTTCTTCCAATTCAAGCAACGCCTGATAAAATGCCCGGACAACATGCGTAGGAGAAGTAAAGCGCCACTTGCCTGCATCGTTGTCCATTACCTGCCATTGATCGAACAAATCCAGGGATAACGATCTTGCTCGTCCCTTGCATTCGATAAGCTCACTCTTCCTGCTGATCACAAAGCTGAAGCCCGGGACGCCCTGGATACACTTATTCGCGCTGCTGACCAGATAATCGATGCCGAGCTCCCCGACCGCTATAGGCGTACCGCCGAAGCTGCTCATGGCGTCGACGATGGCTACTTTCCCATGATTCTTGATTACCTGAACGAGTGCTTCCAGCGGATTCAGAATCCCTGTCGTTGTCTCGCAATGGACGAAGGCTACATGAGTAATTAGGTTGTCCTGCTTGAGCACGGCGTCCAATTGGTCTGCACCGGGAAGCTCATCAGGTGCATATTCAAGCGTCCGATGCCGGATTCCAAGGACACGGGCGATCTCCTGGATGCGCTCCCCATAGGCACCATTCGCGAGGATTAGAAGCTTGCCGTCACCCGGTACTGCGGTGCCTATCACCGCCTCGACCCCGAACGTCCCGCTGCCTTGTATCAGCACTGCGGTATACTCTTCTTCGGGTGCTTGTCCCAGCTGAAGCAGCCTGCTTCTGATCGATTGAACGATGTCCTTGTAGTCGCTATCCCAGGTGCACCAGTCTTTTAGCATGACTTCTTTAACGGATGAGGTTGTCGTCAGGGGACCGGGTGTCAGTAATAAATAAGGTTGTTCCATGGTTCCTCCTACAGGTTATGGACAAGGTTGCGTGCCCATTTATTTGAGCGGTATCTGAAGAATCCGATACATGCCTTCGATACTTCCTCAAGTGAAAACATCAGGTATACCCATTCCACCGGCCAGTGAAATAGATAAGCTCCAGCAAACACTAGAGGCAAGGCTATCAGCCATGTGGTGACCAGGACCAGATTCATCGTGTACAGGTTGTCGCCGCCCGCTCTGAACAGTCCGACAATCCATAGATTGTTCAAGAAGAACATGACCATAACGATTGCCTGAATGATCATGATATGACGGAATGACGACTGCACTTCACGGCTGAGATTAGGAAATAAGTGAACAATATATGGGCTCAGAATCAGAATTCCAGCGCTCATGGCCAATGCGGAATACAAGGCGATCCGAGTGAATTTCCGGGCATAGAGTACCGCCTCGTTCCGGTCGTCCTGGCTGAGCTTCTGGCCGACCATTACTTTTGCGGCATAAGCAAAGCCATAGATCCCCATCATGAAGTAGCCGTTGAACGTGTTCGCCAATTGATAGGTCGCCAGCGCCGCCACGCCAATATGACCGAAGGCCAGCGCATACAGCATATTCCCGACCGACCACATGCCTTCATGGAACATGAGCGGCAGTGTGGTGGCATACACTCTTTTTACAAACGGCCAATGGAAGGAGAAGATCTCCCGCAGCGTAACGTTGACGTAGTACTTCCTTCCATAAACATAGCCTATTAAAATACCTGCGCTGAGAATGGATGAAGCAAGTGTCGCCCATCCCGCTCCAACAATGCCTAACTTGGGAAATCCAAGCTTTCCATAGATAAGCGTGTAGTCCAGCAGGACATTGACCAGCATTCCGATCATGCCAACCACCAGCATCAGCTTCATTTTTCCGATCGAGCCGAGTGCATTTCCGTATACATCCTTAACCGAATTGATCAGATAGACGAATACGATGACGGATACATATTGAACGCCGTAAGCAGCAACGTCCTTATCCTTGATAAATAGCGACAGGATGGGAGCTTTGAAGCAGGAGACTAATATGAATGCAGTTAAGCTGATAGCGACACTGGAGATAAGCATGAGTCCAAAGGCCTTTTTCACATTGGCGGAATCGTTTTTCCCATGAAATTGGGTGATGTAGGCAGAAATGCCGAAGATGGCGGACAGAATCATCCCGAGAATAAAGTTGATCTGACCTGAGGCGGCCATAACCGCTATGGCGGAATCGCCCATGCTGCCCACCATCAGCGTATTGATCAGCGAGAATGAATTCCCTATTAGCATCTGTAGAATCGAAGGCAGGACAAGCCTTTTCATGTCCCTGCGGAACTGCCATTCTAAGCTGTCCACCCTATTCAAGGGCTCCGTGCGGAAGGTCGGCCGGGAAAATAGGATTAGACCAGGCCACCTTCCCGTCAAAGTCCACGCATTCCACACGGATATATTGCTCGTTGCCCTCTATCCGGTAGGAGCCCTGGCTGACGGGAAGTGCCTCCTTGCTGTATATGTTGCGGCCATTGCCGGGATGTGTAAGGAATCTGATGAACTTGACCGGAGAGCATTCAATCTGCAGGAAGCCATCCTGCACCCGCAGGTCATAGATTTCAGGGCCGTTCGACGAATAATATTGACCGGCTTTTAAGGCATCAATGACAGATTGCTGCTCCAGCTTCTCCGCTTCAGCACACACCCATCCGCCGAAAAATTCAGAGATCGCAATGTCGATGTCACCGCCGTGTGCGTCATCCGAGGCGATCCCGTACACCTTGCGGCCGTGCTTCAGCAAATAGTCCCAATGATGAACCCCATATCCAACCGCCTCATCAAGCTCCGACTGATGGTTGTATATCTCGATGGCGAAATAGCCCTCCAGCCGCAGCAGATCCTCCGGCGTATTTCTGGACCATTCCGGATGATTCATAATGATCAGATTTCCCTTGTCCCGCATTTCACCGATCAAGCTTTGAATGGTGTCCAGGTCCTCGTAATCCGGCTTTGCATGCTCTTCGTCATGCCCGAACTCCTGGGCCGAATGCAGCGTCCGGTCGAGCAGTCCATGGATATGGTATTGCTGGCCTGTCTCCTGTCTGCTCATCTCACAAGCCATCTCGTAGCCGTCTATCATGATGAAGCGTTCATCATCATAGTCATCTGACTTGAAATAGATTTCATGATCGCTCAGGCACATAAAGTCATAGCCATTATTCTTATAGGCGTTCATTACCATTTCGGGAGAGTACTGCCCGTCGCTGCGCGTAGAATGTGTATGAAGATTGCCTTTATACTTGCGTTTCTGGTTGTCCAGAACAATCACCGGCGTCATCCTTATTCGTCCCCCTCCAGCAAATCTGCTACAAACACCGGATTGGACCACGCTACATTTCCGTCAAAATCAATGCACTCCACCCGGATATACTGCATCTCCGGTTCAACCGGCATCGAGGCGACAGTCAGGGGTTCACCGTTCTGATAATTGCCGACAAACGGCCCCCGGAGCGGGAATGCTTTGAACATAATGAATTTGCAGGGGGAGCATTCAATGATGAGTTGTCCGTCTTCCACCCGAAGATCGTAGATCTCCGGTCCGGTGCTGGAATAGAAGCTGCCTGCCTTAAGACTGGTCACAATATCATGAGGCGTCAGCGCTTCCGATTGAACCTGAACCCAGCCGCCGCCGTATTCAGGGAACGCCCAATTCCGGTCGTGTCCGTGGGAGTCGTCCGCAGCGATGCCATACACCCGTTTGCCGTTCTGCAGCGCGTGATCCCAATAAGCAGCTCCATAGGAGCTGACCGTAGACCATTCCGTTGCATGGTTATAGATTTCAACGGCAAAAAATCCGTCGTAGTTGACCATGTCCTCAAAGCGCGTCAGATGCCACTCCGGATGGTTGAAAATCACCAGATTACCGTGGGCAATCATCTCATCAATCAGCACCTGCGGGGACTGATCCCCCTCCCAGGGAATGGGAACCGGGAACCTCTCGAGATGCTGGAATCTTGGCTGCACAGGCTGTGCGGTGGGATCATCCAGAACTCCGAAGTGGTAGCCCGGGTCCTTATCAGGTACAGGGTTGAGCCCGCCCCGCTCCATTCCGGGAATCGTGATGAAATGGTCTGTATTGAACTCATCCGTTCTGGAATAGACATCATGATCGCTTATGCAAATAAAATGATAGCCCTTCTCCTTGAACACCTGGACAGTCTCCGCTGCCGGGAGTGAGCCGTCAGACCATGTGGTGTGGAGATGCAGATTGCCTTTATACACCGTTTTATTTCTTGCCAGGTAAATTTGATTCTTCATCTGCCATTCTCCTTACATTAGGAATTTGTTTTCTTGTGTTTTCATATTGATTCTTGTTGTTTGTGATCATCATACAGCCAGGCGAAATGGGTTTCAATCGAATTTAAATTATTTAACAGAGCGATTACAAACTTTACCGAAATCGAAAATAACTCCACCGAATAAGCCGTTATTTGATGCGGGAGTTACAAATGGAATGTATAAAAACCTTTGTTCTATCCATCCTAAAAAGGATTGAACAGTGAGACAGAAGGGAGCGGTTGACAAGATGAAGCATTACGAATCCAGCCTCCGGACCAATAGTACGGTAGATCAGGCGCAGGATGCGGTGACCACGCTGCATAACTCTGTATCCCAGGCGCTCAGCCATCCGAATGATCAGATGCTTATGCAGGCTGAGAACAGCCTAACGCACGCGGAGGAGGCAGTGAGCCATGCTCCGGAGGGCTCGATTGGGGGCCATGGGGTGGATCTGACCAAGGAAAGACTGGCTGATGAGAAAAAGAGGCTCGCTCTCGCAGAAGCAGCAAATAGAGGCACCAAACAGTAGATATTTGAAGCTCAGGCATTTCCGGTATTATCCGGGAATGCTTTTTTGTTATGCAAAAGCTGTTCTTTTAGAACCCCGAAGTAGCTAAATGAACTACGGAACCAAGTCGAGCAAATTGGTGGAATGAGAGGTAGAAATGCCTTTGAATTCGGCGCAGGTGAGCAAATTGGTGGCATGGGAGGTAGAAATACCTTTGAATTCAGCTCAGGTGAGCAAAATGGTGGAATGAAAGGTATAAATGCCTTTGAATTCGGCTCAGGAGAGCAAAGTTGGTGGAATGAAAGGTAGAAATACCTTTGAATTTGGCTCAGGAGAGCAAAACGGTGGAATGAGAGGTAGAAATACCTTTGAATTCGGCTCAGGAGAGCAAAATGGTGGAATGAAAGGTATAAATACCCTTGAATTCGGCGCAGGTGAGCAAATTGGTGGCATGAGGTTCTTGACAGCCTATAATCCCTTAATCTTTCAAGTGTCCACAAACGGGTTAATAAAGTGAACAGAACCGATTGCCTGCAACGAACGTACTATTGAAACGAACAAGTATCATTAAGGGGGCTTAGAGATGCCGGAAACCACCGGGCCGTATCTGGAGACTGTAGAGGAGCTGAATGCCGCGCTTGCCGAAATTATGAAGTGGGAAAAGGAACAGAACCAGCTAATGATCTGGGACCGCATCACCAGGCTGCCGTTCAAGCTGTTCGATAAGCTTACGCCGAAGTTTATTCATGAGAAGCTGGGCAAGCTGCTCGACGAGCTGGGAGGCTATATCCAGAATGGGGGCAACTATCTCGTAGCCGGGCGCAAGGTTGGGGTGTTAATGGAGACCGGGAGCCGCGCGGCCGGAGGGACCGGGAAGGGACCATATCCGCTGGCGGTGATGGATAATGCTGCCCGGCAGCTTACAATGAGCAGCAGGAACGTCGCCACCGCGCAAGGAGCGACGACGGGATTCGGCGGATTGTTCACGCTGGCGGCGGACATCCCCGCGATTCTGGGCCTGTCCCTTAAAGTCATTCAGGAGATTGGCCTCTGCTATGGCTACAATCCTACAGATAAAGCAGAACGGATATTTGCCGTCAAGGTGATGCAGTTTGCCTCTTCCGATATTGTGGGCAAGCGAACCATCCTGAAGGAGCTTAATCTGCAGGCAGGTGGCGACGGCGATATTACTGCCGGAACCCAGGCTGCCGTGTCCAGGATTCAGGGCTGGCGGGAGGTCATCACGGTGTACCGGGACAATTGGGGCTGGAAAAAGATGCTGCAGGCTGTCCCTGTAGCGGGGATGTTCTTCGGGGCCTATATCAACCGTAAGGCGCTGGAGGATGTGGCCGAGGCCGCCCGGATGCTCTACCGCAAAAGAAGAATCATCGCCAGACTGGCAGAGATGGGTTGACTCTCATGCGAAGGAAGAAATCAGAGTATATCTGCAAGCAAAAAAAGCAATAGTGCAGTGCTTCATGCGGCTGCCATTATTGCTTTTTTTGTTCAAAACATCTCTTAGGCGTCGGGATTAAGGGACTCAAGTCCCTTGCCCCCAAGGGGAATCAGCCGGGTAGGTTCAACACCTGCAATCAGCGGCTTAGCCCGCTGGATGGCCTCCCGGGTGGACTCCTCCTGCAATGAAGCCGCATGGGCTTCCGCATGGCTCCATACCTCAGTAACCCAGAGGGTGTCAGGCTCACTCTCCGAGAGGTTAACGATGTACAGCTCACATTCATGAACTTGCTCCATTGCAGCTGCAGCTTCCAGAAGAATCGCCGCAAGGGCATCACGTTCACCTGGTTTGGCGGTGAATTTGGCAATCATTCCGAATTTACTCATGCCCCGTCACTCCTTCAGGTTTGGCTTTACAATCCAAGGAACAGCATTTGGAGATCAGCTATATCTTATCAGAGATCGGGTGAACAGGAAGGCTATAATCGATTTTCGTCTGAAATCAGCCGCTTGCAGCCATTCTTGCATATTCCTCCAGGAGTTACTATGATGAAATCATTCAATTTTCCGAAGGCGAAATCCTACGGGAGAGGAGTGGGAGTAGGCAGGATGGATAATAGGGAACAAGAGAAGTCGTACGGGAAGCTGACCGGACAGGCAGAATCTTTCATCCGGCTATGCTATACAGAGCTGGAGAAGCCGGAGCAGCTCATCGCGGAACGTATTCAGGCCATACATAAGGAAATCGAGCAATCCGGTACCTACAACCATACAGAGGAAGAGCTTGCCCATGGTGCAAAAATGGCCTGGCGCCACAACAGCCGCTGCATCGGACGCCTGTTCTGGCACACCCTTGAGGTGAACGATGCCCGGCAGGCGGAGACTGCCGAGGAGGTGGCGGCGGCACTGCTGCAGCATGTGCAGCAGGCGAACAATGGCGGCCGCATCCGGCCTATGATTACGGTATTCCGCAGCGGCGGGAATCCGGAGAAGGCGGTCCGGATCTGGAATCACCAGCTGATCCGTTATGCCGGATACCCTGGACAAGGGGGCCTTGCCCGTGCCGGCGATCCGGCATCGGATGTGTTCACTGCCGTCTGCCGGAGGCTGGGCTGGCAGGGGAATGGCGGAGACTTCGATGTGCTTCCGCTCGTCGTCAGCATTGGTGAAGAAGAACCGCGCTGGTTCGCCATTCCGCCGGAGCTGGTGCAGGAGGTCCCGCTGACCCATCCCGAGATCGAACGGTTCCCGGAGCTTGGCTTGCGCTGGTATTCTGTACCGGTCGTGTCGGATATGCTGCTCGAAATCGGCGGAATTTCCTATACCGCTGCGCCTTTTAACGGCTGGTACATGGAGACAGAGATTGGTTCACGTAATCTTGGGGATACAAGCCGCTATAACCGGCTGCCGGCTGTAGCGGATTTGCTCGGTCTGGACCGCTCGACCAACACCTCTCTCTGGAAAGACCGGGCGCTGCTGGAATTGAACCGCGCGGTGCTGCATTCCTTCAAGCAGGCGGGGGTCAGCATTGTAGATCATCATACTGCCGCCGATCAGTTCGCCCGCTTCCAGGAGCAGGAGAAGCAGCAGGGACGCCAGGTCTCAGGCAAGTGGGGCTGGCTGATCCCTCCAATGTCACCATCGTCTACACCGGTTTGGAACGATAACACCCTGAAGGAGCTGAACCTCAGCCCGAGGCTGATCTATCAGCAAGCGGCATACGCCCATTGGCTGGAAGAAGGCTCACAGAGGAGTCCAGACTCTAAGATCAGTTCAAACGCTGAGGCTGCTCCTGAACCTAAGCCGGCTTGTCCCTTTCACCCTCCTCAGAATTAAGGGGAAGGCGAGACGAATGTTTTCATGCGGTGAATATGCTATTATGGACACAAATAAGTGATGAAATGAGATGATCTCTTGATCGGACGCAGCGGAAATCCCACACTAAATGAAAAAACGTTTGAGCGTGCAGAGCGGTACTCCGGGCAGGAACGCATGAGCATTAACGGAACGGTCAACAAAACCTTTATCACACTGACCATTCTGCTGGCAGGGGCGTTCAGTGCCTGGTCGATGTATTTCAATGGACAAAATGTAGGCCCTTATGCCGTCGGCGGTGCACTGATCGGGTTCGTGCTTGCCTTGATTATCAGCTTCAAGCCGACTGCTGCACCGTATCTGGTGCCTGTCTATGCGCTGGCTGAAGGCTTGTTTCTGGGTGCTATTTCAGCAACATACGAAGGCCTGTACTATGGAATTACTCTGCAGGCAGCCTTATTGACGCTGAGTATATTTGTCGCTTTGCTGCTTGCCTACAAGACAAGAATCATTAGAGCGACGGAAAAATTCAAGCTCGGCATATTTGCTGCCACAGCCGGAATTGCTATCGTCTATCTGCTGAGCTTTGTGCTGGGAATGTTCGGTGTAACGGTTCCATATTTGCACAGCAACAGCCTGATCGGAATCGGCATTTCGGTCATTATCGTTATTGTGGCTGCGCTCAATCTGGTGCTGGACTTTGACTTTATTGAGAACGGCGCACAGCAGGGCGCTCCCAAATACATGGAATGGTACGGAGCATTCGGCCTTATGGTCACACTGGTATGGCTCTATGTGGAGATTCTCAGACTGCTGTCCAAGCTGCGGAGCCGGAATTAAGGACAGCAGTGCTGTAACGAAGGGTTTCATAAAACAGCTGATCCCGTCTAATAAAGGCGGGGCAGCTGTTTTTTTATAATACAAAGGCTTCTAGGCTCTGCATGGAAAATGGATTCGAAAAATTTTAAATATAGGCTTGATTTGTGGGGAAAGTCCTTGTATACTTCAAATCAAGATAGTGATTGACCAATAACCTAGATTAATCATCAAAAACCAACATCGCATCAGAACACATATCCGCAGAACAACAGGAGGCCAGCATGACAAAGCTATCGGGAGGCGCACGGACGAAGGATGAAGCGACTTCAGTCAACCGGAGGGAGCAAATTCTGGAGGCGGCTGTGGTTGTATTCGCAGAGCATGGCTATTTCAAGGCTACTACTGCACAGGTGGCAGAGAAGGTGGGGATCTCCCAGCCGTACATTTTCAAGCTGTTCAAGAACAAGGAGGAGCTGTTTGTAGCGGCGCTGGACCGGGCATTTGATCGGACGATCCGCACGTTTACAGAGGTGAAGGCTTCGGGGGAAGAATTGCTTCGGGAATCGATCCGGGTATATGAGCAGATGATGGAGACCCATCCAAGTGAAATCATTCTGCAGGTGCAGGCGCTCGGAATTCGTGATGAAGCCATCCGCCGGTCTATGCAGACAGGAATGCACAGGGTGACAAGCCTGATGGAAAGCAAGTTTACTGCAGCGGGGATCGCTCATCCCGAGGTAGAAGTCAGTACATTTATGGCGAATGGTATGCTGTGTCATATTGCAATGGCGCTGGAGATGCCTAATCTGAAACCGAAGCATCTGGAATAGACGGGGGAATCAACCAGCCCCGGGACTAAGGGCTCTGCCCTTAGTTGTCCATGCTCATTAGGTAGTGATTAATCAATAACAAATAACAAAAACAAATTGGAGGAATAACTAATGATGAACAAAACAACGAAGGCTATCGTATTGGGTGCAACGGGAGGAACAGGAACGGTAATCATCGCCGAACTGTTGAGGAAAGGGATCGAAACGGTTGCTTTTGGACGGTCATTGCCGAAGCTGGAGCAGTTCGCGGCAAAACTGGGCCACCCGGCTGGTCTTAGTCTGAGAACAGGAGATGTGTTCAAACCGGAGGATGTATTCAAGGCTGCGCAGGGAGCGGATATTATTTTTCACAGCGCGTCGGTGCCTTATAACGAAATGAGCACCAGACTGCTTCCAATGGGTGAGGCCGTGATGGAGGCGGCGGACAGACTCGGTGCCCGGGTCGTTGCAGTAGACGGAATTTATCCTTATGGACGGAGAAAGGATGAGCAGCCGATCACGGAGGAATTCCCCAAGAACCCGCATACCCAAAAAGGCAAAACAAAGCTGGAGTTCGAGCGGATGTTCTTCAGCGCGCGCTGGAGCCATACCCAAGGCATGATTGTACGGCTGCCTGATTATTATGGCCCTACTGCCAATGAGGCTTCGTATCTGGGTTCAACGCTTGATGCGATTGCTGCCGGTAAACCGGGAATGTTCGTCGGGAATATGACGGTTCCTCGTGAATATGTATATCTGCCCGATGCAGCGGTGATGATCGTGGAGTTGGCCCTCCGGGAAGAGGCCTATGGGCAGAACTGGAACATTCCTGGTGCAGGTACCATCTCCGGCCGGGAAATTGTCCGCATCGCCCGGATGGCAAGCGGCAAGTCCAAACCGGTCATCCCGTTGGGGGCCTTTGGTTTATCGCTGCTTGGCCTGTTTGTACCGGTCATGAAAGAGATTGTAGAGATGCTCTATCTGACGAAGGAACCGCTCCGTTTAAGCGGACGGAAGTATGAGCGTCTGGTCGGCCCGATTCCGACGACTTCATTCGAGGAAGGAATCCGGGAGACGATCCAAGCCATTCAGAGCCGTCAGGCCAAATCTTTATAAGCAGTAGGCTCATACATCCCGGTCCCGATCTGCATGCAGGGCTCCCCTTTGTATAATCCGGCGCTGCTTCTGTATAGTCAGGGTTCTGGAACTATGTTACTATTTATGTCTATATCCAAGAGGGAAGTGAGCTACAATGATCAGCATTACGATTCCAACGCCGGATGTCACCATTACGAAGCAGGCGAATCCCGTACTGAGCCATATTTATGGATTTACAGATTTCCACCTGATTACCCGGGAACAAGGCGGCATCTTCATGTTCTACAACGACAAGGATGAGCTGCTGTTCGTGGGTAAAGCCAGAAAGCTGAGACCGCGGATCAAAAAGCATTTCGAAGATAATGTTTCCGTGATGAAGCCGCACCGTGATGAAGTGACCAAGATTGAAGTTTGCATCGTTGATGAAGCCGTCGACAGAGAGATTTACGAAACGTACATTGTGAATAAGCTTAGAGCTAAATACAATGTGGAGAAAGTGCTGTACAAATAAATCAAGTATAGCTGAAGCGCGGTCCCCGGGATTGCGCTTTTTTGTTGCCCATTTATCTATCCTCGGCATTTACCTGAAGTTTAAAGTATCCAGATTCTGTACAAAAAAGTGCCTATAGCATGGGCAATTATTCCTAAGTTGTTGGTTAATACTTCCGCCCAAGGGAAATTAGGCCTTTGGATACATTTGCGAAACTTAGATACTAAGGCTCACTTACATACAGGTAAAATCAACTATAATAAATGCGTATAGGCTCGACATATTTTGACATATATAATGAGGTGATAGCATAGATGGCGACTCCTTTTTTCAAGAAAAAAGACATGGCGGACAAGCAGCCCAGGCCCGGCGTGGTTCAAAAGGTTCAATTGGCGGAAGACCCGCCTGAGGCAACGGAAACTTACGAAACGAACGAGAGTCTGTCCAGCCTCATTTCCATAGGCAAAGCGCAGCTGGACAAGAAGTCACTTGATTTGATTTTTGCAGTAGAGCAAATGATCCAGGCCAGAACGCATGCGGATACAACCAATCATGAGCTCCAGGACCGGTTGACGCATACCAGCGGACATGTGGAGCGTTTGAACAAGGACCTGAAGAATCTGAACAAGGCGATTGAGGAACGGGAAAGAAGCATCCTGGAGCTGGAGCATAAGCTGGTGGAGCGCAACCTGAAGGTGGATCAGGTCATGGAGGACCACCGTGAATTGCACACCACCCTGTCTTCAGAAATGGACGAGCTCAAGAGCACCATCGAGCTGGAGCGGCAAAAGTATATGAATCTCGTTCAGAAGCATAATGATGCCATTTCGGAGAAGCTGAAGAAGATGAACGAGCTTGAGGAAAAAATCGGACGCCTTGAAACAGAGAACGCCCATATGAAACAGAAATACGAAACGGTCCGGCAGGAGAAAGCCTACCTCTCCAGCATGATTAACGATTTCACCACGCGTATGACGGCTCCTTTTGGAGGAAGTACTCCCCCGGCAGACCGCACAGATAACGGGACTACATAATTATTATGCCTCTTATAGAACAAGATTCCGCACTGATGATAGAGTTGCTGTCGCTTGAGCCTAAGCAGGACAGCTATCAGATGGAGGTAGGTCTAACCCATAGCGGCGGATTCACCCGAAAAGTTCTCCTCATCGATGAATATACATATCTGCAAGTGAATAGCATACTGGGCTCTTATCAGGAACACAGAGTACGGCTGTCGATTTACCCCAAGTGGGACCCCTTTCGCCGCAAATATTTCAGCTCTCTCACCAAGATGAACAGAACCTGCTCCGAGACTCTGTATTTTGCCTGCTCAGAAGATTTCGTCTCACAGATCCTTGAGTTGAAACAGCAAACCATGCCGTCCGATGAGGCGAATACGGTTCAAGCAGTGGTTCCTGTGCCCGAGCCTGAACAACCACAGCCCAAGCGACGTGCAAGCGCCTTCCGGGTTACCCGGCCTATCGTAATGCGTTGCATTTTGTTCAGTTTGTTATTCGTATTATTTTTTCTGCGGATGGATGACACTCTGCTCAATAGTGCTGAAGCGCATGAAGACTTCACGTCGCCGGTGGACAGCAGTGTCCCTGTGCCCTATGTCCCTGAGGTTCATACGGCATCCTTTCAGAGCGCTCAAGCTGAAGCTGTGCCGGAAAAAGAACAGGAACCGGCGCCGGTGCAGAGTGCGGAGCCAGAGGTGCAGAACCCGACAGTTGAAGAGATGGAGCTGGACGGAAGCCGTTATGAGTATAGTCTGCCGAAGGGTTATGTAGCTTTATCCTTTGATGATGGCCCATCCAAGTACACTAAGGAAATCGTCGATATTCTTATGGCGTACGGAATTGCGGCGAATTTTCTGTTCATTGGCCAGAATGCCCAGCAGCACCCGGAAGCGGTCCAATATGCCAATGCACACGGAATGCCGGTGGGCAGTCATTCCTGGGATCACAGCGACATGACGAAGAACAGCAGCGGGGAGAACCATAACAACCTGTTGCGTTCCGTTCAGGTGCTGGAGCAGAATATGGGGAGGCCGGTGACCGTATTTCGTCCGCCTTATGGGGCTATCAACGGTTCTCTGGCTGCAGAAGCCGTCAAACAGAACTTGAAAGTACTGCTCTGGAACCGTGATCCTGAAGACTGGAAAGCACAGACCTCGGAGCAAATCATCCAATATTTTTATCATACGGACCCCTCCGGGGGCATCTATCTGCTGCATGAAAAAGCAATAACAGTCAAAGCGCTGCCTGCCATTATAGAATATCTTAAGAAAAAACAGCTGAAGTTCGCCATTTTCAAATAATGGGCGGATGCTTATGCCAATCCAATACAAGCGTATCCGATCCTTTCGGGTACGCTTGTATGTCTTTCAGAGGGCTGTCCGTCTTCGCGGAAGCCGGGGAAGCACTGGAATCTTCTTGTTTTAATAAAAAAAATTTGAGACAATAAGTGCATGTTGTTAGACGGAGCCCTGCAAGGTAGAATGAATTGAACTTTAATGTTTTGAAAAGAGGATAAATAATGAATAAACAATCCATTTATGGATTAACTTTGGAACAAATGTCGTCATGGCTCGTGGAGCATGGTCATAAGAAATCCCGCGCGTCCCGGATATGGGACTCTCTGTACCGCCAGCGGGTTACGGATTTCGCGGAAATGACCGAGGTGAACAGCGAGACAGTGCAGCTCCTGTCAGAGCATTTTGTCTTTCAAACGATGGACGAGCATGTGAAGCAGGAGTCGGCGGATGGCACAATTAAGTTTCTGTTCCGCCTGAAGGACGGCAACCTGATCGAAACGGTGCTAATGCGGCAGAAGTACGGTTTGTCCGTCTGTGTGACAACTCAGGTGGGCTGCAACATCGGCTGCAGTTTTTGCGCAAGCGGATTGCTGGCGAAGAGCCGCGATCTGTCCAGCGGAGAGATTGTGGAGCAGATTATGAAGGTGCAGCATCATCTGGACCGCGCAGGTCTGGATCAAAGGGTCAGCCATGTGGTAGTGATGGGGATCGGCGAGCCGTTTGATAATTTTACGAACCTGCTCAATTTCCTGACTATTATCAAGAGTCATAAGGGACTGGCGATTGCCGGCAAGGGCATCACGGTGTCTACAAGCGGTCTGGCTGACAAAATCAGAGAATTCGCCGATGCCAATATGCAGGTCAACCTGGCTATTTCTTTACATGCGCCGAATAATGAGCTGCGGACACGGATTATGAAGATCAACCGGGCCATTCCTATAGAGAAGTTAATGCCCGCTATTGATTACTATCTGGAGAAGACGAACCGGAGAATTACACTGGAGTATATTCTGCTTAAGGATATCAATGACCAGC
Organism: Paenibacillus helianthi; assembly: GCF_001909055.1. Lineage (GTDB taxonomy): Bacteria > Bacillota > Bacilli > Paenibacillales > Paenibacillaceae > Paenibacillus_AQ > Paenibacillus_AQ helianthi. The sequence continues at coordinate 71,023 of NZ_LVWI01000114.1, forward strand.
AGGAGCATGCCCTGGAGCTGGCCGAGCTGATCGGAGACCGCCGCCAGATGGCTAACGTGAACCTGATTCCGTACAATCCTGTAGATGAGCATAGCCAATACCAGCGGAGCGAGCGTGAATCCGTGCGGGCTTTCTTTGATACGCTCAAAAAGCAGGGCGTCAGCGTAAGCACCCGGCTGGAACACGGCGTCGATATCGACGCCGCCTGCGGTCAGCTGCGCAGTAAGCAGATCAAGAAAGCCAAGGGCGCCGCTGCTGAGAGCGGCGTGGCCGCCGGGTAACCCAGGCAGCTGACGGGACGGAACAACGGCAGAGATGCCGTTAATGCAGCGCCCGTAGTATAGCGTTACAAAAGGGCGGTGCCCCGTGTTCACATACGGGGCACCGCCTTTTTTGGGATTAACCCGCTGACATTTATGTTTTGTGGGCCCGCCCATCCATACGTCAGGTATAAAAGACGCGGCAATGCCCGAAGCTTATGAGGACACCGGTAAGCCGATGTGGCTGTCTAGCATTAACCCCTGATTCTTACAGACTTTTACAAAAATCAATAGATGGATTTGATCTGTACTTGTTATAATACTAGCGTACAATCCGGAAGATCCGCGATAATCCGGCATTTTCCTGGTAATTTGGTCTGCAGCGGGCAACTGAGGGAGCCTCTGCCATGGATTGTATGATACAATAGCCAGATGAATGATGAAAAGAGGAATGTGAAATGTTGACATTTACAAGCTACACCGTGGAGAACGTAAGAGATCCATTTAATATTTTAAGCGGCAAGCGGTACGAGTTCGTTATTAATCTGGAAGTGCCGGAGGATGATGAGCTGTACGAAGAGAATGGCTTATCCGCACGGGCCATCGTGAAGGTGGAGGAAGAACAGCTCAGCATCGTCAGCTACGATCTGCTGGAGACCACAACCGGCCGGATTCTTGATTTTGATATGGAAGAGGACGAGGAAGCAGCCTTGGTCTTGTTCTGCAAAGAGCACCTGCCAGCTTAAGCCGGAGTGGACAATAAGCTCCGCCGGGTAGATCACGAACCAACAGACCGCACCCCTTTCGGAGGGGACGGTCTATTTGTCATACGCGTTTGCCTTACAGACACCCGCCTACATAATAGTGAATTTGTTTGTTCCACCAAGGCCAGTCATGATCAGCATCATGCCCCCAATAATCAATCTGTGCCGCAATACCTTTGTGCTGGAGCAGATCCTGGAGCAGGCGCGTCTCATGAAGCATCTCGTCTTCATAGGCGCCTTGTCCGACACAGAGGATGATCCGGCTGGCCCGGTAAGCGCTCAGGTAATGTTCATCGGTCAGGCCCGGCAGGTAATGCAGCGGCGAGTTCAGGTAGACGGTCCCGCTCATATAATCACCAAAGAAGTAATGGGTGGAGTAGACGCCGCTGAGGGCGATTAATGTATCGAAAACGTGAGGATGCCGGAAAAAGAAGCTGGCACTGTAGTACGCGCCCATGGAGCAGCCGGAGACGAGGATCTTTTGGTCGCTGCCGCCGTTGCTTGCCTTGCTGGACTCGAGGATTCGGGGGATCAGCTCCTGCATGATGTATTTGTCGTACTGCTCATGGCGCTGCACCTTGTCCTCATGATTCCAGCCGCCCGAGAAGAAGGTTTCCTCATCAAGGGTGTCGCAGGCCCAGATCTGCAGCTTACCCGCATCAATGAACTGCGAAAGGGTCTGAATCATGCCGGAATCCTCATATTGATAGAACCGACCCAGTGAAGTCGGGAAGACCAGCATCGGTTTCCCCGCATGGCCGTACACTTTGTATTCCATATCTCTGTGAAGGTGCCTGCTGTATTCTTTATGGTAGCTTATCCTCATGCATCAACACATCCTATCCCTCTTCAACTTGTTGAATATAGCCCACGATGTCTCTGACTTCCCCCAGATCCGCAGAACGGAATTGATAGGCGCTGTTCCCCATGGCACGGCTGAACACTTCTTCAATCTCCGCATAATGGACAATCTTGTCCCCAAAGGCACGGTAAATGTCCTCATGGCTGTGAACGTAAGGCTTATGCCGCTTACGGCTGGCATAGCCGGTATAATACTTGCCTTCAAACGGTCCGCCTACCTCATTGTGAACAATCATGCGCGCCCATTCTTCATACACATCCACATCATATGAAAAGTTAATCGCATCAGTCATCCATGCTCCTGGAGGCCGCATATTCACTTCAAGGGCAATGATCCGGCCATCCTTGTTCGACTTGAACAACTCGATATGGAAGAAGCGCTCTCTGATATCAAAGGCCTGGAGGATGTTTTTTCCCGCAAGCTCAACCTCGGGACTAATCTCCTTCAGACAGAAATAGTAGAGGTGATTGTCCGTATTGACGACATCCATCACGCTGTTCTCGAACAGGTGGCTGACTGCGAACCGCACGTTGCCGTCGATATCCACCAGCCCGTCATAGGTCAGAATCACGCCGTCAATGAACTCTTCAATAATAAAAGCGACATCATCCGGCTTCGTGTCAAAAAACTGCTGCAGCTCCGCCTCGTTATTGATCTTATAGGTCATGCTGGCCCCGGAGCCCAGGTCCGGCTTCACCACAAGCGGAAAGCCGGTGCCGCGGATGAAGTCATCCACACTGTCGCGGGTGGTTCCGGTGGAGAACTGCACGGTGCTTACCCCGCTTTTGCGGAAAAACTCTTTCATTTTGGATTTCTGTTTCAGGTTGTAGACAAAATCAGTCTTAGTGCCGTAAATGTTAAAATCCGTGCGGATCGCGGCATCCTGCTCCAGCCAATATTCATTCAGGGATTCGAAGCGGTCGATTTTGCCGTACCGGTGAGTGAAATAACCCACAGCCCGTAGAATCTCGTCATAATTTTCCAGACTGCTTACCTTGTAATACTCGGTCATGGCCGACTTCAGCTTGTCCTCCAGCTGATCATACTCGGCATCACCGATCCCAAGCACCGTGGCTCCCTGCTGCTGAAGGTGGCTGCAGAAATCGGCGCTATTCCTCGGGAAATGAGGCGAAAAGAAAATAAAGTTCAAGCGGACCAGCCCCTTCGGCAATATGGTATATTTCTGCGTTTTAATTCCGACTTATATTGTATGATTAATTCAATCTACCAGCTTCGGCCTCTTCCGTCAATCCTTTAGCCCCGGAACTGCGCTGCGCCAATTTTTGATTCAGTCTGGCCAGCAGTCCGCTGAAGGTATGGCAGTCCTCCGAAGACCAGTCTTCAAAGATCTCCCCATACCGCTCCAGACGGATGTTCCGCGCTTCCTCCAGCTTGCGTGTGCCAAGTGGGGTGATCTCAAAATAGCTCGATCTTCCGTCCATCGGGTCGGGTACCCGCACGGCATAGCCTTTGCTTTCGAGTACACTGGTCTGTCTGCTGATCGTGGAGGTGTCGAGTCCGAACTCTTCGGCCAGTGCCTTTACCCCTACCTTCTTGTGGTGGGCCAAATGGTAGAGCAGCGTATATGTCGAGCGGTCCAGCCCCCCATGCTTCTTGTCTAGAGAGGAACGGCGGATGAGTGTCATCAGCTCATTGTTAAGGGACTCCAGGTTTTTTTCATCCATACGATAGCTTCCTTCCTTTACGGATTACTTTTCTCCATTATTATAGTGAACATACCGGACCACAAGCAAAAGCCGCACCTATTTATGAAAAAGGAATGAAATAAGTCATATTGACTTTCATGAATGTAGTTGTATAATACACATATAACTATTTAATTGTATCATACACCTATATGGCGGGGAAGCCAGACTTTAGTGTATTGTGCTTCACGGAGGAGAGAACCTATTGAAGACTCAAACTGTTCGTAATTCATCCTTTTGGTTGATTATTTTAGCTATTTTTTTCGGGAATTTCATGGCGATCCTGAGTACTACCACCATTAACGTAGCGTTTCCGGTATTTATGAAGGACTTTCATGCGGAGATTGGGACCGTGCAGTGGATGATTACAGGTTATCTGCTCGCTACGGGTGTGATCGCGCCGGTGGTGGGCTATTTCGGTGATAAATGGAGTTACAAATATCTGTATGTGTTCGCTTTATCGGGATTTACCCTATTCTCCGGACTGTGCATGATGGCCTGGAACATTCACTCACTCGTGACCTTCCGTATTCTGCAGGGGGTGTTCGGCGGGCTGATTATTCCTACTACAATGACCATGATCTATCAATTTATCGAAAAGGAAAAGCAGGCGTTCGCAATGAGCCTGTGGAGCTTGTCCTCTATGCTGGCACCTGCCTTTGGCCCGACACTAGGGGGATGGCTGACCGGATATTTTGGCTGGGAATCGCTATTTATGATCAATGTGCCGATAGGGATTATTGCGATTGTGGTTGCACTCAAGTGCTTGCCGTTTCAGCGAACCGCTGGTGAAAGGAAGACCTTTGATCTGCCGGGTTTTGTAACGGTTATTCTTAGCAGTGCGTTCATTATTCTGGCTTTTAATAAAGGAAATGCCTGGGGCTGGACCTCCTGGAAGACTCTGACCCTGCTGATTATCGGAGCTATAGCGCTAACTTATTTCATCCGCAGAGAGCTCGCTTTGACAGAACCGCTGCTGAATCTTAAGGTATTCCGGCAAAACCGGTTCACTTACAGCCTGATGATCAACTGTATCATTACCGTTGCCCTGTATTCCGGGACGTTCTTGATTCCCGTCTTTCTGCAGGACATTCAGCAGTCTACTCCGCTCGCAACAGCACTGGTCCTGCTGCCGGGTTCCATTGCCATGGCTGTCATGTCACCGGTTGTCGGCAAGCTCTACAGCAAGACCGGGCCGTTCTGGCTGATTCTTGGCGGCATCCTGCTGCTGGTCGCCTCAACCTGGGAGCTCAGCCATATCACACTCGCCACTACCCATGTTCGGCTGGCTTGGCTGATGGCGGTGCGCAATGTCGGGATTGCTCTGGCCTTCATGCCGGTTACGAACGCCGGAATGTCTTCCGTGCCGAAACAGATCACCGGTCATGCTTCTTCTGTTACCAACTGGGTACGGCAAGCCACCGGGGCGCTGTCCATCGCGATCTTCAGCTCGCTGCTGGCTTCGCGGGCCTTGACGCACCAGAAGGAGCTTAGCGGCGGAACCTCAGCTGCGGCCGGCTTCATCAAGGCCCAGGGTATGACGCTGGGTGTACGGGATGTATTCCTCATCGCAACCGTGATCGGGATTCTTGCAATTCCCTTGACCTTTCTGCTCCGAACCGGAACAGCCAAACCGAAGGCTGCTGTACTGAAGGTAGCTTCCGTCAAGCAGGAGGCGAATAGCTAAGTGCTGTGTGCCGGCAGGAGACTAAAGGCTGACTTATCCAACAGCAAACCGCCCCAGCAGGTTCTTGACAGACCTGCTGGGGCGGTTTAGTTATACCTGAATAGATGGAGAGCAGTCTACTGCAAGCTGATCTGATAATCCTTTTTCAGATAAGAACGGATTCTCTGGAAATCTGCTGCGTTCAGGTCAGTCAGCCGTTTGCTGCGCTCCCGTCCCAGAATGATGCCGATGGTCTGGGCTGCCAGTGCAGTGGTAGGCATGATCCTTGCGCTGCCGTAGGCTTTGATGCTCGCACCGACATTTTTCCCGGCTACAAGCACATTGTCATAGGATTTCAGTTCAAAGGATCGCAGCGGCAACCCGTAACGGTCCGGCTTGCCAAAGCCGATTCCAGTGGGAATCTTCCGGGTCCCCTGCAAATCGACGGGGTACCCGCCAATGCTCACATCATCCCAGAACATCCGGCTGGACATTAAGTCCGTGTAACCCAGCACGTATTTGGTCTCATAGCGGTTATAGTCACGGATGTAGAGGTACTCCGGGAACCCGTTCAGTTCAGCGTTAGCGAACCCGGGGATATTTAAGCGCAGGAAGTTTAGAATAGAAGGGGCTTCGGCTTTGCCCTTCTGTACCGCTGCTGCCACAGACTTAGGGTCGGAAGGATTTACATCGTAAATCAGCAGGGCATTGATGATCACCTGGCCATTTTTTTGATAGGCGGCATTTAGCCCGCGCAACCTAAGCTGCTTGTCCTTGGTGGAGTATCTTTTGGTGATCTTGCTGAATCCGGTGGCGAAGTGTAAATCCACGTAGGTATTGGGTCCATATTTGTTGCGCACATTCGTCAGCGGATAGTTCTCGAGAATGGACTCATGCAGCTGGTTCCAATTCACATTTTTGAAATTGAGCATATATGTAGCGGCCATGTAATCAGGCTTCTTACCGTGGTCAATGGACTCCATTCCCGGAATCCGGGCTTCCTTCAGACGTCCGCTCAAGGCATTGAAATCGGTATTTTCTACCCAGTATCGGGACCTGATCGTAATCGGAGCTTCGTTCTTAACGTGATAGGTTAGGGAACTCAGCGTCTTTTCGCTGCCCGCCGCCTTCGTGTCAATATGGTCCAGAACAACCCCGCTCTTCAGCGGAATACCTTGCATAATCTTGTTATAGTACTTTTGGAAATCGGCTGCCTTCAGAATGGTTCCTGCCTTGTAGCCATTGAAGAGACTTTTGATCTCACCTTGCACGAGACTTCTGTGCTTGTTGTCGTTCACATCATCGAGAAAAAACATTTGCCCTTGAATTAGTTCACCGCCCGGTTTGCTGCGGGGATCAAGCATCAGCACTTTCAGGCCGGCCTTGACGGCTTCCCTAGCGAGCAGTGCGCCTTGAATTTCGCTTCCAATGACAACAACATCATAGCTTGGAGAGGCCATGGAAGGGACAATTGACTTCGCTGCCGCCGTTGTAGTCGGGTTTGATGCCGACAGCAGAATCAGTGCAGCGGCCAGACAGCTTGTAAAGCGATGGAATTTGGGGGAATGCATAAACATGGACTTCTTGTGCTCCTGACTGTGTATGAGATTTAATATCATTATTGTAAATCAATTTTGGTTATTTATACTAGGATGGATATTGGCAATTTTCTGCGGAAGTGCTTTCTTTTCGCATGTTGGCCGATTATGGGGTAGAATACAGTAAAGCGAGTAAAAATAGGAGTTGTATACATGTCGAATGAAGAAGTGTTTTTGACGAAAGAAGGTCTGGCCAAGCTGGAGGAAGAGCTCAAGGAGCTCAAGGGAGCAGGGCGCAAGGAGCTCGCAGCCCGGCTTAAGCTGGCCATAAGCTACGGGGATCTCAAGGAGAACAGTGAGTACCACTCTGCCAAAGAAGATCAATCCTTCATGGAGACCCGCATCATGATTCTGGAGAAAATGCTGATCAAAGCGCAGATTGTAGACTCCAGCAATATGGATCTGAGCACAGTCAGCGTAGGCTGCATCGTCATTCTGAATGATGTGGAATACTCCGAAAAGATCGAATATAGAGTGGTCGGTCCGGCTGAAGCCGATGTGCTGGACAACAAGATTTCGTACGAAAGCCCTCTGGGCAAAGAACTGCTCGGCAAAAAAGTAGGCGACATCATCAGCGTGAACGCACCAATGGGCATCATCAAATATGAACTGCTGGAGATCAAAATGCTGTAAGCTGAAGCTCCTGAAAGTTAAAATCCCTGCCTCCCGTATGATTAGGGGGCAGGGATTTTTTGGGTTTGGCCAGGGGAGCCCGGCTTAGATTAGGGTGTGGCCGCCTTCCACATGAAGCACTGTGCCTGTAACGAAGCCGTTACGTATCAGATAGAGCACGCCTTCGGCAACATCCGAGGCTGTGCCTACGCGCTGCACAGGCAGCTTGGCTGCGATGCTGCTGTAAAAAGCACTGCGGGCCTCTTCCGCCATGCCTGCGCGGGAAGGGGTATCGATGATGCCCGGCGAGACGGTGTTCACCCGCAGCGGGGCCAGCTCCAGCGCAAGGGTCTGCCCCAGATTGGCTACGGCTGCATTCACTGCGCCGAGCACGGAGGACCCGGCCATGGCTTTGAAGGCAACGACGCCGGAGAACAGAGTAATGGAGCCATGGGGGTTCAGGTTCGGCGCACCGTATTTGGCGGCATAGTATTGGCCCCAGAACTTATTGTCCATCAGCTGGCGTGAAGCACTGGTGGCTGTAGTGAGGAACGGGCCCCCTTTGGTTTCGGCTGCGGTGACCACCAGATGGTCAAAGGTCCCCAGCTCTGCGAATAAGGACCGTACCTGTTCCTCGTCCGTAACATCCAGCGTATACGTAATTGCTTTTGCGTCAGGTCCAAGTGCTGCTTTGGCCTGCTCCAGCTTCTCTGCGGAGCGGCTGGCCAGAACCACCTCCGCACCTTCTGCAGCAGCAAGCTTTGCGGTTGCCAGACCGATTCCTGAGCTGCCTCCGATAATAACTATTTTCTGTCCTGTTAACATAATGGTTCCTCCTCTAAATTGAAACTGCCTTGTGAGGAGAGTATATTCCTTATACTTCCTTTAGGGAAGTAGTTACATTCTGTACATACAGTTACCGTAAAGATAGTATTGTGCTGATGCTGAGCTGCCGGGGGTAAACTTTTTTTGGGAAAACGTCTGCTTAGAGGGCAAGACCGTATCTTTTCAGCTCAATAAAAATGCCTTCCAGCTGTTCGCCCTTCTTCGTCAGGGTATATTCTACGCGAGGGGGCACCTCGGGATATACGGTGCGCATAAGAATGCCGTGGTTCTCCAGCTCACGCAGCCGCAGCGCTAATGTCTTCGGGCTGATTCCTTCCAGAGAACGCAGCAGATCACTGAAGCGCATGGTGCCGCCAATCAGCAGATCGCGAATAATCAGGAATGTCCATTTGGTTCCGATGACATCCAGCGTTTTGGCGATGGGACAAGGCTCGCCGGGGGTTCCTTTGGTCAGAATGACCGGCTCGGTGAAGTCCATTTCAGTCAACCTCCTGTGGTGATCACGATTTATGTTAATCATACCACAATAGTATCCTTTGGGAAGTTAAGACGTTCATAGGCTTTTACTATTAAGCATATTGCTTCCATGTCTTAGACGGCATCCGCCGGGGAGGGGTATAGTAAGAGTAACTTTTTTAGCAGAGGAGTCCTCGCAATTGATTCAACAGGTGTTGTCCACTCTGGTCGAGGTGATTGTCCCGTTATCCATCCCGGTCGTATCGGGTGCGCTGCTTGGACGGTTCAAGAACCTGGATACCAAGCCGCTGTTAATGCTGTATCTGTATTTCCTGAGTCCCGCAATTATTCTGGATACGCTCGCTACAGCCAAGATTTCTTTCGATGATGTATACAAAACGCTTGCCTTCTCGCTGCTAAATCTGCTGGTGCTGTGGGCGCTGGCCCGTCTGATTGGCAGAGTCCTGAAGCTGGCTGCGCCGGAGGCAGCCGGCCTGACCCTGATCTCCACCTTCACGAACAGTGTCAATTATGGCCTGCCGCTGGTGCTGCTGGCCTTTGGTCAGCTGGGGCTCGACAAGGCTTCGGTCTATGTCATTGCCCAGATGGTGATTGTGAACACGATTGGGGTGTATTTTGCGGCAAGATCACAGTTTTCTATCGGCAGTGCCGTCCGTTCGGTATTCTCCCTGCCGGCGATCTACGCGGCGATGCTGGCTCTGCTGCTGCGGGCACTCGGTCTGCATATGCCGCATGAGATTGCTTCGGGGGTGTCGATGGTAGCCGGAGCGTATTCCCCGGTGGTGCTGGCCATACTGGGGGCCCAGATGGTCCGGGTACAAACTGCGGATGTTGTACGCAATGTACGGCTGGCGTTCTGGACAGGGTTGTCGGTCCGTCTGCTGCTGGCCCCGCTGACCGCCGCGCTGCTGCTGTACCTGTTGAACATTTCGGGAACGCTGTTCGCTGTGCTGCTCATTCTCGCCTCCATGCCGGTTGCGGTCAACTCCGTGGTGCTGGCCGAACGCTTCGGCAGCTCGCCTGCGCTGGTATCGCGCTGCATTCTCTGGACCACACTGGCGTCCTTTCTCGTGCTCCCGATCTTAATCTCTATCGTTGGCAATGCGTAATTCCCTTCTTGAGGTTCTGGGGATGCCGCCAAGCACCATGGCCGGAAACCGCACCAAGCCCTCCTTTCAGGTGAGAAAGGAGGGCTTGGTGAATCGGACGGGTCCCGAATTAAAAGTCGAAATGGTCTGGATCGGGACCCACCCGTTGATCCTGGTTAAGCTGGTCGATCCGGTCCATGTCTCCAGTGCTCAATTCGAAATCGAACACGGAAGCATTCTCGGTTATCCGGTGCGCCTTGGTAGATTTCGGAATGGTAACAATGCCGTGCTGCAGATCCCAGCGCAGAATCACCTGGGCTACAGACTTGCCGTGAGCCGCGGCGATCTCCGCGAGTACAGGCTGATCCAGCAATTGCCCCTGCATCAGGGGTGACCAGGCTTCAATCTGGATGCCCTGCTCCTTGCAGAAGCGGCGCAGCGCCTGCTGGGACAAGTAGGGATGCAGTTCCACCTGGTTGACCATCGGCTTAATCTCCGCATCCTTGAGAATATCCTCCAGATGATGAATCTGGAAGTTGCTGACCCCTATAGCTTTGACCCGTCCTGTCTTGTATAAGGTTTCGAGCGCTCTCCAGGCCTCCTTGTATTTGTCCTTCACCGGCCAATGAATCAAATACAGATCGAGGTAATCCAGCCCCAGCTTCTCCAGACTGGCCTCATAGGCGGCAAGCGTGGCCTCATACCCGAGATCGGCGTTCCACACCTTGGAAGTGATGAACAGGTCTTCGCGGACCAGCTTATTCTCAGCCAGAGCCTCCGCGATAGCCTGACCCACGCCCCGCTCATTCTGATAGACGGCAGCGGTATCCACGCTCCGATAGCCGTGGGCAATGGCTGATTTCACTGCCTGAACCAGTTCTGCCCCTTCCTCCACTTGAAAAACTCCCAGCCCGAGCCAGGGCATATTCACTCCGCTGTGCAAGCGGATCGTATCCTGTAAATGCTGTGCCATAATGAAAAAACCTCCTGAATGGATATAGTATGAGTACGGATGATCTTTCTACTCTACGGTGAGCTGATTGGCTGTAAGCCGAATTAAGGTGAGTGGCAGTGGCAGTGGCAGTGGCAGTCAGGTACTTAGGCAATCATGCTGCCTTGTTCAGAAGCTTATGCTCATCCCTGCTCTCCAGAGCACGGCTCCAAGCGGTAAGAATGACTGCGCCGAATACCATGAGGGACCCGACCCATGCGGTATGAATCAGTCCGATATGATCTGTGACGAGGCCTCCAAGATAGGCCCCAATGGCGATGCCAGCATTGAAGGCGGCAATATTAACGGCAGAAGCAACATCCCGGGCGCTTGGGGCATACCGGTCGGCCAGCATCACCACAAAGACCTGCAGCCCGGGCACATTCATGAAGGCGAGCAGTCCCATGAAGAAAATAGTGATGAGGGCAGCAGCCTTAAAAGGAGCAGTAAAGGTAAGCACCAGCAGAACCACTGCCTGAAAGGCAAACATATAGAACAAAGCGTTCATCGGCTTGCGGTTGGCCGCTTTCCCTCCTATGATATTGCCGATGGCAATGGCTATACCGTAGACAAGGAGAATGACGGCAACCGTCTGTTCCTGAAAGCCGCTGATCTCATGCAGCAGAGGGGATAGATAGGTGAAGACGACGAAGGTGCCGCCGTAACCAAGAGCTGTGATGGCAAAAGCCAGCAGCAGCCGTCCGTTCGTCACCAGCTTCACCTGGTCCCGCAGCGGGGTTCGCGTGCCCCTGCGCAGTCCGGAAGGAATAAGAATCAGGTTGGCGATCAGCGCGACAATGCCAACTGCGGCAATGGCGATAAAGGCGGCCCGCCAGCCGAGCTGCTGCCCGAGGAATGTGCCCAGCGGCACTCCGGTTACGGTCGCTACCGTAAGCCCGGTGAACATGATGGAGATGGCGCTTGCCCTGCGGTCCTCGGTCACCAGATCGGCAGCGATCGTAGAGGCGATGGACATGAACAGGCCGTGCGACAGCGCGGATATGACCCGGGCTACCAGCAGGACGGTAATACCGCCTGCAGTGGCCGCCAAACTGTTGCCGGCAATGAAGAGCAGCATCAGCGCCAGCAGCAGGGTTTTGCGGGAGACGGCTGTGGTCAGTGAGGTCAGCACCGGCGCACCGAAGGTAACGCCCAGCGCGTACAGTGTTACGGTTAATCCGGCTGTCGTCACGGATATATGCAGGTCATCAGCGATGAGGGGCAGCAGCCCGACACTGATAAACTCGGTTGTTCCAATTGCGAATGCACTAATGGCTAGAGCCAGCAGTGCGAGCGTACTTCTTTTTCGATCCAGGGACATGATATTCACTCCTACTATGGTAATCACCGGCCGGTAAGTGTTATTATGAATTATTATAGCGATTAAGGGTAGTACGTACTTTTAAGTAATATAGGTACCAAAAAGTAACTATAGACCAAACTTAGGGAATGCTTCCGAAGCCAGGTTGTACGAAGCTGTTCAGTGAAGGAATGCTAACAAACTTTCAGGAGGGCTGATCATGGCCAAAAAATATAATATATCGGTTGAAGCTACACTCGAGGTGATCGGAGGGAAGTGGAAATGTGTTATCCTCTGCCATCTGACGCATGGTACAATGCGGACCAGCGATTTGAAGCGTCATATGCCGAACATTACACAGAAAATGCTGACCCAGCAGCTTAGAGAACTGGAGCAGGACGGCATAGTGAACCGCATCAGCTACAATCAGGTGCCGCCGAAGGTGGAGTATGAGCTGAGCGATTACGGGCGCACGCTTAGCTCCATTCTTGATTCCTTATGCGCCTGGGGAGAGCAGCACATCGTCAAGGAGTATGGGGATAAATTCACTGTGCTGGAGGACAATGTACTGAACCATAAGAAGACAGAAGCTCACACAGCTGTTATGGAGTAAAAGAAAACCCTACACGCGGGCCGCCTGCAGATTCAGCAGGCGGCCCGCGTGTGCTGTTTGCAGCAAAGTAAAAGGACCGGCTGCAACCTTTTAGCAGATGATCCGTCTGGAAGGATGAAGAGGACAATTAAGGCTTGTAAATCCAACTAAGAGGTGACCCGAATGAAGAAAAATACATTGAAGCAAATCACATTATCGGCAGCAGCCGTACTCACTTTGACTTTTGCCGGACAGAGCTTCGCCGCAGCCGCGACGTTCCAGGATCTCTCCAGCACACCGGTCAAGGATAAGATCGCCGAATTGCAGCAGCGAGGCGTGATCCACGGCGTAAGCGATACGCAATTCATGCCGAATGCGACAATTACAGCCGCCCAGGGAATTCAAATGTTCGTTAACGCTTTTGGTTTGAATATAGACCTGCTCAATTTCGTGAAGGCGCCGCAGGCTACCGACTATTTCGCTAATGCCCACAACGATGCCTGGTATGCAAATGCACTTATTATTGCAGCTAACAACGATATTGGTTTATCTCCTGATCTTAACCCTGCGAAGAACTGGACCCGTGAGGAGTTCACCCATCAGCTGATTCTGACGATCGAGAAGCACAGTAATCTGCCGATGATCAAAATCATGCCGGTAGACATTGCAGACCAGGCAGAATTCACCAACGGTTTTGACGGCTCCATTCAACGCGCGCTGGCGCTGAAGATTTCCAGTCTGGACGGTACCGGCAAATTCCATCCTTCTGCCGGCATTACCCGCGCCGAAGCTGCGGAGATGATCTATAACGCTTTGAAATATATTGATGCTCATCCGGCCCCGGCCGGTGGCCTCCCGGAGTAAGGCGGTTCCCGCCTGTCAGTACGGCAGCAGCAAAACCGCAAGCCCCATGATAGGGAGCTTGCGGTTTTTGCTGCTGAGTACAGGTAGCTGCCGCAGAATATACAGCGATGATAGGGCAGAGCATCCCCGATATTTGAACAAAAATGAAACTCCTATGAAAGACCGGGAATATTCATGAAAATACTTGAAATTCCACTTGTCCGGAACGTAGTAGAGCGTGTAAGATATACAAAGGTTTTAAAAAAATATGAACAACTCATATAATCTTGGGAATAGGGCCCATAAGTTTCTACCGGATAACCACTGCAATTATCCGACTATGAGTGATATAGCGCATCTAGGGTTCCGTTTTTTTGTGCCATAGCATAAAAGAAGCTGGTCCAAGCGATGCGGACACATGTATGTGTTACACCACCAAGGGACAAAAACCCAGAAGGACAGATTCACTTGAGAGAAGCGCTCAAGGGGATCTGTCTTTTTTTATAGACAAGGAGAGGTTGGCTGCAATATGAAAATACTAGAGGAACGCATTAGACAGGAAGGTCTCATTTTGTCGGATACGGTGCTTAAGGTAGACTCGTTTCTGAATCATCAGGTGGATACGCAGCTGGTGCTGCAGATTGGCGAGGAGTTCGGGCGGATTTTTGGACACCAGCCGGTTACCAAGGTGCTGACCGTTGAAGCCAGCGGCATCCAGTTCGCCATGGCAACAGGAATTGCACTGGGGGTTCCGTTCGTGTATGCCAAGAAAAAGAAAGCCGTTACCCAGTCTGAGGAGGTCTATTCGGCCCCGGTCCATTCCTTCACAAGGCATGAGGATTACCAGATCAGCATTTCGCAGAAATACCTGGGTCCCGATGATAAGGTGCTGATTGTTGATGATTTTCTGGCTACAGGTGCGGCGCTTGTGGGGCTGGCGGATATTGTGAACGCATCGGGAGCAGAGCTGCTGGGTGTGGGCTGTGTGATCGAGAAAAGCTTCCAGGAAGGGCGCAGCCTGCTTGAAGAACGGGGTATTGCTGTTCATTCTTTGGCAAGAATCTCGTCGATGTCTCCAGGGGAAATCCATTTCATAAATCACCATACAGAAGAAACCATGAAGGAGAGTGCGGGATGTTAAGCAAACAGAAAATATTTGCCTTGGGACTGCAGCATGTGCTGGCGATGTATGCCGGAGCTGTCATTGTGCCGCTTGTTGTCGGAGGGGCGCTGAATTTAAGCGGAACACAGATGGCTTACCTGATCGCCGCGGATCTTTTCACCTGCGGGCTGGCTACACTGCTCCAGATTATCAGCAGCAAGCATTTCGGCAGCGGGCTTCCGGTGGTGCTGGGCTGTACCTTTACGGCGGTAAGCCCGATCATTGCGATTGCTTCCGGTTCTAACCTGGCAACAGCCTACGGAGCGATCATCATCTCTGGGGTGTTCGTCGTTCTGGCAGCCCCGATATACGGCAAGCTGTTGAAGTTCTTCCCGACAGTAGTTACCGGTTCCGTGGTAACAATCATTGGCTTATCGCTGATTCCCGTCGCTATGAACAATGTGGCGGGTGGTCAGGGCAGCGCTGATTTTGGAGCGCCCCGTAATCTGCTGCTTGGCCTAATTACACTGCTGGTAATTCTGGCAGTGAACCGGTTCACGACAGGCTTCCTTCGATCGGTATCTGTTCTGGCCGGACTCGTGGCCGGAACCGTGATCGGCTATGCAATGGGTCTCGTTCACTTCTCCACCGTGGGCAGCGCATCATGGGTCAGCATTGCCCGCCCGTTCTATTTCGGATGGCCTGAATTCAGCATTACCGCAATCTTTACGATGATTATCGTCAACATCGTCTCCATGGTTGAATCGACTGGCGTGTATTTCGCTGTAGGCAAAGCCACAGACCAGCAAGTGGAGCAAAAGCAAGTCGTAAACGGCCTCCGCTCTGAGGGCCTGGCCATCATGCTGGGCGGCCTGTTCAATGCCTTCCCGTATACGGCATTTTCCCAGAACGTGGGCCTGCTGTCACTGACCCGCGTCAAGACACGAAATGTTATTTTTGCAGCCGGCGGAATTATGGTCGTCCTTGGCCTGCTTCCGAAGCTGGCGGCGTTGACCACCGTCGTGCCGAATGCGGTGCTTGGCGGGGCTATGATTGTTATGTTTGGCTCGGTGGCCGCGTCCGGGATGTCCATTCTCTCCGAGGTCGACTTGCGTAAGGACGGGAATCTCTTGATTGCTGCGTGCAGTATTGCTGTGGGCCTGGGGTCCGCAGTTCTGCCCTCCATGTTCGATCAGCTTCCTGAGTTCGCCAGAATGCTGCTCCAGAATGGGATTGTCTCCGGCTCGCTGACAGCCATTATTCTGAATATCTTCCTGTCCAGAACGCAAGAGAGCACAGCACAGGCTGCCGCAGCACCTGAGGTAAAGTGAAATATTTCAGGTTCTCAATTCTAAAAAGGTTATCTGCCGATTCCGAAATATAATGGAATCGGCTTTTTTTGCTTTTAACACTAAAGCGTTTCAAGGTATAATTTGCTAATCCCGGTGGGTGATTATTTCGGATTCAGGAGACACTATGAGAACTATAAGGCGCTATTGCATAGCGGGCTTGGTATCCATCCGGATAGTGTCATGGACAGCTGGGTTCAGAGAGTCCTATGAATATATTGCCAATTATAGGTCCAGGGCATAGAATTTAATGGGGTTGTAACAGATATATATATTGATAGGGATGGAGTCAAGCATGAATGACAAAGTCGTAATGCCGCTGTGGACCTTTTGCCTGTTCATTGTGGTTATGAACACTACTATGTTCAATGTGTCACTGCCCACCATTATTCAAGATCTGCATATTTCAGCTGATCTCGGTTCGTGGGTAATCTCGGGCTACTCCATTGGTTATGCCTTGTCGACGGTGATCTACAGCAGATTGTCTGATCTGGTGCCCATCCGCAAGTTGCTGACCATTGGCCTGACAACGCTGGGCCTGGCTTCGGTCACCGGATTGTTTGCGCACAGCTTCAATGTTCTGCTGATTACCCGGATTATGCAATCCGCCGGTGCCGGCGTCATGGCGGGTCTAGGGCTGGTCCTCGCCAGCCGGTATGTGCCGCTTGCCAGGAGAGGTGCCTCCATCGCCATGATCTCTGCAGGAAGTGCCATGGCTTTCGGGCTGGGTCCGATTGCTGGCGGTCTGATCAGCCAATATCTCGGCTGGAACGGATTGTTTGGCATTACTTGTCTAGTACTGCTTGTTTTGCCGGTGCTGCTCTATTTGCTGCCCAAGGAACAGCCCAAGGCGGCGGCGTTTGACCTGTACGGAGCTTTACTTACGGTTATCAATGCAGGAAGCCTGCTCGTAGCCGTAACCAGTAAGTCCTACATATGGCTTGCCGGAAGTGTAGTCTCATTCGGGATTCACGCTGTCCATCTCCGCCAAGCCCGGAACTCCTTTATTAATCCCGAACTGCTCCGGATGTCCGGTTATTTAAAGCTCACAGCCATTGGCTTCAGCATTTTAGTGCTGAATCTGGGTAATTTATTCCTGATGCCGCTTGCCCTGGCCAGCGTGTACCATCAATCGGCGCTGATGATTGGCCTTTTTATTGCACCAGGCGCGATTTTGTCGGCATTTTTGACCCGTTTTGTCGGCCGCTGGATCGACCGGTATGGAAATCTGCGTTTTCTGCTCATCGGCCATGGTGTGCTTGCCGCTGTTATGGCGACTTTTGCCCTGAGCCTGTCCGCGTCGCCGTTCGTGCTTTTGTTCGGGTACCTGTGCTTCTCGCCGGCTTTTTCGGCAACCATGGCATCCTTGAACAATGAAGCCTCCGGGATCCTGCCGCGCACCTGGATCGGATCGGGGATGGGGCTTCTGCAGCTGATCCAATTCTTCGGAGGATCAGTCTCTGTTGCCGTCTGCGGATTACTGCTTCATGCCCAGCGGGAAGGGGTACCATCGAGCGCTTACAAGCATGTCTATGGCCTTCTGCTTGCGGTGAGTCTGTGCTCTCTGGGCCTGGTTCTCTTCTATAGACGATCCCGCGGGCCCGGGTTGAAACGAAATGGTGCTAACGACGTATCAGAAACATAATAGTGTTCAGGAAGGATGAGGAAAAAGTGGATCAGGGAATGAATGTCATTCTGTTTGAAAAGATGCCGGATGGCGAACTGCGAATCATTGAGGAGCGGACCTGGAGCATGAATATGATTACGGCTCTGGAGCATGTCAATTATATTGTAGTCGGCAGCCGGGAGTACGAAGCCGTGGAAGGACGGCTGAATGTGGATCAGGGCAAGCTCGAACTACTGCTTGTCCCCATGCGTACGGAAGAATAATGTCAGGAGAGGAGGGTCTCAAATTGGCAAAGGATGAACAACAAAAAGAACCGGCGGCTTCCAGATTATTCACCCCGGACGGCAAACCGATCCGGGTATTGTCCACGTCCCTGGGTATTGCGCTGCTGGCTAATGCTCTATTTATTCCAGGGGGCGTAGGTGCAGCCGGGAGCAGCTCTGCAGATGAGCCCACGCTGGTTTCGTGGTCTACCGAGGAGGTCAAAGCTTATTTTGACAAGAATGTAGACTGGAATATCCCTTACCCGGATGAGAATGCTGGAGAAGTGCTGCAGGAGGGCCAGGGGGTAGTCACCTCGGGGGGCACAACGGTCATCAACAATTACGGCGGCTATAACTCTGGCTTCGGCTGGGATGATCTGCTGCTGTACCACATGCTGTTCAACAGCGGCTCTTTCTATTCTTCAAGAGGCTGGTACAACAACCGCCCTACCTATTATGGAGGCACGCGGAAGGTCTACAAGGCACCCAGCTATAACAGCGGCAGCTTTCAGAACAAGCCGGTGCCCGGCTCCGTGGTTAAACCGCGGACCTCTACCTCGTCCACCGGTTCGATCACCAGAAGAAACACTTCGAGCAAGGCCGGAGGAGTCGGAGGCAAATCCAGCGGTCTGAGCTCAGGCAGCAAGTCCAGCTCCTCGTCAAAGTCCAGCTCCGGCAAGAGTTCAGGCAGGAGCGGTTTCGGCGGATGAGCCCGGCAGACAGCGTCTTTGAGTATATCGATCAGTCGGGGCTGGAACGGGCTCCACGTGTAGAAGAGCTGCACGGGCTCGGATTCACCTGGGCTGACCTGGAGGATGAAGAATACTGGCTGGATGCAGTTGCCGTGATGCGGGGCGAGACCTACAAGGAGCTGGAGGAAGCCTCGGTTAAGCTCTGGAGTATCCTCGACAAGGCTGTCCGTTATGTCCACCAGCGGCATGATTTGTATGAATTGCTGGGTATTCCGCATGTCCTGTGGCAGATGCTGGACGACACTCCGCTGCCGGAGCCGGGGCTGATCAGCCGCTATGCCAGATTTGATTTTGCCATAGCCGGCGACGGTACGATCAAGCTGCTGGAACTGAACGCCGATACGCCAACCGGGTATGTGGAAGCTTCCATCGCTACACCCTGGATTTGCGGGAAGGCCGGAGTGTCGAGCCCGAATACGGGCATGAAGGATCGCCTGGCTGCTGCCTGGGGCATTGAGCAGCCGGATACGGCGGCCTGTGTTGCTTATGGAACACATCAGGAGGATTCCGGCACCATTGAGGCGCTTGTTGCGCACAGCGGTCTGGATATCCGCTGTGTCGACTGCCTGGATTTGTGGATTGATGAAGGGGCAGTCAGAGATGCGGAGGACCGGGTCATCAAGCGGATGTTCGCTCTTTATCCCAAGGAGTGGATGGCGGTGGATGATGGCGGCGAGGCGCTGGCCTACGCCATCGAGAGCGGGCAGCTTCAGCTGTTCAACGGTCCGCACAGCATCCTGCTGCAGTCCAAAGGACTGATTGCCGCCGTGTGGGGGATGTATGAGCTGGGCCTGCTCTTCGGCGAGGAGGAGCGTCAGGCGATAGCCAGTTATATCCTGCCAACCTACAATAAGCCTGTATTCTCCGGCAACTTTGTATCCAAGTCCGTCTTCGGCCGCGAAGGCGGCTCGGTACGGATTTTCGATGACAGCGGATCGCTGGAGCTTGCCGACGAGGACGGCTTCGACAGCAGCGTGCTGTTTCCGACGGTGTACCAGAAGCGGGCGGAGCTGGCCCGAATTCAGACCCCTGAAGGGGAGCTTCACCTGCTGACTGGCATGTTCGTGATCAACGGCGTGCCATGCGGGCTATTGGGCCGCGCGGGTGGACCGATTACAGGCAATGCCAGTCATTTTATCGCGCTAGGAGTGAGGGGGCTTGAAGATGAACAAGGATAGAAGTCGCCGGAATAGAGGGGGCCGCAGGCTCCATTCAGGAACAATGCTTGGCATGCTGCTGATGGCAGTACTGCTGCTGAGCGCATGCTCGGGCAATGCGAACAGTGTGTTTCATACCGATAAGGAGACAACGGACAGTGTAACACGGGTCCCCTGGGATTACCGGGTGGTTGAAGGCACAGTTGGAGATCTGATCGGCAGCGACATGACCGTATTGCCGGACAATGAGCTGCTTCCGAACGACGGTAATTATGCCACCGGCGACAAGATATGGACCTTACAGTTCATGGATGCCGAACTGGTGACGGATGCCGATCAGAAGAACGATATCCGCCTGTCTTCCTGGGATACGATTAAATCGTATGCCGACCAGAAGACGGCCGCAGAAGATTTGGCCCGTCTGAAGGTATCCATTACAACGGATGTGGATCTTGTAGGTGTATACAAAACCAAGTACAAGGATAAAACCAGAAACTTTGCTGTGGTTGAGCTGCCTTCGGGCAACCGGATCAAGCAGCCGATTGATGATAAGCGCTATACGGCGCTGGAGAAACAAAAGAAAGCCTCTGTTGTGCTGGAGGAAGTGCATGATTTCGCCGATTATGATTCGGCCTACGCAAAATTTCGGGGGTGGGCAAATTGACGATTGTGATTAACCTGATTGTCAGCGTGTTGACAATCATTCTGCTGCAGGTACTCGGGATGGTAGTGTTCAGCCTGATGACTCCATTCAAGGACATGGAAGAATTGAAAAAAGGCAACGTAGCCGTAGCTTTGGCGCTCGGTGGCAAGTTTCTGGCCACGGCGATTATTCTGGGCGTGGCCGCGTATACGAATACCTCAATCTGGTTCATGATACTCTGGTTCGCGGTTGGATACGTCTGCCTGATCGCTGCATACTGGATCTTCGAGCTGTTCACACCGGGCTTCAAAATATCCGATCATCTGCAGAAGGGGAATGTCGCTGTAGGCTTGATGCTGTGCCTGGTTTTCATCGGGACAGCGTTCGCCGTCAGCAGTCTGATCATTTAAGCCGATGCATTTTCTACTGCGTCTCTCTGGAAAGCTGATGCGTCTAAGGAAAAAGTCCATTGGGCTGGTCATCCTGGCCTTTATTGTGATGAGTGCAACGATTGCCTTTTTACTGGAGCCAGGAACTTTCCATAACTGGTTTAATGCCTTTTATTGGGTCATGACGACGATGTCCACCGTAGGTTATGGCGACTTTTTTGCCAAATCGGTGACGGGAAAGCTATTTACCATGTTTCTGTATATTTTCGGCATTGGGCTGCTCAGTTTGGTGATCGGGAAGATTATTGATTCCATGGGGGAGTTGCAAAGAAGGAGGGGAGCCGGAACCTTGAGCTTTCATGGGAAAGACCATGTGGTACTGATCAATTGGAACCGCAAAACGCAGGCTGCCGTCGATGAGATTCTCTGCTATTCGCGGGATTGCCGGATCGTCATCATCGACGAGAGCGGTCAGCATCCGCTGCGGCATCTGGAGCATGTCCATTTCATCAGCGGTGATCCTTCCAGCGACGATATCCTGCAGAAGGCGAATATTTATGGAGCCAGGGCAGCAATCATATTCGGGGATACGCGGATCGATGAGGCCTCTTTGACGGATGGCAAAACCCTGCTGATCGCCTCCAGTATTGAGCGGATTGCTCCGCAGGTACATACCACTGTTGAGATCATGCAGGAAAAGAACATCCAAAACTTCCGCCATGTCCATGTCAATGAATTCGTACTTTCGCATGATGCCATTTCAAGACTCGCTGTCCGCTCAGCGCTGCAGGAAGGGAATCCCGAGGTGATTACCCAACTGCTTAGCCGGGAGCATGGGGATGATATCTATGAAGTTCCCCGGGATGCCGCTTGGCGTACCTACGGCGATGCGTTTCAGGCGCTGCTGCTTCAGGGAGCGACACTATTGTCCGACCGGGGTGACCTTGGCATCAACCGCAAGCTGGATCAGCCGATCCCGCAGGAAGCCAGACTCTATATCGTGTCGGATGAGGAAACTTACCGTCAGATCAAAGGCTAGCAGGACGATATCTATCTATATTTCATCCGAAAAAGAGCTGTACAGGTCCCTCAGGAACCTTCGTACAGCTCTTTCTTATTGGAAATTGAATCTTTTATTCAATTAGACACATAATGATCAATTACATAGTTAATTTTGTGACTTATATTACCGTTATATTATATAGATAACAGATGTCTTCTTCCTCGAGGATGTGATGGATTGACCCGAAAACTCAGCGCAGCCACCGCGCTTCTACTCACTCTGCTGCTGCTGACTTCCTGCAGCGGCGGCCAACCAGCCACCGAACCTACCGCCACAGCCAATGAGACGATGACCGCAGCTCCTTCCTCGTCGCCCATAGGCCAAAGTATCGATATCCGTGAAGAAAGGCAGGAGTTGAGCGCATTTATTACGAAGCAGCTTACCGGTCCTTACGGTGTATATACCAATTTGCTGGAGACCGATGAATCCGGTGAAGCGGCCACCGGTCATGAGGTGCTGAGCGAATCGGCTTCCCTTTTGATGAGAGCGGCCGTGCTTGCCAGCGACAAGGAGCAATTTGCCAGCCAGTGGGCATTGGCCGAGCAAACCTTTGATATGGAGGGCGGATTTAGCTATCGCTACAGCCCCAAACAGCAGAAGCAGTATCCTGTGAATGCAGCTGTCGATGACCTCCGTTTAATTGGAGCTTTATATGAGGCGGGTGAGATTTTTGACGAGCCGGCTTATACAGAGCAAGCGGATAAATACAGCCAGCGCTTCTATGGGAATAATGTAAAAGAAGGATATATGTACGATTTTTATGACAAAATTTACAAAACTACGAATGGCTTCATTACATTGTGTTATATTGATTTAGGCACATTGCGAAAAATGTCGATTTCTAACGAATTAAGAGGTATATTATTGCATAACATGGATGGGATTCTGGAGGAGGGCTACCTCTCAGATTCGTTCCCATTCTACGAGACGAGATTCGATTATGGTACAGGAGTTTACAGCTCGGAGAATATCAATACGGTGGAATCCCTCCTGAGTATTCTGCATTTGGCAGAGACGGGTCGGCAGAAGCCTGCAAGTATCCGCTATATCAAGGAACAAGTCGAGGCAGGGACGCTTTACGGACAATATTCCCGTGACGGGAAGCCGCTGAATGAGATAAGGTCCACCGCGATTTATGCTCTGGCGGCTATGATTGGCGCAGAAGCAGGAGACGATGCACTCTACCGGTCGGGAATTTCGCGAATGAACGAATTTCAGGTCCGGGAGACGAACAGTCCGATGTTCGGCGGATTCGGCAATACAGATACGGGACAGGCGTATTCTTTTGATAATCTTATGGCCTTGCTTGCTTATTCTTATTCACTCTAAACCACAGTAACGAAGGTGACCCGCATGATCGATAACAACATAGTAAAAACAACACTTCGGCAGCATATGGTGCTTACCGGACTACGGGTTTCCCCAGCTCTTCTAGCAGCCTTCGGAGTATTGCTGGTTACAGTTATAGCTCTGTTTACAGCTCCCTATGTAGGAATGGCAGACAACGGTGACTTTTTCCGGATCATCTACAGTAATGGGCTGTACTTCAACCTGCCTGATTATGACAGCAGATATTTTGGTTATTTTGTGAAGCAGTTTGGAATCTATCAATACTATAACGAGAATAGTTCCATGCTGGTATCCTCCCAATCCCTATTTATTAAGCTGTCCCTTGTGATCAATAAGCTGGTATTCAGCAAAGAGGTCTTCGATATCCGATTTCAAGCAGGTATTTATACGATTCTGTATGTGACCGGCGTCTATTTATTAATCGAAGCCGTGACCTGCAAAATGTCTCGCACACGGGGGATGATTGTCGCTGCCTTGGCTGTTTTTATATTTGGCGATACAGGCTATACGGCTTATTTCAACTCTTTTTTCAGCGAGAGCGTGGTGATGATCATGATGCTCTTCGTTTTCGCTTCTTGGTTGCTGCTGTACCGCAAAAAATACAATGACTATGCCATGCTGGCACTTTTTGTGGTCAGTACCCTCATCCTGACTACCTCCAAGCAGCAGAACGCTCCTGTAGGCATGGTCATTTCCGTGCTCGCAATACCGCTCATTGGGATTCGTAAAGATCGTATTTTCCGCTACCTTACTGCCGCCTCTATTGGGCTGATGATGATATCCGGAATAGCGACCTATCTGAACATTTCTAAGGAATTTGTGAACATCAACCAATACCATGCGATGACCCGCGGCGTGTTGTTGGAATCGGAGAACCCGGAAACGGAACTCCAATCCTTTGGCATCAATGAGCAATACGCCATTCTGAAAGGGAATACGTATTATGACCAGTACGGTACGGTCGATGTGAAAGCGGGAATTCTGGAGAAGAATTTCTACAGCCACTATGGATTTATTTCGATTTTGAAATACTATATGACTCATCCCGACCAAATGGGCTCTATTCTGAATACCGCTGCCAAGAGCGCTTATACCATCAAACCTGCGGCTATGGGAAACTACGAGAAATCAGCAGGGAAGGAATTCCGGGCACAGAGCAGGTTTTTCACCGGATACAGTCTGCTTAAGGAAAAGCTTGCTCCCCGGACGTTTGGTTTCATTCTCCTGTGGATGGCAGTGGTTACGGGAATCTATATGCCATCCTTCGCAGCGGCGGTCAAACAGCGGGATTTCCGGTCAATGCAGAGATCAATGCTGGTTCTGGCGACCATGCTGGTGGGTCTCTCCGGCATATTTGTATCCATTATTGGAGCGGGCGATGCCGACATCGCCAAACATGAATTTTTGTTCACACAGTCGTTTGATTTGGTGACATTTCTGACCCTGTCGAGCGTCATTAGCCGGGGATTGTTTACTCGCAGAAAACTGCCAACAGCTGCACAGGCGACCCCTGCTGACACCGCTCTTCCTACAATTCCTACAACCGATTATGCGGGACCTGAAAAGGGTGTGAGTGTTTGAAACTTAAAGGGATGGTCAGCCTGCTGCTGCTTATGACTCTATTGTTGCTGCCCGCACCCGCACATTCCGCGGCCGCTCCGCAGCGAGTCTTGCTGCTGTACGACAGCCTGGCGAAGGGGACGGCCCTCGCGGGAAATGTGGCGGAGCTTCAAAGGCTGCTGGCAGCTTACAGCACAAAAGTTACGCTGTCGAGTCTGGATAAGTACGAGAAAGGTGTTCTGAACTCCTACTCCAAAGTAATTACTGTCATTAACCGTTCCGATCTGTCCATTACAAATGAGGCTTATCTGAAGGATATCGCGGACTATCCGGGTCAGTTGATGTATGTAGGATACAATACTCCCGGTCCAATGAAGCAGGCGCTGAGGCTTACTGCTGCTGTATGGCCCGGAGGGAGTGCCAAGCTCTCTATAGGGGGCTTTTCAGGGATTGATCTTAAGGTGGAGGAGATGCCCTATATTGCTGCAAGCCAGGCAGTCAGGACTTATGGCCGCCTGTCTTTTCAGGAGAGCAGCCTGGAGGCTCCTTATGCTGTAAGCAGCGGACAATATACCTACGCTCCTTACCTGAGGCAAGGAGACTCCAGTGTAATGGCGATGGCCTATGTGCTAAAGGACTGGCTTCCTTCTTCCGCGGTTCCCCACACTTATCTGGTGCTTAGAGAGATTTATCCATTCTCTGATCTGGATCTCTTGGAGAAAGTGGCGGACCGGCTATATCAGGAAGGCATTCCGTTCATCGCAAGTGTCCAACCGGTGTTCGGCAATACTGATTTTCCGGCGATGGAACGTTATCTGGAGGCACTGAAAATTGTACAGTCCCGCAATGGCACTATCCTGGTTAATGCCCCTGCCGTGAGACCTCCCATCAACAGCAATGATTATACGCTGCATGATAAAATGAACGCTTTTCTCAATGTGTTGATCAAGAACGGGCTGGCACCGCTTGGTGCGGGTGCGGAAAGCTACTGGAGCTATGACAAAGAATATGCAGAGCGGGGACTGGGCTTTTTTGACTCTGCGGTGCTGTACCCGGATGAGGAAGTCAGGTACATGGACCAGACGAATGTCTCCAAGACGTTCGCCTCCTCTCTCTACAGCCTGACGACGGAGTCCCTGCAGGGGCTGAGTCACACTTCCCACGCGATGCCGCAGCTGCCGGTCAATACGGCAATTACCGCAGAGCTGCCGGAGGATGAAGCCGGGATTAACAAGCTGCTGCAGACGCTGGAACAGCAGTGGATCACTTTTGCCGATTACAAGCAGGGGGCGCACAAGACTGTTACAGAGGAGAATACGGTGGTCTCCGCAGATGGAGTGGTGTCGGTGAACGGCGTTCCCCTGAATGTCGACTATGTCCCGGAGGCCGTAAGCAGTGATTACCAATACAAAGAAGAGCAGATCCGAAGCTTCACCAAGCTGTTCAGTGTGCAGAATAAATTTTTTATCGTTGTTATTATTGCTGCCCTGCTGCTGTTCGGCGGCCTGATGACCATCGGTTACAGGCTGTACCGGAAGAAGTATTTGAAATCATGATAATAGGAGCTAGGAGAAAACATGACGATCTCAGATGTGCTGATGGTAATTGCGGTGATCTGCATCTGGTCCCTGCTGCTGGTCAATGTGGCTCTGATTATAGCGGGCTATCTGTATTACATTACAACCGAAAATGAAGATGTTCCGGAGATTAAGGGCGAGTATCCTTTCGTTACGATTATGGTACCGGCCCACAATGAGGGTGTTGTCATCAGCAAAACCGTCGAATCCCTGCTGGCGCTGGATTACCCGCATGACCGGTACGAGATTATTGTGATTAACGACAATTCGTCCGACAACAGTGCCGAGCTGCTGGGCCATATTCAGAGCCGCGTCCCGGGACGGAATCTGATCATTATCAACACGGATGCGGTCACAGGCGGCAAAGGGAAGTCCAATGCGCTGAACATCGGCTTCACCCGCAGCAGAGGCGAATTGATCGCTATCTATGATGCAGATAATACACCGGAGCGGACCGCACTGAGGTATCTCGTCGCCGAAATCATGAATGATGCCACGCTGGGCGCGGTGATCGGCAAATTCCGGACCCGCAACCGCAATGCAAGCCTGCTCACCCGGTTTATTAATATTGAGACGCTGTCCTTTCAATGGATGGCCCAGGCCGGGCGCTGGAAGCTGTTCAAGCTGTGCACGATCCCTGGCACCAACTTCATTATGCGCAGGTCGATTGTGGAGAGCATTGGCGGCTGGGACGTCAAAGCAATCGCTGAGGATACGGAGATCAGCTTCCGCATTTATATGATGGGCTACCGGATCAAATTCCAGCCCAAATCGGTCACCTGGGAGCAGGAACCGCAGACGGTGAAGGTCTGGTTCAAGCAGCGCACGCGCTGGGCCAAGGGCAATATCTATGTCATTGTCAAAAATATCCCTCTGCTCTTCGACCGTTCGGCAGCCAAAATCCGCTTCGATATCCTGTATTACCTGTCCATCTACTTCCTGCTGCTGATCTCGCTGGTCACCTCCGATCTGCTGCTCGTGCTGCATGCGATGGGCTATGTGCATACCACCATAGCCGGACTCAGCAGCTTCCTGTGGCTGCTCGCAGTTATTCTGTTCGTAGTGGGCATTTTCGTCACACTCACGACAGAAAAAGGCGAGATGAGCCTGTCCAACCTGTGGATCATTATGCTGATGTATGTATCCTACTGCCAGCTGTGGATGGTCGTTGCCGCTTATGGGCTATACAACTATCTGAAAGACGTCATCTTCAAAAGGGAAGCCAAGTGGTACAAAACGGAACGATACTAAGACACCAGCAGGACAAGAAATCAGTGATACAGGAGACCAAGACGATGAACAAAAAACAGATGATGATATGGGTGCTCTGCCTCTCCCTTTTCCTGATCCCGATCCGGGCGGCTTCTGCAGCTGCAGCGGTCCCGGTTGGCGAAAAGCTGATCTATGAGACCGCATTTACCGGAACTGACAGTTCACTTCAGGGAACAAGCTCGCAACAGCAGTATTTTACAGTAATGGACTACTGGAATGTCGAGGGCCTGAAGGTCAATCTGCATTTTCAGATTTCGCAAATAACAGCGGATCAGATCTCCAGTGTTACGCTGTCGCTGAACGGCAGCCCTTTCTACTCCTTCAGACCCTCTCTGCAAAACAACGGGGAACAAAGTATATCCGTTAACGCACCTAAGAGCTTCCTGAAGAATGGGGTAAACACGCTAAGCATTCAGGGGTATCTGCGGACAGCGAAGGAGAATAATCAGGTCTGCTACGTGGACAATACACCGGATAACTGGCTGCATCTGTTCAATACCTCTGATGTTGCGGTATCCTATACCACCAAGGCTCTGAGCGGCGGCATCGGCGATTTCAGCGAGCGTTTCTCCGGTATGGATTATGTGAAAAAAGGCCAAAGCCTCCTGAGCGTACCGGACAATGCCAGTGGTTCCGAGCTGGAGGCGGCCACCTATGCCTTATCCGGCTTCGCCAAGGCAAATACCTTGCCGGGCACAACCCTGCCGCTGCTGCCTTACAGGGAAGAATCGGTTAAGGACAAGGGACTCGTGATTCTGGTTGCCCTGGCGGACCGTGTACCGGGTGAATTGAAGCAGCAGCTGGATTCTTCCGTGGACTTGGCGGGACATGCCCTGATCCAATTGGTGAACAAGAATACGCGGCCTACCCTGGTGGTCACTTCCAAGGATGAGAGCCTGCTGATCAAGGCCGGACGGCTCCTCGCCAGCCGGCAGCTCGTCAGCCAGATCAGCAGCGACACTAAGGTTGTGGATGAGGCCACCGATGTGTCGTCTCCCGCTTTTGCCATCAGCTCTAACGTGACCTTTACCGAAACCGGAGACAAGCTGACTGGTCCGAACCATCAGGAGCAGACCTATTTCGTATCTCTGCCGTCGAACCGCTCGATTGCCGATTCCGGCAAGATCAGCCTGGATTTCCGCTATGCGGAGAATCTGGATTTCGACCGCTCGCTGGTAACGGTGAGCATTAATAATACTCCGGTCGGCAGCAAAAAGCTGACCAAGGAGCTGGCGAACGGCGATATACTGAATCTGGCCATTCCGCAGAGTCTGAATATCACCGGCAACTTCTCAGTGACGGTGGCCTTCGACCTGGAGATGCAGAATGCCATCTGTACCCCGAATACGGGACAAATGCCTTGGGCCTATATCAGCAAGGAAACGGCTATGCATCTGAATACCAAGGACCGGACGGATCTGCTGTTCAATAATTACCCGTATCCGTTCCTGCGTGATGAAATCTTCAACCATGTGGCGGTTGTACTGCCCCAGAAGATGGATAACTACTCTTACCTAAGCCTGTCGAATGTCTTCAATCTGCTGGGCCAATATGCGGGCGGAAATACAGGAGATATCCACTATTACACCGATACTGTCGGTGCGGATAACCTGAAGGACAATAATATTATCGCTATCGGCTCTTATAAGAATAATAAGGTCATTCGTGACAACAATGACAAGCTGTACTTCCGGTACAGCAAGGACGGGTCCTCGTTCATCTCTAATGAGAAGATGAGCATTGATGAGCAGTATGGGGCAGAGATCGGCACATTGCAGCTGCTGGAGTCCCCTTATCAGAGCGGACGGGGCTTTATGGCGGTGACCGGAGCCAGTACGGAGGATATCTATCTGGTCTCCAAGCTGATCGCCAGCGAAAAAGACAAGTGGAAGGTATATGGCGACAGCGTCACCGCCGACAAAGACGGCAATGTCAGCGCGTACCGCTTCAAAACGATTACCGGAGCAGCCAAGGACTCCGTGATTACACAGATTACAGACCGTAGCGATGTGCTGGGATTCGTAGTGGCTGTCGTGCTTGCGGTCATGCTTATGATCGTGTCGCTGCTTCTGCTCCTCCGTAAACATATGAAGAAACGTGGTGATAAGCATGAGACGTAACCGCAGCAGCCTGTTTTCCGATATAGCCTTTTTGGTATTCCTGGTGCTGATCTTCATATGTATCGTGTTTATCGCAGGCTCTTCAGATCATTACATCCAGAATATTATTATTTTAAATATCGCTTTTCTGCTGGCACTGGTCACCTATTTCACCAACGTAACCGCCGGGCTGGTGCTTAATCTTGCATTTATCTTCGGATACGGCTTTTTTGTTCTCTACCAGACGGTGTCGGAGGGGGAGACCATTGGTGTCAATACGTATTTTTGGCTGGTGATGACTCCGCTGCTTACGGTGGTGCTGTGGGTATTCACCTCCACTACCCGGGAGCTGCAGGCCGAGAACGAGCGGCTGGAGAAACGAACGGCTAATCTCGCCACTGTAGACGAGAACACCGATTTGCGCAACACGATATCTTTTCAGAAGGACGCCAGTCTGTTCACAGGGATTTCTACCCGCTACAGCATTCCGCTGACCCTGCTGGTGGTCAAGGTGAAGTACTGGAGCGAAATCCGCCGTCTGATTCCTGAAGATCAGTTATCCGACGCGATCTATGATGTCTCCCAGCTTAGTCAATCCAGTATCCGCACCAATGATGCGCTGTATTTGCTGGACAAGGAGGAAGCCACCTGGGGGCTTCTGCTGTTCACGGACCGTGAAGGGGCCAAGATTGTAATCGAACGGATTAAATTCAAGCTGCAGGAATTGAATGACACGGAGTTCTCTAAGAAATATAAGGTCAATCTGGGGCTGAAAATCGGAGCCGTGCAATATGAGGAAGCAACGATAGAGAATCCGTTAGACTTTATTGTTCAGGCCAAGAAGCAGCTGGAGTATGATGTATAGCCGATAAGTAGTCCGTATCAGTATAGATGGCGATAAGCATGCTGGCGGCTCCCGCGAGCCTGGCTCTAGACCCTGCTGATTGATGGTGGAATGGTGAAGCCGCTCTAACTGGGCTGAGTATTGATTTTGATGGTTGACTCCACGCTCCAGATCACGTATGATAGTATGGCGTGTAAATCTGTGGATTTAGTTATCTCCCTAGAGATCGCTTCATTTTGCCATAGAGATTGTATATGTACGGGAAGGAGGTTACTACAATGAAAGAAGGCATACACCCTAAATTCAACCAGGTGATTTTCCTGGATGCCAGCGTAGGTTTCAAATTCCTGAGCTCGTCCACTAAATCGTCCGGTGAAACTATGGAATGGGAAGACGGCAACACTTATCCAGTGATCCGTGTGGACTCCAGCTCCGCATCCCACCCGTTCTACACTGGTAAACAAAGAGATACCGAAACTGGCGGCCGTGTTGACAAGTTCAAACAACGGTTGGCTCAGAAGAAATAATAGTTTGGCCACAGAGGATATTCCGCAGCCATGCAGATGGCGGATGGGAGATCCTCTTTTTTTTGTACAAGCTGCTTATCAACCGCAGATTTCGGGTAATAATAAGCAGGTGGGAAGTGGAAGGTGTCAATTATAGCGTTTGGAACGGCATGTAATGTGTTTTCCGAAAGGTAGTTGATTTCACCCATGTACTATCTGAAAGGCAAAAACAAATCGAGATGGCGTCGATTGTTTACCGGAAAAGTACCCTAGCCTCTGGAACCTGGCATAACTAAACATTCACTTCTCACCTTTTGAAGACTCTGCGGGCTGCCCGCAGGGTCTTCGTTGTGTTTCGAAGGCACAGAGCTGGCTGAAGAACCAGTGGTTCCCTTTGACCTGTACGCGAAGCAAATGTCCCGTGACATCCGGAGTTTTTGTAAGTATCATTCATTTGTGTGAAAGAGTAGGATATAATAAGGCAAAGTGATCTCAAAAATAGGAGAAATATGACATGCCGTGGATGCAGGGTTATCCGTTTTATCTATTGATGGGCTGTGTTCTAAGTCTCTATATGGGTGTCAGTTCATATAAGTACCGCTCCACGCCGGGAAGACGTTATTTATGGATCTTAATGCTGCTGGTCAGCTTGATCTTTGCGGCTACAGCCGGAGAGATCATATCGGTTTCTTTTCAGGCCAAGCTTTGGTGGAAGAATCTGCAGCAGCCCCCGCTATTTCTAAGCACGATCTTTACTTACGCGGTAATCAAAGAGTATGTGTCCCGTTCTGTGGAGGGGCTGGCCAGGAGGCTTGCCCTCTTCTGCATTCCGGTTGCCCTGGATGTGGCGCTGATCTTTACCGATTCGTATCATCACCTGATGCGCAGCGGGATAGGACTTGCCACCGTGGCGGGCGTCACCGGAATAGTAGTTCATCCCACGGTGCTGAGTATGATACTGATTGCCTATGACCAGATGTTCGGGTTATATGCTGTTTATTTACTGGCTTTATCCTTACTGAACTCCCCCAAATATTATTTTCGCCGGAATCTAATGTTGCTGGGAGGGCTGCTGATTCCGGTTCTATCAGTGTTTTTGCTGCCGCTTCTCAGAATTACCATTACAGGCTTCACGGCATTTACTTATCTGCCGCCGATTCTTGCCGGATACCTCAGCATTTTCCGCGATCCGCGGCTGTCGCTGTATCCTCTGGCCAAGAGTAAAATCTTTGAGAATATGAAAGACGGCATTGTGCTGACGGACCGCTATGACAACATTATTGATATAAATGAGGCAGCTGACTCTATGCTGCGCAGCTTGCTGAAAGAGCAGCAGGAGCCCAGGAACAACACCTGGATGGGCAGGAGTATCCATCTGCTGCTGAACCGCTATGAAGATATCGCATCACAATATTCCAAACGCATCGAGGGGCAATTCGAAATTAAAGCGCCTGGCGAGGAGGGTGCCTGGTTTGGCGTCTCTCTCATTGCCACTGAACGGGGCAAGGCCGAAACTACGGGGATGCTCATGGTATTCAGTGACCTCAGCGAGAAGAAACGTTATGAACGTGAACTGCTCCATCAGGCGACAGTGGATGATCTGACCGGCCTCTATAACCGGAGGCACTTCATGCGTCTGTTACAGCAGTATCCTGTACGGGACGGAGCGGGACTAGCACTGCTTCTGTTCGACATAGACGATTTTAAATTGATTAACGATACATACGGGCATATGGCTGGCGATCTGGCACTGGTGAACTTCTCCCGCAAGATCCTTGCGGAATATGAGAATAAGGGGATTGCTGGCAGGGTGGGCGGCGAAGAGTTCGCCGTGTGCTTCTTCACAGGCAGTGAGAACGAGGCACTGAAAGAGGCAGAGTGCTTCCGGGAAACGATGGGCGGGCATGTGGTCCATCTGGGCGAGGGACACAGTATCAGGCTTACGGTCAGCATCGGAATTGCCTTTACGGAGCGCAGCGATGTAACCTTTGAGGATCTGTACCGCCAGGCCGATGAAGCGCTGTATCTATCCAAGGCCACCGGCAAGAACAGAGTTACGCTGGGCCGCGAGCCGGCCATTCGGGAAGCACTTAAAGGATGAGTACATAGAATAAATGATTTGAGGCACCTATCAAATAGCCGCGACTCTGCAATTTTGCAGAGCACCGCGGCTTTTTTTTGAAATACAAGGATTTATAGGGTTCACGCTATTGCGAGCGCACAAGCCTAATGTTACTCCGTCTCCAAGACCACCTTCAGGGCCGTTCCCGTTGGAGGCAGGCTTCGGGTCAGGAAGGGACTATAGAACCCGATAACCTTGGCGCCCTCGGTGAGATCGGCGGAAGATACAGCTTCTCCGCTTGAATTGATGATAACAGTAGCCTCCGTCAGGCGAAGCACAACTTCATTTTGTGATTTCCCGCTCAGTGCACTGCCGCGGATACGGATGCTGGCTGTACCATCCCCGGCGGTAATGACTTGCTGGATGGTGCCTGCCGTGCCCAGAAATTCGTCTGGTGATTCCGCGTCCAGTACAGTAATCTGGTAGGCCGGAGTTTGCGGAGGCAAGCTGCGGGTAGAGATCAGGGAGTGCTGAGCCTCAATAGTCATGCCGATGTGAAGCTCGTTGAAGGCCAGCGCCGAGCCGTCTTTGCGGACAAGCCGGGTATCCTTCCCAACGTTCAGAACGATTCCCTCTGTACCGATCCCCCGGATATGCACGGCCTGGTAGTTGTCCGCATCGGTAATAGAAGTAATCACGCCGGTCTCACTGAGACCATCTGCTGCCGGACGAATCAGAATCTGTTGTCCCTCCACGGTTACCGCTTGCCGCAGCACTTTACTTATAAAAGAGGCGGGGACATACAGCTTGCCCTGCTTTGTTTGCGGAGCTGTACCGAGTGTGATGTATCTTTTATTGATTGTATAACGGTCTTGGCCACTTTTTACTGTAGTGAAAATGCTCCCCTTATTCAGGTCTACGGCCTTCGTCTGCGCATTCCAGGCGACCGTGAAGCCAAGCGCACCGGCAACAGCGCGAAGAGGAACCAGCGGCTCTTTGCTGCCGGAAGGCTGGTAGCCGGACTCCGAAAGAGCAGTCCCGCTCAGGGATATCGAGAATATAGCAGCCACAGATGAGGATGCCTTTACGGCGCTGAAGTGTGTGGATGAAGCGCTAGGGGCAGCAGAGACCCCTCCGGTGGTAAGGGCAAGCGACAGGGTTAGCAGGATAGCACTTGTTTTTAGGATGACGTTCATGACGGATGCTCCTTTGGTTCAGATTCTCTGGTGCCGGGTCTATTAACCTCTAAACGTCAGGATATGGGATTTTGTTGCATAAGTCCCATATCCGTTTAGAATGAAAATATTAACAATAGCTTCAATACAGACGCTTAGGAGGGGAACTATGTATCAGACATATATTTTTGATCTATATGGCACGCTGATTGACATTAAGACGGACGAGGAGCAACCCGGAGTCTGGGAGCGGCTCGCGCTCCACTTCGGTTATCATGGCCTGACTATTACCGGAGAGGAGCTGCAGCAGCGGTTTCTGCTGGAACGGGATCGTCAGCTTGCCGCTGCTGCACAGCACTGTGAGTTCCCGGATTTTGTGATGGAGGAGGTCTTCCGGGAGGTAGCCCGGTATTTGGGCGGGAACCCTGGACAAGCCTGGCTGCACGAAACCGTAAGATGGCTGCGCACCTTATCCATGATTAAGATCTCCCTGTATGACGGGGTTGAGGAAATACTGCGGCACCTGAGATCGCGGGGCAAGAAGGTGTTCTTGCTCTCCAACGGCCAGAAAACCTTCATCGAAGCAGAACTGACCATGCTGGGTATTCTGCATTTATTCGACGGGGTTGCGATATCCTCGGAGGCAGGCATCAGCAAACCTGATCCGCTGTTTTACCGCTATTTGACAGAGAAGTACGGGGCTGATCTAAGCTCGGCTGTTATGATCGGCAATGATCCGCGTACAGACATGACAGGTGCGGCGGCAGTGGGAATTGATTCCTGCTTCATTCGTACGGCTTCCTCTCCGGCTGACGTTCCGGTGCAGAGCACCGTCCAAATCTGGGATGGCGATTTGCGCAAAATCCCTGGCTGGAACCTGTAGCTTTCTGGATTACTGGCGGTACATTTGCTCCCGGTTCCGGCCAGATTTATAATATGCCTAAGATCTTAATATGTGGGAGAGAAGGGCTGGACCATGACCTTAATTATTATCGCTGTTTTCCTTGTGGCGCTGGCCGTGTTGGCTTACGTTGTAATGACCTTTTATCCTTCCTTTGGCCGCAGAGCCTCCAAGGAGGAAAAGCGGATGATCAGCCGCTCGCTGAATTACAAGGATGGCAAATTTGTGTATCCTGCAGCAACTGTGATGATGGAAAACAGCGCTGGAGGCGGCTTATCCATTCTCAAGGATTTCATCAAAGGCAATCCCCGCTCGCGGCCGCAGCAGCCCCTGATTCCGGAGAAGCTCCTGCCCGGTTCGATTCAGGCGACCGGAGACACCCGGGTGACCTGGTTTGGACATTCCGCTGTCCTGCTGGAGATAGATGGAGTGACGCTATTCCTTGATCCGATGCTGGGCCGCTCTCCATCCCCTTTTCCATTTGTCGGGGGACGTCGATACAGCAAGCAGCTGCCGGCCCAGATTTCGGAGCTGCCTCACATCGATGCCGTATTGCTCTCCCATGACCATTATGACCACCTCGACTACGGCACGATCAAGCAGTTGAAGGACAAGGTGGGCATGTTCATTGTACCGCTTGGCGTCGGCGCACACCTGCAGCGCTGGGGGGTGAGCCGGGAGAACATTCGTGAACAGGACTGGTGGGATGAAATCCGGTATGCAGGGCTTACGCTGACCAGCGCTCCGGCGCGGCATTTCTCCGGGCGCAGCCTGCTGGACCGCAATTCCACCCTCTGGTGCTCATGGATTATCCGGGGGGCGGAGACGAAGATCTTCTTCAGCGGGGACAGCGGCTATGGCCCCCACTTTGCCGAGATTGGCGAGAAGTATGGACCCTTTGATCTGACGCTGATGGAATGCGGTCAATACGATCCGCGCTGGGCGGATATTCATATGTTTCCGGAACAGACGGTTCAGGCGCATCTGGATGTGCGCGGCGCCCTCATGATTCCGATCCATTGGGCGGCATTTACCCTGTCGATGCATGACTGGACTGATCCGGTGGAGCGTGTCTTCGCAGCGGCGAAGGCGCAGAATGTGCGTCTGGCTACACCGCGTATCGGCGAGCCGGTCTATGCGGGTTCTGCCGAGGTCCCTACACTGGCATGGTGGAAGTAAGAGGCGGGACGGAGTAAGGACTTGTGGTACAATAGCTGTGCATAAATGCCAGAGGAGCTGACTATACGAATATGAGTGATCAAGTGAATGAGCAGGAGCTGCTGGAGGTGTTGGCTGCGGAGACCAAAGTCGACCCGAAGCTGATTGAGCTGGTGCTGAAGCATGAGCAGACCTTTATCAACAAGGCCAAAGCAAATGCCAAAGGTGAGGTAGACATCGATAACGATGATCTGGTGGATTATATCGTCGCCCAGCGTGATGTGAAGCTGGATGAACTGACTGTAGAGAGCATCCTCGATGCTGAAATGGATTATTTAATGGATAAAGGGCTAGCCGGATATATCGACTAACCCTTGCGGCTGCCCGGTTTTCGGCCTTTGCGGAAGACTCAGACCGGGCAGAATATTTTTATTTTTAGCAATTCCTTTGCTTTCGGAGAATTAATGTGATACAATAAATTCAAACATAAAGTTAAACCTTAATTCACATATTGTAAAGGGTTATCATTTGTGCGTATGAAGCCTTTTCCAATGTGTGAATTTTTATTTGTTCGTACAATACGTAGGAATAAAAGGACATGTGTTAAATAAAATTTTGGAGGTAATATCATGCAAACAGGTACAGTTAAATGGTTCAATGCAGACAAAGGTTTCGGTTTTATCGAGGTTGAAGGCGGAAGCGACGTATTCGTACACTTCTCCGCAATCACTGGCGACGGCTTCAAATCTTTGGACGAAGGCCAACGCGTTGAGTTCAACGTAACTCAAGGCGCTCGTGGACCACAAGCCGAAAACGTTGTAAAACTGTAATTTTGAAATCAGGCTGTCCTTAACACATGTTGAGGGCAGCTTTTTTTTTTGACACCGAACAAGCCGCTGCAGCCCTGCCATAACGCCCGTTAAGGGGTGTGGACATCTTCTCAATTCGAACCAAGGAGGGGTACTTATGTATTTTCGTAAAAAAGCACTGGAGGATCTTCCACAGGAAGACACAGCCATCTGGTCCTGCACCAAAGAGGATTGCTCAGGATGGATGCGCGATAACTTTGCCTTTCAATATGTACCTACCTGCTGGCAATGTAACTCTCCAATGACTAGAAGCATGAAGATACTGCCTATGCTTGTGAACACGAATTTTGACATGAAGGCGATCAAGAAGGGCATTACGATTACGTAATCTGCCGCTTCAGAAGCCGATCTATACATTTAGACAGCACTAAGAATATCATTTAGCAGTCGGTTCCTTTAGAGGAGCGGGCTATTTTTTTTGTGAATAAGGCCCTTAACAGAACCCTTGCCAAGGGAAACTGCTTAAGGGTTTTTTTGGTGCGTCTGGCGGAGGGCGGCATTTGTTCTTGACAATTGGCGAAACTTTTGGAGAATAAGGTTGGAAACGCTGCCACGTGAAAGAGGGAATCCTGTGTGTATGGGAAAATAAAGGAACTAAATACGCTGCGCAATCAAATATTCATTGGGTTTCTGCTGGTTATGCTGGTGATTATTGCTGTGTCCGGGGCATTTGTGTATAACAGGGTCTCGTTTTTGCTGAAAAATAATGCAGAGCGGCACATCCAGCAGACTGCGGTGCAAGCTAACGGGAGGCTGGATGCGCTGATTGACCAGATCGACAGCCTGACGGAGCAGGTAGCGAATCACCCGACCGTTCAGCAGCTGCTGACGGAAGAGCTGAACGGCAAATCCGTGTCTTTTAACCAGCGGCAGTCTCTGCTGCAGATTGTCTCCAGCTACCAGGCCTATATGCCGAGTGTGGGTTCTCTGGAACTGTATACGGCAGACTACCGGCTGCTGTTCCCGATCAAGGAAGGCAGCCTTGGCACAAGAATCAGCAATCCTTACATCACTGAAGCCAATACTCAAAAGGGCAGGCTGGTCTGGATCGGCGTTGATCCCAATGACGACGGGAGTCTTCTGGCCATCCGCCAGGTGAGCCTGATGGACCGCTGGTTCTCACGGGGCGGCTATTTAATCGCGCGTATCCAGCGCAGCTACTTCCAGCTCGATGACCCGCTGTCCGGCAGCGACGGGGGCGAATCTGTGCTGCTGGTGAATGATGAAGGCCAACTGCTCGGGGGCAGTGAGGAGCCTAAGCCCGAGCTGCTGCCGCTGCTTGCCAGCGAGGACCAGACGGTCAGCTTTCAGGATAAGGAATATGTGCAGGTGAAGCTGCGCTCGGACAAGACCAACTGGACACTGCTGGTGCTCACTCCAGTAAGCTATGTTACCAAAGGTATCTCTATTCTTAGAACCGTATTACTGGTTTCGGGAGGAATCGGCACGCTGCTGTTTTTATTGTTGTCTTTTGTGCTGTCTACGATGATTACCAGGCCGATTATCCATCTGATTCGGGCAATGCGTAAATCCAGACTCGGGGTTCTGACCCCTAATTCAGAGTCGGTATCCACAATGGAATTAAGGGAATTGAATTATACGTACAATGGCATGATTGCCAATATGAATGATCTGATCCGTGTGGTATATGAAAAAGAAGTACTACAGAGCCGTACGGAGCTAAAGGCGCTGCAGGCGCAGATTAACCCGCATTTCCTGTTTAATACGCTGGAGGCATTCAACTGGTCGCTTGAGGAGAAGGGTGAAGAAGAGCTGGCCGGGCTTGTGGTTATCATGTCCAGGCTGTTCCGGTACATTATCGGAAATTCGAGCTCCGATGAATGGGTTACACTTGGGGAAGAGATGGAGCAGGTGAAGCGTTATCTGAAAATTATGGAGATGCGGATGGGGGACCGCCTGTCCTGGAATATTCAGCTTGAGCTTCCTGAGGCGGCCGTACCTGTGCCAAAGCTGCTTATTCAGCCGATCGTCGAGAATGCGATTCTCCACGGAGTGGAGGGCCGGGTAGGGAACGGAGCAGTCAGTGTTATTGTCACCCCCTCCACGCGTGAAGGCTGGACCCGGATATCGATACAGGACGACGGCCCGGGAATGGATTCCGACACCTTAAAGTCATTATACGTTGCACTGGAAGGCGGTCCATCTATCTCTTCTAAGGGTACGGGAATAGGGCTTGTAAATGTCCAGCGGCGTCTGAAGCTGTACTATAGAGCGGAAGGCACGGAGATGGAGGGAATGCGCATTGAGAGTAACCGTTCCGAGGGAACGGTGATCACTTTTGAAATTCCGAATGATGGAGGACATACTTATGAATCTGGGCAATAGGACAATACTGATCGTAGATGATGAACCGAGAACACGGCAGGGCATCCGGCAGACGCTGGAGGTGTGGGCGGCTGGCCGCTACATCATAGAAACGGCTGATAACGGAATTGACGCGCGTGAACGGCTGCAGCATGGACGTGTGCATTTGCTGATTACCGATGTCCGCATGCCTGAGGTCAGTGGACTGGACCTGATCCGCTCCCTGAAGGGAGAAGCCCGGAAGCCGGTCATTATTGTCATCTCCGGCTACGCTGAGTTTGAATATGTGCAGCAGGCACTGAGGCTTGGAGCATTCAATTATCTGCTTAAACCGCTGGACAAGGGAGAACTGCTAGAAGTTGTGGAGACGGCTTTGAAGCAGGAAGAAGAGCAGCAGCGCCACGAGAAGCTGGAGAAGCTGGTGGATCACAAGCTGATGGAGATCGATCCGGATACGGCGGGAATGGGGGAACCGGTGAAGGAAGCCTTGGCCTATGTAGAGCAGCATCTGCACGAGCAGCTGACCCTGTCTGAAGTAGCCGGCTTGATTCACTTGAATGCCAGCTACTTCAGCGTGCTATTCAAAGAGCAGGTTGGCGTATCGTTCAGCGAATATTTGTCGCGTATCCGAATTCAGCGTGCCAAGGAGCTGCTGTTGCAGACGCGCCTGCCGATTGGTGAGATCGGAGAGCGCGTAGGCTACCGCACGGATAAATATTTTATCAAAGTGTTCAAGTCCCTGGAAGACATCAGTCCAAGCCGCTACCGCCAACAAATGAAGGATGAGCACAGCGAAATCCAATAAAAGTGGAATTATACCCAATGAGCGTGATCTTATAGTCCTCCGGCCGCGATGCTAGAGTGTGTATGAGAACGATTACATTCGCCCGCACAACAAATCATGGAGGTTATAGGAATGCGGAGGAACACAATAACCCCAAGCCTGATATTGACGTTTATGCTGGCACTCGTTCTGCCGGGCTGCGGTTGGGGGGGCAATTCAGCCGGGACCAGCCCTGCGTCCCAGACACCAGGTGACGCGCCGGCGCAAAAGGTTACCCTCAAGATGATGCATTTATGGCCGGCGGACAGCTCGGCACAGCAGAATAAACTGGTTGGACAGATCATAGACGATTACCAGAAGGAGCATCCGAACGTCACGATCAAGCAGGAAGTGCTGGAGAATGAGCAGTATAAGAACAAGCTGAAGGTGCTGTCTGCCGCAAACGAGCTGCCGGATGTCGGCATTACTTGGGCCGCAGGCTTCATGGAGCCTTACGTGAAGGGCGGATTGTTCGCTCCGCTGGATGATATCCTGTACGGGGAGCAGCTGAAGGACAAATTTGTAGCCGGCACTACGGAAGCTTATGCAGTGGACGGCAAGACTTATGCCCTGCCCATCGAGCTGAACATCTCGCCTATTTACTATAACAAGGATATCTTTTCCAAATACAGTCTGCGGGTTCCAACCACGTATAAGGAATTCAAGCAAATTGTGAGAATACTCTCGTATAACGGAGTAACTTCTATCGCCTTGGGCAACAAAGACCGCTGGACCGGCTCATTGTGGTATATGTATCTGGCCGACCGGATCGCGGGAAGCGACACCCTGAAGAAAGCAACCGATGGTTCAGGTTCATTCGCTAACCCGGGATTGATCAAGGCTGCGGCTGAAGTGCAGACTCTGGTGGACATGAACGCTTTTAATAGGGGCTTCAACGGATTGTCGAACGAGGAGGGCAAGTCGGAGTTCGTGAATGAAAAAGCGGCTATGTATCTGACAGGAACATGGGAGCTGCCCAACTTTACTACCAACCCGGATATCCCGCAGGTATTTAAGGACAAGGTTGGGTTCTTCAAGTTCCCTACCGTGGATGGGGGAAAAGGAAATATCAACAGCTGGGTGGGCGGTCCCGGTGTCGGCCTATTCATAGCTGAATCCTCCAAGGTGAAGGAAGAAGCCAAAGCCTTCGTCGAGTACTTCGTATCCAAATGGGGCGAGGATTCTGTAACGACGGCGGGTGTTATTCCGGCGACCAAAGTAGATACCTCGAATTCCGAGCTGCCTCAGTTGTATGTGGATTTGCTGAACGAGCTCAATCATGCGAGCAGCATTACTTTGTTTGCGGATGTGCAGATGAAGCCGAATGCCGCTCAGGTCCACCTGGATATGATTCAGGCACTGTTCGGCAAGGCGGTAACGCCGGAGCAGTTCGCAGCCAAGCATAAAGAAGCGGTGGAGAAAGGAAACTGAAGATTCGGGTGATTAGCGGAAACGGAAGTCTCCTGTGGTGCTAGGGCTCCCTTTCGATTCCGGCCCATCCCCACTGGAGCAACTACGCCAATGTGTGTATAAATGGAAATACAAGGCATTATTTTATAAACAGTGTGTGGATTACAGCGGCTTCACTGGCGCTCTGGAGGCTGTAGAAGCCTTAGCCCATTTTAGAGAAATGGGATGTCCCACAGCCGGATTGACGGCTTGCCGGGGATCCCATTTCTGCGTATCAAGAGCTGTCGCGGAGAAAGAGACCTACCTCCTGCTGCGGCAAGAGAAATAGAAAAATTCATCATCCGAGGTAACAACTTGGTCAAAAGCATATTGTGCCGCCAGACGGGACAGCTCTTCGTTTGCGGGAATAGGTTCACGCTCGCTAATGTAACCGATGCGCTGATGATGCTCCTTCAGACCCTGCCGTGTTCTGGAGTGGGCGATCACAAAGGTGCCTCCAGGAAGCAGGCTCCGCTGGGCGTTGGCGAAGAGCATATCCAGATTGGAGAAATGGGGGATGCTGTTATAGATCAGCACATGGTCAAAGCCCGGATGGTAAGCGAGCGGGCTCTCGAAATCGGCGCAGTCCGTCTCCGCCTCGGGGAAGCTTCTGCGCAGCTCCTCCAGCATTCCCGGGGAAATGTCCATAGCCAAGTAGCGCCGGGGAGCAATCTGCCGCTTCTTCAGCGCATGGAGAATGACGCCGCTGCCGGAAGCCACGTCCATGAGACTCTGGCCGCTTTGTATACCGAGGGCGGCGACTACTTTTTCGGCCTGTCCAATTGCTTCCTCACTATTGCTCCAGACAGCGGCGAGGGTATTGAATTGCTCTTTCTCTGCTTCTTTCCGCTCATTCATTGTCATTGCAATCATTCTCTCCCTTTGTTATAAATTGGAAAATTATATGTATAAAAAGCGGTTCTCTGGATCTGGACAGATCGGGATGAACCGCTTGTTTTATTCCATTATACATCAGTGTGCCGGTGCGGCCGAAGGGACAGCAGCCTCCGAAGACTCGTGCCCAATCAGTCCATACTTTTCCCAAGCCCGGCTCTTCCAGCGGAAATACATGATGATCGCCCGGAGCCATTCATCAAAGGCAGTAGCCAGCCAGACTCCGGCCAGGCCCAAATGCATCTGGAATACCAGCACATAGCCGAGCGGCAGACTGATGCAGACCATCGATATAAGACCCATATAGACAGGGAACTTGGCATCGCCCGAGGCGCGCAAGGAATTGATAATGACAAGGTTGCAGGTTCGTCCGGTCTCCAGGAAGATACTGAGCAGAATAACCTGGGCACCCATGGTGACGATACTCATATTATCTGTAAATAGACCCATCAGTGGAATACGGAAGAAAATGACGGCAGCATCAATAATCACCGTGACGAGCAGCGCCCATTTTGCACTGTTGAACACCCGCTTGTAAGCTTCCTCCGGCCGCCCTGCTCCGACGAGATGTCCTACAATAATGGAGGTTCCCATAGATACAGCAACGCTGAATAAGAAGATGTAGCTGGAGATATTCAGCGCATATTGGCGGGTAGCCATAGCTTCGGCGCCCAGATACGTAATATATAGGGTGAAAATCAGCTGGCAGGATTGATAGATCACCGATTCAAACGCGGACGGGATACCGATTTTGAGAATTTGCATGACATATTTTTTGGAAAGATGAATGTAATACGTCCATTTTACCCGCACCTCCATAATTCTGTAGAGCAGCAGGAAGAAGAGAATCAGGCAAATGAGACGGCTGGCTACCGTGGAAATTGCTGCTCCTTGCACACCCAGCGCAGGCAGGCCGAAATGTCCAAAGATCAGCAGATAATTACCGGCTACGTGAATGAGATTCATCAGCAGGGAGACCATCATGGTCTGCTTGGTAAAGCCGTGTGTGCGGATGGTCGTTGCCAGGGCATTCAGCAGCGCCTGCAGGAAAATCCCGCCTCCGACGATATGGATATAGACCTTGGCGTGTACGAGAATGTCCCCTGTGACATTCAGCGCGCCCAGCAGCGAGCCTCCG
Organism: Paenibacillus helianthi; assembly: GCF_001909055.1. Classification (GTDB taxonomy): domain Bacteria; phylum Bacillota; class Bacilli; order Paenibacillales; family Paenibacillaceae; genus Paenibacillus_AQ; species Paenibacillus_AQ helianthi. Next base: position 114,975 of record NZ_LVWI01000114.1, read on the forward strand.
AAGAACAGCAGAGCTGTACTGAGAATAATGCCTACGGCCAGATTTAATGTTATGGCATTGCCGGTGACCTCTGCGGCCTCTTTGGGCCTCCTCGATCCGAGATACTGGGACACGACAATGGCTGCACCGTTGCCGATTACGCTCAGCACGAGGATAGCCATAGTAATAATCTGATTGGCTGCGCCTACACCGGACACCGCATCATCCGATACCGAGCTGATCATGAACGTATCCACACTTCCCATAAGCATAAACAGGAACAGTTCGAGAAATATAGGCCAGGTCAGCTTAATCAAATTAAACTCCTGGTGTTTCGTTTGGTTCATTACACACCTTCTTTTAGTTATTTCTTGCTGCCTGTCAGCTGTAAACAAGGTGTATGTTAGCACAGCTTTTATGAAAATGCAGTACATTTACGAAAATTCTGAAAAAACCAACATGAGTTTCCTGGACCACTCCCGTTAAGCAGACCTTTACCAGGCACAATAGTATCCTTGGAGTAACTACAACACGGCAAAGTGCCTACTTCCCTTAATGAATCTATGCACCTACAATAGGTGAAGCACTTACTAAAATATATTAAAAGGAGTCGAATAGATGAAGCTGCAATTGGCGCTGGACCTTGTAAATATTGAAGGGGCGAAGGATATTGTCTCGGAGGTAGCCGAATTCATAGATATTGTGGAGATTGGAACACCGATTGTTATTAATGAGGGCCTGCATGCGGTGAAGGCGATGAAGGAAGCTTTTCCAGCATTGACCGTATTGGCAGATCTGAAAATTATGGATGCCGGCGGGTACGAGGTGATGAAGGCGGCTGAAGCAGGCGCGGATATCGTGACCGTACTTGGTGTGTCCGATGATTCAACGATTAAAGGGGCTGTAGAGGAAGCCAAGAAAAGCGGCCGTGAGATTCTTGTGGACCTGATCAACGTCAAGGATATCAAGGGAAGAGCGGCCGAAGTGGACGCGCTTGGTGTGGATTATGTCTGTGTGCATTCCGGGTATGACCATCAGGCTGAAGGCAAAAACTCCTTCGCTGATCTGCAGGCCATCAAGAGTGTAGTGAAGCAGGCCAAAACGGCAATTGCCGGGGGCATCAAGCTGGGCACGCTGCCTGAAGTGATTGCAGCCGGCCCCGATCTGGTGATCGTTGGCGGCGGCATTACCGGTGAAAGCGATCAGAAGGCTGCGGCGGCGGAAATGAAGCGCCTGGTCAGCCAGGCCTAATCCCTTTATGGATACTGTTAGCTATGCACAGGAGATAGTGAATGAGCTGCAGCGTTCGGTCGGACAGCTTGAGACAGCGGAGGCCGAGCAGCTGGCAGCGCTGCTGCTGCGCTCCGGCAAGGTCTTCGTCGCCGGTGCCGGCCGCTCTGGTCTTATGGGCCGGGCCTTCGCGATGCGGCTGATGCACACCGGTAAGGAAGCCTACGTGGTCGGTGAAACGGTAACACCGGGGATCGGGCCGGGAGATGTGCTGGTGCTGGGCTCCGGTTCCGGCGAGACGGCCAGCCTCTTGACCATGGCCGGCAAAGCTAAGGCAGCGGGAGCCGCCGTTGTGGCTGTAACGATTTCCCCGGAGTCATCCATTGGCCGGCTGGCTGATCAAACCGTCAAGCTGCCGGGTGCACCCAAGGAACAGACGGACGGAGGTCATATCACCATCCAGCCGATGGCTTCACTGTTTGAACAGACCCTGCTGCTCTTTTACGATGCCGTGATTCTGCGGATGATGGAAGAGACCGGCCAGACCTCCACCCGGATGTTCGGCAACCACGCCAATCTGGAATGAAAATAACACCGCCTGTCCAAAGAATCCGGATAGGCGGTGTTTGATTGTGTACAGCTGGCAGATTCTTGATCTATCTTACGGCCTGCCCCTCTAGCGCTTAAGCAAATCCTCGCGGATAGGTGTGAAGGCATCGAGCAGCGCTGATTCTGCCTCCAAGGCTGTTACGCCATGTTTGGCATTTGCCAGTATGGCAATACTTTGGCCTGCGCTAACAATGTGCTCCATGCCGTCAATACGGAACACAAAGCTTCCACGCAGACAGTAGCTCATCTGCTCGTGGGGATGGCTGTGCTCATAGCCCTCGGCCCCTTTTTCGAAATGAACCTCCATCATCATCAGACTTGCTGCCGCATTCAAAATACAGCGTTTGACTCCAGGCTCTGCCGGTTCCCATACTCCAAGATTGCTCATGTTCTAATCTTCCTCCATCTATTTAATGTGTGTATTACCCGGATTTGCCGCTTATCGAGGCATGGCGATGTGAATCCTGCCTGCCTCAAGTCTCAGTCCCATTGGCTCAGGCTGTCCTGGCTCTGCTGTCTCAGGCTCTCCAAGCAGTCTGAGTGGTCCAAGGTCCGGGACCGTAATATGACGGCTCTGCCCGGTACCGTTGATGGCGGCGATAAACCACGCGCCGTCCGACCGGGTGATCTTGTACAAGCAGCCTGCCTTAATGAATACAAAATTACGCTCATACTCCCTGGCATTAGCATCTGGAATGCGGCTTCTTACATAATCCAGTTCCTCCGAAAACCGGACCTCCTTGCAGTTGCTTTGCAGCGGGCCGTTGGCGAATCTTCCGGATTTATCATCAAATTGGACAACATTATGGGCTGCGCCGGATACATACCAGTGCCGGTCTCCGTTATAATAGCCCCCTGTTCCGGAATCGAGTGTTACCGGAACCCCGTTCGCCCAGATGGAGAAATGCCCCTCATCGTGATGAGCATGGTAAGTCAGCGGCGAAGCCTCGTAGATCGCATAATGCTGCAGATTCTGCTCCCCGCTGCGGAAGATGACATAGCCGATATCGGGATAATGTACGGAGCCGAGAGCGGGCTGCTGCTCCGGGAGGTTCGGCTGTGGATACAGTAGAGCGACCAGAGGCAGGGGATATGCTCCGTTATCCTCCACGGGTGCACCGCCGCGCTTCCAGGTCCAGATCATTTCCCCGGCAAGCTGCGGGTCTTCCTCCGTATAGAATGGAGCCGCATAGCCGAGTAGGCGAAACCACTTCTCCTGTACATTGGCATCACCAACAGCCGGTGTAAGCAGAACCGGGGGGCCGGAAACGCCGCCCTGAAGGGTATCTGCCGCAGTCACCGTGCCCATAAGGAAGCGGTACATGCCCTTTACCTTGTCATGCTTGAAATAATCAACGCCCTTCAAGCACTTCAGCAGGACGAAAAAGAGAAAATAGCGGTGCAGCACGGCCCCGTGGTAGCGGATGTTCTCCGGCCAAGCGCCGTCTGGGTCCACCACTTCCGCGAGCTGCCAGTCGATGACAGAGTGGGCATGATCAAGATAGGCTCCGCTCTGTTCCTCCTGCGGGAAGAGGAGGGCATACACGCCCAGCCCGGTCGCCCGGTCCGCATTCCAGTTGCTGCGTTTGCGCCCTTCTCGTCCGGGAAGGTCTCCAGATCGAACCGGTAGTAGCCGGTATCCATCATCATTGCGGCAATGTAGCGGAAGTGGGCGAGAAGCTGAGACTCCTCCTCGGGAAGGAGAACACTGCTGCCAGCTATCTGATCATAGATGACCGAGGCAGCAGCAAGCCCTCTCCCGATATGCACCGCACCGTAGGTATCATCGTCATGCCAGCCGTCTCTGCGGAAAATATCCATGCCTACCTGCATGTCTGCCAGCATGTACAGCAGCTTTTGCTTGGCTTGTTCCGCAAATCTGCTTTCGCCTGAGATCATATACATATTGGCGTCTGCACCCGTTGACTCAAGCTGGTACACCCAATTGGTCAGCGTGGGCCGGTTAAAAGTGGGGGAGAGCAGTTCCGGTCCCAGCGGCTGCTTCGCAGCATTCAGGAAACGGACACTCGGCGCGGATTCCTCCGCTCAGAGGCGCCTCCAGGCTGAGTGCTGTTTGCATGCTGTAATGATCCCCTTCGCGTACAGGGATGAGCTCCTCATAACGCAGGACTGTCATTTCAGATTCCGCCGTATTGCTTATCCGGATACACTGCACATCCTCATCCGGAACACTTCCCGCCGGAGTCACGCCCGAAGGCTGAAGACCACTCCGGCCCCCTGGCATTTGCTCCAGATAAACATTACTGCCGCTACCCGGCTCCTGGCACCATCCCGACAGAGCATACTGCAAGCCGCCATTCGCCAGTGCAATGGGCAAACCAAGCTGGGAATGAGTCAGTCGCAGGCCGCCGATGCGGGCCCCGGCACCGCCGCCGTGTGCTGAATTCATCGGTAGTTCAGACCTCCTTGTAAAGTTGTCATGATTCGCTGGCGTCCCTTTCTTTTATTAGTATAGCCGTGCTTTCACTAAGGGCGGGATGGATAAACAAAGGGAAGAAAGGGGGACAAAGCAACTGAAAAAGTGAAATTCTCCCCCAAGGGCAGTCGCTTTCTCCCTAACCGTTATGAACGGAGTGAATTATCATTAAGGACAGATGCATAGACCAATGACAGGAGGAACAATAAATGAATGAATCGAAACGTCAAATTAACGCCTGGACCTCCGTTGCTCCCAGCTTGATTCTGACGCTGATTTTTGGAGTGTATCCTATCTTTTGGGCTCTAAAGTACATGTTCTATGATTACCAGGGCTTTGGCGAACCGCTGTTCATCGGACTGGATAATTTCGAGCGCCTGTTCCGGGACAGGAATTCTGGCAGTCGGTGGTCAACACCTTCATCTATGCTGGCGGCAAGCTGCTGATTACTTTGCCGTTGTCCTTTGTACTGGCCGTTGTCCTCAACCGTGCACTGAAGGGGCGGCAGCTGCTCCGGGCAATTTATTTTATGCCTACCGTGATCAGTGCTTCGGTTATGGCAATCGTGTTCTATGTGATCTTCAATTCCTACAACGGAATGGTGAACCAGCTGCTGATAGGCTCCGGGATTATTTCTTCTCCCAAGGACGTCTCGAAGGAATGAAAAAAGTCGATGTCTTCAACAAATTTATTTTTGCCGGCGGTGATCTGGACAAGGAGCTCCAGGATTTGAATACCCGCTACAATGCAGCACTGGAAAAAGCCAAAGCTGCGGGCGACACCGATATTGCAGCACAGCCGGATTTCAGCGCGGTCAGTCTGCAGGGATCATTAGCTGACAAGTAAAATAGAAGGAACGCACACAGACCGCCTGCTTACAAGCCGGCGGTCTGTGTGCGTATATGGAGCGGGATTTGGCTTCTCCGCGGTCATGTGCGTCTCCCGGGTGTTCTGTAGTATGATTAAGAAGGAAGGGAGCTGCTTCAATTGGCAACGGAGATTAAGGACCGCATTAACCTGAAGGAAATCAACTGCGAGAAGGAGCTTACGCTTGCTGTCATTGGCGGGAAGTGGAAGCTGATTATTCTGTGGCATCTGGGCCTGGAAGGGACCAAACGCTTCAGCGAGCTGAAGAAGCTGATTCCCCATATTACACAGAAAATGCTGACCAACCAGCTCCGTGAGCTGGAAGAGGATCAGCTTGTATTCAGACAAGTGTATGCCGAGGTTCCGCCGAGAGTGGAATATTCATTGACGGAGTACGGGCAAAGCCTGCTTCCTGTGCTGCATATGATGTATGACTGGGGCAAAAACTACGGAGAGAATGTAATCTGGAAGGACATCCCTCCAGGCGAGAGATAGCAATGGAATAGAAATTTCTATGCTCATATCGATAGTATCTGCAAGGAAAGTACGTTACATAAATGTGCGTGCTTTCTTTTTGTGCCCAACTAGATTACACTAAGTATGAAGCTTACTAAAAGATATTAGATATTCGGTATTCGGTATATAAATTATATTGGAGGGATTACAGAAGATGTTAAAAACAGATTACAGTCCGTTGCTTGAATCATTCCAGTTCGCAAGCGGGATTTCGTTGAAAAACCGCGTAGTAATGGCACCTATGACCAACTTCTCCTCGAATGAGGATGGGACGGTATCCGGACCGGAGCTTGATTATTACATCCGCCGCTCCAAAGGAGCAGGAATGGTGATTACCGCCTGTGTATACGTATCGCGTGGAGGCAAGGGATTCGCAGGTGAGTTCGGTGCTGACCGTGATGAGCTGATTCCCAGCCTGCGTCAGCTGGCTGAAGCCATAAAGGGTGAGGGCGCAAAGGCGGTTCTGCAGATTTTCCACGGCGGACGCCAATGCCCGCCGGCGCAGCTGCCTGACGGACAGCCCGTCAGCGCAAGCAATGTGCCGTCAGAGCTTCCCGGCGGCGGACATGGACCTGTTCCCCGTGCGCTGACCGATGAAGAAATTGAAGGGATCATCGCCGACTTTGGTGCGGCTACCCGCCGTGCGATTGAAGCCGGATTTGACGGTGTGGAGATTCATGGAGCAAATGGTTATCTGCTGCAGCAGTTCTTCTCTCCGCATTCCAACACGCGTGAAGACCGCTGGGGCGGAGATGTGCAGAAACGCCTGGCCTTCCCGCTGGCCGTTCTGCGCGCAGTAAAAAGTGCAGTGAACGAACATGCATCATCGCCGTTTCTTGTCGGCTACCGCTTTTCTCCTGAGGAACCGGAGACGCCTGGAATTACAATGGCCGAATCCTTCGTACTGATCGATGCGCTGAAGGAAGAAGGGCTGGATTATCTCCATGCCTCGCTGCAGGAACTCTGGTCGCTGCCGCGGCGCGGAACCGAAGACAGCCGCCCGCGGATTGAACAGATCGTTGACCGCGCGGGCAGCGGACTGCCGGTGATTGGCGTCGGTTCGCTCTACAGCGCAGATGATGCGCTGAAGGGCCTGACTAGCGGAATCCGTCTGGTGGCGCTGGGCCGTCCGCTGCTGATTGAACCGGACTGGGTGCAGAAGGTTGCTGAAGGCCGTGCCGATGAGATCCGTACGGAGCTGGACACTGCTGCACAGAGCACACTTGTCATCCCCGATCCGCTGTGGGGTGCTCTGACCCATACTCCTGGCTGGATTCCAGTGAAGTCTTAAGAAGACCGCCAGCTTAATGAAATATGCTGTTCATAACCTCTCGCTGCTGCTTCATCAGGGCAGTGAGAGGTTATTTGCGTAGATTCCAAGGGATGTGTGATACAATCATATTTATTGGCGATATACATAATTTGGGCAAAGGGGATCACACCTAATGAATGTACAGCGGAGCAGCGGAGCATCTACTTCAAATGAATACCCGGAATCCCTTCAGAGCACGCTTGAACTGATCAGCGGGAAGTGGAAGGGGATTCTTCTCTATCATCTAATCAGCGGAACTAAGCGATTCAACGAAATCCGCAGGCTCTGCCCGGACATCACCCAGCGGATGCTGACTCTTCAGCTCAGAGACATGGAGCGTGCAGGACTTGTTCATCGAAAGGTGTATCCGCAGGCCCCGCGGAAGGTGGAATACTCCTTGACGGAATGTGGCCGAGGCCTGGAGACAGCCCTTCTAAATATCAAAAGCTGGGGTGAAACTTACCGCCAGGAACTCTTCAGGGAGCATCCCGGGCTGACTGAATTGCCAGCCTCTGCTTCTCCGGCTGCAGAACCGCAGGCAGAGCCTAAACAAATATCCCCGGCTAGGAGCTAATGCTCCTGCCGGGGATATTGTTACATATAAGGGGGTGTGTACCCACTGCACCTAAGCCGTTAGGCCTTCTGCTCAGTCAGCTTGGCGATCTCGACAATGACCTGCACGGCCTTTAGCATTACATCCACGGAGGCATACTCGAATTTTCCATGGAAATTCTCGCCACCAGTGAAAATATTCGGTGTCGGCAGCCCCATATACGACAGCTGCGAACCGTCGGTGCCACCGCGGATCGGGCGGATCACTGGAGTAATACCAAGGTTCTCCATAGCTTCCTGGGCGATATCGACAATATGCCGCACTGGCTCGATTTTTTCACGCATATTATAATATTGATCCTTCATTTCCAGAACTACATTCTCTGCTCCGTAGGTAGACTGAAATTCCTCAACAATCGCTGCGATATACGCCTTGCGGTTCTCGAAGGCCTCTCGGTCAAAGTCACGGATGATATACTGCAGCTTGCTGTGCTCCGCTGTACCCGACATGGAGATCAAATGGTAAAAGCCCTCATAGCCCTCAGTGAATTCCGGCGCTTCGCCGGATGGCAGTCGGAGGTGGAACGCCATGGCGATTTTGGACGAATGAATCATCTTGCCTTTGGCAGTTCCGGGATGCACGTTTACACCGTGGAAGCTGATTTTGACACCGGCAGCATTGAAGCTTTCGTATTCCAATTCCCCGAGCGGTCCACCGTCCACCGTATAGGCATGGGAAGCCCCGAAGCGCGCAACATCGAATTTATGCGGCCCGCGTCCAATTTCCTCATCAGGGGTAAAAGCCACTCTGATCTTGCCATGCTTGATTTCCGGATGCTCCAGCAGGTAGGCCATGGCGGTCATAATCTCAGCGATTCCCGCTTTATTGTCTGCCCCCAGCAGGGTGGTGCCATCGGTTGTGATCAGCGTGTGGCCTTTGTATTCAGGCAGCTCCGGGAAGCTCTGCGTGGAGAGCACAACGCCCAATGCTTCATTCAGGACAATATCCTTGCCATCGTAGTTCTCGATAATCTGCGGCTTCACACCCGCTCCGGTGAAATCAGTCGCAGTATCCAGATGTGCCAGGAAACCGATTGTGGGAACTTGCTTTTGGGTGTTGGCAGGCAGGGTAGCCATGACATAGGCATGCTCGTCCACTGTAACCTCCACAAGTCCCAGCTCCTGAAGCTCTGCTACCAGCTTGTGGGCCAGGTCCATCTGCCCCGGTGTGGAAGGACAGGCTTCATTGTCATCATTCGATTGGGTATCCATTTGGGCATACGAAACAAACCGTTCGATCAGCTTTTCTTTCATTAACAGGTCATCTCCTCTATCTCATCGTATATCTATAGTATCACTTTCCATACAATGTCTCATCCCTTGTCGCCAGATGGGGAAACCGGCTCTTTGCGGAGCAGAGTGGCTGAGAGCAGATAGCGGTCTGGTGCCGGGCCGATATAGGTAAACGGATAGCAGGTAATCAGAGTAAGCACTGCTTCGCTGTTCTGCTGCTTGATTACACCTCTTGCGTCACCGTCTACAATCGTACTGCCGGTAATGCTGTAAATGAATTTTCCGCCCACAGTTTCAACCTCGATTAGATCACCCTTCTTCAAAGTGCCTAGCCCCCGGAACACCGTGTCACGATGGCCGGCCACCACACTGTTGCCCAATGTACCGGGCGGGGCGCTCCCTATATCATGCCCAGCCCCTTTTTTAAGCTGTGGCCGCTGCGTGCCTTCCAGAATGGCAATCCGTTTATCCAGTTTGGGCAGATAGATCTCTCCGATAATTTCGCCCTTCTTGTAGATGGGTTTTGAGGTGCTTTTTGTTTCCGATGGACTGATCATGCCGTCAGGCAGGGGTGTTTCATCATTGGACTGGGATATAATGGGAGCTTCCTCCCTCTTTTTCTCCCATTCCTGCAGTGCCTGGCGAGCCTCGGCGGGGGCCCGGAAGATTTGGAAGGCCGAATAGAGCATGATACACAAAGAGAGTACGAAGATCAGCTTCACGGCAATGGCCAGCCCCGAATGCTTCTTCATACTCTCGCCTCCAGCCTGTGTTGAAATGGGTTTACTTCTTCGAGCTTAGTCTACGTAAGATAATTATGCTCACAATTGCTACCGCCAAGCTGATCAGAATCAGGTTATACCAGGGTTCTGCAGTGTCCGGCAGCTTCCCGCCGCCGTCGGGTCCCCCGAGCGGAAGCTCATCATCCCCTAGTGTCACTCCAGGATCCGGTGATGATGTTGCTTCATTGCCGGTTCCTGTATTGCCGGTTCCCGGTGAAGCCGATGGTGGACTTCCGCTGCTGCTGTTATTGCCGCCCAGTGGAACCGGCGGGTCGGTGACCGTAGCTTCATTTAAACCCGGTGAAGCTGTTGCTGCAGATGAAGCAGCAGGTGTAACGATTGTTCCCGGCACCGAGCTGGCGGTTGGCGCAGCGGTCGGACCGTCTGTCGGATTCGGAGTAGCAGAAGCCGAAGGTGTGGCACTAGGCGCAGCCGACGGATTCGGAGTAGCAGAAGCTGAAGGCGTGGCGCTAGGCGCAGCCGACGGATTCGGAGTAGCAGAAGCCGAAGGTGTAGCACTAGGCGCAGCCGACGGATTCGGAGTAGCAGAAGCTGAAGGTGTGGCACTAGATGCAGCCGACGGATTCGGAGTAGCAGAAGCCGAAGGTGTGGCACTAGGCGTAGCCGAAGGATTCGGCTCACCGGAAGCGGAGAATATAAAGGCTACACTGGTTGTTTTCGCCTGATATTCATTACCGGCCTCATACGGAAAAGTTACATCCATTTGAATGGCCTCTTGGGCTCCACCAGACAGTGTTCCTACTGCCACCCGCCCCTCCGCCTCGCTCATTACCCCGGAATAGAGGATGACTCCCTCTTTTTGCAGGGTCATTTGCAGGATATTGTACAATTCCTTGTCCCCGGACATAAATTTGAAGTCTACATAGTAATTGAATGGCTCATTACCTTCATTAATCACGGTATAGTCAGAGGAGGTGACATCCCCCGGCTGCATATTGTTCATCTTCGCCATACTGGTTGTGTGTGAATTCACTGTAAGCTTTATCGTGTCCTCTGCACTTGCGCCCCCGGCATGCCAGACAACCCCGGCCAGAACGATCAGAATATAGACGCCAATAATTGCCCTGTGGTATTTTCTCTTCACTTGCCCGCTCCTTTCTTTCTGGAAGCTCAGCCTTGCTACCCGCAGACATTCGGCATAAACTCCGCTTTATTCTCACTATTTGCATATACCTTGTCGAAAAGAGTGGTTTTTTGAAGAACCACTACATGTATAAAGCGATAAAGGGAAGTGTCTAGGTTGTTAAGGAATTATGTATGTTCGTTATAACGAATAATATCAGTATAATCAAAATTTCAGATAAGTAAAAACGGGAATTAGGATGTATATTGGTCTTATAGGATCAAAAGTTAGGATAAATAGATGAATATTTAAAGATAGCTTCCGATTTCTGTTTATTTCTCTGGATTAAAGAATATTTGTGTTTTTTATAAAGAACGATTGTGATAGTCCATTCAACATCAGCGGGTGTGTTGTTTCCAATACGTCAAAAAAGAGAAAGCAACAATACGCTGCCTTCTCTTTTTGATTCTGAATATGATTTATCTAAACCCGGCTTCAGATAGTTTAGCTTTCCTTCACCAGTTCGGCAACAAGCTCATAGGAATGCAAGCGTGCAGAGTGGTCATAAATCTGCGAGGCCACGATGAATTCATCGGCCTGGGTTTCTTCTACGATTTGCAGCAGTCTTTCCTTGATCGAGGTTTGATCTCCTGCGATGGAGTAGAGCTGCTTGCTGAGCAGCATAGCCTTTTCCTGAGGAGACCACAGTCCCTCCATGCTGTCTACTGGAGGCTGGAGCTTGCCGGTCCGGCCGCGGATAATATTGAGAAATTGCTGCTGCTGCGAAGTCGCAAGCCAACGAGCCTGCTCTGTGGTTGCGGCCGCCGTAATTCCAAGCCCCACCATGACATGCGGCTTATCCAGCGTCTCTGACGGCTTGAAGCTGGTGCGGTACAGATGAAGGGCCGGAAGCAGATAATCGGGTGCGAAGTGGCTGGCAAAAGCAAATGGTAGACCAAGCTGGCCTGCGAGCTGGGCACTGAAGCCGCTGGAGCCTAGCAGCCAGATCGGCACATTCAGGCCTTCACCTGGAACTGCGCGGACACCAAGCGGCCGTGAGCCGGCTCCCTCCGGATTAAAGTAGGCTCTGAGCTCACTGAGCTGCTCGGGGAATTCACTGCCGTCACTGCCAAGGCTGCGGCGCATGGCCCGGGCAGCAGCCTGATCTGAACCGGGAGCTCTGCCCAGTCCCAGGTCGATCCGGCCGGGATACAGCGATTCAAGTGTTCCGAATTGCTCGGCAATCATGAGCGGTGCATGGTTACTGAGCATAATGCCTCCCGACCCTACCCGAATGCTCTTGGTGCCTGCGGCAACATGGCCGATGACAAGGGAGGTAGCAGAGCTGGCAATTCCAGGCATGTTATGATGCTCTGCGAGCCAATAGCGGTGATACCCCCAACCTTCGGCATGACGGGCCAGATCAAGCGTGTTATGAAAAGAATCCGCTGCCGTTCCACCCTCCACAATAGGAGCCAGATCCAGCACGGAAAACGGAATGTCCTGCAGTTTTTTCACGAATATCCCTCCCAAATGGATGCTTCTATTAATAACCAGTATTTGCAGCATGGAAATGATCTACCCGGCAATTATAACATGAAAATAAATTATTTACACACTTTAAGTAAGCTAGTGTCCGGAAGTTTGCTGCGAATCCCCCTTTTTCCAAGGGTGGCCATGAGATGAAATGAATTCTGTATTGCCTAAACGCCAACAATGAAAGCGCTTAAAAAAATCTGTTGTCAATTATGGAAACCCCTGCTATAATCGCTTTGAAAAGCTTTTCTAAGTAAAAACGGCTTCGCCGTCCTTTTAAGGATGGTATCCGTTTCAGCGAGAAATATAAGGATAATTTATTTGTGAGCCATATAAATTCTTATATTTTAAAAAAGGAAGTTACGCTAATGAAGCCAACCATCAGAGATGTTGCCAAAATGGCAGAGGTGTCGATCAGTACTGTATCCCGCGTGATGAATGCACCGAATACCGTAGTTGAGAGTAAACGCAGCCGTGTAATTGAAGCCATAGAGAAGCTGAAGTATCAGCCCAATGCCTTCGCCCGGGGATTGATTTACAAGAAGTCTTATATGCTGGGCTTGCTTATCCCTGATATTGAGAACCTTTATTTTGCCGGAGTGATCCGGGGAATGCAGGATGCCTGCATTAAGCTGGGTTACAGTCTGATGATCTGCAATACCGACCGTGATAAGGACCGGATGCTGAGCTACATTGATACTTTTCATGAGAAGCAGGTCGATGGGATTGTGTACGCCAGTGATGTCCTGTACCCGGAATGTTATGAGAAGCTGACCGGCTGCAGAATTCCCTTTGTGCTGGTCTCATCCCACTCGGAAGAATTCGATGTGCCTACAGTGGAGATTGATGATGAAAAGGCAGCCTGCGACGCGGTCAGATTTCTGATTGAGCTGGGTCACACCGAAATCGGCATGATCGGGTTCGATCATGTGAATTCCGTGTCAGGCCCACCGAGGTATGACGGCTTTGTAAGAGCATTAACAGAAGCCGGACTTGAGTACAATGTGGAGAAGGTCAGATATGCCAATCACCGTTTTGAGCATGCCTATCAAGCTACGCATGAGCTGTTTGCGGATTATCCGGAAGTGACGGGCTTATTCTGTGTCGCTGATGAGTTCGCGATGGGGGCAATCTCGTATTTGAAAGACCGTAATATTCTGGTGCCGGGCCAGGTATCCGTTATCGGGTTCGATAATCTGCGGATGTCGGGGATGTTCATTCCGAAGCTGACGACAATTGCACAGCCGATTTATCAACTGGGCTATAGAGCCGCCGAGAAGCTGCATGAGCTGCTGACCACCGGCAAGGTGGAAGTAACCACAGAAAAAATGGAGCATAAGCTGATTGTGAGGGAATCCTCACGGGAACGATGAGTCCTGTATACTTTGAAAAGCTTTTCACAAGAGTAGGATGAAGGCTAATTATTTTCAATATAGTATTGGTAGCGCATACAACCTAAGACAGTCTTATGCTCCACTACTTCTTGCAAGGAGGTGATCCCGCAGGTAAGCGAGCAACAACCGAACGTAAGCACAAGAAATGCAGTCTCACAAACCATAATTAAAGGGGATGTATGACGAATGAAAAAGGCTACGGGACGAAAACTGTCACTCGCCATGGTGCTATGCTTATCCTTCACCATGCTGCTTAGCGGTTGCGGCGGGAATAATAACACGAATAATGCGGCTAAGACTGATCCGCCAGCGACTACAGAGGCACCGGCTGCATCTAACAATCAGGCATCACCTGATCCTACAGAGGCCGCTGCTCCGGGCTCACCGCTGGATTTGGCTATGAAAGGTGATTATAAAGGAACCAAAGTCACGATGTTCGGACCCTTCGTAGATGCTGACCAGGTGAAATTCGAGAAAAGCATCAAGGAATTTGAAGACAAGACCGGCATCGACATTCAATATGAAGGCTCCAAGGAATTCGAAGCAACGATCAATATCCGCGTCGACGGCGGAAATGCGCCGGATATCGCTGACTTCCCGCAGCCTGGTCTGCTGGCCTCCATTGCCAAAACCGGCAAGGTGGTTGACCTGACAGGAGTGCTGGACCAGGAGAAACTGAAGGCCAACTACAATAAAAGCTGGCTCGATATGTCGACTATGGATGGCAAAGACGGCAAGATTATGGCCGGGATCTGGAACCGCAGCAATGTGAAGAGCCTGGTGTGGTATCCAAAAAAACAATTCGAAGAAGCCGGATATAAAGTTCCAGAAACCTGGGATGAGATGATGGCACTGACTGAGCAAATCGCCAAGGACGGCGATCCGGCCTGGACCATCGGTATCGAGAGTGGTGCGGCTACAGGCTGGGCGGCAACGGACTGGGTAGAGAACATCATGCTGCGGACAACCACGCCGGAGAACTATGACAAATGGGTGAAGGGTGAGCTGCCGTTCACTTCCCCGGAAGTGAAGAACGCCGTTGAAGTCATGTCCAAGATCTGGCTCAACAAGGATTATGTCTATGGCGGAACCAAATCGATCGTAACTACAGCCTTCGGGGATGCTCCTAAACCGATGTTTGAGAATCCTCCAAAGGCCTGGTTCAACCTGATGGGCAACTTTATCACAAGTTTCTTCCCGGAAACCGCTAAGGTGGATCAGGATTACGACTGGTTCTACCTGCCGCCGATTGATCCGCAGTACGGCAAGCCGGTGCTGGTAGCAGGCGATATCTATGCCATGTTCAATGACCGTCCGGAAGTCCGTGCAGTAATGGAATTCTTCACCACCGGTGAATCCATCAAGAGCTGGGTGCAGTCCGGCGGTGTAATCGCTCCAATGAATGATGCTTCTCTGGATTGGTACACCTCTGAATCCGACCGCCGCATGGCGAAGCTGGTGCAGGATGCATCCACGCTCCGTTTTGACGGTTCTGACCTGATGCCGGGTAAAGTGGGTGCGGGTACGTTCTGGAAAGGCATGACCGACTATGTGAGCGGAACGGCAACACTGGATAAGGCTCTGGAACAGATCCAGTCAGGCTGGAAAAACTAAGCGGAACTTATTAAGTCATATATTCATCTAAAAGCGGGGCAGTGTGCAGTGAGTATGGCCTGTCCCGCTTTTTCTCTGTTAACGTATTCTGACCGAACAGATCGACCATGTACAAGGCTTACGAAGAAAGCTTTGCTCGGCGAAACCAGAGCCTATGCTTGCGAGGAAGTTTTGCTCCAGCAAAACTTATAGGAGGAGCTAATATGGATGCACAAATAAAGCCGGAATCCAGTGTTGCAGGTACCGGGGCGAAGCAGAAAATCAGCCTCAGGGCGGTGCTCCTGTCCCTTGTTGTACTACTCTCCAACATCGTTATCAACGGTGTGATTTTCATGTTTTTCCGGGATTCCACGCTGAATCCGCTGCTCACGGCGGTTCTTGCTGTACTGTGGGGCGTGCTGGGGGTGTATCTCATTTACTATACGCTGACCTGGGCGGTGGAGCAGTACCCTGACTATATCCGCAGGAAGGTGCTGCCGTATATTTTTATCGGGCCGGCTGTGATCATTCTGGGCTGGCTGCTGGTGTTGCCTGCACTGCGTACGTTGTACTTGAGCTTCTTTAATGCTTCCTCGGAGAAATTTGTCGGACTCAGCAACTACGCTGCGATATTCAGCGACCACCTCATGGCGACTGCACTGCGTAATAATCTGCTCTGGGTGTTCGTGGGGACGCTGGCTTGTGTCTGCTTCGGGCTGCTCATCGCCATCCTTGCCGATCGCAGCAGCTACGAGAAAATCGCCAAATCGATCATCTTCATGCCGATGGCTATATCTTTTGTAGCCGCAGGCGTAATCTGGAAATTCGTCTATTACTATCAGCCGGGTGATGAGCAAATCGGACTGCTGAATGCGGTCGTGACCTATTTTGGCGGCGAGCCGCAAGCCTGGACGAGTATGCTGCAGCCCTGGAATAACTTTTTTCTCATTGTCATTTTGATCTGGATGCAGACCGGGTTTGCGATGGTCATTTTCTCTGCTGCGATCAAAGGGGTCCCTGACGATATTCTGGAAGCTGCGCGCGTGGATGGGGCGGGTGAGGTGAAGATTTTCTTTGGGATTATGATTCCGATCATTTCTGCGACAATCCTTACCGTTACCACCACCATTATCGTCTTTACATTGAAAATATTTGACGTCGTCATGGTGATGACAGGAGGTCAATACGATACGGAAGTGGTAGCGACACAGTTCTACCGGCAGTTCTTTATGTACCGTAATTTCGGGTACGGCTCGACGCTGGCTATTGTTCTCCTGATCGCGGTCTTGCCGGTTATTATTATTAATCTTCGACAGTTCCGCAAGCAGGGGGGATTCTAAATGGTCGGCAAAAAGAAAAGAAAAGGCGGCAAAACCATCGTCAATCTGGCACTGGGTGTCATTTGTTTTATCTGGCTGCTTCCCACGCTGGGCCTCTTTATTTCCTCGTTCCGTCCGGCAGCGGATATTCTGCAGACCGGCTGGTGGAAAGTGTTCCCCCATCAGGAGTGGAAGGCAGGCGAAACGCTGCAGCTGTCCAAGGATGTGGATCTGCGCCAGCCGATTGAGGTGAACGGCAAAACCTACACAGACGACCAGTTGAAGGCAGGCGTGGAGGTGGATGACAGCCGTCTGATGTGGGAGAACCGCAGAGCGCGCACGGTCAATATGCAGGAGCAGGGCTGGGAGACCAAACCTGATTTTACACTGGATAATTACAATAATGTGCTGTCCGGCAAAGAGTACAAACTCAAGGAGGCCGACGGCAGTGAAACGGTACAAAAAGGAACGGGGCTGTCGCAGGCCTTCTGGAACACGCTGACGATTGCGGTTCCGGCTACAGTTATTCCGGTGCTGATCGCTTCTTTTGCCGCGTATGCCTTCGCTTGGCTGCGGTTCCCGGGCCGCAAAACACTGTTCGTGATCATTATCGCCATGCTCGTGATTCCGATTCAGGTCGCACTGATTCCTGTGCTTAAGGATTATACCGCACTGGGTCTGAACGGAAGCTATCTGGGGATCTGGCTGGCGCATACCGCCTTCGGTCTGCCGCTGGTCACCTATTTCATGTATAACTTCATCAGCCAGCTGCCTAAGGATTTGTTTGAATCGGCCTTTATTGATGGCGCGAGCCATTTCACCATTTTCAGCAGACTGATTCTGCCGCTGTCCGTTCCTGCCCTGGCTTCCATCGGGATCTTCCAATTCCTGTGGGTCTGGAATGATTATCTCGTCTCGCTGATCTTTATCGGCAACCAGCCTTCGGTTCAGGTTATGTCGATGAAGATCGCCGATCTGGTCGGCTCGCGCGGTAACGACTGGCATCTGCTGACCTCGGCGGCGTTTATTTCGATGCTGATGCCGCTGGCGATTTTTTTCCTGCTGCAAAAGTACTTCGTCCGCGGCCTGATGGGCGGTTCAGTGAAAGGATGATGTAGAGCTGGAGGGTTCTAAGAGTCTCGCGATCAGGAGGAGATGTTCAAGATGAAGATGAAGCCCTATGAGCATCCGGCGGCACTGTATCCCTACCGGGATTGGAGCCTTGGTGAGGATGCCTACGAGGATGAGCACAACCAGAGAAGCGAGAGCGTGTTCGCGCTGGGCAACGGATATATCGGCATGCGCGGCAATTTTGAGGAAGGTTATCATGGCCTGGCGGGAACCTCGGTGGCCGGCAACTACTTGAACGGATTCTTTGATTCTGAGCCCATTGTGTATCCCGAGGGGGCGTACGGGTATCCTGAGCGCAACCAGGCCATGCTGAATGTAACCGATGCCCGGATCATCGAGCTGAGTATTGAAGGCCATGCCTTCCATCTGAACAGTGGTACGGTACACCGCTACGGGCGCTGGCTGGATATGCGAAGCGGCATCCTCCACCGTGAAGTGGAGTGGGAATCGCCGGCAGGCCACCGTGTCCTGCTGCAGATCCGGCGGATGGTGTCCCTGAAGCATAAGCATCTCGCCGCCACCCACTACAGCGTAACAGCGCTTAATTTCGACGGTACGCTAACGTTCAGTTCCGCCATGGACGGGGATATCGTCCGGCAGGAGGCAAGCGGAGATCCCCGGCTCGGATCGGGTAGCCGTGAACCAAGCCTGCTGCTGGAAGGCACGGGTTATGATGAGGCTGCAGGAATGCTGTGGATGAAGCAGCGGACCCGGCATACGCAGTTCGCACTGCTGACGGCGATGAGCCATAAGCTGCAGGCCGAGTCCGGCCATGAGGTAAGCCGCCACCTGACCGGGCCGCGGATCTCGGTATGTTATACCGCTGAAGTGCTTAGTGGACAGAGTGTTTCGCTCAGCAAGTATATTTCGTATCATACCTCCAAGGATTATGATGAAGAGGAACTGCATAGCCGGAGCATGGCCGTACTGGAGATGGCAGCGGATTGCGGCTTTGACGGGCTTGCTGCTGAACAGCAGGCCTACCTGGATGTTTTTTGGAGTCACACGGATGTAGAGATTACCGGCGACCCGGCGCTGCAGCAGGGGATCCGCTTCAATGCCTTTCAGCTGCTGCAGTCTGTAGGACGTGACGGTGTAACCAATATCGGAGCCAAAGGCCTCACCGGTGAAGGCTATGAGGGCCATTATTTCTGGGATACCGAAATGTACATGCTGCCGTTCTTCACGTACACCCAGCCCGAAGTGAGCCGTGCACTATTGGAGTTCCGCTATGCCACATTAGGTAAAGCGCGGGAGCGGGCGGCAGTGATGTCGCAGACAGGGGCGCTCTATCCCTGGCGGACAATTGACGGCGCGGAGAACTCGGCTTATTTCCCGGCAGGTACGGCCCAGGCACATATCAATGCGGATATTGCTTATGGCATCAAGCAGTATGTGCAGGCGACAGGCGATGTAGAGTTTCTCGCCGCTAAGGGTGCGGAGGTTCTGTTTGAAACGTCGCGCTTCTGGGCGGATCTGGGCCATTATAATCCGGCACGCGGCGGAGCCTTCTGCATTGATGCCGTAACCGGTCCCGATGAATATACAGCCATTGTGAACAATAACGCCTATACGAACCTGATGGTGCGGGATCAGCTTCTGTATGCTTTTGAGACAGCTGATCTGCTCCGCCGGGAATATCCCGGAGATTACGAACGGCTGGAACGAAGTATAGGACTGAGCACGCAGGAGGCAGAGGGCTGGCTGGAGGCTGCGGAGAAGATGTATATCCCATTTGACCGGGCCTTGGGCATCTATGCACAGGATGATACGTTTCTTAGCAAGCGGAAATGGGATTTCGAGCGCACCCCGGCGGATAAGTATCCGCTGCTGCTGAACTATCACCCGCTCGTGATCTACCGCCACCAGGTGCTGAAGCAGGCCGATCTCGTTATGGCATTGTTCCTGCTTGGTGACCAGTTCAGCCTGGCCGACAAAATCCGCAATTATCAGTATTATGAGCCGCTGACGACCCATGATTCTTCCCTGTCCCCGTGTATTCACAGCATCGTCTCCGCTGAAATCGGTGACTTGGCAGGTGCCTATGCCTACTTTGACCGCACGGTGCGGATGGACCTGGATGATATCAACCGCAACGCTAAAGACGGGCTGCACATGGCGGCAATGGCAGGCTCGTGGATGTCGATCGTGAACGGCTTCGGTGGAATGCGCCAGTATGACGGCGTGCTGTGCTTCCATCCGGCGCTGCCGGAGCAGTGGCAGAGCTACCGCTTCAAAATCACATCCAGGGGCCAGCTGCTGGATGTGTATGTAGACCGTGAGGCGGCAGTTTATACGCTGCTTGAGGGGGAAGGCCTCACGATCCGGCACCTGGAGCAGACGCTGCAGCTGTCTCCGCGGGAGCCGGTGACCGTCTCGCTTGCGAGACGGCTGGAAGCGGTGATCTTCGATCTGGACGGCGTAATTACTGACACGGCCGAATATCATTATCTAGCCTGGCTGGCGCTGGCCGATGGCCTGGGGGTGCCCTTCAGCCGGGAGAAGAATGAACGGCTGAAAGGCGTGAGCCGCATGGAGTCGCTGGACATCGTGCTGGAGGACAGCGGCCTGAGCCTCCCGGAAGCCGAGAAGCAACGGCTGGCGGAGCAGAAGAACGATCATTACAGGGAAATGATCGGGCGGATCACCCCGGAGGATCTGCTGCCGGGGATCCCGGAGCTGCTGGATTCCCTGCGGGAGCGGGGAATCCTCTTGGGGCTGGCCTCGGCGAGCCTGAATGCTCCGCAGATTCTGGAGCGTCTCGGCGCAGCCCGCTGGTTCCAGGCGATCGCCGACCCGGCTGGTCTGCGGAAGGGCAAACCCGACCCGGAGATCTTCCTGCAGGCGGCGGAGCTGCTTGGGGTCACGCCGGGCCATTGTATCGGCGTGGAGGATGCGGCAGCGGGCATAGCCGCTATCAAGGCTGCCGGCATGAAGGCAGTGGGCATCGGTAGCGCAGCTCAGCTTGGCACGGCTGATCTGCTGGTACCCGGGCCTTCGGGGCTGAGTGTTGAGAAGCTTATGGAGCTAATCCAGCTCTAAATGGAAATACCCCGTCTACCCTCCATGGTTGGAGGAGAGACGGGGTATTCGCATTTAGAACTACGTTCCGGAATGGAGGCTCTGTTCCGAATATGTATTAGAGCCAGCCGGTTACAGCAGATGTTGATCCGGGAAGATTTGCTCCAAGTGATGCTTCATGTGATCTAGATAATCTTCAATTAACCATTGCAGGGTGACGGTTCCGCCGTTCTCCATCAGGAAAACAAGCGGGTTCTTCTCACTGCCTTTCAATCTAAATTAAAAATATTGAAATTCCGGAAAAATAGGCTGATCCCGGTTCACATTACGGCTAGTATGGGAGAGGTGGTTGTATTTCGTACAACTACAAACGCGTCTCACGTTTGCTGTTCGCAATCCACCGCTTTCGTCATGCGGTTCGCCCTCGTCCAAGCTTTATGTCGTAGCCCCCTGCGCGAGTTCTACCGGCAAAATATTCTCGGCAGCGACTGCGGTGCCTTCGACCTGCTTCACGATCAGTTCTACCGCCAGCCGGCCCATCTCATCCATCGGCTGGCGGATGGATGAGATGGCGGGATGGAAGAGGCTGCGCAGTGCGATTCCGTCATAGCCGATAATCCGCACATTTTCAGGCACGCTGCGGCCACTCTCCCGGCAGGCTTTCAGTGCGTAGGCAGCGATGAGGTCGCTGCCGGCGAAGATACCGTCAATCTCGGGATGCTCCCGGAATAGCTGCTCCAGCAGCCTTTCATAAGCCTGCATATCGAAACTGTTATTGTCCGTATGCAGTGAAGTTTGCCATACGCCATGCTCCCGGGCCGTATCGGCAAAAGCCTCATACCGGAGGTGGGATAAGAGGTTCAGCTGAGGATGACCGCCAATATGGGCGAGCTTCCGGCAGCCCTTTTCTATTAATAATGTGGTAGCCAGCTGTCCTCCGGCATAGTTGTCTGAACAGACATAAGGGATATCCGGTGAAATCTGCCGGTCAAAGGTGACCAGGGGCAGATTCATTTGCCGGTAAGCTTCTACTTCCAGCGTATGACTGCCCATAATGATGCCGTCGACCCGGCTTGCGCGCAGCATATCGATATACTCAAGCTCTTTGATTTTGTCTTGTTGGGAGTTGCAGAGCAGCAGCTTATACCCGTTCCGGTAGGCATGCTCCTCAATCCGGCTCGTCAATTCACCGAAGAACGGCAGTGAGACGTGGGGAATAATCAGTCCTATAATATTGGACCTGGAGCGGCTCAGCGAACGGGCCAGCTCATTGGGTCTGTAGTTTAGTTCCTCCATCGCGGCATAGACCTTTTTCTTCAGTGCGTCGCTTAAGTAGCCTCTGCTGTTCAGCACCCGGGATACGGTTGTCGCTGATACGCCCGCTTTGAGGGCTACGTCTTTTATGGTAGGCATAACATAAGGTCTCCTGTCTAAGGGGTTACTGCTAATTTATTCTATCCCCTATGCCTTAAGCTGTCTAGAAAACCCCGGTTTGAAAAAATAAACGTTCCCCGTATAATTAAATGAAAACGATATATAAAGAGGGAAGCTGAAGCTGGTCAACGAATTAGTATATTGTCGAAACTCCTCGTTTTGTGATGCGGCTCTAAAGGGTGTGGGGACCTGCCTTTGGAGTATGAGGAAGACTTTGGGATAGATGCATGGGGGTATACTAATGGGCGTAGGGAGATTTCATCTCAAAGGTTTGCAGAGCTGGCTTGTGCCTCTGATTCTGTGTGTCATGCTGTGGGCATTTCTGTATCCGACATTCACCGCCAGCGCCGAGGAGGCTCTTCCGAAGAATGTGCTGGTACTTCATTCCTATCAGAAGGGTTTCGAGTGGACGGATGAACAAAGCACGGGTATCGAAGAGACTCTGAAAGGTACAGGCAATGTGCCTTTGATCTATACGGAGTATATGGACTGGAAACGCTACCCAAGCCAGGAAAATCTCCAGCAATTGTACAATAGATTGAAGTTCAAATACCAGAATAGCCCTATCGATGCCATCATTACCACAGATGACGCCGCGCTTAGCTTCGCCTTGAAATACCGGCAGGAGCTCCTGCATGATGCGCCGATTATATTCAGTGGGGTCAATGAACGGGGTGTGGCCAGCATCCGGGACAAGCACAATCTGACCGGTGTGATCGAACAGATCAACTCTTCCCAAACGATACAAATGGCACTGCATATTAACCCCCTGATCCGCAAGGTGTATGTTGTATTTGACAACTCTGAAAGCGGACTCTCTACGGGCCAAATGGTTATGGATCAGATTACCTCGCTCCATCGGGGTCTCGAGATCATTCCTATGAACCGTTTCTCCATTGAACAAATCAAACAAAACGTCTCTTCCCTTTCTTCAGACAGTATTGTGCTGATGACTACATATTATAGCGATTCCACCGGCAGAATTATCGAGTTTGATAGATTCGCCAGTGAGCTGGCGGACAGCAGCAGCGTACCGGTATACCATTTATATGATTTCGGCCTGAACCATGGAGCTTTTGGCGGAAGCCTGATTAGCGGCAAAATCCAGGGCCAGACTTCAGCCAGCCTGGCGCTGCGTATTCTTCAGGGGGAACATGCCGATGAACTGCCCATTGTTACAGATGGCACCAAACGGAATGTTTTCGACTATAACGAGCTTCGGCATTTTGACATTTCCGTGAATAAGCTGCCGAAGGGCAGCGAGATTATCAACAAACCTTTTTCCTTCTATGAAACCTATAAGACGCTGGTTCTGAGCATTATCGCTGCTTTTGCCGTGCTGGTGACCTTCATCTTTATCTTGTTGTTCTACGTCCAGCTGGTGAAGCGGATGAGAAGCAACCTGGAGAAAAGCAATGAGCGCTTTAGTCTCGCTGCCTATGGTTCGGATGCGGTGATCTGGGACGTGGATATGTCCACAATGATCTATTATTTCTCGGACAGCTGGTATGAGCTGCTGGGCTATGAACGTGATGAGATTAATGAGAGCCATGGGGGATGGAGGGACATTGTCCATCCTGAGGATGCAGAGCAGCAGGAAAAAGCGCGGTCACAGCATCTGGAGGGACGCTCTTCCTATTATTATGCGGAATACCGGATGCGCTCTAAGTCAGGGGAGTATAAATGGTTTCAGGCCCGGGGTAAAGTGCTGCGGAATGCAGCCGGAGGGTATGTCCGTTTTGCAGGATCGATGATGGATGTTACGGACCGTAAGGGCTATGAGAGTAAGCTCCAAATGAGCTATCAGGAGCTGGAGTCCACTTATGAGGAGCTTACGGCACTGCAGGATGAGCTTCTGGAGCAGTATAACAAGGTCGTGGAGAATCAGGAGCTGCTGCAGACCAGTGAAGAGAAATACCGGTATTTGGCCTATAACGATATCCTGAGCGGTCTGCCAAACCGTCTGTCACTGTCTGAAGAGCTGGAGAATTTTATCGAAGAGCATCCGGACGGGCAAGCCGCACTCTTTTTTCTCGATATCGATAACTTTAAATACATTAATGACACCATGGGCCACACCTTGGGTGATCAGCTGCTGGTGAAGGCGGGTGAACGGCTGCTGGAATTATCAGACGGGCGGTGTTTGCATTTCCGTTTTGGCGGGGATGAGTTTGTGATTCTGATCAAGGATATTGACGGATATTCTGAGGTGGTTTTCTGTGCGGAGTCGCTGGTTCAGGGCTTCGGTGAGCCTTTTGAGCTTAATGACAGCAGTGTGCATATCTCGGTCAGTATCGGAATTGCCAGGTATCCGGAGAATGGGACCCGTGCTGGTGAGCTGTTGAAGAATGCCGATATCGCGATGTATAAGGCGAAGGAGGAAGGCAAGGGCACTTATGTCATGTATGGTGAGGAGATGCAGCGGCATTTTGATGAACGGATGATTGTGGAGCATCACTTAAGAAATGCGATTGCGAACAATGAGTTGTCGCTGCACTATCAGCCGCTGGTGGATATCGGCTCAGGAGACATCTGGGGCTTTGAGGCATTACTCCGCTGGAATAGTCCTGTGCTTGGCTTTGTGTCTCCGCTGTCATTTATCACGATCGCCGAGGATTGCCGGCTGATTGTTCCGATTGGCGAATGGGTCCTCCGGAATGCCTGCCGCTTCACGAAGGAGCTGCACGCACAGGGTTACGAAGGTTATCGCATCTCGGTCAATATCTCAGTGATCCAGCTGATGCTGGATGACTTCACGGAAATGGTACTGACTATACTTAGGGAAACTGGGCTTGCACCGGAGTATCTGGAGCTGGAGATTACGGAGTCGATCTTTATGGAATCCTTCGAAGCGATCAGCTCCAAGCTGGAATCTCTGAAGCAGAAGGGGATTGGTATTGCGCTGGACGACTTCGGGACAGGTTACTCCTCGCTGAGCTATCTGAAGCAGCTGCCGATTACCACACTGAAGATCGATAAGTCTTTTATCGACAGTATTGATGCACCGAACAATATGTCGCTGGCCAGCTCCATTGTCACTATCGGACATGATATGGGACTGAACGTAACCGCCGAAGGCGTAGAGACACAGGACCAGCTGGCTTTCCTGGAGCGTACAAACTGTGATAAGATCCAGGGCTACTTTATCAGCAGACCGATCCCGGAAAAAGAGGTCGTCGCCTGGGTTGCCGCCAGAACTGCCGGCTGAACCTGAGGAGAATTTGAGAGTCAATGTCCGAAGCGCAAATGGCCAATCCGCTCTGAAACAACGGCAGAAACGCCGTTGTTGGAGCGCCGATGGCAGCCACTGTAGAGAGGGTAATCATTTGTACCTTTTTTCAGGGTGCAATAGCTTCTACTTCAATTTCAATCAGCAGATCGGGGTCGATCAGCGCTTGTACCTCAACCATTGTCGCAACAGGCTGAATATCCTTGAAAAACTCCCCATGAGCTTTTCCGAATTCCTCCCATTTGGAGATATCCGTAACAAACATTCTGGTTCTTACAACATTTGCGAGGCCTGCGCCCAATTCGCCAAGCGCCTTCTCAATAATCTCCAGGATATACCGGGTCTGCCCATAGGGATCCCCTTTACCGACAACTTCCCCGTCCTTCATCGCTGTTGTTCCTGCCACTTCAATCCGGGTCCCAACCCGGATGGCCCTGCAGTACCCTACAGTGGACTCCCAAGGCGAGCCTGTAAACACTTGTTTTCGCTCCATAATAGCTCCTCTCCATTCTAGGCTTGTTCTATTTTTTTGTGGTGCTGTTTCCAGCATCCTAAACCATATATCCTATCTAAACTGATCCTATAGCATTCTGCAAGTATCTAAACTTTCCCTGCGTCACTTTTTACCCATACGTAAGTTCTTTAGCTCGTTTCATATCCTCTGTATTTCAGCGGTTGTCCCCGGGAGCAGCTTCTACGCTGTGAATGTAATCCTTCATTTGAAGCATATCCAGCAGGGCAATCTCCCTGCCCTTGAACTGAATCCAGCCCTGATCACGCAGAATCCCCATTTCACGGGAAAGTGAAGGCCTTGCTGTATTTAAATGCTCTGCCCATTCTTTCCTGCTGAAAGGAAGGCGGATCTGATCGGAAGACTGCAGTTCGGCCTGTTCCAGCAGGAAATCGACAATCCGGCGCCGCAATGGGCCTGCGGAGAGTATCTCGATTTTCCGGTTGACCAGCACCAGACGCTCGGACAGGTTCTCAATGAACCGGGTCAGCATGTCTGTATCTGCCGTGAACATGCGCAGGAGCTCCTGCTTGCCGATGAACATAATGGTACAGGGGTCAGCGGCGGTTGCCGTGGCGGGAACGCTGTTGTTCCTGCGGAACAGTACGGCTTCGCCAATGGTCTGACCTTGATTCAGATGGGCGATGGTGACACCGCTGCCGGTAGGATGGTTCTTTTGCACCTCCACCCGCCCGGAGAGCACGATGCCCAGACGGTCAGCCGTATCACCCTCAGCCAGGATTACGGCTTTCTTCGGATACTCGCTGACGGTGTAGATCATCTTTTGCAGCAGCGCTTCAATCTCTTCTACAGACCGTCCCCGAAACAGCAGACAGGCCTGCAGCACAGCAGGGTGCGGTTTCATAGATTTCCTCCTGAATTTTAAGTATCCGGTAACATCCGTTACCGATTGTTCGACGAAAGTCTACTACAATTACTGGTAACTGTAAAGGCGGGATGAAGAGGTCCTCGCAAGGTTCCAATAACCCATAAGGAGTGAATGTGAATGAGCGAAATGTTCTGTTTTCAATGTCAGGAGGCAGCAAAGGGGTCAGGCTGTACGATCCAGGGCGTCTGCGGCAAAACCAGCGAGGTGGCTAATCTCCAGGATCTGCTGCTGTATACGCTAAAAGGCATTGCGATCTTTGCACAGCGGGGCCGCGAACTCGGGATCACCGATCCGGCTACGGAGAAATTTATGACCGGGAGCATGTTTGCTACCATCACCAATGCAAACTTCACCCCGGAGCATTTTACCGCAAGCATCAGGGAAGGCGTGAGGCTTCGTGACCAGTGGAGAGACAGACTGAAGCTGGCAGGGGCAGAGGTTGCCCTTACCGGTCATGACGCAGCCCTCTGGGTTGCCGGTACGGACGAAGAGCTGATGCTGAAAGCACAAGAGGTAGGTGTTCTAGCCACAGAGCATGAGGATATCCGTTCCCTGCGCGAGCTGCTGACCTATGGGCTGAAAGGGATGGCGGCCTATATGGAGCATGCGGCGGTGCTGGGTTATTACGAACCCGGTGCACAGGCTTTTATGGAAAAAGGGTTGGCTGCGGCACTGGATGACACACTAAGTGGTGATGAGTTGACGGCACTTGTTCTGGAATGCGGGAAGCTGGGTGTGGATGTGATGGCGCTGCTGGACCGGGCGAATACAACGACTTATGGCAACCCGGAGATCACCAAGGTGAATATCGGCGTGGGAGCCCGTCCGGGAATTCTGATCAGCGGGCATGACCTGAAGGATATGGAGGCGCTCCTGAAGCAGACGGAAGGGACCGGAGTGGATGTGTATACACACAGTGAGATGCTGCCGGCCCACTATTATCCTGCCTTCAAAAAGTACAGCCATTTCGTAGGCAATTACGGGAACGCCTGGTGGAAGCAAACCGAGGAATTTGCGAGCTTTAATGGTCCGATTCTGATGACTACGAACTGTATTGTACCTCCTAAGGAGAGCTATATAAACCGTCTGTACACCACAGGTCATACCGGCTTCCCTGGAGTGCAGCATATTGCGGCTGATGAGAACGGAGAGAAAGATTTCTCTGCGGTCATTGAACAGGCCAAGAACTGCGATGCACCGACTGAAATCGAGACCGGAGAGATTGTCGGCGGCTTCGCCCATGCTGCGGTAATGAATGTGGCCGATCAGGTGGTAGAAGCGGTACAGAGCGGCGCAATCAAGCAGTTCTTCGTGATGGCAGGCTGCGACGGCCGGATGAAGAGCCGGAATTACTATACCGATTTCGCTGCCGAACTGCCGGAGGATACAGTGATCCTGACGGCGGGTTGCGCGAAGTATAAATACAATAAGCTGGCGCTTGGTGAGATCGGCGGGATTCCCCGCGTGCTGGATGCCGGACAATGCAACGACTCCTATTCTCTGGTCGTCATTGCGCTGAAGCTGAAAGAGGTATTCGGACTGGATGACATTAATGATCTGCCGATTGCTTACAATATTGCCTGGTACGAGCAAAAGGCAGTTATTGTCCTGCTGGCCCTGCTGCATCTGGGGGTCAAGAATATTCACCTCGGCCCGACGCTGCCGGCCTTCCTCTCCCCGAACGTGGCCCAGGTGCTGGTAGACACCTTCGGGATTAGCGGTATTACAACTGTAAAAGAGGATATGGAGCATTTTATCGCTGCTGTGTAACATAGACAGTTAAATAGGCCGGACGCTTACTCCCGCTGGGAGAATAGCGTCCGGCCTATTGGCGTTTAAGATGGATAGGCTCCATACTCCAAGGGTTGAGGAACGGCTACAGGTTTGTAAAATAGAGGGAATTGGGTCCCCAGCGTGCCTTGACGGATGAGGAAATGCTGCAGTTGATCGATTGGAATTATCGCTAGAGCTATCTGCTAAGCCTGAACGATGTGAAGCCGCAGCCCGGTCATAAGGGCATCGGTGAGGCTGACCCCCTCGTCAAAGCAAGAGAGAGTGTGACCCGTCTATTCAATGTAGATTCCAGCTGGCTCCAAGCCGCGCGCACCATTGTTGCGGACAAACAGGGCGACACCCGTGAGATTATCGGCACTACTATTATTAAAGACAGCATATATGACAAACGTGGGGTTGTAGCAGTTTTGGTTAAACTGAAAGACGGAAGCTCCTACACCGCAGAACTTCGTTATCCCGAGAAGAAACTGCGCTGCCTGATTTATACTCCGGCCTCCCCGGCCTCCAAGTAATAAAGCAGCTATTGGCTTCGCCATAAGCGCTCACGTTACAGCGATCAGCCGCTGCCCTTCACCAAAGGCAGCGGCTGTGCTGTCTACGGCAGCCGGTAGTAGGCGAACGGCTCGCCGTGCCGGAAGGCCCGGCTGGCTTCGTCCAGCTGGTGCAGGCTGCCGGCATCCAGAGCGAGCGCAGCGCTCTGGATGCTTTCTTGCAGCTGCGCGGGTTTCGTAGCGCCGACAATGACGGTGGAGACGGCTGGCTGGTGCATCAGCCAGGCCAGCGACAGCACGGTGGGGGAGGTCTCCAGCTCAGTGGCGATGCCTCCCACCGCATCGCCAAGGGCGATCCGGTCTTTGTTCAGGAAGCGGCTAAAGTTCGGATCGGTCTGCGCTCTGGAGCCGGCAGGCGCAGGCCCGCTGCCGCCATATTTGCCGGTGAGTATGCCTCCGGCCAGCGGGAAGTAAGGGATAATGCCGATTCCCTGATCCAGACAGAGGGGAAGCAGCTCGCCCTCTGGGGTGCGGTCGGCAAGAGAATAGCTGGTCTGAATGGAGACATACTTGACCAGATTACGGGCTTCGCTAATTCCCAGTGCCTTCATGAGCTCCCAGGCGGCATAATTGGAAGCGCCGATATAGCGGATCTTGCCTGCGGATACCATATCATCTAAGGTACGGAGGGTTTCTTCCAGCGGTGTATAGGGATCGAAGGTATGTATCTGATACAGATCCACATAGTCTGTCTTCAGGCGGCGCAGGCTTCCCTCCAGCTCCTGCATCAGATGATGACGGGAAGAGCCGCTGCCCCCGGGTCCTCCATGTACCGGCAGCCCTGCCTTGGTAGCCAGGACCGCTTTCTCCCGTCTCCCCTCAAGCGCCAGTCCGATAATTCGCTCCGATTCTGTCCCGGCATAAATATTCGCGGTATCTATAAAGTTAATTCCCAGATCGAGCGCGGCATGAACAATGTCAATGGAGGTCTGCTCATCGGCTCTTTTTCCGAATGCGTTGGTTCCGAGGCCCAGCGCAGAGACCTGCAACCCGCTGTGGCCCAAACGGTTAATTTTCACTTCATCTCACTCCTTTTTCATTCCATCTGAACAGCTATACTCGTCCGCCCTGGATGGACGGGGGTACAGCAGTACCGGACTCCGAGGTTAGCCGCAGTGCGGTATCCATGAACAATCTGACGGCAATCGAAACTTCTGCAAGGGAGTTGACCGCGAGATGAATATCCCGGTAGGCATCGGGAGCAAGCTCCCGGATAATCACACCCGGAGGAAGCGAGAGCAGTGAGAGCTGGGACATCACGCCCACAGCCAGCCCTTCCTTCACCATACTCAGTGCAGTCATATAGCTGCTGACCTCATATTTTACATTGAGGTTACTGTCGCCTCTCTTGAATAAATCAACTACCGGAGGCTCATACCCGGATCTGCAGATCAGCATCGGCTCATCTTCCAGATCCTTCACGCAAATGACATGCTTGTGCCGGAGCGGATGGTCATCCTGGAGTACAGCATACAGCTTCTCCCGATAAAGCGGAACGGAGTCGAACTCCCCTTCCGGCGGAATGATCAGTCCCACATCGATGATCCGGGCTTCCAGCCATTCCTTCACCTCGGCTACGGTTCCTTCAAACAGCCTGATCTCAATTTCGGGGTAGCTTGCCGCGATTTCGCGAATAATCTTCGGTACCAGGTGGGCCGAGGCAACCGGAAATGCCCCGATCCGGATCAGCCCCTTCTCCAGCCCTTTCTCAGCGGCGATCTCCTGTTCCACTTTGTCATACCCGATCAGAATCTCGCGGAAAACAACAAGGACGCGCTTGCCAATATCGGTCAGCATCAGCCCGTTGCGCCGGTCCCGCAGCAGCAGCTTTACCGCAAGCTCCGCCTCCAGTGCAGAGATTGCCCGGCTGACTGCCGGCTGGGTCATATTCATTTCCAATCCGGCTTTGGTGAAGCTGCCGCTTTCGGCGATGCTGACAAACAAACGAATTTGAGTATTGTTCATATCAGATTTGGTATGCCCCTTATGAGTATAATTCATTTCAATTATAACTAATTTTAATGTATCATTAGGTTGAAAATAGAACAAGAGGTGAATACATGCATCAGCAGAGAAAAACCATTGCTTTGCTTATCTTTCTGGTTATTGTCTGGGGCATCAATTGGCCTCTTTCCAAAATTGCTCTACATTACGCTCCGCCGCTTTTGTTTGCCGGCATCCGAACCGTGATCGCCGGTATAATTCTGATATTCGCTGCGCTTCCGAAGTGGAAGAAGCTTGATTTTAAGCGGCTGTGGCCTGTATATCTGATTTCGGCTTTTCTAAGTATCGTCTTCTATTATGGCTTCCAGACCATTGGCCTGCAGTATGTGCCCTCCGGCCTGTTCTCGGCCATCGTCTTCCTGCAGCCGGTGCTGCTCGGTATCTTCGCCTGGATCTGGCTGGGGGAGAGCATGTACGGCCTGAAGCTGGCCGGTCTCCTGCTTGGTTTCCTCGGCGTGGCCTCGCTCAGCATCGGCGGCTTCAACGGGAGCATCTCGGTCCAGGGAATTGTGCTCGCCTTAGCCAGTGCGCTCAGTTGGGCGTTTGCCACCGTCTATACCAAACGCAATGCGGCGCGTGTAGATATGCTCTGGATGACCGCCATGCAGATTATGATCGGCGGCATCATTCTGCTATCTGCAGGGTCGGTGACCGAGAGCTGGGCGGATATCACCTGGAATGCGGCTTTTATCTTGAACACCCTGTTTATTTCCGTATTTGTGATTGCTCTGGGCTGGATGGTATATTTCAATCTTATTAAGAATGGGGAGGCGGGCAGAGTAGGTTCGTTCACCTTCCTGATTCCGCTAATCTCTATCGGTTCAAGTGTAGTGCTGCTGCATGAGCAGATTACCTTGAATCTGGTGATTGGCCTGCTGCTTATTGTGAGCAGCATTGTTCTGGTTAATGTTAGAATAAGCCGAAGAACCCTAAGACGTCCTACTCATTAATTGGAGGTGTACCATGTATATCAAAGCTTCTGAACAAACGGCGCATGATAACTACAAGCTGCTGATCGGCAGTATTATTCCCCGGCCCATTGCCTTTGTCACCTCGATGAACGAACAAGGCGTAGTGAACGCCGCCCCATTTAGCTTTTTTAATATTGTGAATGATGAACCTCCAATGATTATGATCTCCTGTGTGCGCAAGGCAACCGGAGAGATGAAGCACACCGCAAGCAACATTTTGGGAAATGGAGAGTTTGTTGTACATATCGTGGACGAGGATAATGTTGGCGCTATTAATCACACCTCGATCAATGCCCCTGAAGGCATCAGCGAGGTGGAGTTGGCCGGACTTACGCCAATACCCGGGCAGATGATCCGGGTTCCGCGTATAGAGGAGTGCAGGATCGCCATGGAATGCCGTCTCGTGCGGCATGTGGAGCTGGGACACTGCGATATGCTGGTCGGTGAAGTGCTCTGTTTCTATATAGAGGATGAACTGATTCAGGGCGGGCGCATTGACGCTGCTAAGCTGAAGCCGGTCAGCCGTCTTGCCGGAGCTTCTTATGCGGCCATCGGCCGGACGTTTGAGCTAGAAAGACCCCAGTACGAATCTTGAGCGCTCGGAAAAGAGACCCAGCAGGATGCCGCCACGCGGCTCTGCAGGGTCTCTTTGTTTTTTTGGCGATTCATGCTGTATGTAGAGGATTCTGGTGGTTATTCGATGGGAATAGCGCCGGATTCTCTACATTTTTGTTTCAGGCTCTTGGCTGTAAACGTAATTCCCCCGCCGGGTTTAGCAATCTCTAAGGAATACCCGTCTATGGTTACTGATGCATTATGAATGGCGCTAGCTGTGATTTGCTGGCCTGCCACAAGGAGCGATCCGGGAAGGGACTCACCGCTGACATTCTGAGCTGTGATCGTTCCCTCTGCTTCCATAGCGGAGTCGGAGCACATGGAACCATCCTTCGCAAAATAAATATCGCCGCAGGAACACAGCGTGCTCCGGCCAATCCCTTCCCCATGAATATGGATATCTCCGCCGGATTTAATGATGCTGTTCTGTGCCCCCGAAATATCGATCCGGACTTGCTCCTCCTGCATGAGGGAGATTCCCTCGATAAGGTTTTTAAGCAGACTCAGAAAAGAGCCTATTCCCGCATCCGTAATGAGGTCGGTAAAATGTCCGGGTCTCAGAAAAATATCCATCATGTGCCTCACAATTTTGGTATCCTGCGGGTAGTCAGCGCTCAAGTCCGACAACAGTTCCCGCATATCGCTAATCAGAAGGGGAAGATGCTCATATTTGCTCTCCAGCAGCAGCATAATGACTAGGCCGTACTTTACCGTCTGCATCGTGGACTCGACCGTCTCGGCAAGGTTCTTAGCTGCTTCTCTCAGACTGGAGATCTCTTGGATCAGCAGCTCAGAAAAGCTGCACAGACGGTGGTGTGCGGCGCCGAACGCTCCGGCATACAATTCACTATCGACGGCCTTGCCGCTGATAAATATACTGCCTGTTGCTGCAATTCTGGAATTGTGAACGTCACCGTATATGTATACATTACCCAAGGCTTCAATCACCGTGTTCTTGTTCAGAGGATGAGCTGCAATGACATCTCCCGGGAACCTGATGGTGGCTGGTTCCACGGCATCATTCTGCGGAACCACATAGGTTTGGGGGAAATCAATCGTTTTCACAAAGGTTCCGTTTCCGGTAATACGCGGTCTGCCTTTACAGCGGGCAGAGATCTGTCCCCCCGGAAGCAGTGACGCATAATGTCCGGTCAATAGAGTAAGGTCCCGCGGCGGGGGCGGGGGAAGGACACCTCCGTACACGGTGAATCCAGGCAGGCCCTCTTGGGGTGGCAGCTTCTGTGCAAACACTTCGCCTTCCTGGACAGTAAGGAATTCACCGTGGCAGGATTCATCTTCAGAAAGGCATGTCCCCTTAAATGCATTTTCTATTTTCTTCTGAAACAGCAGCTCCAGCCTCGCATTGGTCCCGGGTACGGGAGCCTTGCCTTCTGCTATGCAGACAGGAAGATAGGTCGGGTTGTTCAGCTCCTCATAGAGAGCGGGGATGTTGAGCGAGCTGACAATGGAGCTTTTCTCAAGGCCAGACATAATCTGCGCTATCGACAGAACGGACAACAAGGAATCACGGTTCATTTCTGCACGTACAGTGACATTGGCTGAAGCCGGACTGTTGACCAGGTTCCAGGCATATCTTTCGGCACGGTAAAGCGTAAAGTACACTTTGAGCTTATCATCGGATACGGTAATCTGGTATTGTGGCTTCTCGCAAATCTCCCAGGTGAGATCATCTGCAGACGTGATTGGAGTTGGCTCTGTGAGGGTTTGTCCATTGATCTTAAGAATTACGGGATGGACAGCTGAAATTACAGCCGGCATGCCGCCAGGCAGAGGAGGGGTGATGAAAATTTGGTTGTTCTGGATAATGATAACGCCGTTCTTCGCTCTGTCTGTTCCGCCAAACGTCTGAGCATCCACAGAATAAAGATCCATGAGATCGTGCTTTCCAAGAAGCATGGAAGCAATGAACTCGTACCGTGAACGTTCGATAATATGCTGCGGCATTCTCGTAACCTCACTTTTCGTATAATCAATGGTATCTGTACAGAAAGAACATCATGGAGCCGTGATGCGATATCTTGGGATATCCGACCAAATGGCGTCTCTATTGGCAACCTGGCGACCATAAAACAGCAATAACTGTACTCTTAGGCCCATGGCTTTGCGTCCTGTCCTTTCAGACAGTTTGCCTTTAGGAATAGATCAATGATATATACTCAGTACAAGGCCCATTTAAATCGACTACAATCGACAAAAAAATGGTCAATACTGGCACTCTGTCCAATAAAAACTTCAGCAAACAACATTAATTCTAGTACTTAAGTAGCGAATTTTCAACTGGAATAATTGATTTAGACTATAAATAATGATAAATGTAACTAATTGTTGATTTATTGTAAATTAAATGTAATTAAGGATTTTTTTCTGTTTATTGAATTCTAAACTAAAAGGGGATTTAGCGGGGGATTATGGCCGATACTCCAGAAAAAAAGGACGCTCCCAAGCCTAAAGCTTGTGGGAGAGTCCTTTTTGTATGAAGTGTATAGCGCGGGCTGCCTCAGTCTTGCTGTTCTGCGGTGCGGCTGATATCACTACGTAGTCGGCCTGTTCGATTTCCTCCAGCACCCGGTTCAGGTGGGAGAAGACCGCGCCGAGATCGCGGATGGAAGTCAGTGAGCATTGTCCCTGCAGCTCCGAGAACCAGGCTAGCTGAAGATCACGGGCCCGGCGCAGTGACTCGGGAAGCGAATGCTGACTTTCGGCATCTGAGAGTGTTTTGGTACCATAGAGCGCGATACAGTCTGCGGTGGCAGTTACGATCTCTGCCATCCAGTCAGCCGCAGCATGATGTGTTGGCAGCAGCGCAATTTCTGAGCTGATCTCCTTGACATAGCATTGTATTTGCTTGAGATGTGCAGTGGCCTGGGAGAGTCCGCGAAGCTCGCTGCGGCACTGGTAATGCGTTAGGGTATAATGTAGTTCCTTTTGCTGTTGCTCGCTCTTGGCCAGCAGCGAAGCGGAACGTGCCAGCGTATCCGAAACCGGAGGCGCTCCCCGTCCGCCACCCGCAAGGCCGCTTAGGGCATCAGCCAGCAGCAGACTGCCTTCGAGTGCCAAGCCTTTCACCTTGACGAACCCCTTAGGCGGAACGATAATCATATTGATGATTAGCGCAATAATGACTCCGATAAGCGTTTCGGCGACCCGCCACTCGATATAATGGTCATGATAGAAGGTAAGGGCCAGAACAGAGGTTACACCGACCTGGGAGATGGCTTGGATATTAATCCGGCAGGCAGTAGCGACTCCGATACCAACCAGCAGCATCAGCAGAATGGAGAGCGCTCCGACATCGAAGAATCGTCCCACGATCAAGCTCACAATTCCGCCAAGCACAACGCCGGTCATCCGGTATACACCCTTTTCAAAGGAAGCCTTGACGCTTCCCTGAGTGATCAGAATTGCCGCCAGTGGAGCGAAATATAAGTAGCTGTCTCCATACAAGGTGTGCACCGTCAGCCAGGAGAGTGAAGCAGCCAGTGTAACGCGTATCATATATAAAGACAGTCCGAATTTCTCCAGGCGGTCCTGTAATCCTTCGTTCATGAGGGTCATCTTCTTTCAGGTTATTAAGAGAAAAAATGAAATAACTTTCAGCCGTTTTCATTATAGCACCGCAAAACGGGCCGGAAGAGCCTTAATTTTTACGAACTTGTTAAGTTTCCGGTGCTGATTTTCACCAATGTATGCTATCGCATATATAGGACTTATCCTTTATGCTGTATATTATGGAAGTATGTCGAAGGAAGGGGGGAACTGTCGCTTATTCGCGCTGAGCATGCCATTTCGATTTCCTCCCGCAAGAAGCGGGTAAAATAGGTTGTATTACATAAGGTAAGGGAGGTTGTTAGCTATAGCTACCCCGGAAGGCACTATTATTTCTTTTGACCAGGTGGTTAAACAATACGACGATGAAGAGCCGGTACTAAAAGGCGTCAGCTTCGAGATCGAACGCGGCAAGTTCTATACCCTGCTGGGCCCTTCGGGCTGTGGCAAGACGACTATTCTGCGGTTGATCGCCGGCTTCGCCGAGCCCACGGAAGGCTCGATTGTTCTCAATGGCCAATTAATCAACCACATTCCCGCTAATGAACGGCAGGTCAATACAGTTTTTCAGGATTATGCCCTGTTTCCGCACCTGAACGTATTCGAGAATGTGGCCTTCGGACTGCGCATTAAAAAGCTTAAGAAGGATGTGATCACGCAAAAGGTGCAGGAAGCGCTGCGCTTTGTGAACCTCGTAGGCTACGATCAGCGCGCCATTAATGAAATGTCCGGCGGACAAAGACAGCGTGTAGCGATTGCCCGCGCCATCGTCAACGAGCCACAGGTGCTGCTGCTGGATGAGCCGTTATCTGCGCTGGATCTGAAGCTTCGTACAGAGATGCAATATATTCTGCGGGAAATGCAGCAGCGGCTGGGTATTACCTTCATCTTCGTGACCCATGACCAGGAAGAGGCGCTCGCGATGTCGGACTGGATCTTCGTCATGAACGGCGGACGGATCGAACAGAGTGGCACGCCCAATGATATTTATGATGAGCCGATCAACCGCTTCGTGGCCGATTTCATCGGAGAGTCGAATATTGTACCGGGTGTGATGATTGACGACTACCTCGTGGAGTGGGGCGGGCACCGGTTTGAATGTGTCGATGCGGGGCTCAAACGGAATGAGGCGGTAGAGATTGTCATTCGTCCTGAGGACCTGGAAATTACCACGCTTGAGCAGGGCAAGCTGCGCGTGCGTGTGGATTCCCAGCTGTTCCGGGGCGTACATTACGAGATCAGCTGCTATGATGAATCCGGCCATGAGTGGCTGGTCCATTCTACCCGGAAGGCCGAGGTCGGCAGTGAAATCGGGCTTTATTTTGACCCGGAAGCGATTCATGTTATGCGTTTCGGTGAAACGGAGGAAGAATTCGACAAACGTCTGGAAGCGTACGGCGAGGTGGAAAGCCATGAACAGTAAGGGCCGGTCGTATGTTCTCATCCCTTATTACTTGTGGATCGCGCTGTTTGTCATCGCACCGGTGCTGCTGGTCCTCTATTATTCCCTGTTTGACCTGGACGGGCATCTCACTCTGGATAACTATATTAATTTCTTCACACCAGTATATATGCGGATGATGCTTAACTCCTTCTGGTATGCATTCCTGATCACGGTGTTCTCGCTTTTGGTTGCTTATCCGGCAGCTTATCTGCTCACACGGACCAAGCATAAGCAGCTGTGGCTGCTGCTGATTATTCTCCCCACTTGGATTAATCTGCTGCTGAAGACGTATGCGTTCATCGGGATATTTGGCACCTTTGGGCCGATTAATAATTTCTTCGACCTGCTCGGGATCGGGGAACAGCAGATTCTGTTCACGGGTTTCAGCTTTGTATTTGTGTCGGTGTATATCTTTATTCCGTTCATGATCCTGCCGATCTTCAGCGCTCTGGAGGAGCTGAATTTGTCGCTGGTAGATGCCGCGCGCGATTTGGGCGCATCCGGGTGGACGACCTTCCGGCGGGTAATTTTCCCGCTGACGATCTCGGGAGTGCGTTCCGGCTGCATGGCGGTGTTCATTCCGGCCTTATCGCTGTTCATGATTACGCGCCTTATCGCCGGCAACCGTGTGATTACCCTGGGTACCGCGATTGAGCAGCATTTTCTGGTCACACAGGACTGGGGCATGGGCTCTACCGTTGCCGTCTTCCTGATCGTCATTATGGCGCTGTTCATGGTGCTGACGGGCGGTTCACGGAAAGGGGTGCGCTAGTGAGGAATAAAAACGGATTTGCCAACCTGTATCTGGTTCTGGTCTTCGCCGTGCTCTATGCACCGATTCTGTATCTGATGTATTACTCGTTCAATAGCGGGGGCACGATGCATGAATTCAAGGGCTTCACGCTGGAGTATTACCGCGAGGTCCTTCAGGATACCCGGCTGATGATTATTGTCATCAACACACTGGTCATTGCGCTGCTGTCTTCGGCGATGGCCACGCTGATCGCGATTATCGGCGCACTGGCCATTCAGCGTGTCCGCAGCCGGCGGGCCAAAAATACGCTGCTCTCGCTCAACAATGTGCTAATCGTCAGTCCCGACGTCATTATCGGGGCCTCCTTTCTCATCCTGTTCACCATTGTTGGCGTTAAGCTCGGCTTCACGTCAGTCCTGCTCTCGCATGTGGCATTCAGTGTGCCGATTGCTGTGCTGATGATCCTGCCGCATCTGCAGGAGATGAGCCCAACGCTGACCGATGCGGCCCGGGATCTCGGGGCCAGCCGCCGTGATGTGCTGACGAAGGTCGTGCTGCCGATTATCAAACCGGGGATTTTCAGCGGGTTTTTCATGGCCCTGACGTATTCACTGGATGATTTTGCGGTGACATTCTTTGTCACCGGGAATGGATATTCCACGCTGTCGGTGGAGATCTACTCCCGCGCGCGGCAAGGTGTATCTCTGTCGATCAATGCGCTGTCGACGCTGATCTTCCTGTTCACCATTCTGCTGGTGACCGGGTATTACTTCCTGAACCGCCGCAAGAACCGCCCGGCAGCCCCGCTCACCGAGCCTGCCGCCGAAATGGGGGTGCCTAGATGAAGCAACTGGTAAATGCTTTTCTGGCGATTCTTATTGTGGCCTTCGGGCTGATGTTCCTCGCGGCCCGGCTGAACTCGGCTGAGGGATATTCCGGGGGAAATACGCTGACCATCTACAACTGGGGCGATTATATTGAGCCTGAGCTGTTGAAGCAGTTCGAGAAAGAGACCGGAATCACGGTCATCTACCAGACGTTTGACTCCAATGAAGCTATGCTGACCAAGGTTGAGCAGGGCGGTACGAACTTCGATGTCGTGGTCCCGTCCGACTACGCCATTGCCAAAATGCGGGAAGAGAACCTGCTGCTGCCGCTGGATAAAAGCAAGATTCCGAATCTGGCCAACATCGATTCGCGGTTTATGAATCTGTCGTTCGATCCGGGGAACGTGTATTCCGTGCCCTATTTCTGGGGGACGGTCGGGATTATCTTCAACCCGGACATGACCAAGGGTATGGATTTCAGCAGCTGGGATTCCCTGTGGGACAGCAGGCTGAAGAATAATATCTTCCTTGTGGATGGTGCCCGCGAGGTCATGGGTATGGCGCTGAACAGCCTGCACTATTCGGTCAACGACAAGAATGAGGAGCATCTGCAGGAGGCGCTGGCCAAGCTTGACAGGCTCTCCCCTAACGTGAAGGCGATTGTCGGCGATGAGATCAAGATGCTGCTGGCGAATGAAGAAGCGGCTGTTGGGATCGTATGGTCCGGCGATGCTTCGGAAATCATGGACCAGAACGACAAGCTGGATTACGTGGTGCCAAAGGAAGGCTCGAACAAATGGTTCGATAACATGGTCATTCCGCGCAAGGCAGCCAACGTGGAAGGGGCACATAAGTTCATCAACTTCATGCTCCGCCCCGATGTGGCCGCCAAAAACGCAGAGTATGTCGGTTACTCCACTCCCAACATTCCGGCGCTGAAGCTGCTTCCCGAGGATATCTCCGGGGATACCCGCTTCTACCCGCCCGCCGAAATCACCGACAAGCTGGAGGTCTACGACAACCTCGGCAAACGGATGCTCGCTCACTACAACGAGCTATTCCTGCGCTTCAAGATGAACAAGAAGTGAGTGGCGGAAGGGATAGGAATGACCTGGTAATGAGCTGGGCTGAGATAGGCTGAGCTGAGATAGAACGGTTGGAAAGGCTGGGAAAGATAGAAGAGATATGAAATCCGGAAAAGCTGGAAGAGATATGAAATCCGAAAAAGCTGCGAAATCCGGAAAGTCCGGAAGGTCCAGAAAAGCTGGATAAGCTGGAAGGTCCAGTAAAGCTGGAAGAGCTGGGAAAGCTGGGAAAGCTGGAAGAGCTGGAAAATCATCTATTGTTGCTGCTGTGCGAGGCTCCGGGAACGGGTCTGTACAAGCGCTTGGCAGCACACTCGGCAAAAAAAGAGCCTGACGTTGAACTACGCGTCAGGCTCTTTCCGTGGAGCCGTGGGTGGTGGAACCACGCCTAATGAGTTAAGAAGGCAGGCTGCGGCCTAAGTCGGGTGGTTTAGGCGTGGGGCCTCCGTACCCTCGTACCCCCGTACCCC
>NZ_LVWI01000115.1 GCF_001909055.1 Paenibacillus helianthi
TTGCAAGCTCTACTTGTAAGCTTTTTTTCACCTGTGCTATTAGACGAGTCGCTTTTAATGAGTGACCACCTAGCTCAAAAAAATTATCTGCTCGGCCGACTTGCTCAATACCCAGTACTTCTTTCCAGATCTCTGCAAGCTGCTCTTCCATTACTCCTTGAGGGGCAATATATTCATTGCCTCGCATCCAACCTTCTTCTGGTAACGGCAAAGCTTTCCGGTCTACTTTTCCGTTGGAAGTGAGCGGCATTCTCTCTACCTGGATAAAGTAGGCTGGTACCATATAACTCGGTAGGCGTTTCTCCAAATACCTTCTTAATTCGGTTACATCCACGGCAGTCTCACTAACGATATAAGCACACAGATACTTGCTGCCATCCTCCGACTCTCGTGCTATCACCAACGTTTCGTTAACTGACTCATGCTTCAACAACTGCGCTTCGATCTCACCACATTCAATCCGGTATCCCCGAATCTTCACCTGATGATCTATCCGTCCCATATATTCAAGAGTTCCATCCGGTAACCACCGAGCCAAGTCTCCACTCCGGTACATTTTCTCCTCAGGTTTAAACGGATTCGTAATAAATCTGTTTCTCGTAAGCTCTTTACGATTCAAATAACCGCGAGCAATTCCTTTTCCACCAACAAAAAGTTCACCAATAACACCTACAGGGACTGATCTTTGTTGTTCATCGAGTATATAAATTGCAGTTGTGGGAATAGGATAACCGATATTACTTTTCTCACCTTCAATATCCTCCGCAGTTACTTCCTTATAGGTCGCATGAACAGTTACCTCTGTGATCCCATACATATTGATAAATTTTATATGCGGATATTCTTTTTTCACTTTATATAATTTCTTTGGACTCAGTGTTTCGCCCCCAAAAATTATATAGCGTAGTGCTAAATCATTTTTGATGAAGTTGCTCTCCTCCTGCATAAGAGCATAAAATGCAGTCGGTGTTTGATTTAAAATTGTTACTTTCTCTTCTAGTAGTAAATCAGTCAACGCCTCCGGGGATTGAGCAATAAACTTCGGTACGACAACAAGCTTCCCCCCATACAGTAAGGCACCGTACATCTCCCATACAGAAAAGTCAAAGCAGTACGAGTGGAACATTGTCCATACATCATTAGCATTAAAGTCAAATTTCATTTCATCATTAATAAATAAGCGAATGACATTTTTGTGTTCGATAATAACCCCTTTAGGTAAACCTGTAGTACCTGAAGTGTAGATGATGTATGCAGCATCTTGCGGGCTATTTATATTATCTAAATTAGATATCTCCTCTTTGGCCTGTATAACATCCAGTTCTTCTGTAAGATTAAATGTCATTCCACTAAATGTAGTAACAGCATATTCATCTGTTGTGATAAGAAATGGAGCCTTACTGTCTTCGAATATGTATTCTATTCTTTCCGAAGGGTAGTCTGGATCGATAGGAAGGTAAGTTCCTCCGGCCTTAAGAACCGCTAATATACTAATAATCGTTTCAACCGATCGATCTAGTATAAGCGCAACAATAAC
The DNA here is from genome assembly GCF_001909055.1 of Paenibacillus helianthi. Lineage (GTDB taxonomy): Bacteria > Bacillota > Bacilli > Paenibacillales > Paenibacillaceae > Paenibacillus_AQ > Paenibacillus_AQ helianthi. The sequence continues at coordinate 1,538 of NZ_LVWI01000115.1, forward strand.
ATCTTGCTTAACACCATGAGACCTTAAGACTCTTGCTAATTGGTTAGCATTCTCATTTAACTGACGGTATGTCAACTGACGGTCTTCCGCTACAACAGCAATGTTCTCTGGTACTTTTTGAGCCTGTTCCTCGAATAACTGATGTATGGTTAAATAAGATGGATAACTCGCTCTTGTCTGGTTAAACCCATGTACTAGCAGTTCTTTTTCCTCTTCTGTAACCATTTCAATATTACATAATCGAACTTGTTCTTGCTCTACAACGTTCCTTAAGATCTGCACGAAATGTCCAGACAAACGTTCTATCGTTTCTTTTTTATATAAAGATGTACTGTATTCCACGTTACATTTAATCGCACCATCTTGCTCTTCTACTGATTCCCAGAGAAGATCAAATTTAGCAACCCGATGATCTACTCTATATGGTTTGACTGTAACTTGGCCTAACTTAAACTCAGGAATATCGACGTTTTGAAGCGCAAACATCGTATCAAAAAGTGGATTTCTCGCTGTATCGCGCCGTACTACAAGCTGCTCAACCAGTTGTTCGAATGGGTAGTTCTGATGCTCATTTGCTTGAAGAACATGTTCCTTTACTTCTTCCAAAAATTGATTAAATGGTTTCTCTTTGGTCGGATAATGACGTAATGCTAGCGTATTAATAAACATACCTACGGTTTGCTCCACATCTGCATGAGTTCGTCCTGCCGCTGCAGTCCCTACCACAATATCCTCTTGACCTGTATATTTGGACAACATGATGTTATATGCTGCTAACA
>NZ_LVWI01000116.1 GCF_001909055.1 Paenibacillus helianthi
AGTAGGGTAAGACGAGGGATTACTCCCTCGGACTCCCCGTCAAACCGTGCATGCGGATTTCCCGCACACGGCTTTCCTTCGTCAGTTCCCCATCTTCAGGAGTGAGTTTCCTTCATCCGTCGCCGGATTGCTTATTTCACTCCTGAATTAGGAACGTGTGGTGAGTAAGCTTGTTAGAAATACCATTCCGGCTGATTCCAGTACTTTGTTTGGTATCAGCCGGTTTGACACCGTAGATCTCTTTTTGCGCATAAAGGCTCGCACCCTCATTCGCGTCCATTGATCCAGACGTTCAAACTTTTTCTTTACATTTCCTATCCCGAAATAGTTTCCAAATCCTCGGCTGATTTCGTTTAGCTTCCCCAGCATTCCGTCCAGGTTCTTTCCTTGTTGCCTGCACGTTGCCTTTCGGATTTTATCCTTATATTTCTTCACTTTCGCGTCTGGCAAGGCGATATAATCCCTCCGGAAGTCGAATCCCAGAAAACGAAATCCCTCATCGAAATCCACCACTTTTGTTTTCTCCGGGTGCATTCGCAGTCGCAGTTCTTCTTCTAATATCTTCTTTGCTGCCCTATACGCCTCTTGTGCCTGTTCCTTTGTCTTACATAGGATTACGGCATCGTCCGCGTACCTGACTACGGCAAATCCCTGCTCTTTCATGCCCCAGTCGAACGCATTCAAATAGATGTTTGCCAAGAGCGGCGAGATGACTCCGCCCTGGGGAGACCCGATTTCTGTTTCATGGAACTGATCATCTTCCATGACTCCCGACGTCAGCCACCCGCGAATGAGCGTCAGTACTTTTCCGTCCGAGATTCTTTCTTGCACTTTCTCCATGAGTCCTTCATGGGGGATTTCATCGAAGAAAGACACAATATCCAGGTCTACTACATGTTCATATCCATTACGTTTGGCCCGCCGGATGGTACGTATGGCTTGATGCGCCGAATATCCTGCTCGGAAACCAAAGCTATAGTAATAAAAATCCTCTTCAAAGATAGGCTCAATGATTTGGCGTACGGCTTGCTGACAGACTCGATCCCGAATCGTAGGAATGCCTAGCGGTCTTAATTTCCCATTTTCCTTCTCGATGTAATGCCGCCTCACCGGATCGGGAACGTAACGGCCCTGCTGCAATAACCTTTGGAGTTCCCTTAGGTTCGTGCTTACATTCTTCTCATACATCCCGATGCTGACACCATCGATACCGCCACTTCCTTGATTCTTTTTCACCGACAGCCAGGCTTCGTCCAGATTGTTCATTTGGTAAACCTTATCGATTAGGGAATAGTAACGTCTTTTCGGTTTCATTGGTGTTTCACCACCTTTACCGCTACTCACCAGGCTGGTCTTGTTTCCGTTACAGATATCGATTCCTTTCTTGTTCCATCCCGGCAACTGCGTGTTAGAAAAAAAAAATTCAATCGCTCCTGCTGCCTTGGATGTACTCAGGTCGCCAGTTTGCCTCATTCCCCAAGCGCTCTCTCGCTCTCGGCGGGACTCACCCTCTCGGTCAAACCCTCGCTGGTTTACGGCGCTTACGATATCCACTCGCGAACACTCACAGTCTTTGACAAAGCACGTTCCCTTCGCCTCTGTCTCTCCTCTTTTGGAGTGAGAGCAGGGTATGCGGCACCACTTTTTTTTTTTTTTCTGGCTGCTCGCCTTCAAAAAAAAAATTCCAGGCGCACACTCATCCGGGTTTTCTCCTCCAGACTGTTACCAGCTTTCATTGGCCCGGACTTGCTCACTACTACGGAACGATCCGCCATCTCGCAACCCTTCGGCTTGGTTTTCCCTTTCGGTTATACCGCCCCTACCTTGTTCGCGTTTGCGTCAAGGAGACTACGAGACTTCCCTCAGTTATCTGCACCTTCTGTTCCATCCATCCTGACCCTAATCACGTCGATGAGTCTTGCAGGTCATTTCCCTTTGTGTGTTTTCCTGTAAGATATACGATTTCGTATAGGTTTCCCCGTTTTTACGGCGGGTCACCCAGCATCGCCGCCACCTCTGGTTCACTGCATTCCGGGCTGGACTTTGCCTGCAGGCCCTTCGGATTCTTCCTTACGGAAGACACCCTGCCCTTCCGGCAACCTTCGGTTGCCGGAAGTCTGCTTCGGCTACGGCACTTTAAAGGGTAAAGTCACCGGGTGGATTTGAACCACCTAGATAGTGCGACTGTGAGGCGCAC
>NZ_LVWI01000117.1 GCF_001909055.1 Paenibacillus helianthi
GCATCTAGCCATAGCTTCGGTGGTGTGTTTAGCCCCGTTACATTTTCGGCGCAGAGTCACTCGACCAGTGAGCTATTACGCACTCTTTCAATGGTGGCTGCTTCTAAGCCAACATCCTGGTTGTCTGTGCAACTCCACATCCTTTCCCACTTAACACACACTTGGGGACCTTAGCTGATGGTCTGGGCTGTTTCCCTTTTGACAATGGATCTTAGCACTCACTGTCTGACTCCCGGCAAGAAGTTAATGGCATTCGGAGTTTGACTGAGCTTGGTAACCCTTGCGGGCCCCGCACCCAATCAGTGCTCTACCTCCACCACTCCATTCACCGAGGCTAGCCCTAAAGCTATTTCGGGGAGAACCAGCTATCTCCGAGTTCGATTGGAATTTCTCCGCTACCCCCACCTCATCCCCGCATTTTTCAACATGCGTGGGTTCGGGCCTCCAGTGCGTGTTACCGCACCTTCACCCTGGACAGGGGTAGATCACACGGTTTCGGGTCTACGTCCACATACTTAGTCGCCCTATTCAGACTCGCTTTCGCTGCGGCTCCGGCTTCTCACCTTAACCTTGCATGTTAAACGTAACTCGCCGGTTCATTCTACAAAAGGCACGCCATCACCCCTAAAACGGGCTCTGACTTTTTGTAAGCACACGGTTTCAGGTTCTATTTCACTCCCCTTCCGGGGTGCTTTTCACCTTTCCCTCACGGTACTGTTTCACTATCGGTCGCCAGGTAGTATTTAGCCTTAGCAGATGGTCCTGCTGGATTCATACGGGGTTTCACGTGCCCCGCACTACTCGGGATCCGTCTCGGAGAGAACACAGTTTAGGTTACAGGGCTTTTACCTCTATCGCGGGCCTTTCCAGACCTCTTCACCTACCATATTCCTTTGTAACTCCATGTGAGACGTCCCACAACCCCAAGGGGCAAGCCCCTTGGTTTAGGCTGTTCCGCGTTCGCTCGCCGCTACTGACGGAATCACTATTGTTTTCTCTTCCTCAGGGTACTTAGATGTTTCAGTTCCCCTGGTCTGCCTCTACATACCCTATGTATTCAGGTATGAGTAACTGCGAATTACCACAGCTGGGTTTCCCCATTCGGACACCCCCGGATCAAAGCTTGCTTACAGCTCCCCGAGGCAGTTTCGTTGTTCGCCACGTCCTTCGTCGGCTCCTGGCGCCTAGGCATCCTCCGTGTGCTCTTATTAGCTTAACCATCGCTCCGGTGTTTCGCTTGTTCGCTCATCTTGTTTTAAACAGCGCTCCCGGATGAATCCGTTCGCTTGTCTGTTTAAAGCCAAAGGTCGCTTCACAATCGAAAACCTTCGCTTTCAGCATACTAATAACTATTTCAACTTGTTTACACAAGTTTCAGCTAAAAGATGTTCTAAAACGCATTTTCGTTTCGGTATCCAGTTTTCAAGGATCAAGGTACTACATTATACTATTTCATGTAAAACATTTTGGTGGAGCCAAGCGGGATCGAACCGCTGACCTCCTGCTTGCAAGGCAGGCGCTCTCCCAGCTGAGCTATGGCCCCATAAAGGGATATAATGTTATATGGTGGGCCTTGGTGGACTCGAACCACCGACCTCACCCTTATCAGAGGTGCGCTCTAACCAACTGAGCTAAAAGCCCATATAACATATATAACATTTTGAATCAACCAAAGGATTGGTTGTCCGCTTGGCAGCGTCCTACTCTCCCAGGACCCTTCGGTCCAAGTACCATCGGCGCTGGAGGACTTAACGGTCGTGTTCGGGATGGGTACGTGTGGAACCCCTCCGCTATCGCCACCAAACGCATACGAAAGAGACTTGCTCTTTCAAAACTGAACACGAGTGAGTGTTCGAACCCAAGGGTTCTAGTGGAAGTCAAGCTTCCGATTTGAATGTTTCCGTTGCAGGAAACGATTCTCCATAGAAAGGAGGTGATCCAGCCGCACCTTCCGATACGGCTACCTTGTTACGACTTCACCCCAATCATCTACCCCACCTTCGGCGGCTGGCCCCCTTGCGGGTTACCCCACCGACTTCGGGTGTTGTAAACTCTCGTGGTGTGACGGGCGGTGTGTACAAGACCCGGGAACGT
>NZ_LVWI01000118.1 GCF_001909055.1 Paenibacillus helianthi
TAATAGAACCAAAGAGTTAAAGTCTTTTTTCATAAAATTGTTCGAATAAATGATGACGAGGTTTTGTCTAGATGAATAATTTTTATAAAACTATAAAAATGTTTATAAAATGGAATAAGCTGGTCACGGTATGTTTTGTGGTATGCAGTTTGACAGAAGTTCCTATACTCATTCTAGAATTGATATTTACTAAAAAATTTGTTGAAAGTCTTCAAATTAATTTTAATATTTTCGATAATTCAGTGGTATTAGATCAGCTTTTTAAATTAATCTTGGTTGTATTCAGTTCAGGAATTATCAGCTCTTGTCGAGCGTTATGTCAGACTCATCTGGAAGAAATAAGTTTACTTAAGAAGGATGAAATTATCTTATCTAAAACCTTAAAACTATCTATTATAAAACTAGATTCACCGGAAATTAAGTCAATGAGAGAAAATGCTTCAAGACTTGAATTGCATGTGTTGTTAGAAGAATGGGTATTCTTCATTTGTGATGTAATCAAAATTATTTGTTTAGTAAGTATAATATTATGGTATGAAATGTATGTAGTGGTGACTATTGTATTGTGCTTCTCGATATTACAATTGTTCGTACGAAAGAATATTGCAACAAAAATTGAGAATATACAACGGCAGCAAGTTTCTTCTATTCGATATGTTAAATACTTATTTTCACTATTGATTGGAAAGGAAAATGTTCAGGAAATCAGGCTCTTGAAATGTAAAAATTATCTTGTTAATAAGATGACACAAGTAACAATAGACTATCAAAATAAAATACAGAGTAAAATTATTAAGTCAGAAATAATGAATTCATATTTACAGCTCTTTTCTTTAATTGTTAATATCATCGTCATTATCGTTCTAGCCCTTTCAATTATTGGCGGTCATAGTAGTGCCAGTCTTTTTATACTTTTATATCAGATTATTACTAGTCTGTTTGGATTAAATGTTAGTTTTTCTAGCCACTTCTATAATGCTACACAATGTAATATTAAATACAGTGATTTCAATAAATATATTCAGCTTGATGAGATTGAGTTTGAAGAAAAACAAGTTTTAAATGAAACTTCTCTTGAAATAGATTTGAAAGATATTTCTTTTATGTATCCTGATAGTCAGATAAAAGCAGTCGATAATATAAATTTGAATATACGCCCTGGTGAAAAAATAGCCCTTGTTGGTGAAAATGGATCTGGGAAATCAACAATCGTTAAACTAATAATGGGACTATATAAACCTAATGAAGGGACTATAAAATGGTTTGAAAATAAAGAGGAACTTGATCAGAAATATATTTTTGGATATATAAGAGTTGTATTTCAAGATTTTTCAAAATTATTAAGAACTATTCGAGAAAATGTTGGTATGGGCGACAAAAGAAAAATAGCTGATAATATACAAATCGAAAAAGCACTTCAAAAAGCAACGTTTGATAAATTCAAAGAAATGGAACAATTAGAAACATTAATCGGTCCAGAATTCGGGGGGCAAGATTTATCTGGTGGAGAATGGCAAAAGTTGGCGGTATCAAGAGCTTACTTAAGCGAGGGAGGAATTTTGATTTACGATGAAGCAACATCAGCAATGGATCCAGAATCAGAGCTAAAAGCTTTTCAGTCCTTTATAGAGCTGTCAGGGAAAAAAACAGCTATTTTTGTAACCCATAGATTAAGTATGACAAAGTATGTTGATAAAATTGCTGTTGTTGAAAATGGGAAAATCGTAGAGTACGGTACACAAAAAGAACTTTTAGATCTAAACAAAAAATATGCAAGTATGTATCGAGCACAGCTCTCCCTATATTCTGATTAGAGGGTAGGCGTTTCAATTGATCAATAAAAAAGGTAACTTATACAATTTGTTATGGTTTTTATGGCGTATTTTAAAAGAAATGCCCATAATCTTTATCATGGTTTTTTCGATTCCAATTATTAGCGGTGTTTTGAATGTATTTATATATTCGGCTCAAGCTGAGATCATTGATATTATTTCATATCATTTAAATGGATATGAATGGAAAAAAATGCTATACTCACTAG
>NZ_LVWI01000119.1 GCF_001909055.1 Paenibacillus helianthi
ACTAGAGTAAAGGGCTGGGTTTAACCAGCCCCTCCTCATCAAACCGTACGTGAGGTTTTCCCTCATACGGCTTTCCGATGTTCGTCATTCATGGGCATGCGGATTACAATAACGTTTTTAATCCATATTGGTTGGCAATGTGTCTAACTTCATTCAATGACCCCATCCATCTTCTTCGTTGCCTCTTCTTTGCATACCACCGGGTTAATCGCTGCAAAATATACCAATCCAGTTTCGCTAATCTCTTTTGGCTGTAGTTCGTGTAATAGTAATTTCTCCATCCTTGTATCTTCGGATTGAGCCATGCTACCTGTTCCGCGAACGATTTAGAACGCATGCCGGGCGGTGCTAATCTTTCTTTGACCACGCCTCGAATACGTTCCTCTGCCTTCATTGTTAGCCACTGCTGCGTGGTATAGTACACCTTCCCTTGAGACGTTTCTGCTTTTGTTTTCCGGTGGTGCATCCCTAAGAAGTCGAATCCTTCGTCTCCTGTCCATAGGCCGACGATGCGGGTTTTGGTTGGATGTAGGGTGAGCTCCAGACGTTCCATCATTCTGCGTATGAGCTCATACGCATGTTCGGCGTCCTTTTTCGTTTTACAGACCACCACCAGATCGTCTGCATACCTTGTCAACTCTCCCACTCCACTTCCGTGTTTCTCCCACAGCCGGTCAAAGTAGTTCAGATAGATATTCGCCAGAAGCGGGGAAATCACGCCACCTTGCGGTGTACCTACATCGGATCGCCTTACGTTTCCTTCTTCCATAACCCCCGCGTGAAGCCACTTCCGTATTAGTTTCAAGATCCGCCTGTCATTGATACGCATTTGGATCAGTTTCATGAGCTTCTCTTGATTAATATTGTCGAAGTAGCCTTGGATATCGACGTCGACTACCCAATTCCCTTTGCGGTTGCAGGCTTTCCGGATTCGATCTGTCGCTCCTTTCGCACTTCGCTTCGGGCGAAATCCGAAGGATACTTCTTTGAAGTCTGCTTCAAAGATGGGCTCAATCACGAGTTTGGTTGCCATCTGCACCACTCGGTCGCGCACCGTCGGTATGCCCAGCGGCCTCGGCTTTCCGTCTTTCTTCGGGATATAGTGCCGCCGTACAGGCTGCGGGTGGTAGTTACCTTCCTTTAATGCTCGCTCGCAGTCTTTGAGAAATTGCGTTTCGCCTTGTTTCTCAATATCCGCGAGCGTCATGGCATCTACTCCGGCAGCTCCCTTGTTCGCTTTCACCCGTTTCCAGGCTTCACACAGCACATCCCAACGGTAGACTTTGTCATACAGCGCATGGAATTTACGCTTGTTGTTCTCCTTGGCCGCATGACCTAGCTTTTCTTGGAGTTCTTGAACTTTTTCCTTGGGTGTTGTTAGCCGATTGGCATTCACTCACTCGTACCTCCTCCAAAAGCGTAAACAAAGCAGGGCTCCTTCCCTCCCTAAGGTTATATTGTCCTTAGGTTCTTCGGTACTATGAGCCCCTCGGACTCCCTTCCCACTGACGGTTCACTTCATCTTCTGGACTTATAGAGCGTCTTTTTACGGGTTCCTAAAAAAAAAAAAAAATTCGTGTGGGGGAGGGTCTCCCCAGTTCACTGCATTATCTTTCAAACCATGCCGTTCCCTTTACGCCGGAGGGTTCTTCACTGTTGTTCCAAGTTCTATACAGTTTCCTTGGCCTTCGTCTATAGTCGCGAGACTCGGCTCCCTCTTTTCCCCTTCGCAGGGCCTTTTTGACGACGCGGCAGGATTCACTTCATGTTGCGGCCTGGATTGTTGCTCGCCCGATCTCCGACCGGTACTTTTGTCGATGCGCTTTTACACACAGATTTCGCCATGTGCAAGCATCCTAGCTACAAAGGCGGCTTGGTCCCTCCTTGGGTTGGACTTTCACCAACTAGATAATGCGTGCCTCTGGGCACGCCAACA
>NZ_LVWI01000121.1 GCF_001909055.1 Paenibacillus helianthi
TATTTGTGCATTAGAATACTTTGGTATAGTAGTTCGCTTTGTTAATAATTCCCCTATTGGAGAAATCCATTCATTTTGTCTCCGCATATAATTAGAAAGAGTATCAGGATGAAATTGAAAAATGCACACGGGTCCATGAATTTCTCTGGAAGATCTGTCTATAACAAAATAATGATTCTTAAGGAGAGTTTCTAATTCCTTATATCGCTCATATTCTATTAAAACTGCTACAGTATATAGTATTATTTCCATAACAAAGAGCTTCATATGATCAAACTGTGATTCAAAAAAAGAACTTTGTGTCTCATCTCTTGTATAAATTAAAGGATATATATCTTCTAACAAATTTATTATGTATTTTACTTTAATCACATCAGCATAATTAAAATAGGTCTCTATACCCTCAACATATATATCTCTCAACTCAATCATTGATTCGAAACACTCAAATGCTATTCTATCTAATTCTGTATTTGATTCAAATCTTGTAGCATATGATTTATAATCGTTAAGAAATGCTGAGAGAAATTGATTGAATGCATTGTCTAATTTATTTGGTCTTGAATCAGCAATCTTTTTTAGTATATTTAAATGGGTACTACTGTTACTTAGGTTTTTTTTTTCATCATGCATAAGCCATTTAGGTGCCGTCCCCCTTTCTGGTCTAGGATTTTCTGGCTTATGATATAAATTTCTTATAAGTTTTCTATATCCTTCTTCAAAATTTTGTGGAGAGGACAAATCTATGTATTTTTTTCCTTTCAAATAAGTAGGTAAATATGCATTTCCATTATCATCAACTTCTGCGATAAGAGCGATGAATTTACTCTGGTCTGAATCTTTGTATACTTCTATAGAAGCAATTGTTGTTTCTGTACCAACCCCACCATATCTGCCGTCTGCTTTCTCAGCATAAATTTTATCACTAATTACCAACACCCTTTTTATGTCAGAATCATTTACCATCTTCTCCATAAATTTATTGAGATCTTGCCCTTCCGTTGTATCCCAATCATCCAAAATAACTTCTATCCCATCTCTTTCTAGGTTTGTTGCTAGTTCAATCACCCAGGCTTTGTGTTCTGGTGAACTCCAGGAGTATGAAATAAATACTTTGTCTGGTACTGTCGACATGGCTTTGCCTCCTTATAGAAACAATATTATTTACATTATATTACACGATGCGATCTATTTATATGAGCGTTTTGCATTAATCTAAACCCTTGTTACAAAAAGGAATTTTAAGCATAAAAAAGGACTTCACCCCAACTTGGAGAAGTTTTTTGGTGACCAAACCAAAACACTCAAGAGGAGGAAGTCCCCTTTGTATATTCTCCAAGAATGTCTGTTTTCCTTTGAGGAGCTTCAAAAAATCGAATCAAAAGAACGACTACCCATCTTTTTCAGTGCACTGGACCTGAGACCGTATGCGAGACAATTGAAAAGTCCTTCACCCCGAGGAGCGGACGGGCACTGTCGTCAAGGCAT
>NZ_LVWI01000122.1 GCF_001909055.1 Paenibacillus helianthi
ATATTAGGGGAGGTTAGTGATAAAAGAAACAAAAATACTGATTCACATAATTTAGGGAAATCTACATTAAGCTCACTTATTGATTTTTGTCTGCTTAAAAGTAGATCGGAAAGTAGTTTTCTATTTAAAAACTTTGAATTATTTCAAGATTACACATTCTATATTGAAATTCAAAAGAACAAAGATAGTTTTGTTACTATAAGACGATCAGTTGATAATAACACGAAAATAAGCATGAGGTATCACAATTTACCTTACCAAGATTTGAGAGAAAATAATTATTGGGATTATGAAAATTTAGCACTTAACGCAGGAGATAAGAATGAAAATCCAAAAAGTATTTTAACGAACTTCTTAAATTTAATGTATGCAGAAAAATATGATTATAGAAAGTTTTTAGGTTATTTTTTAAGAAGTCAATATGACTATGACGAAGTTTTTAAACTAAAAAAGTACAGTGGAAAGTTAATTGATTGGAAACCTGCGTTATTAGACTTAATTGGTTTTAATGGTGATTTATTAGAAAACAAGCTTTCCCTCTACAATCAAATTGCAGTCACAAAAGATTACTTGAAGAAAATGAAATCGGAGCTCTCTGTTACAGACTATGAAGGAGACGTCATTAACTCTTTAATTGATGCGAAAATGACTGATAAGAAAAAGATGGAGGAGCAAATAAGCTCCTTTGACTTTTATGGAACAGAACGTGAATTTAATAGGGAATTAGTAGATGAAATAGAATTAGAAATAAGTAAATTAAACTCTCTAGAATATAGACTTTCATTTGAAACTAATAAAATAAAAGACTCTTTATCTCGTAAACTTTTGTTTGATATAGATAAAATCGAAGCTATACTTAAGGAAGTTAATTTGTATTTCCCTGATCAAATTAAGAAAAAATATGATCAACTAGTTCAATTTAATCTTGATATAACTAAGGAACGAAACAAATACCAAAAGGTCTCTTTGGAGAAAAAAAATAAAGAATTAGAGGAAGTAAGACTTCGACTACGTGAATACAACAGTAGGAGAAGTACGATCCTGTCTTCGCTTCAAGAAGAAGATTCATTTACAAAGTATAAGAAGTACCAATCACAGTTAATTGAAATTGATGTGGAAATTAATCAATTATTAAATAAACTTGAACATATTGATATAATAAAATCAATTAACAAAAATTTGGATAAACTAAAAAAAGATTACGAAAAAGCCTCGGAAAAGTTAGTAATACATCTTGAAGAAGATGTTAATAGTATTTACATAACGATAAAAAATTATTTCCGCGAATTAGTTCAATATATATTAAATG
>NZ_LVWI01000123.1 GCF_001909055.1 Paenibacillus helianthi
AACATTCAATCTCTCAGAGGAACTGGATGTCATATCGGAAGAAGAGACAACGAATTTAGAGAATATAAATAGCCTGCAAGATGCTGCATACATCATATACACTTCAGGTACCACAGGTTTACCTAAAGGGGTTGTTATCGAACACGAAAATGTCATTCGTTTACTTCTAAATGACGAAATGGAATTTGACTTTAATGCGAATGATGTCTGGACAATGTTCCACTCTTATTGCTTCGACTTTTCTGTTTGGGAGATGTACGGTGCCTTACTGTATGGGGGAAAACTTGTAATCGTACCGAGGTTTATTGCTCAATCTCCAGAGGTGTTGACAGATTTATTATTGCAAGAGAAAGTAACAGTTTTGAATCAAACACCGACAGCATTTTATGCCCTTATGCAGGAGGGAAGCAATTTCATCCGAAATGATTTGGCACTACGCTATATCATTTTTGGGGGAGAAGCCTTAAGTCCAATGAAATTGCATAAAGCGAAAAAAGCATATCCGCATACAAAATTAATTAACATGTACGGGATCACAGAGGTAACGGTTCATGCGACCTATAGGGAAGTAACTGAAGGGGATATTGAAGGTGAGAAAAGTAATATCGGTCATCCTATTCCCACAACCACAACGTATATACTCGATGAGCAGCAAAAGCCTGTGCCTTTAGGTGTAATTGGAGAGCTTTTTATTGGAGGAAAAGGGATTGCTCGTGGCTATTTGAATCGCGAAGAGCTTACCAGAAATAGATTCCTTGCGAACCCGTTTAAACCCGGAGAAAAGATGTACCGAAGTGGAGACCTAGCACGGTGGTTACCGGATGGAACGCTTGAATATATGGGGCGGATGGATCATCAAGTGAAAATTCGGGGCTACCGAATTGAATGTGGCGAGATTGAGGCGCAGCTGTTGAAGCATGAATCGGTTAACGAAACGTTGGTGATGGCACGAGAGTCGGAGGATGGCAGTAAGTATCTGGCAGCTTACATCGTGAGCGAAACCCAGGTAGATGTAACCGAATTGAGAAGACACTTGGAGAAACACGTACCAAGTTATATGGTACCAGCCTACTTTATCCAGGTAGAACGAATGCCGCTTACGTCCAACGGAAAAGTAGACCGGAAAGCCTTGCCGTTACCAGAGGAAGGCTGGATGCGAGGAAATGAGTATGTTGCCCCGCAAGGTGAAATGGAAGAGCAGCTTGCTGAGATCTGGAAAGAAGTATTGGGAATTGAGCAAGTGGGTCGAACAGATAACTTCTTTGAGCTAGGTGGAGATTCCATTAAGGCCGTCC
>NZ_LVWI01000124.1 GCF_001909055.1 Paenibacillus helianthi
GGGACTGACCCCGTAACGTGAGACAAATCAAAACACCTTCAAGAGAATGAAACCTTATCGTAAGATAGGGAGATAATCTTGGAGGTGTTTTTGCGTTGGCAACCAGAGTGAGCTACCCCGTAGAAATAAAGATGAAAGCTATAGAAATGAGATTGGCAGGAGTACCCGTGAGCGATGTTATGAAACAGCTGGGCATACGAAATAGGACGCAACTAAAGGTGTGGATGAAATGGTATCGGGAAGGCGAAATTCATCGCATGGAGCAACCTGTAGGTAAGCAATACAGCTTTGGAAAAGGTCCGGAAACCACTACGGAGCTGGAGAGACTAAAGGCGGAAAATCGATTCCTGAAGCAACAATTGGACCTGCTAAAAAAGTACAAGGAACTGGAAAGGAGGTGGGACCAGAAGTTGTCGTTGCCTGGATCGAATCCATTCGAGCAGAAGTGACGGTATCTGAGGCTTGTGCGTGGCTCGGAATCGCGAGAGCTACTTACTACCGCTGGAAGACTGCCAGGACTCAAAGTATAGATCGGATGGTGGAAAAGATAAGGCAGCTTTGCACTCAGCATAAATTTCGGTACGGTTACCGTAAAATCACGGCGCTCCTTCGGGCAGAAGAGCCTATAAACCATAAACGGGTCCAGCGTATCATGCAGCGCGAGGGACTACAGTGCCGTGTGAGGATGAAGAAACGAAAGACTACAGGGCAACCGGCACAACCTGCGGAACATCTGCTTAAGCGGCAATTTCATGCAGCAGCTCCCTTGCAAAAACTGGTCACAGATATTACGTATTTGCCGTTTGGCGGCAAGATGTTGTACCTTTCAAGTATTTTGGATCTGTACAACGGAGAAATTGTCGCTTACAGTATAGCGGACAAGCAGGACACGTCCTTTGTATTGGATACACTGGGCCAACTTCCAGAGCGGGCCAACATGCTGCTCCACAGCGATCAGGGCAGTGTGTATACGTCTCAGGCGTACCAGGCGGTAGTCAAGGGAAAAGGCATTACCATGAGCATGTCCCGTAAAGGAACGCCCGCTGATAATGCCCCCATTGAGTCGTTTCATTCCACCCTAAAGTCTGAAACGTTCTACCTCGAAGATCTTATGTGTACAACGACTGCAATCGTTGAACAGACCGTTCGAGACTACATCACCTACTATAACTCAATTCGGATTCAGGCGAAACTAAATAACCAGTCGCCGGTGGATTTTCGGCGACTGGCTGCTTAAACTTGCAAGGTGTTTTGATCACTGTCTCACAAACAGGGGGCAGTCCC